>NZ_JAKZAK010000001.1 GCF_023156385.1 Marinobacter xestospongiae
TCTTACAGGCATCAATCCTGGCATGGACTCAAAAACGGGTTGATAGGAAGTATCGACGAGGAAGGCTGACTCAAGCGACCGTCGGCTGAAAACAGAACGACCAAATGCAACAAACCCCGGAAAACCGGGGTTTGTCAGCAGTCTGAACCGACCCCTCGGGGTCGGCTCGTGATGGTCGGGGCGGGTTAGCCGTTGCCCTTGCGCATCTCGTCGTACTCGTCCTCGAAGAAGAACTTCTCCTCCCCGAACGCCGGCTCAAGCTCATGCAGCCAGGTGGCCGTTTCGCTGTACTTGGCGAAGAACGGGCGCTGGAACCAGTCCGGGTTACGGCCCTGGAGGAAGCGCAGTACAAACACCTTCTCGCCATTGATCTCGGTAATGCCCTGCACTTCGACCTTGCCGGGGCCGGCGCTCATGGACGGTCCGCGGGCGGTACGCGCCAGGCCCGACACCTTCTTCATGGCCTCGCGGTAAATGTTGTAGGCCTCGGCCAGGGGCAGCTCGAAGTAGGCCTTGGCGCCGGTGTCCCGCTCCACGAACATGTAGTAGGGAATGATCCCGAGCTTGACCTGCTTCTTCCACATCTTGGCCCAGTCGTCGGCATTGTCGTTGACGTGCTTGATCAGCGGGCCCTGGGCGCGAATCTCGGCACCGGTGGCGCGGATGCGGCGGATGGCCTCTTCCGCGATGTCGGTGGTGATTTCCTGCCAGTGGTTGTAGTGGGCCATGATGGCCACGTGCTTGCCGGCGTCAACCAGGCGCGCGAACAGGTCGATCAGCTCGTCCGCATCCTTGTCGGTGACGAAGCGGTATGGCCAGAAGGTCAGGGCCTTGGTGCCGATGCGGATGCTCTGGATGTGATCAAACTCCGGCTCCAGTAGCGGTTCCAGGTATTGCACCAGGTTCTTGGTTTTCATGACCATCGGATCACCACCGGTCACCAGCAGATCGGTGACTTCGGTGTGCTCCTTCAGGTAGCCGTGCAGTTTCTCCGCCTCAGTGCTGGCCATCTTCAGGTCTTTGTCACCGACAAACTGCGCCCAGCGGAAGCAGAACGTGCAGTAGGAGTGGCAGGTCTGGCCCTGGGCCGGGAAGAACAGCACGGTTTCGCGGTACTTGTGCTGGACGCCGTCGAGCACCTCGCCATCGAGCTCCGGCATGTTCATCTGCATCTGGCCTGCCGGGTGCGGGTTCAGTTCCTCGCGGATCTCTTTGGCAACGGACTGGATCAGCTTTTTGTCTGCGCCCTCGCGATGGAGCTGCGCCATGCGCTCATAGTGCTCCTCTTTCAGCATGCCTTTTTGCGGGAACACTAGCTGGTAGATCGGATCGTTGGGGACCTTGTCCCAGTTGATCAGCTCGTTGATGACGTATTCATTGACACGGAATGGCAGCACGCTGGCAACGACCCGCATTTCGAACAGGGTCTCTTCCGGCAGTTGCTGGATGGCCTCGATCTTGTCGAGCTGGCGGTCCGTATAGACCTGGAAGCGTCGCTCTTCGAATTCCGCAGTGGGGATGCGGTTCGGGAAGGTGACGATGGAATTCATAGATCGCCCTCTGGGTTAGGAAAAAACCAACAAGCCATCCCACAACGGGCTCTGCCCATCGTGATCTGGTCTGAAAAAAGTGATGCCGTTGATTAAAAAACGGGCAGGCGAGTATACCCAAATCGGTGAATATTTTCAGGTCTAATTAAAATTCTTTGTAAGTTGGTGTTCTGCCAAGGGTAATGCTGGCCTTTAAGGTAAGGGCTGGTGACGGGGTGGCGGATTCTGGCGCAGTCAAGCTGGCTGAAAAAATCCTTTAGTGTCTGAAATGTTGCTTCGGCATCAACCTACGACCTTGGTCGTGGATGTCTTGAGAGTTTCATAAAAAAACGTCATTCTCCTAAAATTGCGCCGGCAAGTTGGGCTCTTTCTGGGCTTTTTGCAAGCAATGATGTCGTTTTCTTGATTTTTGTTAGTAATACTACGACATAAAATGCGGTGTGGTGGCCTGAGGCCACCGTCCCGGCCGGCAAGACGGGGGAACTGATCTATGCTGTAGGCAGGCGAGGACCTGCGCTCTGCCCCCGGCCATCGAGCGACCAGCACCGACGGATGCACAGACAGAATTTTCAGGCGGTACCGACCGGTATCGCTGTCCTATTTGTTAATGGGAGGGTTGGATGTACCAGGACGAAGATCCCGTAGAAACCAGTGAATGGCTTGACGCGCTGGAATCGTTGATCGAACAGGAAGGCGTCGACCGCGCCAAATACATTCTGGAGCGGTTGTCTGAACGCGCCAGCCGGGATGGCACCGAACTGCCGTATTCCATCACCACACCGTTCCGCAACAGCATCCCGGTGACCCAGGAAGCGCGCATGCCGGGCGACCTGTTCATGGAGCGCCGCATCCGTTCGCTGATTCGCTGGAACGCCATGGCCATGGTGCTGCGGGCCAATCAGCGGCCCGGCGAGCTGGGCGGTCACATTTCCTCGTTCTCCTCGGCGGCGACGCTGTACGACGTTGGTTTCAACTATTTCTTCCACGGCGGTGACGAGAAGCGGGAATCTGACCTGGTCTACTTCCAGGGGCACTCCTCACCGGGCATCTATGCCCGTTCCTATCTGGAAGGGCGTTTTGACGAAGACCAGCTGGATACCTACCGCGAAGAGGTCGACGGCAATGGCCTGTCCTCGTACCCGCACCCCTGGCTGATGCCGGATTACTGGCAGTTCCCCACCGTGTCCATGGGGCTGGGCCCGATCCAGGCCATCTACCAGGCTCACGTCATGAAGTACCTGCACAGCCGGGAGCTGATCGACAAGAGCGACCGCAAAGTCTGGTGCTTCATCGGTGACGGTGAGTGCGATGAGCCGGAAACCCTGGGCTCGATTTCCCTGGCGGGGCGCGAGAAGCTCGACAACCTGATCTTCGTGGTCAACTGCAACCTGCAGCGTCTGGACGGCCCGGTGCGTGGCAACGGCAAGATCATCCAGGAGCTGGAAGGGGTCTTCCGTGGTGCAGGCTGGAACGTCCTGAAAGTGGTCTGGGGCCGGATGTGGGACCCGCTGTTCGAGAAAGACAAGGACGGGGTGATGCAGCGGGTGATGGACGAGGTCTGCGATGGTGAGCTGCAGAACTTCAAGAGCAATGGTGCGGCCTACACCCGTAAGCATTTCTTCGGCAAGTACCCGGAGCTGGCCAAGCTGGTTGAGAGTCTGTCGGATGAAGACATCGGCAAACTCAACCGGGGTGGCCACGATCCGTACAAGATCTACGCCGCGTACCACCACGCCATCAATAACCACGGTGGCCGGCCGACGGTGATCCTCGCCCATACCATCAAGGGGTACGGTTTCGGCAGTGCCGGCGAGGCCCAGAACACCGCCCACTCCCTGAAGAAGCTGGATGTCGAGGCGCTGAAGGAATTCCGTGACCGTTTCGCGGTGCCGCTGAAGGACGAGGAACTGAAAGACGTTCCCTACTACCGTCCGGCGCCGGACAGCCCGGAAATGGTCTACATGCGCAAACGCCGGCAGGAGCTGGGTGGTTTCTATCCCAAGCGTCGCAAGGACTGTCAGCCGCTGCAGATTCCCGCGCTGGACATCTTCAAGAACGTGCTGGAAGGCTCCGGCGACCGCAAGGCGTCCACCACCATGACCTTCGTGCGCCTGCTGACCGCGCTGACCAAGGACAAGCGTGTCGGCAAGCGGGTGGTGCCGATTGTCCCGGACGAGGCGCGGACCTTCGGTATGGAAGGCATGTTCCGCCAGCTTGGCATCTACACCTCCGAGGGCCAGAAATACGTGCCCCAGGACCGTGACCAGATCATGTACTACCGCGAGGACAAGCAGGGCCAGATTCTCGAGGAAGGCATCAACGAAGACGGCTCGATGGCTGCCTGGATGGCCTGTGCCACGTCCTACAGCACCAACGATTTCCCGTTGATCCCGTTCTACATCTTCTATTCCATGTTCGGTTTCCAGCGGGTGGGCGACCTGGCCTGGGCTTCTGGTGACATCCAGGCCCGTGGCTTCCTGGTGGGTGGCACCGCCGGTCGGACTACGCTCAATGGTGAGGGCTTGCAGCACCAGGACGGTCACAGCCACATCCTGGCCAACACCATCCCCAACTGTAAGGCCTACGACCCGGCTTACGGCTACGAGATGGCGGTGGTGGTGCACCACGGCATGAAGGAGATGTTCGAGGACAACCAGAATGTCTTCTACTACCTCACCATCGAGAACGAAAACTACCAGCAGCCGGCCATGCCGGAGGGTGTGGAAGACGGCATCATCAAGGGTATGTATCAGCTGGATTCGGTGGATGTGGATGGCAACAAGGACGCAACCCGGGTTCAGTTGTTGGGCTCCGGTGCGATCCTCAACGAAGTGCGTGCCGCCGCCGAGCTGCTGCGTGACGACTTCGGGATTGCCAGCGATGTCTGGAGCGTGACCAGCTACAACGAATTGGCCCGTGACGGCCAGCATGTCGAGCGCTGGAACCGATACCACCCGGACGACACGCCGAAGAAACCGTACGTAACCCAGTGCCTGGAATCCCGCAAAGGGCCGGTGGTGTCCTCGACCGACTACATCAAACTGCACTCCGAGCAGCTGCGGGCCTACATCCCGGCGACCTACGTCACCCTGGGAACGGACGGCTTCGGGCGCAGTGACACCCGCGAAAAGCTGCGTAGCTTCTTCGAGGTGGATCGCTACCACGTGGCGGTGTCGGCGCTGTCGGCACTGGCTGAAGATGGTGAGGTGAAAGGAGACGTCGTGCTGGAAGCCATGCGCAAGTACGGTATTGATCGCAATAAATCAAATCCGGTGCATAGCTGAGGAGGTGGGTGATGAGTGAACAGGACATCAAGGTTCCCGATCTCGGCGGTGCGGACGAAGTAGAAGTCATTGAGATCCTGGTCAGCGCCGGTGATTCAGTGGCCGAGGAAGACCCGATCCTGACCGTGGAGTCTGACAAGGCCTCAGTTGAGCTGCCGGCGCCTGCCGCCGGCACCATTGGCGCGATATCCGTCAAGGTGGGCGACAAGGTCCGCGAAGGGGATGTGGTGGGGACCATCAACGCCGGAGGCGGCGGTGGTTCGGCTGAAGCGCCGGCGGAGGCCGATAAGTCAGAGGCTGCCGAGGAAGCACCGGCAACCGAGGTGCCCGCGTCCGGTGGTTCCCGCACCGAGACCGTCAAGGTTCCGGGGCTGGATGGTTTTGACAACGTACCGGTCATCGAGCTGAACGTCAGGGAGGGTGACACCGTGGCGGCGGATGATCCGCTGGTCACGGTGGAGTCAGACAAGGCCACCATGGAGATTCCGTCTCCGTTTGCCGGCACCATCGACAAGCTGCTGGTGAAAGAGGGCGACGCGCTGTCTGAAGGCGACAGCCTGGTGGAAATGACCGTCACTGAGGCCGGTGGCAGTGCTCCAGAAGAGCAGGCCCCGGCGTCGCAGCCGGCGGCCGCGAAAGCGGACACCGGGACTGCCGCCAAACCTGACCGTCAGCCGGCGGAAGCGCCGGCGCAGACCAGCCAGGAGGTGCCGTCCCCGGGTGCCAAGGTTCATGCCGGTCCGGCGGTGCGCAAGGTGGCGCGGGAGCTGGGCGCGGATCTGACTCTGATCAAGGGCTCCGGACCCAAAGGCCGCATCGTCAAGGAAGATGTCGAAAGCTACATCAAACAGCAGCTGCAGAAAGTGCAAAGCGGCGGTGCGGTTAGCGGTGGCGCGGGGATTCCCAGCGTCAAGCTGCCGGACTTCAGCCAGTTTGGTGAGATCGAGCGGGAAGCGATGTCGCGCCTGCACCTGGCCACCGCCAACAACATGCAGCGTAACTGGCTCAATGTGCCTCACGTTACCCAGTTTGACGACGCCGACATCACTGACCTGGAGAGCTACCGTAAGGGCCTGAAGGCGGAGGGCGAGAAGCGTGGCGTCAAGATGACCCCGCTGCCATTCCTGCTGAAGGCCTGTGCCCGGGCTTTGGCCGACCTGCCGCAGTTTAACGTGTCTCTCGACATGGAGCGCAAGGAGCTGGTCCACAAGCGCTACATCCATATTGGCATTGCTGTCGACACACCGGCGGGGCTGATGGTGCCGGTGATTCGTGATGTCGACAAGAAAGGCCTGTGGGAGCTGGCCCAGGAGGCCGCTGAGCTGGCCGCCAAGGCGCGGGACAAGAAACTCAAACCGGCAGAAATGCAGGGGGCCTGCTTCACCATCACCAGTCTTGGTGGCATCGGTGGCACCGCCTTTACGCCCATCGTCAATGCTCCGGAAGTGGCGATCCTTGGAATATCCAAGGCGGCCATGAAGCCGGTGTGGGACGGAGGCGCATTCCAGCCCAGGCTGATGCTGCCGCTGTCCCTGTCCTATGACCATCGGGCGGTGAACGGTGCCGATGCCGCCCGCTTTACCACCCGTCTGAGCCAGCTGTTGGGGGATATCCGGCACCTGCTGCTGTGATCTCTGGCTGGCCGTTGGGCTGACCGAAACCGTGGCCGGTGAGTGATCACCCGCCACGGTTTTTTTATGTCCGCTCCCAGAAGCGGCGTAACTCCTCCCGCATGTCCTCCCTCAGGTAACAGGTCAGGAAACGGCCATCCCTGCGCACCTCGATCAGGCCGGCATTCACCAGCTCCTTGAGGTGGTGCGACACGGTCGGGGCGCCCACTTTCAAAGAATTGATGAAGTCCACCAGCTTGCAGCCGGAATCGGCCACCTCACCGCTGCGCTGATCCCGTATCTGCTGGTAGATACGCAGTCGTGTTGGATTGGCGAGGGCCTTGAAGGCCCGGCAGAGGTGATCCTGGTTGCGGGTGTCCGTATTGCGGGTATCTGTGTTGCGAGTGCCCATGGTGCGCTTGTCCCGATCGGATAAGGAAGAGTGTGGCGGCGGCGTACTAAAGTGGCCTCATTAAAGTTCGATAGTTGTCGAACTGTCAAATAACCCCGATCGGGCAGAGCCCGCAGGAGGATCGTATGACGACCACCCACCCACTGTCCCAAATGTTAACGTTGCCCAATGGCGCGACCCTGCCCAACCGGATTGCCAAGGCGGCCATGAGCGAGGCGCTGGGCTCGGTCGATAACCGCGTGACCGAGCGCCTGGCGACACTCTACCGCACCTGGGCGGCGGGGGAGGCAGGGCTGCTGATTACCGGCAATGTCATGGTCGATCGCCGTCACCTGGGGGAGCCCGGCAATGTGGTGCTGGAGGATCGACGTGACTTGCACAAGCTGCGGGCCTGGGCCGAGGCCGCCTGCAGCGGTGGTGGCCAGGTGTGGATGCAGCTCAACCACCCCGGCAAGCAGAGTCCGAGAATGCTCAACCGGGACCCGGTGGCTCCCAGCGCGGTGCCGTTCCGCAAGGATCTGCGGGGCATGTTTGCCACGCCACGGGCACTGCGGGATGAGGAAATCCGGGACATTGTCCAGCGCTTCGCCCGCAGTGCCGCGGTGGCGGAGGCGGCCGGTTTCCAGGGCGTGCAGATCCATGGTGCCCACGGCTATCTGGTCAGCCAGTTCCTGTCTCCCCACCACAATCAGCGCAACGATGCCTGGGGTGGCGATGCCGAGCGGCGTCGGACCTTTGTGGAGGCGATCTACCACGCCATTCGGGAGGCGACATCGCCGTCGTTCTGTGTCGGGATCAAGCTGAACTCGGCGGATTTCCAGCGTGGCGGTTTTACCGAGGCGGAGTCGCTGGCAGTGATCTCACGGCTGGCGGAGCTGGGGATCGATCTGGTGGAAATCTCCGGCGGCAGTTACGAGAGTCCGGCGATGGCCAATGGCGGCAAAGTGAAAGCCAGCACCCGGGCGCGGGAAGCCTATTTCCTGTCGTTTGCCGAGACGGTTCGGCAAACGGTGTCCGTGCCATTGATGGTGACCGGCGGGTTTCGTTCCAGTGAGGGCATGAATCAGGCGATAGCGTCCGGGGCGACCGACCTGGTCGGTCTGGCGCGTCCGCTGGTGCTGGAGCCGGATCTGCCGCAGCGACTGCTGGCGGGCGAGTCGGTGACGAGTCTGGTCAAACCGGTGACGACCGGCATCCGCAAGGTGGATGAGATGGCGTTGATGGAAGTGAGCTGGTACACCCGGCAACTGGCTCGGATGGGACGTGGTAAACCGCCACGGACTCAGGACCGGGGGCTGTTGTCACTGCTGGAAGTGTTGGCGGTGATGGCGGGGCAGGGGGCGCGGAACCGACTGCGAGCGGGGTGAGGTAGCGCCCGCGGCCGGTCCGGCCCAATCCGCATCAGTTGGCGAAGTACATCCAGTCGAAGTAGTCATGCAGGTCCTGCATGGCCATGCTTTCAAAAGGATGGGTCAGTTCGAACAGCAGGGTTTGGCTCTTGGCTTCTTTCATGACGTCACCTCAATGGTTGTGGGTCTGACGCTTGAGAGGTCAGGGGCCGTTCAGGCTCCTTGGCCACGCTCACACTCTAAACAGGGGCATAGTTCATGCCAGCTCCTGCGCGGATGTGCAGGTGATTGATTTGTCGGCGAACACCCTGGCGAAGGCGGGAATATCAGGAGGGGAAGGGGCGCCGGGCGCCCCGCGCTGGGGCGGGATGCCCGGAAATGTCGCGTACGCTGAGCAAAAAAGCCCCGGCAGGAAGGGCCGGGGCCAAAACGCTCATTGTACTGCTTTACGTGCGGAGATTCTTAGAAGTTGTACTGGCCGGCAAACAGGATGCGGCTGGCATCGCCGTCGTCGCCACTGACATTCTCACGCTTGAAGTAGGCGTATTCCACGCCCAGTTTGACGTTTTTCACCGGAGACCACTGGTAGTTGGCCATCAGGTTCTGATTGGTTTCGCTCTTGTCGGCAACGGCGGCGCCGTCGTCCTCGGCGTCATCCCAGTCGACCGTGGCGATACCGTAGCCGACGTTAACGCTGGAGCCTGCGCCCAGGTTGACGCCCATGCCGATGGAGCCGCCATAGCCGGAGATGGCCTCCAGGCTGCTGCCGTCCATGTAGGCGTCTTCGGCGCCGAAGTTTTCACCGGAGCGATACAGGTAACCATTGGCACCGTTGGTGTAGGAGACTGTGCCCTGCACCGTCACCGTGTCACCCAGCGCCATCTTGGCAGCGCCAAAGGCGGCGAAGCCGAAAATGCTGTCGTCATCGGTGCCGGTGTCGTAGGTGGTTTGTTTCGCCAGCAGTGCGCCGGAGTATGAGAAGCCGCCGGATGAATCCTGGATGCGAGCGGTGAAGGCGGGCAGTCCCTGCTTGTCGTTGGGGTTGCCAACGATGCCGGTGTCGGTGGCTTCCTCAACAGACACCGAGAACGGACCGCTGGTGTACCGGGCCTGGCCAACACGGCCCTGCAGACCGGCGAGACCGGCCAGGGAGTCGAAGTCCAGGGTGGAGGTGTTGCCTACGAAGCTGGTGAAGTTGGACCAGGTCTGGCCCAGCAGAACGCCCTTGTACTCACCGTAGCCGTGACGCAGGCGCAGTTGGCCGGGGCGGAAATCCCCTTCCACAACAATCTTGACGCCTTCCGGCGTGGTGGTGCGAACCCCGAGGCGGGTCTGGACGGCATCGGCGCCGAAGTGACCGGTGACTTCGTTGTCTTCTGCTGCGCCGGTGTTGATGGCGGAGAATGCGCCTGAACGGGTGGAAATGCCGATCTCTTCATCGATGTCGTAACTGGCATTGAAGCGCGCGTAGCCGTAGATGTCGGCACTGTAGTCGCCTGCGCTGACTTCGAAGGCCGATGCCTGGGAGGCTGTACCCAGAATCAGAGCCGACGCGGTTGCGCGAATTGCGAGTCTCAACTTGTTGCCTTGCATTATTGTTGTCTCCAAGGTTTTTGTTGTTGGGTCGAAATCACATTAGTGACATGCGCATGACACTTCAAAGCCTGTCAGCGCAAAATTAGACGAATGTCTAACCGCTTTGTCCGGGTTTCGGGACAGCGGGGCAGGGTGCCGTAACGTAAAGCCAGCCGCGGAGTTACCGGTAACCGGCCTTTCCACCGACAGAGCCGGAAGCGCCCTTGCTGTCGTAGAATGGGGCATGACCAAACACAACCTGCTTGCGACCACGACCTTTGCCTTTCTCGATATCGAGACCACCGGCGGCAGCGCCACGTCGGACCGTATCACCGAGATCGGTATCCGCTTCTGGCGTAACGGCGAGGTCACCGGAGAGTGGCAGACCCTGCTGAACCCGGAAACCCGGATCTCCCCGTTTATTGAGAGTTTTACCGGTATCACCAACGCCATGGTGGCCGATGCGCCGGTGTTCGAATCGGTGGCGCAAGAGCTCCGGGAACAGCTGGCGGACTGCGTCTTCGTGGCCCACAACGCACGCTTTGACTACGGCTTCATCAAGTCCGAATTCCGCCGGCTCGGACAGGCGTTCTCGGCCCGGGTGCTGTGCACCGTGAAGCTGTCCCGCAAGCTCTATCCCCAGCATCGCCGCCACAACATGGATGCACTGATTGCCCGTCACCAGCTGGGCCAGGTTCAGCGTCACCGGGCGATGGGGGATGTCGCCGCCATGCTGGGGTTCTTCGAGCACGCCCTGGCGGACTGCGGTCCGTCCCTGATGGAGTCTGCGATTGGCGAGCTGTTGCAGCGTCCGAGCATTCCCTCCCACCTGCCGCCGGACATCCTGATGGAGCTGCCGCGCCGTCCCGGGGTGTACCGCTTCTACGGCGAGAACGACGTGCTGCTTTACGTGGGCAAAAGCACCAACATCCAGCAACGGGTGGCGTCGCATTTCTCCGGGGATCACAACAGCAGCCGGGGCATTCGCATTTCCGAAAGCCTGCGACGGGTGGAATACACCGAAACCGCCGGTGAGCTGGGCGCACTGCTGCTGGAGCTGAAACAGATCAAATCTCTGCGACCGCTCTACAATCGGCGGTCGCGAGCCGCCAAGCAGCTGGTCAGCATTGAGCTCAGCAGGGACGACCGCGGTTACCTGCGCGCGCGACTGGTGCGGGAGATCGACCCGCAACGGCTGGGGGACTACTACGGCCTGTTTCGCAGCAAGCGGGCGGCGGAACAGGCGCTTCAGGGCATCGCTGCCAGGAATGATCTGTGCAATCGCCTGCTGGGGCTCGAAAGTGGCGAGCAGGGACCCTGTTTCCAGCGCAGTCTCGGCCGTTGCCAGGGCGCCTGCGATGGCGGCGAGGACATTGCCCGCTACAATCTGCGTATGCAGATCGCGTTTCATTCACTGCGACTGACCACCTGGCCCTGGTCCGGGGCGGTAGGCATTGTCGAGCGCAGTGATGATGGCGAGCGCACCGACATCCTGGTGATCTACAACTGGGTTCACGTGACCACCGTGCATTCGGAGTCTGATCTCCACGATCTGGACCTGGGGCACCAGAGCCTCACCTTTGACCTGGATTCCTACAAACTGGTGGTCAAATCGTTGATGGGACCGGAGCGCCATAAGCGGCGGATCATCGAGTTGACCGATGCCGGCTTACCCGATGTGCTAATACCGTAACTCGGCGTATGATGGTAAAGGTGTATACGACTTGGGCCGCCGCTGACACCATGCCGGTTGCGGGCGGCCAGTCGTCTGGAAACAGAGTGTGAGGATGCAATGAATAAAGAACCTGTCAGTCGAGAGCTGTTTGATGATGTCATGGTACCCAACTACGCCCCGGGCAAGATCATCCCGGTGCGAGGTGAGGGCTCACGCGTCTGGGATCAGCAGGACCGAGAATTCGTCGACCTGGCAGGGGGCATTGCCGTCACCTCGCTGGGCCATGCCCACCCGGGACTGGTTGGCGCGCTGACCGAGCAGGCTGAAAAGCTGTGGCACCTGTCCAACGTCATGACCAACGAGCCGGCCCTGCGTCTGGCCAAAACCCTGTGCGACCTGACGTTCGCCGAGCGTGTGTTCTTTGCCAACTCCGGTGGTGAAGCCAACGAGGCGGCGTTCAAACTGGCCCGCCGCTATGCCTGGGAGCACTACGGCGCCGACAAGCACGAGATCATCTCGTTCAAACAGTCGTTCCACGGCCGTACCCTGTTCACCGTCAGTGTCGGTGGCCAGCCGAAGTACCTGGAAGGTTTCGAGCCGGCACCGGGTGGTATTCACCACGCCGATTTCAACGATCTGGACTCGGTGCGCAAGCTGATCTCGAAAGAGAAAACCTGTGCGGTGGTGGTCGAGCCGATCCAGGGTGAGAGTGGCGTCAAGCCGGCGGACCAGGCGTTCCTGGAAGGCCTGCGGACGCTGTGTGATGAAAACGATGCGCTGCTGGTGTTCGACGAAGTGCAAAGTGGCGTTGGCCGAACCGGTCACCTCTACGCCTACCAGATGTACGGTGTTACCCCGGATATCCTCTCCAGCGCCAAGTCGCTGGGCGGTGGCTTCCCGGTGGCCGCGATGCTGACCACTGCCAAGATCGCCGCCAGCCTGGGGATGGGAACCCATGGCAGCACCTACGGCGGTAACCCGCTGGCCTGCGCTGTGGCGCAGAAAGTGATCGACACCGTCAGCCAGCCGGAGATCCTCAAAGGAGTGACCGCCCGTTCCAAGCGCCTGCGTGATGGCATGATGGCCATTGGTGAACGCTACGGGGTGTTTGAGCAGGTGCGCGGCGAAGGCCTGCTGCTGGGGTGTGTGCTGACCGAACAGTGGCAGGGCAAGGCCAAGGAATTCCTCAACGCCGGTCTGGATGAGGGCGTGATGGTACTGATTGCCGGGCCCAACGTGGTGCGTCTGGCGCCATCGCTGATTATCCCGGAATCCGATATCGACGAGGCGCTGGAGCGTTTTGAGCGAGCCGTCAAAACGGTCTGCAGCTAACAACCGGAGGCCTGCCGGTTTGCCGGCAGGCCGCCCTGATTCGCCGTAGATGACAGGAGCCGAGCCCATGTGGCGAGTCCGACCCGTACAACAGGGCGACCTGAAGGACCTGATAAAACTGGCCGGCGACCACGGCAGCCAGGTGTCGTCGACCCTGCCAAAAACCGAAGAGGCCCTGGCCGCGAGGATCGAAGAATCCGTGGCGTCTTTCGCCGGTCAACGCTTTCCCGACCACTACCCCCGTTTCCTGTTCGTGCTTGAAGACCTTGGTCGTGGCCAGGTCCAGGGTGTGGCAGGCATTGATGCCCGCGCCGGTAACGGCCAGCCCTTCTACAACTACCGTATGGACGCCCTGATTCACGCGTCCCACGAACTGGGCGTTTCCCGCCGGGTGGACGTGCTCTATCCGTCCCACGCATTGACTGATCGCACCCTTCTGGGCGCCTTTGCTATCGCCCCGAAATTGCGTGGTACGGAGGCGTTCGAGCTGCTGTCCCGGGCACGACTGCTGTTTATTGCCCGTCACCGGGAATGGTTTTCCGAACGCATGGTGGTGGAGATCCAGGGTATCCAGACCGAGGATGGCAAGGTGCCGTTCTGGGACAGTCTGGGCCGGCACTTCTTCAACATGGACTTTGACACCGCGGATCGCTATTCCGGCATGCTCAGCAAGACCTTCATTGCCGAGCTGATGCCACCCAACCCGATATACGTCACCCTGCTGTCGCCCCAGGCCCAGGAGGCGCTGGCGCAGCCCCATCCAATGACCAAGGCGGTGATGGCGCTGTTGCAGCAGGAAGGCTTTCATGCCGGCCACTACGTCGACATCTTTGATGGTGGCCCGGTCCTGGAAGCCCGCACCGACACCCTGAAAACCCTGGTGACCAGTGACCGAAAACGGCTGCGGCTGGCTGAGACCGATGGCGGCGAACGCTGCCTGTTGGCCGCCTCGGAGGGTGGAGATTTTCGCTGCATCCTGGCGACGGTGTCGGAATCGCTCAACGACGTCCTGCGGGCGCCGCCGGAGGTATTGCAGGAGCTGCAATGCGAGTCCGGCTGCGATGTCACGGTGGCGCCGTTATGATGCGTTCCGCGATCAACCGGCCAACCCAAAGCGGAGGTGACCGATGCTGGTAATACGGCCCCTGCAGGAGCGGGATCTCGACGACCTGATGACCATGGCGGAAGCCGCGGGTAAGGGCCTGACCACCCTGCCGGCGGATCGGGAGCTGCTTCAGCGCAAGATCGATATGGCGCAGGCGTCATTCAACCAGCGCTGTGAACCGGAGGCGGGTCTGTTCCTGTTCGCGCTGGAGGACACCGAGCTGAACCAGTGTGTCGGCATCAGTGGTATCCAGGCCCGGGTGGGGCTGGACGAGGTGTTCTACAACTACCGTCTGAGCACCACGGTCAATGCGTCGCGGGAACTGGGCGTGCACGTGCAGACGCCAACCCTGCACTTGACCAACGACATGACCGACACCACCGAGATCTGTTCGTTGCTGCTGTCCGGCAGTCATCGTCAGGGCGGTAACGGGCTGCTGCTTTCCCGCTGCCGCTTCATGTTCCTGGATGACTTCCGTCGCCACTTCTCCGAGAAGGTGTTTGCAGAGATGCGGGGGGTCTCTGATGCCCGGGGCCTGAGCCCGCTGTGGGACGCCCTCGGCAGTCGCTTCTTTGACATCGAATTCAGTGAGGCGGATTACCTCACCGGCATCGGCTCCAAGTCGTTCATCGCCGAGCTGATGCCCAAATACCCGATCTACCTGCCGCTGCTGCCGGAAAGTGCGCGGGAGGTGATTGGTCAGGTCCACGACAACACCGCGCCGGCCCTGCGGATGCTGCAGGCGGAAGGCTTCAACTTTAATGGCCTGGTGGACATCTTTGACGGTGGCCCGGTGGTCGAGGCGTTCATTCATAACATTCGCACGGTGCGGGAAAGCGTGAACCGCCACGTGCTGATCCGACACAAACCGCTGGAATTGGACGTGCCCGCCGAAGAGCGGGTCATGGTGTCCAACCGGTCGTTCCGGGATTTCCGGGTTACCACCGTGCCGGCAACCTGCATCAGTCCAGACACCGTCAGCCTGCCGCCGGAAGTGGCGGAAGTGCTGGAGGTGGAATCGGGAGATCTGGTGCGGTTGGCGCCACTGAAGGACGGTGGTCCGCTGCCGATCCACACCGCACCCGGACAATCGCGGTAATCATTCACAGTCAACAGCGCCGGGAGGTGCAACAGCATGGCAAAGCTGACAGGTGAACTTTATATCAACGGACTGTGGCTGGATGGCCACGGCCCGTCGCTGGAATCCACCCAGCCGGTGACCGGCGACGAGGTCTGGAAAGGCGAGGGCGCCAGCATCGACGATGTTGACGCCGCCATCCAGGCAGCCCGCAGTGCTTTTCCGGCCTGGCGTCGTCGCCCGCTGGCGGAACGTCAGGCTCTCGTAGAAGCGTACGGACGGCTGCTGGAGGAAAACAAAGAAGCGCTGGCCCACCAGATCGGGCTGGAAACCGGCAAGCCGCTGTGGGAATCCCGCACCGAAGTGGCGGCGATGATCGGCAAGATCGGTATTTCCGTGCGTGCCTACGAGGAGCGCACCGGGCTGAAGGAAGAGGATGTGGCCGCCGGCCACGCGGTTCTGCGTCATCGTCCCCACGGCGTGGTCGCGGTGTTCGGGCCCTACAACTTCCCGGGTCATCTGCCTAATGGTCACATTGTGCCGGCGCTGCTGGCGGGTAATACCGTGGTGTTCAAGCCCAGCGAGCTGACCCCCGGTGTGGCCGAGGCCATGGTGCGGTTATGGCACCAGGCCGGGCTGCCGGACGGGGTGCTGAATCTGCTTCAGGGGGCGGCCGATACGGGCAAGGCACTGGCCGGACATGCCGGCATCGATGGCCTGTTCTTTACCGGCAGTTCCAATGTTGGTCATATCCTGCATCAGCAGTTTGGTGGCCAGCCGGAGAAAATCCTGGCCCTGGAGATGGGCGGTAACAACCCGCTGATCGTGCAGGATGTGTCGGACCTGGACGGTGCCGTGCACCATGCCCTGCAGTCGGCATTCCTGTCCGCCGGTCAGCGCTGTACCTGCTCCCGTCGCCTGCTGGTGCCTCGGGGCGCTGAGGGTGACCGTTTCCTCGATCGCCTGGCGGAAGTGGCAGCCCGGATCAAGCCCGGCGCCTTTGATGCCGAGCCCCAGCCCTTTATTGGCGCGGTGATCTCGGTGGAGGCGGCCGACAAGCTGCTGGCGGCCCAGAACAGCCTGATCGATCAGGGCGCCAAGGCGTTACTGACCATGAGCCGGGTACAGGAAGGAACGGCCCTGCTGACACCGGGGATTCTCGATGTGACCGGGGTGGAAACCGTGGATGAGGAGTTCTTCGGTCCGTTGCTGACGGTCTACCGCTACGACGATTTCGATCAGGCCCTGACCATCGCCAACGATACCCGCTACGGTCTGTCCGCCGGCATCTTGACCGACGACCGGGCGTTGTATGAGCGCCTGGTGGAGGAAGTGCGTGCCGGTATCGTCAACTGGAACCGGCCACTGACCGGTGCCAGCAGTGCCGCGCCGTTCGGCGGCGTGGGTGCCAGCGGCAATCACCGGCCCTCGGCGTACTACGCGGCCGACTACTGTGCCTGGCCCATGGCCTCACTGGAGGCGGACAAGAGCACCGTGCCGGCGACCCTGGCACCGGGCCTGGATTTTCACTGACCGCACGGGGGAACTATGCCCAAGCACGCAATTGAGGCGAACTTCGACGGCCTGGTCGGCCCGACTCACAACTACGCCGGTTTGTCCTGGGGGAACGTTGCCTCCAAGAGCAACGTCAACGCCGAGTCCAACCCCCGTGAAGCCGCCCTGCAGGGGCTCGCCAAGATGAAGCGGTTGGCCGACCGGGGCTATGTTCAGGGCGTACTGCCACCCCATGAACGGCCCCACATCCCGACCCTGCGGCAACTGGGGTACAGCGGCTCCGACGCCGAGATCCTGGCGGCGACTGCCAAAGACAATCCGGTGGTGCTGGCGGCGGTATCGTCAGCGTCCTGCATGTGGACGGCCAACGCCGCCACCGTCTCTGCCAGTGCTGATACCGCGGACCATCGGGTGCACTTCACCCCGGCGAGCCTGAACGCCAAGTTCCACCGCTCCATCGAGCATGTGGTGACCGGGCGGGCATTGAAGGCAATCTTCTCCGACGAAGCCTACTTCGCCCATCACCCGGCGTTGCCGCCAGTGAGCCAGTTTGGGGATGAAGGTGCCGCCAACCACACCCGCCTGTGTGCGGCTCACGGTGAGCCCGGAGTGGAGCTGTTTGTTTATGGTGCCACCGCGTTTGACGACGACGCACCGGCACCGCAGCGGTTTCCGGCGCGACAGACCCTGGAAGCGTCCCAGGCCATTGCGCGTCTGCACGGTCTCGACGATCACCACGCGGTGTTCGCCCAGCAGAATCCGGCGGCGATCGATGCTGGCGTTTTCCACAACGACGTCATCGCGGTGGGCAACGGCAATGTGCTGTTCTATCACGAACAGGCGTTTCTGGATGAAGCGCGGGTGCTGGCAGACATCCGCCAGCGTCTCAAAGGCGCCGAGCTGGCGCCGGTGCGGGTTGCCGAGAGCGATGTGCCACTGGCAGACGCGGTAGCGTCCTATCTATTCAACAGTCAACTGCTGAACTCACCGGACGGCATGCTGCTGGCAGTGCCGGGGGAATGCCGTGAGATCGAGTCAGTCAGCCGCTACCTGGATGGACTGGTGGCAGGGGATGGTCCGATTACCGCGGTTGAGGTGTTCGACGTCAAGCAGTCCATGCGCAATGGCGGTGGCCCGGCTTGCCTGAGGCTGCGGGTGGCTCTGCGGGATGATGAGCTCCAGGCCATGCATCAGGGCGTGTTGCTCACCGACGAACTCTACCAGCGTCTCACCACCTGGGTGGAGGCCCACTACCGGGACCGGCTGACCCAGGCCGATCTGGCCGACCCGCTGTTGCTGCAGGAGTGCCGCCATGCCCTGGATGAGCTTACCGGCATCCTTGGTCTGGGCATGATCTACGACTTCCAGCACTGACATCGGTTTATCACGGCCTCGGTGGCTGCTCTGCGGCCACCGAGGTAATCAGCATCGACAGGGTGTATTCGATCAGCTCATCCCGTGGAAAGCTGGCGTATGCACCCGAGCGCCCCATGTCCTGGCGACAACCCATGATCACCCCGTGCAGGGCGCCACGCAGAAACAGTGCGGTCTGCAACGGATCGCGGATGCGGCTACGGCTGAGAATGCCTGCCGCTAGGCCCTGTTCAATGATCTCCACCATGATGGTCATGACCGCCGTCTCCGAACAGTGCAGCTGCTCGGTCTGGGCATCGTCCGCCTCGCTCATGGCGGTTGCGGCCTGGGTCAGGGCGCCGAAGTACTCCGGCTCTTCCAGGCAGAACCGGTAGTAGGCCCGGCCGATAGCCACCAGTTGTTGCAGGCTGTCGCTGGCGGAGTTCCGCGCCCGTTCAAACCGGCCCCGCAAGCTTTCCCCCGCCCTTAGCACGATGCCGCGCTGGATCGCGCTCTTGTCCCTGAAATACACGTACAACAGGGCCCGGCTCAGGCTGGCGCGACGTGCGATGTCGTCCATGGACGTGCGCTCGTAGCCCTTCTCCGCAAACGTGGCCTCCGCTGCGTCCAGAATGGCGTCATAGCGGGCCTGCTTTTCCCGCTCCCGTCTCGATTTGATTGGTTCGTTCATCGTTTCCGCCGTTGGCCGTGGGTGTGCCCCCCTCCGTCTGGACGCCTTGTTTCGGCGCCAGAGCCTGGATGGAGCGACGTCAGTATCGCCCAAAAAAACGTTATTGACAAAGTGTCAAAGAGTGACAAGATGTCGAAATCATTTAATGGTGGCCGGTGGACCCGCCGGTATTGAGGGAGGAAAGACCCATGAGGTTCAAGACAGGCGCGTACGGGTGGTTGCTGATCGGTCTGGCGCTGGCCGGCTGCAAGGCGGTGGAGCAGGACGCGGCGGGAGAGGCCGCTGCGCCCTCACGGGAAACCGTGCGGGTGGCCGAGGTGCGATCCGGGGGCGAGGTCAGCGAACCGTTGCGGTTTGCCGGCATCGTGCGCGCCAGTCAGCGGGCGACTTTGACCTTCCAGGTCAGCGGTACCCTGCGGGAACGGCCGGTGGAACTGGGGCAGCAGGTTGAACGGGGTGAGTTGCTGGCGCGAGTCTACAGTCCGGCACTGGAGCCGGCCCGGGACTCGGCGGCGGCGCGGTTGCGGGAGTTGGAGACCCAACTTGAGCAGGCCGAACGGGAATGGCTGCGGTCACAGCGCCTGTATGAACGCGGCGTGGTGTCGGAGCAGGCGCTGGAGCAGCTGGCGGCCAAACGCGACGGCCTGAAAGCGTCGGTGGGCACCGCCCGTGCGTCTCTGGCGGAGGCCTCGCGCCTGCTGGAGGAGAGTCGACTGCTGGCGCCGTTTGCCGGCCGGGTCGAAGCGCTGCTGGTGGAGCAGGATGAGTTTGTCGGCTCCGGGCAACCGGTGATGCGGCTGTCTTCCCCGCTGGGGCGCGAGGTGGAAGTCCGGGTGCCGGCCTATCTGCTGTCCCACATCGAGCGGGGCGAGGAACTGCCGGTGTGGTCGGTACAGAATCGCGACCAGCCGCCGGTGGTGGGCACTGTGACGGAGATTGCCCAGCCCGGGGCGGTGCGTGGCGAACTGCACCCGGTGCAGGTGCAGCTGCCGGGCAACACGTTGGCGGCCGGGCAGCCGGTGGAGGTGGGCATTGCGCCGACGTTGCCGGCCCACACCACCGTGCCCTTGCTGGCGGTGATGCGCAGTGCGGGTGGTGCCGGCGTGTACCGGGTCCGTGACGGCCGGGCGGAGCAGGTCGCCATTGAGGTGAAGCGCATCCTGGGGGAGCAGGTGGTGGTGGTTTCTGAACACCTGCAACCGGGAGACAAAGTCATCTATGCCGGGCTGACCCGGGTCATTGATGGTGATGCCGTGGAGGTACTGCCATGACCGCCCGCCTGTTACGGTGCCAGCGCCTGCTGGGCATGGTGGTGACCATGCTGGGCCTGCTCGGCATCGCCGCCTATACCACCATGCCGCGGCAGGAGGACCCATCGTTCCCCGCTCGTGCCGGGCTACTGACGGTGTCCTATCCGGGCGCTAATGCCGAGACGGTGGAACGGCTGATCCTGCAACCGCTGGCGGATGAGCTGCTGCAGGTGGAGGAAGTGGACTATACCAGCGGCACCGCCCGAACCGGCGTGGCGGTGGTCAACATTCGGCTGTACCAGACCATCTACGATACCGATTCCGCCTGGGACCGGGTCCGCCAGGCCATGGAACGGGCCCGTCAGGAGTTTCCTGACGACGTCGGGCGGATGGTGCTGGACGACCGTCTCACCAATACCCCGACGGTGGTGCTGGCTGTGGGTGGGGCACCATCGGTGACTGAGCTGAGCGAGGTTGCCGAGCGCTTGAAGACCACGCTGTCGGACCTGCCGGGGCTGTCGCGGATCGAACTGGAAGGCGAGGTGGACGAGCAGATCACCCTGGCCCTAGACGATGCCGCAATCTACCGCCTGGGCATCTCGCCGGCACGGGTGCTGGAGACCCTGGCCCAGCGCAATCAGACCATTCCCGGCGGCTTCGTGGTCAGTCACGGCCGCCGGCTGTCGGTGCTGCCCAACAGTGAGTTCGCCAGTGTCGATGCCATCCGTGCCACACCGATTGAGCTGCCCGATGGTTCCCAGGTACCGCTGGCCGCCGCGGCGGAAGTCTGGCGCGGCCCGGTGGAGCCCCGGCAGCCGGAGACCTGGTTTGATGGCGAACGGGTGGTACTGCTGACGCTCTACATGTCGGAGGAATCCACCGATGCCATCCGCTTCGGTCGCGATGTGCGGGAGCGGCTGGCACAGCTGCGCCCGGAGTTCGCGCCCTATACCCTGAAAGAGATGTTCTTCCAGCCGGACAAGGTGGAGGAGCGCCTGGACAGCCTGGCCTGGAGCCTGGTGCTGGCGGTTGCCATCATCATCGCGGTGGTATTCACCGGCATGGGGCTGCGCATGGGGCTGCTGGTGGCGTCGATCCTGCCGATGGTGGCGTTGATCTCCATTGGTCTGTATGACCTGGGGGGCGGCGTGCTGCACCAGATTGCGGTGATCGGTATGGTGATTTCCCTGGGCATCCTGATCGACAACGCCATTGTGATCGTCGAAAACATCCAGACCCACATCGACCACGGTGTTCGCCGGCTCGACGCCTTAAAGCGGTCGGTGCGCGAACTGGCCGGTCCTTTGGGCGCCTCCACCGGCACGACCCTGGCGGCGTTCGCGCCACTGTTGCTGTCCAAGGGTGGGACCGCCGACTTTACCCGGGGAATTCCGGTCATGATCATGCTCACCCTGTCGGTGAGTTACCTGCTGGCGATCTCCGCCGTGCCGCTGTTGGCCGCCCGTTTTCTCAAACCCCGCCGTCGCCACCGTGCCGATCCCCTGGCCGGTCTCGCCGGCCGCCTGGGTAACCTGGTGGCGCGGCGGCCGCTAGCGCTGATCCTGGCCGGCGTGGTGCTGGTGGTGGCCAGCCTGGCGCTGACGCCCTATATGAAGCTGCAGTTCTTCCCCAACGCCGACCGGCCGCGGGTGGTGGTCGAAATGTACATGCCTGAAGGCACCGATCAGGAGCGGACGGCGGAAGTGGCTGCAGTCCTCGAACAGGCGCTTCGCTCCCGACCCGAAGCACTGGAAGTGCATCGCTTTGTCGGGTTTACCGGGCCCAGCTTCTACTACAACTTGTTGCAGGCGCCCCAGGCACCCAACCGGGGGCGGATGGTGATTCGTACCCCAACCCTGGCGGATACAGCGCCGCTGATGGCGTGGATTCGGGGCTATGTGTCGGAGCGGTTGCCGGAGCTTGATGTCACGGTCGGCGTGCTGGGGCAGGGACCACCGCGGGCTGCCCCGGTGGAGGTGAGGGTGCTTCACCCGGATGACGCCGCCCGGGAGCAGGCGGTGCGACAGGTGTATGCCGCGTTGCGGGCGGCGCCCGGTGCTGTCGACGTGCGCCACGATCTGGATCTTGGCGTCGCCAGCATCGCCATCCAGGTGGACGACGCCAGTGCCGCCCGTTACGGCATCAGCCGCTCCGACGTTGCCCAGAGCCTGTATGGCCAGAGTTTTGGTGTGGTGGCCGAACAATACCGCCAGGAGGACGACCCGATTCCCCTGGTGTTGCGTTCTCGCGAAGGCACACAGCTGTCGCTGTCGCGGCTGTTGTCCATCAACATCTACAATGCCCAGGGCCAGGCCGTGCCGCTGTCAGCCATTGCCACCGTGCAGACCCGATGGGAGCCGGCCGCGCGTTATCAGCGCGACGGCGTCCGGGTGGGGACGGTGACCAGCAATCTGTTGCCGGGCTACAGCTTCAGTCAGGCGCTGGATGGGCTTGATCAGGCGCTGGCAGAATCGCCGTTGCCTGCCGGCACACGACTGCAGTACGGCGGTGATGCCGAAGGGTCCGGCAAGGCCAACAATGCCCTGCTGACTACCGCCCCGATTGGCATCCTGTTGCTGCTGTTCTTCCTGATCCTGCAGTTCAACTCGTTCCGGCGGGTGGGGATTATCCTGTTGACCGTGCCATTGGCCACGGTGGGTATATTCCCGGGGCTAGTGTTGTCCGGATCACCCTTCGGTTTCCAGTCACTGTTGGGGGTGATTGCCCTGGTCGGCGTGGTGGTGAACAACGCCATCGTGCTGCTGGATGTGGTGGATCGCCAACTGGACCAGGGCGATGGTATCCGCGAGGCGGTACGCCAGGCGGTGACCCAGCGTACCCGACCGATCCTGCTCACCACGGCGACCACCGTCGCGGGGTTGTTGCCGCTGGCCTTCTCCGGCTCCACGCTGTGGCCGCCGATGGCCTGGGCCATCATCTCCGGCCTGCTGGCTTCCACGGTGCTGACTCTGCTGGTGGTGCCGTCGATGTGTGCGTTGGTGATCCGGCGCCCGGTTCCTGAGATGGAAAACGCCCCGGCTTAGTGCTGGGCTATTTAAGCGGTAGGCGCGAGCATCAGTCCGCGTCGGGTCTGGCTCGCACCATCAGGCCCACGCGTTGGCCGACAGGGACGTCCCGGTTGGGGAACACGATGGCTTCCGGGCTTTCTCCGACCTGGTACTGGTTGCGGTCGTCCTCCCAGATCACCGTGCCTGGTGGGTAGCGGGTGAAGTTGGCGACATCGTCTGGCACGTGAAAGCGGAACTGGTCGCCGGAATTGATGATCTCGTGGACCACCTCAAACTCCGTCAACTGGCAGTCTGCGGCCGGCTCGGGCGCAGACTCGCCGCGCAACAGGCGGCGCAGGGCACGGTGGATACCCTGGAAGCGGGACAGATCGTTGTGGCCAAAGGGCTGCACCTTGCCCAGTTCGATGGTGAAGCTCTCGGCACCCAGATCCACGGAACTGAAGGAGGAGAAGGTGGTGCCGGTCTTGTGCTGCAGCAACAGGGTATCCACCTCGGCCTCCAGCAGAAAGGCGCATTGCTCCGGCGGCACCTGGCGCTCCGGTACGAAGGGGTAGAGGGCGAACTTCTCCCGCTCCGAGGGGCGGATGGCCGTATGCAGATCGTAGTGCACCAGCGCCTCGCTTTCGACGGCGAACTGACGGCACAGGCGTTCCAGCTGGCTGGCCCGGGTCGCCTCCGGGGTGTCGTGGTAGGGGCGCTTCTGGTGGGCACCGGCAAACAGCCGGTTGAGATTGAAGTCGATAAAACGCTCGCCCCGGGCCATGGCTGGCGGGTTACCGAGGATCAGCAGGGCCGGGCAGGCCAGTGACCACTGGCCATCCAGCAGCTCGCTGACCAGCGCATTGAGAACTTCGATAGGGGCGGTTTCATTGCCGTGGACGCCCGCGGACACGATCAATCTGGGCTGCTCGGGGCCTGGCTGGTCCGGGTGCAGTTCCAGCAGACCTGTGTCCAGCCGGTCGACAGTACAGCCGTCCGCCAGGCGGGTGGACACCGCCGGCGTCGACTCGGTGGCATTGGCCAGGGTGTGGGCCAGCCAGTCTTGGTGGTCGCCAAAGAGTTGCTGACGCGGTGTCATGCTTCGCTTCTCCCGCCTTGCTGTGAGTGGACGGTGCGCCTACCGTCAGCCCCCGACAGGCCTCTGGTGACGCAGCAGCCGGCGTTCCAGACGGCGGAACACATACACCAGTATAAACGTCAGCAACATGTAGAGCACGGCCACGCCGATGAAGGCGTCGAATGGCGCGTAGAAGCGGGAATAGATGTTTCGCGCCGCCCCGGTCAGGTCGACGATGGTAACCACACTGGCGATGGCACTGGCGTGCAGCATGAAGATCACTTCATTGGAGTAGGCCTGCACCGCGCGGCGGGCGGCGCTGGGCAGCACGATGCGGCGCATCCTCAGGGCCCAGCTCATGCCATAGGCCTTGGCGGCCTCAATCTCGCCGACCGGCGTGGCGACGATGGCGCCACGGATAATCTCTGTGGTGTAGGCGGCTGTGTTGAGGGTGAAGGCCAACAGAGCCGGGTAGAACGGCTCGCGGAAGATGGTCCACCAGAACGTGTCCTGGATGCCCTCAATCTGGGCAATGCCGTAGTAGATGATGTACAGCTGGATCAGCAGCGGGGTGCCGCGGAACAGGTAGGTGTACAGCCAGACCGGACCGGAGATGAACGGCGACTTGCTGGTGCGCATGATGGCCAGCGGCAGGGCGACCATCAGCCCCAGCAGCAGGGACAGGAACACCAGTTGTACGGTGGTGACCAGGCCGTCCCAGTAATGGGCGACGGTGATCGCGGTAAAAACTTCGTTCTGGTTCAGCCATTGGGCAATGAAATCGGGCATGGCTCAGTCTCCCTGTACAACGCCGGCGTTGGCACGCTTGTCGAGCCACTTGATGAACAGTTCCGATCCCGCCGTCAGCGCCAGGTAAACGAACGCTACGGGAATGAAGAACAGGAACGGAGAGCGTTCGGCCTTGGCGGCTTCTTCCGCCACTCGCACCATGTCGGTGAGGCCGATGATCGAGACCAGGGCCGTGGTCTTCAGCAGGACCTGCCAGTTGTTGCCGATACCGGGGAGGGCATGGCGTAGCATCTGCGGAATCATCACCCGGCGGAAAGTGTGCCAACGGCTGAAGCCATAGGCTTTGGCGGCTTCGATCTGCCCCACCGGCACCGCCAGGAAAGCGCCGCGGAAGGTCTCAGTCATGTAGGCACCGAAGATCAGGCCGATGGTAAGTACGCCGGAAATGAACGGATCGAACTGGAAGAAAAAGTCGATACCGTAGGCTTCCCAGACGTAGTCGGAGATGTTGTTGACCAGCACCTGGCCGCCGTAAAAGAACAGCAGCATCATCACCAGATCCGGAACGCCGCGGATCAGTGTGGTGTAGGTAGTAGCGGCGCCGATCAGGACGCGGTTGCTGGACAGCTTGGAGGAAGCGCCAAGCAGCCCCAGGACAATGGCCAGGGCCAGTGACAGGAAGGCCAGTTCTACGGTGACGATGGCGCCTTCAAGCAGTGAGGGGCCGTAGCCTTTGAGGTCGAGCATGCGGATGTCCGGAAATCAGGGACGGCCAGCCAGTCCGGCCGCCCCTCTGGGTTTACGCCAGCAGGCGGTTTACATCTTGATGTCGTAGCTGAAGTACTTGTTCATGATGGTGTCGTAGGTGCCGTTTTCCTTCAGGGTGCGCAGGGCGGCGTTGACCTTCTCGGCCAGGTCGCTGTCACGCTTGCGCATGGCCACGGCAACCCCTTCACCCAGCTTGACCGGCTCTCCCACTTCCTTGAAACCGTCCCGGTTCATGATGGTCTGTTCGCCCACCGGATAGTCGACGAAGACCACGTCCAGGCGCTGGCCTTCCAGGTCGAGAACCATGTCCTCGGCGGTGGTGTAGCGCTTGACGGTCACGATGCCGCTCATCTCGTTGGTGACGTGGGTGTCCATGGTGGTGCCACGCTGGACGCCAACCACTTTGCCTTCCATCGCCGCCATGTCGGTGACGTCGGTGTTGAAGTCGTTACGGGCGAACCAGCCACCCGGGGTGTTGTAGTACGGCTCGGAGAACAGCACCCGCTCGGCGCGCTCCGGAGTGATCGACATGGACGACATGATGGCGTCGAACTTGCGAGCCAGCAGCCCGGGGATCATGCCGTCCCAGGCCTGGATAACGAACTCGCAGTTGGCTTCCAGCTCGGCGCACATGGCTTCGGCCAGCTCCACTTCGAAACCGGTCAGTTCGCCGTCAGGGGTCTTGTACTCAAACGGCTCGTAGGGAACATCAAAGGCGATGCGGATGTCGTTCCAGTCCCGGGCCTGGGTCTGGCCGGCGAACAGGGCGAGGGCACAGCTTGCTGCAACAATCAGTTTCTTCATTTTTACTTCTCCAAGTCGTTGCCTTATATGGCTTTATTGTCGACGATGGTCTGTGTTTGTGTGCTCTGTTTCACGCCTTATGCGGCAGGGGGTGAACCCGACGCATAGTGAAACCTGAACTCAAGATAGCACCGACGGCGCATCCCGTCGCCTGTCAGGAGACGCTGGCCAGTGGTGCCGGTCAGCTCAGAACTTGGGTGCCAGGAACTGCTTCATGCGTTCCGACTCCGGGTGGTCAAAGACCTTTTCCGGGGTGCCCTGTTCCTCGATCACGCCCTGATGCAAAAACAGTACCTGGGACGACACATCGCGGGCGAACGCCATCTCGTGGGTGACCACAATCATGGTGCGACCTTCTTCCGCCAGGCTCTGCATCACCTTGAGAACCTCGCCCACCAGTTCCGGGTCAAGGGCCGAGGTGGGTTCGTCGAACAGCATCACTTCCGGTTCCATCGCCAGCGCCCGGGCAATCGCGGCGCGTTGCTGCTGGCCGCCGGACATCTGTGCCGGGTAGTAGTCCTTGCGCTCGTAGATACCCACTTTCTGCAGGTAGGCCTCAGCGCGTTCAATGGCCTCGGCCTTGGGAATGCCGAGGACGTGAATCGGCGCTTCGATGATGTTTTCCAGCACCGTCATGTGGGTCCACAGGTTGAAGCTCTGGAACACCATCGACAGCTTGGCGCGGATCAGCTCCACCTGTCGGTTGTCGGCGGGAATGCGTTCGCCCTTGCGGTTGGTGCCGAACCGGATTGGTTCACCGTGCACGATTATGTCGCCGGAGGTGGGAGTCTCCAGCAGGTTGATGCAACGCAGGAAGGTACTTTTACCGGAGCCGGAGCTGCCGATCAGGGAGACAACGTCGCCCTTTTTGGTCTCCAGAGAAATGCCTTTGAGGACCTCCAGATCGTTGAAGGTCTTGTGGATATCCTTGCAGACCAGGGGCGCTTGTTCCGCCATGAAAGACTCCTGAAACTGTCGCTATGCGGCTGTGTCTGTATCCGGACCCGGGCACGGAAGTCCCGAATCCCTTAAAGAATAGTTGCAATTGGGACAGTACACGAATTTCGCAATTCGATGAAACGTCGCCGTCCGGCGGAGTCGTCCCAGCTGGACTGGCTCCGCAAAAGGGGCCTTTTTTACGGACCTTGGGGCTGGAAATCAACCGTTTTGTTGGCGGCGGCTTACCATAGAATTGCGCGCCTGATTGTCGACAAATGTAAAAAATGTTGCAGTCTTGATGGGATTCACGATCCCGATCGGAGGCATTGGCAGATGGGGTTCAAGGTCGTACACTCGGGACCATGACCCTATCCATGAGCTCGATCATCGAGGAAATAACAACAATGGCGTCACAGTCGGTCCTGGTTGAGCGTGGCCTGCTTCGAGTGGTTGCACGCAAGCTCGGCGCTGGTGAAGTGTCCTTCAGTAATGAGGGCGTTGCCTACGACGTAGAGATCAATGGTCAGGAAGTGTTGAAGACTTTCCTGTCATTTGGCGAAGCGGTGCAGTTTCTGGACATGGTCTCGCCCAGCGAAACCAGCTGATTCCAGCCCCGGCCAGTCTGCCTCGATGCTGATGGCCTGCCGGCGGTTGGCCGCTTCATCCTGCCCGTTGTGTTGTTACCCCTGCGAATCCGACAAGTCGCGTTGACGCTGGCCTTCCCTGGCCGGTCGTCGCTTAGTGCGTGCTGGCAGCGGCCTGCGCGGCGGGAGAACGGGCCAGGTAGGCCAGCGCCTGGCGGGTGTCGCCTTCGGTGATGGGATGGAAACCGGGCGAAAGCCAGCGCAGCGTCGCCCGGACCAGGAAGGAAAAGGTCGGCACGTTGCCGTTCTTTCGACCCACCCGCTCCAATTCCAGCAGCACCCGGGGCAGCAGACTCTTGCCAAGCCGACGCAGACGGGGGGAGTCGTCCTGCCGGAACAGCGTGCGTCCTCCTTCGGCAATGAAGTAGACGATCAGCGGAAACACCAGGGCCATCAGCGCCTGTCGGCTGACATAGAAGCCGAGTTCGGTCTCGCACAGGTGCTGGAACAGGTCAAACGCCACGGTCCGGTGTTCCACTTCCTCCGCCAGATGCCACTTGAACAGATCCACCATCGTCGGGTCGCCGTCAGCTTCCCAGCTGGTGTTGTCCATGGCCCATTGGCCGAGCACGCCGGTGAAGTGCTCGATGGCGGCAATGATCCCCACCCGCAGGATCAGCCAGGGTTTCTCCAGACCCGGTTGTTGCAGTGCCGCGACTCCCAGCGGCTGCTCACCCAGCAGGTTCTTGAACAGCCAGTTGACCCGCTCCAGGTAGGCGTCCGAATCCAGGCCGTGGCGCTGCAGGTAGCCCTGAGCTTCGCTGTGGGCCCGCGAATGCACCGCTTCCTGACGGATAAACCCCACCACGTCCTCACGCAGGGCGTCATCGGTCACCAGCGGCAGGGCCTTGTTGTAGACCCGGCAGAACCACAGCTCGCCCTCCGGCAACAGCAGGTGAATGCCATTGATCAGGTGGGTTGAGAAGGGATCGTCCGGCAGCCAGTACAGTGGCGTCTGGTCGAAATTGAACTGAACCTTGCGGGCTTTCAGAGGATGGTTGGTCATAGCGGCGTTCATGGCGGACTCCTTAACTCGCATTACGGGGTGATATCGAGCTTGGCCACCAGACGGGAAACCCCCGGGGCAAAGCGACTCAGCAGTCGGGTGGCCCGGGCTTCCGGACCCACTAGGGTCAACGCCGGGTTGGTCAGCACGGTCTGCAGGATACGGTCGGCGACGTCGTCCGCAGTGACCACACTGCCGCGCTGGTAGAGCGCTTCGGCCTTGTTCCGCTTATGCTGTTCCTCTTCTTCGCTGAGCCCGGCATAGACGGTGTTCTGGGCAATGCCGGTGGCGACAAATCCGGGACACACGGTGCTGACGCCAATGTCGTGCTCGTCCAGCTCGGCTCGCAGGCATTCGCTCAGCATGTACACCGCCGCCTTGCTGGTGGAATAGCCGGCCAGCTTGCGGTTGGGGGCAAAGGCCGCGGCCGAGGCCACGTTGACGATGTGACCGCCACGCTGGTTATCCACCATCTGTTGGCCAAACAGGCGGGAGCCGTGAATCACGCCCCACAGGTTGACCTTGAGAATGCGGTCCCAGTCCGCCGTGGAGGTTTCCAGAACACCGCCCGCCATACCGATGCCGGCGTTGTTGATGACGATGTCGGCACCCCCCAGTTCGCGCCCGACCCATTTGGCCAGTCGTTGCATGGCGGTCGCTGAGCCCACGTCCACCTTGCTGGCCCAGGCCTGGGCACCCAGGGTCCGTACCAGGTTGGCCGTCTCCTCGGCGGCGGCTTCATCAATGTCCACACACACCACGCTGGCACCGGCGGCAGCAAACCTGAGGGCGCTGGCCCGACCGAAGCCGGAGCCAGCACCGGTGATGACGGTGACCTTGCGGGCCAGCGGCAGGTGGTCCTGTTCCGGTTGCACCCGGGCCTGCTCCAGGGCCGTACTCATGCGACCGTTCTCCACCCCGGTCACGAACTCGCCGATCCAGCTGGCAATCTGCTCCGGGTGGCTCAGGGGCACCCAATGGCCGGCGTTGATGTCCCGGCGATAGAGTTCCGGTACCCATTGATGCAATCGTTCAAACAGTTGCGGGCCAACGTAGTTGTCGCGGCTGGGGACAATCAGCTGAACCGGGCAGCAGGCCGGTCGCTGTTGCGGACGCAGCAGTTTGGAGCGGAAGTTGGCGCGGTAGAGCTGAACGCCGTAGCGGCCATCCTTGCGCTGGCTGGGATTGGGCACCGCCTCGGCCACCTGCTCGCGACGCTCGAGGTAGCTGGGCCAGAGCTTGTCGAGGCCGTTCTGCCAGGCCGCTGGAGCCAACACCGGCAACTGGAAGAAGGCCACGTACCAGGAACTCAACAGTTGGCTGGCCAGTTTCAGCTTGGCGCTGGCCGAGCCGTTCAGGGTCTGTTCCCGCAGCCAGTAACCGACATGATCCAGGCAGGGACCGGAGATGGTGGTGTAAGAGCGGATGCGAGCGGTCAGTTCGCCGCTGGTGACCGATTCCCAGGTCTGGATCGATCCCCAGTCATGCCCGGCCAGGTGAAACGGCCGTTCCGGAATGAGGCTGTCCACCACCGCCTTCAGGTCCGCCGCCAGCAACGGCATTCGGTACGCTGCCACCTCGGTGGGCGCGGTGGACTCGCCGGCGCCGCGGACATCGTAGGCGATCACGAAGTACTTCTGCGCCAGTCGCTGGGCGACGGCGTCCCATACCGTGTGGTTGTCCGGGTAACCGTGAACCAGAACGATAGGCACCTTGCGGGCGTCGCCGTAGGTGACCACATTCAGACGGACTGGGCCGTTGACGACCTGATGGCTCTGTTTCATGCACACGCTCCGAATGTTTCCTCTAAACCCAGAAGGTTATCAGCGCGGCTGCTGGTGGCCATTTGCGCAACGGGCCGCACTGTCGGCATTTCGGGACAGGTCAGAAGCGGAAGGGATTGGCGGGTGTTCAGTCGCCGTTGGTGTCTGGCCGCTGGTTGGGGTCAACCCAGATGATGCCCTGATCCATCGCCTCCAGGGTGTGCATGGAGTCACTGACGTAACGAACGTGGGCCATGGCGGCGTTGCGGGCCGCCCGGGGCTGACCGGCAAGGATGGTGCGAAGGATGCGCTGGTGCTGACGATGAATCCGCTGGCGGAAGTTTTCCCGCGGATTGAGGTTGGCCACCGAGGCCTGAACCGTCATCAGCATCAACTGTTTGACGCTGCTCAACAGGTGCACCAGCACCGGGTTGTGGGAGGCTTCGACAATGGCCAGGTGAAACGCGTGGTCGCGGCGGGCATTGGTGAGCGGATCGGCGGCGGTCATATCCTCGAAGGCCTTGGTGATCAGGTAGCGGTCGCGCTGGCTGGCCCGCTCGGCGGCCAGGTAGGCGGCCTGGCCTTCCAGTTGCTCACGCACCTCCAGCAGGTCATAGAGGGTGCGGGGATGGCCGGCAAACAGCTTCAGCAGGGGACTGTCGGTGTGGGGCTCCGGCAGCATGGGGGCAACGAAGGAGCCGCGGCCATGCCGGGTTTCGATCAGACCTCGTCCCTGCAGCTCATGCAGGGCCTCCCGGACGATGGCCCGGGACACGCTGTAACGGGCGGCCAGCTGACGCTCGGAGGGAATCTTTTCCTCCGGCAACAGACTGCCGTCCATGATCAGCCGCTCCAGCCGATCGCTGATGTCCTGGGCCGTGGTGATCTGTCGTTCGCTCATCGTTCCTGTCGGTCTTTGGTGCTGCCGTTGTAGTCCAGTGGTTGGGCAAGTGGTTGGACCAGTCATTGCCCCTGTAGTTGATGACGGGGCAGTGAGCTGGTATCCAGCAAGAGGCCCACTATGGCGGAGCCCGGGAGATTCCGGCAAGCTCCGGACGGCAAAAAACTGGTCTGACCAGTTGCTCTGGTGCTGGACTTGGCCCACCTGCGGGCACGATCATTTCCTGAACACCTGGGTGCCGGTCGCCTTGATTGGCTGCCTGGCACCTTCCAGACTGACAGGAGAGACCAATGCTGACTGTGACTCGATTGGATCAGGCGGACGCCCGGCTGCTGGTTGCCGGGGCGGCGGCCCGGGCCCGGGCGATTGGCGTGCCGATGTGCATCGCCGTCACCGACGAGTCCGGCAACCTGCTGGCCTTCGAGCGGATGGATGGCGGCAAGGTCACCAGCATCACCGTGGCCCAGGACAAGGCTTTCACCGCCGCGGCGGCCCGTAAGGCGACCCACGAGTACAACCAGGCCTGTGTGCCCGGCAACCTGGTGTTTGGTATTCACACCGCGTTGTCTGGCCGGTTGAGTGTGGTCGGTGGCGGTCTGCCGGTGCTGGTGGAGGGCGAGGTGGTGGGGGCGATTGGCCTCAGCTCCGGCACTCCGCAACAGGATATCGACTGTGCCCAGGCCGGAATCGATCATTTCCTGCAGCACCGCCAAGCGGTGCAGTTATGACTCTGGACGCAGTAACCGAACAACCGCGACAACAACAATCGGTGGGGCTCTCCGGGCCACACCGGACGACAGGATGAGACCGTCAACATGAGCGACCAACCCAGGGTGAGTCAGGCGCAACTGGCCGCCGAGCTCCGGGCTTTTATCGACCCGGACTACGTCATCACCGACAACGAAACCATGAAACCCTACGAATGCGATGGCATGTCCATGTACTGCGAGATGCCCTTGCTGGTGGTGTTGCCGGAAACCGTGGCCCAGGTACAGCAGGTGATGCAGGTATGCCACCGCTACCAGGTGCCGGTGGTGGCCCGGGGCGCGGGCACCGGACTCAGTGCCGGGGCGATGCCCCATGCCGACGGAGTGGTGCTGTCGCTGGCGAAGTTCAACCGCATTCTGGAGATCGATCCGCTGGCCCGCACCGCGCGCCTGCAGCCCGGGGTCCGCAACCAGGCCATCAGTGAGGCGGCGGCCCAGTACGGGCTCTATTACGGCCCGGACCCGTCGTCGCAGATTGCCTGCACTATTGGCGGCAACGTTGCCGAGAATTCTGGCGGTGTGCATTGCCTGAAGTATGGGCTGACCGTGCACAACGTTCTGAGTGTGGAGCTGATCACCGTCGAGGGAGAGCGGGTGACTCTGGGCAGCGATGGTCTCGATGTCTGTGGCATGGATCTGCTGGCCCTGGCCACCGGTTCGGAAGGTCTGCTGGGGATTGTCACCGAAGTACAGGTGCGGTTGCTGCCCGTGCCGGAAAGGGCGCGGGTGGTGCTGGCGGGCTTCGACAGCGTGCAGAAGGCCGGCGACGCGGTCGGGGGCATCATTGCTCACGGCATCATTCCCGGTGGTCTGGAGATGATGGACAGCCACGCCATCATTGCCGCCGACGATTTCGCCGGTGCTGGCTACCCGCGGGAGGCCAAGGCGCTGCTGCTGTGTGAGGTGGACGGCACCGAAGAGGAAGTGGAAGAACACATCGAGCAGGCGGAAACCCTGTTCCGGGAGCTTGGCGCCACGTCGGTGCGCACCTCCCGCAGCGAGCAGGAGCGGGCGCTGTTGTGGAAAGGCCGCAAATCGGCGTTCCCGGCGGTGGGCCGGATCTCGCCCGACTACTATTGTATGGACGGCACCATTCCCCGCAGTCAGCTGGCGTTTGTACTCACCGAGATGGAGCGGCTGTCCCAGGAATACGACCTGCGGGTGGCCAACGTGTTTCACGCCGGCGATGGTAATCTGCACCCGTTGATCCTGTTCGATGCCAATGTTCCCGGCGAATTTGAGCGCACCGAAGCCTTCGGCAGTCGCATCCTGCAGCTGTGCGTGGAAGTGGGTGGCTGCATCACCGGCGAGCACGGCGTTGGGGTCGAGAAAATCCGCCAGATGGCAATCCAGTTCAACGACCTTGAGCTGGCCCAGTTCCACGCGGTCAAGGCGGCCTTTGACCCCCCCGGCATCCTCAACCCGGGCAAGGGCGTCCCGACCCTGAGGTTCTGCCAGGAATACCGATCCCTGGAGCACAAATGCCAACAGCACGCCGTGGAGGCCGACCATGACTGATCGCAGCGAACAACTCCTGGAGCAGGTGCTGGCGGCAAAGGCCGCCGGCCAGCCACTGCGCATTGTCGGGGGCAACAGCAAGGCATTTCTGGGCCGCCAGGCCGATGCCGAGACCCAGGATCTGAACGTCGGCGAGCATCGTGGCATCGTCGATTACAACCCGGTGGAACTGGTGCTGACCGCCCGTGCCGGTACCCCGCTGCGGGAGATTGAGGCGGCGTTGGCCGAGCATGGCCAGGCGCTGCATTTCGAGCCGCCGCATTTCGGTGACAGCGACACCCTCGGCGGCACGCTGGCGGCCAACCTGTCCGGTCCGGCACGGCCCTGGAGCGGCTCGGTGCGGGATCAGGTGCTGGGTATCCGGCTGATCAACGGCAACGGCGAGCACCTGCGCTTTGGTGGCCAGGTGATGAAGAACGTGGCCGGCTATGATGTCTCCCGGCTCCAGGCCGGTGCCCTGGGCACACTGGGGGTGATGACCGAGATCTCGCTGAAAGTCATGCCGCGGCCAGCGGCGAGCCTGACCCTGGTGCGAGAGATGTCGGCCCAGCAAGCGATACAGCAGATGAACGCCCGGGCCGCCGAGCCCAAGCCACTGACCGCTGCCTGCTGGCAGGGAGGCCGGATGTACCTGCGGCTGGCCGGGGCGCAATCCGCGGTGGAAGCAACGGCGGCGAAGTGGGGCGGTGAGGTGCTGGAGCAGGCCGATGGGTTCTGGCGTTCGCTGCAGGACCAGCAACTGGACTATTTCAAGGGTGAGGCACCGCTGTGGCGATTCTCGGTACGCGCCAATGCCGCCCTGGCACCGCTGCCGGGTGCCTGGCTGCTGGACTGGGCCGGGGCCCAGCGCTGGTACCGTGGTGACGCCGAACAGCCGCAGCTGGAACAACTGGCGCGGGAAGCCGGCGGGCAGGTCAGCTTGTTCCGTGGTGGCGACCGCAGCGGTGAGGTCATGCACCATCAGCCACAGGCTCTCGCGGGCCTGCAGACTCGGATGAAGCAGGCCTTTGATCCGCACGGACTGTTCAATCCGGGCCGGCTTTATAGCTGGCTGTGACGGTGCTCCCGAATAACCGACTCCAAAAAATAACGATCAGTAGCGACTGACAACAGTAGATGAGCGACCATGCAAACGAACCTTGTTGCCGAATTTGCCAACACCGCTGAGGGCCAGGAGGCGGAATCCATTCTGCGGGCCTGTGTCCACTGTGGTTTCTGCACCGCAACCTGTCCCACCTATCAGGAACTGAACGACGAACGCGACGGTCCTCGGGGTCGAATCTACCTGATGAAGCAGTTCCTCGAGGGTGGCGAGGTGACCGAGAAGACCCAGCAGCATCTGGATCGCTGCCTGACCTGTCGCAGCTGTGAGACCACCTGTCCCTCCGGTGTGGAGTACGGTCGTCTGGTGGACATCAGCCGCGGTTTGCTGGAAGAGAGGCTGGAGCGCCCGACCCGTGATCGCCTGTTACGCCAGGCCCTGGCGCGGGTATTGCCCAACCGCCGGCTGTTCGGCGTGTTGCTGCGGATGGGGCAGTGGTTCCGGCCGCTGTTGCCGGGCGCACTGCGAGCCAAGGTGCCACCGCGACAGGCGCCCAAGCCGTGGCCGGCGGCCAGTCACTCTCGGGTGGTGCTGGCGCTGGCCGGCTGTGTCCAGCCGTCAGCCACGCCCGGTACCAATGCCTCGGCGGCGCGGGTGCTGGACCGTCTCGGCATTACCATGGTGGAAGCGCCCGAGGCGGGCTGTTGCGGAGCGGTGAACTATCACCTGTCCAATCATGACGCTGGCCTGGACGCCATGCGCCGCAACATCGATGCCTGGTGGCCGGCCATCGAGGCGGGGGCGGAGGCGCTCATCATGACCGCGTCGGGGTGTGGTGCCATGGTGCAGGACTATGGCCACCTGTTGAAGGATGACCCGGTCTACGCCAACAAGGCCCGCAAGATCAGCGAGCTGACCATCGATCTGGGCGCCTATCTGCTGCAACAGGATCTGGAACCCCTGACGGTGCGTCAGACCCCCGGCAAGGTTGCCTTCCACTGCCCCTGCACCCTGCAGCATGCGATGAAGCAGAGCGGCACCGTGGAACAGGTCCTGCGCAGGGTCGGTATTGATCTGGCGGAAACCACTGACAAGCACCTGTGCTGTGGCTCCGCCGGGACCTACTCCATCACCCAGCCCGAGCTCAGCCAGAAGTTGCTGGATAACAAGCTCAAGGCCCTGACCATCGACCAGCCGGCGGTGATTGCCACTGCCAACGTCGGTTGTCAGATGCACCTGGGCAGCAAGGCCGAGGTGCCAGTCAGTCACTGGATCGAACTGCTGGATCGCTGATCGGGGATCTTCGTCCCCGGTTCACTCCAGACGGTTGCCGTTGGGGACGGCCTGGTCCACCGAGGCCAGAACCACGGCGCCGTCCTGCCGGCGCACGCCGGTCACCAGGCATTCCGAACGCATCGGCCCGATCTGCTTGGGCGGAAAGTTCACCACGGCCAGCACCTGACGGCCCAGCAGGTCGGACTTCTGGTACAGGTCGGTGATCTGGGCGCTGGATTTGCGTACCCCGATCTCGGCGCCGAAATCGATCTTCAGCCGATAGGCCGGCCGTCGCGCCTCGGGAAAATCCTCCACCTCGATCACCGTGCCGGCGCGCAGCTCCACGCGCTGGAATTCGTCCCAGCTCAGGTCGTTGGTGGACGATATCGATTCGCTCATGTTGTGGCTTCCTCTGTGGTTGGGGATTGGCGGCGACGGGGCCAGCCGGCGATCAGTGAGCCGCCGACGATGATAAGGCTGGCCAGCCACAGTGCGGTACTGGAGCTTGCCTGTCCGGCCAGCACCAACAGCACCACGGATATCAGCGGCGCGCTGTAGGCCAGGGTGCCCAGCAGCGGCAGGTTGCCGTGCTTGACGCCGTAATCCCAGGTAAAGAACGCGATGCCGACCGGCCCCAGCCCGAGGCCAAGGACCCCGATCCACTGGCTGGTCTGCTGTGGCCACACGGTCTCCTCCCACATCAGGTGGCACCCCAGGGCCAGCAGCGCGGTGACCAGACAGAACCAGCCCACGGCGTCGGTGGGCACCGAGCGCACCAGCCGGCTCAGTACCGAGTAGCTGGACCAGATCAGTGCACAGGCCAGCGCCACCAGATAGCCCGGCAAGCTGTCCCAGGCGAAGCCCTGAGCGTTGCGGCCAACCAGCAGCCAGCACCCGATCAGGGCGAGCACCGTGCCCACCAGATGCTGGCCGCGCAGGTGCTCACCGGGCAATAGCGCCGAGAACAGCACGATCAGCAACGGCCACAGGTACGCCAGCAGGCTGACCTCCACCGCCGGTGCCAGGGTCATCGCCTTGAAATAGCAGAAGTGGTAACCGAACAGGCCGCCCACGCCAATCAGCCAGGCCAGCGGCGACTGGCGCAGGTAGGCGGTCCCGGATTCGCCCCGGGACCACCAGCGACCGCACATCAGCAGGAACGCAATGGCAAAGGTGATCGCCATCAACTGGAATTCCGGAATCTCCCCGTCGGTCAACTTGGTCAGCAACGCCAGGGTGCCCCAGAGCAGGACAGAAATGGCGCCGATCAGGGTGGCGGTGGTGCGAACAGGCATGGTGTCAGGTCCGGTAATCAGAGACTCCTTAGTCTAGGCCGGCACTGGCGACGCGTCTTTGTCGTTTGGGCGGAGTTATTTCGTGCGTCGGCGGAAATGGCTGGGGGACTGGCCAAAGTGGCGCCGGAAGCGATCGCTGAAGGCCGCCTGACTGCGATAGCCGACCTGTTCTGCCACCGCCTGGATGGGCTGACTGGTGGTTTCCAGCAGCTGCCAGGCCTGCTGCATCCGCTTTTCAACCAGGTACTGCTGGGGCGACAGCCCGAGCTGGCGGCGGAACAGCTCGGTTAACTGGCGCACGCTGAGGTGGGCCACGGCGGCCAGCTGCGACAGCACCAGCGGCTGTTGGAAGTGATCGTCGAGGTAGGCCTGCGCCGCCGCGATGCGATGGTCGACCGCCAGCACCGGCTGCTGTCGCTCCTGCATCAGTTGCAGCAACAGCAGCAGCATCTGACGCTGACTGGCAGCACTGCCGGCAGCGGAACGGACCTGGTGGTGCAGGAAGGCCAGGTAGTGACGCAGCGCAGGGTCGAGCGGAAAGAACAGTGGCAGGCGATCCATCGCCGGCGCCAGCGCATCGGGAATGTCCGCCACCAGAAACTGGTTGTCGTCGCCGGCGGCAAAACCATGGTCATGCCCGGCCGGAATCACCGCCGCCTGCTCCCGGGACACCGCGCCGCCGGTGTGGGCAATGGTCAGCGACAGCTCTCCCGCCACCGGCAACACCAGTTGGTGGTGATCGTGGTGATGACGGGTGACTTCGTCGCTGTAGCTGCGGAGCTCAAGAGTCAGGGGTGTGGTCATGGTGGTAGTATATCGCGCGCGCACTATTGTGTTCAGGGACACAGGTACCGAGACATCATGAGACAGTTCCTCAATACCTTTTTTCAGGCCAAGGAAGCCGTGCAGCAGTTGGCCAGACCGTCGACCAGCAGCGCCGGGCAGGGGGCGCAGCGGCCGTTGTCCGAAGAGTTCAGGCAGCTGCTGGAAACCCAGGTGGTGCCGCTGCTGGCACCGCTGGAAGACTTCCGGTTGCACAAGCTGGGTCAAAAGAGCTGGCGCAAGACCTGGTTCCTGCGTCTGGGGTGGCTGCTGTACCTGCCGGCCCTGGCGCTGGACATCGTCATGCTGGAGGACGGCGATCTGACGATGTACACCCTGTTGGTGCTGATCGCTGCCGTGATCTGGGTGTTCTATCCGGAGATCCAGTACGTGCGGCACTACAAGCAGAAACTGATGCCGGTGCTGGTGCAGGCTTTCGGTGACTACCACTACAGCGAAGACGGCTGTGTCGACCTCGACGCGCTCAAGTCGTTCGAGATTCTGCCGGTCTACTCCTCCAAAAGCAGTGAAGACTACATCCGGGGTTCGGTGGAGGAGGTCGGGTTCGAATTCTGTGAACTCAAGCTGGAGCGGCGCGCCAACCGGAACAGCACCAACGTGCACCGGGGCGCGATCCTGGTGATGACCATGCCGTTCGAGTTTCCCGCCGTCACCGTGGTGCAGCCGGATTTCGGCCGGGTGGGCAATTTGCTTGCCGGTTCCGGTGGCCGCGAGCGGGTCACCCTGGCGCATCCGGAGTTTGGGCAGCGTTACGACGTCACCGCTGACGACCCGGAATACGCCCGCCAGCTGCTGACCCCCGCCATGGCGGAGCGGATCATTGAACTTGATGACCTGTTCCGGGCCCGGGCCCAGGGCTCCGGCCTGAGCTGTGAATTCCGTGGCAACCGGGTGGTGTTCCTGTTGTCCTATTTCGGTAATCTGCTGGATACCATCGACATCGGTGTGTCCGCCTACGACCTCGAACACATGCCGCTGATTGAGCAGGAACTGGCGATGGTCACCGGCATGGTGCGCCAGCTCAAGCTGGATTGGCTGGCCAGCCGGCACACGAGCGCGTGGCGAGCGTCATAACAGCGCCTGTGTCTGGCGGTAGGCCCGTTCTGCACCGGGGGTGCCGAGTTCCATCGCCCGCTTGGCGTCGGCGCTGCTGCGTTCGTAGCGATGCAGGTGATAATAGGTCCCGGAACGTTCCAGATACGCCCGGCCATCGTTGGGCCCGCGTTCTATCCAGTTATCCAGGCCTGCCGCCCAACGCTGTTCTTCCAGCTCGAAGGCCTCGTAACTGGCTTTCAGGGCAAGCATCCTGGCGGATGTCCTGCTTCACCGCCGCCTCTGTCTGCTGCAAGCGGTCGCCGTCAGTGGTGCGATCAACAGGGCCAAAACCAGGCCTGGTGAAACTCTGGTGGTCACAAACGCTCCTTGTCGTGTAAACCGTCATCTTACGGGCAATCTGTACCCCATTTGCCCACACCCGTGAGCAAATCGCAATGCTTAAGGAGCCTCCCGAAGATTCTCCAGAGGTACCCAGCCTGCAGCTTTGCCATCACTGCTGTGGCACCAGGCCCAGCCGTTCAGGATTCGATTGCCAGACAGTGTATCGCCAGGATCAACGTCGAGCTCCCTGGCGGTATAGTCTTCCAGAGCCGTCCCGAAGCCATCCCTGTCCCAATGGATGACCTGGGCGGGAACCCAGCCTCCGGGGAGGCCCTCAACGGTGCAGAAGTACCAGTTATCCCAGTCTTCCGGTCCCTGGTACTGCTCGCCGATGGTCAGCGCCGCCCCTTTGGTGAAGTGGATGGGCTGGGGAAACTCGCTACGGTGAGCGGTGACAACGACGTAGTTCTGGGGCATCACAAAACTCTCTCCGGTGGTCAGGGAATCATGCCGTAGGGCATGGTGCGCAAAAGCTGTATAAGTATACAGTTGTGCGGTGAGATTGCCATCAGGATGGCATGAATCCCCCTACCTCTGTGCAGCGTTGTATCTGGCGTATCAGTGCCCGAAACTGGTTCCCAGGCTGAGCACGAATCCCCGGCCCGGGGCGAGGATGTTGCCTTCGGTGAGGTGTTCCCGGTAGCGCTTGTCGAGCAGGTTGTTGGCTGCCAGGGTCAGCTCCAGATTGGTGAACGGTCCCGGATTTGCGAACGCCCAGCCCAGGCGAAGGTCCAGGGTGGCGTAGCCGGGGGTGGCGAGTTCGGTGTGGTTGGAGAACCGGTCTGCGGTCCGATCCTGTTCGGCAACGGCGCGTACCTGGGTGTGCCAGCGCAGGCCCGGGCCCTGCCAGTCACCGATCCCAACGGTGAGTTCCGGCGCCGGCATCTGGTACAGCGGCTCGTCGTCCTGCTCGTTGGTGCCTCTCAACCAGGTGGCGGAACCATCGATGGCCAGCTCGCCGGCGCTTTCGTTCAGGGCGGACAACGCCAGGCTGAAGCCCGCCTCGGCGCCGTAGATGGTCACCTCGTTCAGGTTCTCGGTCTGTTTCAGGGGCAGGTTGTTCTGGGGATGGTGAGCCCCGGTGACCCGGCCGGCGATGTAGTCATCGATGCGGGTGTAGAACGCCGCGACCTGGTAGCGGGCGGTCGGGGTGCGACCCTTGAGGCCCAGTTCCAGCGTGGTGGACTTTTCCGGGTCCAGTTGCGGGTTGCCTTTGTGGAAGTAGCCATCGCCGCGGCTGGCGTCCTCGAACCGCTCCCGCATGTCCGGAGCCCGATAGGCGGTGCCCAGATGAACATACGGGTTGATCAGGGCGCTGACATGGTAGAGCGCGCCGGTGGACCAGGACAGGGTGTTGGTGCTGTTGTCCAGGCCCTCGTTGCGGGCGCCGGGGCCGTTGCCCATTACCCGGGCGTCGCCGTTGACCCGGTCGTAGCGGGCGCCCAGTTGCAGCTGCCAGCGGCCGAGGTCGATGTCGTCCTGGAGGAAGATCCCGTGGCTGCGGATTCGGCCATCGCGGAACGGCGAGTTCGCGACCGGGCTGTCAGACATGGGCGGTTTGAAGGTGAAGCGTTTTGGGTCGGCAGTCATCTCCCAGCTGTCCAGGCCCAGGGTAACCAGGTGATGGTCTGCCAGTGGCAGCAGGTAGTTCAGTTGGCCGCCGTCGGTGCGGAAGGTGACGTCGTTTCGCACCTGGTTGCGGGCCTTGAGATCCCACCAGGCTCGAATCTGGCGATCAACCTCCTGGCGGTAGAGGCTGGCGGACAGGGTGCCCGGCCCTAGGTGAGCGTCGTAGTCCACGGCCAACAGCGTGCGCTCCTGGCGCGGGGAGTGAATGGTGAGGCTGCCGTTGCCCCCGGGCCCGGCCTTGCGGGAACCGGGGTACCAGACGTCGCGGTCGGCGTGATGCTGGAGGTTGACACTGAGGGTCTGATCCTCGCTGAGGCGATAGGCGTAGCGGGCCAGCCAGCTGTTGGAGCGGTAGCCGCTGTTGGCGACGTCTCCGTCCGGTGTGTCGTAGTCATCCAGGTCCTTGCCCGCAGCGCCCAGAACCAGGCCATGGTCCTGACTGGAGGCCCGCACCAGTGCGCCCCCGGCAAGGTGGTTGTCAACGCTGCCGGTGCTGGCGTTGAGCCGCCCCGACAGTTCGGGCCGGGCGCTGAAGGCCGGTTCCGGGGTGCGTAGGTTGATGGCGCCGCCAAGGGCTCCGGTGCCGTGGAGCACCGATCCCGGGCCTTTGACCACTTCCACCGAGTCCAGCAGGCTCAACGCCGCCAGCGAGGCGATGGCGCCCTTGGGCTGGGCCGAGTTGAGACGTTTGCCGTCCACCATCATCACCACGCTTTCTTTCCGCAAGCCCCGCAGCACCGGATTGCCGCCCCAGGCGCCACCGTCTCCCTGCACCGCCAGCCCGGGCTGGCCCCGGAACAGATCGCCGGTGTTGGTGGCGGCATCCCGTGGCTGTGGCGCCAGGCGCTCGACTGCGCGGGCGGTATCGAGGGTGTCGGCTTCGTGACCTTTGGCGGTGATCACCAGCTCCTGCAGAGCGGCAGGTTCAGCGCTACCGGTGGCGGGCAGGGTAGCGGCAATGGCCAGTGCCAGCAGGCAGGTGTTGCGGGGCGGGTTCAAAGGCATAGCGGTTCTCCAGACGGTGACTGCGGATTTCCATGGCAGGAATGGTCGGCAGCATATCTAACTGAGAGTGATTCGCGTTTGACTATTGTCAATGGCAGCCCACCATTACTGGGGTAGTTTTGACCCCAGGATCTAAAGAGCCTCTGAATCAGAGGCTCCCTAAGGAGAAGCGATGGCGGCGTGGGTTCGGCGGCTACTGCGTGGGATCGGCAGTCTGACCGGTGTCCTGCTGCTGGTGACGTTGTGGGAGTGGGGCAGTATCCGCTATGGCAGCTTCATGCTGCCGGGTCCACGGGACACCCTGACGGCAATGGGGCGACTGGCGGAACAGCAGGCCCTGCTCGCTGCCATGTGGGCCACTAGTTGGCGGGCGATCACGGGGTTTGCCCTGGCAGCCCTGGCAGGCATGGCGTTGGGCCTGCTGGCGGGCCTGTCCCGGACCCTGGGGCGGGTGTTGGAGCCCGTGGCCACGGTGCTGCTGGGAATTCCGCCCATTGCGTGGATCGTGCTGGCGATCCTCTGGTTTGGCAGCGGCTCGCTGGCTTCCATCTACACCGTGGCGGCCACCACCCTGCCGATCGCTTTTGCCGGCGCCCAGATGGGCGCTCGCACGCTGGATGCCCGGCTGGCAGAACTGGCGACGGCCTACCGCCTGCCGCTGGCCCAGCGGCTGTGGGATCTGTATCTGCCCCACGTCGTCTCCTATGTGTTCCCGGCCCTGATCACCGCGCTGGCAGTGGCGTGGAAGGTCACGGTGATGGCGGAGCTGTTGGCAACCGATACCGGCATCGGAGCCGGGCTGGCCCTGGCGCGGGTGAACCTGGATACCGCTGCCGCCATGGCCTGGGTGGTGCTGGTGGTGGTATTGCTGCTGGTGGCGGAGCACGGCGTGCTGCGACCGTTGCAGCGGCGCATGGAGCCCTGGCGCACGGGACATTAGTGCCGGTGCGGCAGGGAAGCAGAGGCGTTGGAGCGAACTGAACCAACGAAACGGTAGCAACGAGGTAGCAACGAAAGGGAACCGCACAATGTTGGAGCTGGACCGGGTAGGGGTGGCACTGGGGCCCAAGGCGATCTTCAACGACCTCAGCCTCACCATCGGGCCGGGGGAGTCGGTGTGCCTGGTGGGCCCGTCCGGGGCGGGCAAGACCACGCTGCTGCGACTGGCCGCCGGGTTGTTGGCGCCGACGTCCGGCGAGGTAACCAATGGCTTCCGGGAAACCTCGGTGGTGTTCCAGGAACCAAGGCTACTGCCATGGCGGCGGGTGACCGACAACATCGCCCTTGGCCTCAAGGCGCGCGGTATCGGGCGTCGGCATCGGCGTGCCCGGGCTCGTGAGTTGGCGGCGGCGGTGGGTCTGGCGGAGAGTCTGGACTGCTTTCCCCATCAGCTGTCCGGTGGCATGTGCCAGCGGGTGGCGTTGGCCCGCGCGCTGGCGGTGGGGGCCGAGCTGTTGCTGCTTGATGAGCCGTTCAGCGCCCTGGATGTGGGGCTTCGCAGCGATGCCCAGCAGCTGATGCAACAGCTGGTGCAGGAGCGGGCGCTGGCCATGATGCTGGTGACCCATGACCTGATTGAGGCGTTGCGGCTGGGCCATCGGGTGCTGGTGCTGGCTGGCTCTCCCGCAGCTCTGGTGTACGAACTGCCCGTTACCACACCGTTTAACGAGCGCACGCCGGCCTGGCTCCATGAAGCCGCTGCCAGACTGTTGAGACAGCCTCTGGTGCAGGCCAGTTTTCAACCCCTGGTGGATCGGGAGGCCGCATGATGTCATGCCACCGTCGACAATTCCTGCAACTGCTGGCCAGTTCCGCGGTGCTTGCGGCGGTGCCGCTTGGCAGCATCGCCCGAACGCCGGTGCTGACGGCTGCCACCCCCATGGGACTGCCACAACTGATCCTCAGCCGTGCCCTGGCGGATGAGCGGGTCCAGGCCGCCACCGGGGGCACGGAACTGAAGACCTGGCGAGACCCGGACCAGCTCAGGACCTGGCTGGCCCGTGCGGAGGTCAGCCTCACCGCGATGCCCACCAATGTCGCGGCCAACCTCTACAACCGGGGTGTGCCGCTGGTGCTGCTGAACGTGTGTGTCTGGGGCACCCTGGGCGTGCTGGGGCTGGCACAACAGGGGCCGCTGACGCGTCTGCAGGACCTGGCCGGTCGCCACGTCGGCATCCCCTGGCGTGGTGACATGCCGGATCTGGTGTTCCGCTACCTGTTGCAGCGGCAGGGGCTGGAGCCTGGCCGGGATCTCACCATCAGCTACCAGGCCAGTCCGTTCGAGACGGTGCAGATGTTCGTGGCGCAGCGGCTGGATGCGGCGGTACTGCCAGAGCCGGCACGCACCGCGACACGGCTGCAGGCCCGCCAGTTTGGCGCCGAGACCCGGGAGCTGGATCTGCAGCAGGCCTGGGCCGGAGGTGGCGACGAGTCGCCGGGCTTGCCACAGGCCGGGGTGGTGTGTCGCCGGGAATTGCTGGAGCAGCAGCCGCAACAGGTGGCCGCAGTGCAGCAGGCGGTGGTGGATGCGGTGAACTGGATTGTCCAGAATCCCGAAGCCGCCGCGGAACTGGGCGCTGCCCAATCCGCATTGTCCCGGCCGGTGTTTGCCGGGGCCATTCCCCGTACCCGGCTGGCGATGGTTCCGGCAGCGCAGGCCCGTTCGCAACTGGAATCGTTTCTGGGGGCCTTGTCGGCGCTGTCACCGGCATTTATCGGAGGCAAGCTGCCGGACAATGGCTTTTACCTGCCGGCTGCTGACGGGAGGAGAGCAGGGTGACGTCGAACCCTCCCTGGCAGGGAGCGTGGTTGGCCTATGGTTTTCGGCCGTTCTTTCTGCTGGCGGCGGCGTATGCGCCGCTGGCTCTGGTGCCCTGGGTCGGGGCTCTGTTGCAGCAGTTCGTGTTGCCGATGTCGTTATCGCCGCTGGTCTGGCATGGACACGAGATGCTGTTCGGGTTTGCCTTCGCCGCGCTGGCCGGGTTCCTGCTGACGGCGATCCCGTCCTGGGCCGGTGTGCGACCACTGACCGGAGCCGGGCTGGCGTCACTGGTGGGGTTATGGCTGCTGGGCCGGGTGAGCTTCTGGTTTGGCGCCAGCCTGCCGGTGTTGGTGGTGGTGGCGCTGAACCTGATGTTCTCGTTGGCGTTGTTGGCCTGGGTACTGCCGTCGCTGTTGTTGCCCAGGGGGCGACGCCACCTCAGTCTGGCGGCGGTGCTGGGCGCAATGGTGATGGTACAGGCGGCTTTCTACGGTGCCTGGCTGGCGCCAGCCGCCGGCTTGCCCGCGCCGGCGACCCTGCTCAATACCGGGGTCAACCTGATGGTGTTGATGGTGGTGTTGACCCTGTCCCGTATTCTGCCGGTGGTTACCCAGGCGGCGCGCCGGGATGCAGGACTGCTATCCCCGTGGCGACTGTCACCGGCCCGGGCCCACCTGGCGGCGGTGGCTTTGGGGCTGTTTGTGCTGGCGGACCTGTGGGCGCCGGGACACCCGGTGACTGGCTGGCTGGCGCTGGCCGCAGCGGCGGCCCAGGCAGACCGTCTGTCGGAATGGCCCTGGGGGCGGGCAATGGCGCGGCTGTACCTGTTGCTGCTGACGCTGGCCTACCTGTGGCTGGTGGCGGGATTGGTCTTGGTGGGACTGGCAGCGCTGAGCGACGCCTGGCCCGCCTACGCCGGTCGTCACGCACTGTCGGTGGGGACGCTGGGCACGTCGATCCTGGCGGTGTTCTGCATCGCCGGCCTGCGTCACACCGGGCGACCACTGCGCCTGCCTCGCCTGCTGTGGCCTGCGTTACTGACGCTGGCGGCCACCGCGGCCCTGCGGACCCTGGTGCCGCTGTGGCTGCCCAAATACTACCTGGTGGCTGCCGTGGCGCTGCCGTTCCTGTTGTGGGCTGCGACCTTCGCCTGTTACCTCGTTGGCTACGGTCGCATGCTGGTGACCGCCCGGCCGGACGGCTTGCCCGGCTAATCGACGGGCACTCTTTCTCTGCCGGGAGGTACGATTCTGCCGGGTGGTACGTTGTCTGGCCGGATCAGGCTGTGACTGGATCACCCTGGCGGTGGTCTTCAAGCACGCGACCGCATTGCACACAATCCGCTTCATGCTCCGGGTCCACCCAGGGCTCGGCGAGGGCCTGACGACACCAGTCCTCCAGCGCCGGCAGGGCGCGGATCTGGTCCATGTACGCCTGTACCTGTGTATCCTGGCACAACCCATAGGTTTCAAAGCGCAGCACGATGGGGGCGTAGAACGCATCCACCGCCGAGAATCGGTCGCCGGCCAGGAAAGGGCCGCCAAAGCGTTCCAGTCCCTCCAGCCAGAGTTGGTGGATTCGCTCGATATCCCGGACCAGGTCGGCAGGGCGCTCGGTCAACTCCACGCGCAGGGCAATGTTCATGGAACACAGGTCGCGCATGGTGGTAAAGCCGGAATGCATTTCGGCGCAAGCGCTGCGGGCCCAGGCCCGGTTGTCGGTGCGGGAGGGCCAGACCTGGGGATGACGTTCCGCCAGGTGCTCGACAATGGCGAGTGAATCCCACACCAGCAAATCACCCTGTTGCAGGGTCGGTACCTTGCCGCCGCCCCCAAGCGCACGGAATGGCCCCCAGGCGCTGTCATCCCCGAACGGCAGTAATCGTTCTTCAAACGGAATGGCGAGTTCTTTCATCAATAGCCAGGCGCGCAGGGACCAGGACGAGTAGTTCTTGTTGGCGATGTACAGCGTGGTCATCGGTCGTCTCCTTGACAGCGGTGGGGTGGAGCCAAGCATGGGTCGTGCCATTGCTGGTGGCTTGGTGGCTCCGACAGTTCGAATTACCGTAGCTTGCCGGGTGGTGATGGGTCCATCAATCATATGCGTACGGGCGTTAACCTAAGGTGAACGGGCCTGATTTCATACATTGTCACCGGCGATGCCTTCGGATTTCCTTCGCTTTGATGTTTCTCTATACTTTGTGGCGGTTCACATCCCTGAATCCGTTTTTCTGGCAGTCCTGTCCGAGTCTGGGCCCATTCCTGTTCCTGCCGTGTAAGCCATCCGTTCGCCACTGAAGAGGTTCTGTACTGTCGTGAGCGCCTTGTCCGAGAATATCGTCGCCGATTGGGAAGCCCTGTTGGGGGCGGAGAGTGACACCAGCCTTGCAGAACTGGCACGGGTGGTGAACCGTCATTCCCAGGTGCTGGCTGACCACTTCTACCAGGTGATGATGGAAGACGAGAGCGCCAGTGTGTTCCTGTCCCACGATCAGGTACGCCATCGCCTCCATGGTTCCATGAAGACCTGGCTGGAGCGCCTGTGCACGGTCGATGAGCATTACGACATGCGGGCGGTGATCGCCCAGCAGATCAAGGTGGGGGAGATTCACGCCCGCATTGATGTGCCGGTGCATCTGGTGCTGCGGGGGGCTCGCACCCTCAAGGACCGGTTCCGGGAGTTGCTCGGCCAGGCGGTGGACGTGCCGGTGGAAGACCACCGCCACTGTTTCGGGCTGTTCTGTAACCTGATGGACCTGGCGATGGAAATGATGAGCCAGGCCTACGCCGTATCCCACGATCGCAAGGCGCGCACCAGCGAGGCCTACCGGCTGTTCTCGATCAGCCAGAACCTGTCCACTGAGCGGGAGAAGCAGAAAGCCGCATTGCTGGACTGGGAAAACAGCCTGATGTTCGATTCCGCCATGGGCATCGCCGCCCACAAACTGCCGCGGATTGAGGATTCGGAGTTTGGTCTGTGGTTCCGCCATAAAGGTGCTCACGCGTTCCAGGGCGCAGCGGAAACCGACCTGATCATGGAGGCGATGGCGGAGATTGATCACGTCCTGCTGCCCCTGTTCAACCTGGATGCTCTGGAGACACTAGAGCGGGTGGAAAAGCTGCGGGAGATTCGTGGCCAGGCCAAGGGCATCCACTATCACCTGGAAACCCTGTTTGACCAGAGCATGGAACTGGAGTCCGGTAAGGACGTGCTGACCCGCCTGCTCAACCGTAAGTTCCTGCCTGCGGTGCTGACCCGGGAGATCCAGTTCTGCCGCAAGAGCAACCGGGGCTTTGCCGCACTGCTGGTGGATATCGATCACTTCAAGAACGTCAATGACCGCTATGGCCACGAATCCGGTGACCTGGTGTTGCAGCAGGTTGCCACCCATCTGACCAACAGCTGCCGCAGTGGCGACTTCCTGTTCCGCATGGGCGGGGAGGAATTCCTGATCATCCTGGTGGACATCAAACCCGACAGCGCCCTGCGGGTGGCCGAGCAGATGCGCACCCAGCTGGCCGCAGACCCGTTGCTGCTGCCCAACAATCAAAAACTCAACATCACCGCTAGCATGGGCCTGGCCCTCTACGATGGCCACCCCGACTACCAGAGAATCCTCCGCAAGGCCGACGACGCCCTCTACCAGGCCAAAAACGGCGGTCGCAATCAGGTTTGCGTGGCGGAGTGATCTGAGTCCCCTAACCGGACTTGTTGGGACTGGTTGTAAATGCTTTACTGCCAGAGTGTAAAAAACCAACAAGGATAGTTAGTTATGAAAAGTACCTTCGTGATGACGGGCTCGCGGGGCTGGTCCTTTTTTGCTCCGGTTGTGGTTGTCAGCTTAGTTCTTGGAGGGTGTGGTAGTGATTCTGATGATAGCCCAAGCCCTGATCCAGATCCTGTACCTAGTGAGCGCCTCGAGTTAGTGCCAATCGCCGAAGCTGAGTTCAGTTCTTCTGATGATGCGGCGGTTATCGCTGGCACTCTGTTGTTTGATCTGGCCAGCGCCAGCTCGTTTGATGAAGAACAGTTGCGGGCAGATGACGGCCCTCTCTACGGAGCGACCTGTAACGAAGCGGGAGGCTTTCTCGCGCAGCCAGCGGAAATAGTACCCGTTCCGACACCGTTCCTGAACGACAAAGCGTTGACGGGTTCCGCAGGTCATCGTGCTGAACATTGTGTCAGCGATGGAGAGCTCATCGATGGAGTGTTTGGGGCCGCCAGCGAGCCCCCGCCTCTTGTAAATGATCAGGAGGAGTTAGCCTTCATGGCGTTTGGCGCAGGGGGCCCTCTGACCATCGATGGCGCTGATGAAACGGCGCTTGAGCTTCTTGGCTGGTATCACCAGAAACGTGCTCCCAGTAGCCTTAAGCGTTACAGCCATGTGGTTGTGGCCACTCGGTTTGCCAACCCATACGGTGACGGCACTCTGAATGTACAGATGCAGCTGGGTCAGTGGCCATCAATCTACGACAGTTACGATCAGTCGTTGCCCCTGTCGGACTACCTCGCTCGTGATGTCACTTTTGTAGGTGGCTCAGGGAATATGGAAACAACCCTGGATGGTCGCTGGGGTATCCGCTGGACCTACGAATGCGGTGGTGGTGTGGTTGATCTGGAAACCCTCGCGCCACTGCAGCAGACTTCGTCCAATGAACCCTACATTGCCGGTAAGCTTCGTCTCACCGCAACCGAGAAGACCGCTGATGCTGAGCTGGTGGGCCCGGATGAATTGGTCGTCACCCTGGATGGCGTCTCCCGAAGCTACAGCAAGTCGGATGTGAACGATTTGGTAGAAGCGTGCGTGACGCAATAGCCTGCCGAATCCACTAATCCGAAAGCCCCGTTCCGGCTCTGTCAGAGGGCTGGGGCGGTGGCTGATTCAGATATCTCTCAAAATAACGCTCTACGATGGCGTTGACGTCTATCTTCTCGATGCCCTGATTGAACACCCGTTGCCAGCGCTGGCCCGCTGGCGTTGTCTCAAAGGCGATGTGCAGAGAGCGCCGGGCCAGTAACTTTGGATTCATCCGAACCTGATCTTTGGCGCCACTGGCCCATGGATCGTGAAGGGTCAGGTAGTCCAGCACGTAGCGATCAATCACCGCCGCATCGACCCTTCCTGCTGCCACCTTGAGGATATTCTGGGTGTCCGTCAGCACCGGATGCGCTTCGATCTCTCCTCGTGCAATCGCCCCGTCCAGTTCGGGGGTATTGATGTAATCCTGAACCACACCGAGTCGATAGCCTCGCAGGTCTGCAACGGTTCGCCATTCGATGGGCCTGGCCGTAGATTCCACCAGCCCAAGCGGGCTGTCCCCGATGCTCCCTGAGACGGAGAACGCCTCCGATTCCAGGAAATACTCTGGAATATAACCGACGTAGCGGGATTCCTGGCGGGCGGTGGCAATGGTTCGGGACCAGGGGAAGAAGTCCACATCAAGCTGATGCCCCATGGCCTCGAAGGCCGCCCTGGCCACGGCAATGGAAGCGCCGTTCTCGGGTAAATCGGCACCGCTGTAAGGTGGCCATTCCAGCGAAGTAAGGTGCACGGTTTCAGCGCGGCTGGATTGAGCCACGAGGGTGAGGAGTGTAAAGACAAGCCATAGAGCAACAGGACGCATGGTGGTCGCGGTATCCACAAAAGCACAGTAATTGTAGTCCAAAAGTTATTACGCTTTGACTGCCGCGGTGGATGTGAGTCGGTTTCCGCGAGTTAAAGAGCGCGCATTGATAGTGGGTGGTCACTCTCGAAAATTAGTGTGTCACAAAAGGTGACAGATAGTTCTGGATGGTGTTTTATGAGTCGTTTCCTGACGCGGTGCCTTGTGTCTCGGGCTTGTGTCGAGTTTGTCGCCATTCTGATTTTCTGTCGATTAATCATGGAAATGGCAGTAACTTCATCTGTTAGTTTTTCAGGGAGAGCAATTTTGAAAATGATGCGTCTGGCCCCGGCTCTGTTGTTGGCGGGGGTGCTTGCTGCGTGCGGTTCCGGCAGTGATTCCCCCGCAAATGAGAAACCGGTCGATCAGCCCGGTGATGTACCACAGCCACCGGCCAATGGTGATCTGGTGGACATCGCGCCGGCACCGTCTCCCTACAACCGCGACGTGGCGTTTGCGTTGACGCTGGCCTACCAGTCGCAAGTAACCCATCTGGACGTTAATGAAGACGGTGTCTGGTGCGACATAAGGCGCCTGGGCGGCTATGGCAACGACCTGTATACAACCTGGAACTGGCAGCCTGGCTGGGCGCAGAGCCTGCAATGTCATGTGGGTGCCCAGCAGATCTTCAGCCACCAGCCTGACGATGGTGCGGTGATTGTGGATATGGCGATGCTGGAGGCCAACCGCATTCTGGTGCTGGAGGCTGTGGCAACTGGCCGGTTCATCGGGGCAACGCCGGATCAGGAGGTGGATGACAGTGCTGAATTCTATGAACTGCGCCTTACCCAGCTAGACGGTAACGGCGAAGTGCTTCAGCAGCGCTGGCTGGAGGATGCGCCGGACGAAACCGAACTCAATTATTACTCCTACGATCTGGCGACAAAAGAGGTCTCTTATTCGGTATTTGAGGCTTTGAGCCATGACGATCGTCCCCAACTGCCCCTCAACGGGTTTGCCCGGTTACAGGTTCAGGATGGTGTGCCTTACCTGCTGGCACATACCTATGGCGTTAAGGTCTATCGCCTGAACTCCGACCTGACGGTGGCCTGGGATCAGCAGTTGATGCCCGCCTACCCCTGGCTTTACAGAGAAAGCCTGAGCAACGACAGCCGTCTGGCCATTCGTGAGGATGGTTCCGTTGCGGTGGCCTACGAACTTTTTGACGAAGACGTTGCTGTCTACAACGCCCATTTCGAGCAACCGCTGTTGGATGCCAACCCAGGTGCTGATATCGGTGTCACGGTTCTCAGCCCGGAGGGTCAGCCGGAGCGGGCATTCCTGGCTGGTATGCGGGATCACAGTGAAGGGATTAATGCCCTGTTCTGGCAATCCGATGAGCTGGTGCTGACCGGTTCCACGCTTCACGAGAAAGCGGATGCGGCTGGCGGTACCACTGAGTGGGATGGTTACGTGGCCAGGGTAGACAGTACTTCCGGCGAAACCACCCAGTCGCAACTGCTCCATATCCACGACGAAGACGTCGCGTACGATGCGCTACTGACTGACGGTGGTCGCTTGCTGATTGCGGGTAAGTCAGGCTACGGCCAGGCCGATACCGGCAGCCAACTCAATTATGGCTATGGGGTGATCTACGAAGTGAGTGACGACGGCAAGGTCGAACCGCTGCTGAAGCTGGACCGGCCGCGAGATTCGGTGGTGAGAGGCATCCAGGTTGTTGGTGATACCCTGTATTACCGCTTCGACTTTGACGGCTTCATCACCCATACCTGCGACAATGACGATACCCAGTGTTGGCTCAAGTCAGGAGTGAGCAACCTGGCTCTGGATTGAGCCATTCTTTAATCGGGATCGAAAAAGGAAGAGGAAAAGGACGGCGATCCCTGCCGGTCCGGAGAGGCGTCAGGCCGGTGCCAGTGCTTGGCGCCGGCGTGTTGCGCCGAGCAGCAGGCCGAGAGCCAGCAGGGTTACGGTCCCCGGAACGAATGCCGGCATTCAGTCGATAGACGAACTATTCGTCCGGCTGATTGCCGGTACCAAACTTGAACTTCGGATGGGAATGAGGCTCCTTAAGTAAAAGCCTCAATAAATGAGGGCCCTCATGTGCGGCCGCTACAATGTGATTGATGATCCGGACGTCCGTCATTTGATGGACATTCTGGGCATCCAGCTCTACCCACAAACCCGCTACAACATCGCCCCTGGTGGCAAGGGGCAGATTGTCTATCACCGGGAAGGGCAGCGTCTGTTGGACGATGCCTACTGGTCCCTTCTGATTGAGCCTCGCCCAGATGGCTCAGGCTACCGCCCGTCACCCAGGTACAGTACGTTTAACGCCCGTGCGGGAAAACTGGGCAGCAGCCCACTATGGCAAAAACGCTTTCGCTACCAGCGCGCGATTGTTCCCGCCAGTGGCTTTCATGAGTGGGTCGGCGAGCGGGGTAGCAAACAGTGCCATAACATTCGCTTGGCAGAGGGGGCCATCGCTTTCGCTGGCCTTTACGAAGTGTGGCACTTCAATGGCGAAGCGGTCACCTCATTTACCATCGTCACCCTGCCGCCTCATCCCCGGTTCAGTCATATCCACAGCAAGAGCATTCCGCTGATGCTGACGAAAGACGAGTACGATCTGTGGCTTGATCCCGATCTGACCACCACCGACCCATTAGAACCACTGCTGATTTCCCGGATTCGGCAGCCTCTGGTTATTGAGCCAATCCGCTCATCGGAAAGTCTGGAGATCATCGGGCCGGTGGAGAGGTTGAAGGCTGACGGGGCGCGGTGACTTGATGTCGGGCCTGTTCAGCCGGTGGCTCGCGCTGGGGTATGCTGGTGGGCTATAAACGCTGTTCTGTCGTGGGCAGGGTTCCGTCAGGGAAAGGAGTGGCTCAATGAAAGATCTGGATCAGCACAAGAAAATCGTCGTACTGATCGACGCGGACAACGCTCAGCTGTCCAAGCTTCCGCTCATACTGGAAGAACTGTCCTCCCATGGCCACGTGGTGACCAAGCGGGCCTATGGCGACTGGTCCATTGATTCGCTCAAGAACTGGAAAACCATGCTGAATGAGCTCGCCATTCAGCCGGTGCAGCAGTTCGCCTATACCAGGGGCAAAAACGCCACCGATGCCTCAATGATCATCGATGCGATGGACTTACTATACTCCCGCAAGTTCGACGCCTTCGCTTTGGTCTCCAGCGACAGCGACTTCACCAAGCTCGCGTCCAGACTTCGAGAAGACGAAATCTACGTGTTTGGCTTCGGCGAGAGCAAGACACCGACGTCTTTTCGCAGTGCCTGTGACGACTTCCTGCTCACCGAAAACCTTGTGGTTGATCAGGTAGACGACCATGAGCCCCAGTCCCAGCCTGTCAAACAATCCCGCGCTGCAGAGACTGTCCCCGAAATCGTTCGCTTGCTGCGACGCGCCTGGGACCATGTTCAGGATGACCAGGGCTGGGCCAACCTGGGGGCGGCAGGATCGTTCCTGAAGCGGGCCAAACCCGATTTTGACCCGCGTACCTATGGCGCGAAGAAGTTGTCGGACCTGTTCTCCGATCATGAGGACTTCTTTGAAATCAAGAAAGGCACCGCAGGGGATGCCGGGATTCGGGCTTATCGGCCGGTAAAGGCGCGAAAGAAGTAGGCGCGGCTAAACGTTTCCGCGCATCCCGGGAATACTCGCCGCCTTGATCAGTATCGGAACTGGGCTATCTGCGTGTGGAGGCCTTCGGCAAGTCTTGCCAGCTCCTCGCTGGCTGCGGATACCTGCTCTGTGGAGGCGGCAGACTGGTCGCCGATGTCGCGGATCTGAGTCATGTTCTTATTGATGTCCTCGGTAACGGAGATCTGTTGATCTGCGGCAGTGGCGATCTGGCTGTTGTAACGCCGTATTTCTTCAACGGCTTCCGCTATGGCCTGAATCGCCGTGCCGCCCAGTTCTGCCCGTTCCAGTGTCTGCTGCGCCAGCTTGTGTCCTTGCCCCATGCCCGACACCGCCGTTTCGGCGCTGGTCAGCAGATTGCCGATCAGCGCTTCTATTTCCACTGCCGACGTTTGTGTTCTCTTGGCCAACGATCTTACCTCGTCCGCCACCACGGCGAAGCCGCGCCCCTGCTCCCCGGCGCGGGCAGCCTCAATCGCAGCATTCAGCGCCAATAGGTTGGTCTGCTCCGCAACCGCTTTGATGACATCCAGCACCGTACCGATATTATCGGTTTCCGCTTTCAGAGTATTGAGTTGCTGCATCACCGAGGTGCTCTGCGAGTTCAGCTCGGATACAAAATTGAGGGTTTCGTTTGTCGCCGCTGTGCCACTTTCGGTCTTATCGCTGCAATGGTTCGTGGACTGAAAGGCGGCTTCGGCACTTCTGGCGACTTCGCTGACCGTTGCCACCATCTGGTTCAACGCGGCGGCAACCTGGTCTGTTTGCGACTTCTGTTCGGCGACCCCCATGTTGGTCTGATGGGTAACGGTGGACAGTTCCTCCGATGCCGAAGCGATACTGGAAGCCCCCTGATTGATTTCCTGAATCAGCCCGCGGAGATTGGTGACCATCATGCCAAACGCGGTCAGCAGCAGGCCGAACTCGTCACCGCGATTGCTACGACTGTCCACGGTGAGATCGCCCGCCGCGACCTTGTTGGCAATGGTCAGTGTTTCGCGGATCGCGCGCGTTATTGAGCGTGTCAACGCCCATGCCACGATGGCTGCAACCAACATTGCCAGGACGGTAATGCCGATGATTTCGATAACCGTCAGGTCATAGCGCGCTTCCATCAGGATACGTTCCCGTTCCTTCAACTCCTCCGTTTTGCCGATGGCGTTGTGAGCGGCTTCGTACAGCTGTTCTTCGATGGAAGCGGTGTTTGCTGCCCCGGCGGATATGCTCGCCGTGTAGGTGCTCAGCAGAGACTGATAGTCTTCGACATCGGCGCGTATCTGTTCGACCAGGTACCTGTCTTTTTCGTTGTCGATCAGCGCCACCAGCGCTGCCAGAGCGGCGTTGGTTTGCGTCAGATAGTCGGTGGCTCGATCAACGGACTCGGCATTCTCGTGAATGCGATAGTTTTTCTCCTCCCGCTCAGCTTCCAAAAGCGAGATCTCTGCCTTGTTGGCCTGTTTCAGTATCGACACGCGGTGGTTGTAGTCGTTGAGCGAGGTGATGCTCACGACCGAGACGATCAGGATCAGCAGCACCAGAGCCGCAAAGCTGAAAGCCAGCTTCTTTCCTACAGCAAGGTTTCCCCAAAAAGCACTCATCGATTTTTCCTTTGGCAGCCGCTTCCCTTCGAGTCATTTGATCGTCCACCAGAACGGTATACGACATCTTGGTCGTGATTTTTGGTTGGCTTTGTAAAATGTTTGCAAAGTTAATCGTGAGATTAGCTCAGGACCAGGTATGTGCCATTCGCAGCGGCGGGCTAAGTTGTTGGATTCGTGGTGCCTGGAGGGGGTGGGGTCGAACCACCGATACTGGGGGTTCAATTCGGAGAATAAGCGGAATGCTTAGTATAATCAACAGGTTACGTTAACAAAATCCTGCGCCAAGCCACACAAGGCCACGATTCGGTTGATACTTGGCGCTGAAGCCTTTGTTATCCTCTGGCTGCCACCGGCGATTTTCAACCCAGCCGCACAAGGACGATACATGCCCGCTGAGACTGTCGCTATTAAGCCCGCGCTTCACAACGAATTTCGAGCAATGACGAGCGGCCTTGCTGCCTTCTCTGTTGCCACGCTGCTGATGTTATTGCAAGGGAGCTTCGGTGAACCGAATCAGTTCACAGCAATTGCGGCAATCCTTTTTACAGCGGATGTGCCGATCAGTGTCTCGGCATCAACACTTTCCTTGTTCTTCTCCAGACGTCCTCATGTGCCGGTATGGACGAACAGCCTTCTGGATACGTTGATGAGCTTGGGGTGGGGCGGAGGTATTGTCGGTTTTGGCTTTTGCTCTTCGCAAAGGATGGCCTGCTGGGAAAGATCTTTTTAGGCTCAATCATTTTTGCCTTTGTAGCATTTTGTGTAATTGCTTACATCGTGGGGGAGCATGATAAGAAAGCAAATGCGAAAGAAACGAACAGTGACGGTGACATCGCTCCGGAAATCGAAGACCCGGCAGTTGAAATCAGGGAGGGCTAACTTTGACGGGCTACAGGGTAATCATAGAAGACGATGTATTCCAATGGTCCGGTGAAACTGACGCTCGATACCACTATCGTGCTTCTGCGGCTCCTGATTCTTAAGCGGGGTAGCTATGTTTTCAACAGTTGAGCTGCGTTATATCAGGCAATGCTTGAAGCAAAAAATCGAAACAGAGCGTGAAGAGCTGAAGGGTATGGATGAAGACAGTGACGAATACATGGGAAAGGCAAATGACCTAATGGCGCTAGACTCAATCGTCGCCAAAATCGATAAAAAATCAATTTAATCTGGGCTTCAGTCTGGCCGTTTTTTTTCTGAGCTACATTTGGTTATTGCTGCGCCATTTTTTAATTGAGATAAAGTTTTTCAGGTTTTTAATATGTCTTATCTAGATGATATGGCAATAGTTGGTTTTGAACTCGTCGGAAATTATACGATTAAGATCATTTTCAAAGATGGTAAAGCTCAAACTATAAACTTTGAATCTGTCATTGGTGAAGGATGGATGGCGCAACTTCTGGATCTGGAATATTTCCGGAAGGTGGAGCTTAATGACGGCGGGAACCTAGAGTGGCCTGATGGGCAGGATTTTAACCCGGAAGCTCTTTACAATTGGGAGCGCTTCGAGAAAATTTACATTGAAGACGCTAAGAAGAAAGGATAAAGGAAGGAGGCAGGTAGATATTTCAAGCTGAGTCAACGTTTAGGGTATCAGTTTATTTTTCAGAAAATGTAAAGGTGTGCTAAGCCTTATGGAAATTCCAAAATCATGGGCGCCAATGCTGGTGTCTGCTGTCAGAGATGCCGTTCGATACAATGAGCGCTTGCTCACAAGCGAAACACTACGAAACCGAGCTGACTATGAAGAGCACCTGGTCCAACTCACCCAGTTTCTTGAATACGTGAAGGACGAGTATCAGACAATCGAGGGGGACGTTGGCATCCCGCTAAAGAAGCTGCTCTAAATCGCATTAGTTGATTCTGAGGCCGACAGGAAGTCAGGCCGGACGCGATACCTGCCTATTGGTGTGACGCTGCCAGGGATAGTTCTGGTTCTATAGTCTTGAACGACATCCTCTACGACACTCCGATACTATTGATATAGTCTTGTCGCCGGTTCCGTGAGCTGGGGGCGCTCACAATTACCTTGGGGATCATAGGGATATGAAAAATAAGTTGATCATTTCTTTTTTTGTGGCTTTTTTGATCGTTCTTGCCTTGCCTTTCGTTATCAAGGGGCAATCAGTCAACTTGTCGGGCGTTGAAATAACCTTGTTTCCTGGGCACCCGGCACAAGAAGTCTTGGACGAGTTTTCAATCCCTGACCCTTATGGCGCGAGCGGAGAAGTGGAGTTGATAAACCTTGATGGGAATAAACCCTATATTGCCTCTGTTGGCTTTATGGTTGAAGACGAAGCGGCTGTATTTTTGGCAAGAGAGTATTATATAAATCAGTGCGAAAAAAATGGGTTTTATGAGCCTGGTGACATGGAGCTAAGTTCAAGTCCTGGGTTGCTGTGTAAGAATAAGGGGAGTGATTATGTGCATAGATTTTTATTTGAACACAGTTGTGGTTCCAGTGGGTGCGAAGTATTTGTCCAAGTAAGGTCAATATAGAGAAATTTTAAAGATGAATTTCGTATGGCTGAAAGATCAGATATTGTGCCAAACTCTAAAGGTTGGAGTCGGCTGAGTTATACATATCATTGCGGTTGGGTTGACCGGGGACATGTAATGCCCGAGAGGCCTGATCGACCAACTGAGAAATCAAGGTCTTGGGAAAAATATGGCACCGGGAGAGCTGGATATAGTCTTTAATGGAAAAACCGGCTTTTATAATGAAGTATCGCCAGTATATGGGTTGGAGAAGTATTAGAGTTGGAACGCCCCGGCACTGGAATGTAAAAATAAGGCCTGACTGAACAAGAACTTCTAAGCGTTCGCGCACATCGCTATAAAAAGAAGATTCTTATTCAAATTTCATCCAACTCCTCGGCCACTAAATCCCCTGTTCGACTTTGCCCAATCAAACCTGATGGACTATCTTATTTTAGCTTGTCTCAAGTAGTCTGTTGTAGTGATAAGCATGTTGATGAATCATAAAAGGATGAATGATATGGCTTATGCGCAATGGATTAGTATTACCATAGAACCCAAAAACTATGATGTAACCATTAAAAACGTCACCAGTGATTGGGGTAAGTTCTACTCTGGCAGTAAAGACAACGAGGTATCCCCGGAAGATATTGAGGGGAAAGTGATCAAAGCCGGAGAGAAGTTCACCATCAGTTCGTGCGGACGGTCAGACTCAGCTTCCGGCACGGAAGGCTCTTTTGATCTTTACCATGGCAGTTCGCATGTGGGTAACTACTACTGGGATTGTCCCTGGGGTAGCAAAACCAACACCTCCACCTGGACCGCCGACAACTCCGAGTACATCACTCAGGTCACCGGCGGAAACCTCGACAGTGGTGCAATCGGGAACGTACAACTGGTGAGCTTCTACACCAGCTAATCGCCGTGTTCCTCAGCAGTAAGGCCTGGGAAATTTCTCAGGCCTTCAAGACATAACACTCTTTTACATCCTCCCCCCTTAGCGAACCCAACCCTGTAGGTTAGTATCTACTGATCAACGGACGAATCACCCGTCAACGGAGCTGACTGTGGGTTTTCTAAAGATCTTCCTCGCGGTAGTCGCCGCTCAACTCGTCATCCTGTTGATCCTGGCCGTAACGGCTGTCTTCTTTATGGAAGACAGTGCCGTCGAGCTGGCGCGGGACATCGGTATCGACCTGAATGGCCTGACCATCACCATTGCCGGGGAAGACTGGATCGTCTTCGACAACCAGAACACGCCAGACAACACTGTCCACCCCTACGTCGCCAGCGTAGCGCCGACCGTGCCTCCCTGGGACAGCAATCAGCCCTCCCGATCGAACCGCACCAACGATAACAACCGCCGCAACACCCTCAGCTCGGCGGCCCGGTCCTCCAGGGACATGTGCCGGTTCTGGCATGCGGAATTCGTAAAGGATCGCTCGGAACAAAGCCGCATCTACCGGGAAAGCGCCTGTAAACGATACGAACGCTTGAGCGGCCGCAGCCGCAGCACCATCGTGGGCAACGTTAACCGACAGCTCGACCGGGTCGACCAGGAACGGGAACAGGTACTTGCCCGCCGCAGAGAACAGCGGGAAGACCGACAACGGGAACAGGCTCAGCTACAGGCCAAGTGTGATCGCTACAACCGCCGCATCGACGTACTAGACGCCAAACTCCGCAGCGGCTATACCGTCTCCCAGGGTAATCGCTGGAGGGCGGAGCGAAGGGAGGTCAGTCAGAAGTATTCGAGGGAGTGTATTCTGGGGCGGTGAAAATAGATCTGACCCCTTTTTGCCAGGGAAGCCAGTATCCCAGTCGTAAGTTCCGTCAGAGGCTCTGGCGTTATCGAATGACCCAAAGCATGAGCCGGCGTGGCAACTGCTGGGAAAATGCCCCGATGGAGAGACTGTTCCGGAGTCTGAAATCTGAGTGGGTACCGGCCCTGGGATACCGGAATCTGCCGGAGGCCCAAAAAGATGTTGGTAGCTATCTGATGGACTACTACAACCGGCAGAGACCTCACGCATTCAACGGTGGCATTTCGCCTGTTGTTGCTGAGGAAAACCTTAAAATACTGTCCTGGATTAGTTGACCACTACAAAACCAACCGTAATTTGCTCGGGCTGTGAATCTGCCAACTCGATCACGCCATCGAGCACTGTGTTAAAAAAAACGGAAAATAACTAATCAATTAGCAGTGTTTTTTGCTAGATACTCCCCCTAAGATTGATCGTGAATTTCGCAAACGCGTTTAAGGAGGTTGTAACCCATGGATATTGGATCGCTGGAATCTTTCGTTTTGTTTTCCGAACTTGGCTCGTTCGCCAAAGTTGCAGAGAAACGATTTAGAACCAATGCGGCGATAAGCGCACAAATGAAGCGGCTGGAGGAAGATTTTGAAGCCCAGCTCTTCCAGAGAGAGGGACGCAATGTAATATTGACGCAAGCCGGTAAAGATTTGCTGCCTTTCGCTCAGTACATTCTGGACCTGAATCGCCAGGCAAAAGACTGCTTGCTGCAGAGCAGCAAGCCGCTGACGCTCGTTGTCGGCACCCCCACTGACTACGCCAACGACTTTTTGATGGTGATTCTGAACCATGTTCAGGAGATCGTCCCCGACCTCTCTACCAAGCTGATAATCCGACCGACCGCCGAGCTGAAGACGGCGTGGGAAAACAGTGAGATCGACATCATGCTGTTTAGCAGCGAATCGCTAATCAGTGAGGCCTCCGTCATCGGAAAGATCCGAGGGGTCTGGGTGAAAGCCCAAGGTGCTGAGGTCTCAAGCAACCCATGGCCCATCGTGCTATACGATGACTCGTGCTTGTTTAACCGTCACGCCATTCGCGGATTCAAAGTGGCCGAGATTGACTATCGTTTGGTCTCAACTAGCTCTGATACCAACGTGATCCACCACCTGCTGCATAAAAACCGTGTGATCGCAGCTATGGGCGATGCCTGTCTGACCAGTGGATTAGAGCAGGTAACGTCGACGCAGTTGCCTTCGTTGCCTACCGTTTATCTCATGGTTCGCGTATCTGAGCGGTTTTCCGCAATTGATCAGGACAATTTGGCGCAAGCGTTGCTGGGCATCTTGGACGATAGGATTGCGTCCTACCTGACACCGCGAGCGGGGATAACTCAGAGAGCCATGACATAATCAATTGCCTCGTCCGACTTGTCGGCGCGAATCTTTTGATAAAAGCGCTGAGCGACAACATTGGTTTTCAGCGCTTGCCATCGCAGCTCTCGACACCCCAATCCCTTTGCGACGGTCTTCATCTCTTTGACGACCCTCTCTCCCAGACCACGTCGGCGGACGCTTTCCTCTAGGTAAATATCGTCGATGAATAAGATTGGCTGTGCGCTGGAAGAATTGATGCCGGTGTATCCAGTAACGTAGCCGACAATTACTTCATCGAAGGTGATGAACCAAGCAAGTCCAGGTTCACCCGAGAGAAAATTCTCTCGGATGTCGCTTTCCTTGGCACTGACCGGGTGTGGCAGTTCGATTGCATCCGCCATTTCCACGAACAGCTCTTTGAGCAGCCCAGCTTCGTTTGGCTGAACAGAAACCAGACAAAACTCTTGAGTGGTACCACTCACGCTGAGACCTCCGAGCCCATAAACGAGCCCAAAAGTCGTCGCGAGGGCTTGGCCGCTTCCAGCTGCTCAGCCAGCCTCTCCCGCAGAGCACTTCGGATCTCTACTGCGTCCTCCCGATCATGAATGTAGTAGTGCACCTCTTTCATGTCGTAACAACATTGCTCAATGCTAAACGTCATCTGATAAAAGAGGCATCCTACGATCTGCATATCCTTGCGAGCCACCAAGGCTTTGAGGCAGTGATAGCGCCCAAACAAGACATCGTCTAGCTGATCGAACGAGATCAGGTTGCGCGAGTTGCCCTTTTGGCAACGTGCCACCAGATCAACGATGGCCTCGATATCAAACGGTGCAACCGTCTTTACATGGACTCTGCTCATCGCTCTAGCTCCTGCGCAATTCTTACCGCATTCCATGCCGCGCCTACCCATAGGTTGTCCGCAACGACCCATAACCACAAACCGTTGCGGGCGCCCGGCTCTCGACGGATCCGGCCCACGTAGACGTCTTCTTTGTCCTCGATAGTCCGAGGGGTGGGGAAGTCCTCCGGATTGTGAGCAACCTTGATCCCCTTCCCCACCAGTGCCGCCTTAACTGTGCCCATATCGAACGCCTTGTCAGTCTCGATGTAGGCCGCCACGCTGTGGCCGCGGAAAACCGGGACACGCACCGCCGTGCAAGTCACAAACATGTCCGGCTCGTTCAGAATCTTCCGCGTCTCAAACCGGACTTTCTCCTCTTCAAAGGTAAAGCCGTTATCCATGAAGCGATCAATTTGAGGAATCACGTTATGGGCAATGGGACGGCTAAACGGCGAAGAATTCCCAGTGCCCTCTGAATCTATCAAAGAGGCATGAAGGCCATTAACGCCCTCGTTGCCCGCACCGGAGACCGCCTGGTAGGTGGACGCAATGACTTTCCGCACACCAAACCGCTCATGAATCGGCGCGAGCGCACGAACCAGCTGGATCGTCGAGCAGTTCGGATTGGAAATCAGCTTCTGGCCTGTGTAGGCAGACTGGTTAATTTCCGGAACGATCAACGGCACCGTATCCTGCATCCGGAATGCGCTCGTGTTATCAATCACGATCGCCCCCTGAGCAGCGACTTTGGGCGCCCATTCCCGGCTGACATTTCCGCCAGCTGAGAAAAAGGCATATTTCACCTGAGAGAAATCAAACTGCTCGATATTAACGACTTCATGGTCTCCGAACACCGTTTTCAGGACTCTGCCAGCAGAGCGCTTTGAGGCGACAAGATGAAGCTGTTCAAACTTGAACCCCATCTTTTTCAGGACCAGCAGGAACTCGGAGCCAACGGCTCCGGTTGCACCTACGATCGCGATCACTGGTTTCATTGTTCACTCGCCGCAAGAGTCTTTCGTGAAAAAACTTTCGCCTGATCCAGCAGGTACACAAGGCTCGCCAGGAACACCAGTGCGAACGTGACTTGATGATGTTCTGTAAATTCTTCACCAAAGAGGAAAACCGCGAAGATGAAGTTACAGGTCGGCGGAATCAGCTGGAAAAAAGCCAGTGTGATCATCTCTAGGTTCTGCGCGGCGACGGTGTACCACCACAAAGGCAGAACACTGATCAGGCCAACGATCGCTAGAACCGCCCACTGAGTCGTGGTTGTCTCATCACCAAAGCTCGGACCGCCCTGAAACGCCAGGAAGATGAAATAGCCAATAGCAAATGGAAACAGGAATACGCACTCGATCGTCAGTCCCGGCAGAGGCTTGATGGCTACACCCTTTCGGATGGCTGCATAGAGCGAGAAACACATGCCAATGATCAGCGCGATCCAAGGCGTCTGGCCGTAACCTGCGATCAAGTTCAGGATTGCTGCCGCTGTCAGGATGATGGCGAACCATTGGACCATACTGGGCCGCTCTTTAAACACTAGGAACCCGAACATCACGGAGAAGATCGGGCTGATGTAATAGCCGAGCGAAGCTTCCAGAACCATATTGTTGGTCACCCCAATGATGTAGGTGAGCCACCAGATACCAGAGATTGCAGCACTGCTGGCCAAAACCAGCCTGGCACGCTTGTCCTTCAACAACGCTTTCACGTCAGAGAACGAGGCGTTCTTTGCCATCCCCAGAAGAATCAGAACAAATAGAAGCGAGCCGACCACTCGTACAGCCAGAACATCGACCGAATCGATACCTTTAAGAGGGCTATACCACAGCGGGTAAGAACCCCATAGCAGGGTGGCCATCAAGGCGAAGACCACGCCCACAGACATATTGGCTTGATTGTTTTGCATATCTCATTTCCTTTGGGTGCGATCGCTCGCACCCGTTGATTTTCCCTATTAGGCGCACGCCGCTGCTGTGTCTTTCACGCGCAGCTCAACGTTGTTCCAGAACTTTTCCATCAGCTGCAAGTAATGAGCGATGCCAGACTCGAAACGCTCTTTTCCTTCATCGTCGGTTACATAGGGACCGAGGATGTTGTAGATGGCGTTGCTGTGTCCGATTTCTGCCTCAATGTGCAGCTCCCAAAAATGCCGGGTACGAGCATCGTAGCCCTGATTCTTCAGGCCTTCGTTGTAGCGCGAGCACATCGCTGCAGACTGGGTCTCGTCGGCGAACAGAGCGCCAAGCGCACGCTCCAGAGGCAGGCTGTTGTAGATTTCCTTGATGCCTTCATTTAGTGCTACCGAAGATTCCAGAGGCTCGTAGGCTTCGATGTCTTCGGAGGTGATATCAAGCATGTTCAGGAATTGCGCGAACATATCACTGTGTGATTTCTGGGTACCCAGCTCATCCGTAGAGTTATGGAGCACCTCGCGAAGCACCGCTTCGTCCCGCGTAATGGTCGAGATGTTCGCCACGTAAAAGGGCAGATACTTGAAGTAGGCGTTCGTCTCCAGATACAGCTGCTTTTCCTGCTCCTTGGACAGAGCATTCTCGCCATACCACGCCAGGAATGGATGATTGACCGAACGGTGAGCCAGGATCTCTTCCACCTTCTGGTCGAGATACGCTTTCACTGACTCAGACACGCCTGATGATCTCTGCATGACTTTGAAGTCGTTCTCTTGGAAGTCTTTTGCTAATACAGTCATTGATTCAATTCCTTTTGTTAAATGAATGCCGCAACCATGGTTTCGTGCTCGACCTGCTCACGCTTGTCGTTCGCACTCGCCCAGCACGTATTGAGAATGATCCGGGGGACCTCACCTTTCATCGGCGTGACACGGTGCAAAGTGGTGTCTGACTTCAGGAAATACGCCTGTCCGGTAACGTGGTAATAAGAACGAATGGGGTTATCGACGATGTACTGATCGATCTGAGGGTTTTGCTTATCCCAGGTGGTGTGAGGGATACACTGCAGGACTCCGCCATGCTCGATCGCCGGTGCTTCCAGAATCCAGATCACGGTATAGGGGTAGTCACCCCAGTGCCAGCCGTGGGTGTCGCCTTCCCGCTCCAGCTTGTTGATCAGGAAATGCTCTTCTTCCCAGCAATCCGCCAGCTTGTCACCCGCGATTTTGCCCAGCAGTCCCCGCAGCGCGGGAGACTTGTACAGCGCGTTGATGATTGCGCCGTGGTCCCGGATGCCCTGCGCTGTCACATTGCTCATGAAGCGCTTACTGTATCCGGTTGATGCAACTTGCACGTCGCGGCGGATGCTGTGCTCTTCAAGCAGTTGATCAGATTCAGCAATCACTTGGTCGAACAGCTGCGCCGGAATAAGCTCTCCCATATCGAATTTGAGATAGCCATTGCGAGAGAACTCCTCGGCACACTTTTTCAGCTTCTGTGCCGGGAAGGCATCTCGGTGATGTGTTTCCAGCAAACTTTCAAGATTTTCCATTGCTTATCCCTATATTACGTTGTTGTGCTTCCTTGCCAGTGTTCAACAAGTGATGGCTACTTTATTAAATGGCTAACCGCATGAATAACGAAAAATTTTTAGGGATCGCCAAATATTTCTTGCCGATTCGATGCCAACATTTGTGATTCAGTTCCTCGCCACTTAAAGTTCTTACTACCGGGGCCAAGCATTCGATGCGATAGCCAGGCGTTCAACCGGATGCCAAACGCGTGGTGCTTTTGGTTCTCTGCGCTGGCGCTCCGGCGCCGATTACCTCAGCGCTAGGTTATTATCGCCAAAGCTGAAGGTTCGCTTTGCGACCGTCCCGTATCCTGGCCCGGATTTCTCATAGCTACCCAACAACTCTCGCAGACTGGGCGGTTTACCGCTATGAACGCTCAGATGCGGTTATGACTGTCTGATAGTTGATCAATTCCTGTTGTCTGGACACACCACCCCCTTACCCCCATTGCGTCGGGCCGGGGGAGCCCGGGCATCTATCCCGGAACCAGCCGACGAGCCAGATCCGTGAGTTCGTTTTTGTAAGGATAGCTATCACTCTGGATCACGCCTGGGAACAGCGTAGTCGACCAGAAAAAGTCATGTTCCACTCGGATCAGGGAAGCCAGTACGCCAGCCGCAAGTTCCGTCAGCGGCTTTGGCGCTACCGGATGACCCAAAGCATGAGTCGGCGTGGCAACTGCTGGGACAATGCTCCGATGGAAAGGTTGTTCCGAAGCCTGAAATCGGAGTGGGTGCCAGTCTTGGGGTATCGAAGCCTGTTGGAGGCAGAGAAGGATGTTGGTGGCTATCTGATGGGCTACTACAACCAGCAGCGACCACACTCATTCAACGGTGGCATGTCTCCGGTTGCTGCAGAGGAGAAACTTAAAATACTGTCCGGGATTAGTTGACCACTACAGATTGGTTTGAAATGGCGCTTCGATGGGGAGGACAGCGAGAGAGACGATAGCATAGAGATAGTTAATAGCGTCAATATCCTGAGCACTTGCATGATATTGAATGCGCTATTGGCGAAAAAGTTCTACTACTCAGTGATGGTCGATGCAGTTGCTGAAGGTATTGCTGTAACCAATGAATTGAGTGAGCCAGAGGGCATCCTCAACAATGCAATTGATGAAGAGTTTCAAACCTTGGAGAGACTTCGGCCAGTCATTGAAGATCTTCAGTAAGGCTCCATTGAGCCTAGGTTAGGGGGATGCCGCTGGCTTAATCCTGGGGCTATGGCAGTGCTTTCGGGAGGGACAAAGCTGTCGCAAATCGGTGCCAAAACTGCCGCCGCGCTACACTACGGCTAAAATTCTGTTGACACTTCGTTGACACCCAAAAACAACAAAGCCCGCACGAGGCGGGCTAAGTCATTGAATTCGTGGTGCCCGGAGGCGGAATCGAACCACCGACACGGGGATTTTCAATCCCCTGCTCTACCAACTGAGCTATCCGGGCAAGTCGCTGCTGTGCTGCAACGGGGCGCTATTAAACCGGTTTCGCCGGGGTGAGTCAAGGCCGTGTTTGAAAAAAGTTTGAAACTTTTCGGTCTTGCTCAAACCCTGATCAATTCCGGGCTTATTGCTCCGGTGGCACGTAGCCTTCGGCCTGGTCGAAGGGCTCGTTGTTGAAGAAATGGTCCATCTGGGCCTGAAGGTATTTGCGGGTGTCCGGGTCCATCAGGTTGAGGTGTTTCTCGTTGATCAGCATGGTTTGCTGGTGCTGCCATTCCTGCCAGGCTTTCTTGGAGACGTTCTGGAAAAGCTCCTCGCCTTTTTTGCCCGGCATGGGGGGGAAGTCCAGTCCTTCGAGGTCCTGCTGGTATTTGCGGCAAAAGACGGTACGGCTCATGGCATCTCCTTCTGTGTCGGTGCCTGCGGGTGTGTCTGGACGATAGATGATAACAGAGGCCCGCTAGATCAGCGCAGCCTGTGCGGGTTCGGTCAGTAGCGTGCGGATGGGGGCGGGCAGGCCCAGGGTCAGGGCCTCGTCCCGGTGGAACCAGCCGTGGTCGGGGGCTTCATGGACGCCGATGTGGCCTGCGGTCAGCAGCCGGGCGGGCTGGATGTGCAGGTGGTAGTGGCTGAAGGTGTGGCGGAAGCCGGCCTGGGCGATTGCTTCGCTGCAGGTCAGGCCGAAGGTGTCGGCACAGGCGTCTGCCAGCTCTTCCAAGTTGTAGGCCGGGTCCAGCTCCGGCAGGCTCCACAGGCCGCCCCAGATGCCGCTGGGTGGGCGTCGCTGCAACAGCACCCGGCCCTCGTGGTCTTCCAGAATCAGCATCCAGGTGGTTTTCTCCGGCTTCTGTTTCTTCGGCTTGGAGCCAGGGTACAGGCGAACCTCGTCCCGGGCGTAGGCCTCGCAGGTGGCCACCACCGGGCAGTCCTCACAGGCGGGCCGGCTGCGGGTGCAGACCATGGCGCCGAGGTCCATGATGGCCTGGGTGTAGTCCCGCACCCGTTGATGTGGGGTATGGGTTTCGGCGTGCTGCCAGAGGCGATTGAGCACAGCGGTCTGGCCCGGCCAGCCGGGCACTGCATGGTGGCGGGCCAGCACCCGTTTGACGTTGCCGTCGAGGATGGTGGCCCGCTGCTGGAACGCCTGGGCGAGAATGGCGGCGGCGGTTGAACGGCCGATGCCGGGCAGGGATTCCAGCTCATCCTGGTTGCCGGGGAACTCGCCATCGAACCGCTCCACCACCTGCTGCGCGGCTTTCTGCAGGTTTCTGGCGCGGGCGTAGTAGCCCAGGCCGGACCAGTGGCTGAGGACGTCGTCCACCGGGGCAGATGCGAGTTCATGAACGCCCGGGAAGCGCTCCATGAACGCTTCGAAGTAGGGGATGACGGTGGTTACCTGGGTCTGCTGGAGCATGATCTCCGAAACCCAGACCCGGTAGGCGTTGCGGTTGTGGTGCCACGGCAGCTGCTTGCGGCCGTGGCGGTCGTACCAGCCCAGCAGGCGCTGGGCGAATCGGTCTGGCATTACTTGAACAGCCCCCGGATGGCGTCTTTGACCTTTTCGGCGTCCTCGCTGTCGAGGCGCTCGTCCAGTTCTTCGTTGATTCGCTCTTCAGCCCGACGGCGGCCGCGGTCGATCTCTTCTTCGGCCTTGGCGCGGGCGGCGTTTTCGGCCATGTCCTTGAGGGTATCGCGGAAGCGGGAACCATCGAAGGAGCAGAGCTTGGCGGTGTCGCCGTCCAGGCTGCCGCGGCATTCTACCGGAATGATGACGTTCTCCACATACTTGGTGACCCGGCAGGCCTCGTCGCGGTGAATCTCGCCGACGATTCGCAGGCCGGCTTCGTAATCCACCTCGCTCTGTGCCAGGTCGACGGTGCCGTTGCCCTCCAGCCGCATGCCGGCCAGGGCGGCCACCAGGTCGCTGTTGGTGAGGGTATTGCCGTCGATCACCAGGGTGCCGTGCATGTCGTTGAATGGCGTGGTGGTGCCCCAGCCGGTGTCGCCCAGTTGATCCTGGTTGGCCAAGGCGATGCCGCGACAGGCCATACGGGTCAGGTTCATGCGGGTGAACTGGCCCTCCGCCAGATTGAAGTCAATCCGGCCCTTGGCGTTGCTGCGGATGGCTGCCATGGAGTTGCCGTTGGTGCGCACGTCCACCACCAGGTTGGCGGCACCGTCGAGCATGTCCAGTTCTGCCAGGTCTGTGAGCAGCGGTTGCATCTTCACGCCGGTGAGATCCTGGCGAACCTGCCACTGCGGGTTGTCGCTGCGGGCGTCCAGGGTGGCGGAGGCCTTCATCTGGCCATCGTAGAGGTTGGCGCTCAGTTGCTCGGCTTTCAGCAGGCCGTTGTTGCCGGTGATCACCGCCTTGAGATCGCTGATGGTGAGGTTGCTGGCCACCAGTTGGCCGAGCCCGAGGTCAATATCGAGGCCCAGTCCGCGCAGGGTCTCCAGTGGCAGCAGGTCTGCCTCCGGGTCGCTGGCGGCCTGGGCCGGTGCTTCGCTTTCCGCTGCCGGGGCAGCTTCATTGTCGTCGCCGGCAGGCGGCAGGTAGCGGTCCAGGTTGAAGCTGTCGCCCTGCAGCTTCAGGGCAATGGCGCCGTTGCTGAGGCCGTAGCGGGCGTTGCCCGTGAAGGTGGTGTCATCCAGCGCCAGGGACAGGTTGTCCAGGGTGACCTGGCCTGCCGGGCCGTTGAGGTTGGTTTTGAACGAGACCGCCTGCAGCACGTCTTCGTCGGCGGTCTCGATCGGTGCCTGTCCGAGGGCGGCGAGCAGTTCCTGCAGCGAGAATTCCGCGATGTTGAGGTTGCCGGCAAGCTGCGGCGCGTCACCAAATCCGTTGACGCTCAGGTTGCTGGTCAGCGACAGGTTGGCCACGGTGACCTTGAGGTCGTTGATTGAGGCGGTTTCGTTTTCAAGATCGGCGGCGAGGGCGCCGGTCAGGCGGGTTTCAACGGTTTGGGCGCCGAAAGGTTCCCCGCTGAGGGCGAACTTGCCGTCAAGACCGTCCACATCGAACCGGTTGAGCGCTTCGTTGGCGGTCAGGTTGGCGCGTACCGAGCCATCCACCGCCATCTGTGGCTGGCCCAGGGCGACCCGAAACGCCAGTTGCAGCGGAAAGCTCTTGCCCAGGGTGATGGCACTGGCGTTGGCAGTAACGCCTTCCAGAGCAAAGGACTGGCCGGTGGCCTGATCATCGTAGCGAACGCGGGCGTTGCTGATCTGGACGCTGTTGACATTGAAGTTCAGCGGCTGCTGTTCGCCGCTCTCCGTCGACGTCACCTGCGATGGTTGTTGGTCGGCGGCCTCGGCTGCGGTAGCGGCAATGTCGCTGGTGGACTCCGGTATGATCCGGGTCCAGTTGCCTTCGCCCTGCGGGTTCACCACCAGGTGAGCATCCAGGCCGTCCAGGACAAAGGTATCCACCTGCGGCGCCATCTTCACCAGCGACCAGAAATCCAGCTGCGCCACCAGTTGTTCCAGTGCCACAAAGCGTTCGCCCTCAAGGTTGGCTTCCACCTTGTTCAGTTCCAGGCCAAGGGGAATGAACGACCAGCCAATATCGCCATCCAGCACCAGATCCAGATTGGTGGCTTTCTCGACCACCCGTTCGATCTGTGGTTTGTAGGTGTTGGGATCGATGACGGCAACGGCGATGGCGACAGCGGCGGCGGCCAGCACAATGATGGCCAGCACGGCGAGCACCAGGTAACGAACAGCTTTCATGGCGTTTGCGTCCTTTCTGATGTATCTGGGCCATCAGTGTAAACCGCTCTGACGGCCTGGTGTGATCCGAAGTTGTCCAGAGGCTTACTTGATCGAGGATATCTCAGGCATAGCAGAATTAAACCCGAAGAGTATGACAATGCGTTAGTGTTAGGCCAGAATAGGCCCTTTGCCGAACCCAGGCGCGAAGGTCTTTATTATCATCAGGCCCGGTCGCCCATTGGACGGACCATACGGGACATTCAAAAACAAGAGGAGTCGTTTGTGGCTATCACCGTATCCATTGAGCTGAGTCGGGAATTCGAAATTCCGGCGGGTTATGACGAGGTATTTGATCTGCTGGCGGATGTTCCCCGGTCGGCGGCTCATTTTCCCAAGGTCGACAAGCTGGTGGACCTGGGCGACAACGCCTATCGCTGGGAAATGGAAAAGATCGGTGTCGACAAGCACGCGATCCAGTCGGTTTATGCCAGCAAGTACTACGCCGATAAAGACGCCGGCAGCATTACCTGGGAGCCGGTGAAAGGCGAGGGCAATGGTGTGGTAAAAGGTTCCTGGTCGATCCGCGCTAACGGCGACAGCGCTACGGCCCTCAAGTTCAAGACCACCGCTGAGTTGACCCTGCCGCTGCCGAGCCTGCTCAAGCTGGCGATCAGTCCGGTCATCAAGCACGAGTTCAACAGCCTGGTCGACACCTACGTCGCCAACCTGAAAAAAGCCTTCTGAACCTGCCGGGCCGGCGACCGCTCGCCGGCACCCCTTGTCCGCCGCTTCCTGCTGTTCATTAGCCGATGGCTAAGGCCTCGATAGTTCCTGGCAGGGGACGCTGGCGGGCAGAATAGGTATAATCCCCACTCACTCGATTTCCGGCGCTATGCCGTCCTTTTGTACTGGAGTCCCCATGGCCGAACGTAAGGCTCGGGTAGAACGCGATACCCTTGAAACCCAGATCACGGTTGAGATCAACCTCGATGGCACCGGTAAGGCCCATTTCGATACCGGCGTCCCTTTCCTTGAACACATGATGGATCAGATCGCCCGCCATGGTCTGGTGGACCTGAACATCGTGGCGAAAGGGGATCTGCACATCGACGACCACCACACCGTGGAGGACATCGGCATCACCCTGGGGCAGGCGTTCAAGCAGGCCGTGGGTGACAAGAAAGGCATTCGCCGTTATGGCCACGCTTATGTTCCGCTGGATGAAGCACTCTCGCGGGTGGTGATTGACCTGTCCGGACGTCCCGGTCTGATCATGGATGTGCCCTACACCCGTGGTGCGGTGGGTGGCTTTGACGTCGATCTGTTCGAAGAGTTTTTCCACGGCTTTGTTAACCACTCCATGGTCAGCCTGCACATCGATAACCTGCGTGGCAAGAATACCCACCACCAGATCGAGACGGTGTTCAAGGCCTTTGGCCGTGCCCTGCGCATGGCCATTGAAATGGACGAGCGCATGGCGGGGATCACCCCGTCCACCAAAGGTGCGCTGTAACCGGCTGGAGTAGGTAAACGATGAAGACCGTCGCCATTATCGATTACGGCATGGGCAACCTGCACTCCGTCAGCAAGGCGGTGGAGCATGTGGCGCCCGATACCCGGGTGCTGGTCACCGACGATGCCGCTCTTATTCGCGAGGCTGACCGGGTGATCCTGCCTGGTGTTGGCGCCATTCGCGACTGCATGGCGGAGATCCGCCGGCTGGGGGTGGATGAGCTGGTGAAAGATGTCTCCCGGGACCGGCCGCTGTTGGGTATTTGTGTTGGTATGCAGGCGCTGATGTCCCGCAGCGAGGAAAACGGCGGCGTTGACTGCATCAATCTGTTCCCTGCCGAGGTGCGTTATTTCGGTGAGGGGCTGACGGAGCGGTCCGGCCCCCACGCCGGCGAGCGCCTCAAGGTCCCCCACATGGGCTGGAACGAGGTCTATCAAACCCAGGACCATCCGCTGTGGCACAACATCCCGGATGGCGAACGGTTCTATTTTGTGCACAGTTTCTACGCCGAGGCCGAGCACAATCCGGACCTGGCTGGCCGCACCCATTATGGCGTCGACCTGGCCGCTGCGGTTGCCCGGGACAACATTTTCGCCGCCCAGTTCCACCCGGAGAAGAGCCACAACGCCGGCCTGCAACTGCTGAAGAATTTCGTCAACTGGACCGGCGCCTGAGCCGGTCATGATGCCTAACTGACAACAACGGATTCCCTCTCATGCTGATTATCCCCGCCATCGATCTGAAAGACGGCAAGTGTGTACGCCTGCGCCAGGGCCGTATGGATGACTCCACAGTATTCTCCGACGACCCCGTCGATATGGCGGCCCGCTGGGTCGACGCCGGCGCCCGGCGCCTGCACCTGGTGGACCTGAACGGCGCCTTTGCCGGTGAGCCGGTGAATGGCGAAATCGTGCAGGCCATCGCCAAGCGTTTTCCGGATCTGCCAATCCAGATCGGTGGCGGTATCCGCTCTGCCGATACCATCGAGGCTTACCTCAAGGCCGGTGTGCAGTGGGTGATCATCGGCACCAAGGCGGTGAAAGAGCCGGAATTCGTTACTGAGATGTGCCAGCGCTTCCCTGGCCATATCATTGTTGGTCTGGATGCCAAAGACGGCCGCGTGGCCACCGACGGCTGGGCCGAAGTCTCCGAAGTGATGGCCACCGATCTGGCCAAGCGCTTTGCCAGCGATGGGGTGGATTCCATTGTCTATACCGACATCGCCCGCGACGGCATGATGCAGGGTGTCAATGTGGAAGCCACCGCGGCCCTGGCCGAAGCTGGTGGTATTCCGGTGATTGCCTCTGGCGGTGTCACCAACATGGACGACCTCAAACGTCTGGCGACCGTCGCCGACAAGGGTATCCTGGGGGCCATCACCGGCCGCGCGATCTATGAAGGCACCCTGGATGTCGCCGAAGCCCAGGCCTACTGCGACAGCCTGTAATTTCGAATCTACTGACTAGCGGAGTGCACACTCATGTCTCTGGCCAAACGCATCATTCCCTGTCTCGACGTCGACAAGGGCCGGGTGGTGAAAGGGGTCAACTTCGTCGATATCCGTGACGCCGGTGATCCGGTAGAAGTGGCCCGCAAATACAACGAGCAGGGCGCGGATGAGATCACCTTCCTCGACATCACCGCCAGCCATGAAAGTCGGGACACCACCTACGAGACCGTGGAGCGGATGGCGGCGGAAGTGTTCATCCCGCTCACCGTGGGCGGCGGTGTGCGCACCGTGGACGACATCCGCAAGCTGCTGAATGCGGGCGCCGACAAGGTCTCCATCAACACCGCGGCGGTGTTCAACCCGGAGTTTGTGCGCGAGGCCGCCGAGCGGTTTGGCAGCCAGTGCATCGTGGTAGCAATTGATGCCAAGAAGGTCAGCGGTGACGGTGAGCCCGAGCGCTGGGAGATCTTCACTCACGGTGGCCGTAAGCCCACGGGGCTGGACGCCATCGAATGGGCCCGCAAGATGACCGAACTGGGCGCCGGCGAGCTGCTGCTGACCAGCATGGACCGCGACGGCACCAAGGTGGGCTTCGATCTGGGTCTGACCCGGGCGGTCAGCGACGCGGTGTCGGTACCGGTGATCGCTTCCGGCGGCGTCGGCGAGCTTCAGCATCTGGCGGACGGTGTGACCGAAGGCGGCGCCGACGCCGTGCTGGCCGCGTCGATCTTCCACTTTGGTCAGCACACCATTCCCGAAGCCAAAGAAGCCATGCGGGACCAGGGGATTGAAGTCCGGCTTTGACGATCTGAGCCTGATACCGGTAGCAGAAGGCAGACCTCCAGCGGGGCCTGCCTTTTTTTATGGCTGAAGCCTGGTGGGGCGCTTGGCGAGGGTGGGCGCGACGGGTTGTTTCTCGCCCTCGGCAAACATCGTCTGGTTGTTGTTGCGCAGGGCCCAGACGGCGCTGACGGTGGCGATGGCAATGCCCTGCTGGTCCAGTTGCGGCAGGTGCTTTTCGAGGTAGTCCACAGTGACCTGGTGGGGATGGCCAATGCCAATGGCGCTGCCATTGCGCCTGGCCAGCTGAACCAGCCGCTTGAACTGCTGGTCGACGAATTCCTCGGTCTGCTCGTGATCGAGGAACACATCGCGGGTCAGGGTGGGAATGCGGTAGGCCTCGGCCACATCGCTGGCGACGGAGCTGGCAATGGTGCGGCTGTCGACGAAGTACAGCGGGTAGCGGTACAGCTCCGACATCACCCACTCCATGGGTTCGATCTGTTGGGTCAGCAGGCTGCCCATGTGGTTGTTGACGCCCTGAACGTGGGGGATTGCCTGCAGCGAGCGACGCAGGGTGGTGATCACGTCCTGTCGCGACATACTGCTGGTAAGACCGCCGGGGCCCAGATCAAAGTTGTGGGTATTGGCCATTGGCGCATGGAGCATGATCTCCTTGTTGCGTCGATGGGCCGATTCCGCCAGTGATCGGGTAAAGCGCCGGTAGGGCAGGAACGCCAGGGTGATGGGCTGGTCGAGGGCGATCAGTCGCTCGCCCTCCCGCAGGTTGTGGCCCATGTCATCAATGATGATGGCGATGGTGGGCGGCACCGCCTGGCCGTCGACCCTGGGGGGAGCATCGGCAAAGGCGGGCAGCGACGCCACCAGGGCGCCGATCAGCAGTACCAGGCGTAGCATCCGGCTAGTTGTCCCCGTCGTCCTGTTTGTTCTGGAAGATGGTCATGCCCTTGAGTAGGTTGAGCGCTGAACGCAGCTGGAAGTCCCGCTCCATGTGGGATTCGTTGGCGTCGCTGTTCTGGTCCTGCTGCTTGCGTTGTTCACTGTTGAGCTCGTCTTCACCGTCGCCGTTTTCCAGGTGGCCGCTGAGATCGGCCTCGGTGAAGAACGGCTGGCCTTCGAACTCGGTGAAGCGGGCCGGCCGCACCTCGATGTCGGGAGTGATGCCGCGGGCCTGGATGGAGCGGCCATCCGGCGTGAAGTAGCGGGCGGTGGTCATCTTGATGGCGTGGGTCTCATCCAGCGGAATGACCGTCTGTACCGAGCCCTTGCCGAAGGACTGGGTGCCCATGACAACCGCACGATGATGATCCTGCAGCGCGCCGGCGAGGATCTCCGAGGCGGACGCCGAGCCGCCGTTGATCAGCACCACGATGGGGGTGTCGGCAATGATATCGCCCGGGGTGGCGCTGAAGCGCAGTCGTGAGCTCTGGATGCGGCCTTCGGTATAGACGATCAGGCCTTCGTCCAGCAGGGCGTCTGCCGCACCCACCGCCGCCTGCAATACACCGCCGGGGTTGTTGCGAACGTCGATCACCAGACCGTCCAGCTGGCCGTCGCTGTCGTCGGCCAGGCTGCGGATGGCGTCGCGGAACTCATTGCCGGTTTCAGACTGGAACTGGGTGATGCGCACGTAACCGTAGCCGGGCTCCAGCAGTCGTGACTTGATGCTGGTGACCTTGATCACATCCCGCACCACATCGATCTCGATGGGGGCGTTCTCGGTTTCCCGCATGATGGTCAGGGACAGTGTGGTGCCGGGCTTGCCGCGCATCAGGTTCACGGCTTCCTCCAGTGACAGCCCCTTGACCGGCTGGTCACCCAGCTTGATGATCAGGTCGCCCGCCTGCACGCCGGCTTTCTGGGCCGGGGTGTCGTCGATGGGGGTGATAACCTTGATGAAGCCGTCTTCCATGCCCACTTCGATGCCCAGACCACCGAATTCACCGGAGGTGCTTTCTTCAAGTTCTTCGTATTCCTTTGGGGCCAGGTAGGTGGAGTGGGGGTCCAGGTCGGCGAGCATGCCCTTGATCGCGCTTTCCAGCAGCTGGCGATCATCCACCTCTTCCACGTAGGCCTCTTTGATGCGGCCAAACACCTCGGTGAACTTGCGCAGGTCTTCCAGCGGCAGTTGCTCTTCCGGGTCGGGCAGGCGGATCTGAACCTGCTGGCCGTTGGCGGTCCCTTCGAGGATCACCTCCTGGTCAGGTGCCTGTTCCTGGGCGGCGGTCAGACCGGGCAGGGTGGTGAGACAGATGGCTGTGGCCAATGCACGAAAAGCTGTTGTCTGGCGTGTACTTCTAACCGTTCCCATTCACCCGTCCTGTATACCTGATTGATTGGGGAGCCCTGAATTTTCCTGCTCGACAGTATGGCGTCCCGTGCCTGCTTTGTCAGCCCTGGCTGCCGGCATCCGTCCCGGCTGGTGGGCTCAGCGAGGTGCCAGCCAGCGACGGGGATTCTGCGGTGTGCCCTTGTGGCGGATCTCGAAGTACACCGCTGGCTGCTCGGTGCCGCCGCTCTGGCCGGCAATGGCGATGGCCTGGCCGGCCGCCACCCAGTCACCGGGGCTGGCTAGCAGGCTGCTGCTGTGGCCGTAGAGGCTCATGTAGCCGTCGCCATGATCGATGATGGTCATCAGCCCGAAGCCTCGCAGCCAGTTGGCGAACACCACGCGGCCATAGTGTACCGCCTTCACCTCGGTCTCGGCGTCAGTGATCAGCAGCAGGCCGTTGTGGCGCAGCCGGCCCTGGGCAAGCTGTTCGCCGAAGTTACGGCTGACCCGTCCGGCGGCAACCGGCCACGGCAGTTTAGCGCGCAGTGACCGGAAAGGTTGTGACTCGTTTGGCGCCGGGATGTTGGCAATGGCGGCCTCAACTTCCTTGAGCAGTTTCTCCAGCCGTACCCGGTCGGATTCCAGCTGTTCCCGCTCATTCTGGCGCTGGCTGATCTCGGTTCGCAGTCGGGCCAGGGTCTGTTGCCGTTCCGCCTTCCTGGTCTCCAGCTGTTGCTGGCGGCTGGCCACGTCCCGCTCCAGCCGGGCCAGTTCGGTCTGGGTCCGGTTGACCTCTTCGCGGGTCGTCTTGAGTGCCTGTAGGCTGGCGTTGAAGGCTTCCAGCCGGCGCACCGTGTCGGCGCTGAGGTACTCGTAGTAGGTCATGGTGCGGGCGACATTCTGGGGATCGATCTCATTCAGCAGGACCTTGATCGCCGGGGTGTCGCCCGCCATCCAGGCCGCGCGGATCTGCTGCTTGAGGCTGTCCCGCTGGCGCGCCAGGGAGGCGGTCAGTTCCTGCTCTTTCTCGCCCAGTTGCGCCAGTCGCGTTCGCTGATTGCCGATCTGGCGGCGCAGGTCGCGACGTTCCCGGGTCAGACGGCTGATGGTTTGCTCGGTGCTGACCAGCTGCTCTTCCAGATCGGAGCGGTCCTCGCGGGCGTCCTGGAGCCAGTCATCGATGTCTTCGATGCGTTCCTTGAGGGCTTCGATCTGAGCTGGTGACACGTCATCGTTAGCGGCCAGCACAGGGGCATTAATCAGGGTCAGGAGCAACAGCAGAGCCGTGCCCAGGCCCCGGGTTCCGCAGGTGCGAAAACCGGAGCCGGGTGAGGGGAGGCGGGTGCGCATCAGCGAGCGCAGGATGATGGCGAGATCAGTGCCGCTCGACCAGGCTGTGCCCGGTCATTTCGGCAGGCTGTTCCAGTCCCATCAGGTCCAGCAGTGACGGTGCGATGTCACTGAGGGCGCCATCGTCCTTCAGCGACAGTGACGCCGAGCCCAGGTAAACCAGCGGCACCGGACCAATGGTGTGAGCGGTATGGACCTGGCCGGAGTTGGGGTCGGTCATCTGCTCGCAGTTACCGTGGTCGGCGGTGACCAAAGCCTGGCCATCGACTTCCTCCAGCGCTTCGGCAATACGTCTGACGCACTGGTCAATGCATTCAGCGGCCTTGATGGCGGCTTCCAGATTGCCGGTATGGCCCACCATATCGCCGTTGGCGTAGTTGCACACCACCAGGTCGTACTTGCCGCTCTTGATGGCTTCCACCAGCTTGTCGGTGACTTCCGGTGCGCTCATTTCTGGCTGCAGGTCGTAAGTGGCTACCTTGGGGGAGGGCACCAGAATCCGGTCTTCGCCCTCGAACGGCGTTTCCAGGCCACCGTTGAAGAAGAAGGTGACGTGGGCGTACTTCTCGGTTTCGGCAATCCGCAGCTGGGTCTTGCCCTGCTGGGCCATGATCTCGCCGAGGCCGTTGACCAGTTTCTCCGGCGGGTAGGCACAGCTGGTGTCGATGTCGGCGGCGTATTCGGTCAGCATCACGAAGTCAGCCAGTTGCGGCCGCTTGCGACGCCCAAACCCTTCCAGCTCGGCTTCAACAAAAGCGCGGGTCATTTCGCGGGCGCGGTCGGCACGGAAGTTCATGAACAGCACCGTGTCGCCTTCATTGATTGTGGCTTCCGACTCGCCGGCGGCCTGGATGCGGGTGGCCTTGACGAACTCGTCGTTTTCACCACGCTCGTAGGCCTGCTCCAGGGCGGCAACCGGGTTGTCGGCAGTGAACTCCGCCTCGCCCAGGGTCATCAGGTTGTAGGCTGCCTCGATGCGATCCCAGCGATTATCCCGGTCCATGGCGTAGTAGCGCCCGATGATCGAGGCCACGCGGCCAACGCCGAGGGATTTGAGCTTGGCGGCTGCCTTTTCCAGTGACGGCTGGGCGCTGCGGGGGGGCATGTCGCGGCCATCCAGGAATGCGTGAACGTAGACTTCCTTGGCACCCCGGCTGGCGGCCAGCTCGGCGGCGGCGAGGATATGATCTTCGTGGCTATGGACGCCGCCAGGGGACAGCAGTCCCATCAGGTGCACGGCACGACCGGCCGCTACGGCCTTGTCGATGGCGGCACACAGCACCGGGTTGGTCTGGAAATCGCCGTCAGCGAGTTCCTTGTCGATACGGGTCAGGCTCTGGTACACCACGCGGCCGGCGCCCAGATTCATGTGACCGACTTCGGAGTTGCCCATCTGGCCCTGGGGCAGCCCCACAAACATGCCGGACGTGTTCACCAGGGTTTTGGGGCGCTGGTGCCAGACCTGGTCCCAGAACGGGGTATTGGCCTTGCTGATGGCGTTGTCTTCCGCCGGGTCTCGGTGTCCCCAGCCATCGAGGATAAGCAGTGCAGTGGGCTTGCGCGTCACAGTCATCACATCGTCCGGTTGAATTGCGGTGAAAAGAACTGCGGCGATTCTACCCGTTTTGCCGGGTGCAGGCTATGTGGGGCGCCTTCTGTCCCCGGGGAGGGGTGTGTATAATCGCGCCAAAATCACTGTTTGCAGGGTCAGTTCATGGACAGGTTGTTCGAGTTCGTTGTCAATCATTACATTCTGGTGTCGGTCTTCGTGGTGCTGTTGATTGCCCTGCTGACGCTGGAATCCCGCCGGGGTGGCCAGAAAGTATCGGCCCAGGCGGCGGTCAGCCTGATCAACCGGGACGAGGCCATTGTGCTGGATATCCGCGACCGCAAGGACTTTGGCGAAGGCCACATCACCGGGTCCCTGCACATTCCCCTCAGCAGCCTGAAAGAGCGTGCCGGTGAACTCGACAAGCACAAGGGCAAACAGATTATTGTTGCGGACAAGATGGGGCAGCACGCCGCCATGGCGGTGAAGCAACTGGTCGCCGATGGCTATGAGAATGTGGTGCGTCTCAACGGCGGTATCGCCGACTGGAAAGCCAGCAACCTGCCGCTGGTCAAGAAGTGATGATCGCCGGGTGACTCCGGTCACCGTCGGGGCCTTGAATTGCCGCGCGATCTGCCGCACTGTCTTACCACAGCACGCAGAACCAGAGAGCTCTGGCCTGCCGCTCATAACCGAATGATAACCGGGCGCATGCCCATCAAGAGATCGAAAAGGATTCACTATGGCTGACAATCAGCAGGCCGCCGCCGGCAACGAAAACCAACCTCAGTTCGCACTGCAGCGTATCTACGTCAAGGACCTGTCTTTCGAGTCTCCGAACTCTCCGGACGTGTTTCAGGAGCAGTGGAAGCCGCAGGTCAGCCTGGACCTCAACACGTCCCACAGCAAGCTGAGTGACAACCAGTTCGAAGTCGTGCTGTCTCTTACTGTCACCGCCAAAGTGGGCGAGAAAGTGGCTTACATCGTCGAAATCCAACAGGGCGGTGTGTTCATGGTTCAGGGCATTGAAGGTCCGCAACTGGGCCAGATGCTGGGTGCGTACTGCCCCAACATCCTGTTCCCCTACGCCCGCGAAGCCATCGACGGAGTCGTCAACAAGGGCAGCTTCCCGGCCCTGATGCTGGCACCGGTCAACTTTGACGCCATCTACGCCCAGGCCCTCAAGCGTCAGCAGGACGAAGCCAAAGGCGAAGCGGCCGAAGAAGGCTCCGCGCACTGATCGCCTGATCGGAGGCTCCCCGGGCCTCCTGATCCTCCCCGGCGTGGCCTCTCGATGGGCGCGCCGGCCCTCCCGCCCAAGCTGTTTACCCATCTCTTTTCGCCAGCGTTTCCCCAGCGCCTTGGCGATGTTTCGAGCGCCCTGCCAGGGCACAACCATCTGGCATCACTGAAAGCCGGTTTTTGAACACTGTCACAACGATGGCCGCCTGGCCCGATCGGCCGTCACCCTCTGCCCGGTATGTCGCATCTCTCATTGACTTGGAGCTAAAAATAAAAAAGAATCACTCTCATTAGCGTTAGCTCTAAGGTTTAAAATGATCCCTCTCACACTCCGGTCTTCCTTTTCGTCCTGCTCACTGTCCGGTTCCCTGCTGCTGACTCTGGCTCTGTCCGGTGTCGTGACGCCCGCTATGGCGGCCAACGAAGAGCAGTCGCACTACCTTGATGAGATTGTAGTCACCGGTACCCGCTCGGCCCGCACTGTCAGCGACACGCCTGTGCGCACCGAAGTGGTGACCCGGCGGGAACTGGAGAAAACCCACGCCCGCTCGGTGGCTGATGCCCTGGAGGATGTACCTGGCCTGCTGCTGCGCAACATCCACGGCAAGGCCGGGCAGGAAGTCTGGTTGCAGGGCATCAACGCCGATCGCGTACTGGTGCTGATTGATGGCATGCCGATGACGGCAACCACCGGGTCGTCGGTGGATGTCAGTCAGCTGGCCATTCTCGATGTTGAACGTATCGAAGTGGTCAAGGGCGCGGTTTCGGCGCAGTACGGCAGTGCCGCCATGGGCGGGGTGATCAATGTCATTACCCGTCAGGTGGAGCCGGGACTGGCGGGCGAGCTGACGATGGATGTCGGCAGCTATGGTGACCAGAACCCCAGCGGCGATCACTGGGATGTGGGCCGCCACAGCCTCCGTGGCGGTGTCGATCTTGGTAATGACCAGTGGCGGCTGCGGGTGTCCGGTTCCAGCCAGGAGTCCGATGGTATCGATCCGCAGCCGGATACCTGGCAGCGGCCGGGGGATGAGTACGAACGTAACCAGTTCAACTCCCGGCTGACCTGGTTGCCACAGGCTGGCCAGGAGGTCTTTGCCGAGGTTGGCGGGTTCGAGGAACAGGCGGCCTCGCGGTTTATTCAGGCTCGCCCCGGCGGGCTCACCGAGAATCACATCAAGGACGAGTCGGTAGAACGGGTGCGGCTGGGCTCGGGTGGCCATCATCAGTTGTCGGAGCGCCAGCAGCTGCACTGGAATCTGTTGCATGAAACCCTGACCGATGACACTGAGAAGTCCGACGCCGCCAGTCGCTACGACTTCCGCAGTGCGGACCTGACCCTGTCCCAGCTGTCTGCCCACACCGAACTGGCCGCGACCGAGTTTCACACCCTGATGGTGGGGGGCGATTACCGTCATGAATCGCTGGAACAGACCAAGGATGGCGTCTCTGAGCTGTTCGGCGACGACCGTGCCAGCCGCAGCAGTCGGGAGCTTTGGCTGCAGGACACCTGGATGCCGAGTGACCGCTGGGAGTGGGTGGTGGGCCTGCGGGGCCAGTACGACTCCGATTTTGGCGACCACTTTGCCCCCAAGCTCAACCTGCGTTACGACCTGGCGCCGGGGAGCGACGTCAACCACTACATCCGCGCCAGTTGGGGTGGCGGCTATCGGGTGCCGAACCTCAAGGAACGCCACTACCTGTTTGATCACAGCCAGCTGGGTTACGTGGTGGTGGGGCAGCCGGAGCTGCGGCCGGAGTCTTCCGAGAGCGTTCAGCTGGGGTGGGGCATAAATGTGCGCCAGCAGGGCTGGTTGGAGGTCAATGCCTTTCTCAACAACATCGAAGACCTGATCCAGACCGAGTTCGATGCCATAGCCACCACCGAGCGGGGCGATGGCGTGGCGGTCTACACCTATCGCAATGTCGCCAAGGCCCGCACCCGCGGTATCGAAACCACCGCCGGCTGGCAGCTCGCTCCCGGCTGGGAACTGACCGCGGGCTACACCTACACCGAGGCCGAAGACCGCTCCGGCGGCGTCGACCTGACCCGCCGCCCGGAACACCAGGGCCGGGTGGCGCTCGATGGCCGTACCGGCATTCCCGGCATGTCCTGGTCCACCCGCATCCGCAGCCAGAGTTCGGAAGTGGTGGACGCCAGTTTCGGCCGCACCTCGCCAGGCTTCACGACGGTCGACCTGAAGCTCAATCAACGTCTCGGCGACAACCTGAAGCTGTTTGCCGGCGTCGACAACCTCACCGACCGCCAGCGCGATTTCGACAACCAGAACGATTTTGGCCCGGTGGCGGGGCGCTTCATCTACGGCGGCCTGACACTGAAGTTCGCCCGCTGATGACTCGAGACGCTGGTGAAACGCCAGTGGCAACCCATTGAAAAAATGAAAACCAACCCTTCACGCTTGATAACAGAAAAGGACAGATCCATGGCACAGACACGCTGGATGATTGGAATGGCCCTGACCACCACACTCCTGACCGGGTGCGGCGGCAGCAGCGACAACAAGATCGACGACAACCCCGATAACGGCGGTTCCGACAATGGTGGTGACGGCATCACCCGCATGGTGGTCGATGCCTCCAGCAGTGACACCATGGCCTACCTCAATCTGGCGTCTGGCGAGGTACTGAACCTGACCGCAGCCCAGGCCGCCGAGTCCGAGGACTGGCACCTGGCCCTGCGCCGCTACAACATCCAGCTCAATGGCGGTGCGTCCGGGCCGGGCGCCGTGGTCGGCGTGGTCGGTGACGATCAGGCGGACTTCTATGATGACAGTGGCGAGCCAGTGGCCAACGTGTTCCTCAACGCCACCCCGGATTCCGAACTGGAGCACCTGAAAGACACCTTTACCGCGCCCGCCCGCTGGAGCCAGGACTCTGTAGTCAGTGGTCTCGGCGAAGCCTGGTACAACTACGACCACAGCAACGGCAACATGTCGGCCAACAGCGACAACGGCTATCTGCTGCGCTCCGGCGAAGGCGACAGCTACGCCCGCCTGCGGGCCACCGAGTTTACCTTCCCGACCCGTACCGGGCAGGGCATTACCAGCTTTGAGTTCAGCTTTGACGTCCAGCCCGCCGGTACCGAACAGTTCACCGGCACCGCCACCTTTACCGGATCGATTCCGCCGGAAGGTGGTGAGCGCTGCTTCGATTTCGACAGCAATGCCACCGTCGACTGCGCCAGCTCCGAGAACTGGGACCTGGTCCTCGGCTTTGCCGATCGCAGTCTCTACCTGCGAACCAACAGTGGCCCTTCCGGCAATGGGGACGGCGGTGCCTTCGGCCCGATGACCTGGAGCGATCTGTCCGATTACACCAGCGCCACCACCGATCCCGGTGGCAATTCACTGGCCAGCCATTTCAACGCCGATTCCACCGGCGGGGTGTTTGTGGATCATGGCTGGTACGCCTACAACCTGAGCGAACAGCACCAGCTCTGGCCAAACTACCGGGTCTACCTGATCGATACCGACCGCAACGATGACGCCTCGCCGGTCTACGCCGTGCAGCTGATCGGCTACTACGGTGACGACGGCGAAAGCGGTCAGCCGGTGCTGCGCTGGCGTGAAGTCACCCTGACCGAAGCAGCGGAGTAACAGCATGGCTGCGATGGATACCATTTCAGAAGTGCCACAGGCGCCGATCGATCACACGCTGGCCCAGCGCTGGCAGGCGTTGCTGGCGGAACAGCCCAATCTGCGGATTCGCAACGCCGCCCGCGAGTTGGGGGTGAGTGAACTGGAGCTGCTGCTGTGCCGTGAAGCCGGCTCGGTCACTCCGTTGGTGGCCGACTTTGGCGGCCTGCTCAAGGCGATGGACCCGGTTGGGGAGGTGATGATCCTCAGTCGCAACGAGCAGGTTGTCCATGAAGTAACCGCCGCCTTCCACGACTTCAAGGTGGGGGGCTCCGGGGCCATGGGGCTGGCCGTGGGGGACATCGATGTGCGGGTGTTCTTCAATAACTGGCACTACGGCTACCGGGTGCTGGAATCCGGACGCGGTGGCACCCGCGAGAGCCTGCAGTTCTTCGATGGTCATGGTCGGGCGGTGCACAAGATCTACCGCACCGACGGCACCGATGCCGAAGCCTGGGAGGCGCTGGTAGCGCGCTTTCAGGCCGACGCCGATACCTTACCGGCGCTGGCTCCGGTACTGAATCCGGCGCCGGCGCCCCAGCCCCGAACACCGGTCGCCGAGGTTGAGCTGGCACCGTTACAGGCGGACTGGGCCGCGCTCAAGGACGTCCATCACTTCCACGCCATGCTCAAGCGCAACAAGGTGGACCGGCTGACGGCGGTAGAGCTGATGGGGCCGGACTGGTGCCGACAGCTGCAGACCCAGCCCGAACTGGCACCATCGCCGCTGGATCTATTGTTGCACCAGGTGCAGCGCAGTGAATGCCCGGTGATGGTGTTTGTGGGCAATCCCGGCATCGTGCAGATCTTTACCGGCACCGTCAGTAACCTGCGCCGCACCGGACCGTGGATGAACGTGCTGGACCCTGGTTTCAACCTGCATGCCAACACCGACGGCATCACCGCCTGGTGGGTGACCCGACGGCCCTCCACCGACGGCACCATCACCTCGGTGGAAGGCTACAACGCCGACGGCGAGCTGGTGATCACCGTGTTTGGCAAGCGCAAACCCGGGCAGGCGGAATCGGAAGCCTGGCGGGCGGAAGTGTGGGCTCTGGAGGAGGCGTTATGCGTATAACCCTGCTGGCTGCTCTGACGCTGCTGACATCGGTGGCCCAGGCGGCAGACCCGGCATCCGATCTTCGGGTTGTCAGTGCCAACGGCGCCATCACCGAAACCATCTATGCCCTGGGGGGCGAAGAGGCTCTGGTAGCGGTAGACACCACCAGTGTCTATCCGGCAGAGGCCCGCCGCCTGCCCAAGGTTGGCTATCTGCGGGCGCTGCCATTTGAAGGCGTGCTGTCGCTGCAGCCGGATCGGCTGATCACCACCGTGGAGGCCCAGCCGAAACAGACCCTGGAGCGTCTGGCGGCCGCCGGCGTGGAGGTGGAACAGCTGCCGCTGGCCCGTTCGCCCGAGGCCACCATGGCGCGGGTCACCCGGGTGGGTGAGCTGCTTGGCAAACAGACGGAGGCGGCCGCGCTGGTGGCGGAAATGGCCGATGACTTCGCTGCACTTGCCAAAGACGTCGAGGCCCGGGGCTGGCGGCCGAGGGTGCTGCTGATCATGTCTGCCGGTAACCATGGCGTGGTGTTTGGTGGCGCCGACACCGGGGCTGATGCCTTTATCCAGAGCCTGGGCGCCGACAACGCCGTGGCGACGGTGACGGGCTACAAGCCGGCAAGCCGGGAGGCAATCATCAGTGCCAGCCCCGATGCGATCATCATCGCCGAAGCGACCCCGGGCCAGTTCCGGATAGAGGATTGGCCGGAACTGGCGCAGCTGCCGGCCTGGAGCAGCGGCCACCATTACACCGGCGACAGCATGTTCCTGCTGGGGTATGGCCCGCGCCTGGCGGACGCGCTGGCAGAGGTGAACGAGATCCTGCCGAGTCAGCCCGTGTCGGGCCATGACGACTGAGGCAACGGTCAGGCGCCTGCCGCCGGCGCCGGTGTATGCCGCGCTGTTGCTGCTGTCACTGGCGGTGGCGCTGCTGTCACTGACCAGTGGTGCCTACCCGCTGCCAGCCAGGCAGGTACTGGCATTGCTGGCAAACAGCAATGCCGGTGACACCGCGGCACAGATGGTGCTGTTCGATATTCGTATGCCGCGGCTGCTGCTGGGGTTCCTGACCGGGGCGGTGCTGGCGGTGTCCGGCGCAATCCTGCAGGGGCTGTTTCGCAACCCGTTGGCGGACCCGGTGTTGATCGGGGTGTCCGGTGGCGCGGCGATGGCTGCGGTGGCGGTGATTGTGCTGGGCAGCACCTGGCTGTCGGGCTGGACCCTGTTTGCCGGTCGCTGGGCGATCCCGGTGGCCGCGTTCCTGGGGGCCACCGGCACCACGCTGCTGGCCTGGCGCATTGCCAGCCGCTCCGGCCAGGTCTCGGTGGCCACCCTGCTGCTGGCGGGGATCGCCATCAACGCCATCGCCGCCGCGATCACCGGGTTGCTGACCTTCCATGCCGACGACGGTGAGCTCCGCTCCCTGACCTTCTGGAACATGGGCAGCCTGGGGCAGGCGCGCTGGGACGACCTGGTGGTGGCGGGGCCGTGGATGCTGCTGGCACTGGTGCTGGCGCCCTGGCTGGCAAGACCGCTGGACGCCTTCACCATGGGCGAGGCGGTCGCCGGCCACCTGGGCTATTCGGTGGTGTGGATCAAGCGCGGCGCGATCCTGCTGGTGGCACTGGGTGCGGGAGCGGCAGTGGCGGTGACCGGGCTGATCGGCTTTGTGGGCCTGGTGGTGCCGCATCTGCTGCGGCAACTGGTGGGCGCCGGCCATCGCCTGCTGCTGCCAGGCTCCGCCCTCGCCGGGGGCGCGCTGCTGGTGGGGGCGGACTGCATTGCGCGGGTCATTGTGGCGCCGGCGGAGTTGCCCATCGGGCTGATGATGGCGCTGCTGGGCGGCCCGTTCTTTCTGTTTCTGTTGATGCGAATGAGGGTGAGCTGATGGTGTTCGATGTAGGCCGGGTCTTGCAGATTGACGACGTCAGCCTCAGTTTGGGTGGCAAGACCGTACTGAGCCAGGCGTCGCTGTCACTGCAGCAGGGAGAGCTTCTGGCGCTGCTGGGCCCCAACGGCGCGGGCAAATCCTCATTGCTGAAAGTCGCCTCCGGCGATCTGGAGCTGCAGAGTGGACGGGTGCACATCGCCGGCAAGCGCCTGCAGGTCTGGCGTCGGCCTGAGCTGGCGCGGCACCGGGCGGTGATGCCCCAGCGGGTGGAAGTGAACTTTCCGTTCACCGCCCGCGAGATTGTTGCCCTCGGTTGTTGCCGTGGCAGCCAGGAAGAGCGGGATGAGCTGATCGAGCATTTGCTAAGGCGACTGGAGGTGGCGGCGCTGGCTGACCGGCTGATTTCAACCCTGTCCGGCGGTGAGCAGCAGCGAGTGCAGCTGGCGCGGGTACTGGCCCAGCTCTGGCACAGTTCCGGGCCCCGGTTGCTGCTGCTGGACGAATGCACCTCCGCCCTCGATCCGGCCCAGCAACAGCTGGTGTTCGGATTGCTGCGGGAACTGGCGAGTGACCAGGGCTACGCCATCCTGGCGGTGGTGCACGATCTCAACCTGGCGGCCGCCTACGCCGATCGTCTGGTGGTGATGTCCCGGGGCCAAACCCGGATAGATGGCTGCCCCGGGGACGTCCTCACGCCAGCCATGCTGGAGCGGGTCTACGGGTTGCGGGCCCGGGTGGAGCAGTTGCCGGAAGGCTACCCCATGGTGGTGCCACTGGGGACCTCGGGGGCGTCGTTCGCGCCCATGGCTGCCGCCATGGGCGCAGGTTAGTTAACCGGGGGCTTTAACGTCTTCCCCCGCACCGCGCGCTCAAGCGCCACCGGCAAAGCCCAGCTGGCGCCAGGCTTCGTAAACCACCAGCGCGGCGGTGTTGGACAGATTGAGGCTGCGGCTGTCCGCCCGCATTGGCACCCGCAGCCGCCGGTCTTCCGCCAGACCCTCGCGGACCGCCGCCGGCAGACCGCGGGTTTCGGGGCCGAACATCAGGTAGTCACCGTCTTCGTAGTGAACCTCATGGTAGCCGCGCTGTCCCCGCGTGGTGAGGCCGAACAGCCGTTGCGGCTGTTCCCGTTCCAGAAAGCTGGCGTAGTCCAGGTGCACCCGGACTGAGGCGTACTCCCGGTAATCCAGTCCCGCCCGGCGCATTTGCTTGTCCTCCAGGCTGAAGCCCAGCGGCTCGATCAGATGCAGCTGGCAGCCGGTGTTGGCGCAGAGCCGGATGATGTTGCCGGTGTTCGGCGGTATCTCCGGCTCGTACAGCACCACATTGAGCAGGGCCATTACCGCTCAACAGCGAGGGCCACGCCCATACCGCCACCAATGCACAGGGTTGCCAGGCCCTTGTGGGCATCGCGCCGCATCATTTCGTGAATCAGGGTGACCAGTACCCGGCAGCCGGAGGCGCCGATGGGGTGGCCCAGCGCAATCGCGCCACCGTTCACATTGACCTTGTCGGTATCCCAGCCCAGATCCCGGTTGACGGAGATGGCCTGGGCGGCAAAGGCCTCGTTGGCCTCCACCAGGTCCAGATCGTCCACCGACCAGCCGGCCCGCTCCAGACAGCGACGGCTGGCGGGAATCGGGCCGGTGCCCATGATGGTGGGGTCGACGCCGGCACTGGCGTGGGCGCGAATGGTTACCAGCGGCGTCAGGCCCAGGGCCTGGGCTTTCTCCGCGCTGCACACCATCACCGCCGCGGCGCCGTCGTTGAGTGAAGAGGCGTTACCGGCAGTCACGGAGCCGTCCTTGCGGAATGCCGGGCGCAGCTTGGCGAGGCCATCGGCGCTGACGCCATCACGGGGGCATTCGTCCTTATCCACCACCACCGGGTCGCCTTTGCGCTGGGGAATGCTCACCGGCACGATCTGGCCGCTGAAATGACCCGCCTGCTGGGCTGCTACGGCTTTCTGCTGGGAGGCGGCAGCAAAGGCGTCCTGCTCCTCGCGGCTGATGTCGTACTTGTCGACGATATTCTCCGCGGTGATGCCCATGTGGTAGTCGTTGAAGGCATCCCAGAGGCCGTCGTGCACCATGGTGTCGATCATGGTCCAGTTGCCCATGCGCTGGCCGTTACGGCTGTTGGGCACCACGTGGGGAGACTGGCTCATGCTTTCCTGGCCACCGGCAATGATCATGTCGGCATCGCCGCAGCGGATGGCCTGCACCGCCATATGGACCGCTTTCAGCCCGGAGCCACACACCTTGTTGATGGTGATGGCGGGAACCGAGGCCGGCAGGCCGGCATGGATGGCAGCCTGGCGAGCCGGGTTCTGGCCACTGCCAGCGGTGAGTACCTGGCCCAGCACCACCTCGTTGATCTGCTCGGGGGCCACGCCGGTTTCCTCCAGCAGGTTGCGGATCACCGCGGCACCGAGCTGGTCGGCCCGCAGGCTGGACAGGCCACCACCGAAGCTTCCGATGGCGGTACGTTTGGCGGCAACAATGACTACGTCACGCATGGCAATTCTCCTGATTGATTGGGCGGTCCGGCGTTATGGTATGCGGCGTTTATGGTGCGGACCTCAGAAAGTCGTTCATTGTACCTGCTGGCCGGTGTGAGCTACAGGCTCAGGCTGCGGCCGCCATCGACGGACAGGATCTGCCCGGTCACGAAGGGCGCGTCGCACAGCAGATAGGCCACCGCACCGGCGATGTCCTCCGGTGTCCCCGTCCGGCCCAGCGGGGTCTGGCGGAGGATGCCCTGGCGGTAGTCGCCGTCATCGTTGGCGGGGTTGCCATCGTTGTCGTCGTTAGGACGGTAACCATCGTCCTGGTCCGGCCACAGGATCGCGCCGGGGGAGACCCCGTTCACCCGAATCGCCGGGCCCAGGTCGTTGGCCCAGCTGCGGGTCAGGGCCGCCAGGCCGGCCTTGCTGGCGCAGTAGAGCGGGTGATCCGCCAGTGGCCGCTCGCTGTAGATGTCGATCAGGTTGATCACCGCGCCCTGGGTTGCCGTGAGTGCCGCCTGGCAGCCCTGCAGCAGAAAATAGGGCGCCCGCAGGTTGGTGTGTAACAGTCGCGACCAATCGTCGGCGCTGGTTTCGCCAACCGGGGTGGGGAAGAACTCCGACGCGTTGTTGATCAGAGCGTCCAGGCGCCCCCATTGGTCGACGGCCTGTTGCGCAAGTGCCTCAACCTGGTTGAGATCGGCAAGGTCCGCCGCCAGGGTGGTGGCGGAACCCTTTCGCTGCCGGTTCAGCTCCCGGGCCAGAGCGTCGGCCTGGGCGCGGCGGGAGCGACAGTGGATCAGCACCCGCCAGCCCCGCTGGTGCAGGTGGCGGGCCATGGTGGCGCCAAGCCGGTGGGCCGCGCCGGTGATGAGAACAACCGGTGATTTCTGGTCCTGCTGATGGGTCATGGTGGCTTCCTAGTGTCCCGTCTGGCTCATTCGTTGACTTACTGAGCCACTGACAACCCGAAGAGCTAGGCGTGCTGGTGACGGTTTGGTGGTTCCAAATCGAGACAGTACAACAACGCTATTCGGGTTGTCAGTGGCTCCCGAAGGGCTTGTCTCTGAGGGCTCTGAGCCTGTGTTGCCACTGTTTGATGTGGAACCACCACATCGGCACAGCGGCGCCTTGGTCAGAACCCTCAGAGACAAGCAGTAAGCCAACGAATGAGCCAGACGGGACACTAGTAAACGGCGTTCTGGGTTAACCGCTGGAGCCGCGCCAGCTTCTCCTTGCGGATGGCGTCTCCCAATGCCTTGCCCTGATGGCCCTCTGCCATCAGCGCCTGAGCATCCACCCGGGCGGTCAGGTCGCGGGCCTTACTCAGCCAGTCGGCCTGGTCGGCGGTCAGAGCGGCGTGGGTGCAGCGGCAGGTCTGCAGCAGGCGTTCAAAGCGGTCAGCTTTGCGCCAGGCATCGACGCGCTCCAGCCAGCCCAGTAGGGCCTCGGCGTCAGGTTGGTTGACGATACACGCGGCTTCCGGTCCCTGCCCGGCAACGAGTGCGGTCAGTTGGATACCGTCGTTGGGGGCCTTCAAGGCCTTGGCTCGGGCCTGGGCGATCCTGGCTGTCAGCGGCGACAGCAGGCCGGCGAGCCGCATCTCGGTGGTCGCGGCTGTGGGGGCCAGGCACCGGAGCGTGGCCATGGCCTGGTTGAATGTCTCAGCCGGGGCGAGTTCCGGTATCAGGACCTCGAGGGCGCCACAGTCCCTCAGGACCTGGAAGAATACCTCCGGGGCCTGTTCGTGCAGGGCCCGCTGGATCTCCTGCCAGACCCGCTCCGCGACCAGATGGGCCACCTCCCCATCGGCGGTCATCCTCGCCATCAGTGCCTGGGTCTCCTCCGCGACCGTAAAACCCAGCGGCGCGAAACGGGCGGCAAAGCGGGCGGTACGGAGGATGCGCAACGGGTCCTCACTGAACGCGGGCGAGACGTGACGAAGCCGTCGGGCTTTAAGGTCGGCCTGACCATTGAAGGGGTCCACTACCTGGCCTGCCTGATCCCGGGCCATGGCGTTGATGGTGAGGTCCCGGCGGATCAGGTCGTCTTCCAGGGTGACGTCCGGTGCGCTGTAGACGGTGAAGCCGTGGTAGCCGTGGCCCTGCTTGCGTTCGGTGCGGGCGAGGGCGTACTCCTCATGGCTGTCGGGGTGGAGGAACACCGGGAAGTCTGCGCCGACCTGTTTGAACCCCTTGGCCAGCATGTCTTCGGGGGTTGCGCCCACCACCACCCAGTCCCGGTCCTTGACCGGTAATTGCAGCAGGTCGTCGCGCACCGCGCCACCGACGAGGTAGATCTCCATAGTGCTCCTTAATTCTGCCCCTGACTTGGTGCTGCCGAGGTGTCTGCCCGGGGGCTCGTAGCGGGAAACCCTGTCGGATGCAGCTCGGCTGTTGCGGGATTATGCCGAGCCAGGCTAGAAACGCCAACCCAGCTCAATCGCGCCGCCCTGCTCGGTATCGCTGAGCACGGCGGCGATATCCAGGCGGGCGCCGAAGGGGCTGAGGCCCAGGCCCAGGGTGAGCTGGCTGTCTTCCTCCACGCCGCGGTGCTGATCCTCTCCCGCTAGGTTGTGACGAAGCCCCAGGCGCACCTGGGCCAGCATTGCCACATCGAATTCCGCGCCCAGGGCCAGCCAGCGCTGGTCATCGCTGAAGCCAAAGCCCGGCTGCTCGGTGAGGTCGAGTTCTGCGGTCACCACGTGATAGACCCCGTGATGGGCGAGGCCCGCGGTTACCTTGGGGTCCACCTCGAATGTCAGCCCACCGCGGCTTTGCAGGTCCATTGGCACCAGGTTGCGGATGGCCAGGCCGGCATTCCACTGTTGGCGTTCACCAAAGGTGTAGGCCGCACCCAGATCGAGGTTTAGCTGGCTGTCATCGGTACGGTTCTCATCACGATCGAAGTCGTCCTCGTCGAATTCGTCGACCCGCACGTCATACTCGAAGGTTTCCATCCGCACCCATTTGGGGGTGACGCCCAGGGCCAGGTGTTGGTCTTCCGCCAGGCGAATGCTCCTGGCGAAGGCAACTCCGACTTCCGCGATCGAGGCGGCGAGGGTGCGTCCCCTGGATTGCAGGTCGTCGGAGATCGTTATTGCGGCCGCTGCTGCCAGCGGATCGTCTTCCACCAGTTGCAGCAGCGCCAGATCCTCGTCGCTGATATCGCCGCGCGCGGTGAAGCGAACGCTGGCGCGGCTGAATACCCCAACCGACAGGTCTGGTGAGGGCACCGCCAGGCTGAAGGCGAGTCCGGCATCCAGGCGGGCGGTATCCCGATCCAGTGCCCGGAGCTGATTGTCCAGGTCTTTGGCTGCGGCCTGGGCCTGCGGGATCTGTTGCTGGCGGGCGCTGTTTTCCAGCCGGTCAATGGTGTCCTGGACCCGGTCGATCTGGTCGACGACGTCTTCGTCATCCGCCAACTGGACGGTGAAGCTGGGGAGAATCAGGTCAACCTCATTACCGCGGGCATGGTAGCGGCTGGCCATCATGGCCGGGTTGGTCAGGTTGGCGGCAGCCGGCTGTGCCACCGCGACGCCCGTGCCCGCCATGGCGCTGGCGCGGGCGCCCGCGACCGGTGACGGCGCGGCCAGAGTGTGAGTGGTGGCGATCAGTACGCCAAGGCCGAGGGTCAGACGGCAGACAGTGTCCGAGGCAGGCACGGTGAACTCCAGTATCAGTTTGTCACGGCGATCAGCTTCCAGAGTACTCCTGTGCTGCCTGGACGTCACCGTCAGAGCCCGTCATCACTGCGTTTTGGTGAGCCCGGGCAGTAGGCGAGATGCGGGGAGGCCGGAAATATGTCCTTACATCCCTGCGCCCTATGTAGCCTTGCTGATGATTTGTGTTCAGATTGGTTGCCAAGGCTTACATTTTTCATAGGAAAAATTTGTTAACTGCTGTTAAGTTTTTGGAAAGGTGTCCGATAGCCAATCATGACCCCAAACCAAACAGGTGCTGACAAGCGTGCCCGTGAAATGGACGGTGGCCGTTGGCAGGGGGCAGCCCGGAATTGAGCATCAGCAGGCATTGAGTCTGTGCGATGTGCTTGGGCAGCGCAGGAGGCAACGACGGAAGGATATGTTTTGACAAAGCTTTACGATCTTCCAGGCTGTTGAAAAGTAAGCCGTAATTTGGCCGTCAGTCTGATTTCAGGTGGGCCGATTCAGTGACCGGGAAGTGGGTTCATTAAGTTTTGTACATGGATGTCGTAAAACTCAGAGAGCGCTGGCGGTTCCGTTGATGAACTCTGCCAAGGGCGCAGCTCCTCCTCGGGAGCAGACAATTTGACTTGGGCCCTCTAACCAATGGGCATAAAACCTAAGGGGTTTTGGTATGACAAAGACAATCAGTAATGTGATGATGCGCAAGATCGGTTTGGGGGTTGCTGCTGGCGGTCTCGCCATCGGCGCGGGTTCCAGTTACGCCGCAGACTTTGGTGTGACTGCGGATGTTCAGAATACTCTGGAAGTGACTGTTGTCGCACCGATGAGCCTGGGTACACTGTTTGTAAACGCCACCGACGGCACCGGTATCGGTACCCTGGTACTGAACCCGGACGGTTCCTTTACCCCGGGCGAGACGGACCAGGTGATCACCAGCCTTGGCGGCCAGACCGCGGCTCAGGCATCCGTAGCGACCGACCAGAACTTTATTGTTAACGTACCGACAGCGGCATTTGATGCCAGCACCTGGGCCAACCCGGATGACATCGCCACGTTGGCGAATGTGGTAGAAGTTCGTCTGGGCGGCACCACGGGGGACCCGAACGTGGCGCGGCTCTACCTGGCCAACTTCACCGTGGGCGATATCACCGACGGCGTTGAGTCTGGCGGTCCTGCGGTTCCCGGTGCCCCGGTGACCATTGACCCGGACTTCGGCGCAACTGCCGTTACCTTCGGTATTGGTGCAGAGGTTTTCACTGATGACAGCGGTACACGTACCCAGTATGAAACCGGAACCTATGAGGGAACCTTTGAGGTCACAGCCGAATTCTAAGGCCTCGGGCGTGACGGGGCGGGGTTATCGCCACGCCACGTCGCTGACCCATCGACAGGAGGTGCCTCGTTGGCACCTCTTTTTTGTGGCTCTTTCTGCCTGGCTGCTGGCCCTGTCACCGGTCCGGGCGGCCACCGAAATCGAAGAGCTGAGCGTTTTTGATTTTGGCACCATTGCCATCACCGGCAATGGCAGCGTATCGGTGCTGGAGTTTCCCCGCTCCGGCCGCAATCTCAATGTGATTGGTGACATCGTGGTGGTGGCGGTCGGTCAGCCCGGTCGTTATCGTCTGACGGGGTTTCCGCCCAACACCAATATTGATGTCGAAATCGATGACATCACCCTGTCTGCCGGAGGCACCGGCATACCCGAGCTACTTTCTGTTGGCAGCTACGATACCGGTTCGGTGCGTACCAACGAGCTTGGGGAAGTTGAGTTCCAGCTTGGCGCCAGCTTTAGCACCTCCGGCAATGGCGGTAGCTATGAAGATGCGCCCTACAGCGGCAATGCCCAGCTTCGGTTTCACTATTGGGAACCCAGCCTGAGTGACTACGTGACGGTCAGCGAGAACGTCACCTTTGCAGGCGAGGTGCGCAGCAGTTTTGAATTGACGGAAGCCGACCGGCTCAACTTTGGTGTGTTGTACGCGGTTGGCACACCGGATGATCAGGCCAGCCTGAGGCTGTTTCCTGATGGTCGTCGGGATGTGACCAACGCTGGCAACGCCCGTATTGTGTCGCTGACTCAGCCCACGCCCGGTGTGGTTGCGGTCAGTGGGGCTGCGCCCTTCCGGGAGCTGGATATTACTGTATCAGCCACGGACGTGCTGCTCCGGCATACTCAGGCTCCTGCCGGTCCCCACTTCATCCTCAATGCGATGGCAACCCTGCCGGATCAGAGTGGCCGCACCGATGAATTTGGTGCCCTGGAGATTCGCGTTGGGGGCACCCTCAGTACCCAGATTACGGCGACCGAGGTCGTCTACCCAGCGGGTACTTACGAGGGGACCTATACCATCACCGTGTCCTACTGACCCTAACCAATGACTTGTGGAGAGCTCGTGACCATGCACAGACTTCCTTCCCTGCGGGCCTGGCCGATATGGGCCCTGCTGATGGTGATGCTGGCGCCGCCGGCCTGGGCAGAGATGCTGATCAGCCCGACCCGGGCAGCCATGGACATCAACAATCGCTCGGCGACCCTGGTCCTGCGCAACACCAGCGACGGCCCCAAGACCTACCGGCTGAGCTGGGAAGACAAACGTATGAGCCCCGAGGGCACCTATCAGCCGGTGGCAGAAGGTGAAGACTGGCCATCCGCGGCGGCCATGGTCCGCTTTTCGCCACGTCAGATTACCGTCGGCGCCGGTGAGAATCAGACCGTGCGGCTGAACTTCCGCCCGCCTGCCGATCTGGCGCCGGGGGAGTATCGGTCCCATCTCAAGCTCAAGGTGATTGCGGAGGAGTCCGAACCTGCGGGGGTGATCGAGATGGGGAGTCAGGATCAGGAGGGCATTGGCTTTCGCCTGTTCATGCAGATGTCCTTCTCGGTGCCGGTGATTGTTCGGCACCAGGTGGCACCGCCGCAGGTGGCCATCGAGAACGTGGAGGTGGTGCCCGCCACTGGTGACCAGAACATGTCGCTGGCGGTGACCCTCAGTCGTCAGGGTGAGAGCAGCAGTTACGGTGACCTGAGGGTGGAAATGCAGCAGGACGCCAACAGCCCGGTGGAGCTGATTGGCCGCCGCAAGGAGCTGTACCTGTTTACCGAAACCGACCGCAAGGTGGTGAACGTACCGCTGAGGGATGCGGCCATACCTGCCGGCTCGTGGATACGGATTGGTTACGAAGGGGTGGCGGAGTACGACGGTCGGCTCTGGGACGAGCGTGTCTTTCAGAGCCGCTGATAGACAGAGGCTTGCCAATAGCAATAGCCCCCAATAGCAACAGATAGAAGAGTTAACTAATTGGCGTGATACTTGCTGCTGTTCCCGGAAACGTCGACTTTTCGACAGCCATTGTCCGGAGACCCGCCCATGTCACGTCGCCAACCTCATTCCCTGCATCGCCGCCTGGCACTGGTGGTGAGCCTGCTGGTGTGGGGCGGCCTGGTACCAGTGGCGCCGGTCTCAGCCCAGCAGGTGAATGACGAGACTGTGCTGCGGATTGAAAACGAGCTGCTGCTGGATGTCCGTCTGGACGGCGCGCCGCTGGGGGCGGCCATCCTGGGTTACCACCGGGGTGATGAGGTGTTGCTGGCGCTGTCTGAGCTGATGGACGTGCTGCAGTTTCCGGTCAATGTCGACGCCGATGCCGGCCGTGCCGGTGGCTGGTTCGTTGAAGAGGCCCGCAGCTTCTCACTGAACCGGGCGACCGGTGAGGTCAATGCCGGTGATCGCAACTTCAGCCTGGCGGACGCCGAGGCCATTCCCTTCCAGGGCGATCTGTATGTGCCCACCAGCAGCCTGGAACGCTGGTTTCCGATTACCCTGGCGCCACAGATCCGTCAGCTGTCCCTGGATGTCAGTACCCGGGAGACCATTCCCCTGCAGGAGCGGATGGCCCGATCCAGTACCCGCCGGGTCGGTGGCGTCGGTGGCCTGAGCCGGGAAGCCCAACTGCCATTCCAGCCCACGCCCTATCGGTTCCTGGGGCCTCATGCCACCGACATTCGCCTTAACCTCAGTAGCGTCCTTGAGGACGAGGACGACACCAGTACCAGCCTGGGGGGCAATTATTCCATCCTCTCCCGCGGGGATCTGCTGTGGATGACTTCCACCATTGCCGTCAGTGGCAACAAGGATGATGACGTCAGCGATGGCCGCTTCCAGCTTGAACGATCCGACCTGGATGGCCCGCTTGCGCTGGAGCACGTGGAAGTGGGGGATGTCGATGTGGGCAATGCCCGGGGGCTGTTGATCCGTGGTGGTGGCGCCCAGGAGGGGATGAGTGGACTGTTTGCGGACGAACAGGTCGACCTGCGGGGCGATATCCCGCCGGACTGGGAGGTGGAGCTTTACCGCAATGGCGTGCTGATCGATTTCCAGGTGGTCGGCGGTGACGCCCAGTACGAGTTTCTCAATGTGCCCCTGGAGTTCGGTGAAAACCGGTTCGAGTTTGTCTTCTACGGTCCCTTTGGTGAGAACCGGCGGGAGGAGCAGGTGTTTTACGCCGGTCGCAGTGGTCTTGAGCTGGGTGACGTCAGCTACGAGCTGGCTGCGGTCCAGGATGGTCGCACGGTCTTCGATGTGCGTTCGCCAAGTGCCCGTGGCGATGTGGACAGTGCCCGCTACCTTGGCGATGTCAATATTGGCCTGGCGAGTAACGCGGTGGCCACTCTGGGGGTCGACAGCTTTGTGGTGGACGATGAGCGTCACGAAGACTACAGCGCCGGCCTCAGTATCAACTTCGCCACCCTGCAGACCAGCCTCGGTTATCAGGATCGGGCCCTGGAGCAGGATGAAGCCACCGGCCTGCTGCGTGGTCGTATGGGAAGCCAGGCCACCGGCTCGCTAAGATACACCCATTACCTCAAGGGCGACCTGGACGCCGATCAGTTGCCGTCAGATCGCCAACGCTGGAGTGCGACCGGCAGTCTGGCAACCCGGGCGGCGTCCCTGCCGATCAACCTGGACGCCTTCCATCTGGAGCGTCAGCGCAGCAGTGCCTCGGCGGCGTCGATTGGCACCACCCACAGCACCGAAACCGGCTGGCGCCTGTCCAAGTCGTTTTTCTACGAGCGCGAGGAGCTGATTGGTGACACCGACCAGCGCACCGGTGGTGCCTTCAACGTCTCCACCAGTCTGCGGCCGTGGCGATTCCGCGCGGGCGTTGGCTACAACCTGTCACCGGATACCGAGATCAGCACGGTTAATTCTTCGGCCACGCTGCGGGTGGACTCCCGCATGACGATGAACCTGGACATCACCCACAGCGCACTCACCGATTACACCACCTACCGGACCGGCTTCAACTGGCTGCTGGATGTTGTCCAGATCAGCCCTCAGATCGTCTATGACAGCAACGAGCGCTGGACCGGCCTGGTAAGCGTGTCCACCAGCATCAACCCCCGCCCGGGTCACGCCTGGCCTGAGTTCAGCCGGCTGTCCCAGACCGGCTACGGTGCGGCCTACGCCCGAGCCTTCCTGGATGCCAACGGCAACGGCGTTCTGGACCCGGGTGAGGCGCCGTTGCAGGGCGCTCAGATTGACGCGGTGCAGGCCTGGCAGACCGCGCAGACCGATGCCGAGGGCCGCGCCTATCTGCACCGGCTGCGGCCGGACCGGCTGACCGACATTGCCATGGTTTCATCCTCCCTGGCGGACATCGAACTCAATCCGTCGACCCCGGGGGTGTCGATTGAGCCTCGTCCCGGTAGCTGGAGTCAGGTGGATTTTCCCGTCATACGTACGCTTGAGCTGGAAGGGCATGTCTACGGCCAGGGCGGTAAGGACGACCGCATTCCGCTGGAACGGGTGGTGGTGCAGTTGCTGGATGCCGAGGGCCAGGTACGGGCCAGTCAGCGCACTGCCTTCGACGGTTTCTTTCTGTTTGCGGCGGTACCGCCCGGACAGTACCAGTTGCGGTTGGGGGATGCCTGGCGGGACCGGGTGGTTGAACGGCCCGGGCCGATCAACGCCCGTAGCAGTGGCGGGGTTCTGCGGGACCAGGACTTCCTGCTGGCCGCCGAGGGGCGTCAGCTGGTGGAGTTCGACGAACTGGAACCGTCGACTCCGGCAGAACCGGAGTCGGTGCCCGAAGCCGAGGCGGGGCCGTCGCGGCCGTCGCCATCACCGGGGTTCGCTCCGCCGGTGGAAGATGTCGACGAGCCGGCGGTTCTGATGGACGTTCCCGTCACGGCCCCTGAGCCGGTGCGAATGGAGGCTGCTGGCGCTGGCGCCAGACCGGCCGGGAATTGGTTTGTGCAACTGGGTGCCTTTGGTGAGCGCGGCAATGCCGAGCGCTATTGGCGTCGCCTGAGTGAAGACGGAGTCTTGCCGGCGAGCGCCGAGGCCCGATATCAGGAGGCCGGCCGCCTGGTCCGCCTGCTGGCCGGCCCGGGACAGCCGGAATCCGCCGCAAGAGGCCTGTGTCAGCGTCTCAAGTCAGAAGGCGCTGATTGCCTGGTCCGGGAAATAACCGGGCAATGACCGAGCCGCGCGGCGGCGTTGTACTGCCAGGCAGTGGCAACCGCTTGCCGCCAGCAAACGGCAAAGTGGCGGAGGTGGATCGCACCGGGGCCGCTAACAGCGGCCGATTGTCCCGATTGGCGCGATTCTTGTTTCTGATCACTGCAGCTTCAGAACACTGTAGTTTCAAATGACGCAGTTTCGAATGACTTGAGCTTCGGATGACTTTGGTTTCAGATCACGAGCGTTTCAACGCTATGGAGACAGCAATGCGGATTCGACAGGTCAGTCAGGCCCGGTTCCGGCGGACCACGGCGGTTATCGGTGCGATGGCCCTGGCGCTGGCGCCGGTCAGTCTCCAGGCCGAAGAGCAGGACCAGGACATGCTGACCGAGCAAACCGAGGACTTTCTGGCCGATCGCAGCAGTGTTGGCGCCCTGGTGGGCGGCATCCTCGCCGGTGCCGCCTTTGCCAATCCGTTTGCGCCCCTGGGGGGCACCATTCTGGGCTTCTTTGTGGGCAAGAGCACCGATTACTCCGAGGACGAAAGCGAGGCCAGAAGCGTGGCCCAGCGCCGTGGCTTTGCCCCCTCCGGCAGCGATGGCCAGCCGGTGGCGGCGCTGGGGCTCAGTGGTGGCGAAGCCGGGACGGGAGAAGCCCTGTCGCTGTCTGAGTCGATGCCGACCGTGGCACCGGTGTCGGCGGAACCGTCCTCACAACCTGCCGATGGCCGCCTTGCCAGTCTGGAGCGGGGGACGATGATATCGACCGAATCGGCGTCTGCGGCCTCAACGCCTCGCCATACTCCGGAGCAGGATGACGTTGCCGATATTACCGTCACCGCGGCGCCGGCCGGCTTACCCATGCAACGTACCCGACAGGGAGCGGGCGCGGCGAGCGGCGCCGATGCGGCTGACACCTACGAGCCGATTCACCCCATCATCACTGAAGATGTTGGCGGGACCCAGGAAAAGCTCGATGAACTGGCGGCGATTATCCGAGCTGAACAGGGGCGGCCGGAGTTCGTGCCTCACGAACGCTGCCCCAGCAACCGCGCGCCCGGCTATCGCAAGAAGATCGCTGTCGCCGGTTTTGCTGTCGAAACCCCGGAGCAGGGTGTGCTGGGTGGTTTTGAACAGCCCGGCCAGCGGGTTTCCGAGCTGCTCTACCAGCGCTTCCAGCAGGCTCATCAGGTGCAACCCTACGCTGCGCCACAGCAATTGATGTACGCCAGCCTGGAGCAAACACCTCACTGGACCGAGTTCGACAACCGGCTGCGGGATTACTCCGCCGTCAGCCGCCAGATGGGCGTGCAGTTCGTGGTCTCAGGGGTGATCCGCAACCTCGGCGTGCGCAATGGCGAGGCCTGGGATACCTCGGTCTATTCCGGCCTGCAGCGGCGCTGGAGCGGGGCGGATACTACCCGTGACTTTGTGGTGGATGTGGTGGTTCACGACGGTTACACCGGCCGGGTGGTGATCGAGAAACGCTACGCCGCCTCCGGCCGCTGGGATCTGCCGCGCACCGAACGGGCGGGCTTTGGCTCGGCGCGGTTCATGAGTACCGGTTATGGCGTGGCGGTGGACAACCTGTTGGCGGACATCAGCGATGACATCACCGACAAGATCGCCTGTCAGCCGATGCTGGTGCCGATTCTGGAGGTTAAGGGCAGAGATCTGCTGCTGGACATCGGCACCAAGTCCGGGCTGCTACCCGGGGCGCGAATGGAGCTGGTACGCAGCGAGACCTCGCTGATGCGGCCGGATGCGCCGCCCCAGTTGTGGGAAACCGGGGTGGAGCTGCACATCCACAGTCTCAGCCTGGACACCAGCCGGGCGTGGATGCCCCAGACCGGGGGCGAACTCAATATTCAGCAGGGGGATTACGCCGTCATCTACTGACGGCGCATAGCGGGTGGTCGCTCAGGCGGCCTCGCGGGCGGCAATGTCGCGGATTTTTCCCACCATGGCCCGCAGGCCGTTGCCACGGGTCGGCGAGATGTGGCGGAACAGGTCGAGGCGCTCGAACAGCTCGTCAATGTCGGTGCTCAACAACTCGCGGGGCGCCTTGCCATTCAGGGCCACCAGAATGATGGCGGCGAGGCCGCGCACAATCATGGCGTCGGAGTCGATCAGCAGGTAGAGCTTGCCGTCGTCCTCGTCCAGGTGGTGAATCAGCCACACCTGGCTCTGGCAGCCATGAACGTAGTTTTCTTCCACCCGCTCATCGTCCGGAAAGGCTGGTAACTGCTTGCCGAGATCGATGATGTAGGCGTAACGCTCTTCCCAGTCATCGAGGAACTCAAAGGCGTCGAGCACGTCTTCCAGGTTGACGTCCTTGCCCAGCGGGTTGTCACGGAACTGTTGTTCGGTGGCGGTCATTTACAGCATCCCCAGTTCAAGTTTGGCCTCATCACTCAGCATATCGTTGTTCCAGGGCGGGTCAAAGGTCAGCTCGACCGTGACCCTGTCCACGTTGGGGACATGCTCGACTTTGCGCTGGACGTCATCGGTGATCACCGGGCCCATGCCACAGCCGGCGGCGGTGAGGGTCATCTTGATGTGGACCTGGTTGCCCTCCGGGTCGCCGTTGAGAGCGCCGTTGATCACGTTGCATTCGTAGATCAGTCCCAGCTCCACCACGTTGACCGGAATCTCCGGGTCGTAGCAGTTGCGCAGCGCTTCCCAGACCTGATTCTCGTTGACGCTGCCGTCTTCCGGCGTCTCGTAGCTGCTCTCCAGCGGCTTCTTGCCCAGGGCATCGGCGTCGTGGCCCTCGATCCGGGCGAGGTTACCGTTGACGGCCACCGTGAAAGACCCACCCAGTGACTGGGTAATGGTGACGAAGGTGTCGGCGGGCACCATGATCTCGGTACCGGCGGGAACCAGGCGGGCTTCCACCTCGCGTTTGGTCAGAACCACTTCCCGTTCTTGCATGCGCTCAATGACCTCGTGACTGCGGGACTGGGCCTTGCGGCTCAGGCCACGGTGAAACTTTCGCCGCACCCGCACTCCGCCGTGGCGTTGGGGTTGCGGAACTGGAACATGGAATTGACACCCTGGGTGATGAAGTCGATCTCGGTGCCATTCACCATCGGCAGGTGCTCGTGCTTGACGTAGATGTCGATGCCATCCACCGAAAACACGTCGTCATCGTCCGCCGGTGTTTCCACCCACTGGGTTTCATACTTGAAGCCGGAGCAGCCACTCTTTCTGATGGCCAGGCGAATGCCCTTGGCGTCCGGTTTGCGCTCCAGTTGTTTGCGGACATGGGACACCGCGCTGGGTGTCATGGTGACCCCCATGGTGGGGGTGAAGGTTTCTGCGGTCATGGAACCACCCTTGAATCAGACAAACAGGCGCTGAATTTTCTGCAAGGCGGTGAACAGTTGCTCCACCTCTTCCAGAGTATTGTAAAACGCGAACGAGGCCCGTGCCGTACCGGGAACCCCATAGAAATCCATCAGCGGCATGGCGCAATGGTGGCCGGTGCGGATGGCAATGCCCTGCTGATCAAGCAGGGTGCCGATGTCGCTGGGGTGCAGGCCGTCGATCAGGAACGACATCACCGCCGCCTTGTTGCGGGCGGTGCCGATGATCCGCAGGCCCGGCACGCTGTCAGCGAGCTCGTGGGCGCGTTGGATCAGCGCGCTTTCGCTCGCTTCCAGGGCCACCCGGTCAATGCCGTTGAGGTAGTCAATGGCCGCGCCCAGGCCCACCGCTTCGGCGATGGCGGGGGTGCCGGCCTCAAACTTGTAGGGCAGGGCGTTCCAGGTGGTCTTCTCGAAACTGACCCGTTCGATCATCTCGCCGCCGTATTGGTAGGGCGGCAGTTCCTCCAGCAGCTGTTCGCGGCCATAGAGCACGCCAATGCCGGTGGGGCCGAACACCTTGTGAGAGGAGAAGGCGTAGAAGTCGCAGCCCAGGGCCTGCACGTCCGGTTGCAGGTGTGGCACCGCCTGGGCGCCATCGACAACTGTAATGGCACCGATCGCCCTGGCACGGGCAACCAGCTCGGCAACCGGGTTGATGGTGCCAAGGGCGTTGGACACGTGAGTAAACGCCAGTACCCGGGTGCGTTCGCTGAGTTGCTGCTCGAGACTGTCCTGGTCCAGCTCGCCTTCCGGGGTGATGGCAATCACCTTGAGGGTCGCGCCGGTGCGCTCGGCCAGCATCTGCCAGGGCACGATGTTGGCGTGGTGCTCCATGTGGCTGACCAGAATCTCATCGCCGGCCGACAGCTTACCGGTCAGGCCATTGGCAACCAGGTTGATGGCCTCGGTGGTGCCGCGGGTCCAGATGATCTCGCGGGTGCTGGCGGCGTTGAGGAATTGGCGGACGGTCTCGCGAGCCCCTTCGAACGCCACGGTGGCGGCATCACCCAGAGAGTGGGCGCCACGGTGAACGTTGGAATGCTGCTGCTGGTAATAACGGTCCATGGCATCCAGTACCGCCTGCGGTTTCTGGGCGGACGCGCCATTGTCCAGATACACCAGCGGCTTGCCGTTGACCTGCCGGCTGAGAATCGGGAAATCACGGCGGATCGCGGCGACGTCAAATCCGCCGGTGGTGGGCGTGGCGCCGGATGTGCGTGCCATGGAAAGATCCGTCATACCTCAGGCCTCCTCGAATGTCTGATCGATGAAGTGGTTGAGCCGCGCCTGGGCGGTTTCCCTTACTGCTTCGACCGGGATCTGTTCGATCAATTCATTGATGAACGCCATTGTGAGCAGGGTACGGGCATTACGCCGGTCGATACCGCGGGAAACCAGATAGAAAATCGACTCTTCATTGAGCTGGCCAACGGTGGCGCCGTGGGCGCACTTGACGTCGTCGGCGTAGATCTCCAGCTCGGGTTTGGTGTCGATCTCCGCGCCGGTGGAGAGCAGCAGGTTCTTGTTGCTCATGTTGGCGTTAGACTTCTGGGCATCCTGATGGATGTGGATACGGCCATTGAACACCGCGTGGGACTGGCCGGCGGCGATGTTGCGGTAGGTCTCTTCACTGTCGCAATGGGGCGCAACGTGCTCGATCACCGTGTGGTTGTCGTAATGCTGCCTGCCCTGGGTAACCACCACGCCGTTCAGGCGGCAGTTGGCGCCGGATTCTTCCAGTCGAACCTGCAGGTCGTGGCGACGCATGGGGCCACCAAAGCCGACGCAGTGGCTGTCGAAACGGGAGTGAGCGGCCTGTCGTACACCGGTGGCGCCGACATGCTGGACATTCTCGCCTTCAGCGGATAGTCGCACGCTGGTGATCTGGGCGCCCTCGGCCAGCACGAACTCGCTGACGGCGTTGACCATCACCGGCTCGGCGCCGTTGGCGATGTATTCCTCCACCAAGGTGGCCTGGCTGTGGCGGCCGGCGTCGACGTAGATCCGCGGGTAGGCGGAGCCGCTGACGTGGGCGTCGGTTTCGCTGATGATGAACAGCGGGTGCTCCAGCACGGCGTCTGGAGCCAGCCGGATCAGCAGGCCATCTTCGAAACGGGCGGAGTTGAGCCGGGCCAGTTGCACGGCGTTGGCATCTAGGGTGTTATCCAGGCGTTCCGCCAGTTCCCGGGCTTCGTCATCCGTCAGGTCGGCAAAGCGTTTGATGGTGACGCCGTTGGTGTCGGGAAAGTCGCTGGCTTCCGGTACCATCACGCCGTTGCGGAACACCACGTGGTGACCCGGAGCCGCGAGGGCGGTGCCGTGCTTGCCAGTGGTTGGCAGGCTGGTGGCCAGCTCGTCAGACAGCTTGAGGTAGCGGCTGGAGTACTTCCAGTTTTCCGTCTTGCGGGTCGGCAGCGGCATATCGGCCAGTGCCGCGCCCCGCTGCTGGCGCAGCTCAAGCAGCGGCGCCGGCAGAAAGTCTCCAGCGGGCTTGAGGAAAGCGCTGGAAAGCGTCGGTGCGGGTTTCATTCCTGCGATCTCCTTCAGCTGGCTGGGGTGGCTTCGTCTGCGTCCTTGATGCCGAGCCAGCCGTAGCCGCGCTCTTCCAGCTCCAGGGCCAGCTCGCGACCGCCGGATTTGATGATTCTGCCGCCGGCGAGAACGTGTACGTGGTCCGGGACAATGTGGTTCAGCAGCCGCTGATAGTGGGTCACCATCAGAATGGCCCGGTCGTCTGAACGCAGGGCGTTGACGCCGTCAGACACCACCTTGAGGGCGTCAATGTCGAGGCCGGAGTCGGTTTCGTCGAGGATCGCCAGTTGCGGTTGCAGCAGCAGCGCCTGCATGATCTCGTTACGCTTTTTCTCACCGCCGGAGAAGCCTTCGTTGACGCCGCGCTTGAGGAACGCCGGGTCCAGGTCCACCTGTTTGGAAACCTCTTTCGCCAGCTTCATGAATTCCGCCGCGTTCATCTCTTCCTCACCACGGTGCTTGCGCATGGCGTTGACCGCGGTGCGGAGGAACTGCAGGTTGCTGACGCCGGGAATCTCCACCGGGTACTGGAACGCCAGGAATATGCCTTCGCGGGCGCGCTCTTCGGTTTCCTGCTCCAGCAGGTTCTCGCCGTTGAGCAGTACTTCGCCGTCGGTGACCTCAAACGCTTCGTTGCCTGCCAGCACCTGGGACAGGGTACTCTTGCCGGAACCGTTGGGGCCCATGATGGCGTGAACTTCCCCGGCCTTGATCTCCAGGTTGATGCCTTTGAGGATCTCTTTGCCCTCAACGGAAGCGTGCAGGTTCTTGATGCTCAGCATGCGTCGGATTCTCTCTCGTTAATCTGTCTGAATTCTGTGTCCGTGGCCGCGCGCTTGCCCGGCCATCCTGATCGTTGCAGCCGGTGCCTCAGCCCACCGAACCTTCCAGGCTGACTTCAAGCAGCTTGCCGGCCTCGACGGCGAACTCCATCGGCAGCTCCTTGAACACCTCCTTACAGAAACCGTTCACGATCATTGAGACGGCCTGCTCCGGGTCAATACCGCGCTGGCGGCAGAGGAACATCTGCTCGTCGCTGACCTTGGAGGTGGTGGCCTCGTGTTCGACGATGGCGGATTTGTTCTTGCTCTCGATGTACGGGAAGGTGTGGGCGGCACAGCGATCACCGATCAGCAGCGAGTCACACTGGGTGAAGTTGCGGGCACCCTCGGCGGTGGGGCCGAACTTCACCAGACCACGATAGGCATTGCTGCTGCGTCCGGCGGAAATCCCCTTGGAGATGATGGTGCTGGACGTGTTTTTGCCCATGTGAATCATCTTGGTGCCGGTGTCGGCCTGCTGGAAATTGTGGGTCAGGGCCACGGAGTAGAACTCGCCCACACTGTTGTCACCGCGCAGCACGCAGCTGGGGTATTTCCAGGTGATGGCGGAGCCGGTCTCGACCTGGGTCCAGGACACCTTGGAGTTGTTGCCGATGCAGGCGGCGCGTTTGGTCACGAAATTGTAGATGCCGCCCTTGCCGTTCTCGTCACCGGGGTACCAGTTCTGCACGGTGGAGTACTTGATCTGGGCATTGTCCAGTACCACCAGTTCCACCACTGCAGCGTGCAGCTGGTTCTCGTCCCGCATCGGCGCGGTGCAGCCTTCCAGGTAGCTGACGTAGCTGTCGTCATCGGCAACGATCAGGGTGCGCTCGAACTGGCCGGTGTTGGCCGCGTTGATGCGGAAGTAGGTGGACAGCTCCAGCGGGCAGCGGACGCCTTTGGGGATGTAGACGAACGAACCGTCGGAGAACACCGCGGAATTGAGCGCGGCGAAGTAGTTGTCGCCAGCCGGTACCACGCTGCCCAGGTATTTCTGGACCAGCTCGGGGTACTTTTGCACCGCTTCTGAAATCGGGCAGAAGATCACGCCGGCTTTCTCCAGCGGCTCCTTGAAGGTGGTGGCCACTGACACCGAGTCGAATACCGCATCCACCGCGACGCCGGCCAGGCGCTCACGTTCGTGCAGCGGGATGCCCAGCTTTTCGTAGGTTTTCAGCAGCTCCGGATCGACATCGTCCAGGCTCTGGGGCATGTCTTCTTTTTTCTTCGGCGCCGAGTAGTAAGAGATGGCGTTGTAATCCACCTTGGGAAAATCGACGTGGGCCCAGTCCGGTTCGTCCATCTCCAGCCAGCGACGATAGGCTTTCAGGCGCCATTCCAGCATGAACTCAGGCTCGTTCTTGATCGCCGACAGACGGCGGATCACGTCTTCGTTGAGGCCGGGTTCGAAGGTATCGGCTTCGATTTCGGTAACGAAACCGTGCTCGTATTCCCGTTTGATCAGCTCGTTCACCTGTTTGTCGGTGTTCGCCATGATCGTCGCTCCGTATGCTTTTCTCATCAGGGGTCTGCGACCCGTGTACCAGGCGAGGCATGGGCCTCACCAGCGGCTGTCATCTGTGTGCTTGCTGTCGGGGTCGCGTCGCCAGGTGCCTGGTCAGTGTCGCCCCGCAGTCGGTTATTGATTGGCGAAGTCCCTGTCGCGAATTGCGCAAGCCTGTCTGGCCATTGAAAAAAAGAGGGTTTTCCAGGCTTCTGGCGAGTGATTGTACAATATCAGACCAAAATAGTCAGGTATTATTGTTCAGCGGATGGTCGGAGCTGCTGGGGCGGTTTGGTGGGCGGTCAGGCAGTGCGGCACGCCGGGCCCCTGGCGCGACACCCGCGGCCATCAAAAATGAGTGTGCAGATTATACAGGAATCCGGGGGGCTGGCACCAAGGCTCCTTGTCTCGCCAGAAAAGCTGAGCCAGAAGAGCCGAGCCGCAACACGCCGCCGATGAGTGGGGGAGTGGTCGACAGATTGATTACCGGTAGAGCGACGCCAGATCGGTGGAGTAGCTGACGCCCACCAGCTTCCAGCCTTCCCGGGGCTGGTAGAAGGTAAACGTCCAGGCGATGGCGGCGGTGTCGAACTTCTGCAGCCAGACGGTGCGGTAGAAATCCTCACCGATGCTTTCGGTCAGCACGTGACTGTAGCCGATGGGATCGCCCACCTGTTCGGTGACCCGGCGGAAGTAGTCGTCGGCTTCCCGGGCGGAGGCGTCGAACGGAGCCTGCTCCACCCCCAGAAAGGGGCGCAGCGCCCGGTAAGCCTCGGCGAGCTGGCCATCGACGGCGCTGGCGAGGAAGCGTTCGGTGGTGGCCTGCAGCGCGGCCGGAGTTTCCAGGGTATCGGCACTGACGGTGCTGGTGGCGCTCAGTAAGCTGGCGAGTGCGGTGAGCGTCAGCAGCAGGGTCAGTAATGGGCGCACGGATCGGGTCTCCTAGTCGATGGTTGGGGCCTGGTGGCGAGTGAGGTAGCTGAAGTCCAGGCTGTCCGGCGTGCCCTCGGGCCGCTGGACACGGACAATGTAGCCACTGCCCGGGGCGCAGTCCAGCGCCTTGCCGGCCACGGTTTCCATGGCGTCAGTGGCAAAGTCGACATTGCCGCCCGGAGTGATCAGGCTAAGGCGATCACCCACCGCGAAGCGGTTCTTGACCTCCACGGTCAGGGTCTGGTCGTCCTGGGCGATGATCTTGCCCACCACCTGCTCGGTGCCCTGCTGTGAGGAGCCCTGCTCGTAAGTCTGGTATTCTTGGGGCAGGTGACGACGCAGGAAGCCCTCGGTATAGCCCCGGTTGGACAGCGCTTCCAGTTCATCCATCTGTGCCATGTCGAACGGCTGGCCGGCTGAGGCCCGATCGATGGCGCGGCGATAGACCTGGGTGGTGCGGGCGACGTAGTAGGGACTCTTGGTGCGGCCCTCGATCTTCAACGAGTGCACGCCCATCCGGCACAGCGCCTCCACATGCTGGACGGCGCGCAGATCGCGGGAGTTCATGATGTAGCTGCCGTGTTCATCCTCATAGGCGGGGATGAAGCTGCCCGGCCGGTTGGGTTCCTCAAGCAGCACCTCTTTGGGCTCCACCGTCTCGGCGACCGGTATCAGGTCGCCCGTGCCGTCTTTCTGGTGGCTCACTTCCCGGTAGTTCCAGCGGCAGGCGTTGGTGCAGGTACCCTGGTTGGCGTCACGATGGTTCATGTAGCCGGACAGCAGGCAGCGGCCGGAGTAGGCCATACACAGGGCACCGTGGACAAACACCTCCAGTTCCATCTCAGGCACCCGGTCGCGGATGTCGGCGATTTCTTCCAGAGCCAGTTCCCGCGACAGGATCACCCGCTCAACCCCCTGGCGTCGCCAGAACTCCACCGTCGCCCAGTTGACCGCGTTGGCCTGCACTGACAGATGGATTGCCTGCTCCGGCCAGCGCTCCCGCACCAGCATGATCAGCCCCGGATCGGACATGATCAGGGCATCCGGTTGCAGCTCCACCAGTGGCGCCATGTCGTCAAGAAAGGTGCGTACCTTGCTGTTGTGGGGGGCGATGTTGGTGACCAGATAGAACTGTTTGCCCTGCTGGTGAGTGCGTTCAATCCCGGTGGCCAGGGAGGCGACGGTCTTGAAGCTGTTGTTGCGGGCGCGCAGGGAATAACGGGGCTGGCCAGCGTAGACCGCATCGGCCCCATAGGCCAGGGCGGTTTCCAGGTGTTCCAGGGTGCCGGCGGGAGCAAGCAGTTCGGGGGTGGTCATGGTGGTCTCCAGATCGTCGGTGACAGGGCGGCGATCGCCTTGGGCAAAAGCGGGGAGTGTGCCTTATGCCAGGCTCGGGCGGCTTGACCAGGCTCAAGGATCGGGCTGGCTATTTCAGCTAACATGTGTACGCTGAACTAATCTGCGAAATCGTGAGGAAAGGGACAATGAGTGACGATGCCAGGAGTGAACTGGCGGCCGCCATGATGGCTTACCTGGAGCGTGAAGATGGCAGCGGCGATCTCGACTCGCTGGCCGAGCTGGGCATGCTGACGTCGTATCCCGGTCAGGGCACGGCGCCCACCAGCGGTCAGTTAGAGCAGTTGTGGCAGCTGGTGCAGCTGCGATTGTCCCGCGCCAGTACCATCACTGCGCGGGTGCGGAAACTGATCCGCGCGCAGCTTGCCCGTGGGCGGATCGGTATGGACTCGGTGGCCTGTCAGCTCCACATCAGCCGCCATACCCTCTACCAGCGCCTGAAGGCCGAGAACCAGTGTTTTGCCGGACTGCTCGAGCAAGAGCGGCGGGAGCAGGCCATGCGTTATCTGGCGATGCCTGACCCGCCACTGGTAATTGTGGCGGAGCGGCTGGGGTTCTCGGAACTGAGCGCCTTCAGCCGCGCCTTTAAACGCTGGGCCGGGCTGTCGCCTGCAGCGTACCGGGCCAGGATGCTGGCCGGCTGACTGAACGGGACACTAGCCCCGTTCAAACACCAGCGTGCCATTGGTTCCGCCAAAGCCGAAGCTGTTGCTCATGACCCGCCGCAGCGGTGCATCGGTGACCGGCTGCCGCAGGATCGGGTAGCCCTCGGCGGCTGGGTCCAGCTCATCGATATGGGCCGATGGTGTCAGGAAACCGTGCTGCAGCATCAACAGGCTGTAGATTGCCTCATGGACACCGGCAGCGCCAAGGGCATGGCCACTCAGGGGCTTGGTGGAGCTGATCGGCGGCATGCGTTCACCGAAGACCGAGCGGATGGCCGCCAGCTCGGTGATGTCTCCGGCGGGGGTGCTGGTGCCATGGCTGTTGATGTAGTCAATGTCGCCCTCGACGTTGGCCAGCGCCTGGCGCATGCAGCGTTCGGCGCCCTCACCACTGGGAGCGACCATATCGGCACCGTCAGAGGTGGCACCGAAGCCCACCAGTTCCGCGAGGATGGTGGCGCCCCGGGCCTCGGCGTGTTCCAGGGCCTCCAGCGCCAGCACGCCGGCGCCACCTGAGATCACGAAACCGTCGCGGTGGCGGTCGTAGGTACGGGAGGCCCGGCTGGCCTGGTCGTTGTAGCGGGAAGACAGGGCGCCCATGGCGTCGAACAGCAGGCTCAGGGTCCAGTGGATATCCTCTCCGCCGCCGGCGAACATCACATCCTGGCGGCCCCAGGCAATCAGGTCGCGGGCATGACCAATGCAGTGGGCGCTGGTGGCGCAGGCCGAAGTGATGCCGTAGTTCACGCCACGAATGCCAAACGCTGTGGCCAGGTTGGCGTTGATGGTGCTGCCCATGGTGCGGGGGACCCGATAGGGGCCAACCCGGCGCAACCCGCGATCCCGGTGAGTGTCCACGGCGTCGGTCAGTTCCACCGTGGAGGCGCCGCCGGTGCCCATGACAATGCCTGTACTGTCGGCGTGCAGGTGCTGGTCACCCAGTCCCGACTGGGTCAATGCTTCCCGCATGGCCAGGTAGCTGTAGGCGGAGGCAGGACACATGAACCGCATCAGCTTGCGATCAATGTGATCCGCCGGCTCCAGGTCGATCTGGCCGCAAACCTGGCTGCGCAACCCGGCATCCCGGGCCTGTTCACTGAATCCAATGCCACTGCGCACCTGGCGCAGAGCGTCTTCCACTTCGGCCAGGTTGCGGCCCAGGCTGGAGACAATGCCCATTCCGGTAACGACGACGCGACGCATAACGCTTCCTCAGAACTGATCGGTATTGGTGAAGAGGCCAACCCGCAGGTCAGCGGCGGTGTAGATCTCACGGCCATCCACCAGCATGCGGCCGTCGGCAATGGCCATGGTGAGCTTGCGGCGGACTACCCGCTTGATGTCGAGTTGGTACTGCACCAGACGGGCTTCGGGGAGCACCTGGCCGAAGAAGCGTACTTCCCCGGCGCCCAGCGCCCGCCCACGGCCTTCGCCGCCACCCCAGGCAAGGAAGAACCCCAGCAGTTGCCAGAGTGCGTCCAGTCCCAGGCAACCGGGCATGACCGGGTCATCCTGAAAGTGGCAGCCGAAGAACCAGAGGTCGGGACGGATGTCGAGTTCCGCTTCCACCAGACCCAGGCCATGAGAACCACCGTCGGCATTGATGTTCTGGATGCGGTCCATCATCAGCATGGGGCCGGTGGGCAGTCGCATGTCGCCGGTGAACAGCTCGCCCCGGCCACAGGCTTCCAGGGCGGCTTTGTCGAATTGATTGGGGCCGAGTTGATTGGGCTTGGACATACGGTGGTCTCCCGGGGAGGCAGGAATGTGTGATTTCGATGTATTCGACTCTAACCCGCGGCCCGCGCAACGCTGTTGACCGCTGGTGGCAGATTGTTGACCGCCGGTTGCTAATCAGAGGCTCTTCAAGGTTGTGGTGGTCACCGCTGCGGCTTTGACAGTGATCAAGGCGTAACCAGCGCTTTGCCCCGTAGGCTGCTTGCAACCCCTCCGGATGGACCGGTGGGCCGGGCAAGGAGACAGAACGGTGAAGGTGGTGAACGAGTGGGGCGCCCTGGTTTGGCGGGACGATGTCGTTGAAGTGGGCCTGCAACGACGGCTGGAGCATCCCCGTGGGCGGGTATGGGCGATGCTTACTGAGTCTGCTGAGCTGGCCCAGTGGCTGGCGCCAGGAAAGCTGGAAGGCGGCCAAGGGGGCCGGGCGCGGATCGATTTCGGGAACAGCGGTCGCCCGATCGATTCGATCATTCGGGTGTGGCAGCCTCCGGCACAGCTGGCCTATTCCTGGAGTGCCGGATCAGAGACCGAACGACCGCTACGCTGGCATCTCGCAGAGTGCGGCGATACCTGCACTGACCTCAGCCTGACGTTGCAGCTGCCGGATGATGACCTGCTGGCCATTGCCTGCGCCGGCTGGGACGCCCATCTGGAGATGCTCGCAGCGGCGCTGGAAGGTATTGCCATTCATTTCCCGCGGGACCGTTTTCAACAGGCCCGCTCCGCGTTCTCCGCCATGCGGGGGCTGGCTCTGGCGCCCCGCGCGACCGCTAATACCGGCGGCTGATTCGCGAGTCAGCCGGGTCGGCCATCGGCGCGCGGGCTGGCGAGGATGCCGCCGTAGCGCCACAGGAAGATTCCGAAGGCCAGGCACCACAGCAAGGTGGCGGTGCCAATGCCGGGGTGCCAGGGCAGCGTCCCCAGGGCGGTGAGTACCCGCAGCACCGCCGCCAGTTGCAGGGCCAGGAACGCGGTGACCAGGCCCCGGGGCAGGGTCAATGGCCGACCGGTGTGGCCCAGGGCCACGCGGGCCATCACACCGAGAATCAGGCAGGCGATGGCCCCGGTCCCGGCGGCATGGCTCCAGGCGTTACCAGGCCAGGCCAGCAACTGGTGGCCGGCAAACAGCACCAGCGCCACCGGAACCCACAGAATGGACAGGTGCAGCACCCACAGCAACGGTTCGCCCCGGGTGCGCCAGCCCTGCCAGCCTGCCAGGCGGATCAGTGTCAGCAGTGCGGCAGGAATGGCCAGCACGCCACTGACGGTGGCCAGGCCGGCCACGGTGGTAGCCAGCAGTGCCACCAGGTTGATCAGTACGGCGCGGTCCAGCCAGGGCCTCATTTTCACGGCGTCGCCATCATCATGCTGACGCAACCAGTTGCGGGTGAACGCGGGGGTGATGCGACCGCCGATGATGCCGATCAGCGCCAGCGCCATGATCAGTGCGCCATCGATGAACACCGGTTGCAGGGTGAGCACAAAGCCCGCCTGCATGGCCCACAGCAGGCCGAGCACCACAAGGATCATCAGTTGCCGCCACTGCCGCGTACGCCACACCCGCCAGCCGGCATCGACCATGACCAGTGGCAGGAACGCCAGGTTCACGCCCTGCACCAGGGTGTCTGGCAGGTCGCCGCCAAAGCTGAGCAGCCCCCGGCCGGCAAGCCAGACCAGCCACAATGCCAGCAGCCGGGCGCCATGGCTGCGTTCGGTCTGGGTCCAGACGCAGACCGCAGTCAGCAGGAAGCCGGCAATGGCCGCCGACAGGAAGCCAAACAGCATTTCATGTTGGTGCCAGTAGATGCCGGGCATGGCCAGGGGCGGTTGCCACTGGCCAGAGACGATCATCACCCACGCCGGTACGACCGCAATGGCCAGCAGCGTCAGCGACAGGAAAAAGACCCGGAACGGGTAGGCAAACAGTTGCCCCAGGCTGGGGGCGGTGTTGGCAATGGCGTGGGTATTGGTGGGCATGGCGGGCTCCCCGGCATCCGAATAACGAATTAAAATGTATTTTATATGAATGTTATTGGGCGGAACATACCCCAAACGTAGGCATTGTGCGTACAATTCCGCCAAACCCATAGATGATGAGAGAAATATGAGCCTTTACCTGGGGTTGAAACACCTCCACATGACCGCGGCCTATCTGACGTTGACCCTGTTCGTGCTCCGGCTGGTGCTCGATGCGGTCGGGCGTCCCGGCTGGCGTAACGGACCGCTGCGCTGGATTCCCCACGCCAACGATACGGTACTGCTGGCGGCGGCCATTGGCCTGCTGTTTGTGACTGGCTGGATGCCGTTCGTCCATCACTGGCTGACCGCCAAGGTCCTGCTGCTGTTGGGTTACATCGTGGCGGGTATCTTTGCCCTCAAGCCCCGGTTCAGCAAGCCGGTGCGGATGGTGGCGGCGCTGCTGGCGCTGGTGCAGGTGTCACTGATCTTCCACCTGGCGATGACCAAACCGCTGCAGTTCTGAACGGGGTCAGTCCAGCAGGATCAGGACCCACACCAGCAGTACGTTGATGGCCAGGGACAGCAGCGCCAGGAAACGCCAGCGATCCGGCGGCACCCGTTCCGCCAGGGGGCGGTGTGCGGACGCCGGCAGGTGGGGGTTGGGGTACTCCAGGTCGTGCAGGAACTCCGACAGCGCGGGGTAGCGATCCGCCGGTGCCCGTGCAACGGCTTTCTCCAGGCAGGCGTCAAGCCAGCCGGGTAGGTCTGGAAGGCGGTCCCGGGCGCTGCGGTATCGTTGGTGTCGGTGGCGCTCAGACTGGCCGCTGTCGCCATAGGGATGCTGACCGGTCAGCATCTCATAGGTGATTACCCCCAGGGCGAACCGGTCCGCCGCCGGCGTGCCGCGCTGTCCGGCGAGACACTCCGGCGCGGCGTAGCGGGCGGTGCCGGGGTACAGGGCCCGGTCCCAGGGTACGTCGATTTCCTCAATGCCCCGTATGTACACCGACCCAAGGTCAATGAGTTTCACCGTGCCTTCCCGGTCGATCACGATGTTCTCCGGCTTCAGGTCCTGGTGGACCATCTCCAGTCGATGCAGGGCGCGAAGCCCGCTGGCGATCTGGCGGACGATGGCGCGTACTTCGGCCGGCGCCGGTTTGGGGTGGTCATTCATCCACTCCCGCAGGGTGGGACCGTCGACGTACTCGGTCAGCGCATAGAGACACTGGCGCTCGGCGGGCACCGGCAGCGCCTTTACCACATGGGGGCTGTTGATGCGTCGGCTGACCCAGATCTCGGTCAGGAAGCGGTCGATGTAGCTGGCGTCGTCCTGGTAGTTGGGCGATGGCGTCTTCAGGATGACCGGGGCACCGTCATCCTGCGGTGGTCTCGCCAGATAGACCTGGGTGCGGTTACTGGCGTGTATCTCCCGCAGGATGCGGTAACCGTCAAGACTCTGGCCGGGCGTCAGTGGCGGCGGAAATGGCAGCGCCGAGAGCCGCTCATAGTGGGACTCAAGATCCTCCGCCGGCAGGTGGTCCACGACGATCACCTGGGCGCTGAGATTGTCGCGGCTGCCGTTGTCGTAGGCGGCGGTCACCAGCCATTCGGCGGCGGCTTCCGGGTCCTCGGCGCTGGCACACTCGGCGATTGCCCCGGGGCTGAGGCTGTCATGGGTGCCGTCGGTGGTCAGAATCAGCCGATCCCCGGGGGCCAGGGTGAGACGCCGGGTATCGATCTCGATATTCGCCTCCACGCCCATGGCCCGGGCCAGCGCGGGCTTGTCGGCACCCACCAGGATGTGGTGATCGCGGGTCAGACAGTCCAGCTCGCCGTCCCGGAGCAGGTACACCCGGCTGTCGCCAACGTGGAACAGGTGGGCGCGGTTGTTCTTGACCACCACCGCACTGAACGTGCACACCATACCGCGGGTGTCGCCGTGGCTGGCATAGCCACGGCCATGCAGCCAGCGGTTGAGGGCGCCCAGGACCCTGCCGGCAGCGGTTTCAACGCTCCACGAATCCGGGGTGCTGTAATAGTCGTTGAGGAACCCGGTGACACAGGTTTCCGCCGCCTCGCGACCGGCCTGGGAGGCACTGACACCGTCAGCAATCACGGCGCTGACCCCTTTCAGTGCCAGCGTCTCACCCTCCGGATAGCGGGCGCCCAGGCTGTCCTGATTTTCCTGCTTGCGGCCGGCCACGCTGTACTGGCCCAGCCGCAGACGCAAACCGTCGTTCATGACACCTCGATCATCCGAACGGTGCCGTCCGGCAGCACCTCGCTGGTCTGCGGGTCGGGCTCATCCATGAACAGCCCGACCAGCGCCAGGATCACCAGGGCAAATCCCCCCAGCACCACAAAGAACAGGGCCGGAGACACCAGGGACAGCACCAGCAGAAACACCACCCCGCCAACATTACCGTAGGCGCCGGCCATGCCGGCCACCTGTCCGGTCAGCCGCCGTTTGACCAGGGGCACTGACGCATAGACCGCACCACAGCCGGCCTGCACGAACACCGAACAGAACAGCACCAGGGCCACCGCCAGCACCAGCGGCCAGTCACTGGTGATCTGGCCCATCAGCAGGTAGCCCACGGCAATACCGGCCAGGGTGACCAGGGTGGTGAGCTTGCGGCCCCAGCGGTCGGCGACATAGCCGCCGCCGGGGCGACCCACCAGGTTCATCAGCGCGAAACTGCCCCCCAGCAAGCCAGCCAGAACCGGAGAAATATCAAAGGTGTCAAGGAAGTACAGCGGCAGCATGGACACCACCGCCAGTTCCGAGCCAAAACTGGCCATGTAGGTCAGGTTGAGCAGCGCCACCTGTTTGAAGGGGTAGCGGTCAAAGGCCGGCACCGGCTGGCGGAAAACGTGGCCGTTAACCTGCCAGATGCGCAGGAACTGGCCCGCCATCATGATCGTGACCAGGGCGTAGAGCAGGTAACTGGTGGTGGCATCCAGCATGGCCAGGTTGGCCGGGCCGAGTTTCCAGACAATCAGGGCGAGGGCGATGAAAAGCGGCAGGTTCATCAGCCCGTAGAGCACAAAATCCCCCCGGCTGGTGACCTCCATGGCGCCGCCTTTCTTTGGCTTGAAGTAGGTCGACCCTTTGGGGGTATCGCGGGCCAGCAGGTAGAACACGCCAGCGTAGAGGATGGCAATAACACCGGTGCAGGCGATGGCGTAGCGCCAGCCCGCGTCACCGCCGAACGCCAGGGCCAGGGCGGGCAGTGACAAGCCGGCAAAGGCGGCTCCGAAGTTGCCCCAGCCACCGTAGATACCTTCCGCCAGTCCCAGCTCCCGCGCCGGGTACCATTCGCTGATCAAACGAATGCCCACCACAAATCCGGCGCCAACAAAGCCCAGGAGGAAGCGGCTGATGGCCAGTTGCTGGAAGCTGGTGGCCATGGCAAAACCCAGGCAGATAACGCCGGACACCGCCAGCACCAGGGCATAGACCCGTCGTGGGCCGAGCGTGTCCACCAGCATGCCGATCAGGATGCGGGCCGGGATGGTGAGGGCGACATTGAGCAGCAGCAGGGTATTGACCTCGGCGTCGCTGAGGCTGAACTGCTCCCGCAGTGTGGCCATCAACGGAGCGTGGTTAAACCACACCAGAAAGCTGATAAAGAAGGCCATCCAGCTGAGGTGGAGGATGCGGGTTTTGCCCTGAAATGAGAGCAGTCGGAAGGACGGATCGGACATGAAGGGGACCTGTTCTGACGCGTTGGATGCAGTCCGCCGGGCCGACCTTCACCGGTGTGTTGCCATTGCGCGGGCAGTCTGGCTCTCCGTCAGGAAGCATCAAGTGCGGGCAGGGGCGATCACAGTGGGAGAAGATCAGCAGTGACGTCATTGCCAGCAGCCGTATCGGACAGAAGTAACACTCTGGCCCCGTCAAGCAAGGGGCGTACCAGTCGTCGACAGTGCTGGGACATGCCCGCTCAGGTCAGGTGGGTAGCGGGCATGGGCTACTGATAAGGTGTGGCGAGGGCTGGGGCGGGTGCACCATTCTCAGGCATCGCGGTTGGATACGGCTGAAAATGGTGCGTTGGTTGCGGGCGCTCAGGAGCGCTTCTGCTCACGCATCATTTCGGTCAGTTCATTGAGCTGGGCCTGCATGGCCACCAACCGGCGGGCCATCTCGTCCCGCTCGTCGTGGGCCTTCTGGGCCTGTTTGGCATTCTGTTCCTCGCTCATGACTTCGAGGATGGCCCCCACCATCATGTTGAGGAAGACAAATGCGGTCAGGAAGATGAACGTCAGGTAGTACATCCAGCTGAGTGGGTAGACGTCCATGGTGGCGTACATCACATCGGTCCAGTCCTCAAAGGTGGCCACCCGGAACAGGGTCAGCATGGACACCGCCACATCGCCCCACAGGGTATCGTCGATATCAGCGAAGAACATCGCCCCCATGGCGGCATAGATGTAGAAAATGATGAACATCAGCAGGGCGATGTAGCCCATGCGGGGAATGGCCTTGAGCAGAGAATTGATCAGGAACCGAAGCTCAGGCACCACCGACACCAGTCGCAGCACCCGGAAAACCCGCAGTAGCCGGCCCAGCAGCACCGCTTCGGAGTTGTCCAGTGGGATCAGGCTGCCGATCACCACCAGGGTGTCGAACAGGTTCCAGCCATCCAGCAGGAAACGCTTCTTGTCGGGGTACACCGCGAAGCGGAACAGGATCTCCACCAGGAAAAACACGGTGATGCCGTTATCCAGAATCGTCAGTATGTCCGCGACCAGCGGTGGAATCTCATAGGTTTTGGCGCCGATGGTCAGCGCCGACAGAATGATGATGGTGATAACAGTGCCCTGGAACAGCCGGCTGGATTCAATCCGTCGCAGCTGTTCGAGGGCGGAAAATCGGCTCAGATCCGACGACATGGGCGTCTGGTACTCCTGCGGGTCACTGGGGAAGGCTTACGGTCGGGGTGTTATTGACCGGGTGGCAATTCTAGTGCCAAAGCTATCCGTTGGGTAGCGCCAGAATCGCCTGCCATTCCGCCTCACTGACCGGCATCACCGACAACCGGCTACCATGCCGGACCAGCGGCAGTTCTGCCAGTGCTGGCAGTGATTTGAGCCGGTCCAGGCTGATCAGTCTGGGGAGCCGGGAGACAAACTGCATGTCCACTGCCTGCCAGCGCGGTTTGTCGCGGGTGCTTTTGGGATCGTGATAGTGGGACTCGGGGTCGAACTGCAGGGGGTCTGGGTAGGCGGCCCGGACGACCCGCACGATGCCGGCAATACCGATGTGCTTGCAGCTGGAGTGATACAGGAACACCTCGTCCCCCTCGGCCATCTGTGCAAGGAAGTTCCGGGCCTGGTAATTGCGCACGCCGTCCCATGGAATGAAGCCTTCGGGATCGCGGGCGAAATCGTCGATGCCGCACTCGGAAGGTTCGGATTTGATCAGCCACTTTGCCATCTGGAGTCTCCTGAAAACGGCACAGCGGCCATTCTACCAACACCGCCATGACGCCGGTATGGCGACCGGATTACCAGATCGCCAACAGGGCGCCCACCCCCAACACCGCCGCACCACCCACCTCGGCGACGATCAGCAACCCCATGAACAGCGGCGTGACCCAGCCAGGTAGGTGCAGGCGCCCCAGTTGATGGGGTTTGCGCAACTGGTTGCTGGTGTCATTGAGCAGCCCATGCACGATGTAGGTGACGATCGCGAAACTAAAGAACGCCAGTGCCGCCAATGCCGCGAGCGCATCCACCAGATCCGGGAACACACTGAGCCGGGCGAAGTACGCCAGCAGCAGGGCGGCGAAGGCATACATCAGCGAGCTGCGATGGGCGACGTTGACATAGACCGGAGCGCTGGCGTTGGCGCTGGTGGCCATGCAGCGATACTTCCAGATGCCGGTCAGCAGGCCGGTCATGAAGAACGCAAAGGCGGCGGTGATGCAGAGTTTCTCAGCCAGGGTCAGCATGGTGATTCCTTATTATTGGGAGCGGGTATGGTAACCCGGCGGAGGTGAGGAACCCTTCTCATCGGTGACGGAGTGTCACGGGCTGAGGAGCGAGTCGATGCGGTCGGTTTGAGAATTGTCAAAGTCTATGTTGTGTTCGATGGTATCTTAAGGCACAACATATAGTATTTTCGGAAGAGCATTGGCAGGAGGCATAGGCATGAATCACCCCCGGGGCGGCAGTCTGGACACCGGAGCAACCATTCGAGAGTACCTGGACCGCAGTGACTGGCGGGTCAACGCCAACGCCAACCAGGGCTATTCTCTCGGCGGGCTGATCCTCAACACCGCGGGCAAGGTGGTTGCCAACTACTGGCTGAACGAGGTCTATTCACCGGAGATTGGTGAGGCCCATCGCCAGGCGGATCTGCATATCCACGACCTTGATATGCTCAGTGGCTACTGCGCGGGCTGGTCGTTGCGCCAGCTATTGCATGAGGGACTGAATGGCGTGCCCGGCAAGGTGGAGGCAGCACCGCCGAAGCACCTGTCCAGTGCCATCGGCCAGATGGTGAACTTCCTGGGCACGCTGCAGAACGAATGGGCCGGCGCCCAGGCCTTCAGCTCCTTCGATACCTACCTGGCACCGTTCGTCCGCAAAGATCGGCTTTGTTATGCGGAAGTGCGCCAGGCCATGCAGGAGTTTGTCTACAACCTCAATGTGCCGTCCCGGTGGGGGACGCAGACGCCGTTCACCAACGTGACGTTTGACTGGGTCTGCCCGGAGGACCTGAAGGACCAGGTGCCGGTGATTGCCGGCGAGGAAATGCCTTTCCACTACGGCGAACTGCAGGCCGAGATGGACGTGATCAACCGGGCCTACATCGATGTGATGACGTCCGGCGACAGCAAGGGGCGGGTGTTCACCTTTCCCATCCCCACCTACAACATCACCCCAGAGTTTGATTGGAGCTCTGACAATGCCCACCGGCTGTTCGCTATGACGGCCCGCTATGGTTTGCCTTACTTCCAGAACTTCCTCAACTCGGACCTGGAGCCGAACATGGTGCGTTCCATGTGCTGTCGATTGCAGCTGGACTTGCGGGAGCTGCTGAAGCGGGGCAATGGGCTGTTCGGCTCGGCGGAGCAGACCGGTTCGCTGGGGGTGGTCACCATCAACTGCGCCCGCCTTGGCTATCTGTATGCCGGGCAGACAGAGGCACTGTTTGAACGCCTGGATCAGTTGCTTGAACTGGCGCGGGAGAGCCTTGAACGCAAGCGCGAAGTGATTGCCCGGCTGATGGATGAAGGCCTGTTTCCCTATAGCCGGCGGTATCTGGGGACGCTGCGCAATCACTTCTCCACCATTGGCGTGAATGGGCTCAATGAAATGATCCGCAATTTCACTGCCGATCAGGACGACATCACCAGTGCTCAGGGACAGGCTTTTGCCCTGGCGTTGCTGGATCATGTCCGCCATCGCATGCAGGCATTCCAGGAACACACCGGCAACCTCTACAACCTGGAGGCAACACCGGCGGAGGGCACCACCTACCGGTTTGCCCGCGAGGACCGCAAGCGGTTTGCCGACATACTCCAGGCGGGCACGGCGGATGCTCCCTACTACACCAACTCCAGCCAGCTGCCGGTGGGTTACACCGATGACCCTTTTGAGGCGCTGGAGCTGCAGGATGCGCTGCAGACCCGATACACCGGCGGCACCGTGCTGCATCTATACCTGCGTGAGCGTATCAGCGATGCCGACACCTGCGCCCGCTTTGTACGGCGGGTACTGGAGAACCACCGGCTGCCGTACATCACCGTGACGCCGACATTCTCCATCTGCCCTCTCCATGGCTATCTGGATGGCGAACACGAATTCTGCCCCCGCTGCGACGAGGCGTTGCTGGCGGAGCAGGCCCGGGCCTGACTGGCCTTCCCACCCAAACGATCCACCAAATCAAAGGAGTACCACCATGAACCAGAAACCTGAACCGTCCCGTCGTCAGCGCTGTGAAGTCTGGACCCGAGTTATGGGTTACCACCGCCCGGTCACCTCCTTCAACCACGGCAAGCGCTCGGAGCATCGTGAGCGGAAACCCTTCCGGGCGTCATGACGGCGCAGGATCTGGCCACGGCGGACGGCAAGCGCTGGTCCGCCGACGGCTTACGGCTCGGTGGGGTGGTGGCTTTTTCCACCGTCGACTACCCGGGCAAGCTGGCCGCCACGGTGTTTCTGCAGGGCTGTCCGTGGCGTTGTCACTACTGCCACAACCCACACCTGATCCCCCGTCGAGCTGACGTTGGGGCACCAGCTTGGGCGGATGTGCGCCGATTGCTGCAACGACGACAGCATCGGCTGGAGGCGGTGGTGTTCAGCGGTGGCGAGCCATTGTTGCAGCGCGGCCTGGCTGCCGCCATGGCAGAGGTACAGCAGCTTGGCTTCCGGGTGGGAATGCACACCGGCGCCCCGGACGCCGATCGACTGCAACGGCTTTTGCCCTGGCTGGACTGGGTCGGCCTCGACATCAAGGCGCTGCCGGCCCGCTACCCTGCCATTACCACCAGCCGCAGCAGCGGTCCTGCCAGTTGGCGGGCGCTGTCGCTGTTGCTGCAACACGGTCTCGCCTTTGAATGTCGCACCACCTGGCACCCCGAGCTGCATTGCGCCGCCTACATCATCAAGCTGGGGGTATGCCTGGCGCAGCAGGGTGTATCCAACTATGCGATCCAGATTGCTGGAACCGATCAGTGCCTGAATCCACTGTTGGCCCGTCGCCGGCCCGGTCCGGCGGACCAGGATCAGATCGTTCAGGCTTTGGCGCCTCTGTTTGAGTCTTTTCACCTTCGGAGCTAATCAGAGACTCCCTGGTCCAATAGGGCGTCCGGGCCTGTTCATAGCTCGGGTGACAGCGCCCGAACCCTCAGGGCTTCGGTGGCGGAAAAACGCTGTTCGATCAGCTGATCGATGGCGGCCTGTTGGGCTGCCGGCGGCAGTTCGGACTGGCGCAGACGGTTGCGGTCGGCGACAAAGGTGTCCAGGCGTTGCCGCCAGTACTGGCGCTCGCGATCAAGTTCGGCCAGCCGGGCGGCGGCGTTGTCGCCCAGGGTCTGGGCCCGGAGCTGATAGAGCTCGGCCGGGCTGGCACCCTGGTCCCGAAGTTGACGGGTGTGTTGGTACAGCTCGGCGTGGCTGGTGACCCGCTGGCGGAGTTGGCGAAGTTCTGTCGGCAGCGAGTGCTCCAGGGCGGCCAGCGCCTGAGCTCGCTGGTCCTCTTGTAGGCCAGGGTGTTGAGCGATCTCCATGTAGGTCAGCAGATGTTCGTCCTGGCGGCTCTCCAGCGCGAAGAACGCGCCCTGTTCGTCGTCGTTGAATTGGGTGCCCCTCAGCGTCTGCAGGTGTTGCTGGCGCTGGCGGAGGGCTTCCAGATCAAATGCCCCTGTGGCCAGCCGCGGCGGTGTTGCTCCGGCGAGGTCGTCCAGTGCCAGGCGATAGTCAATGTAGCGTGTCAGCAGGTTCCGGGCCTGGGCAAGGGCCTGGGGCTGGTCACCCAGTTCGTCGGACAGGGCCTGCTGGATGCGTGTCATGACCAGCTCGAGCGGCTCGTCGGTCAGACCGGCGAGGTAGAAATCAAACAGCCGTCGCATGTCGGGGGTTGGCCGCAGGTTGCCGTCGCTGTCCACCGCAAGCCGAAAGCGGGGCTGCGCATCAGCCAGGTGCGGGGGCAGTGGTGGCAGCGGCTTAGGCTGCGATGACTGTGGTGAAGAGGAGACCAGAATCTCGCCGGAAACCCCGGCGCCCTGGCTGATTGGGTGTGCTGGCCTCTCGGTAAGTGGGGAGGAGGATAATGGCACGTTGCCCGGTTGTGCGGTCTGTTGCAGCCACAGGCCCAGCATCAGACCCAAGCTGGTGACCGTAAGTGCGAGTAGCTGAGTTCGGGTCGGCATTGGACGGCTCCTCCCCCCCCGGCCGAAATTGCCGGGGGGCTTTGATTATGAGTGGCTCCTTGATGAACTCAGAGACCGGCCTGTTTCAGGCGTACCGCGTGATTGCGGAACAGGGTCTCGGGCCGGGTCTCGAACAGTGACACCATACCCAGGACGTGGTTGTTCACATCAATGTGATTCATGGTGTAGTTGTCCTTGATCACCTGGCCAAAATGGCTGGAGCAGCGGCCGGTGACGCCGTCGTTGGCCTCCTCGAAGGCCAGGCTGGTGGCGCCAAACAGCGCATCGGACAGGTCCAGGCCCGTGGTGAAGGTGGCGGTGCCACTCCAGGAGTAAAGACGGATCGGGTGGCCATTGATGGTGACTTCCGCCGGCCCTTCGCCGCAGGCGGATTCCGGCACCCCGGCGGGGAACTGGGCGTTGAAAGCAGCGGAGCCGTCGCTGTTGAACTCGGCCAGCATGGCGTTGACATCGGCACGGTCATGGCGGTTGTCGGACAGCAGGTTGACCAGATTGCCAACGGCGTTGGAGAAGGCCTCGAAGGTGATGCCCCGCAATGTACCTTCCGGTGCAATGCCTGTTGCCACATCCGCCAGCGGCGACCCTTTGTGGGGGGAGTGGGCGGTGGACACCGAGGCGACCAGGTCTGGTCGGACATTCATGACATAGCGGGAGGTGAGGCCTCCCTGGCTGTGGCCAATCAGGTTGAACTTCTCAATCTGTCCGTTGGACGCCGCGCGGATCTCCTCGAGTTGCTCGATCAGCCGTTCACCGCGCATGGCGGAACTGTCGAAGGCGTTGATCCTGGGGATGAATACCGTCGCGCCCTCGGACTCCAGTGCGGCGGGAATGCGGTACCAGTAATCCACCCCTGCGATGGTGTCGAAGGCGAAGATGCCTGGCACCAGCACGATCGGGTGACGGGTTTCGGCGTCGTTGCGATCAAACCAGTTACTGAAGAAACCGGCCTGGGCGGGCAGGGTGGCGGTCATGCCGGCTGCGGCAGCAGCGGCGATCATTACTTTTCTCATGGTCTTCCCTTGTTCAATTGTTGTTGTTTGGTGTGGCCACCGGCTGATCCTATGTTGCCGTGTCAGCTGGCGAGCGGATGGTGACTACCGGACGGGAAGGCCCGATACCATCAGTGAGCGATACCATAGGGCAGGGGCACAGCGGGCTTCTTGTAAGAACTGATAACGGTTACCCGCAGTGATCGGAAACGTGGCTCAGGTCACGAATGTGCATGAACGCTGGCGGCAGGGTGTCGGGTTTCGGCTAAGCTCGGCACACTGGTCCAACAACGAAAAAACCGACTATGACGATGGCCCACCCATCGCCCGACTGCGCCCTCTACCTCTGGCCACGGCGGACCGTGTACGTGGGGCGTCTGGCCCGGCCCATAGAGTTCAACCTGGCAGCCGCTTCACTGACCGTCGCGCTGGACGGGTTGCTGCAGTACCAGACTCCGGACATGCCCGGTCCTGGCTATTGCACCAGTCTGTTACTGAAGCCCGGGGAGCGGGTACGGGTCGATGCTGGCGACCGGCTTATTGGCACCTGCTACCTGGATGCGCTGGGACAGGATCATGCCCTGCTCGAACCCCGTATGCTTGAGTGCGACGCCGGTGTCTGTCAGCGGGTGCCTGGAGAGCAAGAGTTCCAGCGTTTGTTCCGACAAATGCTTGACCCGGGCATCGCTGCCAGCGAAGGGTTCCGCACTCTGGAGACGCTGATCAACCCGGGCGCCATCCCCTATCCAGTGGTGGATGACCGGGTTGCCCGGGTGGTGTCGCTGATTCACCAGTCCGTGGCACAGAACTGCCCGGTCACCGAACTCGCCGGGGCCGTCAATCTGTCTGCTCCACGACTGGTACAGCTCTTCCGCCAGCAGGTGGGGGTGCCGATCCGACGCTACCGCCAATGGCACCGGCTGTTCGTCACCGCGATACGGGTGGCCCGGGGCTGGTCACTGACCGAAGCCGCGCTGGAAGCGGGGTTCACCGATTCCGCGCATCTGTCTCATACCTTCCGAGCCATCATCGGCCTGCGCCCATCCGATATCTTCACGGCTTTGGCCAGAGCCAGGTTGGTGGTGGATGAGGGCATCGACAAAGACCTGGAGGCCTCGGTTTGACTCCAGCCATCTTTGGTCTTCAGAGGCGCCCTCTACTCGGAGCAGGCTCAGGAACGTGCACGCTGGCAGACGGTGTGCCAGTCCACCGCATTGACCAGATCACCGTTGCGGAACACTGTCCTGAGTTCGTTGCTGCGTCCTGCCAATGCCTCCGCTCGCACCGTGCTGAAACGGTCACCGTCGCGAATCAGCGCCAGGCGCCCCCGCTTGGAGCGTTTGCCCGGGTCGGTGATCGGGTCTTTGTAGATGTCCCGCCATTGTTCGCCGACCTGGATGGCCGAGGCCTTCATGGCGAACTTCTGGGTATCCCGGTTGAGTTTCTGCAGCAGTTCGGCGCCCATGCCGAAGGCGATGTTGTCTGCACTCAGGCCTCTGGCCGTCATGGCGGCAAGGATGGCGGCGATACTGTCGGTATTGATGCCATCGCCCTGGATCACCCGCACAAACGGCGGTAATACCCGATAGCCTTTGTGGTTGGTGGTAAAGCCGAATCGGGCCATCAGCCGTTCAATGACTTCGGGAACAATCGCCACCGGCTCGCCGGAATCCGGCCGCACCACAAGCGTGCCGCCATTTTGGATGACCTGCTCCCTCAGGGTGTCGCCCCAGAGATTGTCGATAGCGTTCCACAGGTCATAGGAGTCGCTGACCACGGCCACCGTACGACCATCTCCGCCAAACTGTTCCAGCATGTTGGCGTAGGCGGCGGCCTCGCCGTCCCGGCCCCAACTGGTCATGGTGCTGTGCTCTGCCGCCGGGATTGAGAAACCGGCCATGTCGGCCTGGTAATAGCGCCGCGCTGCGACAATCGCCGACAGGTTATCCGTTCCGGCAAAACTCAGCAGGTGGGCCATGCCGCCGAGTGCAGCGGTTTCTTCCGAGCTGGTACCGCGGGCTCCGAAATCGTGCAGTTTGAAGTCGAGACCGTCCAGGCTGTCACTGGTCTGAGTCATGACGCTTTCGATAATGTCTCGACAGGCTCTGGCACGGGTGGCCACGGTGGTGGGGTACCACACAGCGCGCAGCAGGGCGGTCTCAATATAGCTGCTGAGCCAGGCGCAGTTGGGGTCGGTGTTGACCACCTGAGCCAGTACATTGCCCGTCGGGACCACTGTTCCCTCCGGCGCCGCTTCAATCTCGATCGGTAAATAGCCCTGGTAGGCATCGCGGATGTACTCCCAGCCAGTCCGGTTGAACGGTACGCCGTGGGCACGGCAGAGGGTGTCGGCTTCATCTATGTCGGCGGTGGTGATCGGCCGGCTGAGGTACTCCTTCAGGAACGCCTGCAGGCCAAAGAATACGGTTTCAGGGTAGGCGCCACCCCGGGATTCGATGTAGCTGGAGATGAAGCGGGTATCCGCCGGGTATTGCAGGAAGTGTGAGGTCTTGTAGGAATCGGTGTTCAGAATCAGGTTACGCATGACGGAAATCCTCCGTTCAGTGGTGTTCGGCGCTGGTCTATCCGGCGCCGTTGGCAGCGCTCCGCTGCACGGGTTTGTTTGCTGCCCGATGAAGCTATATTGGCCTAGAGCCACTAATTAGGTCAAGCTTTATTTCCCTGAGTTGTCCGGTGGCCGTCAGGCGGCCCCGATCAGGTCCTGGATAATGAAGTAGTGGTCTTCAAACATGGTTTGGGGATCGAGTTCCGCCAGTGGCACCCAGCGCGCCGTGCGGGCGTCGTCGCCGCCTTTTACCCTGGGCAGCTCTGCCTGAGGCGCCAATTCAAAGTAGAAACCATGGGTGATGGTGCGGCCCCGAGCGGAACGGTATGGGTCGTCGTACACCCGTTGTTGGCGGATAGAGCCTTTCAGCACCGGTGCTGGCACCTTGAGACGGGTTTCTTCCCGTAACTCTCGCAGGCAGGCGTCCAGCAGGCGCTCACCGGGGTCGACAAAGCCGCCGGGCAGCGCCCAGAGCCCCTTGCCCGGATTGGCCCGGCGTTCCACCAGCAGGATATGACCGGACTGCACCACCGCGCCGTCCACGGTCACAAACGTAGGTTCGTATGGTGCTGATTCCCAGGCCGACTGGTACTTGCGAACAAACGCCAGTTCATCCCGCACCTGCTGGTAGCCCGGATTGGTGCTGGCAAAGTCTGCTAGCCAGGCGACCACTTCCGGAGGCAGTACACCGCTGTCACGCAGTTGCGGCAGCAGAGTTGCCGGTTCATCGCTGAAGAATCGCTCCCGTAAAGGGGTTGCGCTGATGTTCTCAAGGTTGTCCACCGACAGGCTGGACCACTGCGGAAACAGGTTCAGGTAGAAGCCGGTGGCGTCCTTCCTGTGGCCGATCAGTGCGGTTTTCATTGCCCGGTGGGGGGTGGTGTAGTGGGCGGTGGCCAGGCCGGCGACGGTGGCCTGGACGTTCCGCACCCAGACCTCATCGTTGTAGGGCGCGTCCATCAGCGGCAGGCACAGCAGGCGGCTGTTTTCCTCGCTGGTGAGACAGGCTCTCACCATCTGCTCCCGCTCCTGATGGGTCCAGGGATTGCGGGCATTGCGGGCCTGCCAGGCGGAGCCGATCAGCAGAATCAGTTTGTCAGCCTGCTCCAGACCGGAGCGGATAACGTGAAGGTGACCGCTGTGCAGGGGTTGAAAACGACCAATAAACACCGTGAAATCGAAAGCACGTTGCATGCAGCAAGCTCCTTGCTGGTGAATCTTGCGGCCGGTCTGTCCGGCCGTCTTGGTTTCCAGTTCTGGGCTGGAACTGTGTTATTGTTGGCATAAAGCCACTAAATTGCAAGGGGAGCCCATGGCCAACAGCGACAGCATGGATGAACAACACTACCTGGCGAACTACCAGGCTGGTGACTATTCAAGCCCATTGGTGACGGTGGATGTCGCCATCTTCACTCTGATTGAGGGCCAGCTTCATGTGTTGCTGGTGCAGCGGGGCAACCATCCGGCCCAAGGCCGCTGGGCGTTGCCCGGTGGCTTTATCAACACCGACAGTGACCTGGATCTCAGTGAGGCGGCCGGCCGCAAGCTGCATGAGAAAACCGGCATCAATGCCCCCTACCTGGAACAAGTCTGCACCAGTGGCGACGCCAGCAGAGACCCCCGTGGCTGGTCGGTCACTGTGCTGTATATGGCGCTGATGGCTCACGCTCCCACCGCGGAATTCGTCGAGACTGTCACCGGTGCCCGTTGGTGGCCGCTGTCATCGGCTCAGCAACAGCACCTTGCCTTCGACCACAACCATCTGCTGGAGGCTGCCCGCCAACGGCTCAGCAGCAAGACTGCCTATACAGTACTGCCCATCCACACCCTGGATGAACCGTTCACCCTGACCCAATTGCAGCAGGCCTTCGAGGAAGTGCTCGGCGCACCACTGGAGAAGAAGTCCTTCCGCCGCCGCATCCTCAGCGCCGACATCCTGGAGGAGTCCGGTGAAGCCCCGCCGCCCGGAGGCCGCGGCCGTCCCGCTGCGTTATTCCGCCCCAAAGCCGGTCTGGAAGATCACGCCTTTGTGCGGGTGGTGGGGGAGGGAAGGTAATCCTTCACTCATCCCAATACGGTTCATCCCCTCCCAGGTACTCCAGCGCAAACTCCAGGAACACCCGTACCTTCGCCGGTAGATACTGCCGCTCGGGAAAAACCGCATACAGAGTGTGGTCGGGGATGCGGTGGGTCGGGAACAGGTCAACCAACTGCCCCGATTTAACCAGGGGGCCGGCGACAAAGGTTGGCAGCCGGCCGACACCGATGCCTTCGAGGACGGCGGCAAGGATCGCTTCGCTGTTGTTGACGCGATAGCTGCCGGTTACTTCAACGGTTTCTGCAGCTCCATCGTGCTCAAACGTCCAGATATTGGCGTCCCGGGAGTAGCTGAACAAAATACAGTTGTGTTCGGTCAGGTCGGCAGGGGTGCGCGGCAGTGGGTGCTCCTGACCGTAATCCGGTGATGCAAAGACGGCCTGTCTCAATGGCGCCAGCTTGCGGGCCACAAGTGCCGAATCCGGCAGCCCACCGAAGCTGCTCCGAATGGCAATGTCGATGCCGTCGGCAACCAGGTCCACAGGGCGGTCGTCCATTATGAGCTCGATATCGAGCTTGGGGTAACGCTTCAGGAGCTTGGGGATCAGCGGGGCAATGTGGAGCCGTCCAAAGGACATAGGGCTGCTGATCTTCAGCTTGCCCTGAGGTTCCCCCTGCAGCTGTGCAACAGCGTCCTCCGCCTGACTCGCTGCCCGCAATGCCTGTTCCGCGTGTTCGAAATAGCGTTCCCCGGCTTCCGTCAGGCTGAGCTTGCGTGTGGTCCGGTAGAGGAGGCGAACGCCAAGCTCCTGCTCGAGCTGGTTGATGCGTTTGCTCACCGCCGACTTGGAAACACCGAGTGCGCGCGCCGCCGCTGAAAACCCACCGCCCTTCACCACCGCAACAAAGGCTGGAATGGCCCCGAATCCGTTCATCTATTCGCCCTATTGTGGAATTTTAATCAACAGTAATTTTCCATTCTAGTGGATTATCGATTTTTGGGAAACGGGATAAAGTTCTCTGCGTCAACCAACGGGCCCGTCGCGGGCCGCAAGGGCGGCGTAGAGCGCCACCTCGAAATCATATTCAAAAGGAGTTCCTCCAATGAAAATTACCGTACTGGGTGCCGCAGGAAACGTAGGTCGTCGGGTTGTCGCGGAGGCGCTTGCCCGAGGGCATGAGGTGTCAGCGGTTGTTCGTGATGCCCGGACTTTTGAGGCGTTGCCGGAGGCTGCCATTGCCAAGGCGGGCGATGCTACCGACCCGTTTGACGTTGCCAGGCTGACGGCGGGCCAGGATGTTGTCGTTAACGCGACCCGGCCGCCGGCGGGTGATCGCGAACGAGTGTTTGAGTTCACCCGGTCGCTGATGTCCGGGGTTGCCCGGAGCAAGGTTCGGCTGATTGTGGTCGGTGGTGCTGCAACCCTGACCGTGCCCGGGACGGGCGGTCGAACGGTGATGGAAGATGCGAGCTATTTGCCGGTCTCAGCTCGACACATTGGTCGGGCCAGTGCCGATCAGCAGGAGGCCTGCCAGGCAGAAAGCACGGTGGACTGGGTTTACCTCAGCCCGCCTGCAAATCTGGTTGCCGGCGAGCGGACCGGTCAATACCGCCTGGGCACGGACGAACTGGTCGTTGATTCCGATGGCAACTCCAGTATCTCCATTGAGGATTTGGCTGTCGCCCTGATCGACGAGGCGGAAGCCCCTCGACATCACCAGCAACGATTCACGGTCGCCTACTGATTGCCAGGCAGAGCGACGTCAGAGGCTCTTTTTTGATCTCTATCGACCTGTTTGTGAACTTGTACCTGATCACCGGAGTGAACCATGAAGCACCTAATCAGTATTGCCCTGCTGTTTGTTGCCCTGCTTACCACCAACCTTGCCCATGCCGGAGGCTCAGACAAAGACCCGGAAAAGATACTCATTGTTCTGACCAGCCATACCGAACTGGGGAATACCGGCAAGAAAACGGGGTTCTGGTTGCCGGAACTTACCCACCCCTACTACGAGTTTACTGAGGCCGGCTACACCGTGGATGTTGCCAGTATTGAAGGCGGCATGGCTCCGGTCGATGCCAAGGCGTTCAGAGAAGAAGATGAGTTCCATCAGGTATTCCTGAATGACGCGGAGTTAATGGCAAAAGTGATTCGCAGCATTCCGTTGGCGGAGGTTGATCCGGAGGACTATCGCGCTGTTATGTTTGCCGGAGGCTCTGGGCCGATGTGGGACTTTCCCGAAAACGACGACATCAGCCGTATCTCTGCTGCAATCTATGAGAACCAGGGTGTTGTGTCTGCGGTATGTCATGGCAATGCTGCGCTGGTCAATCTGCGACTGTCCAGTGGTGAGTTGCTGGTGGCGGGCAAGCGCGTTGCTGCATTCACCAATGAGGAAGAGGCTTCGTTGGGCACGACCGATGTGGTTCCCTTCCTGCTGCAGGACGAACTGGTCGAGCGTGGCGCCACTCATGTCTATGGCGCAGCCTGGGAAGAAAACGTGGTTATCGATGGCCGTCTGGTGACCGGCCAGAACCCGGCTTCCGCCCAGAAGGCTGCGCAGAATGTCATTCAGATGCTCCAAGGTAGCTAGCGATTCTTGTCGGATTTGGCTGTCGGTATCTCACTATAGTGTCACTTGGGCTTCGGGGGAGCAGAGGGCGCGGCAGCGTCGCTGACAGCCTGGCTGGCCCCCCGTTGCATTCGGTAGTGCCCATAAAACAGCCCCAGACTGATCAGTGCCGGCACGGTCACCCCGGCAAAATCCACCAGCAGGTATTCGGGCCCGCAGAGGCCCGTGGCAACTTCCAGGACATGAAAGATCGCGTGACCGACCAGCCAGGTGGTGGGGAGCGCCCATAGCAGCAGCCGATGTCGGGCGTTGAGGGCGCCGTAGGCAAACGCCACGCCCATCAGCAGGTACTGGATGCCGATGTCTCGCACAAAGTGCTGATTGAACGAGCCCCGCACCGGTACGCCGGGCACGGTCCAGTACCAGGTTTCGGGCGCCACCAGCATGAACACGCCATTGGCGAACAGGGCCAGCCCGAGGATAAGCGCTATTACGGTGATCAGTTGCTTAACCATGTTGCGCCTCCGCTGAGCGGGTTGGAGCCAATGTCTGGTCGTTGACCTGGACACGGCTACAGGTGTGTCCGTACCCCAGGGTGTATTTCAGTGCGGGGTAGACCCGGGATGAACTGATGCTGTAGGCGATGGCGATCAGGCCTTTGCTGCCCCACAGGGCGCGGATCTGCTCCCGCAACTCATCCGCTTCCGGGTTGTGGGCCAGTACCAGTTCGGTAAAGCGGGCCACCAGGGCGGTGCTTTCCGGCAGGTTGTCCAGGTCCATGTCCACCATGGCGCGCACCCGATCCGGGCTCACCTTGGCTTCCAGCGCCATGTTCACCACCAGTTGCGTGCAGGGGCCGCAATCGTCCCAGATGATCGCCCTCACCCTGGCGGCAAACAGCGGTTCCGCAGGGACTTTTGCCGAATGGGCCGCCATCATCTGAAAGCCCAGGTATTTCAGGAACGCGGGCAGGTCGGTCTGCAGGATTTCCTGCATGTAGCGAACGTCATAGTTGTATCGCCGGTGCATGGCCATCAGCATCTTGTTCAAGAAATATCGGATCATGTTGCTACCTTCTGTGATGTAGGGGGTTGATGTAGAGGGTGATGTAGGGAATGACGAATCAGGGGGTTGGTTTGTGACCGGCTATGGCGAAAGCGGTACGGCGCCCATCGGAGTGTCCTGGGCCTGAACGGGCCGTATCAGCAACACAAAGCTCATCAAGAAAATGCCTGCACAGCTATAGAGCATGACCGAAAAGCTGTCGCGCTCGAGCAGGCTGGCAGCGAGCAGGGGACCGGACGCCATTCCGACGTAAGCGGTGAGTCCGGCCATGGCCAAAAGTCGCCCGGTGCGGTCCATGTCTGCGGTAACCGCCAGCAGGAACGACTGCACCGCGGGCCAGGCGAAGAACAGCAGCGCCATCGCCGCCACATAGAGGACGGTGTGTTGGGCGTAGTCCAGCAGAACAGCAGCAACCATCGACATCGCCAGACCGGTGGTCACCCAGAACAGGCGCCCAAAGCGTTTGCCACTGATCACCGGCAGCATGGCGCCCAACAGCCCCAGCAAGCCGGTCGCGGCGATGTACTGGCTGACCGACTCGGCCGCCATGCCCGCATCACGGCCGATCAGTCCCACGTAGGCCCAGATCCCGCTGGCCGCTACCTGGTAGCCGAGGATGGCCAGCAGCAGTAGCGTCGTATTGGCTGGCAAGGGGGAGGATGGTTCGGTTGAACTGCTATCGAGCCGCAGGGTGGGCAGGAACGGCAGCAACATCAGGCTTAGAGCCGCCAGGGTCGCCATCACGTAGAACACGGCGTGGGCGCCAAGGGCGATTTCCAGCCCCGGCAGCAGGTAGATAACCACGGAGCCCAGGCTGAACTGCACGAACATCAACAGGCCGAATGCCCGGTCGGGGTCGTTCAATCGCGCCAGCACCGCAAGCCCGATGCCGACACAGAGCCCGCCCAGCACGCCGGCGCCAAAGCGCCAGCCGAGCAGCAACGGGTAGGGCTCGACCCAGGCGGTGGCCAGGTCAACCATGGCCAGTAGCGTCAGGAAGGTCAGCATGGCGTATTGCCATTGCACCCGGCGTATCAGGGCAATCGCAATGGCACTGCCCAGCAAGCCGCCGTAACCGTTGAGCGCAACGATCTGCCCGGCCTGGGCGTCACTGAAGCCGATGTTTCCCGCGAGCGCATTAACGACGCCGGGCAGGAAGTTGATGTAGGCAAGGCCTGCCATAGCAACAAATGCCAGAAGGCAGTAGGCCAGGGTGCCGGTGGTGGCTATGGGATTGGGATCATGATGTTTCAACGGTTTTCCCCAGACAGGTACGTGGTTGGCAAACGAATTCTAGGCACCTGAAAGCTCGGGAAAATCGGCCTGTCACCCCAAACAGTCGTGAATAATGTTCATGATTCTTTGTTGCTATACTGGTCTGATGGACAAGTTACGGTCACTGGAAATTTTTATCGCCACCTGTGATGGCGGCAGTTTCGCGGCAGCAGCCAGGCTGTGTGGCAGCGATCCCTCCACCGTCAGTAAAGCCATTGGCCGCCTGGAAGCCCAGTTGGGGCTGACACTGTTCCAGCGTTCAACCCGGCAACTGCGGATTACCGCCGCTGGCGAGCGTTACGCCAGCACCGTGCGCAAGATGATGCAGGACCTCTCAGGTTGTGAAGAAGAGCTCAAGCAGATCAACCGCTCGCCCAGCGGCACCCTGCGCATCAGTTCCGCTGTCTGCTACGGCCACCTCTATCTGCGCCCCTTGTTGCGGGCGTTCTGCCTTCAGTATCCGGACATCCGTCTGGAACTTGAAATCAATGACCTGCATGCAGACATCATCGACAACGACATCGATGTGGCACTGCGAACCGGCTATGTAAAAGACAGCCGTCTGGTGGCCCGACGACTTAGCCCGATGGACTTCCTGGTCTGCGCGTCGCCCCGGTATCTGGAGGAGTGCGGTATACCCCGTCGTCGCGAAGATTTTCACTCCCATTCCTGGATTGGTTTTCGCATCAAGGAGACTCAGCAGCTACAGCCAATCTTCCTGCCCGATGAGACCTGGGAGTACCAGCCCTATGAACTGGAACGCCGCTATCTCACCGATGATGGTGAAGCCATGGCGTACATGTGCGCCGACGGTCTTGGCTTTGCCCAGTTGCCGCACTTCCTCGCCAAGGACGGGCTGGACAGCGGTGCCCTGGTGTCGCTGTACCCCTACTACCGGCCCCCGGAGCCTGGCAGCGGTGTGTTTGCCATCTATCCCAAGCGTGACTACCTGCCGGCCAAAGTCCGGGTGTTCATCGATTTTCTGACCGATGCATTGGCAGCGCGGGGAGAGGATGCCAACCATACCTGGGCGGAGAGCTGGGAGCCGGTTGTAGGAATGCCAAAGCACGCCTGATAGGGCGTTGGTGCGGGTGGATACATGCAGGCGAATACGCCTGCCGACGGGGTTGTGAACGATAAAGTCGTTTCTATCGATACTTAAGGTAGTGCTCGGTACAACCTTTCCTCAAAAACTTCAAACAGATCGCCGAAAGCCGAGACTTCTCTTCTGGAGATATTCATAGGGGGACAGGGATGCTTGAGGTTATCGTCATTGTGTTTGTGGCGTGCTTTGTTTTGGAGCGAATCATACCGGGATGGCGGCTGCCGAAAATCCGTAGCTGGCCCTGGCGGGTCGTGCTGGTGAATGCCATCCAGCTGGGGGTGGTTCTGTTGGCGGGGGTTACCTGGGAAACGTGGTTATCCGGGGCTTCGGTGGTCTCACTCTCCCATTACCTGTCGCCATTGGCTGGCGGTGCTCTGGCCTACTTTATCGCTACATTTGTGTTCTACTGGTGGCATCGCTGGCGCCATGAGTCAGACGTGCTTTGGCGCTTCTTTCACCAAATTCACCACAGCCCCAGACGGCTTGAGGTCATCACGTCGTTCTACAAGCACCCCGGCGAAATGGTGGTGAACTCCATCATCGGTAGTCTGCTCGTCTACGCGTTTCTGGGCCTGTCCGTTGAAGCGGGCGCTATCTACACCTTCTTTACTGCCATTGGTGAGTTCTTCTACCACACCAACGTCAGAACGCCCCGCTGGATCGGCTACGTATTCCAGAGGCCAGAGATGCATCGGATTCACCACCAGTTCGGTCGTCACAAGAACAACTATGGCGATATCGTATGGTGGGATATGCTCTTCGGCACCTATGAGAATCCGGAAACCTGGGACGGCAAGTGCGGCTTCACTCCCGAACGGGAAGAGCGTCTGTTTGAGATGTTGTGTTATCGGGATGTTCATAAACAGCGTGCCGTCTTGGCGGAGAAGTCCGTCTTTGAGTCTGGGGAGTCGGGATGAACGATGGTGAATTTCGCCGATTAACGGCTCGTCTATCAAGCGTTGTGTCGTTCAGCCGGGTCGACCTGGAAGCTGCCTACTCACACTTCGCATTTCACACTTACGCCCCTGGTGAATATGTCTTCTCCAGCGGTGATGTTGTCCGGCACGTCTACTTCGTGATGGAGGGTATCGGGCGCTATTTCTACATCGATGCGGGTGGCAAGGAGCGGAACAAGTCGCTGGTTCGGGCTGGTGGTGCTTTTGCCAGTATCAGCAGTTGTGTCAGTGATATGCCGAGCCCATTTTTCACCCAGGCCATTACCCGTTGTACGACCGCATCAATCGAGTACCGCGCCCTGATAGAGCTGTCCCAAGGTAACCGTAACTGGGCAGAGTTCGTGCGCAAGCTCTATGAGAATCTGGTTCTGAAAAAGGAGAAGCGTGAGGCGGCTTTCCTGCTGTTGAATGCCAGGGAACGGTATGAGCAGTTTCTGGCAGAGTTTGCTGAGGATTGCGAGCAGGTTCCACTGCGGCAGGTGGCGATGTATCTCGGGGTGACGGACGTGACGTTGTCGCGGATACGACGGGAGATGGGCTTAACCTAGGTTAAGGTACCTGAGGCTGTACGGAGGTACTTTGGCGCTCCACTCAATGGCGAGTTGTTCTGGAGCGTTATCATGAGAAAGCTGTTGCCGCCGGTCCTTTTCCTGGTATTTGTGATTGCGATGGCCCTGTTGTGCTGGAGTATGGGGTTCTCTCATCCCATTGGCTTCCCCTATAACCTGGCCGGGCTGGTTGTCGCCGCCGCAGGGCTGGCTTTGTCGATAGCGGGCAAAAACCTGTTCAAACGGCGACACACCAACATACTGACCTTCAATGAACCGGATGTTCTGGTTACCGAGGGTGTGTTCGGGCACACGCGAAACCCCATGTATCTCGGCTTTGCCATCGCCCTGATTGGCTTTGCGATACTGCTGGGTGGCGCAGCTTCCTCTTTCCTGCTGGCTGGGCTGTTTGTGCTCATCACCGACCGGTGGTACATCGCGTTTGAAGAGAACGCCATGCGCCGACGGTTCGGAGCGGAATACGACGAGTATTGCCGGCGTGTGCGGCGGTGGGTCTAGGACGTCTCACAACGCCTGAGCAATGTCGACAATCAGCTGACGAAGCCATTGATGGGCCGGGTCGTAGTGCTGTCGCTCGTGCCAGATGAGGGATGGCGTCATGGGCTCAATGCGGATCGGCGCTTCAAGGATCTCAATGGCCGTCGACCGGGCCAATCGAATAGCTAGCTTGCGTGGCATTGTCAGGATCAGATCACTTTCCGCGACGATCGTCGGGGCAACCAGAAAGTGCGGTGTTCGCACCGCGATTCTCCGGGTGAGTCCGTGTTTAGACAGGGCCTCGTCAACACTACTCCTGCCTTGGCCGGTGATGATGACCGCCAGGTGCGACAGCGCTGCGAAGTTATGCAGGTTCAGCCCCTCGGCGAGCACCGGGTGACCCTGGCGTACGACGCATACAAAATCCTCATGATAGAGCGAGCGGCAGTGGAACCTTGCCGGCAGGTCTCGAAATGACCCGATGGCCAGATCGGCGCCTCCCTGGGCGATCAGTGCCACGTTATCTCCCGACGGAGGGGGTATCACCAGGTCTATCCCTGGCGCGAGTACTGCGAGCTTGGATGTCAGCGTCGGCATCAACAGCAGTGCCAGGTGATCGGCACTCGCGATGGTAAGGCGACCGGAGGCCGTTGCGGGATCGAACTCGGTGGGTGCAACGATGGCCCGGGCATCATCCAGCAGTTTTGTCACCAACTCCGACAGAGCCATCGCTCGCGGCGTCAGTTCCCATCCGGTTGCCGTTCGCACGAGCAGTTGATCGTTCAGCAACCGCCGCAGCCTTCCCAGGCCCCGGCTCGCAGCCGGTTGGCTGAGCCCGAGCCGTTGACCGGCGCGCGTCACGCTGCCCTCCTTGAGCAAGGCGTCAAACAGCTTCAGCAGGTTCAGGTCGACCTTAGCGATATCCATTTATGGTATGCCCGATATAATTTTCATGCATTTCTCATATGTCGGCGAAGTCTATAGGGTTTCGGACATCGAATCCATCAAGGTCGAAGGAGCCTCTGATTAACTCCGGATCACCTCTGGCCTTCAGAGCGGTTCACACTCAAGGCGCGGCTTTGCAGGAAGGCTGGCTGCCTTTCAAAAAGTCGCAACACCGAGTGTGGATCGCTCTGAAGGCCCCGAAGGGCGCGTTCTGAGGGCTGCATCTGCGGCGTTGCGGCCCTTGCCAAGGGCTGCGGCCATTACCTGCGGACCGCGCCTTGCAGCTGCAGCCCTCAGATCGCGCAGAGGCGATTCGGAGTTAATCAGAGGCTCCTTAACATCAGGAGAAGACGATGAGCCAAACCGAATTGTACGTTGTGACGGGTGCCACCGGCCGTACCGGCGCCGCTGCGGCCAGTGCCTTACTGAGCGCTGGCAGGCGGGTGCGGGTTGTTGTGCGGGATGAATCAAAAGGAGCGTACTGGAGCGCACGTGGTGCGGAAGTGGCTGTTGCCGAGTTTGCCGATCACGAGTCTCTGGTCCGGGCGCTGTCTGGCGCTGATGGGGCCTATATCGTCAGTCCGCCGCAGTATGCCTCGGATGAGCTGTTCTCGCAGGCCGAGATCATGGCCCGCGCCATCGCCAAGGCGGCGACAGACGCCAGTTTGCCGAAACTGGTGGCGCTGTCTTCCATTGGTGCGGAACAACCAGGCGGTACCGGCTGGATTGCCATGAATCGCGGGCTCGAGCACCACCTGGGCAGCACCGGCTTGCCTGTCGCCTTTCTGCGGGCGGCCTACTTCATGGAGAACTGGCAACCTCTGGTGAAGGTGGCTGTGGCACAGGGCCAACTGCCCAGCTTTCTTGCACCATTGGAGCGGGCCATCGCGATGATCGCGACCGATGACATCGGACGAATCGCCGCAGATGTGCTGACAGAAACCTGGAATGGCGAGCGGGTCATTAACCTGGAAGGCCCTGCCAGGTATGCGCCTTGTGACGTTGCCAACCACCTTTCCAAGTCACTGGGGAAGCCGATAGCGGCTGCGCCAATACCGCAAACGGATTGGGCACAATACGTATCGGGGCAGGGCTTCTCGGTACCGGCCGTCGATGGGTTTGTCGAGATGACTCAAGGACTTAACTCTGGACACATTGGCTTTAATGATCAACCAAACGCAGAGCATCGCCGGGGCGTTGTGAGGCTTGGCGAGGTTATTGACTCAATGCTTGATCATCCGGGGCGTACGTAACTCGTTGATGTTGATTAACCTTCAAGGAACCGCTGATGAACTCGGAATCGCCAGTGCGAGATCGGCGGGCGGTAAGGTGGCAGGTGGCGGTCCTTGGCACAGGCCGCCACTTGAAGCCGGCGGGTTATGGACTAGTTTGAAAGTTACACCCTACGTCAGCAGGTAGTGGCTCAGTAGGTCCGCGAATTAACCAGACGGAACACTGGTCGATGGTCGCGACGTCAATGTCATGTCGAGTTAAGGAGAACCTGTCATGTCGAGCAGACTACGTACCAACCTAGTTGGCCAATCCACTACCAACCCAGCCGACCCCATCTACTGGTATGAAAAAGCCGTCAGCCGGATGCGGGGGCGAGATATATCCGATCCCAAAAGCTGGGGGTGGTGGGCGGCCGTCCACCAGTATTATTTTGAGTCCCCTTTCTGGCACGCTACTTACGACGATGACAAACCCTGGGTTACCGGGCTGGAGAACGGTATCAGGCCCGGTGATCTGGAGTTTCTGGGCAAGTGCCCGCACGGATCGTTCTATTTTCTGGCCTGGCACAGGCAATACCTGCTGGCGTTCGAAAATGTGATTCGTTCTGTGCTCAGTGAGCTGCCTGGCGCACCGGACAACTGGGCCTTGCCCTACTGGGACTACACCACATCCGGTACCGAGAATATGGTCATCCCGGAGTCGTTTCTGGATCAGAGTACAGCGCTGTATTTTCCGGGCAGGCATCACAACAATCTGGATTTCTATGCAGGCACTGTCGAGAGTGTCAGCGATGAGCCTTTCTTTGAGTTCGGTGGAAGTCAATCTGGCAGTGGCGGCTCACTGGAGGGCACTCCGCACAATGTCATTCACAATGGTGTTGGCGGGGCGATGGGGGATACCAGAACGGCAGGCCTTGACCCGATCTTCTATCTCCATCACGCCAACATCGATCGACTCTGGGCAATCTGGACCGAGCTTGGCGGTGAGGTGCTGATTGATGACCGGGTTCCCTATCCGGGTATCGAATATGCTTTCAAGTGGTTCCATAGTGGCGGCCTCAAGGACGTCAGTCTGTTGTTGGAGGATTTTTCCAGCACCAGGGATATTGTGATCCGTGCGCCTGATTCGAGTGTGATTGAAACGATCAGCTATGAGTATGCACCGGCAAGCGGTTTGTCCCGGTTCATACAGGACGTTCAGGATAACCGGGCTCCGGAAGCCAGTGTCGCGGCTCTGACTTCTGGTAAGGATGTGAAACCGATGGCTGTCAGAAAATCCAGTGACATCAATACCCTGATCGTCGGCAATGTGAACAGGCCGATGACGATTTCTGATCAACCAAAGGCCGAAACCCTGCAGGTCCTCGAGGAAAAATCCTTCCGCAATACCCTGAGCCTGTGTCAGGCGAGCAATACTGCCACTCAGATCAGGGGGGCCAAGGTAAAGCTGGAGGGTGTGGTCACAGACGGAATTCCCATCAACTATCGGGTGACGTTGTATGAACACGATGCTGGCGGGCAGAAAACGGGGAATCAGTGGGAGTTGGGCGTGGTTTCCTTTTTCGGCTCTACGCTGTTGAACGGCAAAACCCAGCTGTTTGACGGTGCGCCAATGTCCACCACCGTTCGTGTACCCAAGCAACACATCGTTGATATCTGCCAGCACTTGCTGGCCAATGGCCACCTGACAGTGCAGTTGGAACCGGACGGTGAAACGACAGGTTGTGGCGTCGTGACCATCCAGAAGATTTCACTGGAATTCCATTCCGTGGCCTGACGCCGGCGGGCGCCGCCTGAGTAGGCTGCGCCCGCTGCCTGGGAGTCTGTTATGGCTTTTCTCGCCAAAGTCCCGTTGTTGTCCCGTTACCAGCCCGGCTGGATGGCCTCGGTTCTGAAGACCCTTGGAATCGATCTGGACTACATCGGTAAGTTCAGGGTCAGTGCTGGGCTGTTTGTCGCTCTGTTTGTTGCTGCTTGGGGATCGCTGGCGTATGCGGCGTTTGCCAGCAACATGCATGTCATGTCTGGCCACGCACCTGGGCACGCCAGTCATGGCGGCGTACTGAGCCTGATGTTGATGGTGCCGGCCATGATGCTGCCGATGATTGCCGGGCACCTGCTTCATATCGCCCGCTCATTGAATCCCCGGCATCGCCTCCCGGCCATGAGCTTCTTTTTTGTCTGTTACACCGGCGGTTGGGCCCTCCTGCTGATGGGCGCACTTTGGTTGGCCTCTGCACTGTCATCGGCTGTGGCGGCCCCTTTTGTACTGCTTGATTGGCTGGCCATTGCCCTGTTTATTGCCGCTGGATTCTGGGGAAAACACCCTGCCAACAAGGCGTTCAGGAATCGCTGTGGCCGCTATGGCGTTGTGCATGTCACCGGCTTCAAGGTGTATCGCAGTATGGCAAGCTATGCCGGAGAGGTTTGGCTCCGGTGTGTGCTTGAGTGTGGTCTGGTGATGGTGGCCATGGTGCTCATGGTTGGACACAGCTTACTGCTGATGGTGCTGATGACGGCGCTGCTGCTTACTGATCGCTATCTTGTGGTTAGCAAGAACAGGAGTGTGAGTGACGGCTGGATCGCCATTGGCGTCTGGCTGTTGGTGTCGCAGGTCACCGGGGCTCCCCACCCGTTTTAAGGAAACAGCTGTCGCCCGGGCTCGCGCAGTGAAAGAGGCTCCCAAGCTCTGGACTCACCGGGCAAAGTACCACCAGTCGGTACTTTGCCCGATTCTGGCCTACATCCTGAAGGTCTTGCCAACCCTCGACGGGTTATCCCTTTCCAGGAAATCGCAGATTTCATTTCCCACTGCCGCCAGGGCTTCAAGGTCGATGCCGGTGTCGAAACCTTCACCGTCCAGCAGGTACAGCACATCTTCGGTGGCGACGTTGCCAGTGGCACCATTGGCATAAGGACAACCGCCGAGGCCGGCGACGGCGCTGTCGAAGATGCGGATGCCCCGTTCCAGCGAGGCGTAGATGTTGGCCACGGCCTGGCCACGGGTGTCGTGGCAATGCAGGGCCAGCTTCTTCACCGGCAGGAGCGGTAGCACTGCATCCAGCAGCGCATGAATCTCTTTGGGGCGGGCGACGCCGATGGTGTCGCCCAGGGAAATTTCATCGGCCCCCAGGGCCAGCAGCTGTTCCACCACCGGTGCCACCTGGGATGGCTGGATGGCGCCCTCATAGGGGCATCCGACCACGCAGGAGACGTAGGCGCGCAGACGTTTGCCGGCAGCCTTGGCACCTTCCGCAACCGGCCGGAAGCGTTCGATGCTCTCCGCGATGGTGCAGTTGATGTTGCGCTGGGTGAAGCTTTCCGAGGCGGCGGTGAAGACCGCGCAGACATCGGCATCGGCCGCCAGGGCGCCCTCCAGGCCTTTCTGGTTCGGTGTCAGCACTTCCACCGACAGGCCGTCACGGCGTTTGATACCGGCAATGACCTGGTCGGTGTTGGCCATTTGCGGTACCCACTTGGGGGACACGAAACTGCCGGCCTCGATGCGATCAAGGCCGGTGCCGGCGAGGGCGTTGAACCAGCGGGCGCGGACGTCCGCCGGTACCGGGGTGGCCTCGTTCTGGAGGCCGTCCCGCAGTCCCATTTCCACCAGGGTGACGAACTCCCGGCTCATGACGCCTCCTCAGCTTCGAACTCCACCAGCACCTGACCGGAGCCGACGTTGTCGCCCTCGTTGCAGTGTACGGCGGCGATGGTGCCTTTGACCGGTGCGCGCAGGGTGTGTTCCATTTTCATCGCCTCAAGCGCAACCAGCGAGGTGCCGGCGTCCACGGTGTCGCCGGGCTGGCAGGTAACCGCAGTGATGCGGCCGTGCATCGGTGCCTTGAGCTGGCCGTCGCCCGCGGCATCACCGGCCTGTTCTTCGGGATGGTTGACCAGCGCTTCCCAGTGGACGGCGTTGGCAAAGACCCCCAGGCGCTCGCCGTGGGCAGCCCAGCCCAGCTTCACGGTACGGCCATTGAGGCGGACAATGACGCCGTCGCTATCCGGGTCATCCCGCCAGTTGAGTGCGATGGAGCGGTCTTCGCTGTCCAGTTGCACCTTGCCGTGGCCGGTGGATTCCAGCCAGTAGTGCAGAGTGTCGTCCTCGCTGCCGATGCGCAGTTCACAGCGCTGACTGCAGGGCCCGCCCAGGCGGTAGCTGTCGCCGGCGGTCCACGGAGAGGTCCAGCGGGAGGCGGCTTCGTCCAGCAGCGCGGAGTTGGTTGCGCGGTACCAGGCCAGCCAGCTCAGTGCCATCTGTTCGCGATGATCGAACGCCTGTTTGGCCAGTGAGTCGGCCTGCTGTTCAATGAAATGGGTGGTCAGCCGGCCCTCGGCAAACTCGGTGTGTTCCAGCACCCGACAGACATAGTCGATGTTCAGGGTCACACCCAGGGCTCGGTAGTGGGCGAGGGCGTCCACCAAGCGCTGGCGGGCCTCATCACGGGTGTGGCCATAGGCGATGACCTTGGCCAGCATGGGGTCGTACCAGGGGGTGATCTCCTGCCCCTGGCACACGCCCGAATCCACCCGCACCCCCGGCAGCTTGTCCGGCTCGCTCAGGCTGAACAGGGTTCCGGTGACCGGCAGAAAGTCGTTGTCCGGGTCTTCGGCGTACACCCGGGCTTCCATGGCATGGCCTCTGTAGTGCAGGGCGTCCTGGCTCCAGGGCAGGGTTTCGCCCTGGGCCACCTTGAGCTGCCATTCCACCAGATCGAGGCCGGTGATCAGCTCGGTGACCGGGTGTTCCACCTGCAGCCGGGTGTTCATTTCCATGAAGTAGAAGCCGGCGCCGGGCTCGTAGAGAAACTCGACGGTACCGGCACCGACGTATCCGATGGCCTCACCGCAGCGAACCGCGGCTTCGCCCATCTCCCGGCGGACGTCGTCCGGAATGTTGGGCGCGGGTGCTTCCTCAATGATTTTCTGGTGTCGACGCTGCACCGAGCAGTCGCGATCAAACAGGTAGCGGCCGTTGCCGTGCTTGTCGAACATCACCTGGACTTCGACGTGGCGCGGGTTCTCCAGGTAGCGCTCAATCAACAGATGAGGATCGCCAAAGCTTGAGGTGGCCTCACGCTGGGCGGCCGCCACGGCGTCGTCCACTTCCGCCAGCGAACGCACCACCCGCATGCCCTTGCCACCACCACCGGCACTGGCTTTGATCAGGAGCGGGAATCCGGTGTGCTCGGCCTCCTGGCGGAACCTGTCGGCGCTCTGGTCATCGCCGTGATAGCCCGGCACCAGGGGCACGCCGGCTTTCTCCATCAGCGCCTTGGCGGCACTCTTGGAACCCATGGCGGCGATTGAGGCCGCCGGCGGACCAACAAAGTGGATACCTTCGGCCTCGCAGCGTTCTGCCAATTCTGTGTTTTCGGACAGAAAACCGTACCCCGGGTGGATGGCGTTGGCGCCGGTCTTGCGGGCCGCGTCGAGGATGTGATCGACCTTGAGATAGCTCTCAGAGGCGGCTGCCGGACCAATGCAGACCGCCTCGTCGGCGAAGTCGACAAACGGCGCCCGGGCGTCGGCCTCGGAGTAAACCGCAACGCAGCGAATGCCCATGGTCTGTGCGGTCTTCATGACGCGCAGGGCGATCTCGCCCCGGTTGGCAACCAGCAGAGTGTGAATGTGTTGAGTCATGGTTTACTCCTGAATCCAGCTCGGTGCGCGCTTCTCCAGGAAGGCGCTCAGCCCTTCCTGACCTTCGTCGCTGGTGCGCAGGTGGGCAATCAGGTCCGCGGTGTAGCGGATCAGCTCTTCGTCCGGCTGGTTGTGGCCGGTACGGGCAATCAGTTCTTTGCAGGCGCCAAGGGCCTGAGGGCTGTTCTTCAGCAGCCGGTCCACCAGTCGGTTGACGGTATCGTCGAGAGACTCGGCGGTCACGGTCTCGTGGACCAGCCCCAGATCGACGGCCCGGGTGGCGGAGATTTCCTCGGCGGTGAGGAAATAGCGCCGGGCCTGGCGGGCACCCAGTACCCGGATGACGTAGGGGCCGATGGCCGCCGGTGCCAGTCCGAGGCGGACCTCGCTGAGGCAGAAACGGGCATCGTCGGAGGCAATGGCGATGTCACAGGCGCTCACCAGACCCACGGCGCCGCCAAAGGCCGCTCCCTGTACCCGCGCGATGGTCGGTTTGGGGGACAGGTCGATGGCCTTGAGCATGCCGGCCAGGGCGCGGGCGTCTTCCCGGTTCTCGTCCGCGCTCAGGGTGGCGGTGTGTTTCATCCAGTTGAGGTCGGCCCCGGCGGAGAAGTGCTTGCCATCGCCGGCCAGCACAATCACCCGGCAGGCGGGATCTTCTGACGCCAGCTTCACCGCGTCGGTGAGGGCGCGGATGATGTCGGCATCGAAGGCGTTGCGCTTGTCCGGCCGGTTGAGGGTAATTCGTGTCACACCCCGGGCATCGGTTTCGTAACGTACGGCGTTGTCACTCATGGTTGCCTCCATCACATTCTGAAGATGCCGAAGCGGGTGTCTTCGGGCGGTGCATTGAGCGCGGCAGACAGACTCAGGCCCAGCACCCGGCGGGTGTCAGCCGGATCGATGATGCCGTCGTCCCACAGCCGCGCACTGGCGTAGTAGGGGCTGGACTGGCGTTCGAACTGGTCGATCACCGGCTGCTTGAAGGCTTGCTCCTCGTCGTCGGACCAGCTCTCGCCGCGGCGTTCGATGCCGGTGCGTTTGACGTCCGCCAGCACACCGGCGGCCTGCTCGCCACCCATCACTGCGATACGGGCGTTGGGCCACATGAACATGAAACGGGGCTTGTAGGCGCGGCCACACATGCCGTAGTTGCCGGCCCCGAAACTGCCACCGATCACCACGGTGAGTTTGGGCACCCGGGCGCAGGCCACCGCGGTCACCATCTTGGCGCCGTGCTTGGCAATGCCTTCGTGCTCGGCGTCTTTGCCCACCATGAAGCCGGTGATGTTCTGCAGGAAGATCAGCGGAATGCCCCGCTGGCTGCACAGCTCAATAAAGTGGGCGCCTTTCTGGGCGGACTCCGAAAACAGGATGCCGTTGTTGGCGACGATGCCCACCGGCATGCCGTACAGGTGGCCGAAACCACAGATCAGCGATTTGCCGTAGTTGGCCTTGAACTCGTCAAACTCCGAACCGTCCACCAGCCGGGCGATCACTTCCTTGACGTCGTAGGGCGTACGCAGGTCACTGGGAATCAGGCCATACAGGTCCTCGGCCGGGTACAGCGGCTCTACTGGCTCTCGCAGGGCCATGTGGTCCGGGCGTTTGTAGTTGAGGTTGGCGATGCAGCGGCGGGCCCGCTCCAGCGCTTCCGCCTCGGTGTTGGCGTAGTGGTCGGCCACCCCGGAGATGCCGGTGTGGACGTCGGCGCCACCCAGGTCTTCGGCACTGACGGTCTCGCCGGTCGCCGCTTTGACCAGCGGCGGGCCGGCCAGGAAGATCGAGCTCTGGCCCTTGACCATGATGCTCTCATCCGCCATGGCCGGCACGTAGGCGCCGCCGGCGGTACACAGTCCCAGCACCACCGCAATCTGGGCAATGCCCTTGGACGACATGTTGGCCTGGCGATAGAAGATGTGGCCAAAGTGCTCGGCATCCGGGAAGACTTCGTCCTGCTGGGGCAGGTTGGCACCGCCGGAATCCACCAGGTAGATGCACGGCAGGTGGTTTTCCTCGGCGATGGTCTGGGCGCGGATGTGCTTCTTCACCGTCAGCGGGTAGTAGGTACCGCCCTTCACCGTGGAGTCGTTGGCCACGATCATGCACTCGACGCCGTGAACCCGGCCGATACCGGCGACCACACCGGCGGCGGGTACCTTGTCGTCGTAGACGTCCTCGGCGGCGAAGGCGCCGATCTCAAGGAACGGCGAGCCGGGGTCCAGCACCCGCTGGATGCGGTCCCGGGGCAGCAGTTTGCCGCGGTCGGTGTGGCGCTTCTGGGCCTTTTCACCACCGCCCTGGGCGATGGTGTCGTGGCGGTTGCGAAGTTCTTCCACCAGGGCCTGCATGTGTTCGCGGCGCTGGCGGAATTCCTCGGAATTCGGTTGAACCTGGGTATGGAGAATAGCCATGTGTAACGCCTCTACCCTTAACGGGATTCCTTGAACAGTTCGCGGCCGATCAGCATGCGGCGGATTTCCTGGGTGCCGGCGCCGATTTCATAGAGCTTGGCGTCCCGCAGCAGGCGGCCGGTGGCGTAGTCGTTGATGTAGCCGTTGCCGCCGAGGATCTGGATCGCTTCCAGGGCCATCTTGGTGGCGCGCTCGGAGGTGTAGAGAATGGCGCCGGCGGCGTCCTTGCGGGTGGTCTCGCCACGGTCGCAGGCCTGGGCCACGGCGTAGAGGTAAGAGCGGGAGGCCGCCAGCTCGGTGTACATGTCCGCCAGTTTGCCCTGGATCAGCTGGAATTCGCCGATGGGCTGATCGAACTGTTTGCGCTCGTGAACGTAGGGCACCACGATGTCCATGCAGGCCTGCATGATGCCGACCGGACCACCGGAGAGCACCACCCGCTCGTAATCGAGGCCGGACATCAGCACCTTAACGCCCTGGTTCTCGCCCCCCAGAATGTTCTCTTCAGGAATCTCCACGTCTTCGAAGATCAGCTCGCAGGTGTTGGAGCCGCGCATGCCCAGCTTGTCCAGCTTGGGCCCACGGGAGAAGCCCTTCCAATCCCGCTCGACGATGAACGCGGTGATGCCGTGCGGGCCCTTGGACACATCGGTCTTGGCGTAGATCACGTAGGTGTTGGCATCGGGGCCGTTGGTGATCCACATCTTGCTGCCGTTGAGGATGTAGCGGTCGCCTTTCTTGTCGGCCCGCAGCTTCATGCTCACCACGTCGGAACCGGCATTGGGCTCACTCATGGCGAGGGCGCCAATGTGCTCACCGCTTACCAGCTTGGGCAGGTACTTTGCTTTCTGTTCCGGTGTGCCGTTGCGGTGAATCTGGTTGACGCACAGGTTGGAGTGGGCGCCGTAGCTCAGGCCAATGCTGGCGGACGCGCGGCTGATTTCCTCCACCGCGATCACGTGAGCCAGGTAGCCCATCTCGCTGCCGCCATACTCCTCGCTCACAGTCATCCCCAGCAGCCCCATCTCACCGAGGCGTGGCCACAGGTCGTTGGGGAACTGGTTGTCCTTGTCGGTCTTCTCGGCGATGGGGGCGATGTGGTCTGTGGCAAAGGCGTTGACCTGATCCCGCAGCATGTCGGGCGTTTCGCCGAGGTTGAAGTTGAGGGAGGTGTATTGGCTTTTCATCTGTGTGCTCCGTGGGCCCGCCCGAAAGGGGCGGGCATCTTGTTGTTGGCTTGAATGGATGCCGGGCCTACAGGCTCAGCTCTTCGATGCTGATTTCCCGCATCTTGAATTTCTGGATCTTGCCGGTCACCGTCATCGGGAATTCGTCCACCAGGCGGAAGTAGCGCGGTACTTTGTAGTGGGCGATGTTGGCCTTGCAGAACGCCCGCAGGTCGTCCTCGCTGACGTCCTGACCCTCCACCAGCTTGATCCAGGCCATCACTTCCTCGCCGAAGCGGTCATCGGGGACGCCGATGACCTGGGCGTCAGAGACGGCCGGGTGGGTGTAGAGAAACTCTTCGATTTCCCGTGGGTAGATGTTCTCGCCGCCGCGGATGATCATGTCCTTCATCCGGCCGACGATGGCGACGTAGCCCTCGTCGTCCATGGTGGCCAGGTCACCGGTGTGCATCCAGCGGGTGGCGTCGATGGCTTTGGCGGTGGCTTCCTGGTTGTTCCAGTAGCCCAGCATCACGCTGTAGCCACGGGTGCAGAGTTCGCCCTTTTCACCCCGGGGCACGATGGCGCCGGTGGCCGGATCGACAATCTTCACCTCTAGGTGGGGGTGGATGGTGCCGACGGTGGTGACTCGCTTTTCCAGTGGCGCGGTGGGCTCGGTCTGCAGGCTCACCGGGCTGGTTTCGGTCATGCCGTAGCAGATGGTGACGTCCCGCATGTTCATCTTCTCGATGACCTGCTTCATCACTTCCACCGGGCAGTTGGAGCCGGCCATGATGCCGGTGCGCAGGGTGGACAGATCAAAGCTGGCGAACTCCGGGTGTTCCAGTTCGGCAATGAACATGGTGGGCACGCCGTAGAGCGCGGTGGCTTTTTCCCGCACTACTGCCTTCAGGGTGGCTTCCGGCTCGAAGCCCTCCGAGGGGTAGATCATCGCCGCGCCGTGGGTGATGCAGCCGAGGTTGCCCATCACCATGCCGAAGCAGTGGTACAGCGGCACCGGAATCACCAGCCGGTCCTGCTCGCTGAAGTTCATCCGCCGGGCCACGAACAGCCCGTTGTTGAGGATGTTGTGGTGGGACAGGGTGGCGCCCTTGGGCGCACCGGTGGTGCCGGAGGTGTACTGGATGTTGATGGCGTCGTCGAACTGCAGATCCTGCTGACGGCTCTGGTAATCCGCTTCACTGGTGCTTTCGGCCAGGGCCAGCAGGTCCTGCCAGTGCAGCATGCCCGGGGCTTTGTGATCGGCGTCCAGGCAGATCACGTTCTTCAGGTCCGGCAGCTTGTCGCTGCTGAGGTCACCCTGGCGCTCATCGGCCAGCGCCGGTGCCAGCTCGGTGGTCATGGCGACATAGTCGGAGGTCTTGAACTGGCCCTGCAGGATCAGCGTGGAGGTGCCGGAGTGACGCAGGGCGTACTCGACCTCGTGGAGGCGGTAGCTGGGGTTGATGTTCACCAGGATGGCGCCGATCTTGGCGGTGGCAAACTGGGTAATGCACCACTCGGCGCAGTTGGGGGACCAGATGCCGACCCGGTCACCCTTGCCGACGCCAAGCCCCATCAGCGCGCGGGCGCACTCGTCCACCGCCGCCTGGAGTTCGCGGTAGCTGTAGTGCAGGTCCTGGTGATGGACGATGAGGGCGTCGCTGTCGGGCACCCGCTCCACCGTCTGGTCGAACGCTTCGCCAATGGTCATCCCCAGCAGGGGCGTTTCACTGATTCCACTGATGTAACTGTTGTGTGTTGCCATAACCCACCTTGCTTTTGTGTTTGTATCGGTAAGTTGGAGCGTCGTTGGTTGGGGCTGTTATTGTTTTTGGCGTCTGACCTGGCCGGTCAGTTGCCTCCCTCCGGCTCGGGCTCCAGGTCCTTTAGCGCTTCCAGGCAGCGGTCCTCTGCTGCGTCCAGTTCGTTCTTCATCACTTCGATATCCGCCAGCTGTTGCAGCAGGGCGTCGCGGCTCTGCTGGATCTTGCGGCGCAGGGCGTGCAACTGCGGGACGTTATCGGAGGACGGGTCGTACATCTCGATCAGTTCACGGGACTCCGCCAGGCTGAAGCCCAGGCGCTTGCCCCGCAGAATCAGCTTGAGCTTGACCCGGTCCTGGTCACTGTAGATCCGGGTCTGGCCATTGCGCTCCGGCTCCAGCATGCCCGCTTCCTCATAGAACCGGATGGTGCGGGTGGTGATGTCGAACTCGCGGGCGAGTTCGCTGATGGAGAAGGTGCGCGGTTGACTGCGTTGATTCATTGGTCGTGCCCAAGTTGACGTTAACGTAAAGGTAACGCTGGGCGATTGGGGCGTCAATGCCTGGTGGTGGAATATTGGACAAAAGTGGGATAGGGCGTTCTAGGCGGGTAATGCGGAGAGGGGAACGGGAGGCCAGAGGCGGCCTCCCGGTGCTGCGGTCAGCCTTCAGGGCTGTTGCAGGTTAAGCTCGTAAACGGCCTCGTTGGCGTCGTTCACTTCCAGGAACACGGCTTCCGGCGCCTTGCTGGCGACAAAGCCTTGGGCGCGCTGGGTGTTGGGCACCCGGAACACGATTTCCAGGTCGGTGGCGCTGGTGATCGGGGCGAACGACCAGTTGCCATCGGCGGTTGGGGTGACCGGGCTGTTGGCGCGGATGTAATTGGCCAGCACGTCCCGGTTGGTGTCCGGCGAGTTGATCACGATGTGATCGGCGCCGGTGCCGGGGAATACGCCGCTGTTGGCGCGGTAGTTGTTGGTGGCAATCAGGAACTGCTGGTCGGCGGTGACCGGGTTGCCCTGGTAGCTCAGGCCGAGCACACGCTGGGCGCCGTCGTTGATGATCTGGCAATCACGGTCATAACGGGGCGGCTGGGTGACGTCGATCTGGTAGCTGACACCATCAATAACGTCGAAGTTGTAGGTGGGGAAACCGCTGAAGTTGACCAGTTCCTGACGCTCACTGGAACCCGTGTTGATCTGGAAGAACTGGGACGCGGAGCACTCCAGCCACTGCTGCAGTTCGGCGCCATTGACCTTCACCGCCATCAGGGTATTGGGGTAGAGGTAGAGATCAGCGGCGTTCTTCACTTTCAGCTCACCCTGGGGTACCACGGTGAAGCTGCCTTCGTCAGCGCAGACGCCGTCGCGGTCGCAGGCCTTGAAGGGCGCGGCGGCGGACAGCACCGGCAGGCCGTCCAGGTTGACGTCGCCCTGAATGGCGGCCTCAACGTAGGCTTTCTGGGCATCGCTGACGATCTGGATCGACGGGTCATCCTTCACCACCGCCAGGAAGCTGTAGATATCGTCGGTGGATTCGCCGATGGCCTGGTTCATGAAATCGATGGTGGCCTGGTGGTCGACAACCACCTGGGCCATCAGGTTGGCATCCGGCTCCACCTGCGGGGTGTTATCGGCGAAGATCGGTCGCGCTTCGACGTCACTGGTGCGGACGCTCCACTGGTCGTCGTCGGTGTTGTAGGCCAGGGTCAGGTCAATGATGCCCAGGTGACTGCCCCAGTAGCCGGGCATGACCGCGGGCACCCCCTTGATGGTGCCACGCTCCAGATCCACGCCGTCGGTGTCACTGAAGCTGCTGGAGGGGAACACCAGGTGGCTGTGGCCGAACAGGATGGCGTCGATACCCTCGACATCCGCCAGGTACCAGCTGCTGTTCTCGGCCTTGTTGGCAGGGTCGTAGGCCAGGGTGCTGATGCCGGAGTGGGGAATGGCGATGACCAGATCCGCGCCGTTGGCACGCATCTCGGGCACGTAGCGTTCCGCCATGGCGCGGATGTCCTTGGCGATCACCCGGCCTTCCAGGTTGGCTTTGTCCCACTGCATGATCTGGGGCGGGACAAAGCCGATGAAGCCGACGGTCAGCTCATGGCTGTTGCCATCCCGGTCGGTAACGGACTTGGTCACCAGATGGTAGGGGTCGAAATAGGGCTGATCGTTGTCCGGGTTGCTGTCACCATCGTCGGCGAAGATGTTGGCGCTGATGTACGGGAAGGTGGCGTCGTTGACGCTCTCTGCCAGGAACTCCAGACCGTAGTTGAACTCATGGTTGCCGTAGTTGGCAACATCGTAGCCCATCTGGTTCATTACCTTGTACACCGGGTGGATCTCGCCGGCGGTGATGCCGACGTTGGCGCGCCAGTCGCCCATCGGGCTGCCCTGGATCAGGTCGCCATTGTCGACCAGTACGCTGTTGCCGGCGTGGGCCAGCTCAGCCCGGGCCTGGTTGACCAGGGTGGCGGTGCGAACCAGGCCCACCTTGGGATCGGTTTTGTCGCCGTAGTAGCTGTAGTCCATCACATTGGCGTGGATGTCGGTGGTTTCCATGACCCGCAGGTCGACCGTTGCGACCTTGGCATCGTCGTCATCGCTGCCGCAGCCAGCCAGGGTCAGGGAGGTGATTGCCGACGCCAACAGCAATGCACGGGTGGGGGTGTACATAGGGTCCGCTCCTTAATGGGTCCGTAAAGCGACTCACTGTCGCGGTTGTCGATGACCGGGTCATGAAACTCCGGTGACGGTGGGGTGACAGTGTCCGGAAAAGTGTTTCATAAAGAGTGGGTTGGGTAGGTATAAACCCGTATCCGGGGAGGGCTTGCTTCTGCCCCTCCCGGGGCGCTGATAGACTGTCAGGCTTTGCCCGGAGACCTCTCATGGCCGCAGCACTGGCGCTTCTGTACAAAATGATGCCCCTCTACATCACCGTAGCTCTGGGCTGGGTGGCCGGCCGTTACCTGGAGGCCAGTGGACGTCACATCGCCGGCATCATGCTGTACATCGTCACGCCCTCGGTGGTGTTTTCCGGGGTGATGAGCGCGCCGCTGTCGGCGGAGGTGATCCTGCTGCCGTTCCTGACCTTTGGCCTCAGTACCCTGGTGGCGCTGATACACCTGGCCATTGCACGGCGCTGGGTTGGTGATGAAAGCGCCAACATCATTCCCCTGGCAACAGGTACCGGTAACACCGGCTATTTTGGTATCCCGGTGGCCCTGCTGCTGTTTGGCCAGGAAGGCTTGGGGCTATACATCGTGGCGATGCTGGGCACCACACTGTTCGAAACGTCGGTAGGGTTCTATCTGGCAGCGCGGGGGCGCCAGGGAGTGAAGGATTGCCTGTTGCGGGTGGCCAGACTGCCGTCGGTCTATGCCTTCGCCCTGGCGGTGGTGCTGAACCTTTCCGGTGTCACCATTCCGCAGGTGTTCGAGCCGCTGTTCGACAACCTGCGCGGGGCCTACAGCATCTTCGGCATGATGATCATCGGGATGGGCATCGTCAGCTTCCGGGGGCTGGCGGGTAACTGGCGCTTCACCGGGCTGGCCTTCTTCGGCAAATTCCTGGTGTGGCCGGCAGTGGCGTTGTCGCTGTGGTGGCTCGATGCCAACGTCTTCGGGCTCTACAGCGAGGCGGTGCACCGGGCGATGTTCCTGGTCTCGATCACACCGATTGCGGCCAATACCGTGGTTATCGCCACTCTGCTGGATACCGCCCCTCGCCAGGCGGCGGGGACGGCGTTGCTCAGCACGCTGTTTGCGTTGCTGTTTATTCCGGTGATGGTGGCGATTGTGCTGTAGCCAACCGTCTGCCGCCAACCTGGCTCAGGAAGTGCAGGCTTTGGCTTCGGCGATGTCGCTGCGGGCGTGGCCAACCACCGCGAGACCGGAATGGATGGCCAGTCCGCCCATGATGGCGGCGACGATCAGATCCGGCCAGGCGGTGCCGGTACCAAAAACCCCAACCGCAGCCAGCATGACCGCCAGGTTGCCGAGGGCATCGTTGCGGCTGCAGAGCCAGACCGAACGCATGTTGGCATCGCCGGTGCGATGGGCGTACAGCAACAGAGCTACCGCGATGTTGGCCACCATCGCCAGCGCGCCCACCATACCCATGGTCATGGCTTCAGGGGTGGCGCCGCTGCTGAGATTCCAGAACGCCTTGCCAAGAACGGCAACGCCAAACACCACCATGGTGACGCCTTTCACCAGCGCGGCACGCCCGCGCCACAGCAGCCCCATCGACAACACATACAGCGACAGCATGTAGTTGGCCGAGTCGGCGAAGAAATCCACCGCATCGGCCAGCAGGGCCACCGAGCCCGAAGTCAGACTGGCGGCAAACTCCAGCAGGAACATGCCCAGGTTGACCCACAGCGCGATCCACAGCGCGCGGCGGAACCTCGGGTCCACAGCCTGGCTGGCGTGGGTGTCGGACGAACAGCAATGACCGGCCATAACGAACTCCCTCATCAAATGTCATTGGCCCGCTGAGGGGAACTCCCCGGGGGCTCATATCTGCAATGGAGTCATTAAAAAGCCTGTAGCTGCTACAGGGTCAAGGGCCGGTTTCGCCAAATCAGTGAGAGCCGGGAATATGGTTATCCCGGTCCAGCCCCGGATCGTTGCTGCTGGACTGCTTGAGCCGGTCGATGATGCCGCACTCACTGACCTGGCCCTCGTTGGCACAGGCGGCCCGCAAGCGCTGCATTTCCTGCTGCAGGGCCTGGAGTTCGGTGATGCGCTGCTGGATGTGTTCGAGGTGATGTTCCAGTAAGCGGTCGACCTGCTGGCAGCCCGCTTCCGGCTGGTTCATCAGTTCGATCAGCCGGCGGATTTCATCCTGAGCCATGTCCAGGTTGCGGCAGCGACGAATGAAGCTGAGCCGGCGCACATGGTCGTCGGTGTAGCGCCGGTAGCCGCTATCTTCCCGCTGCGGTTCGGCCAGCAGACCGATCTTTTCGTAGTAGCGGATGGTTTCGACCGGCACACCGGTCTGTTTCGATACCTGGCCAATTTTCATGAGATTTCCTTTCAGGCTCCTTGGGGCGGGTGCGCTACGAAAAGCTTAGCGGCTTTGTCATACTGGCGTCACCCGGGCGGAGTAGGGTGCACGGTTTTGTCGGTCAGAGGAGTCATACAATGGAAGCACGAGCAAATGGAGAGGGCTCCACGCCGCTGTACCTGAGAGTCCGGGACCAGCTCGCCAACCAGATCGAGGCCGGCCTGCTGGCGGCCAATACTCGCCTGCCGTCGGAGCGGGTGCTGGCGGAAAGCCATGGTACCACCCGGGTCACAACCCGTCTGGCCCTGGCCCAGTTGGAGGCGGAGGGGCGCATCTACCGCTCCAACCGCCGTGGCTGGTTCGTGTCACCGCCGCGGCTGGTGTACAACCCCACCCAGGATTACAGCTTCTCCGACAACGTGACCTCCCAGGGCCGCACGCCGGCCACCGAAACCCTGGAAGTCACCACCACCGAAGTGGCCCCCTGGCTTGCCAATAAAACCGGCCTGGCCGTGGGCGACGCCATCGTCAGGTTGCGTCGGCGGCGGCAGGTGGATGGCCGCCCGGTACTGGTGGAGAACATCTACCTCAACCCCAAGCGCCTGCCCGGCATCGAGCAGTACGATTTCAACCGTTCGCTGTGGAAGCTGCTGCGGGAGAAGTTCAGCGTCGAGCTGCAGGGCAAGCGCATTGAAATGTTTCCCACCGCGCTGGTGGACCCGCAGGCGGAGGCCCTGGGGGTCAATGCCGGTACCGCCGGGTTGTATGTGACCCGGCGCAGCCACGACGCCGACGGAGTCTTCGTGGAGTTCGATGAGGAGTTCTGGCTGCACGACACCCTCAGCATCCAGGTGGAAGTGCAGTAACCTCCTCGCCGCGCTGAAAAGCCGGATTGTCATCGAGCGTTCATAAAACCGTCACAGTTCCTCGCCAAACTGGTCTATACCAGATGAGCGAGGAAATCCCATGTTCGCAAACCCTCATCCGGATGTGGCCATCATCGGTGGCGGCATCCTTGGATGCGCCATAGCCCGCTACCTCAGCCGTCAGCCGGGCGTCTCGGTGACGGTCATCGAGCGTCACGGTCTGGGCGAGCAGACCACCAGCCAGGCGGCGGCGCTGCTGACCCGTATCCGTCCCTACCGGGAACTTACCGCGATGGCGATGGAAACCTTCCACGCCATTGACGAGCTGGGTGAACAGACTGGTGAGCCGCTGCCCCTGCGTCGCGTGGGCAGTCTGCAGGTGGCGGCGGAGTCCGCGGGGCAGCAGCAGATTGCGCGAACAGCAGCGCGTGCCGCCGACGTTGGCGTGGTGGCTGAACGGCTTGACGCCGACTCTGCCCAGCGGCGGGCGCCCTGGCTGTCCCTGAGTGGCGACACCGCGGCGCTGTGGCTGCCGGATGACGGCTACATCGATCCCTACACCCTGTGCCAGGCCTATGCCGCCGACGCCCGCCGCCATGGCGTCAGTTTCCGCCTGCGCCAGACTGTGGCTGAACTGCTCCAGACCGGCAATCGGGTGACTGGAGTACGTCTGGCCAGTGGCGAGACCGTGACTGCCGGTCTGGTGATCGATGCCGCCGGACCCTGGAGCACCGCGCTGGCCCGCCAGGTGGGGGTTCACCTGGGCATGGCGCCGGTGCGTTCCCATTACTGGATTTCCGCCGCCCATCCCGCCATCCCCGCCGATGGCCCGATGACCATCCTGCCGGACAGTGGCGCCTACGCCCGCCCCGAAGTGGGCGGACTGCTGTTCGGACTGCGCGATCCCCAGGCGGTGACCGCCCATCCCGGCCAACTGCCGGCCAGCCTGCAGGATTTCTGTTTCGACCAGGACCCGAACGGCGACAACGCCCTTGAAGCGGGGTACCACGCCCTGCGCCAACAGTTGCCGCTGGTGGACGAGCTGCCCTTGGCCCATTACGTCAGTAACGTTTCCAGCTACACCCCGGATGGATTCTACCTGCTGGGCGCCATGCCGACCGTCGAAGGCTTCATGGCCGCCACCGGTTGTTCCGGCGCCGGTATTGGCATGTCTGGCGGCATTGGCCGGCTGGTGGCGGAGCTGGCTACCGGCCAGACGCCGTTCGTGGACCCCGACCGGTTCCGGCTGGACCGGTTTGGCAGCATTGATTCCTACCACCCTGACTTCATCCACCGCTGCGCTGAGGCGCGAGCCCGCAAGCGCACCGGCTAGACACGGAGACCACCATGACTGATCAAGATCCCTACCTGCTGACACCGGGTCCTCTCACCACCAGCGCCACCGTAAAGCAGGCCATGCTGCGGGACTGGGGCTCCTGGGACGGCAACTTCAACGCCATGACCGCCGACATCTGCCAGCGTTTGCTGGCGGTAGCCGGCGGCGAGGACAGCCACGTCTGTGTGCCGATGCAGGGCAGCGGCACCTTCGCGGTGGAGGCCACCCTGGGCACGGTGATTCCGCCCGGGAGTCGTACCCTGGTGCTGATGAATGGCGCTTACGGCCAGCGCATCGGCAAAATCCTGAGCACCCTGGGGCGGTCGTTCCTGGCCATCGACAAGGGCGATTACCACCCGCCCCGTGGCGAGGAGGTGGCGGCCGCGCTCACTGAAAACCCGGACGTTGAGCAGGTGGTGGTGGTTCACTGCGAGACCAGCTCCGGCATCCTCAACCCCATCGACGAGATCGCCGAGGTCTGCCGCCAGGCCGGCAAGCGTCTGATCATCGACAGCATGAGCGCGTTCGGCGCCTTGCCGGTGAACGTCGCCGAGCTGCCCTGTGCCGCTCTGGTGTCCTCAGCCAACAAGTGTTTTGAGGGGGTGCCCGGCTTCGGCTTTGCCATCATTGAGCGGAACCTGCTGGCCGCTTCCGCCGGCCAGTGTCACAGCCTGTCACTGGACCTTTATGAGCAGTGGCAGTACATGCAGAAAACCGGTCAGTGGCGCTATACCCCGCCAACCCATGTGGTGGCGGCGTTCCAGCAGGCGATGAAGGAACATCAGGCCGAAGGCGGTGTCGCCGGTCGACTGGCCCGCTACACCCGCAACCGCGACCGACTGGTGGCCGGCATGCGGGAGTTGGGCTTCCAGACCCTGCTGGTGGACCAATGGCTGTCACCGATCATCACCACCTTCCTGTCACCGGACAGCGCGGCGTTTGAGTTTGGCCGTTTCTACGACGCCATCAAGGCCCGGGGGTTTGTGATCTACCCGGGCAAGCTCACGGTGGCGGACAGTTTCCGCATTGGCTGCATCGGTCAGCTCCACGACGAACAGATCGATGCGGTGATCGCCGCCATCGCCGAAGTCTGCCAGGAGCTGGGACTGACCCTGCCCGTACCGGCCCCCGCCGAGGCCCCCGACAACCTGCAATCCGCCTGACCTTTTACCGCCTGACCCTTTACAGGAGAGACCCATGTACACCTACACCCGTTGTTATACCGGACCGCTGCAGGCGGTCATCATGGACCTGGCCGGTACCTGCGTGGACTTCGGTTCGCTGGCACCGATCCAGGCCTTCCTGAACCTGTTTGAGGCCGAGGGAATCGAGCTCACCGAAGCCGAGGCCCGGGAGCCCATGGGCACCGAGAAACGCGAGCACATCCGCCAGTTGCTGGCGATGCCGCGCATTCGCAAACAGTGGCAGGCACGGTTTGACAAGACTCCCGATGCTGCCGACATCGATCGCCTCTACCAGGCCTTCCTGCCGTTGCAGACCGCCGCCATTGCCGAGCGCGCCACTCTGATTCCCGGCGCGCTGGCGCTGCAGGAGCGGTTACGGGAAGACGGCATCCGCCTGGGGGTCAACACCGGCTACAGCCGCGAAATGGTGGAGGTCATGCTGCCGGAGCTGAAGGCCCAGGGATTTGAGCCGCAGAGCGTGGTGGTGGCCACCGAGGTGCCTCAGGGCCGTCCGGCACCACACATGAGCCTGAAGAATGCCATCGAGCTGGGGGTGACCGCGGTGCAGGCCTGCGTCAAGGTCGATGACACCGCCACCGGCATCGAAGAGGGCCTGAATGCGGGCATGTGGACCGTGGCCGTGGTGGCGTCCGGCAACGCCGTGGGGCTGAGTGAAGAGCGGCTGGCGGAGCTGGCGGACGACGAACGGGGTGCTCTGCTGGCCCGCGGACGTCGCGCCATGGCCCAGTCAGCGGCTCACTATGTGATTGATTCCATTGCGGACCTTCCGGATGTGCTGGCGGACATCGATCATCGTCTGGCCGCCGGCGAGTGCCCCTGAGGAGCGGGCTGGCGCGCTTTCCGGCGACTCCGGAAGGCGCGCTGCCCTGTCATTGAAAACGTCATATTGCTGTCACGTCTTTGCAATGAAATACCCCTAAGGTGGATGACGATCCTAACTGGTATAGACCAATAGCAATTGGCAGCCACAGCCTGACTCATCCACTGAATGCCTGATCAAGGAGACTGACGTGAAACACCTGAAGAAAGCCCTCGCCGTTGCCACCTGCGCCCTGGCCATGAACGCCAGCGCCGAGACCGAACTGACCGTATACACCGCGGTTGAGGCCGAAGACCTGCGCAAGTATGCCGAGCGCTTCAATGAGGACCATCCGGACATCAAGATCAACTGGGTCCGGGACTCCACCGGTGTGGTCACCGCCCGTCTGCTGGCCGAGAAAGAAAACCCCCGCGCCGACGTGGTCTGGGGCCTGGCGGGCACCAGCCTGCTGCTGCTGAAGAACGAAGGCATGCTGCAGCCGTACGCGCCGGAAGGCCTGAACCAGCTGTCTCCGAAGTTCCGTGACCGTGACGAGACCCCGTCCTGGGTCGGCATGGACGCCTGGATGGCGGCCATCTGCGTCAACACGATTGAAGCCGAGAACAACGATCTGCCGATGCCTACCAGCTGGCAGGACCTGACCAACCCGGTGTACCAGGGACACGTGGTGATGCCGAACCCGAACTCCTCCGGCACCGGTTTCCTCGACGTGTCTGCCTGGCTGCAAATGATGGGCGAGGACGAAGGCTGGAGCTTCATGGATGGCCTGCACCAGAACATCAGCCGTTACACCCACTCCGGCTCCAAGCCCTGCAAGATGGCCGCCTCCGGCGAAACCGCCATCGGGGTTTCGTTCGCCTTCCGTGGTGCCCGCCTGAAAGAGCAGGGCGCACCGCTGGAACTGGTGTTCCCGGAAGAGGGCCTGGGCTGGGAAGTCGAAGCCACCGCCATCGTCAAGGGCACCGACAAGCGCGACGCGGCCCAGACCCTGGTGGACTGGTCGGTTAGCCGCAAGGCCATGGAAATGTACAACGAGGGTTACGCCATCGTCGGGATGCCCGGTGTGGCACAGCCGATTGAGTATTTCCCGGCCAACGCCGACGACCTGATCATCGACAACGACTTTGCCTGGGCTGCCGGCAACCGCGAAGCCATCCTGGCCGAGTGGGCGCGTCGCTACGACGGCAAGTCCGAAGCCAAGTAATGGGGCGCCGTCAGCCTGACTGACGGGCCAAGAACCGGTCGCTGGCCGGGCTCCCTTTCCGGTACGTCGGGGAGTCCGGTTGGCGACCTGCCTGTATGGAAAAACTGGAAGCCGCGAGGTGTTCACCATGAACCAGACAACCCAAGGAAGCCGCCTGGAAATCCAGGGCGTGAACAAGTTCTTCGGCGATTTTTGCGCCCTTGAGAACATCGACCTCACCATCGAACCCGGTGAGCTGGTGTGTTTCCTGGGGCCGTCCGGCTGTGGCAAGACCACGCTGCTTCGCATCATTGCCGGCCTGGAACAGCAGAGCGCCGGGCAACTGAGCCAGGGCGACGTCGACATCTCCCTGAAGCCGCCCCGGGACCGGGACTTTGGCATAGTGTTTCAGTCCTACGCGCTGTTTCCCAACATGACCGTCAGCGACAACATCGCCTACGGCCTGCGCAGCATCGGCATGGCCAAGGCCCGGATTCGCAGCCGGGTCGATGAGCTGCTGACCGTGATCGGGCTGGAAGATCATGCCCGCAAATACCCGGCGCAACTGTCCGGTGGCCAGCAACAGCGGGTGGCCCTGGCGCGCGCGCTGGCACCGTCGCCAGGCCTGTTGCTGCTCGACGAGCCGCTGTCTGCCCTGGACGCCCAGGTCCGGCACCACCTGCGCAGCGAGATCCGCAATCTGCAGAAGCAGCTGGGCGTTACCACCATCATGGTTACCCACGACCAGGAAGAAGCCCTGGCAATGGCCGATCGCGTGGTGGTGATGAACAACGGTGTGATCGAGCAGGTCGGCACCCCGCTGGAAATCTACCAGCAGCCGGCGTCGGCGTTCGTGGCCTCGTTCATTGGCGCCATGAACTTCATCGACAGTGCCGCGGTGAATGGCCAACGGGTGCGGGTTGGCAGCCGTGAGCTGGAACTGGTGCGGCCGATGCCCGAAAGCCAGGACTGTGTACGGCTGGCGATCCGTCCGGAAGACGTGCACCTGCTGCCGGCCGGCGATGGCGACTGGGAAGGCCAGGTGGAGTCGATGGACTACCTCGGCGCCTTCATCCGCACCCACATCCGCCTGGCGGACCTTGAGCGGTTGCTGGTGGTGGATGTTGATCCGCGCTCGGCGCGACAGCTGAACCTGGCCAATGGCGCCAGCGTGTGCCTGCAGCTGCCATCCGACGCCCTGCATTGTTTTGCCGCCTGAACCGGCGGCTCTGATCCCTTTGGCAACACCCGGTAAGCACCACCATGATTGATTCCCCGACCTTGCCCCAAGGGGCCTCCAACGTAACCTCTTCGCCGTCACCGCTGGCGGGCCTGCGGCAGCGGCTGTCCGGCCGCTGGCTGTTTGCGACCCTGCTGCTGGCCGGCGGCGCCGTGCTGTCGCTGCTGGTTCTGGCACCGCTGTATTCACTGCTGTCCAAGAGTGTGGAAAACAAGGACGGCGACTTCGTCGGCCTGGCCAACTTCGCCCATTACCTCAGCTCCGGCGGCATCGAGTCGGCGTTCGTCAACTCCCTGTGGGTGGCCGCTCTGAGCACCGTGATTGTGGTGTTCCTGGCCTTTATGGCGGCCTGGGCACTGACCCGTACCCGGCTGCCACTGACTGGCTGGGTCCGTGGCGTGCTGGTGCTGCCGATTCTGGCGCCCTCACTGCTGCCGGCCATCAGCCTGGTGTACCTGTTCGGTAACCAGGGTGTACTGAAAAGCTGGCTGTTCGGCGCGGAGATCTACGGCCCCATCGGTATCATCATGGGCTCCTGTTTCTGGACCTTTCCCCATGCCCTGATGATCCTGCTGACGGCCATGGACAACGCCGATGGCCGCCACTACGAGGCGGCAACCGCCCTCAAGGCCAGCCCCTGGCGGACCTTCTGGACCGTGACCGTGCCGGGTGCCCGCTACGGTCTGGTGAGCGCGGCCTTTGTGGTGTTCACCCTGGTGATCACCGATTTCGGGGTACCCAAGGTCATCGGTGGTCAGTTCGACGTGCTCGCCACCGACATCTACAAGCAGGTGATTGGCCAGCAACGCTTCGAGATGGGCGCGGTGGTCAGCGTGCTGTTGCTGTTGCCGGCGATGCTGGCGTTCGTTGCCGACCGCTATGTCCAGCGCAAGCAGTCGGCCAGCTTTACCGCCCGTTCGGTGCCCTACAAGCCCAGCCACAACCGCCGGCGCGATGCCTTCGGCGCGCTGATGCTGGCGCCGACGGTGGTGTTTATCCTCACCATCATCGGCATGGCGGTGTACGCCTCGTTTGTCACCTTCTGGCCCTACAACCTGGAACTGAGTCTCAACAACTACCAGTTTGGCCGTATGGATGGCGGCGGTTGGGGGGCGTACCTCAACAGTCTGCAGATGGCTCTTGGCACCATGGTGCTGGGGACCGCGCTGGTGTTCTTCAATGCCTGGCTGGTGGAGCGTACGCCACAGCCGAAGCTGCTCACCGGGGTGTTCCAGATGCTGTCGCTGCTGCCACTGGCCGTGCCGGGGCTGGTACTGGGGTTGTCCTACATCTTCTTTTTCAACCACCCGGACAACCCGCTCAACGTGATTTACGGCTCACTGCTGATACTGGTGCTGTGCACCGTCAGTCACTTCTACGCAGTGTCCCACCTCACCGCGATCACCGCCCTGAAGCAGCTCGATCAGGAGTTCGAGGCGGTGGGGGAGTCGCTCAAGGCATCCCGCTGGCGGGTGCTGTTTACCGTGACGTTGCCACTGTGCCTGCCTGCCATCCTCGACGTGGCGCTGTACCTGTTCGTCAACGCCATGACCACGGTCTCGGCGGTGGTGTTCCTGTACGGCCACGATACCCAGCTGGCCTCGGTGGCGGTGCTGGCCATGGATGAGGCGGGCGATATTGCCCCTGCCGCCGCCATGGCGATTCTGATTACCCTGACCTGTGCCGGCGCAAAGCTGATCCAGAGTGGTCTGCGGCTATGGGTGGACCGGTCCACCAGGGCCTGGCGTCAGGGGGCGGAATGACGCCGCGCCCGGGTGGTCGGCGATGACACCGGCCGCCATCGTCATTGTTCTGGTGTCGGCCCTGGCCCATGCGGGCTGGAACCTGTTCGGCAAGAAGGTCAGCCCCAGCGGTGCCTTTTTCTGGTACGCCAACGCCTGGGGCGTGCTGGTGGCCCTGCCATTGCTGTGGTGCTATCAGCCGGTGATCGCACGGCTGGATGCGGGCCTGTGGTGGCTGGTGTTGCTGACAGGCTTGTTCCAGGCCACCTACCTCAGTGCCCTGGCCGCGGCCTATCGTTTTGGCGAGCTGTCGGTGGTGTACCCGCTGGCGCGGTCGTCTCCCTTGCTGATCCTGCTGGTGGGAGCCCTGTTCCTGGGCACCGCCGAGCGTATCACCGCCGCTGCGGTGGTGGGCATCGTGCTGATCGTGGCAGGCTGCATGGTGCTGCCAATGCAGCGGTTCCGGGATTTCAGTTTTGCCAACTACCGTAACCTGGCGACACTGTTTGCGCTGCTGGCAGCGGCCAGCACGGCCGGCTACTCCATCGTCGACGACACCGCCACCGCCCGCATGCGCAGCTTGCTCGGAGGGCTGGTGCTGGATGCCGAAGTGGCGGTGGTGTTCGTGATCCTGCAGGCGGCCTCGGCCCTGTTTTGGCTCAGTCTGGGGCTGTTACTGCAACAGCGGGAGCGGCAGCAGTTCCGGCAGTTGGCCCTGCGCTGGCGCAGCACCCTGGCTGCCGGCGTGCTGATGCTGGGCACCTACGCCCTGGTGGTGTGGGCCATGGCCTACGCCGACGATGTCAGCTACGTGGTGGCATTCCGCCAGATCAGCATTCCCATCGGTGTGGCGCTGGGCTGGTACTTCCTCAATGAGCCCCTGCACCCTCCCAAAATCATCGGCGTGTTGGTAATCCTGGCCGGGCTGATGCTGGTCGTGCTGGGCTGAAGGCGCAGGGTGGTCCGCACTGAGCAGAGACTGCCGGAGTAAGCCGGTGCTGCGGTGACCTGACGATCGGTTCGGCAACGCCGGTCAGCGCGCCTGGGGCCGGAGCCACACTACCCGGCCCGGCAGTCGGCCGGGCAGCGGGGTGGTACGGCCGGAGGGCAGAGGGGATGTGGGCTGGGAAGTCAGGCGCCGGTAGGCGCCGTAGTGCAACTGGGCATGAGCCAGATTGAGGAATCTCAGAGTCATAAGGGTGCCGGTTCGTCCATGTAAATCGGCCAGTCGTGTGCCTGGGCGTGTGCCCTGAGCACCGGGTCCGGATTGACCGCCACCGGGTGATCCACGTGGTTGAGCAGTGGCAGGTCGTTGTGGGAATCAGAGTAGAACCATACCGGCTGGGGTGCAATATCCCGACGTGCCAGCCACTGGTCCAGGGCGGTGACCTTGCCATCGCGAAAGGGCCGGCGGGGGCCAATGGTGCCGGCCAGGTTGTCCTGTTGCCACTGCACCTGCACACCGATGCCTTCACCAATGCCGAGGTGACGGGCGATGGGCTGCACCAGGTGCTCACCGGTGGCGGAGATGATCAGCACTTCATGGCCCTGGGCCTTGTGCCACTCGACCTTCGAGCGGCCGACCGGCAGCACCCGGGGGGCGATCTCCTGCTCGACGAACTGCGATACCAGGTCCTCCAGCTGCGCCCGGCTCCAACCCCGGAGCGGCGCCAGACTGAACTCCATGTAGTCCTGAAGATCCATCTCTCCGGCATGGTAGGCGGCCATAAAGGCCTCGTCCCGGGCCTCGGCATCCGCGGTGGTATCAATGCCCTGATGCCGCAGAAAATAGGTGAACAGCTGCGAACTGTCGCCACGGATCAGGGTTTCGTCGAGATCAAAAACGGCAAGCATGTAACACTCCTTTTGGTATACACCAGATTGTGCGACAACTGTGTTACCGGGATGTGACAGGGGTGGGTTGATCCGATGGCGACTCAACGCAAGAATGGCGCACGGTTTGCTGTCCGTAAGGTCAGTGGAGCCACTCACCAACCGGTCATGGAAACGACGCCCTGATGCCTTCACCCAGTCTCGACGATCTCCGCCAACGCCTGCTCTCAGACACCATGTCGCGCTGGCGGGTCTGGCTGTCCTGCGGCGCTCTTTTCCTGCTGAGTACCGGGACGGTGCTGGGGTTCTGGTACGCCTTTGCGACCTTGCCGGGGATGGCGTGTTACGAGGGATTTGTGTATCTGGCGGGGTTCTGGCTGCTGGCCCAGTGGCTGATAATCGGGTATCTGGCCGGCTACCGACCGGTGCCGGCCTTTGCCCGGTGGGGGCTGACGTTCACCTTGCTGGTGGCCAACGCCTGGTTCGGGCTGCTGGTGTTCTCACTGCGTCCCTGTGCGGCGGGCTGACGACAATCAATCAGGAGACGACAGGGATGACGGATACCACGAATACCTCAACGGGGGAGGTGGGACGGCTGGGATGGATTCTGTTGGCGCTGGCCCAGGGCATCATGTTGTATGCGCTGTACCTGAGCACCACCGAGGCGGTCTGGCCGGCCACCGACTTGCGCTGGCTGTATGGGCTGTACGCGGTGGCCCTCGGGCTGCCGGGCTTCTTCTACCTGGGACTGGAGCGCTGGCGGGATCGCCGCAACCTCTGGCCATTGCTGGGGCTGACCCCGGTACTGTTCTGGGTCGGTGCGCACATCGGCTGGCAGGACAGTGGCGAGCTGGGGGCGGCAGCGTCCCTGGCTTTGGTGGTGTTTATCCTGGCCCTGTTCTACCGCTGCTGGTGTCTGGGGCCGGACGACACTGGCCGGGTGTTTCGATTTGAGCGAATGCAGGCGCTGTCCTGGCAGCAGTGCCTGGTGCTGGCTCTGCTGGGACTGTTTTTGCTGGTGTTCTGGCTGCTGCTCATGCTGTGTGCGGCGTTGTTCAATGCGGTGGGAGTATCGTGGGTTGAGTCATTGTTCGAGGAGGCCTGGTTCTTCCACCTGGTCTCCGCTCTGATTGGCGGCTGGGGGCTGGCGCTGATTCGCGAACGGGTGACGTTGTTGGCGGCCATTCGCAGTGTCTGTGATGGGCTGATTCGCGCCCTGTTGCCGCTGGCGGCGCTGATTCACGTGCTTTTCCTGGCCGCCTTGCCCTTTGTGGGTCTGGAACAGGTATGGCAAACCGGTCATGCCTCGGCGTTGATGATGTCGCTGACCCTGGTTGTGCTGTTTGGCTTTAATGCGGTTTTTACCGCAGACGATGGCCGCCTGCCGTATCCGCAGGAGCTGAACCGGGCGGTGCTTATCGCGGTGGCACTGCTGCCGGTGTACTCGGTACTGGCGGCCTGGTCGCTGTCAGTGCGTGTTGAGCAGTACGGTCTCTCTGTTGACCGGCTTTGGGCCGCCGTCCTGCAATTGCTGATTGCCGGGTTTACCCTGGGTTATGCTCTGCTGCTGATGTGGCGTCGGGCGCGGGCGCTTACGGCCATGCATGCGTTGAATCGGGGCATGGCCCTGGTGGTGGTGCTGGTGTTGCTGGCCGTCAACACTCCCATTGCAGACCTTCGCGCCTGGGCGGCATCCAGCCAGAGCGAGCGACTGCTCTCCGGCGAGGTGTCGGGGGAGGTGTTTGACTTTGACTACCTGCGCTTTGATCTGGGTACCTATGGCATGGAAGCGCTGCAGCGCTTGCAGGCAGCGCCGGAACTGGCGGATGACGATGCGACCCTGGCCAGGCTTGAGGCTTCGCTGGGCAAAGAGTCCCGCTGGGCACCCGTGCTCCAGGTGGATGCCAGCGATATGGCCGAAGTCGCTGGCATCGTGACGGTGATCCCGCAAGGTGCTCAGGTGCCCGATGCGATCCTGGCGCAGCTGGCTGAGTTCAGCCCGTTCTGTCTGCAGGTCGGGTCCGATTGCCAACTGGTGAAGGTTGCCGGCCCCAGGGGCGAGCTGTGGTTTGAGATGTCCAGTGGGGCTGACACGCGCTGGCTTGGTAACGTGTTTGGGCTTCGTGATGGTAAGGGTGTGATGCTGGGAGAGCAGTTCTGGATCGGTTGCCGCGACAGGGGCGACGCCCGCTCCTTGCGGCCGGAGCAACTGAGCCTGGTGCCGGGCTCGGTACTGTTGTTCGGTGACGGCGACTGTGCCCTGCAGGTGAAGCCAACACCTGATTACCTGCGGGAGCTGTTGCCAGCCGTCCCACCATCAACGGCGGAGAGCGAGGCTAGTTCCCGGGGTGGGTCTGCAACCCCCGGATCAGCAGGGTGACCATCTCATCCAGGCTTTGCCGGCCGCTGCGTTCATCAATTTCGCCACAGACCTCCAGCATGATGGCGCCGTGGACGCCGGCCCAAAGGGTGCGCACCGTGGCGTCTGGGTCGGCACTGACCCGGAACCGGCGTTCCGCCATTCCCTGTTTAACCATGTCAGCGAACAGCTGGAAGGCGGGGGAGCGGGCAAGCAGGCCGAACAGGTCGGCCTCAATGGCGGCAGACGATGTCGATGCCAGGAACAGCGCCCGGTCCGAACACGCCAGTTCGCGGTAGAGCCGGGCGGCCTGGCGTAACAGGGCATCGCTGGGCAATCCGGGAGCGGATGCCATCAGCCGGTGTTGCCACTCTTCCACCCAGCTTTGATACAGCGCCCGCACCAGGTCCCGCTGCGAACCGATCAGTGATTCGATGGCCCCGGCTTCAATATCCAGCTCCCTGGCCAGCCGTTCCGGGGTCAGTTCGTCCAGGCCGTGGCGTCGGACGATATCCCGGGCGGTTTGCAGGCATTGCTGGCGGCGGGCAGGTGAACAATCACCGGAGGGTTGTTGGTTCATCGGCAGGTACCTTTTTTACATCCTGGACACATGGGCAGTCTGGACATGGATGTCCCGGGGAAAGCGTCTTCACAAAGCCTAGCACGGTTTGTGGGCGGTCTGACCTGGCGTTGCTCACCTTGTGTGTGAACCGCTCTGTAGGCCAGAGATGATCGGGAATTAATCAGAGGCTCCCTTGGTGCTGGCGCCGGGTCGGGGCATGATGGAAACTCTGGATTGCCCAACCTGACCATGAAAGGAGTCTCTGTGAACTACCTGGCCGATAACCTGTGGATCTTTGAAGGCGAAACCGTTCCCTTTTACGCCATGCCGTACCAGACCCGGATGACGGTGGTGCGGTTGGCTTCCGGACAGCTCTGGCTGCACAGCCCGATCCGGTTGACGGAAGCGTTGCAGCGGCAACTGGCAGCATTGGGCGAGGTGGCGTTTCTGATCGCCCCGAACCACCTTCATCACCTGTTCCTTGGCGACTGGCAGGCGGCCTATCCGGACGCTCGCAGTTACGGCACCCGGGAAGTGATGGCGAAGCGGGAAGATCTGCACTTTGACGGCGAGCTGACGGATTCCGCCGACTTCCCCTGGTCTCAGGAACTGGACCAGTTGATGTTCACCGGCTCCAAGGTGATGGAAGAATGTGTGTTCTTCCATCGCCCTAGCGCCACGATGATCGTCACCGATCTGGTGGAGAACATCGATCCGCAGATCTTCAAACCCTGGCAGCGTGGTCTGGCAGGGTTGGCCGGGGTGTTGGCGCCCAACGGCAAGATGCCACTGGACTGGCGGATGACGTTCCTGTTCAAGAAAGCCCAGACCCGGGAACACCTGCGCCGCATGCTGGCCTGGCAACCCCAGCGACTGATCATGGCTCATGGCAAGATCATTGACCGGGAGGCTGGCGATTTTCTGGCGCGGTCCTTCCGTTGGGCGACCTGAGGGCTGTCGATCCACGCCATCATGGAACTGACATTCGCCGCCGGTATAAACTGATAAACCATTTTGGCGCCTGTTTCCCGCCACGGGGAACAGGCTTCGCTGATCGGGATGCCGGTTGCTTTGCTGGTGCCAGGGTCCCTGGGAGGAGTGTCCGTGTCTGAACTAGCCGTGGACCGACGCACGGTCCGGGAACAGTCTGCTGTTGAGGAGTTTCTCAATTCCGTCACCCACGGAATCGGAGCGCTGGTCGCATTGTCGGCGGCCACAGTCCTGATCACCCTGGCCAGTCTCGATGGTGATCCCTGGCGCATCGTCGGCGTCTCGATCTATGGCGGCTGTCTGTTCCTGCTGTACCTGGCGTCCACCCTGTACCACGGCATCCGCCACGAACGGGCCAAGCCGATCCTCAACATCATTGATCACTGCAGTATCTATCTGCTGATCGCCGGCACCTACACGCCCTTCCTGCTGGTCAATCTGCGCGGGCCCTGGGGCTGGTCGCTGTTCGCGGTGATCTGGGGACTGGCGTTGGCGGGCATCCTGCTCAAGGCCACCCGACCCAGCCGTTACGAAACCGCCCACCTGCTGAACTACCTGGTGATGGGCTGGCTGATTGTGGTGGCTTACCAGGAGTTGCTGACCAGCTTTTCCGAGTTTGGTCTGACCATGATTGTCGCCGGTGGCGTGTCCTATTCCGTGGGGGTGATTTTCTTCGTCCTGGACCGTTACCCGTTCATGCACGCCATCTGGCACCTGTTTGTGCTCGGCGGAAGCACCTGTCACTACATTGCGGTGTTCAGCGATGTGCTCTGAGGTTCCGGCGGACCCCCAGGTGGCGGCTTTGGCCAGCAAGGCCCTGGCGGAGTTTCTGGCACATCATCCGCGGCTGTTTGTGCTCACCGGCGCTGGCATCAGTACCGGTTCCGGCATTCCGGATTATCGCGATCACAATGGTCAGTGGAAACGACGGCCACCGGTGCAACACCAGGCCTTCATGACCGACGCCGCCGTGCGCCAGCGGTACTGGGCCCGCAGCCTGGCGGGCTGGCCGGTCATCCGCAACGCCCAGCCCAACGCCGCTCATCAGGCGTTGGCCGCCCTGGACGGTCAGTGGGGATTCACTACCCTGGTCACCCAGAACGTGGATCGCCTGCACCAGCGGGCGGGGAGCCAGCGGGTGGTGGATCTTCACGGCCGCGCTGATGAGGTGGTTTGCATGGGATGCCAGTGGCGGGGCAGCCGGGACCAGGTCCATCGCTGGTGTGAAGATCTGAACCCGGCGTTTGCCGGCTTGTCAGCGACGCCGGCGCCGGATGGTGATGCCGACCTGGAGGTTGCCACCGAGCATTTTGAAGTGGCGGACTGTCCCTGCTGCGGCGGCATTCTCAAGCCGGACGTGGTGTTCTTTGGTGACTTCGTCCCCGGCGAGCGGGTGGCCACCGCGCTGGATACCCTGCGACAGAGCGACGGCCTGCTGGTGATTGGTTCCTCGCTGATGGTCTACTCGGGGTTCCGCTTCTGCCGCTACGCCAGCGAATGGGACAAGCCCATTGCCACCCTCAACCTCGGGCGCACCCGCGCCGACGAGTTGGCCGCCCTGAGCCTGCGGGCACCGATCGCCGAGACCCTGATCCCGTTGGCGGGCTGAAACCGGCCGTTCCTGAGAGGTAGGGGGATACCATGATTATTAACTGATAATCATTCCTGATTGGTCTGGGGAGTGGTAGCATTATGCCACCAAATTGACAGGGAGATACCCATGCCCAGCCCAACCTTCCGCGAAGTCAGCGTCAACCGCGCCTGGTCTCTGACCCCGAACATGCAACGGGTCGAACTGGTGGGGGAGTCGCTGCTGGAATTCCCCGATGGACTGGATGGCGGCTACATCAAGCTGACGTTTGACCAGCAGGGGCAGCCGATGGACGACCCCGCCGCGCTGGAGGCGCTGGGATGGCAGCAGGCCAAGCTCCGTACCTACACCATTCGCCGGTTTGATCGTGCCCGCCAGATGATCACCGTTGATTTCGTATTGCACGGCGATCACGGCGAGCCGGGACCGGCCTCCGGCTGGGCCAGCCGGTGCCAGCCGGGCGACCGCATTCTGATCGCCGGCCCGGGGCCTGCCCGCCGCGTGGGCAGCAAGCCGGCCTGGTGTTTTATTGCCGGCGACATGACCGCCTTGCCGGCCATCAGTGCCAACCTCGAGCAACTGCCCGAAGACAGCCGCGGCTACGCGGTGATCGAGATCAATCACCAGGACGATCGTCAGGCCCTCGAGAAGCCAGCGGGCGTGGAACTGATCTGGGTGGTGAAGTCCGACACCGAGAACCTGGAATCCCGGGTCCGCGAACTGCCCTGGCTGGAGGACGGTGCGCCGGCGGTCTGGGTGGCCTGTGAGTTTTCCACCATGCGCCGGCTGCGCCAGTACTTCAGCCCGGACCGGGGCATTGAGCGGCGCCAGCGCTACGTCAGCAGCTACTGGCGTGAAGGGCGCTCCGAGGACCAGCACAAGGTGGACAAACAGGCCGACGCCAAGGCGGCGGGGGAGGCCTGATTGCCTGAGGCCAAGTCAGAGGCCGACGTGGGTTGAACGACTGAGCTAGACTTGGGCTTTCTGAGATGGATCTGAAAGGAGAACTGCCCATGTTGTCACGTCGTTCGATAGCGCCATTACTTGCCCTGGTACTGGCTTCTGTGTCGTTGGGTGCCCAGGCCGCCGATGGGCTGGTACGGGTGGCCAGCGAACACAGCGTGGCCGAGACGGCTGATCGTCTGGTGACGAACCTGGAGGCCCGGGGTATGACGGTGTTTGATCGCATCGACCATCGTGCCGGCGCCGAGGGTGTCGGGCTGACTCTGTCGCCGACCGAGGTAGTGGTGTTTGGCAATCCCAAGGCTGGCACGCCGCTGATGCAATGTGCGCCCTCCGTCGCGATCGATCTACCGCTCAAGGCCCTGGTGTGGCAGGACGCCGATGGCAACGTCTGGCTGGGCTACAACGACCCTGCCTATCTGGCGGAACGTCACAACATTCAGGGCTGCGACGCGGTTCTCGCCAAGATGACCCAGGCGCTGGCCAACTTCGCCCGGCAGGCGACAACGGATTAGCGGCGTCTAACGCCCCAGCTGCGCATTCACCAAGCGGCGTCTCAGCGCACCACGAACATCGATACGTCGCTGTGTCGTAGCAGGATGGCACCATTGGATCGCAGGATGTGCAGCCGGTCAGCCACCCCTGGTGGGTGTGAGGCCATCACCACCAGATCGGCGCCGGTCTGTTCGATCGCGGTCAGCAGGTCGTCATCCAGCTCCACGGCGGTGTCCGGCGATTCGATGAACAGGGTCTCGGTGGCGATGGCATGCTGGTCCCCCTGCTCGCGGGCGAACTCTTGCAGCTTTGTTTTCAGTTCCTGGCTGTTGTGGGCTGCAGGGGACGGCGTGCTGTTGCTGACGGTGACGTAGCACAGCGTGGCCTGGTAGTGACGGGCAATGTCGACGGCGGTGCTCAGGGCTTTGGACAGTTTGTCGAGGTGGTTCAGATCCACCGGAACCAGAATCTTCTTGTACATGTCGGTCTCCCTTGATGCGTGGCATCGGCCTTTACCAATGCAGACACCCCTCAGTGTAGGCAATCCCCGACGCTTGCGTGGCGTTCGCCATTGGATTCCATCGGCGTCGGCCCCATATCTCCGTTCAGTGAGCCAACAGTCCGGGCTGCAGGCCCGGGTTGTAAACGACACCCCAAAGGAGTCCTGACATGTCCGAAGGCAGTTACGTACCACCCCGGGTCTGGCAATGGGAAGCCGGTAACGGCGGCGAATTCGCCAGCATTAACCGGCCCATCGCCGGAGCCACCCACGAGCGTGAACTTCCGGTGGGACGGCATCCGCTGCAGCTCTATTCCCTGGCCACGCCCAACGGCGTCAAGGTCACGATAATGCTGGAGGAATTGCTGGCACTGGGGTTCGAGGGGGCCGAGTACGACGCGCATCTGATCCGCATTCTGGACGGTGATCAGTTCGGCAGTGGGTTTGTGGCGGTGAACCCGAACTCCAAGATCCCTGCGATGGTGGATCACAGCGTCAATCCGCCGCAGCGGGTGTTCGAGTCCGGCGCCATTCTGCTGTACCTGGCCGAGAAGTTTGGTGCCCTGCTGCCGCAGGACCCGGCAAAACGCACGGAGTGCATGTCCTGGCTGTTCTGGCAGATGGCCAGTGCGCCCATCCTGGGCGGTGGGTTTGGTCACTTCTACGCCTATGCGCCGGAGAAGTACGAGTACCCGATCGACCGCTACACCATGGAAGTGAAGCGACAGCTGGACGTGCTGGACCGTCATCTGGCCGCTCACCGTTACCTGGCGGGGGACGAGTACAGCATTGCCGACATTGCCGTCTGGCCCTGGTACGGTGCCCTGGTTCGCAATGCACTGTATGACGCCGGCGAGTTCCTGGACGTTGCGTCCTATACTCATGTCCAGCGCTGGGCGGAGGACATTGCCCAGCGTCCGGCGGTGCAGCGTGGCCGGATGGTTAATCGCACCTGGGGCGATCCGTCCGAGCAGTTGCATGAGCGTCACGATGCCAGCGATTTCGAGTTGCGAACCCAGGACAAGCTGGCAGTTTAAGGCGCCTTGCGCCCCATTTTCTCCAGTGCCAGTAAGGTGTCCACATAGCCGGCAAACCGCTGCAGGTAGTCCGGCGACAGGGTCTGCAGGTCGCGGATGGCGCGGCTGACCAGTCGGTGGGGGTTCATGGGGCCAGCGTCGGCCGGGGTGCGTTCGATGGCATCGCGGATTCGCTGCTCCAGGGCCTGATGACCCTGGGTCTGGCGTATCTGGGTCATCGCCCGCAGCGGTTTGGGCTGGTCGCTGCTTGCCGCCGAGCTGGTGGTGTCATCGGTCTGCGACGGCGCCATACCTATAAGCGCGGCCAGGGGCGATGGCTTCACCTCCGGTACCGGGGTGGCTGCGACGTTGAGCTCCGCCACCAGGCTGCTCAGTGGCGATAACCGCCGGGCTGCAGGCCCGGACTCTGACTTCTCCCTGTTCCCCGTTTCCGCTTTCCCGTTCTCTCTTGCCGCAGCGGCTGTGGCGAGGTTTTCCCGTTGTTGTTCAACGTCGCTCTGGCAGTCCCGCACGGCCTGCAGCAGGCGCTCGCTGGCCGCTGCCTGGTGCAGGTTCCGCCGCTCCAACCGTTGGCACAATGCGTCCAGATAGCGCAGTCGCACCGGCTCGAGGTGCTGGGCGTCGCTGGCCTTCAGCGCCGTGAGCCGGTGGCGGGCGCGGGCGAGGGCAGAGTCCTGTGGCGCGTCGATGGGCGGGGTGTCAGCCATCTCCGCTCCCATCCACGGTTTCCTGACTCGGTGCTGCCGGTGCCGTTTCCGGGGACGGTTCGGTTTGCGGCCGGGCGGCGCTTGACCGGGGCACGGTGCTGATTTCCACCCGCCGGTTGCGGGCGCGGGCCTCGGCATCGTCGTTGGGCACCGCCGGGTGGTGCGGGCCGAACGCGGCGGCGAATACCCGGTCATTGGGCAGGCCCTGGTCAATCAGGGTGCGGGTGACGGTGAGCGCGCGCTGGGCCGACAGGCCCCAGTTGTCCTGATAGCGCCGGTTGCCCCGGTGAATGGGCAGGTCATCGGTAAAGCCACTGACCATCAGCAGTTCGTCGTGCTCGTCCAGGTAGGCCTGCAGGGGCTGGACCAGTGAGTGCAGCAGGTCGGCGCCATCGGCCTGCAGCTGATCGGAGTTGAGCTCGAACAGCACGCTGCCGCTGATGCCGATGCGGCCGTCACGGAACGTCACCTGGCCCCGGGCCAGCGGTGTTGCTAGGGCCTCTTCCAGCGCCATGCGGCGCTCTTCCTCGGCCAGTCGGCGCTGCTCCTCGGCAATCCGTCGTTGCTTTTCCTCCGCCAGGGACTGGCTGAGCTCCAGCTGAACCCCAATCACCCAGACCAGGATCAGCACCAGAATGCCCACCAGTGCCGCCATCAGGTCGGAGAAGATCGCCCAGACCGGCGTGGCCTGACCGTCGCTGTCTTGAAGCTCGTCCATCAGCTGGCTCCGGCGGTCTCGTTCTGGTCGCGCTGCAGTGCGGCGACGGCGTCGATGACCTCCTGCTGGGAGCTGAGGCTGAGGTCAATCACTTCCCGGGCCTGGGCGACGTAATAGGCCAGTTGCTCATCGTGGCGGCTGGTGGCCGCCTCCAGCGCCTGCCGGACCTCACCGAGGCGACTGACCAGTTGCTCGTTGGCACTGCCGAACAGCTCCACCGCGTGGTGGAAGGCCTCGCTGAGTGCGCCCACTTCCTCACTGCTGCCGGCCATGTCCTGACTGATCCGGCCCAACTGCTCGCCCTGGTTCTGGATCAGCTGATCAAAGCGCTCACCGAGGTTGGTGAGGGTGTCGCCGGCACCGCTGACCAGACGCTCGATAGCCTGGCGTTGGCCCTCGGTGGCCTGACGCTGGCTTTCCAGCAGGCCGTCGAGTTCGCTGACCAGGCGCTGGCGTTCTTCCAGCAACTGGTTCTCACGCTCGCTGTTGCGAATCATCTCGGCCTTGAGTTGCTGGATGGCATCCGCTGCCGCCTTCGGGGTCTCCGAGGCGGTTTCGATCAGCCGGGTCATTGGGGCCTCCAGGGCGGTGCCCAGCTCACCCAGGTGGCGGCCAACGGTTGCTTCCAGGGCGTGCAACCGCTGCACGGCGGCATCGCTGCGTTCGCTTTCCTGGGCATGGAGCTGACTGAGCTGTTCGGTCAGGGTGGTGACCAGAGCGTCCAGCCCCTGCCGCTGGTTGGCCACCAGCTGATCGGCGTCCTGCGCGAAGCGCTGCTGGTGGCTTTCCAGCGCGGTCTGCAGGGTGGCAGCGAGGGCGTTGCTGCTTCGCTGTTGTTGCGCCAGTCCCTGCTGCCAGTGTTCCGCGGTCTGGACCGAGGCCTGTTGCAGGCGCTCGCCCAGCTCACCCAGCTGCGCGCGGCTTTGCTCCAGCAGCGCCTGTTGGCTCTGTTGCAGGTCGGTGAGCCACTGCTGCATCTGTTCCGCCTGCTGCTGCTGGCGTTGTTGTCCGTTCTCCAACAGAGCCTGCTGCTGCTCGGCTGCGGCCTGTTGCTGGCGGTCCAGGGTTTGCCGCCAGTTCTCGGCAGCGGTGGTGGTGGCTTCGCTGAACGCCTCGCTCAGGCTGGCCATCTGTGCCGCGCTGTCGGCGTGACGTTGCTGCTGTTGCTGGTCGATCCGCGCCAGCAGCTGCTCGGTGGTGGCCTGGAATTGTTGCTGCTGGCGGTCCAGAGCGCTCTGCCAGCTTTCGGTGGTGCGGGCCTGGGCCTGGGCCTGCTGCTCAATGCCCTGACGCCATTGCTCCGCGGCCTGATTACTGGCGCTTTGCAGGGTGTCTGTGAGCCGGGTCAGCTGCTGCCCGGTGGTGTCAGACCAGCGTTGATGCAGGTCGCCGGCCTGCTCGCTGAGGGCGGCCATGGTGTCGCGGACCATCGGCTCGATGCGTTCGGCGGTAAGCTGACCACTGCGTTCCAGGGCTTGCTGGAGCGACTGCGCGACCGAGTCTGCCAGCGTCTGGTAGTGATCGCCCACGGTGTTGTGGAATTCCTGCTGGTTGCTGGTCAGGGTCTGACCGAGCTGGTCCCCCAGCTGCTCCATGCGGCTGGTCATGGCCTGCATGGCCGAGACCATCTCCGGCCAGGCCTGGGCCTGACTCTCAAGGGCCTGGTAGGCCTGTTGTCGTTGGTGGTCGAGCGACAGGTGGTGCAGTTGCTGCTGCAGTGTGCGGTCGAGCTGGCGGGAGAGCTGGGCCCGGTCGCGACGGCTCAGGGTGGCAGCCAGTCCCAGCATGGCAGAACCGGCGACGCCGGCAATGGAGGTGCCGAACGCCAGGCTGAGACCGGCGATGGGTGCCGCCAGCGCGCCACGAATCACGCTCAGCTCGGTGCTGCCGCCGAGAGCCGAGGCGGCACCGTTAAGGGTGACAATCATGCCGGCAAAGGTGCCCAGTAACCCCAGCATCACCAATAGCCCTGACAGGTAAGGCGTCAGTTGCGGGCCGGGCAGGGCGGCGGAATGGCCGTCCAGCCGGCGCCGGACAGTGTGCTGGATGGCCTGGGGCAGATCGGCAAGCCACTCATCAAGCTGGTCCCGCTGCGCCGGTGGCTGGCGCAGGCATTCGGCGAGCTGGCGACTGCTGCGGCGAAAGCCCACCAGCTCGGCAAAGCCCAAACCATAGACCGCGGCGATGATGACGGTCACCGTGAGTGCCAGCGGGTCGGAATCACGAAAGCCCAGTCCGATCCAGGTCACCACGGCGGCACCAAGAACGAACGCGAGGGCGAAGAACAATCGACTCATGGGGTATTGCTTACCTCGTTGTGAAACGCCTCCAGCAGACCGAGTGCGGGTTCCAGCCGAACATCCAGTTCGGCGAGTAACAGGCCCTGCGCTTCCTCGCAGTACTGATGGAACCAGCCTCCGGCATCGGTTGCCGGTGCCTCGGTGGCGGAGGTCTGTAGGGCCTGGAAGCGCTGCTCCAGGACCCGGGGAATGTTGGCAAAGCCCTGGCTGGTGAAAGCCGCCAGGGTATGATCGAACACAGCATCCAGCTCGCACAGTTTGCCCAGCGCCGGTCCCTGCTCAGCCAGCGCCGAGCGGACTTTGCTCCGGAACTGGCGACTGGCGGCGGCCAGTTCGCGCTGGCGGGCGAGATAGGCCTCCTGCAACGGCGCGAAGGCCGGAGCGCTGTGGTCGGCGTCATCGCCGTACTGCTGAATCTTGGCGGTCAGTGTCCGGCGGATACGGGCCAGTTCCTGACACAGCCGCTCCAGCGTGGCGGTGCCGCCGAGGCCACCCGGACGCCCACGGAAGGCCAGGGCGGCCTCCAGATTCATGGTATCCCCAAGCCCGAACAACCGCCCCAGCCGCTCGGACAGACACGGCAACCGGTCGTCCCCCGCAGGCGCGCCGGCATCCGCCAGCAGCTGCAACAGCCGGACACGGGAAGGCGACATTCTGGAAGCTGGGGCTTGGGTCATCGGGTGCGGGTCACCGCTGTGGTTCTGTGGCCGTATCGGGTCCCTGGCAATCAGGGGGCCGATATTCTAATCGCTATTGGCGGTCGATGATAATGGCGATCCCCCTTTCAGGCCCGACTGGCCGGATGCCGGCAGCTTTGGCGATTGCGGATCGCCTGATATTCCGAGACGTTGCGGTGAAAGGTACGATGTTTCCTCTGATATCATTACCTTTCGTCAATCCAGAATTGCCTCTGGTCCAGAGGGCGTACCCGGCCTTCAGGTTCCGGGTATGGTGGGAATCTGATCCCGTGGATCAAGAGTAGGGAACGCTATGCTGCCATTCGCTTCGCTTTGCGCCCTGCTGCTGGTTGCCTCCGGCCTGAGCCTGCATCGCTGGCCCCGGTATCTGGGGGCGTTGCTGGTGCTGCTGGTGGCGGTACTGGTGGAGTATGTGACGCCGGTGTTCGCCGGGTACCTGCTGGGTTATCTGGTGCTGACCGCGTGGATGGCGGAGTGGCCGGTGCGGCGCTGGGTCCGTTACCTGCGCTATGGCCTCTGGTTTGCTGCCAGTGTGCCGCTGGTGATTCACCAGGCGCCAGGGTACGACGGCCTGCTGTTGGCCGAACAGGTCACGCTGAAGCCCGACAGTATCGCCACCGACCTGTACTTCAACCATGACAAGATCTGGGTGGCCTGGTCGCTACTGGCATGGCTGCCGCTGTTTCGCCAGAGCATTACGCCGCGGCGTCGATTCGTGGCGGTATTGACGCCGCTGTTGCTGGTGCTTGGCCTGGGGCTGGTCATGCTGTCGGCCATGGCATTGGGGCTGGTGCAGTGGCGGCCTGGATGGTCGGTGTGGTTCTGGGTGTTCGCGTTGACCAACCTGTTGAACACTTGCCTGGCGGAGGAGCTGCTGTTCCGTGGCATCGTGCTGCGTCAGCTGCTGATCCGCTTTGGCTGGATCATCGCCCTTGGCTTGTCGGGCCTGTTGTTCGGGCTGGTGCATTTTCCGGGGGGCTGGGCCTATGTGCTGGTGGCCACGCTGGCCGGCGTGCTTTATGGCCTGGCGTACCTGTGGACCGGTCGATTGCTCTGGGCGGTGATGGTGCACTGGCTGCTGAATCTGGCCCACCTGGTGCTGTTTACCTACCCCATGGCGGCCGGTTATGGAGGGTGACGGCGGCCATGGCGCATCGCGAATAGTACGGATGGTGAACGGAAATGGTTGATTCGCGGCCGCCAATTTTGCAGTCTTGCCCTTTTTGCCACCGCCGGTTGGGAATGGAACAGACATGCCGATTGTTGGAGTCAGGGATACACGCAGGCAACAGCTGATTGATGCCACCATGGCGTCAATCGCCGAGCTGGGCATGCAGAACACCACCATCGTCAGCATCAGCAAGCGTGCCGGAATGTCGTCGGGGATCATCAGCCACTATTTCGGTGGCAAACAGGGGCTGATCGAAGCGGCACTGCGCTACCTGCTGGACCAGTTGGGCCGGGAGTTCCGTGAGCGCATCGTTCGCACCGACGGGTCTGCGCTGCAGCGGCTGGACTGCATTGTCGAGTCCAACTTCTCCGAATTTCAACGTTCCGATCTGGCGGCCAAGACCTGGCTCAGCTTCTGGGCCCGCTCGATGCACGAGCCCGGCCTGCAGCGATTGCAGCAGATCAACAACGCCCGCCTCTATAGTAACCTGCGGTACGCCTTTGCCATGGCCCTGTCACCAGCGCCGGCAACTGCCGCGGCGCGTCAGACTGCGGCGATGATTGATGGCTTCTGGCTACGAAGCGCTCTGAGCCTGGACCCGGAAGAAAGCTTCGAAGCCGGCGAGACCCTCTGCAAGCGCTTTGTGCGCAACCTGTTGGCGGAAGGCGAGCAGGCCGTGGCTTCGGCCTAGAGCGCTTTGGCGCTGATCAGTGGCTCAGTAGGTCAGCGAATTAACCGCACGAGATACTAGCCGTTCGCGGCGTCCGGGCAGGCGTCCTCGCGGTTGGCTCCCCCCAGTTGGCGCCAGGCGGCAAAGAAGATCAGCAGCCCCACCACCGAGGTGGCCGCGCCGACATAACCGGTGGTTTGCCAGCCCAGCCCGGCGGTGATCGCCAGCCCGCCCAGCCAGGGCCCCAGGGCGTTGGCGACGTTGAACGCGGCATGGTGGGATGCTGCAGCCAGGGTCTGGGCGCCGGTGGCCACGTCCATCAGATGGGTCTGCAGTGAGGGCCCCAGCGCCACCATCAGGGCCACCAGGAAACACACCACCAACAACAGCGGCAGTGACTCAGACGCCGCTGGAAACAGCATCAGCATCGCCGCACTGAACATCAGTATGGCGCCCACCGCCCGGAACTGCAGCCGGTCAAACAGCCAACCGCCCAGCAGATTGCCAACGAAGCCTCCGAGACCAAACACCGCCAGTGCCACCGGAATCCACACCGGTTCCACCCGGGTCACTTCCAGCAGGGTTGGGGCGAGGTAACTGAACACGGTGAACATGCCGGCAAAGCCGATGGCGCCAATGGCCAGGGCAAACCAGATGGCCGGTTTGTTGAAGGCGCGGATCTCACTCAGCGGGCTGTGGCGAGCCTCGTCGCGGTCCAGTGGCAGGAACGCAATCACCAGCGCCATGGTCAGCAGCGACACCCCGCCGACAAAGGCAAAGGCGTATCGCCAGTCCAGATACTGGCCCAGCACGGTGGCCAGGGGGTTGCCCAGCAACAGGGCCAGGGTCAGCCCCATCATCACCCGGCTTACCGCCTTGGCCCGCTGACTGGCCGGCACCAGCGATGCTGCCACCAGAGCGGCCACGCCAAAGTAGGCGCCGTGGGGGAGGCCAGCGATAAACCGGAACAACAGCAGGGAGTCGTACCCGCTGGCCAGGGCGCTGGCGAGGTTGCCCAGGGCGTAGAAACCCATCAGCAGGATCAGCAGGTGGCGCCGGAACAGGCGGGCGCCAAGGATGGCGAGAATGGGAGCGCCCACCACAACCCCCAGGGCGTAGGCACTGATCAAATGGCCCACCTGGGGTTCGGTGACGCCCAGATCCTGGGCGACGTTGGGCATCAGCCCCATGATGGCGAACTCGCCGGTGCCGATGCCGAAGCCGCCCATGGCCAGGGCAAACTCGATCAGGAACAGTTTGAGCCTTGAATGGGTCGGGATCGCGTTGGCAGTGGACATAAGGCTCCTGGGAGTCGATGGGTGGAACGCCGAAAACGCAGCGATTCCGTTTCCGATATGAGGCGGGCGATTGTGGCGGTTGGCCAACCAATCCGCCATAGGCGATTGTGGCGATAGAGCCCTGACCACGAATTGTCATGTTGGTTCGATAGTCTGCGGCCTCCCCGGCCTGTGCCCGCCGCAGGCTTCACCTGCGGTACTCCATCCGGTGCCGGCTCGGGGCCTGCCTCACGTGACAAGGAATCAAACAATGAACAGAACTACACTGCTCCTGGCCTCCCTGCTGACGTCCACACTGCTGGTGGGTTGCAGTGACGACGATGATGGCACCACCCCGGCGGCGGTCTTCGACAGTTTTCCCGCTGAAGGGGCGCTGTTGCCCTTCCAGGTGTTACGGGATGACCTGATCGACGGCAAAACCCAGCAGAGTTTTGAGGTTCGCAATGGCGGCTTCGGGTCGGCGATGACGGCCCATCCCTCAAGTCCGACCCGCTTCTATGCCCTGACCGACCGCGGCCCCAACGCCTCGTTTACCGGCGATCACGGCAAGGGCAAGGTGTTCCCCACGCCGGACTACACCCCGCGCATCGGCCTGTTTGAGGTCCAGGCAGATGGTGTGATCACGCACCTGAACAGCATCCTGCTGAAACGCCCGGATGGCAGCCACATCACCGGGCTGCCCAACACCTCCGCGCTGGGCGGTACCGGCGAGACCCCTTACCACGCCAGTGGCGAGCCGGTGCTGGTGGATGACAGTCAGCCTTATGATGAAACCACCAACCCCCTGCGGCTGGATGACTATGGCCTGGATGGGGAAGGCCTGGTGGCTCTCTCCGATGGCACCTTCTGGGTCAGTGACGAGTACGGCCCGCACATGGTGCATTTTGATGCCGAGGGCCGGGAGATCGGTCGTATCAACCCGTTCGCCGATGACAGCCGGGTCAGCCTGAACCTGCCGGCGGAGTTTGCCAACCGCCGCGCCAACCGGGGTATGGAAGGTCTGGCGGTAACGCCGGATGAGACCACCCTGGTGGGGATCATGCAGTCGACTATGTACAACCCGGGCAGTGCGGTGAAGGATCTGGACATCACCCGTCTCGTCACCGTGAATCTGGAGACCGGCGCCATTGGCCAGTACCTTTACCGCCAGCAGAAAACCCAGAACTCCAACTCAGAAATCCTCGCCCTCAGCGATACCGAGTTTCTGGTGCTGGAGCGTGACGGCAGCTTCCTCTACGGAGGCCCCAATGGCGCGGGCGCTGCCAAGCCGGATGCCCAGAAGCAGGTGTACCGGATTGACCTGTCCAGCGGTACCAACCTGGAAACCATCGCCCTCAACGGTGACCTAGCTCAGAATCCGGCGCTGGGGCTGACCCTGGCAGGCAAAACCCTGGAGGAAGTGGTGCTGGAACAGGGCTGGGGGGCGCTGACCGCCGCCGGTATTGTGCCGGTGAGCAAGTCCCTGGTGGTGGATATGGTGGCTGAGGTGAACTATCCCCACGACAAGATGGAAGGCCTGTGGCTGATCGATAACCAGCGCCTCGGGGTGCTGAACGACGACGATTTCGCCACCTGGTCCAGCGGCGGCGTGCTGGAGCAGAAAATGCTTGATGCCAATACTGTGGATGGCAATCGCCTCTACATCATCAACGCCGACCTGTCGGTGGATTGATTCCGCGGCCTCGGTGTTCAGACCGGGGCCACTTTCCTGCCGTTTTCCTGCGTCTTACCGGCGATCATTCTTTGGTACTGGGCCAAAAGTACCGCTGCCGGCCCCCACACGCACATTGATCCGCACCGCTGATTCCTGCCCGACGGGGTTTACCGGTGCCCGGGCCACGCTGTCATCATTCTCTTTTAATCTATGAATGAATGTTCATAATACCTTCGGCTAGTTGTGACCGATACCGTCGTTGACTCAAATCAATGTCGCTATTGGGCGTTTGTGGTTATGCACCTTCATTCATAACTTGGGCGCCAACATCAGAACGTACAACACAGATAACAAGAACGGAGTTCGCTTATGGATGGGGTAGCAGGAGATCGTGTCTACGACGGTGACGAAGCCGAGCCGAAACCGGGTTTTTTCGACCGTGAAAACACCATCGCCGGACCGGGCTTCAATCGCTGGCTGGCGCCAACCTCGGCGCTGGCGATTCACCTCTGTATCGGGATGGCATACGGCTTTTCGGTATTCTGGCTGCCAATGTCGAATTTGATCGCAGGGGCAGATACCGCCGCCTGCGCTGACATCGGCTTCTTCCAGGCACTGACGACCACCACCTGCAACTGGACCGTGTCCCAGGTGACCTACACCTTCGGTATCTTCATCGGCATGCTGGGGATATCCGCCGCGCTCTGGGGCGCCTGGCTGGAACATGCCGGCCCCCGCAAGGCCGGGGCCATCGCGGCGCTGTGCTGGGGTGGTGGTCTGGTGCTGGGCGGGGTCGGCGTCATGACCCATCAGCTGTGGCTGTTGTACCTCGGTTGCGGTGTGCTGGGGGGCATTGGTCAGGGCCTGGGTTACATCACCCCGGTATCGACGCTGATCAAATGGTTCCCGGATCGTCGTGGCATGGCCACCGGCTTTGCCATCATGGGCTACGGCGGCGGCGCCATGGTAGGCGCGCCGCTGGCGGTATGGCTTATGGACTATTTTGGCCAGGACGGCGGCACCGGCGTTGCCAGCACCCTGATCGTGATGGGGGTGGTCTATTTTCTTGCCATGGGCGCCGGTGCGCTCAGTTTCCGGGTACCACCCAATGGCTGGAAACCGGAGGGCTGGCAGGCCCCGGCCAGCAGCAACGCCAATGGCATGATTACTCACGGCCATGTCCATCTCAGTGTGGCGTGGCGTACCCGTCAGTTCTGGCTGATCTGGGGAGTGCTGTTCCTCAACGTCACGGCGGGCATCGCGGTGATCTCCATGGCCAGCCCGATGCTGCAGGATGTGTTCGGCGGGGCCCTGGTGGGTCTGGATGACACCTCCGGTGGCCTCACCGCAGCGCAGCAAGCGGCAGTGGTGGCGGCTGCGGCCGGCCTGGTGGGGCTGATCAGCCTGTTCAACAGTGTTGGTCGGCTGTTCTGGGCGTCGCTGTCTGACAAGATTGGCCGCAAGAACACCTACTACACCTTCTTTGTACTGGGCATTGCCATGTACTGTCTGCTGCCGACCTGGGGTCACCTGGGTATGGCGGGGCTGTTCGTGATTTCGATCTGCGTCATCCTCAGTATGTATGGCGGCGGCTTTGCTACCGTGCCGGCCTATCTGGCGGACATCTTCGGCACCCAGATGGTTGGCGCCATCCACGGTCGGTTGCTGACCGCCTGGACTGCTGCCGGTCTGGTGGGCCCGGTCATCATTGCGATGATCCGCGAAGGCCAGCTGGAGGCCGGGGTCGAACCCGCATTGGTCTATGACCGCACCCTCTACATCATGGCCGGCCTGCTGTTACTGGGGCTGATCTGTAACAGTCTGGTGAAACCGGTAGACCACTCACTGCACATGAGCGATGAGGATCTCGCCCGGGAGCGCGCTCTGCAGAAGGACAGCGGTGTCGCTGCCAACGCTGCAGATGCGGCCCGGGGGCGCTTCGGTGCGACCGGGGTGATGGCCTGGCTGGCGGTGGGTATCCCCTTCCTGATCGGGCTCTACATCGCCCTGGCCAAGGCCGCTGCGCTGTTCTGACAAGTGGGTCAGCCCGTCGGTGCGCGGCATCAGCCAGACGGGCTTTCACCTAACAGCGCCTCGAACGTGGTGACCTCGCCGGGGCGGTCTGGCTGGTAACCGGGAACCTGGCCAATACGGGCAACCACGGCCTCTGATGCCATCAATGCCCGCAGCCGAGTCAGTCCCGGTTGCTCCAGTCGGTCCTGGTGGCACACCAGCAGATAGTGCTCCCGGGCCAGTTGCCGATACCGCAGACCAAACTGGGCTGCAGCGGCCTCCACTCCGAATCCCACATCCGCCATACCGGCGGCCACGAAGGCCGCTACGGCGGTGTGGGTAAACTCCTGTTGTGGTGACAGGTTCAGGTCGGCTTCGGCCAGTCCCTGATGCTGCAGCAATCGATTGAACAGCACCCGGGTGCCGGAGTGGTGATCTCGGCCAATGAAACGCAGTTGCCGCTTGACCAGGTCGGTGAGATGGCGCACCGGTGGGGTGGTGTCCGGCCGCATCATCAGACCTTCGCTTCGGGTGACAAACCGGATCAGCCGCAGTGGCCGTCCGGCCAGCAGGTGGTGATAGTGGGCCAGGGTGTCCTGTGCCAACGCCGGATCGGTGGGGAAATGCAGGCTGGCTACGTCGCAGTCACCCCGGTTAAGGGCTGACAGCGCTTCTTCCGGGTTCCGGTACTGCAGGTTCACCGACAACTGATCGTTGAACTCCGTCAGCAGGGCAACGGCGTAGCCGTGGCTGGCGTGCAGTCGCAACACCGTTTCGGCATTGGCCCGCAGGTGCTGGATCTGGCCATTGAGTTCGGCGGCCATGCTGTCCAGCTGGGGACCAAGCCGGGCCTTGACCCGGTGCTCGGCCCAAAGCAGCGTTTCACCCAGCTCGGAGAGGGTTGTGCCGCGGCCCTTACGCATGTTCACCAGGGATAGTCCGAACACCTCCCCAGCCCGGTTCAGCAGGTTCCAGCCGTGACGATAGGAAATCCCGGTCCGCCGTGCCGCATCGGTGAGTTTTCCGGTGTCACGAATGCCTGCCAGCAAACGAAACAGGGTTGGTTCAAGCAGGTCGCTCTGCTCGCTCTGGAACAGCCAGGCGGGCGCGATGGTCAGTTTGTTGTTGTTCATTGGGAGGGATCGCCGATTGCTGAAAACCCCTATCTCATCAAATGGTCCGAGTGATTGCCATGGGTCTTTGGTGCCTGTCGATAAACGGAAAAATCCGGCATGGATTTATCGAACTGTCGACCTTGCCCGGCCATTGGCTCGCGGTTCTGCTAAAACAGCCGATCCAGAAAAATATAGATTGAGATGGTTTCTGAGGTTGAGAATGAGACGTGTTGTACATTCGTTGACGCTGCTTGGCCTGGTGTTTGTGGCCAGCTCCCTTTCTGCCCGCGAGCTTGTGGTGGGCGATACCGGCATCACCTTCCAGGCGCCGGATGAATTCAAGGTGCTGTCGTCGGAGGTGATGGCGGCGAAGTGGCCCAGTCGCCGGGCTCCGCGCTGGGCCGTAGGCAACCGGACCGGTGGTACCACCATTGCCTATGACCTGAAACCCCATGACATTTCCCAGGCCTCCGCGGACCAGCTGATTGGGGTGTTCAGCCAGCTGTTCAGCAGGGTGGTACCCGGCATCGTCTGGCAGCAGCGCCGGACGCTGGATATTGATGGTCGCCAATGGGTGCATCTGGAGTTCACCTCCAATGCTATCGATACCGATATCCACAACAGCCTGCTGGCGACCAGCTATGGCGACCAGATGCTGGTGTTCAATTTCAACTCCACCCGGGAAGAGATCAAGCAATACCAGGAAGCCTTGGAGGCCAGCATGATGACTATCTCTTTGCCGCCAGCGGGTCTGTGAGCGGTCTTTTGCCGGCAGTTCTCCGATAACGTTCCACCGTACAGGATGTATGATGACGGATACCGTTCCCCCCAAGGCTTCCCCCGCCGATGTTGCCCTCACCGATGTGGCCGCGCACCTGACCCGAGAGCCAACGCTTGGGCAGGTATTGAAACCGGTAAACCGCCAGAACCTGTCGGCGTCGGCGATTGACTGGAAACCGCTGCAGCGAGGTGGCGCCAACTTCCGTACCCATTGTCTGCACGACGTTGCGCCGGATCGGCTGGAGTTCCGGGCCAGTGGCGGACTGCGGCGGTTCTGTCTGGTGTTTATTGTGGCCGGTCTGGTCCTGTCCGGGCTGTTTGTGAGTGAGCAGTTGGCGGCCGGGCCGCGCATCGACCAGTGGTTGCCGGTGTTGTTCCCGCTGCTGTTCGTTCTGGCCGGCGTGGTGATGTGGTGGCTGGCTGGCCAGCGACGGGTGTTTGATCTCACGCAGGGCTATTACTGGCGGGGGAAAGGCAGGGTGACCGGGCCCGAGGCGTTGAACAAACAGAAAGATGTGGTTGCCCTGGCGGAGATTCGGGCACTGCAGTTACTGGAGGAACGGGTTCACAGCGATGGCGCTTCCTATTACAGCTTCGAACTCAATCTGGTTCTGGCGGGAGGGCGCCGGATCAATGTGATCGACCACGGCAGTCGTGCCTCGGTGGTAAAGGATGTCACTTTACTTGGCCAGCGGTTGGGTGTACCGGTGTGGGATCGCAGCTGAACGGAGCGTGAGATGAAGTACCTGTTCGAGATCCGCGTGGCCGAAGGCCATACCGCAGAAGAGTACGCCGACGCCTGGGTGCGGGCGTCGCGCATCATCCAGCAGGCACCGGGTGCCCGGGGAACGGAACTGCATCGCAAGATCGGTGACCCCCAGGCGCTGATCGCCATCGCCTACTGGGACAGCAAGGCGGACCGGGATGCCATGTCGGCAAAAAAGGACCCGGACGTGGCGGCGATCCTCGCCAGCGTTGCGTCTTTTGTGGAGATTCACCGGCTGGTAGAGTTCGAGGACCCGGAATGGACGGTGCTGCCACCGGGACAGGACGCCATAGCAGAGTAACCGGTCGGGACATCCGCAGAGCGGTCCGGTCAGGCTCGCCGGGCGCTCGCTTGCGTTTTCAGGGGGGCCGGGGCACAGTGTCGCCCTTTGATTCTGAGTGAACTCAGAGCCCCCCAGGAAAGCAACCAAGGAGACTGGTTATGAACACCCTTCGCGCCACCGCCCTCGCCCTGTCGATCAGCCTGTCCGGAGCCGCCTTTGCCGATACCGATGGTCAACGGGAGACCGTGGAGAGACTGCTGAATCTGATGGACATGCAGGCGATGATGGACGGTATCGATGCGCAGCTGGATCAGATGGCACCGCAACTGGGCCAGCAGATGGGGATACCGCCCTCGGAGCAGGCGCTGTTCAACGAGTTCATGTCTGACTTCATGGCGCTCAAGCGCAAGGAAATGACCTGGGAACGGATGAAGGAGCCCATGGTCGACATCTACCTGCGCCACTACACCGAGCAGGAGCTTCAGGACATGCTGGCGTTTTACAGCAGCGAGACCGGACAGTCCGTGGTGGCCAAAATGCCCCAGGTGGTTGGTGAGAGCATGCAGGTCTCCCAGCAGTTGATGCGGGACTTCCTGCCCAAAGTACGGGCCCTGGCGGAGTCCTACAAGAAGCGTCGCCAGAGCACCGACGAGTAGTCGCGGGCTCTCTGGCCACGGACGTGCTCTACAGCCGCCAGGTGACCGCCACACTGCCGTAGGAGAACGCCTCCTTGTGGGTGTCCTCCTCGCCGGTGTTGGCCCGCACGATCAGCGAAATCTGAAAGCCGGGGCTGTGCCAGTCGACGCCGACCCCGGCCTGCCCGACCCAGGGGGCCTGTTCCAGGTCGTAGGGGCCATCCTCGTGGTCCAGGTAGGAATAAGGCACATACTCCACACCGATTCCGATAAACGCGGACCAGCCTGAGCCCGCCATATCCAGGGCGCCAGGCAGGCCGATGCTGGGGGAGGCACCGGAGTAATCGGGAATGAAGTTTACCGGCAAGTGCCGGCCCATCCGCCAGATCAGCGCGGCGGTGCCATTGGTGCGGAAGCCGGACAGCTCGGTACCCACAACCCAGGCCATTTCGTTCTCGACCTGGCCACCGCTGCGGAACAGGGTGCGTCCATGGTAGGCGTGAACACCCACCAGCAGGTTGCTGCCGAGCTGGTTGTCCCAGCCCCGGGGCTGGGTACTGCCGGTGATCTTGTGTACCCACTTCTGGGCCTGCTCTGCGCCACTGTCCGGGCCCACGACCCCCGCACCGATGCCGTAGCCGGTGATGCGTTCCCGATTCCAGCTCCACAGGGTGGTTTCCAGCCCCAGAAAACCGGCGTAGGGCAGGTCATCGTACTGGGGCTCGCTGGTGGCAATGTTCTCTGGCGTCAGCATCATCTGGCGAAGACTGGTCGCCAGTGCATGCTGTGTGCCGGCTGCACCGATGCCGGGCAGCCATTGGAGACGATCTCGCAGTGATCGGGCCAGTGTGCTGCGCTGGCCTTCTGGCGCCTCGGCCCGGTCGGTGAGGTAGGAAAGCCGTAGACCGTTGGTGTAGCCGCGGTCGCTGCCGGTCAGCAGATCGTTGTCCCAGGACAGGTTGACGACGTCGGACTGGGCCGGCTGCATCACCCCCAGGCCGAGGGTCGCGCACAGAACATAGCCTGCATTGGGTAAAGAGCAGTATCGGGAAAAACGGTATCGGGAAAAACAGCGTGGGGACAAACAGGTCTCCTCGATCCACAACACGGTAAAGAATCGAACATGATACGACCATTTCGCGAACAAGACATGACGGCGGTGCTGGATATCTGGCTGGCGGCATCCATCCAGGCCCATGACTTCATTGAACCGGCGTTCTGGCAGGCCCAGGTGGAGGCCATGCGTGAGCAGTACCTGCCGGCCTCGGAAACCTGGGTCTGGTGTCACGACAACAACGTCGTCGGCGGCTTTCTCAGCCTTTATGGCGATACCCTGGCGGCGCTGTTTGTGGCGCCGGAGTTCCAGCGCCAGGGCTTCGGCCAGTCGTTGCTTGCGGTGGCCCGGGAGCAGCGGCCAACCCTGGAGCTAACGGTCTACAGCGCCAACGCGAACGCTGTGGCGTTCTACCGGCGCCAGGGATTCAGCGTCACCGGTGAGGCTCCCGATGCCCACACCGGCGCGCCGGAACTGACCATGGTCTGGCATCGTGAACCGCAAGTGACGTCTGGATAATGGCGCCGGCATAGGAGGGAAAGGCAATGCGAGTGGATTGTGGCCAGTGTGGCACAACCCAGAGTCCGGGCTGGCAGGCTGGCATGCTGTGCCAGGCGTGCGGTGGTGTGGTGCGCCCGGAAGTAAGGTGTGCCTGGTGCTGTGAATGGACCCCGGACGCGAATTTCTGCCGCCATTGTGGCGCCGGGACCGTATCCCGGGAGCACTTTGGTGTGGCCCGGATGCTGAAGGCCGCGGGCGTGGACCGGCTCAGTCTTGCGGATCGGGTACGGGCGCTGACGCCGGCCCAGCAAGAGGATTACCAGCGTCGCTACCTGCCGCATCAGGCATTGCTGGAGCGGCAGCTGCGGGCAATGGCCTGGATCGACCAGTGGTTGTTGGGCTGCCACGAGGTGGAGCTCGCCAATACCCTGGTGCCACTGATGCCGTTTGACGACGACACTCGAGAGGCGTTGGAACTGACGCCCCAGCCGGACCTTCAGTGCGACTATGAAACCCTGCTGCTGATGGTTCGCGATGCCCGTATTCCGCTGTTGAGCCACTATGCCCGCCGTGCCGTGTTCAAGGTTGCGTCGGCGTCGTTCGTGCGCAAGTTCGGACAGGACTGGTTGTGGCAGTGCCTCCACGAACTGGGTGATGCCACGGCGATGGACCTGGAAACCCTGGATGTCTTTGCCGAGCCATTGCTGGTGCTCTGGGGCCAGCCTGCGTTGCCCTGGCCTCCCGAGATCACGGAACCGTTGCTTCGCAGCTGCGAGGTGTTGCTTTATCACCCCCTGTCTGCGCGTCAGCGCCTCACTTTGGCGGCGGTGATTGCCCGCTGTCGGGCCAGCGGGGTGGCTTTTGATTCGTCGCTTTCGGCGTTGCTGGACGATATCGACGGATTTCTTGCCAGTGATGATCGCCGGCTGCGGCTGATGGCTGCCTTGACCCTGGGCCACTCGCCAGTGATTGCACAGATGGCATCGGCACATGACGACCCGCTCACCGCGGCGGCAGGCTGCTGGTTGGCGGACCATGACCTGGAAAGGCTGGCATCAGTGCTGGCCGACGCAGACCCTGCGCTGGTGGCGCTGTGGTGTCGGCGACTGGTGATCCGGCCCCGGCACTGGCCTGACACGTTGAACCAGGCGCTGTTGTCCCGGCTGGCCCAGTCCCGGGAGCCCGCGCTAAGGCAGGAGCTGGTGACCGCCTTGCTAGCGCCTGGCGCCGGGGCCGAGGTCGTCGCGCAACTGGTGAGTGAAGCTCGCCAGTGTCGTGATCAGGCACTGGTGGCGAACCTGCTGCGACAGCACTGGCGCGAGGCGGACACCCTGTGGCCGTTGCTGGCGGAGGAACTATGGCATCCAGAGTTGGCCGAGGTGTTACTGGACCTTGCGGAGGACCGCTGTTTTCCGGCCGGATTACTCAAACGGTTACTGACCGGTGATGCGCTGACGAATGCCGGGCGGATCACGCTGGCGACACGGCAACTGCAGGCCGGCAGTCGTTCCGGCTCCGAAGGGCTGGCACCGGCGCAGGCAGAGTGCCTGCTGCTACTGGCCACTGACCACCTGGAGGCCGGAGAGGGTGATAGGGTTGCCTCCTGGCTGGTGCGATTGCTGCTGGAGCATCACGATTCGGTGGTGGCGGTGCTTGAGACCCGGTCTGAACTGGCCGAGCGTCTGGCCAGGGCCCTGGGCGACGAGGGCTCGTCGGCTCTTGGGCGCCACGCCATGAGTGACAACCTGGCACAGGCGCTGCTGGGTTCCCGCAGCCAGCCGTCGCCATTCTACCGGGCCTGGCGTGGTCAGCAGGACGGCCTCCCGGCATTGGCCTGTGCCGCTGCCCGACAACTGGGTTATCACCATGACTACCCGGAGGGCTTCCACCAGGCCCTGCTGTTGCAACTGGCCCGGGCTGGTGACGGCCCAGGCTCCGAGGACTGGGTGTTACTCGCCGACCTGCTGCGGGTCCCGACAGCGGACGCCACTTGTCTGGCCCGGCTACTGGCGCTGGCCCTGTCAGGCGCGGCTGGTACGCCGCTGGCTCCCCTGGAACTGGTGCAGGCTTCCAGCTCTGATCCGGAGCACTTGGCCGAACGTCTGCCGCCACTGGATTGCGAGGACTGGGGGACCGGACTGGTCCGTGCCCTGATACAGGGTGAACCGGTCGATGACGGGGTAGAAATGTTGCTGAGTGCCAGTGCCCTGGCGGTGGCTCGCGATGGAGAACGCTGGTTGTCCGGTCAGGGCGGGGCACTGGCCAATGCGGTACTGACGGCCCTGAACCGGGGCTGTCCCGGGTCCTGGCAACTGACTCTGCTGCGCCTTTTGGAGGCGCTGGCTGAGCATCTGGCGCTGTCGTCGGAGACACCGCACCCGGGGGTTCAGGGCGATTTGCCTCCCGCTGTTGAAACGGCGCTGTCAGCAGATGCTGTCACGGCCCTGGTGCAATGGCTGACCCCTGCTGGTCGAGATGCTGGCGACGATGGGGATACGGGTAACTGCGACGGTGTGGTTGACTGCAAGGATGCGGTTGCCACTGAAGAGGGGGACGCGCCGGGCGTCGATGTCGACACTGACAAAGGTGAAGGTACGGACGATGCTGCTGGCAATGACGTGGCAGTGGCGCAGACCCTGGCTGGCCTGGAACAGGCCCTGGCGGCTGCCAGAACCGCTGCTGAGGGGCAGCCTCCGGAAGTGGCGGAAGCCATCCTGGCGGCAACCCGGGAAGGGCTGGAGCCGGGCATTGCCATGGTGTTGCCGATGTTGTCGGCCTTGCCCCTGGAGCATCAGATGGCCTATCTGGACCGTATCCAGCAACTGCGGAGTCAGTAACGGCATCTTCCATACTGTCTGAGTGACTGGTTGAGGTTGCCTGGCCAAAAGTGGCTGACCCGTTGATACCTGTCTACTCTTGAGACATCGGACGCGGTAATCGTCGGAGGCGTACGTTCGCCTTCGGTGACCTCAGGAGGGTGCAATGACAAGTCTGTCCCGGTGGCTTTGGATTGTGCTGGCGGCAACGCTGGCAGTGGGTTGTGGCGGCGGTGGTTCTTCCGGTGGCGATGACCCTCCCGGGGACGACACCCCGGGTGACGGTGGTGGCGATGGCGGTGGCGACCCGGGCGACGGCGAGCCCGGCATCGCCAGCGAGCGTATTGCCACGGTGCGTTATGACCTGGATAACAATGGCGTGTTTGAAGGCGTACGCCAGTTCAGTTACGACACCGAGGGGCGTCTGGTCCGGGAACAATACACCTACACCGACGACGGTGAGGAAGATGCGGATTTCGTCTCGTTTTCCCTGTCCAGCGATGACGATGCCAACTCGGTACTTGAGTACAGCTACGGCACCGATGGTAGGCTTGAGAGCATTCGCCAGACCCAGGCCGACGGTCGTTACATCGACACGACCTACGACTGGAACGACGATGGCTGGCTCAACACCAGCACCCAGATGATCTACAGTGCTGCTGGCGCTCTGCAGTTCGCCACCCAGCAGCATCTGGAGCATAACGGTAGCCGCCTGGTGAAGGTCGAGGAGTACCTGCCCAACGAGCCGGACCCGGAAAGTACCATTACCTTTTTCTACGATGGCAGCGATCCCCTGCCGGTTGCCAGTGAGGATTCCCGCAGCGATGTGCGGACCGACATCACCTGGACCGGATTCGGCAAACCGGATGCCTTTGCCCGCAGTGGCCTCAACTCCGACCTGACCAGCTCCACGGACCTCATCTATGACGCTCAGGAACGCCTAGTGGAACGCCGGTTTACCAGCAGTATCAATCCGTCGGTGAACTTTTACACCTGGTTTTTTGAATACAGTGGTGACCAGGACCGGCCCAGTGTCCAGCTGATCGACATGCAGTCTGATGGCACCATTGAGGCGCGGCTGGAATTCGAGACCGAAACCGCCATCTGCCAGCAGGTGGTTGCCTTCCTTTGGGGCGCCGAGAGCGCGGAGGAGCCCGACGAACTGGCGCCCTACGTACCGGGAACCGGTTACGTGCACATCAGCCAGTGTGTTGAATAGGTCCTGCCAGCACCTCTGGCGTACCTGAGCGGTCTTCTCTGGGAGGCGTTCAGGTACGCCAGGTTTCTCTGTTTACTCTCCCCTGGTAATTTCAACAAACATTCTCCGTCCCGCCCGGTTTAACGTTATGATATTGCCGGCAAGCGGGTGCTCCCGACAGTGCCGCCGTGTGGCTGGCGGTGTGGGCATCCGGCGCGGTACGGCTGCGCGTGTGGAACGGATGCCCCGGTATCCGGCTGTTGTTAAACCTCAGGACGATAAAGGTTTTGTGATGAAAAAGAATGTTTCTTCCCTGGTTCTTGGTGGCGTGGCGGTGACGCTGCTGGCTGGTTGTCAGGCTCTGCAGGGCCCCTCTGCCGGTGGTGTAGGTACCCAGGCTGCAGTGAGTGCACCGGGCAAACTGGTGGTGGGTGAGCGCGCCCGTGGCGAGCTGACCACCCAGAGCGGCCTCAACCTCAAGGACGGTAGCCGTTATGCCCAGTTCAACCTGAACCTGGACGCCGATGAGCTGGTGGAAATCGAGCTGGACGGCAGCGTGGTTGGTTCCCTGGCGCTTTACAACAGCCAGAATGAGCTGATGGCCAATGCCTCGCCGCTGTATTTCAAAGTGGAAGATGCAGGCCAGTACACTCTGGTGGTAAGCGGTGCTGACGCCAACACCTACGGTCCCTTCAGCCTGAACTCCCGCACCCTGGAGCTGAACCAGGTGTCCAGTCTGGTGCCGGAAGACAGCATCAGCGACTGGATGACCGACGGTGGTAACAGCTACACCCTGACCATCACCGAAGCCGGCGGTTACCAGATCGACATGACGTCGGACGTTGTCGACGCCATGCTGATCCTGGAAGGCCCCGGTGGCTACGAGTCCCAGGATGACGATGGCGGTGAAGGCTACAACGCCCGCCTTGGGGATATTCTGGAACCGGGCGAATACACCCTGACCGCAACGTCCTACGACGCCACGCCGGGCCTGTACGATCTGTCTGTCTCCAAGATGGATGTGGACCTGACGGAAATGACCGGTGGTCCGATTGACGTTCCTACCGAGGTGACTGGCTGGATGCGTTCCGGTCCGGACATCTTCACCTTCACTGTGGAAGAGGAAGGCCTGTACCAGATCGACATGCGTTCTGACACGTTGGACTCACTGCTGACCCTGGAAGGCCCCAACGGTTTCTCCACTGAAGACGACGATGGTGGCAGCAACTACAACGCTCAGATCACCACGCGTCTGGCGCCGGGTGACTACCACATCACCGCCAGCAGCTACGACGACAGCCGGGGCATCTACACCCTGTCTGTGATCCGTCGCTGAGGCTGGTCTGATCTTGCGACCCGGACCACCTCTGGTGCCCGGGTCGCCTCTCCGAACCTACGCCTTTCTTCTGCGCCTACCCCTTTCGTCTGTTCCTGCCCCGCCTCTTCTACACTTTCGCTTTCTCAACACGCTCGCTTTCTCCACGCTCTCGATGGTTCCCAAGCCTAAAACGATGATCAGTCATCGAATAACGACAACTGCTGTGCCATTGCTGGCGGCTGGCGGTCTTTGATCAGTGGGCGAGGGCGTGACTGTTTCGGTCCCTTGCGGCTGCCATGTCGGCTCAGCACGCGTCGAGTCTCATCATTGGTCAGCCGTTGCTGACGGAATTGGCCAATGGCCTGACGCGCCTGGCGGGCGGCAAGCTGGTGGTCGCAGATGGGCTTCGGGTAAGCCTGGCTGCCATAGCGCTGCTGTTGGTTGTGACTCAGCAGCCAGGGGGTGTGGATCAGATCATCCGGTAACCCCGACAGTTCCGGTAACCATTGCCGCAGGAACTGACCGTGTGGGTCCAGCTGCTTGCTTTGGCGTACCGGATCGTAGATCCGCAAGGCGTTGATGCCGGTCAGGCCTCCTTGCATCTGCACCTGTGGGTAGTGGATACCGGGTTCAAAATCGGTGAACAGCCGCGCCAGGTGGAGGGCGGGCTGGCGCCAGTGCAACCACAGCTGATAACTGGCCACCGCCATCACCATCGCGCGCAGCCGGAAATTGATCCAGCCGGTATGGGCCAGCGCCCGCATGGTGGCATCCACCAGCGGCCAGCCGGTCATGCCCTGCTGCCAGCGCTGCAACCGCTCCGGGTCATCGGGCGCGGATTTCAGGTGTTCCAGATCCCGGTGTACTGCCCGGAACTCTAGCTCCGGCTCGTCTTCCAGTTTCTGGATAAAGTGGCAGTGCCAATGCAGCCGTGACCGGAAACGGGTCAGGCTGCGCTGCTTTCGTGGCAACGCCACACGGGCGTCGCCTGCCTGTTTCGATTGCTGGTACAGCCGCCGCAGACTGACGGTGCCGTACGCCAGGTGCGGACTGAGCCGGGAACAACTGCTGACGGCCGTATTGGGGCTGGAGATCCGGTACTGGTACCCCAGGCAGCGCTGGCTCAGGAAACTGTCGAGCAACCGCTGCCCGTGATGGCTGCCACCGGGCTGTCGCTCCGGGCAGGGCGTATTCCAGCGGCAGGCCGGTTCACGCCAGGGGCTTTCGGGCAGGGTAGATGGCGGTGCCGGCAGGCTGGGCGGAGGGGACAGGCAATCTGCCATCATGCGCTGGCGCCAGTGGTGATCCCAGACATCCCGATTGGCCAGACGGCGCACCACGCCGAACTGATGCCACTCCGACAGGGTCACACCGTGACTCTGACACCAGCCGGCCACGGCGATGTCCCGCTCAAACGTCCAGCGGCCGCCGGTTTCCTGGTGGCAGAACAGGCGCTGGATGCCGCACCGCCGATGCAGGTCTGCCAGCGCATCGGGGACACTTCCATAGTGCAGGTACAGGCGGTTGCCGTGTTGGCGTAACTGCTGGTCCAGCTGCCGCAAGCTCTCTGCAATAAAGCGCCAGTGCCGTTCGCTGGTGTCGTCCAGTTGCCAGTACCCGGGCTCCACCACGTACAGGGCGATCACCGGCTGCGCCAGCGCGGTGGCGGCCGACAGCGGACCGTGATCGTCCAGTCGCAGGTCCCGCTTGAACCACACCACCGTCGTCATTGTATCGACCTTCTGGCCCGGCGGCAGCGCTCACTGCAGTAACGTACCTGCGGCCAGTCACGGGCCCACTTGCGGCGCCAGCGAAACGGACGCCGACAAACCGGACACTGTTTTTCGGGGAGCTGGGATTTTTTGTGCATTGCCGACTCTTGGGTTTTACTGACAGTACGGCTGGTGCTGCCTGCTGGATTGGCTCAAACCGCAACGGGCTGATCCGGGCTTTCCTTGTGAAGATGGGGCAGGGGACTGGCCGGGCGATGCTCAGCGGAAACAGGAGAGACGTGGAACATGGCCCGATTTTCCGATTCGCTGCCGGTGCCGGCAGTGTTGATGTTCGACTGGCATGGCACCCTGGTGGATACCAGCGATGCCATGTTCAGCGCGATGGAGGACATGCTGCCCCAACTGGAGGAGCTTGGTCTGGTTGAACGGCTGTTGCCGGAATCCAAGTGCATGACCGCGGAGGATGCCCGTCTGGTGCGTTACATCCGGGTCTACCGCCGATTGCACCCACGCATCCTGGCTGAGCGGCGAGTGTCCCGGACCGACATCTTCAATGCCATTTTCGGTGACGACCGGGACGCCCGGCTGATTGCTCACGACGCCTACAACCAGTGCTACCGCAAGTACTTCGGTCAGGTGAAGCCGTTTCAGTCCGGCGTGTACGAGTATCTGGTGGCCTGCAAGGAACTGGGTATCCGGCTTGCGGTAGCCACCAACCGCAACCGTGAGTTTCTCGATACCGAGATTGCGACCGTCGACGACGGGCGCTGGCAGGGCCTGTTCGACACCACGGTGTGCGCCGATGACGTTACCCACTACAAACCCGATCCGGAAGTCATGCTCAGGGCTCTGGACAATCTCGGTCTGGCGGCCGATCAGCACGCCTGGTACATCGGTGACAGTTACGTCGACATGATTACCGCAGCCCGCGCCGGGGTGACCCGGGTGTTCTACAACGGCGCCTGCTGGGATCAGGATCGCATTGAAAGCTGGTTCAGCTACCGCGACACCCCCCACGCCATCCTCGACAGCTTTGAAGACCTGATGGACGGCCTGGCGCTGCTTGAGCGTGGCCATCCGGGGGCGCTCAATGGCTCGGTGGCGCATTTGCGGCCCCCCGCCCACCCGCCGCCGACGCCACCGGAGCCGCGCATTGAAGCCGACTGGCACCCGGCGGTGGCGAAACTGATTCGGCCGTCGGTGATCCTGTTCGATTGGCATGCCACCCTGGTGGACACCCTCGATGCCATGTACCACGCCGTGGATGACATGCTGCCGGAGTTCCATGCGCTGGCCCTGATGAACCGGATGGTTGCGCCGGAGGACAGCAAAACCCCGGAGGATGCCCGCCTGGTGGCGTACGTGCGGGAATTCGCGGCCTTGCACCCCAAGGTCAAGGCTGACCGGAAGATCTCCCGCACCGACATATTCGAGGTGCTGTTTGGTGAAGATCAGGAGGCCAAGCAGATTGCCCATCAGGCGTTCAATCGCCACTACCGCAATCACTTCGGCACGGTGACGCCGTTTGAGCCCAAGGTCAGCGACATGCTGGCGGCCCTGCGTCGCCATGGCATTCAGGTGGGGCTGATCACCAACCGGGACCGGGAGTTCTTTGAGCAGGAACTGGCTGCGGTGGAGGGGCATGGCTGGGTGCATCTGTTCGACACCACCGTGTGTGGCGACGACACGCCATTGCGCAAGCCCCACCCCGACCAACTGCAACTGGCTGCGGCCAATTTGGAGTACCCGGCCGACCCCTGTGTCTGGTACGTGGGGGACAGTACCACTGACATCATCGCTGCCAAGCGGGCAGGGATGACCGGAGTGTTCTTCAACGGCGCCCAGTGGGATCTGCCCTGGCTCAACAAAATCTTCCCCGGTACCCACCAGCACCCTCACAAACCGGATGTGGTGGTGAACGACTTCTCCGAGTTCTGGGCCCTGGTGCTGGCGTGCGAGGTGGGGCCGCCCTGACATGATGACCCCACGCCCTGATCCGAAGAAGTGGATGACCTTGGTGCTGACCTGTCTGCTGATGGGGCCTGCCCTGGCCCACGCCGCCATTCGCTGTGGTACCTCGCTGGTGGATCTGGGGGACTGGCCGGTGGAGGTGCGGGACCGCTGTGGTGAGCCGGACTATGTCGCGGTTTATCCCACCCGGGCGGTGCCAGGGCTGGGGGTCACCCAGACGGTGGAACACTGGTATTACAATCCTGGCCCCCAGCGTCTGATCCGTCGTCTGGAGTTTCGCAATGGCAGCCTGCAACGGGTTAGAACCCTGGGCTACGGTTTTTACCCCGATCCCCGCGCCCGCTGTGATAGCCGTGCCCTCAGGGAAGGGCTGAGTGAATTTGAGCTGGTAAGCCGCTGTGGCGAGCCGGTCTCGGAGCGGTTGTTCTGGCAGCCGTTTGATCTGTCCAGCCTGGCCGATCCGGTGCCGGGGATTTCGATCATGCCGGTGAAGGAATGGCTCTATGGCTTTGGCAAGCATCGCTTCCGCCGAATCGTGATTCTTCGGGACGGTCTGGTGGTGGAGGTCCGTACCGGCAACAAGCCACGGTAATGTGTCAGGCGCGCCTGACCGCACGCGATCAAAGCTGTTCCAGGTGGTCCAGCAGCCAGTCACCCCGGGCCAGTATCGCCTGGCGCCGTTCCGGCTTTTGCCGGTCCCAGTTGCGGTACATCATCGTCATGCGTGGATTGCCGGCAAACTGGTCACGGTGACGGTCGAGGAAGTGCCAGTACAGGGCATTGAACGGACAAGCCCGGTCGCTGGTGCTGTCGGTCACCCGGTAGTGGCACTGCTGGCAGTGGTCTGACATTCGCTGAATGTACTTGCCGCTGGCCGCGTAGGGCTTGGAGCCCAGGTAGCCGCCATCGGCGTGCATCACCATACCCAGGGTGTTGGGCAGTTCCACCCAGTCATAGGCATCCACGTAGACCGCCAGGTACCAGTCGCAGATGTCCGCCGGCGCAATGCCGCTGAGCAGGGCAAAGTTGCCGGTGACCATCAGGCGCTGGATATGGTGGGCATAGCCGTTACGGCGAGTGGCGTCGATGGCCCGGTGCAGGCAGCGCATGCGGGTGTCCCCGGTCCAGTAGAACCAGGGCAGTGGGCGCTGGTTGCCGAGTCTGTTGAGTTGCGCATAATCCGGCATGGTGAGCCAGTAAAGGCCACGGACAAACTCCCGCCAGCCGAGAATCTGGCGCACAAACCCTTCGGCGGCATTGAGTGGCACCTGGCCGCGCTGATAGGCCTGGCAGGCGGCGTCGCACACCTCCTGAGGGGTAAGCAGGCCGCAGTTGATGTAGGGCGACAGCACCGAGTGGAACAGCCAGTCCTCCTGGTCCGACATGGCGTCCTGGTAATCGCCGAAACATGGCAGTGCGAAGTCGATGAAATGTGCCAGCGCCTCCCGGGCCTGATCGCGGGTGACCGCGAAGTGAAAATTGTCACTGCTGCCAAAGTGGCCGGAGAAGTGGGTTTCCACCAGGTCGATCACCTCACGGGTGATGGTGTCCGGCTCCACCCGGAAGGGCGCCGGCGCGGGGGGCTTGCCGGTCCATTTCTTGCGATTGTCACTGTCGTAGTTCCACTGGCCGCCTTCGGGCCCGCCGTCGGCGGTCATCAGCAGACCGGTGTGGCGCCGCATTTCCCGGTAGAAATACTCCATTCGTAACTGTTTGCGGCCCTCGGCCCAGCGGGCGAACGTCTGCTTGCTGGCAAAGAAGCGGGTGTCGGGCCGGATTTCCACCGCCACCTTGAGGCGCTGGTGCCACTGGCGGATGGCCTGATCGAGTCGCCATTCGCCGCATTCGGTGGTGATCAGGCGTTCAGGCGCATGCTCGGTGACCCTGGCGGCGACAACCTCCTCCAGGGTCTGGTGCTGGTTGTCGGGGTGGTAGGGCTGGTAGTCGACCTGCCAGCCGGCCTGGCGAAGCTCGTCGGCAAAGTGGCGCATGGCGCTGAACAGCAGGATCAGTTTTTTGCGGTGGTGGTTGGTGTAGCTGGCCTCCTGGTGGACTTCGGCCATCACCACCCGGTCCCAGGTGGGATCGCCGTCGCAGAGGGCGGACAGGCCGTGGCTGAGTTGATCGCCGAGGATCAGAATCAGGTTGCGCATGGTTGGGTCCTGGCGGTGTCGGGGTTTGGTTACCCCCGGTTTACGTCACACCGCCAGTGCTGGATCTCGCTGAACCGAATCAGGCCGCCTTCACAAACGCCAGCCCATGCTCGTCGCCCTGATGCCAGACACAGACCGCATCCGCCGGATCAAACAGGTCACTGGCGATCTGGACCCGGTCGCCTTCCTTAATGGCCTGCTCGGTGCGAATGCGCACGCCACCACCGGGGCTGAAGTCCAGCAGTTGGCAGCTCATTGGCTGGGCGCCCTGACTGACCGCCAGCTCTGCCTCAACCGGCCCCACCTGATGGCGCCGGGATTGTCGACGGTCTTCGCCCCTCGACGGGATCGTATCGCTGTCGGGAGCATCGGTTGCCGCGGCAGCGGGCTGGGAGGCTGTGGCAATGCCGCTGGTGGTTTCAACCCGGGATGGCATGCCTTCGAGTTCCGGAAAGTCAGGGTTGCGGGGCAGGTATTTGCCACTGCGGACCAGCCGTTCCACCGAGTGATGAATGGCAACGTTCAGGGGTGGGTCGGCGGGATCGCCATAGACCGCCCGGATGCCTTTCTCGAAGCGCAGCATCTCCAGCAGACGGTAGCCGGTGCTGAAGGAGTCGTGGGCGGGCATGGCCGGGTCCGGGTCGGTAAGACCGGCAAGGTAGGTGGCGTCAAAATCCAGTCCCAGGGTGCGGGCCTTATCCGCCATCCACAACAGGGCAATGTCCGACAGACCGGCTTCCTTGTAGCCACCGCCAATGTCGGAATGGACTCCGCGGAACCAGCACTGCTCCACCGTCTGGTCGTCGTTGATCTGCCCGGTCCACAGGTCGGGCGCGAACGGGCCACGCTGTTCGTCCAGCGCCAGTGCCTGGTAGGCGTGTTTGACCTGGGGACTGAGGTGGGTGTTGAAGAACCCCACCCAATGGCTGGTGAGGTTTTTCAGCAGCGGCGTGGGAGCGCCCATGGCGCCGACGGTATCCCAGACCCCAATCATGCGGATGTCGGGACGGACATTCTCATCGTAGATGCTGTTGGGGCGTTGTTCCGGTGGGGTGCGGTAGTAGCGGTAGGCCTTGGGCAGGGTTTCCAGCTCGCTCTTTTCCATCAGCCCGACGGCGTGGACGAAGCCGGCCACGGCCCGGGCGGTGTAGGCACCGCGGCTGAAGCCAAAGCAGTAGATCTCATCTTCGTGGCTGTAGTTGTGAACCAGAAAACGGTAGCAATCCAGTACGTTTTTGGCGACCCCCTTGCCGAAGGCGCCACCCAGCAGGCGGTCCACCCGGCTGCCGGTGCCGACGCCCTCGTCATAGAACACCACCTGTTCGGTGCCATCGGAGCCGGTGGGCCGAATGCTGCGGACCAGCTTGACCACGTTGGTGGGGGCGATGTCGGGCTGGTTCCAGGTTCCATCGCAGCAGAGGATGATCCGTTTCTTTGAGCGCATGGCGGGGCCTCCTGTTGTGCTCCAGGCGCCCCTGACCTCTGTGGGAACGGTACCTCCGTGCAACGGTATCCGGCGTTGGCGGGTTGAGGGGCTGCCTTGTTGTTTTGCCCTCGGACATATCAAACCACGATAACAGCGCCACTTGGGGGAATTCCGGTGGCGGGGCGGGCAGACCCGGTGAGGACCTGCCAGCCGATGAACACCCCGCCGGTGTTTTCCAGACAGTATAGACGACCGCAGTTTCCACGGTGGGTTTGATGTTGGTCAAAGGTCAAACCCGCGACCGCCGCTAGACTATGGCTTTGTGATCTGTGCGAGAGGTGGTCATGGCAGTTGAAGCGGTACAGTGGGATACAGCGACAGGGATCGGCGAGGCATTGGTTTGGGACGACGCGCTGATCCGGCGCTACGATCTCAGCGGTCCGCGGTACACCTCGTACCCCACGGCCGTGGAGTTCCAGTCCGGGTTCGGGGATAAGGACATGGTCCAGGCGGCCCTGCGCAGCCGTCAGAAGGGTGGACCCTTGTCTCTCTATACCCACCTGCCGTTCTGTGCCCATCTGTGCTACTACTGCGCCTGTAACAAGGTTATTACCAAACGCTACGACCGGGCCATGCCCTACGTCGAGCGGCTGCTCCGGGAAGCGGAGCTGCAGGCGCCGCTGTTTGGCCCCGATCGCACGGTCACCCAATTGCACTGGGGCGGGGGTACCCCTACCTTCCTGCCCCGGGACGCCATGCGTCACCTGATGCAGGGCTACGCCGAGCGCTTCCGGCTAGCGGACGATGACCAGCGGGATTTCAGCATTGAGATTGATCCGCGGGAAGTGGCCGACGATACCCTGTCGACCCTGCGGGAGCTGGGCTTCAACCGCATCAGCCTGGGCGTGCAGGACGTCAATCCGCAGGTCCAGAAGGCCGTCAATCGCATTCAGCCACGGGCGATGACCGAGGTGGTGCTGGACGAGGCCCGTCGGCTGGGCTTCGGCTCAATCAACCTGGATCTGATCTACGGTCTGCCGTACCAGACGCCGGAGAGTTTCGCCGAGACCCTCGACAGTGTTATTGAGTTGTCTCCTGACCGGTTGTCGGTGTTCAGCTACGCCCATCTGCCGGAGCGTTTCTATCCCCAGACGCGGATTGCCAACGACACCTTGCCGACGCCGGCGCAGAAGCTGACGATCCTCCACAACACCATCCGGCGGCTGCTGGAGGCGGGGTACGAGTACATCGGTATGGATCATTTCGCCAAGCCCGACGACAGCCTCGCGGTTGCCCAGCGGGAAGGCCGTCTGCATCGCAACTTCCAGGGCTACACCACCCACGCGGAATGCGATCTGGTGTCGCTTGGGGTGTCTGCCATCGGCCAGACTGACGACGCCTACTTCCAGAACAACCACGACCTGCCGGCCTGGGAGGAGTCCATCGACAACGGCCAGCTGGCCATCACCCGTGGTGTGAATCTGAGCTGGGACGACCAGATCCGTCGCTGGGTCATCGGCGAGCTGATCTGCCACTTCGGATTGGATCGGGACCGCTTCCAGCAACAATGGGCGCTGGACTTCGATCACTACTTTGCCGATGAACTCAAGCGCCTGCAGCCGATGATGCGTGACGGCTTGGTGGCGGATACCGGCACCAGCCTGCTGGTGCTGCCGGCCGGGCGGCTGCTGATCCGGGCGATCTGCCAGCTGTTTGATCGCTATCGCAAGGAAGGCGCCAGCCAGCGATTCTCCCGCATCATCTGACGCCTCTCGCTAAGGCATAACCCTGCCGGGGGCTGTCAGCGGTCCTGCATCAGCACGACTGACTCCGGCGCGGTGGCATTGAGTCGCACACTGGGGGCGACGTTGCCCTGCAGACTGTCATCGGTCAGGAAGTCGCGCCACAGCTGCAACTGGCCGTTGATCTTTTCCGCTACGTACAGATCCTGGCCGTCGAAGGCGATGTCCACCGGATTACCCAGCCCGGTCAGGTCGCTGCCGTCGCCAGGGTTGGCGATGCGTTTGCCGACCATCACCGTGCCATTGGCCATGGACGCGCCGGGCAGGGTCATCAGCGCACCATCGTTACTCTCCGCCCCGGAACCCACGTCCGACACGATCAGGGTGTCGCTGGCGGCATGGTAACGGATGCCGTGGAGATTGGTGGCCGCCGGTTCCGGCATCAGAATACGGTCTGGTCCGGCGCTGCCCAGGCGACTGGAAAAATCATCGTAGGCAGCGACGGTGCCGTTGGTGAGCGCGACGTAGAGCGTGTCGCCACTGGCATCGTAGTCACTGTCCCAGGGCGCCACGTCTCCGGTACTGACTACCCGGGGAGTGGCGTTGCCACTGTCACAGGCACTGAACACCAGGATTTCCGCCCCGGCCTGTTCCGCTACGATTACCAGCCCCAGGTCGTCCGCCAGCTCCACGCCCTTGGGCGACATCAGCCGGGTATTGCTGCCGGTGATCAGTCGATCCCGTGACAGGCTGAACGCCATCCGTTCCTCCACCGCACCTATCACCGCCAGGCCGCTGTTTGCGGTGGTGCCGTCGTCGTAGCTGAGGTAGGCGTTACCATCACGATCCAGAGTGACGTTTTCGGCGCTGGCCAATGCACTGCTGAAAGCAAGTGCCAGATTACTCTCCAGCCCCTTGTCCACAGTGAACAGCTGGCCGGAGGTCGCTGAGCCCACGGCCGGGTTGCTGGTCACCAGCACCTCGTAATCGGTGCCAGGATCACTGACATCAGTGGCGCCGGGCATCGGCATCATGGTCGGCATGATGGCAAGGGATTCCGGTGCCGGGGTGTCCAGCACATGGTCCGGGGCGACGTTGCCACCGGAGGTCTGAAACAGGTTGTGGATGGTCAGCAGGGCGCCGCCGCCATTGGCTTTCTCGGCGATGCGCAGGTGGGGGCCATGGAGTTGCAGGTCCACCGGGTTACCCAGCCGGGTGTTGTCGCCCTTGAAGGTGATGGCGGCAGTGACGGTGCCGTTGGCGGTACTGGCGTTATTGATGACATAAAGCTTGCCATCGTCTGGCGAGCTGGCCTGGCCAACGTCAGACACTATCAGGCGATCGCTGGCGGCGTCGTAGTCAATGCCGTGGAGATTGACGGAAGTCTCGTTATCGCCGTCGATGATCGAAAATGTGCGGCTGGCGCCACCAATACCGAGGGTGTCTTCGAAGTCGTCGAACACTGCGACCAAGCCATCCACCTGGGCCACGAACAGGCGATCACCATCAGCATCGTAGTGCACATCCCAGGCATTGGCGGCCAGGGCCACAGTGGCGACCGGGGCAACGTTACCGGCGGCTGAGGCACCGATGACCAGCAGGTTGCTGGCGGTGTTGTTGGCTACCACCACCAGTCCCTGTTCGGCCAGATAGGCCATGCCCTTGGGCTTGAGCAGGGTGGTGTTGGCCCCGGTCAGCTGGAAGCTGGGGTCATCGCTACTGCGCTTGGCGGCGTTGCAGGCGGTGACTACACGGCCGGTGTCCATCAGATCACCGGCCTGGATGAGGTGGCCGGCGTGGGTGACCAGTACGCCTTCGTTGGCACCGGTGGTGTAGCTGTTCAGCAGCGCGAGATCCCGGTCACGCACTCGCACGGTGGTATCGCCGTCACCGCTGTTACTGGCGATGTACAGGGTCGCCGCCGGGAAGGTCACCGCCGGAGTATCGTTATCGTCACTGTCGAAGACGCAGCCTGTTGTCAGCACCAGTGAACCCAGAAGGGCAACGGTCAGCGGATGGGGTTGAAAGCGTTTGCAGCAACGATGGCTCCATTGGGAAAAACGTGGTTGTGTCATGATCCATTCCTCGTGTTCTCGTTTGTAATGGCAAACAGGCCCCCCGGAAAGCGCCAGAGAGGGTGGGCTCTTTGAGGAGTACTCGCGAGAAACGGGTTTGGAGGCAGAGCGGGCGAAAAAAAGTTGAACCGGTGACAGTCGGCCGCCGTCACCGGTCCGTACTCAGGCCTGGGCCGGCACCTTGAAGTCGTTGGCCAGGTCCTGCAGCTGGCGTGACAACCGGGCCTGTTCACCGGTCACCTGGGTGATCTCCTGAGAGCCGGTGAAGGTCAGATTTGCGGCTTCGCGAACCTGTTCCATGCTGCCGGCCAGTTCCCGGGTGACGGCCACCTGCTCCTCCGAGGCGGTGGCAATCTGGTTGGCCATATCGGCAATGGCGGAGACGTCGTTGAGGATGTCAGCGAAGGTCTGCTCCAGGTTCGAGGCCTGTCCGCTGGTCTCATTGGCCAGCCGGTGGCTGGTGGCGATGGATTGGCCGGCATTGCTGGTGATGTCCCTGAAACCGCCGACAATGTCCTCGATCTTGGTGGTGGACTCGTGGGTCTGCCGGGCCAGCGCCCGCACCTCATCGGCCACCACGGCAAAACCGCGCCCGTGCTCCCCGGCCCGCGCCGCTTCAATGGCGGCGTTCAGTGCCAGCAGGTTGGTCTGTTCCGCCACCTGGCGAATGACTTCAACCACCTCGCTGATGGACTGACTGCGCTGCTCCAGGGTATCGATTACCGCGTTCACCTCCTGCACCGAGCGCGCCAGGCTGTGAATCCGCGCCATGCTTTCCTGCAGCACCCGGTCGCCGTCCCGGCTTTTCTCCCGGGCCCGCTGGGCGGCATCCGCCACCTGTTGGGTGTTGCGGGAGATGTCCTCCGAGGTGGCGGTCATCTCTTCGGTGGCGGTGGCCACCTGTTCGATCTGCTGCTGTTGCTGGCGGACCTGGGCCGCGCTCTGGTCGGCGGTGGAGCTGGTCTGCTCAGTGGAGGTCGCCAGCTGGATACTGGCCTTGTCGATCTGCAACAGGGCCTGGCCAAAGCGTTGGAACAGCTCGTTGATGGCGGTGCCTATGGCCCCCATTTCGTCCCGGCTGGCCACGTTGATGGGCCGGGTCAGATCCTTCTGGTCCATGGCGAAGCGGATGCCGGACAGCAGTTGCCCGACCTGACGATTGATGGTGCGGATGGTCAGCAGCATCAGCACCAGCACCGCCAATACCGCCGCCGCGGCCAGCACCGAGGCGGTGAGCAGGTTGCTGCGGGCGCTTGCCAGGCTCTGGTCAGCCAACTGGCGGACGTTGTCCAGCAGCACCTGGCGGTCGGTGTTCATGACTTCAATCCGCTCGGTGGTGGTGTCGAACCAGCCCGCGGCGTTGAGTTGGGTCAGGCCGGCGGCGTTGGCAAACAGGGTCTGGCGCTGGCGGGCCAGTTCCTGGCTGGCGGGGAGGGTATCGAGTTTTGCGATGGTGTCCCGCAGTGGCGAGTCCGAGGGCAGCATCGACTGCACGCTGGTGAGGTACGCCTGTTGTCGTCCTGCCAGTTCGGCCACCTGTTGCAGTCGAGCCAGATCAAAGCGGCCACTGCGGATCAGCGAGGCGCCGCCGGCCCGTTCGCGACCGGCGTATTCGGCGGCCTCGGCAAGGGCGAAGTAGGCATTGACCTGACGGGCCAGCTCCCCGGTGCTGGCGCGGCGCACGATCAGTGGAATGCGGTCGATCATGCCCATGATCAGCCCGGTGTAACGACGACCGGACTCGCTGGCGGCAATTGATCTCTGATCCACCTGCTGGCGGAGGTTGGGCAGATCTTTCAGTTGCTGCTCGACCTCCCGGATGCTGGTGGTGACGGCGCGGTCAAATTCCGCTTCGGCGAGCAGGGCGCGGATGTTGTTGTTGTATTCCTGCAGGCGACGGTCGGTCTCCTGGCGTTGGCGGTCCAGGTTCTGCTTGGCCTGACGGGCTAGATCACCACTGCTGGCAAAGGCGACGGCGGAGCGGCCCCGTTCCTTCTGCAGTGCGGCAATCAGCGGGTCGGCCAGGCCAACCAGGCGGACCCGGTCGTCCAGTTGCTGCATTTTGGACAGTTCGTCCCGGGAAGTGAGAATGTTGTCGATAGCGAAGTACAGGATCACCAGCAGGGCGGGCAGTACCAGAAGGATGAGCTTGCCCTGCATGGAGAGGTGGTTGAGCGCTTTCATGGTGGGCCTCGTCAATGAGTTCACACGGTACTTCCATTCTTCTTCAGTCTAGCAGTTGCCGGTATTCGCGCGATGGAGTAGCTGAAGAGGTAGGGCCGGCCTATGTAACATGCTGTCAGCAAACGTTAATCGCCGGAGTCGTCAGCAGAAAATCGGTCAATAGGGAATTGAACGTGGAGTACCACGGCGGTGGTAGCGGCTATCCGGGGACGGTCTGACAAAGGTCAAGGTGACCCTGGTGGGAGGCGGGTAAGGTGTCGGCTTTGCCCGCTGCGGAGGATGTCATGGAGCTTGTTTGTCCCGCCGGTAGTCTGCCGGCCCTCAAGACCGCCGTCGACCACGGTGCCAATGCGGTGTACATCGGCTTTCGCGACAGCACCAACGCCCGCCAGTTCAGCGGCCTCAACTTCAATGACCCGCGGGCGGCGGAGGGCATCGACTACGCTCACCGTCACGGCGCCCGCGTCTTCTGCGCTATCAACACCTATCCCCAGCCCGATGGCTGGCGCCAGTGGACGGCCGCGGTGGACCGCGCCGCCCGCCTGGGGGTGGATGCCCTGATCATCGCCGACATGGGGCTGCTGGCCTACGCCGCTGACCGCTACCCGGACCTGTCCCGTCACCTGTCGGTGCAGGGCTCGGCCACCAGCTACGAAGCACTGCGCTTCTACAAGGAAACCTTTGGTATCCGTCGGGCGGTGCTGCCGCGGGTGCTGTCGGTGGACCAGGTACGGCACGTCGCCCGAGCCAGTCCGGTGGAGCTGGAGGTTTTTGCGTTCGGCAGCCTGTGCATCATGGCGGAGGGGCGCTGTTATCTGTCGTCCTACCTCACCGATGAGTCTCCCAACACCCGGGGTGCCTGTTCGCCGGCCAAGGCGGTACGGTGGCAGGAGTCGGCCCAGGGGCTGGAATCCCGCCTCAATGAGGTGATGATCGACTGCTACGGCGATGGCGAAGCGGCCGGCTACCCGACCCTGTGCAAGGGCCGGTTTGAGGTCGAAGGCAGCGTCTATCACGCCATCGAGGAACCGGTCAGTCTCAATACCATGGACCTGTTGCCGGAACTGGCGGCCATGGGCATTACTGCCGTCAAGATCGAAGGCCGCCAGCGTAGCCCGGCCTACATCCGCGCGGTGGCCGGCACCTGGCGCCAGGCGCTGGACCGGTTGGCCGCCGGCGCTGATCGCTATGCCGTCGAGCCGGGCTGGAGTCATACCCTGTCGGGGCTGTCGGAGGGCGGTCTGACCACCCTCGGCGCTTACCACCGCAACTGGAAATAGGAGCCCATCATGCTCTCTCTGTCCCTTGGCCCCATCCTCTGGTTCTGGTCGCGACAATCGGTGTTTGATTTCTACGCCGAGGCGGCGGAGTGGCCGGTGGATCGCATTCACCTGGGGGAAACGGTGTGTTCCCGGCGTCGGGAGCTCAAGCTGGAGGACTGGCTGGCGCTGGCCCGGGAACTGGCCGCCTGCGGCAAGGAAGTGGTACTGTCGAGCCAGACCCTGATCGAGTCCGAAGCCGATCTGCGCACCCTGCGCCGGCTGTGTGAACAACAGGAATTTCGGGTCGAGGCCAACGATCAGAGCGCCATGCAGCTGCTGATCGACCAGGGCGTACCCTTTGTGACCGGGCCGGCGGTGAACATCTATAACAGCGCCACCCTGAAGATCCTGGCGCAACGGGGACTGCAGGGCTGGAACCTGCCGGTGGAACTGTCGCGACAGACCCTGGAGGCACTGTTGGCGGAACTGCAGGAGCAGGGACTGGTGTTGCCGGTGGAGGTGTTTGCCTGGGGCTTCCTGCCACTGGCGTGGTCGTCCCGCTGCTTTACCGCCCGCCATTACAACCTACCCAAGGACCGGTGTGAGTTCCGCTGCCTGCAGCACCCGGACGGGCTGTCGTTGCGGTCCCGGGAATCCCAGGAGCTGTTTCGTCTCAACGGCGTTTCCACCCTGTCGGGCTACCGCTACGATCTGCTGCGGGAGCTGCCCTCAATGGCCGCCATGGGCGTGGACGCAGTACGTCTCAGCCCGGAGTGGCAGGGCATGGCGGAGGTGGTGCAACGTTTTGACGCTGTCCGCCGCGGTAAACAGCCGGCTACCGATCCCCTGCAACTGGTGGAAGCACCGCCGTGCAACGGCTACTGGTACGGTCAGCCGGGCATGGCAAGCGCCTGAGCGCAGGCGTTTGCGCTGATGATCCGGAGGCAGGCGCCGTGATGGCGCCTGCGCTGGTGTTCAGCCTGTCAGGGCCGGGGTCCGGGTTGGCAGCAGTTGCCACTCCAGGCTGTCCAGCAGGTTCTTCAGGCCCAGGCCCAGCTCGGTGTCGCCCTCGATCACCAGGCGACGCTGGAAGAACAGTTGATCCGGGTCCTGCTGCCGTTCCGCCAGGGTGCGAAAGGCGGCCAGGGTGCCACGAATGGTGGCTTCGCCGGGGCCGTCCACCACCCGGAGCCGGCCACACCAGAACCCCAGGGTGACGCCGGGCTGACCGCCGTGGCACTCCAGCCGGATACGGCGGCCCTCGAACTCGTCAAACTCGCCGCCGCTGATGGCCTCGGCAAACACCCGGTTCAGCGGGGCCTCCAGCAGCAGCTGTTTCAGTGGTACCGGCACGCGGCGGTCCAGCGCCGCCAGCCAGGGCGCCGGCGACGGTGCATAGGCTTTCAGCACGCCGGTCAGCTGATGCCTCAGCGACGTGGGTGCTGCGGCGTGGTCGGCATGGCTGCGGGCATGACCCGGCAAGGATGGCAGGGCGCGGACAAGCTGGCGGGGGTGGGGCAGGGACATGTGACCTCCAGAACGGTAGCGATCCCGCCAGCCTATCGAAACCGGTGCCCGGGCGACTTGATATAAGCCAACGCCCGCCAGATCAGAGGCAAGCAGTAGGCTAAGGCATTAGCCCGACGGGACACTAACGGTGCAACCCTTCTTCCACCGCCCACACCGCCACTTCCACCCGCGATCTCAGTTTGAGCTTCTTCAGCAGGTGTTTGACGTGGACCTTGACGGTGCCATCGCTGATGTTGAGCTTGCGGCCGATCATCTTGTTGGACAGGCCTTCGGCGATCAGTTTGAGGATGTCCTTCTCCCGCGGGGTGAGACTGGCGTAATCGGCCCGCTCGGTTTCCGGCTTCTGTGACCTCAGCGCCTCTGCCAGCAGGGCGGTCAGACGGTCGCTGATCGCCATCCGCCCCAGCGCGGCCTGGCGCAGTTGGGGTACCAGGTCGTCCGGCTCCATATCCTTGAGCAGGTAGCCGTCAGCACCGGCCCGCAAGGCCGCCACCACATCGTCCTCGTGGTCGGAAACGGTGAAGATGATGATGCGGGAGCCGATCTCATCGGCACGCAGCGCCTTGAGGGTATCGATGCCGTTCATCTCCGGCATGTTCAGGTCCAGCAGGATCAGGTCGGGTTCGATGTCCCGGGCCAGGGCAATGCCGTCGCGGGCGTTGCTGGCTTCGGCCACCACCTCCATGTCGTCTTCAAGTTCGACCAGTTGCTTGATGCCCTGGCGCAGCAGGGGATGGTCATCGATCAGCAGAATGCTGGCGGGTGCGTCCGTATCCGGCATGGGCAAAAGTCTCCAGTCAGGCTTCGGTGGTGGATGGTTGGGTTGGAATCAGGTGTCGGCTCTTGGGGATAAACGCCAGGGTGACGTCCACGCCACCTTCCGGGCGGTTGTTGACCGCGAGCCGGCCGCCCAGGGTTCGGGCCCGGTCCTGCATGATGATCAGGCCGTAGTGCTGGGGCGGCTGATCGCCGTCGGGGAGCCCGACGCCGTTGTCACTCACCCGGACCTTGACGGTCGGCGTGTCGAAGGCAATGGTGACCTCAACCTCGGTGGCCCGGGCGTGCTTGACGGCATTGGCCAGCGCCTCCCGGACCACCTGCAGCACATGGATTTCTTCGTTGGCAGACAGGGTCTGGGGCGGCAGCCGGAAATCCAGGCTGACGCTGTAGTCGAGCCGTTCGCTGAACTCGTTCACGGTCTCCCGCAGGGCGCTGCCGAGGTCTGGCGTATCGAGTTTCAGGCGGAAGGTGGTGAGCAGTTCCCGCAATTGTCGGTAGGCGCTGTTCAGGCCGGTACTGAGCTCTTCCAGGATGTCTTCGTGCAGCTGCTCGTTGTTCGGGTCGAGTCCCACCCGGCGCAACCGGGCCACCTGCATTTTCAGGTAGGACAGGGACTGGGCCAGGGAGTCGTGCAGTTCCCGGGCGATCACCGCCCGCTCTTCCGCCAGGGTCAGTTGCTGCTGCTCGGTGATCTGGTTCTGCAGGAAGATGGCGGTGGCGAGCTGGTCGCTGAGGGTTTCCAGCAGGCGACGGGCGGTGGAGGGCAGGCCCTGATCGCGGCGGTACCACACCTCCAGGGTGCCTAGCAGGCTGGAGGCGGTACGGATCGGCAGCAGCAGGCGCTGGCCGTCCTCGCTGGGGGGCAGCGCCTCGTAGGCTTCGGGGGTGACCAGACAGGCGGTGCAGTGGTGATCGCGGCAGTAATAGGGCCGGTCGACGCTGGCGGTGGTCACCGCTTCCACCATCTCGGCGGCATGGCGGTCGTGCAGGTAGAGCCGGATCGGGCCGATGTTGAGCAGTTCTTCCAGTTGCTGCAGCAGGGGAATCGAGCCGCCGCACAGGTCGCGGTTGGCAAACAGTGAACGGCTGGCCCGGTGCAGCAGTTCCAGGGCAGCGTGGCTTTTCTCCAGCTCGCGGGTTTTCTCCCAGGCTTCCGATTCCAGTTGCCGGTAGCTCTTGGCGAGGGCGCTGGTCATCTGGTCGAGGGCGCCGCCGAGCTGGCTCAGCTCATCCCGGCCGGGCAGGTTGGCGCGCTGGTCGAAGTCCTTGCGGCCCACGGCCTGGGCGATTTCCAGCAGCCGCCCCAGGGGCCGCAGCACCCGTGCCTTGATGTCGAACACCATCAGTACGATTACCAGCGCGGCGAAAATCAGGCTGATGGTCTGCACCAGGTTCATCAGCCGCACCCGGGCTTCGGTGCGGGCCTCCAGCATGGCCACCAGGCTGTCAATCTTGTGAACCAGCCGATCGATGCGCTCCCGCAGTTCGGTGGCGGTGCTGGCGGTGGGGCGGTCACGAAACAGCGGGCGGATCTGCTGCTGCCAGAGCTCGGTGACCTGCTGGTGCTGGCGGGCCAGGTCATGGTCCACCGCCGACGGCAGGGCATTGATCAGGCCGGGATGTTCCAGGCGCTGGCTGAAGTTCTCCAGCCGTTGCAGTCGCTCGTTTTCAGTCAGCCCGCCGGGGCCGGAGACCTGCAGCCAGTCGCTCAGCAGCACGAAGCTCTGCATCCGCAGCGACCCCGCAAGGTTGATGGCGGTGGCGCTGCCCTGGATGCTGGCGGAAATGGCCATGGAAATGGCGATGTTCATCAGGGCAACGATGCTGATGGCAGCGACAACAGCGCCGAGACGGTGCACCAGGGAGTTGTTCAGCATAGGTCAGTGTGGCCGTATCCGGAGGGCTGTATTCGTTGATTCTAACCCAGCAAGGGTAGCCCAAACACCGCGGGCTGTCGCAGTTTTTGAACCCCGGGCCATCGCTTTTTCATGGCAATAACCCTTTGGAGATAGAGGCTTACCCCGGATGGCGTTGCCTCCAATGCGTCTTTGACCGTCGACACTGGCGACACTCACACTGATGGGGCACGGTGGTGGCCCCGGATGGCTCATGCCGCTGCAGTCCATTGCCACAGAGCCAGACGGGGGAAGCATGCGCGGGCACCGACCCAGCCAATCGGTTGACCAGACCTCGCTGATGGTTGCGTTGCCGCTGACCCTGGCGGCGTTTTTCGTGGCCTTTGCCTGCTGGACCCTGTTCGCGGTGCTGGGGGTGCAGTTACGCCACCAGTTCGCCCTCAGTCATCTGGAGTTTGCTTTGCTGCTGGCGATGCCGATGCTGTCTGGCGGTCTGGTGGCGTTCCCGCTGGGGGTGGCCACCCAGCGCTTCGGCGGTCGCCGGGTGATCCTGGCTTGTCTGCTGGCGTTGATGGCGGCACTGCTGTTGCTGTCGTCGGTGCACAGCTACACCGGTTTTCTGGTCGCGGGTCTGGGCTTGGGCGCGGCCGGTGGCCTGTTCAGTGCCGGCCTGCAGTACCTGGTGACCTACCTGCCGCCCTCGCGGGCCGGCCTGGTGCTGGGGGTATTCGGCGTCGGTGTCAGCGGTGCCGGCTTTTCCTACCTGATCGTGCCGGTGGTGGAGCGTGCCTACAGCTGGCAGCTGGCGCCTCTGGCCTATGTGCTGGTACTGGTGGTCATCGCGCTGTTGCTGCTGGTGCTCACCGATCCCGAACCCACCGACCGTAGCCAGCGCCCGCTGGTGTCGCTGGGGGTATCGCTGCGGTTCCTGGCGCGATCGCGGGTCTGGCGGCTGTGTCTGTATTTCAGTTTTCTGTTCGGTGGCCTGGTGGGCCTGGGCCTGTGGTTGCCGGATTACCTGTCGACGCAATTCCAGCTGTCCCTGGAGGACGGCGCCCGCTGGTCATTGCTGTTTGCGCTGCCGGTGGTGCTGGCCCAGATCGCCGGTGGCATCGGTGCCGATCGTTTTGGTGCGGTCACCCTGCTGCGGCTGGTGCTGTTGCTGTGCCTGGTGCCGCTGTTCCTGCTGTCCTATCCCGACACCGACCTGGCCATCGTCGGTATCGAGCGGACGATCCTGCTGTCGATCCAGCCCTCGCTGGACTGGGTGGTGGTCGGCCTGGTGCTGCTCAGCTTTACCATGGGGCTGGGGCTGGGGGCGCTGTTGCGGCTGTTGTTTGACGAATACCCCCGCCATCTCGGGGTGGTAGGCGGCCTTATGCTGGCCGCGGCCTGCTCCACGGCCTTTCTGTTGCCGCTGATGTTTGGTCTGGCGGTGGCCTGGGTGGGGGTGGCCAGTGCGGTGTTCATGTTGCTGTTCATCTTTGGCCTGTGCACCTGGGTGGTGCTGGAGTGGGCCAGTCGCTCCGACCGGTGTATGGGGCCCCTACCCCCAACGGGTTAGCCACCGGGTCTCTCGGGGTAACCACGCAGATTTCAGGGTTTTTCTTCCTCACAATGATTCCAAACGATACCGGGGCAGGCCCTTTGGAGCGCCGGTTTCCGGGCGTCTGCCCCCCTGTGTCTGGAGAGAGACCATGAGTCACTTGATCGATAAACTGAACTACTTCAGGAAGAAGCGGGAACCCTTCGCCAACGGTCACGGCGAGACCCACGCCGTCAGTCGTGACTGGGAAGACGGCTACCGCCAGCGCTGGCAGCACGACAAGATCGTGCGCTCCACCCATGGGGTGAACTGCACCGGTTCCTGCAGCTGGAAGATCTACGTCAAGAACGGCCTGGTGACCTGGGAAACCCAGCAGACCGACTACCCCCGTACCCGCCCCGACCTGCCCAACCACGAGCCCCGTGGCTGCCCCCGGGGCGCCAGCTACTCCTGGTACATGTACAGCGCCAACCGGCTGAAATACCCGCTGGCCCGCAAGCACCTGCTCAAGCTGTGGCGGGCGGCCAAGGCCCAGTACCCGGACCCGGTACAGGCCTGGGCGTCGATCGTCGAAGACCCCAGGAAGAGCACCGAGTACAAGACCCGCCGGGGCATGGGCGGTTTTGTCCGTTCCAGCTGGGATGAACTCAACGAGCTGATTGGCGCCTCCAACGTCTACACCGCCAAGAAGTACGGCCCGGACCGGGTCATCGGCTTCTCGCCGATCCCTGCCATGTCCATGGTGTCCTACGCCGCCGGCAGCCGCTACCTGTCGATGATCGGCGGTGTCTGCATGAGCTTCTACGACTGGTACTGCGACCTGCCGCCGGCCTCGCCCCAGACTTGGGGTGAGCAGACCGACGTGCCGGAATCCGCCGACTGGTACAACTCCGGCTACATCATCGCCTGGGGTTCCAACGTGCCCCAGACCCGGACTCCGGACGCCCACTTCTTCACCGAGGTGCGCTACAAGGGCACCAAGACCGTGGCCATTACGCCGGATTACGCCGAGGTCTCCAAGCTCTCCGACGAATGGCTCAACCCCAAGCAGGGCACCGACGCGGCCCTGGGCATGGCCATGGGCCACGTGATCCTGAAAGAGTTCCACATCGACAACCCAAGCCCGTACTTCACCGACTACGTCCGTCGCTACACCGACATGCCGTACCTGGTGATGCTGGACAAGGCCGAGGACGGCCGCTACGTGCCGGGCCGGTTCCTGCGGGCAAGCGACCTGGTGGATGGACTGGGGGAAGAGAACAACCCCGAGTGGAAGACCATCGCCATCGACGAGGACAGCAACGAGCTGACCGCCCCCAACGGCTCCATCGGTTTCCGCTGGGGCGAGAAGGGCAAGTGGAACCTGAAGCAGAGCCAGGGTGCCGGACAGAACAACACCAAACTCAAGTTGTCGCTGGTGGAAGGGCACGACGAGGTGGTGGACGTGGCGTTCCCGTACTTCGGCGGCATCGAGCACGATCACTACAACCACGTCGAAGTCAGCGACACCCTGACCCACAAGCTGGGCAGCCGCAAGGTCACCCTGGCCAATGGCGAGCAGGCACAGGTGGTCACGGTGTTTGACCTGATGGTGGCCAACTACGGCATCAACCGTGGCCTCGGTGATGACGATGGTGCTACTGCCTACGATCAGGTCAAGCCCTACACCCCGGCCTGGCAGGAACAGATCACTGGCGTACCGGCAGAGAAAGTCATCCGCATCGCCCGTGAGTTTGCCGACAACGCCGACAAGACCCGGGGTAAGTCCATGGTCATTGTGGGAGCCGGGATGAACCACTGGTACCACATGGACATGAACTACCGTGGCCTGATCAACATGCTGATCCTCTGCGGCTGCATCGGCCAGAGCGGCGGTGGTTGGTCCCACTATGTCGGCCAGGAGAAACTGCGGCCGCAGACCGGTTGGCAGCCGCTGGCATTCGCCCTCGATTGGCAGCGCCCACCCCGGCACATGAACTCCACCTCGTTCTTCTACGCCCACTCCGGTCAGTGGCGTTACGAGAAAGTGGGTGTGGATGAGATCCTGTCGCCGCTGGCGGACAAGGACAAATTCTCCGGTAGTCTGATCGACTACAACGTTCGCGCCGAGCGCATGGGCTGGTTGCCGTCGGCGCCGCAGCTCAACCGCAACCCGCTGACCATCGCCGCCGAGGCAGAGAAGGCGGGCATGGAAGTGGCGGACTACGTCGCCCAGTCCCTCAAGGACGGCAGCCTGGCTTTCGCCGCCGAGGACCCGGACGCGGAGCAGAACCATCCCCGCAACCTGTTTGTCTGGCGCTCCAACCTGCTGGGTTCCTCCGGCAAGGGCCACGAGTACATGCTCAAGTACCTGCTGGGTACCACCAACGGCCTGCAGGGCAAAGACCTGGGCGAGGAAGGTGGCGCCAAGCCACAGGAAGTCAAATGGCACGACGAGGCCCAGCAGGGCAAGCTCGACCTGCTGGTGACCCTGGACTTCCGCATGTCCACCACCTGTCTGTACTCCGACATCGTGCTGCCGACGGCCACCTGGTACGAGAAGAACGACCTCAATACCTCGGACATGCACCCGTTCATTCACCCGCTGACTGCGGCCACCGACCCGGCCTGGGAAGCCCGCAGTGATTGGGAGATCTACAAGGGCATCGCCAAGGCCTTCTCCCAGGCCGCCGAAGGCCACCTGGGGGTAGAAAAGGACGTGGTGACCCTGCCGCTGCTTCACGACGCGCCGGCGGAACTGGGCCAGCCGTTCGACGTGAAAGATTGGAAAAAGGGCGAGTGCGAACTGATCCCCGGCAAGACCGCGCCCAACTTCATCACCGTGGAGCGGGACTACCCCAACACCTACGCCCGTTTCACCTCCCTCGGCCCGCTGATGGAGAAACTGGGCAACGGCGGCAAGGGCATCAACTGGAACACCCAGAAGGAAGTGGATTTCCTGCGGGATCTCAACCACCGCCACAGCGAGGGGGCCAATGCTGGCCTGGCGAAGATCGAAACCGCCATCGATGCCGCCGAGGTGATCCTGTCGCTGGCGCCGGAAACCAACGGCCAGGTGGCGGTGAAAGCCTGGAAGGCGCTGTCGGAGATGACCGGTCTGGATCACACCCACCTGGCCACCAACAAGGAAGAGGAAAAGATCCGCTTCCGCGACATCGTGGCCCAGCCGCGCAAGATCATCTCCAGCCCGACCTGGTCTGGCCTGGAAGACGAGCATGTGTCCTACAACGCCGGTTACACCAACGTCCACGAGCTGATCCCCTGGCGCACCCTCACCGGCCGTCAGCAGTTCTACCAGGACCACGAGTGGATGCGGGCCTTCGGTGAGAGCCTGCTGGTGTACCGCCCGCCCATCAACACCAAGGCGGCGGCACCGATGATCGGCAAGAAATCCAACGGCAACCCGGAGAAGGCGCTGAACTGGATTACCCCGCACCAGAAGTGGGGCATCCACAGCACCTACAGCGACAACCTGCTGATGCTGACCCTGTCCCGCGGTGGCCCCATCGTCTGGCTCAGCGAGGACGACGCCAAAGACATCGGCGTAGAAGACAACGACTGGATCGAGCTGTTCAACAGCAACGGTGCCATTGCGGCACGGGCAGTGGTGAGCCAGCGGGTAATGCCGGGCATGGCGATGATGTACCACGCCCAGGAACGGATTGTGAATGTACCTGGCTCCGAGGTGACCGGCACCCGCGGCGGCATCCACAACTCGGTGACCCGGGTGTGCCCGAAACCGACCCACATGATCGGTGGCTACGCCCAGTACTCCTACGGTTTCAATTACTACGGCACCGTCGGCTCCAACCGTGACGAGTTCGTGGTGGTGCGCAAGATGCACCGGGTGGACTGGCTCGATGGCGAAGGCAACGACGATGTACAGGAGGCAGTGAAATGAAAATCCGTTCGCAAGTCGGCATGGTGCTGAACCTGGACAAGTGCATCGGTTGTCACACCTGTTCGGTGACCTGCAAGAACGTCTGGACCAGCCGTGAAGGCATGGAGTACGCCTGGTTCAACAACGTCGAAACCAAGCCCGGTGTTGGCTACCCCAAAGAGTGGGAGAACCAGGACAAATGGAAAGGCGGCTGGCTGCGCGACAGCGCCGGTCGAATCAAACCCCGCATCGGTGGCAAGTTCCGGGTGCTGGCAAATATCTTCGCCAACCCGGACCTGCCCCAGATCGACGACTACTACGAGCCGTTCGATTTCGACTACCAGCATCTGCACACCGCCGGCGACAGCAAGCATCAACCAGTCGCCCGGCCCCGTTCGCTGATCTCCGGCGAGCGCATGAAGAAGGTGGAGTGGGGGCCCAATTGGGAGGAAATCCTCGGCACCGAATTCGCCAAGCGCCGCAAGGACAAGAACTTTGACCAGGTGCAGGCGGACATCTACGGCCAGTTTGAAAACACCTTCATGATGTACCTGCCGCGGCTGTGCGAGCACTGCCTCAACCCGGCCTGTGTTGCCAGTTGCCCCAGCGGCGCCATCTACAAACGGGAAGAAGATGGCATCGTGCTGATCGACCAGGACAAGTGCCGGGGCTGGCGGATGTGTGTGTCTGGCTGCCCGTACAAGAAGATCTACTTCAACTGGAAAACCGGCAAGTCCGAGAAGTGCATCTTCTGCTACCCGCGCATCGAAGCCGGCATGCCCACGGTGTGCTCTGAGACTTGTGTTGGCCGCATCCGCTACCTGGGTGTACTGCTCTACGACGCCGACCGCATTGAAGAAGTGGCCAGCGCGCCAGGGGAGCAGGAACTGTACGAGAAGCAGCTGGAGATCTTCCTCGACCCGTTCGATCCCAAGGTGATCGAGCAGGCGCGGAAAGACGGCGTGCCGATGAACGTCATCGAAGCCGCCCAGCAGAGCCCGGTGTACAAGATGGCGGTGGACTGGAAGCTGGCGCTGCCACTGCATCCGGAGTATCGCACCCTGCCCATGGTCTGGTATGTGCCGCCGCTGTCGCCAATCCAATCCGCGGCGGAAGCCGGCAAGGTGGCGTTTGACGGCGTGCTGCCGAAGATCGAGAGCCTGCGGATTCCGGTCAAATACCTCGCCAACCTGCTTACCGCCGGTGACGAAAAGCCGGTGGTGACCGCGCTGAAACGTCTTCTCGCCATGCGGCTGTACAAGCGGGCGGAAACCGTGGAAGGCCGGGAAGACCTGCGGGCACTGGAGGAGACCGGTCTGAGCAAGGCCCAGGCTGACGAGATGTACCGCTACCTGGCAATTGCCAACTACGAGGACCGTTTTGTCATACCCACCAGCCACCGCGAACTGGCGAAAGAGGCGTTCCCGGATGCCTCGGCGTACGGCGAGCGCAATGGCTGCGGCTTCAGCTTTGGCAATGGCTGCCACGGTGGTGACAGTGAGTTCAGCCTGTTCGGCGGTCGCAAGCAGACCACCACCATGGTGGAGCAGCTGACCACGGTGAAGCAGGTTGACCCACGGCAACTGCAGGATTGAGGAGACCGACCATGCAGATTATTCGAGTCATTGCCCGCTTGCTGGACTACCCCACCGCGGAACTGCAGAGCGCCAAGGATGCCCTGGTCACCACGGTCTTGGAGGAAAGCCATCTGACCACCCCGCACAAACAGGCGTTGCTGCGCTGTGTGGAGGTGTTCTGCGATGAAGACCTGATGGACCTGCAGGAGGCCTACGTCAGCACCTTCGATCGGGGACGCTCGCTGTCGCTGCTGCTGTTCGAGCATGTGCACGGTGAATCCCGCGACCGCGGCCAGGCGATGGTGGACCTGCTCGGCGAGTACGAGGCCGCCGGCCTGGAGCTGGATGCCCGGGAGCTGCCGGACTACCTGCCGCTGTTCCTGGAATTCCTCTCCACCCGGTCACAGGCGGAGGTGCGCCACTGGCTGGAGGACATTCACCACATTCTCGGGCTGCTGGCCGAACGGTTGTACCAGCGTGAGAGTCTGCATCATGCACTGTTTGACGCCCTGCTGGATCTGGCCGGTCAGGCGCCGGATCGGCGCCAGCTGGCGAGCCTGGTGGCGGACGAGGTGCGGGATGACACCCCCGAGGCGCTGGACAAGGTCTGGGAAGAGGAAATGGTGCGGTTCGTGGATGATCAGAGCGGTCCCTGCGGCAGTTCCGGTGCGGTCGGCCAGCGCCGTCGCGAGCTGGAACAGGTACAGACCATCCACTTGAGCGATCAGCTGATGCCGGCGGCGGATCAGTTGCCGGCAGGGCGCGCCTGAGGGCGCAGGAGGGAATAACCATGTCTTATTTCAACACACTGATTTTCGGAATCTACCCCTACATCGCCCTGGCGGTGCTGTTTATCGGCAGCTGGCTGCGTTACGACCATGGCCAGTTCACCTGGAAGGCCGGCTCCAGCCAGATGCTGCGCAAGAAAAACATGGCGCTGGCCAGTGGTCTGTTCCATGTCGGTATTCTGGTGATCTTCTTCGGCCACCTTGTCGGTCTGCTGACGCCCCACTGGGCCTACGACTGGTTCATGACCGCCGGTACCAAACAGGTGATGGCGATTGTGGTGGGTGGTGTTGCCGGCGTGGCCTGCCTGGTGGGCGCGGTGATGCTGGCGGTGCGTCGCTTTACCGACCCCCGGGTCCGTGCCACCAGTACCGTGGCGGACGACCTCATCATTGTGCTGCTGGCGGCCCAGGTGGCGCTGGGGCTGCTGACCATCCTGCCCACCCTGGGACATCTTGATGGCAGCACCATGCTGCGATTCTCCGCCTGGGCCCAGGGCATCCTGACGTTCCAGGGTGGCGCGGCGGCGCACATTGCCGGGGTGCACTGGATCTACAAACTTCACATTTTCCTCGGGCTGACCCTGTTCGTGGTGTTTCCGTTCACCCGCCTGGTGCACATGTTCAGCGCGCCGCTGGAATACGTGACACGACGCTATCAGGTGGTGCGTAAACGCGCCTAGTCAGCCATCTCGGGCAATTATTGCAGCCGATCATGACAGCCGACTGGAGGACCGATCATGCAGCTTATTCCCACCGGCGAAGCCGATAAGCCCCGCAACCAGTTTCCACCGGTGAGCGTTGGCGAGACCCTGATCCCGGAGGCGGACATCGCCGCCGAGTTGCAGCACCATCCCGCCACCGAAGTCAGCGAGGCCTGGCACCAGGCCGCCCGCAGTCTGGTGGTGCGGGAGCTGCTGCGCCAGGATGCCCGACGTCAGGGGATCTCTGGTGACAGTGAGGAAGCGGTGACCAGCCGGCTGCTGGAGCAGCAGCTGGCGATCCCGGACCCCGACGACGCCGACTGCCGCCGCTACTATGACGCCAATCCTGAGCGCTTCCGCAGTCCCACCCTGTTGGCCGCCAGCCACATTCTGTTGCCGGCGGCTCCGGACGACGGCGAGGAGCGGCAGCGTCAGCAGCGTCTGGGGGAGGAGCTGCTGGCGCTGCTGAGCCAGGGCGAGGCCAGCTTCGAGGCCCTGGCCCGGGAACACTCCGCCTGTGAATCCCGCCACCAGGGCGGCAGCCTGGGGCAACTGGTGCCGGGACAAACGGTGACCGAGTTTGAACGCCCGCTGTGGCACCTGCCGGAAGGGATCGCATCGACACTGATCGAATCCCGCTATGGCTGGCACCTGGTGCGTATCGACCAGCGCATCGAGGGCAGGATGCTGCCGTTTGAGCAGGCCAAACCCCGGGTACGGCAGTTGCTGCTGGAGGGCAGCACCCGTCGCGCCCTGCGCCAGTACCTGCTGGTTCTGGCGGCGGAGTTGGGAGTGGAGGGCGTCGATCTGGAGGTGTCCGGATCACCGCTGTTGCAGTAAATGGCCTTTCTGATCCAGATCAAGTCGGTGTCAGAAAGCGGCCCGATACCCCCGATATACCCCCATCGGGGGAGCGCCAATCGGTCGGCAAGGCTCTATGATAAACACACATATCAAATATATGATTAGAGGAGCTGGTCATGGGGTTCGCCGAAGTCGTCAATACCAAGTTCAGTCAACCTGTACCGATGCCGGCGGAGGGCATCGAGACAGTCAGTGACGACCTCCGCGCCCTGCAGCAGCACCCACTGTTCCGCGCCTTTGACGCGGTGGACTTTGCCCGGGTGATCCGCCAGGCCCGCCGGGTCCGGCTGGGACATCATCAGGTGCTGTACCGCCAGGACATGCCCGCCAGCCACTTCTACTTTGTGGTGTCCGGCTGCCTGCGACTCTACCGCCTGGATGCCTCCGGCATTGACCGCACCCTGGACAGCCTCGCCCCCGGTGACTGCTTTGCCGAGGTGATGATCTACGCCGATCCGGCACGTTACGCCTGTTACGCCGAGGCACTGAAACAGAGCGAGGTATTAATGATCCCGGTCAAGGCATACCGGGCGCTGTTGGCGGAGAATCCGGACTATGCCCAGCACGCGTTGCGGCACTATGCCAGCCGCGCGGTGTCGCGGTTCCATGATCTGGAGATCATGACCGTGCAGAATGCCCGGGACCGGTTGATCCGATATCTGGTTGACCTGCTGCCCGGTGGTGCCCGGGAGGGTGGCGAGGTGGAATTGCCATTGCCGAAGTGCCTGGTGGCGTCCCGCCTGGCCATGCAGCCGGAAACGTTTTCCCGCATCCTGGCCGAACTCAAGGCCAGTGGGTTGGTACGGGTGAACAAGAGCCGGCTGTTCATACCCAACCCGACCCGATTGATGACCCTCTCCCAGTGAGTGGCGGCTTCGGCCCAACCACTCCGGCCTGAATGGGGCAGCCGCTGGCTGCCCCTTTTTTTGCCTTTCTGGAAAGCGGTGCGAAGGCTCAGAAGTGGTAGGCCACGGTGATCATCGCCAGCCCCTGTACGTCCTCCAGCTTGTCTTCCACTTCCTTGCGTTCCCGTGCCAGGCTGCCGGCATTGAGTACCTGGTTGGGATCAACCGCTGCCATGGACACATCGGCGTCCCGCATCGGGAAGATCAGCCCCAGTTCCATCATGAAATCGAAGCCGGGTTCGGCTTCCAGGCGGTTGCCCCAGCCCACGCTCAGGTAGGGGTTAACGCCCTGCTGGTTGGCGTCGAGGCTCAGAGACTCAAGGCTGTTGGCGGCCAGGTGCTGTCCCCCTACGTTGAGGGCGTCACCGACGTCGGCGTTCCCTTCAATGTCGGTTTTCTGCCAGATCAGACCACCGGAGACGAAGATCTCGTCGGCCCAGCTTTTGAACGGGTACCAGTCCAGGCCGATCTGGGCGCTGTAGGTGCTCAGTTCGCCGTCGTCATAATCGATGCCCTTGACGTTGACGCTGTCAAAATCGTCGAGATCGCCATCCAGGCCGGCGAACTGGGCCCGCAGCTGAAACTGGTCATGGCCCATCAGTTTCCAGGGCAAACGGGTACTGACCATGGCACCGCCACCCTGGGAGCCCAGGGTCAGACCCGCGCTGTAGTCAGCGGCAAGCCCCGGTACGGAGGCGGCCATCAGCAGGGCAGCGGCCAGGCCGCGTTGGAAGGACGAAGTGAGAGTTGGCTGTTGCATGAGGTTTTCCTGTTTGGCAATGGATAAACGACCGACGGTTCCGGTCATGCCAGACAGCTTGCCGGGTCAGGGGCCGGGGTTCCTCAGTGGGTGTGTCGGGGTTTGTCATGGTTCTGTCGCGAAATCGTCACAATTCCCCACCCATTGGGGCTGGTCTCAGGTGATGAGCGAACTATGATTGGCGTTCCATCCGGCACGGGGCCGGGCTGTATCGGAGGTAACCATGATTCGACTGTTCATCAGTCTGTACCTGATCCTGCTGGCGGGTGTCTTCGCCTATAAGGCGATTGGGCAATACGCCATCACCCCGATGGTCCACGACTGGATCGAGTTGGATCGTACCAACGACTACATTGGCGGCTTCTACATGTTGGATGCCCTGCACCAGCGTCTGCCCCCGGCCGAGTTTGACGCGGTATTGGCGAACTACCCGGATCGATCCAACCTGCCGCTGACCATGATGACCAGTACCGATACCGCCATTCCGGCCCCGATCCGGGAGCGGCTCGTCGCCGGAGAGAGCAATGTGCTGGATCTGGAGGCCGACATTATCTACCACCGCCTTTCAGGGCCTGAGTCGGGGCGGGTGGTGGCGCTGGGCCCCGTGGGCACCTATGAGCCGCTGATGGAGGCCTCACGCTGGTACGAACTGTCGATGTTTGTGGTGCTGGCGATGCCGGTGTTCTTCTGGCTGGCCCGGCTGCAGGCCAAGTTGCGGGGGCTGGAGCGGGTGGCGACCCGGTTGGGGGAGGGCGACCTCAGTGCCCGTGCCAGCGAGAAGGGCGGTGATCGGGTGGGCCGGCTCAATCAGGCCTTCAACCGTATGGCGGAGCGGCTGGAGAACCTGATCGCCAGCCATCGCAGTCTCACCAATGCGGTGGCCCATGAGCTGCGCACACCGGTAACCCGGGCCCGTTTCCAGCTCGACATGATGCGCCAGGAAACCGATGAGGCCGAACGTCAGGGGTATATGTACGGAGTCTCCGACGATATCGACGAACTTGCCGACCTGGTGGACGAACTGCTGACCTATGCCCGCTTCGACCGGGCGCCGCTGTCGCCGGCGCTGACGCCCCACAACCTCCACCAGAGTCTGGACAAGGTGGTGGCGTCCTACCGGCACAGCAGCGACATTCGGGTGGAGTATTCCGGGGGTTGGCACGCAGGTGACGAAAACAGGGCGATGGTGCCGTTTGAGCCCCGGCACCTGGAACGGGCCATCGGTAATCTGGTGGGCAACGCCCACAAGTACGCTCACAGCCGTATCCGCATCCTGGTGCGCCAGGACGGCGATCGTTGTGAGGTTCTGGTGGAGGACGATGGGCCCGGCATTCCGGTGGATGAACGGCAACGTGTGTTCGACCCCTTCCGCCGGCTCGACAGCAGCCGCACCCGGTCCACCGGTGGGTATGGTCTGGGGTTGGCGATTGTGCGCCAGGTGGCGTTGTGGCACCGGGGCCGGGTCACGGTAACGGACTCTGACCTGGGCGGTGCCTGCTTTTGTGTGTCCTGGCCCACTGTCTGGTAGAACGACACACCGGCCGCTAGAATGCCGTGAGTATCTGTCCCGTGAGTGCAGTTCACTTGAGTACAGTTTACCTGAGTGCATTTCACCCGAGTACAATTTACCTGAGTACAACAGCCCCGCGTTAACCGGGGCTGTTGTTGTTCCTGCCGCAACCCAAGGTTCTCGATCATCATGCCGAAAGTGCTGTTCGTAGAGGATGACGACAAGCTGGCGTCGCTTATTGAAAAGTACCTGTCCCAGCAGGGCTTTGAGGTGGAAGTCATTGCCGATGGCAGCGATGCACCTGCGGCGGTGTTGGCCTCCCGGCCTGACCTGGTGATGCTGGACCTGATGCTCCCCGGCAAGGACGGCTTTACCATCTGTCGGGAGATCCGCTCTCACTATCCCGGTCGCATCCTGTTCCTTACCGCCAGTGAGGACGATATGGACCATGTGGCCGGCATTGAGCTGGGGGCGGACGATTTCATCACCAAACCGATCCAGCCCCGGGTGTTGCTGGCCCGCATCCGCATGCTGCTGCGCCGACAGGGCAATCAGGCCCGTTCAACCGACAGCCAGCCCCGGGATCTGAGCTACGGTGGGCTGACCATCCACGGCGTGCGCCGGGCGGTGGTGCTGGATCAGGAGCCGGTGTCACTGACCGCCAGTGAGTTTGACCTGCTCTGGCTGCTGGCCAGCCACCCGGAGGAAGTGTTGTCCCGGGATTATCTGTACCGGACCCTGCGGGGCATTGAGTATGACGGTATGGACCGCGGTATCGACAGCAAGGTAGCCACCCTGCGCCGCAAGCTGGGAGACAGCGCGTCCATGTCCACCCGCATTATCACGGTTCGTGGCCAGGGCTACCTGTTCGCACCGGACAGCTGGGAAACCCGTAATACCGGCTGAAGACAAACTGGGGACAAATTCAAGACGTTGTGCATTGCAATAATGTGGACAATAGGACTACCCAGCAAGGACTGACTCACAAGGAACCCATTCATGCAAACCTCTGGTGCCTGCCAACACCTTCGTCGCCGCCTGGCGCTGCCAGCGGCCCTGATGACCGTGCTGCTGAGTGGCTGTGGCGGCAATGACGACCCGATCTTCCGGGAGATCAACGAAGAGATCAAAGTGGATCTCAAACGCCTCGATATGAACCGGGACGCGCTTTACCCGGGTGAGAGCACCCGTCTGGAGTGGCGCTCGTCCGGCGCTCTGCTGTTCGATGCCCGGCTGTATCTGAGCGACGATGAAACCCTGTCCAGCGACGATCGTCGACTGGTGGACGAAGAATGCGGCGTGGAGCACGACGACCATTGCTCGGCCCTGCGCGAAGTCACCTTCCACTGCCGGTACGAGTCCGACAATGACTTCACCTGCCGCGAAGACGGCGATGTGCTGCAACGCAACAACCTTACCGACTATTTCCCTCAGCTGCCGTTCACCGGCTACCTGATCCTGGAAATCTGCGGCGACCGCAACTGCGACACCCGCCGTGAGCCCATCACGTTTTACTGACCCTGAACCCTCTGCTCTTCCCTGAAGCCTGCCGCCACGTTCGTGGCGGCTTTTTTACTTCCGAAACACGGAAAATAGACCTGTCCCGGCGTCACTGTTCTTTATACAGTAGTATTGGGTGCGCAAAATGTGGAAGCCAAGCGATTACATGGTGACCCAATGAGAAGTGCGCTAAGCTGTTGTTTAATCGAAAACTTGAACCCGTGCCGGGATGTGTGAAATGCGGAGTTATCTAGAATCGGCTTTTTCGCAATATCGCGGAACGCGGTCTAATTGTTGTTAAGTGTGCGGTAACCATCTGCGGATAGTGAGGAAAAAATGATAGAAAACTATAATCCCAACGAGTTCTACTCAAAAAGAGATTGGCTAAAGACTCTCTTGAATAGGTCCGAGCAACAGTTATCTGGTCTATACGGAATCAAGGAAAAAGAAAAGTTTAAAACCATTTTCTCCTTGGTTTCGCTGTTTCTTTCTTTTTCGTTGCTACTACTAACGTTGTTTGTGTTAATTAACCCAAATAGATCTATCTTAGTTAGCCCTGAAATTCATCAATTTCTAGGTCCTATTTGTGTATTTCTTGGTTACTTTATTTTTAAATCCTCATCAAGTTTTTACGAGCATAGAGCAATCTTAAGGCAGGTAAGTGAATATATTTACCAACAACGAAAGGCAGTAGATAGAGCCGAAGAGGCACTACATTATTCAGAGGAGAGACTCAATGAAAAAAGATATTGAGTCTTCAATTTCTGACCTTGAGAGCGTCACGAGCAACACAGAGAAAACCCTAGATAAATTAATACAAGCATCGGAAAAAGCAGATGCTAGTAGTTCGTCCACTCTGTTTGGTGCCGCAGGCGGAATTATCGGAGCACTGGCAGGCGCTTTGATTGCACCGTACATTGCTCTATCCGCGTTATTACTTTCAACTCCGCTTACAGCTCTCGGCATTATCGGGGGAATTCTTGTATATAGAGGGCGAAATGGAATAAAGCTAGAAAAAATGATTGCTCAGAATCGAATTGCATGTGATGAAGTCTTGGATCGTATAAACAGCTTGCCAGAAAATGCCCCTCAAGACGTGATTGATGGTCTATGGGATAATTACAATATTCTAAATGGTGCATACCGAAATCAGGCAGCTATTGCTTTATCCCCAAAAGAAAAAAGTAAGCAAGGCTTGATGCTTCCAGGAGGCTCAAAGAAAACACTTAACAAGTAGTTGCAGTTCGTTCCGGCCCTGGCGGGCCTCCACCGGACCGGTTTGCTCCGCTGCGCTTCGCAACCCGGCCGCTGAACATCGGCGTTAGCACTACATTATGATCAACAATATCCATACTCTTAGAGAAAAGAATCCACCGAACTTCGTTAAAGATTACAAGTATGATGAATGGTATTTAGACGAAAGCGATCTTTGCTATGACTTCGGCACGGGCGATTGTGAATTTACGATAATATTTGAAGGTAGATCCGAACTGACCAATATGGACAAGCTGATCCTTAGCCAACTACTAGGCAAAGTTGTAGAGCTTGACTCTGAAGTTGCTAGTAAAATTAAGCCGTACGAAGATTATGAGTTTGAGTTGTCATATATAACTATTGGTGCGTCAGTCTTATTTAGCTACTGTGGGGTTAACGTTAATTCAACGTGGGAATCCGAGCTCACCATAGAAGACGGTGAAAATTGCACTTTTAGGCGTGTGTTTTAATGCTGGTTCAGGTGCTAACAAAGCCATCAAAAATCGCGCTTTCAGCGATGGACTCGCAACAAGTTGCTCGCTTTTTATGGCGCCATTATATTTTGTTTTGTTAAGGAAGATATGTCGTTAATCCAAGGTTATTGCTGGATTATAAATATATTATTTAATATCTTTGGCTGTCTATGGATGTTCATGATGGTCCTTTTTGCAGGGCTAACTGTTTACACTAATTTAGCCGGGGGCATTAATGGGGCTATATATCCTTGGTCTTTATTTTTGGGGCTCGTTCCTGGATTCTTCTTCGGAAGCTTTTTGAGAAAGTTAGACTTTAAGAAAATTAAGCGCTGGGCTGTAGGGGCTGGCATCATTGGTGAGTAATATAAAAAGTGGCTGTTGTCGGACGCACCTACGCTGGCGCTCCCGGCGTGGATATCGGGGTTACTGACCTATTGGCTCAGATCCCGGAGGAGGTTCATGTATAACCAGCCGCTGTTGTCGGACAATTTTTCCACCGCTTCACCGGGGGAAAATAAATCTGTCCCGGTTTTCACAAAACTTCACGTTACGAATGATTGCGCAGAGAACTCGTAACTTTCTGAAAAGTATGATATTTTTTATTTCTCCGGATTTTTGGGTCATAAATGAGGCATTGCGTCGATTGATAATTTGCTTATAGCCACTACCACGGGATGAGGTTGATTACACCATGAGGGATGTACTCGAGTTGTTTGAAGCGTTGCCTCAAGAGTATCCTCAATTGTTGGAACGCGCTACGAACCGCGGTGCACAGATCGTATTTGCCGGCGCGGACTTCTTTACGCTGCAGCCCTTTGCGGTTGAATTGCTGCACCTGAGCCCCGCTCAGGTGGCCCTGTACCCCACCGTTGAAGAGGTGCCAGGCGATGACCGGTTCCTTCTCGCATTGAGTGACGGGCAACTCGAATACGCCACCCAGGTTTATGGTGAAGACATCCGCTACGATTTCTTTTTCCAGCGCGAGGAAAACTCCCAAACCCGCTTGCAGGCTTACCACAACGACGGTCACGTCAACGCTGTGGAGGTTGAACGAATAACCCGCGACGATCAGGGGCTGCCGCTGCTCTACGAGCGCGTTGACACCCACGTGCGCTTAACCCAACGGTACCAGTATCAGCAGTGCGGCACTGCGGACGGCCAACGCTGGATGTGTGACATTACCAGAGAGAGCGTCAATCCGGCGCACGATTACACCTGCCAGCAACGACAGCGGGTCTATTTTGCAGACGACGACTATACGGTTGACCGCATAGAGTCACTCGACAACGGCGACATACTCTACGACCGGGCAATGAACTCGCTTTCGCTGGAGGAACTGTTGGAACAGGCCAAAGAGGCTATTGAGAGCAGATTGCTGGCGGGGCTGAGCCAGGAATCGCTGGAAAGCGTCGAAGTACGCTGTGTGTTGTTCGAGTATTCGCTCCAGGGCCCCTTCCCCCCTACCCTGGCGCTGATCCAACCGCACGAGGTTGACGATAATCCGGAGTATGCACCGTTAAGCTGGCTGAATGCACCAGACGCGGAGCTTTTCAGCGAAAGAGGCCTGGACGCTGTCGACTTTCATCAAGGCTGCAGTGCGTTGTTCGACCAGCTCAATGCACAGCTGGACGCTTTGGAGTTCGAGAGCCAACAAGAACTGGTAATCACGTTTTACGTCGAGTTTTGCCGCCGCCTAATGAACAACCCTCGACTGGCAACATTAATCAGAACCGACGACGATTTTTTTGTGACCGCTCGGGATTTCGAGGCGGCCAATGAACTGGAATTGCTCGAACGGGTTCTTCCCGCACGCCAGTGGCAATCAATGAAATCGACCATCGAGTCGCACGAATACGCTTCAGGGCGACAACAATGCCATGGAGATAATCCGCAATGATGGCGATTAAGTTCTTTTCAACGCCAAAAAACCAAAAGGATAGCTAAGAAATGTCGAGCTCAGAGGACCTGTTTGAGTGTTATGAAGTTGAAGACGGCGGCGTCGTTATTGGCGACTACCACGGAGACGCCACCGATTTGGTGATCCCCGAAACAATCAAGGGTGAGGTGGTCAGGGGTATATACCGCTATGCCTTTAAGAACAAAGGCCTGAAGTCCGTGGTGTTACCTACAACTCTGGAAGAAATTCACGCGGAAGCTTTCTCTACAAACCAGCTGACGAGTATCTCCTTCCCCGAAAAGCTGTACTACATAGGCCAGGACGCGTTTTACAACAACCGGTTAAAGAGCCTTGTGATCCCAGAGGCAATTACCTACATCGGTCATGGGGCGTTTTCCAGAAACGCCTTGGAAGAGTTGAAAATTGAAGCGCAGCTGGAAACTATTCCCGACTATTGCTTCACACGTAATGCGCTGACATCACTGTCATTGCCAGAATCGGTCGTAGAGATTCGTGTGAGTGGCTTTGCCTATAACAACTTTGTCGATTTGGTGATCCCACACCACATCAAAGAGATCGGCCCCCAAGGCTTTCAAGGCCTCGAGCACATTAAGCGCGTGCGCATGCCGGAGCGGTTTATGAATCGCATCAACAACATTTTTCTGGACTCGGCGATAGAACACGCAGAGTTTTCTGCGCTGTAGCCCGGTGACCTGGGCCGGCCTGTCTGCAGCGACCACCTACGTCGCTGCAGACAGCTTTAGTCGCCGTTTCCACCAGCTTGGGCGCTCTGGCGCTTCTCCTTTTGGTAATCCATACCTTCATAACCCCATATCAGGATGAGCCGTACCTGAGTATTTACATTCTAGATAAAAAGGGAATGGATGAGCTCCTAGAAGGCTACCATGAGTATGCTCAGTATGTAGTTGGGGTTGAGATTTTTGATTCCGGTCGAAATGCCTAACCAAATGGTCAACAGGACGCGCAACTACGCTGCGCTCCGTTGCCGCCCGTTACCACTGGCGTTGAGGCTGTAGAAAAACCCCCGAAATCCCCACCGGTTTTGCTAGGATTGTACAAACAGACAAGGAGTGTCCGATGCTAGAAGCCAAGCCCCGATTCCGGCCCTACAACCACGATCAAAACTCGATGGTGGTGATCAATTACCGGGATCAACTTCAGCCAGGGACTTTCGAGCACGCGGTTCACTACCTGGTCCAGCACAAGCTGGACCTGTCGATCTTTTATCCTCGGTACCGCAACGAGAACACCGGTCGTCGGGCCTACGACCCGGCCATCCTGCTGCCGGTCATTCTGTTTGCGTATTCCCGAGGCATCACCTCCAGCCGTGAAATGCAGTGGTGCTGCGAGACCAACATCCTTTTCAAGGCCTTATCCTGCGATACCGTGCCGCACTTCACCACGCTGGCGAAGTTTGTCAGCAGTTACGCTGATGAAATCGAGGCACTGTTCGAGCAGGTGCTGCTGGTGTGTCATGAGCAGGGCCTGCTGGGGAATGAACTCTTCGCCATTGATGGCTGCAAAATGTCCTCCAACGCCGCCAAGGAATGGTCGGGCACCTTCAAAGAACTGGAGGAAAAGCGCAGCAAGCTGCGACGCCTGATCCGCCACCACCTGCGGGAACACCACGAGAAAGACGAGGCAGAGACCGAGGCCGAACTGGACCGGGACATCCGCCGGGCGAAGACGATCCTCTCGCTGGATGAATCGTTGAAAAAAGTAGACCGCTTCCTAAAGACAAACCGCCCAAGGATGGGCCGGGGGAAGCGGAGCAAGGAAGTGAAGAGCAACATTACCGATAACGACAGTGCCAAGATGACCACCAGCAAGGGCACGATCCAGGGCTACAACGGCTTGGCCACGGTGGACAAGAAGCACCAGGTCATCATCGACGCCCAGGCTTTTGGGGAAGGTCAGGAACACCACACCCTGCAACCGGTACTGGAAACCGTTGAAGCCCGCTACCGCAAGCTGGGCATTGCCGACAGCATCTACCAACAAAACACCATCATCACCGCCGACACTGGCTTCGCCAACGAAGCCAACATGAAGTACCTGCACAATCGACAGATCAACGGCTATATCCCGGACAACAAATTCCGTAGCCGCGACCCGAAGTTCCAGAACCAGAAAGCCAAATACGGCAAACGCCACCAGAGCCAGACGAATACCGGCTGGAAAAACATCATCCCGGCCAGTGAATTCCAGTTCGATCCGGTGAATCTGACGTGCATCTGCCCGGCGGGTGAATCTCTGACCTACCGGAGCCAGAAGGAAGCCGAGAACGGCAAGACCCGGGTTCACTTCGAAGGGCGGTTACTGCAATGCCGGCACTGCCCCAAGAAGCACCGATGTATGCAGAACCCGACGTCCGCCGATCACCGCAAAGGCTCGGGAAGGCAGGTTTCGTTCACCATCGAAAACAAACGCCAGCCCAACTACACCGACTGGATGAGGCATCGGGTGGACAGCCCGGAGGGCAAAGCGATCTACAGCCACCGAATGTCGGTGGTGGAACCGGTGTTCGGCAACATCGGCACCACGAAACGATTGAACCGCTTCAGCCTGCGGGGCAAGAAGAAGGTGCAGGGCCAGTGGCAGCTGTATTGCCTGGTGCACAACATTGAGAAATTGGCGAACTATGGGCACTTGGCGGCATGATGTGAGGGCGAAGGCCCCTCAAAAAGGGCTACAGGAAGCCAATCATAGCGTCCCTGAAGGCGCTGATGTTGCTGAATGGCTAGACAAACACGGGCTGCGAGTCATCGGCCAAGCTGATGCTGGCGACAGAAAAATTGGGGATCAGGTGGTAGGGAGGACTCGGAAACGAGTTTTTCTACAGCCTCGTTGAGGCTGTAGAAAAAAACCGAAATCCCCACCTCAATTGATGGCTGCAAGATGCCCTCCAGCGCCGCCAAGGAATGGTCGGGTACCTTCAAAGAACTGGAGAGAAAGCGCAGTAAGCTGCGACGCCTGATCCGCCACCACCTGCAGGAACACCACGGACGACTCGGAAACGAGTTTTTCTACAGCCTCGTTGTGTACAAGGAAACAAGGAGGAAAGTATGTGGAATCGAGGAAAAGTTACCAGGAATTCAAGAAAAAGTATGAGGAAGTGCGGCTAGATGTGTATAAGGAGGTTCCTTAAGCAATCAATATGCCGCTGGTGAAGTTGACACCGATCAATAACCTTGCATTAGCAAAATACAGGGAGTGGAGTGTCGGTACTACCACAAGGAAACCTCCTAATGGTGGATGGGACTGGGCTACATGGTCAACGGTATATAGAGAAAAGTACCCGAAGTGTACCGAGATTGCCATATGGTACGGGGGAACGCTTTGTGGGCTTGCTCTCGGCAAGATGTCTGAAAAGAATGTGCACGTAAGGCTTGAGGTTTTGGAGGGCTCGACTTCCCCGATCCACCCTTTGAAAGGGCGGGTCGCCTATATTGCACTGACAGCGGTTGAAATGTTTGGTTATGCACTTGGCGCCGAAGAGTCAAGGGTTATAGATCCAGTTGATGGAGCAATAAGAAGTTACGGGAAGCTTGGGTATAGACTTTTTACTGCTGCCAAAAAAAAACCGAGATATATGAGCAAAGTGTTGTAAGGAGACGGTACGATGAATAGATTTGAGACTAATGAGAAAGATGAACCAACGACTGATTCAATGCGAAAAAAAGTCAGGGAATATTCGAAAAAGGTCCGTGAGAACAAGCCAGTTCTTGCCCCCAAAGAACCTGAAGGAAAGATTAATAATACCTTCAGAGACTGATTGAAAGTGTAGGGTGGGTTATGAGTGAAAACAGTGAATCTTCGCATGATCCTTCTGTCTCCGAGGCGAGGAAACGAGTCAGAGAGAGAGCTAAGGAGTTAAGAAAGAAAAATCTTGTTCCACCAGTGGATGAGGATGAGCCTTTGGGGCGACTATCTGGTGGACCTGAGCATCTTGATCTCGAGGATGACGAGAATTCTGACAAGTAGTACACAACAAAGCCAGTCACGGCGATGGCTACAACATTGCGGCTTCGCCTCCATTCCGTAGCCGCGCATGCTGGCTGGCGCTAAAAGTTAAGGATGACCATGCAGTATTTTGGCCCGGCTCTTCTCACTATTCTTGGGTTGGTAGTTATTTATTCTGCCGCATTCGTGACGTATCACGTATCGCGATCTGATTCGCTTGAAGTGGGCCAGAAACGAGCCATTGTCTTATTCGTATGGCTGGTTCCATTGATAGGCCCCACTGTGACAGCTGCCGCGCTAGGGGATGAGTTCGTAGGGCAGAATAGGAAGCCAAGCGTCCCATTGCTAAGCTACATTTTCTTGGGCTCAGTGTTTTCATCGGCACAAGACCAGAAGGGTGGGCCCTCACATGCTCAGGGAACTGATTCCTCGGGTGGAAGTGATACAGACTTTTAACAAGTCGCTGTTGTCAAAAAATTTTCTGCCGCTATGCGGCTCCAAGATTGCAGCAAGGTTTCGCATTAGCCTCAAGAGAAGGATAGTCACCAGTGAGTACGGTGGAAATAGCAAGACATTCAAGAAAGTTACTCCTGCTACGCTTTGCAATCGTGGTAGCACCTTTGTTTTTCTTCATCGTCATACTAGAAGTTGATCGGTATGCGCAAGTTCGAGATCACCTAATAAGCATACTCTCCGGCTATCTTCCTGTATTGTTTGCCATCTTCGGTCTCACGATTCTTATATTGGCCTATAGAGCACATAGCCTTTCATCAGGAATAAAGGCACTTTTGGTTCGGGGAGAAAGCGCGTCCAACGACGAAATAAAGGAAAGCGCCAAGAACCTGAAAAAGTTATTCACTTCGCTCTTAGGGGCGGCGAAACTGAGTATATATGCTGTTATCCCCTTGTATTTGTCGGGGGCAACATACAACTTAGCCGTTCTGTTAGCTCTTCCGTCGGTTCTTGCGTACGGATATTGCTTAAGGCACCCCTACCTCTTGGCAGTGGGGAGATGCTAACAAGTGGGTGAAGTCCACTGCTGGAATCATCGGCTGATTTGGGTGATATGTGGCAGATGACTATTCAGTCAAGAGGATATATGGGTGCGGCTACGAAGTTTTTGATCTTATACCTAATTCCAGTGATTTCCTTGGCTGTTACGTTTGTTGCGTATCTATTTGTTTATGGAGAGAGTGTTGATCATCTTCTAATAGATTTTTCCTTGGTCTTGGTTATGTCAGGTTTTCTGATTTCATCGATTCTCAGTTTTAAGCTGATTTTTCAGTTTTTAGGTGACAACATAAATTACTTGGGTATAACGTTTGCTGTGGTCGGGTGGCTGGTAGGTTCGATTCCAATAAGTTTATATGCGGTTTTTCTTGTACAGTGACTGCAACCAACAACGCACACATAACGCGGTGTTACGTTTCGTCGTCGACAATGTATAGAGTATTTTAATGAATATAGAAATAATCGGTGATCGCGAGTTTATCAGCTCTGTTCAGGAGCAAGGCGGTGTTTGGGTGCTAATGGCTGGCCAAGCGCTTTATGCCTTACAGGCGGATGGTGGCAGGGCTCTTCCTGTTTGGTCATCCGCAGAAAAAGCAGGAGCGTTCGCTGAGAAATTGAGCCAAAAAGGACTGTCCCCGGTGTTCGTACCGATGAGCAATTTCCTGGGTGCTGCCTGGTTGGGTTCGTCGAGCCTCCAGATCGTTGATGTTTTGGCTTCGCCTCGCTACGGCCAGGAATCTCTCACCTACACAGCAGAGGACCTCCGTGCCAGACTCAAAACGTAACAGTGCGCGGCCTGCGGTCGCCGGACGTCCCTGACGAGCCTTTGCTGTACCCCGTGCTACAGCGAGAATTCCGAGTCATGGCGCCTGATACTCATCCGATTCAAAATTGGATGGTATGAGAACGAAAGGTCTTGGCCGCAGTACTGGCTGGCCAGGCTGTGATGCCTGAAAATCTGCGATGACGCGTAACCGCGAAAACTGGCAGGGGCAGCTAACGTTTCATCGATGACTGGGTTCGTCAACGGGAAGAGGCCGGTCAAGTGACCGGCCTCTTCTGTCTGGCTTTTACGACGGCCAGTTAGCGGGCGTAGGATTTGATCGGTTGTTTGGTTTGAGTATTTTGATGGCTTGGGAGGCCCAGAAAGCCCACATTGTTATTCCACTCCTGGACAACCTGGGTCGTGACTGACCCATCGGTGTCGACCACGAAGTTCACCACATGCCACCAATCACCCTCAGAGCCCTGGGCATTTGCCGGTGAAAACACCTGGGTTTCACCATCTATAGACAGCTCTACCCTGGCCGGCGAGTCAGAGATCGTTCCTGAGCCGGCGTAACGCTTGACCATATATCGGTAGGTGCCCGGGTATGGGAACCGCGAGACCGTAGTAACTTCAGGGCCAAAACTGCGGGTGTCGTCAACATCCAGGTTGATTGTTGCATCGTCATAGATTTCGGTCTTGTTGGCGAAATAGAGGTGGAACTCTTCGCTGCCGTCGGCATTCGCCGGGCCGTAAAGGTGACTGTCCAGGTCAGATGGATTCTGCCCCCAGGTCAAAGTCAGAGCAACGGAGGCCTGGAACAGAACCAGGTCTTCGGACAGTGTGGTATCACTGTTGCCGACGGTGATCTCACGGGTATTCGACAGGGTAAGACGGGTTGCTGAGATCAGCAGTTCGGAATCGGGACGAACCTGAAGGGAAAAGGTTCCGTCAGCGGCGGTACGGGTTGAGGAGCCACCAATGTAGTCCTGGCCCTGGGAACGGACAATGGCGTCGGCAATCGGGTTGCCTGCCTCGTCTACCACGCGACCAGAGATGGTGATGGCGTCGTAGAGGACATCCGCATTCCAGCTGGTGAAGTGGTTGACGGTGCCTTCATAGAACCATTCGCCGTTTTGTTCCACCTTCTGGGCGCTGCCTTCTTCACGCCAGATAGTGTCCTGTTGATCAAAATAGAACAGCGGAATGTTCCAGGGAGATTGGGACGGTGAGCGGGCATCCGCGATGGGAATGCGGATTGTGGCAGATCGACCTTCGGCCAGTTGCAGGTTGTCGCCGGCTTCACCGTGGAAGGTGGCTGTGATCGCGCCCCAGGATTCCATCAGCCCTTCTTCACCATCTGCTCCGATGGCTTCGTAGCCACCAGGCATGCGGCTGGGATCGCCCGATGGATCAATCACGGTAAGGTGAGCGGTGACATTGCCGCTGTATGGATTGCCGTCGGAATCAACAAAGCTGTTGGCGTCCAGCTCGACCAGGTCAACGCCATCGACACTCAGGGCGACCGCCTGACCGGCATTGAAAGTGTCCATGACATCAGCAGGCAGCAGTGACAGTTCGAGATTTTCATTGTTCCAGCTGAGGTGTTCGCCGGCAATGACGGAGGTATCCCCGAAACCGTTGGCCGACGCGTTGACTGCGATACGCTCCAGCTCTCCGGGGGCATTGAAGGCAAAGCGACCATTGGCGTCGGTGGTAACGGTTTCCAGTGCGCCGCGACCTGCGGTCGTAGCTGTGACGGCGGCATTGGGTACGGGATCGCCGGTGTAGTAATTACGAACCACTCCGGAGAGGCTCTGATTCTCTGGGTTGCCGGTATCGGGTCCACCGGTCGGTGAGTCATCGGAAGAACCGCCGCATCCGCTCAACCCGAGGATTGCGAGGGTGCTGAATGACAACGTTCGGAACGTGGCTGCGCGAACACGCGGGGCAGATGGGTACTTCGAAAGCACAGTTAGCCTCCTTGGCTTTTGGATAATCCTGACGACTCCGGGTGAATCGTTTTCGCCCCTGCGATGGGATTGCAGAGGCGGTCTGAGTGACAACAAAGACGACAGATTGTATCGGCGAGATTTGAGAATTGCCAGCCTGGCCTGTTCGGCTTTTGGTCTGATGCCCGATCAGTCCGGCAATGCCTCCAGATGCTCTTCTATCAGCGCCACAAACCGCTCCGGCGCCTCCACGGGCAGCATGTGGTTGGCGTCTGCCAGTATCACTTCGCGGCTGCGGGGCAGGTGGCTTCGGGCGGCGTTGCAGACCACGCGGAACAGTGGCCGGGTGTTTTCGCCACGGGCGATGGTGGTGGGGATGTTCAGGCCGGCCAGGGTTTCTGCGGTGAGGTTCGGGGTCTCGTTCTGGTGCAGCTGCAGGTCCAGGCTGCCGGCGTTGTCCAGCTGTTGCTGGCGAACGGCGTCCGGCTGGCGGTCGAAATAGCCCGGAGCCCCGCCGGAGCCGTCGATCAGCTGACGCACGGCCTCGGGCCATTGGGCCTCTGCCGCCAGCGGAAACACCGGTTCGAACATAGCCTGGGCATCGGCACCGAACTCCGCCATGGCCTCGTCTGCGAGATAGCCCGGAAAGCCGGGGTCACACAGGCACAGGCTGGCAAAACGCTGCGGTGCCAGGGTGGCGGCATTGAGGGCGACGTCGGCGCCGTAGGACCAGGCCACCAGGTGGACCCGCTCCAGCGCAAGATGATCCAGCAGGGTCAGCAGGTCCCGGGCATGGGTGTTGAGACCGAATGAACCTGGCGCCGGCTGGGTTTCGCCGAAGTGGCGCAGGCAGGGCACGATGACGTCGTAAGACTTGGCCAGCGACGCCTGGTGAGGCGCCCACAGGCGTGGATCGGCCAGCGCACCGTGCAGCAGGATCAGGGCATCGCCCTGTCCCTGGCGCTGGTAGGGCATGAGAAATTCGGAGTTGGACTTGGTCATGTTGAAGGCCTGCGAACTGGACGGTTGGTTGTCGTGGTGAATCAGTGAATCTGTCCGTCGCAGCAGTATCGCCTGTCGGTTCGGGTTGCTCAACATGCTGAATTGTCGAGGATAATCTGGTGAACGCGGGTGATAGAGGATAAAAAAGCCGGCCTCAGTGTCCCGTCCGGTGAATTCGCTGATCTACTGCGTCGCTCTGGGGCTCTTGGCCAAGGCGCCAGTGCGCAGGTGTGGTGGTTCCACATCAAGCGCTGGCAACACCGGCCAAGAGCCCCAGAACGGCGCCCTTTGGGAGCCACTGAAAATGTTGATAGACGCGTTTTCAGTGGCTCAGTTGATTAGCGAATTCACCGGACGGGACACCAGGGCCGGCAAAGCACAGTAAGTCGAGGTCGATGAGTTCAGGGGTTGCGGAATTCGGCCTTGGGGCCCAGGTAGTACCACCAGTTCAGCACCAGGCAGCCGGCGTAGAACAGGGCGAAGCCGTACAGTGCCATTTCCGGGGTGGCCGCCTTGATCTGCTCGCCGAACACCTGGGGGATGACAAAGGCGCCGTAGGCCGCCACTGCGGAGGTCCAGCCCAGGGCCGGGCCGGCCTGTTCCTTGTCGAACACCATGGCGATGGTGCGGAAGGTGGAGCCATTGCCAATGCCGGTGGCTGCGAACAGCACCAGGAAGAGCAGCAGGAAGGGCATGAAGAATTCCTGCGGGGTGGCGGAGCTGTACGCCAGCTTCAGGTAGTAGGCGACCCCGAGTGAGCTGGCGATCATCACGATGGCGACAATACCGGTGACCAGGGCGCCGCCGACCTTATCGGCAATCCAGCCGCCGACCGGGCGAATCAGCGCGCCAATGAACGGGCCCATCCAGGCGTACATCAGCGCGGACGGGCCGTCCGGGTTGACGATGTCGTGGGTCATGGCGCCGTCCACCATCACGTGCTGATAGCCGAACACCACCTTGATCGCCAGGGCAAAGCCCGCTGAAAAGCCGATGAAGCTGCCAAAGGTCATGGTGTAGATCACGCTCATGATCCAGGTGTGCTTATTGGAGAAGATCCGGAACTGGCGCTGCAGGTTGGGTTTGATCTCGCCCGGAATCAGCTTCAGCAGCAACACCGTGCCCAGCAGGATGCCGCCAATCACCGGCCATTTCGCCCAGTCCGGTGCGCCCAGCCCGACCGGCTGCGGCAGGATGATGTAGAGCCCTGCGGCGGCGGTCAGAAAGCCCACCGCCAACATGCCGCCAATCTTGCCGAAAGCGCCGGCCGGGCTGCCAATGTTGGGAGACACCGCCTCGGTACGGATGTTGTTCATGCCGAACCAGCCCGCCAGAGCCAGTGGAATCAGCAGCAGCAGCCAGACAAAGCCGGCGTTGTGAATCCAGGTTTCGCTGCCGGCGGGGATCTTGCCGATCAGGGTGCCGGAGGTGTTCTCCAGGATCATTGGCTCGCCGCCGAAGACGCCGAAGGTCATCACCAGGGGCACCAGAATCTGCATGGTGGTGACCCCGGCATTGCCCAGACCGGCGTTCAGCCCCAGGGCGAGGCCCTGCTGACGCTTGGGAAAGAAAAAGCTGATGTTGGACATCGATGAGGCGAAGTTGCCGCCGCCGATACCCGACAGAAACGCCAGCAACTGGAACACCCACAGCGGTGTGTCGATGCTTTGCAGCGCGAAGCCGGTGCCGATGGCCGGGATCATCAGCAGCGCGGTGGTGAAGAAGATGGTGTTACGACCACCGGCAATGCGGATAAAGAAACTGCTCGGAATCCGCAGGGTGGCGCCGGTCAGGCCGGCGATGGCCGTGAGGGTGAACAGCTCCGCCTTGGGAATGGGAAAGCCCAGGTTGAGCATCTGTACGCTGATGATGCCCCAGTACAGCCACACGGCAAAGCCGCACAGCAGGCTGGGAATGGATATCCAGAGGTTGCGGTTGGCAACCTGCTTGCCGGTGGTCTGCCAGAACTGGTCGTTCTCGACATCCCAGGTTTTCAGGTCGGTCATGGTCGGGTCCCCGCGTTAATTGGCATGGGCTGGTGAGTCGGTCGCTTCCGGATGGCTCCGGTGGCGCTTGGAAGGTGCGTTGGTATCGGTTTCGCGGCCGTAGTCCGGCTGAATCTCCGGCAGGTAGCGGGCCTGGTCGCCCTCCCGCAGTTCCGGGTGACGGCGGTTCTCCATGCGTACGATGGCACCGTGCATCCACAGGAAAGACACCAGCACGATGGCGAACAGCAGCATGAAACAGCTGGTCCAGACGCCAATCAGGTCGTTCATGGCGCCGAAGGTGATAGGCAGCACAAAGCCGCCAAGGCCGCCGATCATGCCCACCAGACCACCGACGGAACCGACGTGATCCGGGTAGTAAACCGGGATGTGCTTGTACACCGCGGCCTTGCCCAGAGACATCATGAACCCGAGGGTGACGGTGAGCATGACGAACAGGTAGACCGGAACCACGATGGCGAACTCGATCGGGCCCTCAATGCCCCGGACCACGTAGCTGGTTTCCGGATAGCTGAGGATGAACAGGCAAATCAGTGACACGCCGTAGGTCCAGTACATCACCCGGCGGGCACCGAAACGGTCAGATAACCAGCCGCCGAAGGCCCGGAACACGGAGGCCGGGGCGGTGTACAGTGCCGCCAGCATGCCGGCCTGCTCCAGGGTCATGTCGTAGGCGCCAACGTAGTAGCGCGGCAGCCAGGAGGCCAGGGCAACGAAGGCGCCAAACACGAAGAAGTAGTACAGCGAGAAGCGCCAGACCTGCAGGTTTTTGAGTGGCGCCAGCTGCTGTTTCAATGGCACCGCACCGCTGCCGCTCTGCTGTTCCCGCGCCCGGCGGGGGTCGTTTTCGGTAAGCAGCCAGAACAGCACGGCAATGGCCACCAGCACGCCAGCGTAGATCTGCGCGGTGCTCTCCCAGCCAAACGCCACCACCAGGAATGGCGCGGCGAAGTTGGTTACCGCAGCGCCGACGTTACCGGCGCCGAATACGCCCAGTGCGGTGCCCTGGTGCCCTTTGTCATACCACTCCGAGATATAGGCCACACCGACGATGAACGAACCCCCGGCCAGCCCGACCCCCAGCGCCGCGAGCAGGAACAGCTCGTAGGTGCGCACGGTGGACAGCAGGTACACCGCCACCGCCGTGGTGAGCATCAGGACCGTGAACACCAGCCGGCCACCCATGCGTTCGGTCCAGATGCCAAGGAAGATCCGGCTGATTGACCCGGTCAGGATTGGCGTCGCCACCAGCAGCCCGAACTGGGTGTCCGACAGCCCCAGCTCCTGTTTGATCTTCACGCCGATGATGGAAAAGATCGTCCACACCGCGAAGCAGGTGGTGAACGCCAGGGTGGAGAAAAACAGCGCCTTGTGGGCTTTGGGAGGGTTGTACTCCTGTTCGCTCAACATGGTTGTGCCCTCGTTGGTTTGGTTTGCAACTGGAACGATTACGGCACAGCCCCTTGAGCCCGAAATTGACATACATCAAAAACCGCCGGCACCTACCCCATACGCGCCGGCGGGCTATTACCCCCGATGGATCAGGGGGTAAGGCGGGCGCAAACGGGTTATCCACTTTGCCCCTTGCGAGTACCTCCAAAGGGGAAGCGATCCCGGCCGTCAGCTTGCCTAGCATGGTGGGGTAGTCATGTTCAGGAGCCAGCGATGACCTCCCGCAAACAACGACCACTGATCTATGCCTGCTCCGGTTGCTCGGATGTGGCACAGCTGGCCAACAGCGCCGCCGTGCGACTCGATCATCGGGGAGCGTTCGAGATGTCCTGCATCTCTGGCGTTGGGGGCAAGGTGCCGGCACTGGTGAAGACCGCCCGCTCCGGTCGGCCGGTGATGGCGGTGGACGGCTGCCCCCTGCACTGTGCCCGGGCCTGTCTGGAAGGGGTGGGGGTCACGCCTGATGACCATGTTCGGCTCTACGACTTTGGCTTTCGCAAACACTATGGCCGCAGCTATGACGATGACGCGGTTGAAGAGGTTTGCGACGCCATTCTGGTGCGGCGGGAACGTCTGATTCCGCTGTTGCAACTCGACGCTTCTGGAAGCTGCTGATGGTCCACAACTACCAATCCCTGATCGAAACCGCGCTGATCCAGCCGGAGCCCCAGCGCCTGCTGTTCGTGTTCTGCCGTGCCGAACTGCCGGACGACGCCAGTGCCGGTGAGCGGGCGGCGTTCCAGCGGGGGGAGGGCGGTGCTCTGACGCCGGTGATCTGCGTCGACAAGGCGCCGGCGGAGGTGACCCGCTTCCACGACCTGGAGATGGAATCCCGCCAGACCGGGCAGGACTGGGATGTGGTGTTTGTCGCCGCGATGTCGGGACGTGCCGGGGTGGCGCCGGCATCGGAAGAAGCCCAGCAACCACTGACCATGATGGTCGAGTCCATTCGCCTCGGCCACATTGCCAGCTACCTGCCGCTGAATCGCCATGGCCAGGCCATCAGCCTGGATCAGTAGTCCCGGATCAGCGCCCTTGATCGACAGTCCCTGATCGGTACTCCCGGATCAGCGGTTCCGGATAGATGGCCCTGGAAAACAGTTCTGGAAAAACAGTCCTGGATCAATAACCCGTCGCTTTCCCGAACCGGTTGATGGTTATCAATTTATTGGCTGTCGCCGCTGGTTAGGGTGGCAGCCAGGTCGGGACCTTCCCGGCACCAACCAGAAGAACGATAGAACGATGAGAGTGGGAACAACCGTGAAGTTGTCTGTTGTCCTGACGCTGTTGCTGACGATGCTGGGGATGGCGTCTCCGTTGCTGGCCATGCCGGTGGCCGAGTACGAGCCGCTGGCTGCCCGCCAGGTGGTGGCCGACGCCATGCCGGAAGTGGATCGTCTGGAGCCCCGGGAGGACAACCGGGCGATCCTGGCGCTGTACGCCGGCGACACCCTGAAAGGCTATCTCTACCAGACCCTGGACTTTGTTCAGACACCGGCTTACTCCGGCAAGCCGGTGAACGCCGTGGTGGTGATGGACCCGCAGGGGCAACTGCTGGCGACGAAGGTGATTGAGCACCACGAGCCGATCCTGCTGGTGGGCATTCCCGAGCGCCGGCTGCACGAATTCACCGATCAGTATATCGGTCTGGCGGCGGACCAGCGGGTCACCGTGGGTGGCTCCAGTGATGGCAAGCGGGTGGCGGTGGACGGGGTGTCCGGTGCCACGGTGACGGTGATGGTGATCAACGAAGTGATCATGCGTACCGCTCACAAGGTTGCGGTTGAGCTGGGGCTCGTTGACGGTCATGCCAGCAAGCGTCCGCCAGTGGCGGAGATTGTCGGCAAGGCGGAGGCCGACAGGAACTGGTCAACGTTGACCGGCGATGGCTCCATCCGGCGTCTGCTCCTGACTCAGGAGCAGGTGGATGAGGCTTTCCGCGGCACCGCCGCTGACAAGGGCCGGCAGGCCCGGCATGGGCGCCAGGACGGACCGGTGATCGATTTGTACGCCGCGTACCTGAATGCCCCGGGCATTGGTCGCAGCCTCCTCGGAGACCGTCAGTACGACTGGTTGATGTCCGAGTTGCAGGAGGGCGAGCATGCCATCGCGGTGATGGCCAATGGCGAGTATTCCTTCAAGGGCTCCGGCTACGTTCGTGGCGGTATCTTCGATCGCATCCAGATCCGCCAGTTTGGCGACACCTTCAACTTCCGCGACCTGGACTACCATCGCCTCAGCGATGTCTACGCCGAAGGCATGCCGGCGTTCCGGGAAATGGCGATATTCATCGTGCGCCAGCAGTACCGTTTCGACCCCGGCACCGAATGGTCGCTGGAACTGACGGTCAAACGCCAGACCGGTCCGCTGGACAGCGAGTTCCAGGTTTTCCCGCTCAGCTACCAGTTGCCGTCGCAGTACTACGTGCGGCCGGAGCCGGTCCTCAGCGAAGCCGATCGTCTGGCCGAGCAGCCCCTGTGGGTGCAGGTGTGGTATCAGCGCCAGTTCCAGGTGGGCGTACTGGCTGTGGGCATCGCGGTGCTGTTGTTCATTCTGTTCTTCCAGGACTGGCTGGTGCGCCGGCCCAAACTGATGCGCTACCTGCGTCACGGCTTTCTGGTCTACACCCTGGTGTTCGTCGGCTGGTACGCCCTGGGGCAGCTCTCGATAGTGAACGTGCTGACTTTCGTCCACAGCCTGATGGGCAGCTTCAGCTGGGATACCTTCCTGATCGATCCGATCCTGTTTGTGCTGTGGGCCGCAGTGGCCGCCATTGTGCTGCTGTGGGGCCGGGCGGTGTACTGCGGCTGGCTGTGCCCGTTCGGGGCGTTGCAGGAGCTGGTGAACGAGATCGCCCGCAAGCTCAAGGTGCCCCAGTACAACCTGCCGTTTGCCGTCCATGAGCGCTTGTGGGCGCTCAAGTACCTGATCCTGCTGGGGCTGTTCGGGGTGTCCCTGGAATCCATGGCGACCGCCGAACAGCTCGCGGAAGTGGAGCCCTTCAAGACCGCGATCACCCTGCGCTTCGACCGTGAATGGCCGTTCGTCACCTACGCCGTGCTGCTGGTGGTGGTCAACCTGTTCACCCGCAAAGTCTACTGCCGCTACCTCTGTCCACTGGGTGCCGCGCTGACCCTGCCGACCCGCTTCCGAGTGTTCGACTGGCTCAAGCGTCGCAAGGAGTGCGGTAACCCCTGCCGGCTGTGTGAGAAGGAATGTGAGGTCCAGGCGATCCACCCCGACGGCACCATCAATTACATGGAATGCCACTACTGCCTGGACTGCCAGATGACCTATTTCGATGACCACAAATGCCCGCCGCTGATCGTCAAACGGCGGGGTAAACGCCGGGGACGTAATGCCCCGGGGCGGCCCGAGGAACGCATTCCTGCGGTAGCCGTGGATTGACCAAGCCAACAGGACCCCTGTTTCTGAACCCTTATTCCTGAGTTGAAAACGGAGCACCGAACCATGAAAAAAGAACAGAACGAACAGCAAGAAGCCCCGCAGGGCGGTCTCAGCCGCCGGCGTTTCCTGGGTGCCACTGCCGCTGCTGGTGTGGTGGGTGCCACTGGTCTGGGGACGGCGGTGATGTCCCGGGAAGCCTGGGCGGACGCCGCTATGGAAGCCCGCAACAAGGCGGTGGTACATCCCGGCGAGCTGGATGAGTACTACGGCTTCTGGAGCGGTGGCCACTGTGGTGAGGTCCGGGTGCTCGGGGTGCCGTCCATGCGCGAGCTGATGCGTATTCCGGTGTTCAACGTGGACTCCGCTACCGGCTGGGGCATCACCAACGAAAGCAAGGATGTGTTGGGCCATGACAACACCTATCTCAATGGCGACGCCCACCACCCCCACATATCCATGACCGACGGTCGTTATGACGGCAAGTACCTGTTCATCAACGACAAGGCCAACACCCGGGTGGCCCGTATCCGGCTCGACATCATGAAGACCGACAAGATCACCACGGTGCCCAACGTGCAGGCGATCCATGGTCTGCGGCTGCAGAAAGTGCCCCAGACCAACTACGTGTTCTGCAATGCGGAGTTCGTGATCCCTCAGCCTAACGATGGCTCCGAGTTTGCCCTGGAAAACAGCTACACCATGTTCAACGCCATCGACGCCGAGACCATGGAAGTCGCCTGGCAGGTGATCGTCGACGGCAACCTCGACAACATGGACGCCGACTACACCGGCCGCTACGCCGCCTCCACCTGCTACAACTCCGAGAAAGCTGCCGACCTGGCCGGCACCATGCGGGCTGATCGGGACTGGGTGGTGGTTTTCAATGTTGATCGCATCGAAGCGGCCGTGAAGGCCGGCAACTTCAAGACCATTGGCGACTCCCAGGTGCCGGTGGTGGACGGTCGCCATGGCTCCGAGCTGACCCGTTACGTGCCGGTGCCGAAAAACCCCCACGGCCTCAACACCTCGCCGGATGGCAAGTACTTCATCGCCAACGGCAAGTTGTCACCGACCGCCACCATCATCGCCATCGACCGGCTCGACGACCTGTTCGACGACAAGTTCGATGATCCCCGAGATGTCGTAGTAGGTGAGCCGGAACTGGGCCTGGGGCCCCTGCACACCACCTTCGATGGTCGCGGCAACGCCTACACCACGCTGTTCATCGACAGCCAGGTGGCGAAATGGAACATCGAAGATGCTATTCGCCACTACAACGGCGAGCAGGTGAACTACATCCGCCAGAAGCTGGACGTGCATTATCAGCCGGGCCACAACCATGCCTCCCTCACCGAGTCGCGGGATGCCGACGGTCAGTGGCTGGTGGTGTTGTCCAAGTTCTCCAAGGACCGCTTCCTGCCCGCCGGGCCGCTGCATCCGGAGAACGATCAGTTGATCGACATTTCCGGCGAGGAGATGAAGCTGGTCCACGACGGTCCGACCTATGCCGAACCCCATGACTGCATCCTGGTGCGTCGGGACCAGATCAAGACCCGCAAGATCTATGACCGCGACGACCCCTATTTCGCCAGCGCCCGTGCCCAGGCGGAGAAGGACGGTGTCACCCTGGAGTCGGAGAACAAGGTGATTCGCGACGGCAACAAGGTGCGGGTGTACATGACCTCCGTGGCGCCGACCTATGGCCTGACCGAATTCCGGGTCAAGCAGGGGGATGAGGTCACCGTCTATGTCACCAACCTGGACACCATTGAGGACGTAACCCACGGCTTCTGCATGGTGAACCATGGCGTCAGCATGGAGATCAGCCCACAGCAGACCAGCTCCGTCACCTTCACCGCCCATTCACCCGGGGTGCATTGGTACTACTGCAACTGGTTCTGCCACGCCCTGCACATGGAGATGGGCGGCCGGATGATCGTCGAGAAGGCCTAGGACGGCGAATGGAAGGCCCGTGGCTTTGCTGCGGGTCTTCCTGCCGGGACCGCAGTAACTCACAGGCCACCAAGGTTTTTCATGATGATGAAACGGATTCTGTTGGTCATGACCGTGCTGATTGGCCTGACGGCGTCGCCGGTGTGGTCGCAGGCCGGTCTGCAGCCGCAGCTTGATGCCATGGCCGAGGGCAGTGTGCTGACACTTCCAGCGGGCACCCTGCCATCCCTCCGGGTGACGGTGCCGGAGGTGACCATCCGCTGTCACCAGGACACAGTGATCGACGCCGGTGGCGACGGCCATGCTGTGGTGATCGCCGCGCCTGGCGCCACCCTGTCCGGTTGTCGAATCCGCAACTGGGGAGCCGATCTCAACAATCTGGATGCCGGCGTCTTTGTGACGCGGGCCGCCGAGGGTGCCGTGGTGGCGGACAACGATCTCCATGGCCCCGGTTTCGGCGTCTGGCTGGACGCCACGCCGGATGTGACCGTTCGCAACAACCGTATTCAGGGCAACCCGAACCTGCGCTCCCAGGACCGGGGCAATGGTATCCACCTGTTCAACACCCAGGGCGCCCTGATTGACGGCAACCGTATTCGCCAGACCCGGGATGCCATCTACATCGAAACCGCCAACCACAACCGCATCGTCAACAACGACATGAGCGACCTGCGCTATGGCATCCACTACATGTATTCCCACAGCAATCATCTGGAAGGCAATGTCACCCGCAACACCCGCACCGGTTATGCGCTGATGCAGAGCAAGCGACTGACGGTGGTGAACAACCGCTCCGAGAACGACCGCAATTACGGCATCCTGATGAATTTCATTACCCAGTCCGAGCTTCGTGGCAACCGCATCGTCGGGGTCCACCAGGGCCAGAGCGGCGGCGTCGACATTCAGGGCGCCGAGGGCAAGGCGGTGTTTATCTACAACTCGCTGTACAACACCTTCAGCGACAACGTCTTCCGCGACAGCGATATCGGCATCCACCTGACCGCCGGCTCCGAGGACAACCAGGTCAGCGGTAATGCGTTCATCGATAATCGCCGCCAGGTCAAATACGTCGCCACCCGGGAGCAGGAATGGTCCAGCGAGGGCCGGGGCAATTTCTGGAGCGATTACCTGGGGTGGGATCGCAACCAGGATGGCATCGGCGACGTCGCCTACGAACCCAACGATCAGGTCGACCGCCTGCTGTGGACCTACCCCGAGGCGCGGGTTCTGATGCACAGCCCGGCGGTGGACACTCTGCGCTGGGTGCAGCAGGCGTTCCCGGTCATCAAAGCCGCCGGCGTCAGCGATCACCATCCGCTGATGCGGCCACCCCGATCACACAGTTTGTCAGCGAATTTACCAGAGCGGACACCAGGCCAGGAGGCGCCATGAGCTGTTTTGAACTGACCCAGGTGCACTACCGCTACGATCGCCAGCCGGTGCTCAGGGACCTCTCCCTGGCCCTGGCGCCAGGCCAGATCCTGGGGCTGTTTGGCCACAACGGTGCCGGCAAGACCACCACCATCAAGCTGATCCTGGGTCTGCTGACCCCGGATCAGGGCCGGCTGTCGGTGCTGGGTGGCGAGGCTGGTGATGCCTCCGTTGCCCGACACATCGGCTACCTGCCGGAAAACGTGATGTTCTACCCCCAGCTCAGTGGTCGCGAGATCCTGCGCTACTTTGCCCGCCTCAAGCGGGTGTCTGAAACCCAGGTGCCGGAGCTGCTGGCCCAGGTGGGGCTGACCGACGCCGCCGATCGCCGGGTGCGGACCTACTCCAAGGGCATGCGCCAGCGTCTCGGGCTGGCCCAGGCCCTGCTCGGCTCGCCGCGGCTGCTGATGCTGGACGAACCGACGGTGGGCCTGGACCCGGTTGCCACCGCCGAACTGTACCGGCTGTTGCAGCGACTTCGGGATAACGGCACCGGCATCGTGCTGTGTTCCCACGTGCTGCCCGGCGTGGAGCCCTACATCGACCAGGCCGCGATCCTGTCCGCTGGCCAGCTTCAGGCCTGTGGCGATCTGGCCCAGTTGCGCCGTCAGGCTGATATGCCGGTGCGGTTGAGTCTTCGCAGTGGTCGTGGCGATGGTCTGCTGTCTGCGCTCAATGGCCATATTCCAACGCTGTCGACGCTGCAGCCAGGGCCCGACACCCTGGTGGTGGAGGTGCGGGCCAGCGACAAAATGGCGGCCATCGAGGCGCTGCTGGGCGCCGGTGGCGTGGACGACCTGCAGGTGCATCAGCCCACCCTGGAGGATCTCTACTGCCACTTTATCCAGGCGCCGTCGTCAGCGGACGCCGCCGATCACCAGGGAGGGGTGTGACATGACCGCCATCTGGACCATTGCTCGCAAGGAACTCAACGACAGCCTGCGCAATCGCTGGCTGCTGGCCATTGCGGTGGTGTTCGCCACCCTGGCCATGGGGATTGCCTGGTTCGGGGCTGCGGCCTCGGGCAGCGTCGGCTACGTCACCACCCCGGCGACCATCGCCAGCCTGGCCAGCCTGGGTATTTTCCTGATTCCGCTGATCGCCCTGCTGCTGGCCTACGACGCCATCGTCGGCGAGGACGAGGGCGGCACCCTGTTACTGCTGCTGACCTATCCCCTCAGCCGGGGTCAACTGCTGTTGGGCAAGTTCCTCGGTCACGGCCTGATTCTGGCGCTGGCCACGTTGTTGGGTTTTGGTCTGGCGGGAGTGGCCATTGTGATGCTGGTGGATGATGTGGCGGTGGTGCCGCTGGCGCTGGCTCTGGGTCGTTTCATTCTGTCATCGGTGCTGCTGGGCTGGGGCTTTGTGGCGCTGGCTTACCTGGTCAGCGTACGGGTCAGCGAAAAACCGGTCGCCGCCGGCCTGGCGCTGGCGGTTTGGTTCCTGTTTGTGCTGGTGTTCGACCTGCTGCTGCTGGGCACACTGGTGGCCGGTGAGGGCGCGATCCGCCCGGACCTGCTGCCCTGGTTGCTGCTGCTCAATCCAACAGACATCTACCGGCTGCTCAACATCGTGGCGTTTGGTGACGCCAGCCAGTTGACCGGGGTGCTGAGCCTGGGGGCGGACCTGCCCTTCGGTGCCGGCGGCCTGTGGCTGGCGCTGCTGGTGTGGGTGGCGGTGCCTTTTACCGGGGCCTGGGCCCTGTTTCGTAACCGGAGAATCTGATCATGGCTGTACTGACATTCTGGACGCCTCGCCAGGGGCGAGCGGCGGGCTCTGTCCCTGGTGCTTCGCAGGCACCTCTGTTGCCACTGTCGTTCTCGATGACGTTGCCGTTTTCGATGACGTTGCTGCTGGCACTGCTGCTGGCGCTGGGCGGCTGTTCCAAGGCGCCGGAGGAGGCGGCAACGCCGCGACAACCGGTGAACTTCCAGTCCGGTGACGAGTGCCACGTCTGCGGCATGGTGATCCAGTCCTTCCCCGGGCCCAAGGGCCAGGCCATTGGTGCTGGCAGCCAGGCGAACGGCCCATCGGTGAAGAAGTTCTGCTCCACCCGTGATCTGCTGGCCTGGAAACTCCAGCCTGAGCATCGACGCCAGGACGACGCCCTGTTTGTTCACGACATGGCCCAGACCGAATGGGCACATCCGGCGGACACCGCGCTGATCCCGGCGGAGACGGCGGTGTTCGTGGTGGGCTCCAGCCGCCAGGGCGCGATGGGCCCGACCCTGGCGTCATTTGCCGAGCCGGCGGCGGCGCGGGCGTTTGCCGAACGCTATGGCGGCGAGGTGCTGGGCTATGACCAGCTCACCCTGGATCATCTGATGCCCGGCCACGGCCATGAAAACGGCCATCAGGGCATGGCCCACGGGGCAAATATGGGAATGGCCGCAGAGCACTGAAAGGTGCGGCCACCCGGAGCGGATCATGGCAACTTCCCGGTGAGAATGATTGCTGTTATTGACTGTCGGCTTGAGTTGTAAGTACATGAAAAAAATATTCTTTCCGCCCGGTCAGCGTTGATCAATATCAAAGGGTTCGGGCTATCCGGTTCCTAAGATGACAGAGAGTTCAGGGATGCAGTCCTCAACCAACTACTCTGTCCAAGGAGTTCGTCATGACCCGCAGAGGCACCCCCACCGCCCCCCGAGGGGGCAAACTGTTACTGGCCACATTGATATCCGCCCTGTCCCTGTCCGCGACGGGGTTGCAGGCGGCGGAAAACCCCGAAAACGCCAACGCAGCCTACCAGGGCGAGGCGTCGGCGGTGGACCCGAATGCCGCCCGCATTGTGCATAGCCCCGGCGCGCCGGACCTGACCGAGGCCGAGTTCGAGCAGGCCAAGACGCTCTATTTCCAGCGTTGCGCCGGCTGTCACGGCGTCTTGCGTAAGGGTGCTACCGGTAAGCCGCTGACTCCCGACATCACCCAGGAGCGCGGCCAGGCCTACCTGGAAGCACTGATCACCTACGGTTCTCCCGCAGGGATGCCGAACTGGGGCACCTCCGGCGCCCTCAGTGAGGCGGAGATCACCACCATGGCCAAGTACATCCAGCACGAACCGCCGACTCCGCCGGAGTGGGGCATGTCCGCCATGCAGGAATCCTGGAACCTGATCGTGCCGCCGGAAGAACGGCCCACCCGCCAGATGAACGATCTCAACCTTGGCAACCTGTTCTCCGTCACCCTGCGGGATGACGGCAAGATCGCGCTGATCGACGGTGACACCAAGGAGATCGTCAAGACCATCGAAACCGGCTACGCCGTGCATATTTCCCGCATGTCCGGCTCAGGGCGTTACCTGCTGGTGATCGGTCGTGACGCCAAGATCGACATGATCGATCTGTGGGCCGAGGAGCCCACCAAGGTTGCGGAAATCAAGGTAGGGCTGGAGGCCCGTTCGGTGGAGACCTCCAAGCATGAGGACTACATGGACACCTACGCCATCGCCGGTGCCTACTGGCCACCCCAGTACACCATCATGGACGGTGAAACCCTGGAGCCCTTATCCATCGTGTCCACCCGTGGCATGACGGTAGATACCCAGGAATACCACCCTGAGCCGCGGGTGGCGGCGATCATCGCCTCTCATGAGCACCCCGAGTTCATCGTCAACGTCAAGGAAACCGGCAAGGTGCTGCTGGTGAACTACGAGGACATCGAGAACCTCAAGGTCACCACCATTGGCGCCGCGAAGTACCTGCACGACGGCGGCTGGGACAGCACCCACCGCTACTTCATGACGGCGGCCAACCAGTCCAACAAGATCGCGGTGATCGATTCCCGCGATGGCGAGCTGGAAGCGCTGGTGGACGTTGGCAAGATTCCCCACCCCGGTCGCGGTGCCAACTTTGTGCATCCGCAGTATGGCCCGGTATGGGCTACCAGCCACCTGGGTGATGAAACCATCGCACTGATCGGTACCGACCCTGAAGGCCATCCCGATTACGCCTGGAAGCATGTCGATACGATTCACGGTCAGGGTGGCGGCTCGCTGTTTATCAAGACCCACCCCGAGTCCGAGCACCTGTACGTGGACACCACCTTCAACCCGGACCCGGCGATCAGTCAGTCGGTGGCGGTGTTCAACGTCAACGACCTGCAGGCCGGTTATCAGGTGCTGCCCATTGCCGAGTGGGCCGATGTGGGTGAGGGCGCCAAGCGGGTGGTGCAGCCAGAGTACAACGAGGCCGGTAACGAAGTCTGGTTCTCGGTGTGGAGCGGCAGCGAGGAGGAATCCGCGCTGGTGGTGGTCGACGATGAAACCCTGGAGCTGAAGACCGTGATCAAGGACGACCGGCTGATCACCCCGACCGGCAAGTTCAATGTTCACAACACTCAGTACGACGTGTACTGAGCCCAGGCCGGGCAGGTCAGGCCTGCCCGGTCACAAACCGATGGAGACCCAACCATGAAACCCAATCTGATCCCGATATTGGCGGTCTTGCCCTTGCTGGCCGCCCCAGTTGCCCAGGCCAGCGACGGTGAGGCGCTGTTCAAGAGCAAACCGTGCGCGGCCTGCCACGCCGTGGACACCAAAATGGTAGGCCCGGCACTGACCGAGATTGCTGCCAAGTACAGCGACCAGGAAGGCGCGGTGGACACCCTCGCCGACCACATCAAGAACGGCACCCAGGGTAACTGGGGCCCGGTGCCCATGCCGCCGAACCCGGTGACGGAAGAAGAAGCCCGGACCCTGGCGGAATGGGTGCTGGAACACTGATGGCACGGCGCATTGCGAGTGTCGCGGCCGGCGCCTGGCTGTTGCTGGCGCTGCCGGCCACGACCCTGGCGGCGCCGCCACCGCAGGCACTGACACCGGAGCACCGTCAGCGCCTGCACGACCTGTTGGTGCAGGACTGCGGTTCCTGCCATGGCCTGCGGATGACCGGTGGCCTGGGCCCACGCCTCACCCCCGAGACGCTGGCCGGCAAGGACCGGGAAAGTCTTGAGGCCACGGTGCTCCATGGCCGCCCCGGCACCGCCATGCCGCCCTGGCAGGGCTTGCTGGATCAACGCGAGGTGGCCTGGATGATCGACCAATTGCTGCAAGGAGTGGAACCATGAAACCCCGCCTGGTGCCGTTGTTGCCGTTGTCGCTGGCGTTATTGCTGGCGCTGATGTTGAGTGCCTGCGCCCAGTCGCCGGCGCTGCGTGCCACCGGTGACCTGGGGATCATCGTCGAACGTGGCAGCGGCAGCCTGCTGCTGGTGGAACACAGCCATCAACGCCGGCTGGCAAGAATTGAGGGGCTGGGGGACCTGTCCCACGCCTCGGTGGTGTTTTCCCGCGACCAGCGCTACGCCTACGTGTTCGGGCGCGATGGTGGCCTGACCAAGGTGGACCTGCTACGCCAACGCATCGACCGCCGGGTGGTGCAGGGGGGCAACAGTATTGGTGGCGCCATCAGTCAGGATGGTCGCCTGATTGCCGTGGGCAACTACGAGCCCGGCGGCCTGCGGGTGTTTGATAGTGACACCCTGGAACCGGTGGCGGATATTCCCGCGCCTCTGCTGGACACGGCGGCCGGTGTCGACAGCAAGCGGTCGCGGGCGGTGGGGGTGGTGGATGCCCCAGGCCAGCGGTTCCTGTTCAGCCTGTTCGACACCGGCGAAATCTGGTCGGTGGACATGACCGAGCCGGCGTCCCCGGAGATCAGCCGTTACCACGACATTGGCCGCCAGCCCTACGATGCCCTGCTGACCTCTGACGGCCGTTACTACCTGGCCGGGCTGTTTGGTGAGGATGGCATGGCGCTGCTGGACCTGTGGCAGCCCGAGGCTGGCGTCGAACGGGTGCTGCACCACTATGGCCGCGGTGACCAGCGGCTGCCGGTGTACAAGATGCCTCACCTCGAAGGCTGGACGGTGGCGGGTGACAGTGCGTATGTGCCGGCGGTTGGCCGCCATCAGGTGCTGGTGCTGGACCGCAATAACTGGCAGCAGACCGATGCCATCGAGGTGGCCGGCCAGCCGGTGTTTGTGATGGCGCGGCCCGATGCCCGCCAGATCTGGGTCAACTTCGCGCACCCGGATAACCACCTGGTGCAGGTGATCGACACCCGCAGCCACAGGATTATCGACACCCTGGAGCCCGGCCCCGGTGTGTTGCACATGGAGTTCACGCCCCGTGGCGAGCAGGTCTGGCTGTCGGTGCGGGACGCCGGCGAGGTCCAGGTCTGGGACCCGTATCGGCTGACCCGGATGGCGACCCTGCCGGCGGAAAAGCCCAGCGGCATCTTCTTTACCAGTCGCGCCCATGAAATCGGGCTTTAGGGATTTTATTCAACCAGGAGAGTGACCGGTGGATTCGCTGACCCGACGGATGATCAACCAGTACCAGCACAACCTGCCGCTGTGCGAGCGACCCTACCAGCGTATGGCCCAGAGCCTGGGCTGCACTGAGGACGAGGTGCTGGCGCGCCTGGATCAGTTGCAGAGCCACGGTGCCCTGTCCCGGGTCGGACCGGTGTATGACCATCGCCGGGCCGGGGCCAGCACCCTGGCGGCCCTGGCGGTGCCGGACACGGAGGTGGACGCGGTGGCTGATTGGCTGAATGAACTGGCGGAGGTCAACCACAACTACCTGCGGGAACACCACTTCAATCTCTGGTTTGTGCTCACCGGTCCTGACCGGCCTCATCTGGACCGGGTGATTGCGTCGATTGAGGCCCACACCGGTCTGGCGGTACTGGACCTGCCCATGGAACAGGCGTTCCGCATTGATCTGGGCTTTCCGCTTGATGAGCCCCGTTTCGACCCGTCCGACCTGCGTGAGGTGAACCATGGCCCTGACTGAGCACCAGCAACAGACCCTGCGGCAGCTGCTGGAACAGGGGCTGCCATTGCACCCAAGGCCCTGGCAGGTACTGGCTGAGACAGTTGGGGCCGAAGCCACCGAGCTGTTGGCCCAGGCCCGGCAGTGGCAGCACCAGGGCCTGTTCCGGCGTTTTGGCCTGGTGGTGAGGCATCGCGCGCTGGGGTATCGCGCCAACGCCATGCTGGTGCTGGATGTTCCCGACCACCAGGTGACTCTGGCCGGGGAGTCGCTGGCCCGTTCATCGGGGGTGAACCTGTGTTACCAGCGGCCACGACGGCCGAACTGGCGCTACAACCTGTTCTGCATGATCCATGGCCAGGAGCGCACCCGGGTGGTGGCGCTGGTGCAGGAACTGCTGCGGCAACATGGACTGGATGGCTGCGACCACCGGTTGTTGTTCAGCCTCAAGGCCTTCAAACAGTGTGGTGGCCGTTTTGTGGCCCCGGAGGCAAACCGATGAACGACGATCAGCGCCGGCTGATGAACCGGCTGCAGCAGGGGTTTCCGCTTGTGCCATCGCCCTGGCGTGCCCTGGCCGATGAGCTGGATCTGGAGGAAGCGGCGCTTCGACAGCAGGTCGACGACTGGCTGGCGGACGGCACCCTGACCCGGTTTGGCCCGATGTTCGATGTTGAGGCCCTGGGTGGCGCCTTCACCCTGGCCGCGATGGCGGTTCCGGAGCCCCGCTTCGAGGCCGTTCATCAGCTACTCGATGGTTTGCCGGAAGTCGCCCACAACTACCGCCGGGAACACGCCCTCAACATGTGGTTCGTGCTGGCCTGTGACAGTCCAGCTGCGGTGACCCGCAGCCTTGAGCACATCGAGGCGGTGACCGGGCTGGTGGTGATGAACTTTCCCAAGGAGGCGACCTACCATGTCGGACTGCATTTCCCCGTCTGATGCCGCCCTGGCCCGACGGCTGATTGAGCTGACCCAGGCGGGCCTGCCGGTGGTGGCGGAACCCTGGCAGTGGCTCGCGGCAGAGCTGGGTCTGACCGAGGCCGACACCCTGGCGCTGCTGACCCGACTGCAACAGGGTGGTGCCATTCGCCGGGTGGCGGCGGTGCCCAATCACTATCGCCTGGGCTATCGCTACAACGGCATGACGGTGTGGGACGTTGATGATGACCAGGTCGATCGCCTGGGCGCGCTGATCGGACGGGAACCCGGTGTCAGCCACTGTTATCGGCGGCCCCGCCGGCTGCCGGTATGGCACTACAACCTGTTTGCGATGATCCATGGCCGCAGCCAGCAGGAGCTCGACCAGCAGCGGGCCCACCTGCGCCAACTGCTGGGGGAGGCCCGTCGCAGCGATGACATGCTGGTGAGCAGCCGCATTCTGAAAAAAACCGGCGTGCGCCTGCCTGAGACGCTTGCCCGCACACCGTCCGGCATCCCTGATGAGCCATCTCAGCATTCAGCTCATCAATCAAACCCAAAACCCGACACCGGGAGCGATCACCATGCTTAGGATCAGTCAGTACCTGCGCCATCTGGCCGGCCAGGCGCCGGCACCGCGAGCGGCCCGGCCCGGCAGCACCCGACCACCGGTGGTGATCTGGAATCTGCTGCGGCGCTGCAACCTGACCTGCAAGCACTGTTACGCCACCTCGGCTGACAGCGTGTTCCGGGACGAGCTGGACACCGCAGAAGCCTTGCGGGTGATCGACGATCTCCACGCTGCCGGGGTGCGGGTGCTGATCCTCTCCGGCGGTGAGCCGATGCTGCGGGAGGATCTGTTTGAGATCTCGGACTACGCTCGCCGGCTGGGGTTCTTCGTGGCGCTGTCCACCAATGGCACTCTGATCAACGAAGACACCATCGAGCGGGTGGCGGCGGCGCACTACGACTACGTTGGCATCAGCATCGATGGCCTGGAACAGACCCACGACGAATTCCGCCAACTCGAGGGCAGCTTCCGCACCTCGATGAAGGCCATTCGCCTGTGTCGCCAGCGTGGTATCCGGGTGGGGCTGCGTACCACCCTGACCCGGTACAACTTCAAGCAACTGCCCCAGTTGCTGGGGCTGATGTGGCAGTACGACGTCAACAAGTTCTACCTGTCCCACCTCAACTACAGCGGCCGGGGCCGCCGCAGCCGCAAGCACGACGCCTACCAGCGCATGTCCCGGGATGCCATGTGGCAGATTTTCGACCAGGCCTGGCGCGATATCCGGGAAGGGCGTGACACCGACTTTGTCAGCGGTAACAACGACGCCGACGGCGTGCTGTTGCTGCAGTGGGCAAGGCAGGTGATTCCCGCCAGGGCAGAGCAGCTCGAAGCCCTGCTGCGGGCCTGGGGCGGCAACGCCTCCGGCGCCGGCATCGCCAATATCGACAACACCGGGGAAGTCCACCCGGACACCTACTGGTGGCAGCACTCGGTTGGCAACGTTCGCCAGCGCAGCTTCCGTGATATCTGGCTCGACCGGCCCGATCCGCTGCTGGTGCAGTTGCGCCAGCACCCACGGGCGGTCGGGGGACGCTGTGGCAGCTGCCAGTGGCGGGCCCTGTGCAATGGCAACACCCGCACCCGGGCCTGGGCAGACGGCGACCTGTGGGCGGAAGACCCGGGCTGTTACCTGAGCGACCAGGAAATCGGCCTCGGTGGCGAACGCCGCATTACCACCGCGCCGGCGGGTGTTTAGTGAACCAGCCCGCAATCAGCCTTCGCCTGGCCGCGCTGCTATGACCAACAAACTGAGAGAGACCACAAACCGGGAGACCGTCATGACCCAACCTCTAACATTGCCCCCCTGTGCCCAGGCCCACCTGGCCGGTGGCACGGTTGCCCTGGTGGGCGCCGGTTCCGGTGACCCCGGCCTGCTCACCCTGCGGGCCTGGAGCCTGCTGCATCAGGCCGATGCGGTGGTGTACGACCGCCTGGTGGGCGATGACCTGCTGCGGGCACTGCCGACCACCTGCCAGCGCCACTACGTTGGCAAGACCTGTGGCCGCCACGTGCTGTCCCAGGGCCAGATCAACGATCTGCTGGCGACGCTGGCCTGCCGCGGCCTGCGAGTTGTACGCCTCAAAGGCGGTGACCCGTTTGTGTTTGGCCGCGGCGGGGAGGAGCTGGATCACCTGCTGGCCAGGGGCATTGACTGTCAGGTGGTACCCGGGGTCACCGCCGCATCCGCCTGCACCGCCTACGCCGGCATTCCGCTGACCCATCGCGGCCTGGCCCAGTCCTGCACCTTCATTACCGGCCACCTGCAGGCCGATGGCCAGCTCAACCTGCCCTGGCAGGCGCTGGCGGTGCCGGGTCAGACCCTGGTGTTCTACATGGGGTTGGGCAACCTGGCGGAAATCGCCGGGCGCCTGCAGGAAGCCGGGCTCGCCCCCGACACCCCCGCCGCGCTGGTGGAGAATGGCACCCTGGCGGAACAGCGGGTGATTCGCAGCTGCCTGGCAGATCTGCCGGACACCGCACGCCGGGCGGAACTGCAGACCCCGACCCTGACGGTGGTGGGTGAGGTGACACGGCTGTTTGGCCATCATCGTCTGATGGCGCCGGGGCAGTTCCAGGGAGCCCATCCACTGGCGGTACAGGAGGCGGTATGACCATGACGCTGGTAAAGCTGAAGCGAGCTGTCTGGCTGGTATTGGGAATCGCCACCGCGCTGAGCCCGGCATCGGTGGTTGCCGAAACCGCCGCCGAGCTGTACCAGCAGCACTGCCAGGCCTGCCATGGCCAGTGGCGCCAAGGCGCGACCGGGCCGGCGTTGTTGCCGGAGAGCTTGCGACGCATACGCCAGGCCGACGTGGCGTCAGTGATTCGTGAGGGCCGCCCCGCCACCCAGATGGCCGGCTTTGGCGACCGGCTGAGCGAGGCCGAGGTGACCGCCCTGGCGGATTACCTGTTCCAGCCCAGCGACGTGGAGTTGAGCTGGCCGGCGACCACCATCAACGCTCACCACCGCCACTTTGTTGACGCCTCCACCCTGCCGGATACCCCCCAGCACGACGCCGATCCGCTGAACCTGTTCGTGGTGGTGGAGGCGGGCAATCATCACGTCAACATCATGGACGGTGACCGCTTCGAAATCCTTGAGCGGTTTCCCTCCCACTACGCCCTGCATGGCGGGCCCAAGTTCTCGCCGGACGGCCGGTTCGTCTACTTTGCCTCCCGCGATGGCTGGGTCAGCCTCTACGACCTCCACAATTTCCGCAAGATTGCCGAGACCCGGGTAGGCATCAACACCCGCAACCTGGCGGTGAGCCACGATGGCCGTTGGGTGATGGTGGCCAATTACCTGCCCGGCAACCTGGTGGTACTGGATGCCCGGGACCTGTCTCTGGTCAAGGTGATTCCGGCGCTGGCGGAAGACGGCCATGGCAGCCGGGTCAGTGCGGTGTACACCGCGCCGCCCCGGGACAGCTTTGTGGTCGCGCTCAAGGACGTGCCGGAAGTGTGGGAGTTGTCCTACCGTGACCAGCCGCCACTGACGCCTCGGCGGCTGCCGGCCCAGGACCTGCTGGACGACTTTTCCTTCACTCCCGACTACCGCTATCTGCTGGCGACCTCCCGCAAGGCCGGCGGTGGCCAGGTGGTGGACCTGGACAGCGGCGAGGTGATCACCGACATTCCGTTGCCGGGCATGCCCCATCTGGGCTCCGGCATCTACTGGCAGTATCAGGGCCGCTGGGTCTACGCCACCCCCAACATCCGCGAAGGGGTGATCTCAGTGCTGGATCTGGAGACCTGGGAGCTGATCACCGACATCGAGACCTTGGGCCCCGGCTTTTTCATGCGCAGTCACGCCAACTCCCGCTACGCCTGGACCGACGTGTTCTTCGGCCCGGAACGGGAGGCGGTGCATCTGATCGACAAACAGACCCTGACCCTGGCCCACACCCTGCGGCCGATGCCCGGCAAGAACGCTGCCCATGTAGAGTTCAGTCACGACGGCCGCTATCTGGTGCTGAGCGTCTGGGACGAGGACGGGGCACTGATCATCTACGACAGCGAGACCCTGGAGGAGATCAAGCGCATCCCCATGAACAAGCCGTCCGGCAAGTACAACGTCGGCAACAAGATCGGCTACGCCGAGGGCACGTCTCACTAGTGTCTTGTTGATATCGCCAGGCCGGTCACGGACCTGCCTGGCGCACTTCTCAAATGCCTTGATATTTGCCAATCCCCCGCCTTCGAAAAGTAACTTTATCCCCTTGATTATCATCAAATTAATCGTACTCCCATCGCTATAACCTAGTGCTGTAGTCGGATATAAGACGAACGATGGAGAGAGAGCGATGGCTGAGCGCTTCACCAAAAGCATGGCCAGGAACATCTATCTGGGAGGAAGTGTGTTCTTCGTCCTGTTGTTCCTGGCGCTGACCCTCGATACCCAGGTTCGGGCGATGCCCGAGCGGGACAATCGGGAGCTGATTACCGAGGCTGTGGCCAAGGGTAAGGAAGTGTGGGAGCACAACAACTGTGTCGGCTGCCACACCATCATGGGCGAGGGGGCCTACTTCGCGCCGGAGCTGGCCAACGTCTTTGATCGTCGTGGTGGCGGTGACAGCGCCACCTTCCGCGCCTACCTGGGCGCCTGGATGAAGGCCATGCCCACCAAGGTACCCGGACGTCGGCAGATGCCCCAGTTCAACCTCACCGAAAAGGAGGTGGATGCCCTGGCGGCCTTCCTGGAATGGACATCGAAGATCGATGACAACAACTGGCCACCCAATATCGAGGGTTGAGGACGCTGCTATGAAATACCAGTCTCAGGCGGTTGCCAAACCGTACTTTATATTTGCGCTGATCCTGTTTGCCGGCCAGATTCTGTTTGGTCTGATTCTTGGCCTGCAATACGTGGTGGGAGACTTCCTGTTTCCCGAAATTCCGTTCAACGTCGCTCGCATGGTTCATACCAACCTGCTGATAGTGTGGTTGCTGTTCGGGTTCATGGGGGCTACCTACTGGCTGGTGCCGGAAGAGGCCCAGACCGAACTGCACAGCCCGCTGCTGGCGAAGGTGCTGTTCTGGGTGTTCGCCGTTGCCGGGACCCTCACCATCCTCGGGTATCTGTCGGTGGACTACGCCACCCTGGCGGACCTGACCTACAACAACCTGCTGCCCACCATGGGGCGTGAGTTCCTGGAGCAGCCCACCATCACCAAGATCGGCATTGCGGTGGTGGCCGTGGGCTTCCTCTACAACGTGGGAGTTACTGCACTCAAAGGCCGAAAGACCGTGGTCAACATCGTGCTGATGACCGGTCTGTTCGGGCTGGTGGTGCTGTGGCTGTTCGCTTTCTACAACCCCAGCAACCTGACCCTGGACAAGTACTTCTGGTGGTTTGTGGTGCACCTGTGGGTGGAAGGCGTGTGGGAGCTGATCATGGGCGCGATCCTGGCCTACATCCTGATCAAGCTCACCGGTGTGGACCGGGAAGTGATCGAGAAGTGGCTCTACGTCATCATCGCCATGGCGCTGATCAGTGGCATCATCGGCACTGGCCACCACTTCTTCTGGATCGGGCCGCCTGAGTACTGGCTGTGGCTGGGATCTGTGTTCTCGGCGCTGGAGCCCCTGCCGTTCTTCATGATGGTGCTGTTCGCCTTCAACATGGTGAAACGCCGTCGCCGTAACCACCCCAACAAGGCCGCGCTGCTGTGGGCCCTGGGGACCTCGGTGATGGCTTTCCTCGGCGCTGGCGTGTGGGGTTTCCTGCATACCCTGGCCCCGGTGAACTACTACACCCACGGTAGCCAGATCACCGCTGCCCACGGCCACATGGCCTTCTACGGCGCCTACGTGATGATTGTGCTTACCATCATCTCTTACGCCATGCCGATCATGCGCGGACGGCCCTACGGCAACAGCGCCACTGCCCAGGCCATGGAGATCTGGGGCTTCTGGCTGATGACCCTGTCCATGGTGTGCATCACCCTGTTCCTCACCGGTGCGGGCGTGTTGCAGGTGTGGTTGCAGCGCATGCCGGATGCCGGCGAGGCGTTGTCCTTCATGGCCACCCAGGACCGTATTGCACTGTTCTACTGGATGCGGCTGGTCGCCGGCGCCTTCTTCATGGGCGGCCTGGTGGTCTACCTGGGCAGCTTCCTGATCAAGGGCGAGGCGCCAGAGCCGGCTCTGGAAGGAGCGGCGGCCCGAGCCTGAATGCATTGTCCCGGTGGGATCATGCCAGAGTGGGGACTCGGCAGTTGCTGACAGCACTGCCAGGACCTGGTCTCACCCAGGGACATCCCTGTATCTGACGGACCCTGACGCAACAGTGGACTAGATCGCAATGGAAGAGTGGGTTGGCTTCAAATGGCACCAGTACGTAACACGCCAGGCACTGGCCCAGTACCCGGCTGCGGCGGTGCGCCTTGAGGACGAAGCGCGGGGGCTGGGTATCCTGTTCCGTGCCCTTGGCGGCGACCCGGGGCTGAGCCTGGTGGCGGCGGAAGCCCGACCCCTGAAGATACGACGGCGATGGCTGCAGCGTATGGCAGGCACCCATCGCCGTTTCGAGTTGGCCTGGCGGGACCAGCAGAGTGTGAGATTGCCGGAAACGATAGCAGCCTTTCCCAAGGCATCCCTGAACCGTGATCTCTATCTCTGGCTGGCCGCCATGGCCGCCTGTGGACCGCTGTCAGCCGGAGACTGGCTGGTGGCGAACCAACAGGCGGTGACCCGGGTTCTGGCAAGCTGGCCAGGCCTGGCAAAGTGCTATGCCCGCCTGGCCCGGGCCTGCGTGGCGACTCGCCCGACGCCGGAAAGCATGGCCGGGCCGGAACGGTCGCTGGAGACTGCGATACAGACCGCACTGCTGAGCCCGGGCAGCGTGCCCCGGCAGCCTGACTGCACGGTGGACCCCTGGCCGGTGCCGTTGTGGCTGTATCCGGCCCAGGGTCTGCCAGCGGCGAACGGCCACAGCAGCGGTGACAACGATGACCCTGGCAACCACAGCGGTGGTCAGCGCCGCCACCACAAACGCAAACAGGCGGAGCGGGTGGAGGCGTTTGATCGCGACAACGGGTTGATGATCTTTCGCCTGGAAAGCCTGTTCTCCTGGACCGAGTTCGTGCCGGTGGATCGTGCCGGTGACGACACCGAGGAAGAGGACGCCGCTGAGGTAGCCAATGACCTGGATGTGATCTCGGTCTCCCGGGACCGCAGCCAGGTCTCCGCCAGCATCAAGTTCGATCTCGACCTGCCCGCCGAGGAGCAGGACGACCTGACCCTGGGGCCGGGCATTCTGTTGCCGGAATGGGACTGGCGTGCGCAGCAATACCGCGAACGCCACTGCTGCCTGAAGCCGGTGCTCAGCCAGGCCCCGGAAGCGGATGCTGATGGCATCCTGCCGGCCCACCTGCGGGCGACGGCACGGCGGCTGCAGCGCCAGTTTCGTGCCCTGAAGCCCCAGCGCCAGTGGCTACGTCGCCAGGCCGACGGTGAGGAGCTGGATCTGGATGCCTGCCTGGAGCAGCGCATCGAGCAGCGACGGGGGGCGGTGGCCACCGATCCCGGTCTCTATCGCCAATGCCGACCCAACCAGCGGGACCTGGCCTGCCTGGTGCTGGCGGACCTGTCGCTTTCCACCGACAGCCACATCAACGATCGCCAGCGGGTGATCGACATCATCCAGGACGGGCTGTTGTTGCTGGGTGAGGCGTTGCACGCCAGCCAGGACCCGTTCGCCCTGTGCGGTTTTTCCTCCCGGCGGCGCAACGAGGTGCGCTTCCATCACATCAAGGGATTTGGCGAGCGTTTTGATACCCGCTGTCGTGCCCGTATTCAGGCGCTGGCGCCGGGCTACTACACCCGCATGGGGGCGGCTATTCGCCAGGCCACCCGGGTGCTGATGGCCCGGCCGGAGCACCAGCGGCTGTTATTGCTGCTCAGTGACGGCAAACCCAACGACCTGGATATCTACGAGGGGCGTTACGGCGCCGAAGATACCCGCAAGGCGGTGCAGGAGGCCCGCCAGGCCGGGGTGGTTCCGTTCTGCGTCACCATCGACGCCGAAGCCAACGAATACCTGCCGTACCTGTTCGGCAGCAACGGCTACGTGGTGATCCGTGACCCGGCGCAACTGCCTGCCCGGTTGCCGCTGCTGTACATGAGCCTGGTGTCATGACCAGACCGCGCTACCTGCCCGGCGACCTGGCGGTGTGGTTGCTGATTCTCGCCGAGCTGGCGGTGTTTGCGCTGCTGTTTGTCGGGTTTGCCGTGGCCCGGGCGTTCGATCCGGCCACCTTCGCAGCAGGGCGGGCTGAACTCCACCCGGGGGTGGGGCTGGCCAGCACCCTGTCGCTGATTGTCGCCAGCTACCTGGTGGCCACGGCCACCGTCGGGTACCGGCGGGGCCGTGACGGCACGGCGGTGAGACTCTGGCTGGCACTGCTGGTGTCGCTGGCATACACCCTGGGCAAACTCTGGGAGTACGGCCAGCTCTATGGGGCCGGTTACCACCTGGGGTCAGACACCTTTTTCATGTTCTATTTCTTCCTTACCTTCTTTCACTTCCTGCATGTGGTGGTGGGGCAGGGCGTGCTGCTGGCGCTGGCCCGCAAGGCACGCCGACCGTGGCAGGATGACCGCGACACCAACGCCATGGAATCGGGCGCCTGCTACTGGCACATGGTGGACCTGGTGTGGCTGGCCCTGTTTCCGCTGCTTTATGTGGTTGCTTAGCGCCAGACCGACAAGGAGACACCATGATCCTCACCCTGATGATCCTGATCGTGTGCACGGCGCTGCCGGTGCTGCTGGCCAATGCGGGCCTTCAGGGCTTACTGCCCCTGGTACTGGCGATGATTCTGATCAAGGCCTGGCTGGTGGTGGATCGCTTCATGGAGCTGCGTCATGCGCCCCGTCACTGGCGCTGGGCCGTCCAGGCCTGGGCTCCGATGGTGGTGCTGGCCGTGATTGTGGCTGGTGGTTGGTAGGCGTTTTTCACTGCGGGTACATCTGGCTTTCTTCTCTGTGTGATCAGATCTGGTCGGACAGGCCGACTCACGTTACAGTAACCAGCTGATAATTAGGGACTAACTGTCGGCTCCCTAACTTCCCCCCGAAACGGTTTTCCAAGAAGGAAGGAAATCGATGTTGTCGCAAGTTGTCGCCTACTCTGGTGTTCTGGCGTCTGTATGGCTCGTGCTCGGTGTGTTCGTCGCAGGCCTCAGGTATGAGGGATACAGCCATACCAAACAGTTCTGCAGTGAACTCGGCGCTGCCGGCAGCCCAACGGAAAAGTTCTCGCCTCTTATCAACAACTACCCGCTCGGCGCACTGTTCTCGTTGTTTGGTGTGTATGTGATGATCAATGACAGCTCATCAGCGATCATGGTCATTGTCGGTGTTCTGATCGTGATGCACGGGCTTGGCACATGGGTCGCCGGTTACTTCCCGATGGATGCCGATCTGTACACCGAAACCCCCACGTTTTCCTGCAGGGTTCACTCCTGGGCGGGATTTGTCATGCTGTTCTCCCTGCTGATCGCGCCAGCACTCAGCCTGTTTGATGATGGGCTTCCGCTTCCGTTCAAGGCCTTCACGGTGGCCTGTCTGCTATGTACGGTCCTGTTTATGGCTACGCTGGCCAAAGCCTTTAAGGAAAAGGGGAATCCGGGCATCCACCAACGGTTGAGCTACGGAGCCCAGCTGGCCTGGCTTTCAGGGCTGTCGATTACTCTGGCGTAAGGCCAGCGACGATGAGGGCCGTCTGGCTAGGCAGCCTGCCCTGGGTCAGTTGCAACTGGCTTTCTGAAACGTGCGCAACAATCCACCCGGGTCTGGGACTCTGGGTCAGGGCGCCCTTAGCGGCGCTGCATCAAGATCCGACAGACCAATCCTGGAGCAACTGACATTGGAAAACGTCGAAGTATTTCTGGTGAATGCCTTCATTGCCAATGAAACCGGTGGCAACCCGGCAGGCGTTGTGCTGCATGCGGACAATCTGTCCAACGAAGAGAAACTGAAGATAGCGCAGGCTGTCGGGTACGCTGAAACCGCGTTTGTGGCCGAGGATGATAGAGCCGATTTTGCGTTGTCGTTCTTTACCGTCACCGGAGAAGTGGATTTCTGTGGCCACGCTACGTTAGCCGCATTTTCAACCATGTACAGGGAAGGTGTGGTGGCCGAAGGCGAGTATGTTCAAAGGACCAAGGCGGGGTTACTTGCGGTGACGGTAGGCGCGAATGGGCATGTGGTGATGGCGCAAAAGCTGCCTGAATGCCTTGGCGTATTTGAGTATGAGGCAGTATCTGGACTTATTGGCGTTGAAGCGGCCTCTCTGGCGTCGACGCAGTTACCGGTGGAAGTAATATCAACCGGGTTGCCCGACATGATTGTGCCCGTGCCACAGGGCTATCTTGACAGACTGCAGGTCAACGAACGCTTGCTCAGCAATTTCTGTAAAGACCACGGACTTGTGAGTCTCCATGCTTTCGAGCTGTGCGAGGAGAGCGGCAGTGTGACGGCGAGTTGCCGTAACTTCGCTCCACTGTTTGGTATCCCGGAAGAGTCTGCAACGGGAAGTGCCAGTGGCGCGCTGGCCTGTTATCTATCCAGGCACCTTAACGGTGGGCGCTCGGGGTGCTTTACGTTCGAGCAGGGCAGGGCAATGAACTGCACGTCAGTGATCACCGCTTCTGTAGACTATGACGGATCTGATGTTGCCAGGGTCAGAGTGGGTGGGTTTGCTAAAGAAATTGGAAAGCAGATCATCTCCCTATAAGGACCAGCAGTGGAATCAATTTCGATGGTTTCCAGGGTCAGCGGCAAGCTTTCAATCCCCTCCAAACACTGCCCGGGCCACGTCCATCAGGGCTGCCACCGTGGCGTCGTCATCACTGAGTGGTTCCGCCAGGGCGGCGCGGCAGGCGTCCAGGGTGGGCAGGCCTGCACCGATGAGTTGGGCGGTGTAGATGAGCAGGCGGGTAGAGGCGGCTTCCTCCAGGTCGTGGTCTTTCAGGTTGCGCAGGGCATTGGCCAGGCGCACCAGTAACTGCGCCAGATCCGGATCACAACCGGATTCCCGTTGCACAATGGTGGTTTCCACCGCCGCCTCGGGGTAGTCGAAGCGTAGGGACACGAAGCGCTGCCGGGTGCTGGGTTTCATGCCTTTGATCAGGCTCTGGTAGCCGGGGTTGTAGGAGACCACCAGCATGAAGCCTGGCGCTGCCTGCAGGCATTCTCCGGTGCGTTCCAGCGCCAGCTCCCGGCGATCGTCAGCCAGGGGGTGGAGCACCACGGTGGTGTCTTTGCGGGCTTCCACGACCTCGTCCAGATAGCAGATACCACCTTCACGTACCGCTCGGGTCAGGGGGCCATCCTGCCAGTAGGTGCCCTCCGGTCCGATCAGGTGCCGCCCGACCAGATCGGCGGCGGTGAGGTCGTCGTGACAGGCAACGGTGTACAACGGCCGGTTGAGGCGTTCGGCCATGTGGAGAACAAAGCGGGTCTTGCCGCAGCCGGTGGGTCCCTTGATGAGCACCGGTAGCTGGTGCTGGCAGGCCCCTTCGAACAGCGCGATTTCGTTGCCCTGGGGCTGGTAGAACGTGGGCTCGGTCATGAACACCTCAACAGGCCGATGAACAGTGTGATCAGCGATCGGCTACGATGCTGATCCAGTGTCCCCAGACTACCGCGGCAACGCGGGAGTGCCTTGATCGATGTAAAGCGCGTTCAGGCGTAAGAAGCATCGGCGACGATGCGATTGCGGCCGGCCGATTTAGCCTGGTACAGCCGGTGGTCGGCCTGGTTGATAAGCGCATCCAGTGACGGCTCGCAGCCATGGGCGAGGCCGATGCTGATGGTGCAGCGGATGTCCTGGCCGTCTTCTCCAAGGTTCATGTCTTCCAGGCTGCAGCGGAACTGCTCGAGCCGGGCTTCAGCTTCGGTCTGGTCGAGCTGGTCCAGGAACAGGCAGAACTCCTCGCCACCAAAGCGGGCGCAGAGGCCGTCCTCACCGAAGTGCTGCTGCAGCATGCTCGCCGTGGCCTGGAGGATGTCGTCACCGGTCTGGTGGCCGAAGCTGTCATTGATGTTCTTGAAAAGGTCAATATCCAGCATGGCCAGGGTTGATGGCTCGCCCTGCTCATGGCGGTTGGCCAGTACCGGGGCCAGTTGCTGGAAGAAGTAGCGGCGATTGTAGAGGCCGGTCAGGGCATCGGTGTGAGCCTGGCGACGGATGGTTTCGATGTTCTCAATGTATTCGATGTTCTGGGTCACACGGCAATAGAATTCTTCCGGGCAGAAGGGCTTCTTGAGAAAGTCGTTGGCGCCGTTCTTGATGAACTTGGCAGTCAGGGACGGGTTGTCGACGCCGGATACGCCCACGATGCTGATTTCATCCTTGGAGTACTGGGAGCGTACTTCGTTGCACAGCTTGATGCCGTCCATTTCCGGCATCTCCTTGTCGGTAATGATCAGCTTGATGTCGGGGTGGTCCGACAGCTGTTTCAGCGCCTCGATACCGGTTCGTGCCGACAGCACTTCGTAATTCTGGCGCCGCAACAGGCGGATCAGGTGCATGCGGGAGTTCACCGAATCGTCGACGATCAGCACCTTGATGTCCTGGTTTTCCCGCAGCTTGATCAGCAGCTGTTCCAGGTAGGTAAAGGACTGCCGGCTTTCCTTGGTGATGTAATCGATAACTGGCAGCTTCCAGATGGCAGCGCGGGTATCGTCGTCGATACGGCCAGTCATGACCACCCCGGGGACTTCCTGGCCCAGCAGATAGTCGATGGCTTCACCGTTGGGGGCGTCCGGGAGGTTGTAGTCGATGATCGCGCAGAAGAATTCCCCCAGCCGATCCTCCAGAGCCTTGGCCTCGGCCAGGGTCTTGGCCACCGTTGGGGTGAATCCGGCCCGACGGACCAGGTGGCTGTGGATTCGGATGATTGGGGCGCTGTCCTCTACGATGAGGACGTCGGGCTTGTTCATCAGGCTACATCGTCCATGCCGGCTGGAGTGGTTGGGTGCCCGGAAACACCACGGGCCCTGGCATCATCATAGCCGTTTTTGGCGTGACGGCTAAGCCATCGCCGAGGCCGCTTCGGTAACTACATAGCGCAGTTGGCGTTGTGAGGGCGTGAGGGCTCAGCCCCCGGTCATGTTCATAAAGCGGAGAATCTGCACATCACCGTCGCTGGAGAAGTGGTGGCGTTCGGGTTTCAGGTCCATGGCCTGGATGATGGCGTCCCGCAGCCGGTCGTCGTCGATGGGGTTGGCGCGCAGTACCCGGCGGAGGTCCACCGAGTGCTCATTGCCCAGACACAGCAGCAGCCGGCCTTCCACGGTTACCCGCACGCGGTTGCAGGTGGCGCAGAAGTTGTGGGAATGGGGTGAGATGAAGCCGACCCGGATGTCGCTGTCGGGCATCCGGTAGTAACGGGCCGGGCCGCCGCTGTCTGCCGTGGTGGGCACCAGTTCGTGGCGTTGGCGGATGATGGTGCGCACCTCTTCGCTGGTGCACAGGCTTTCACCGCGATGGTGTTCGGTGATGGTCCCCAGCGGCATTTCCTCGATGAAGCTAATGTCGATGGCCTTGCGGCGGGCGAACTCGATCAGCTCGGGAATCTCATCGTCATTGCGCCCCTTCATCACCACCACGTTGAGTTTGATGCCGTCAAAACCGGCTTCCCGAGCCGCGTCGATGCCCGTCAGCACCTGGGGCAACCGGCCGGTTCGGGTGATGGCGCGAAACCGCTCCGGATCAAGGGAATCCAGGCTGATGTTCAGGCGTTTCAGCCCTGCCTGCCGGAGGGGCTGTGCCAGCCGGTCGAGCTGGTTACCGTTGGTGGTCATGGCAAAGTCCCGCAGCCCGAGCTGGCCAATGTCCCGGACCAGTTCGAGAATGTCCTTGCGCACCAGCGGCTCGCCTCCGGTGAGGCGGATTTTCTCGGTGCCAAGGCTGACAAACGTCCGGGCCAGGCGGGCGATCTCTTCCAGGGTGAGCACCTGCTGGCGGGGCAGGAAGGTCATGTCCTCGGCCATGCAATAGACGCAACGGAAGTCGCAACGGTCGGTCACTGAGAGTCGGACGTAGTTGACGGTGCGACCGAAACGGTCGGTCAGTGGCGCCTGGGGCATGGTGGTTCCCTGTGCTTGTGGGGCTGCGGTTCAGTACCAGTATCGCAAAACCGGCGGGCGGGATTAATACCCCTGCCGTAGTAACCCCTTTTATTCATTCTTGTTGTCGGTCAATCTGAAGGTTCCTAACCCTAACCAATCCACTACACTGAAAACAGCCCCCGGCTTTACCTGTCGCAAGTTAACGGAGTGCGACAATGGGCGGCAGTGCATAGTGTTGGCTTTGCGGTACACTGGAGGCTTCAGTTCAATGGGTGAGTCAGTGAAGTTGTCCATCGGAAAGGGCGGTTACCGGTTGTTGGCTTATGTCTCCGTAGCGCTGGCTGTGGTGGGGGTGGTGCTGCCGCTGATGCCCACCACGGTGTTCGTGCTGATTGCCGCCTGGGCGGCGGGCCGGAGTTCGCCCGAGTTTGAGGCCTGGCTGCTCAATCACCAGACCTACGGTCCCATCATCAGCAACTGGCGGGAGCGCGGCGTGGTCCCCCTCCGGGGCAAAGTACTGGCCTGCGTGATGCTGACCATCAGCTGGTCGATACTCTTCTTCACCGGCTCGCCCGTGTGGTTGCTGGTGGGACTGGGGGTGTTTTTCCTCTGTCTGGCAACTTACCTGCTGTCGCGGCCTTCCTATTAAGTTCGGTCTAACTAGACATTCTTTTCATTACCGGAGATGAGGAAATCAGGCAATCTGTGGCGGCTAGCTGTAACGAGCTGCCTGGGATGGCTTGTGCTTTTGAAATGGAGATTCATGATGCACCTTCAGATTTCGAGTAAATCTGACCTGGAGTCAGTCAATAAAATCATAGCCTTGGGCTACCCAGAGAATCAGACCTGTCTGGACCACCTGCTGTCCTGGACCTGTGATCCCAACTGGCCGGTGGCAGCGCCGATCTATCAGTACTTTCTGGCTCTGGGCAAGGCTGAGGTGCAGCGAGTGCTGGCGCTGGCAAACCGCTGCGATCAGGACTGGCGTTATTCACTGATTACCGCGCTCATCGCGCACTACGATGATGAGGTGTTGGCAGAGTGTGTGGATAGCTTGAGGCGTTGGGCATCTGAGACCGGGGCGAAGGAGTGTGATTTCGAATCCATCCGTATCCTGACCGACCGGGAACTGATCCCTGCGGAGGAGATCGCCGAGATCGTGAAGCGGAATCTGTTTGTCTACAACGTTTGGATCAAGGAAACACTTTCCGCGTCTGAACGCGCTGTTTATTCGCTGCCATTGGGCAGTCACACGCTCTAGCCTCTCTGCATCCAGAAAGAGGAGACAACCACGGCTGTCCCCTCTTTACTTCTAATGCACTACTTCTGACGCACTGTTTGGCGCGTTGCTGGTTACGCCGGCTGGGCTTCGAATCTGCGGCGGACGCGGTCGGGTAGGGAGAAGCGGCCGATGCGTTTAAGTACCGTCCAGTACTGGCGGGCGAAGGTGTCGGTGTTGTAGCGGATGCCGTGTTTTTCGCACACCGCCTGGACTCTGGGCGACATTTCCCGGTAACGGTGGGCGGGGATGTCGGGGAACACGTGGTGCTCGATCTGGTAGCTGAGGTGGCCGCTGAGCAGGTGGACCCAATTGCCGCCGGTGAAGTTGCTGGAGCCAGTCAACTGGCGCAGGTACCAGTGGCCCTTGCTTTCGCCCACGCATTCCTCTTCGGTGAAGGTCTCGGCGTCCTGGGTGAAATGGCCGCAGAAGATGACGGTGGATGACCACAGGTTGCGGATCAGGTTCGCGCCGATGTTGCCGGCCAGCACGATGGGGGCTACCGGGAACGTCAGTAACGGGAAGAACACGTAATCCTTGAAGGCCTGGCGTCCGCCCTTGCGGAAGAAATCGCGAAGGAACGGCAGTTTGGATTTCAGGCTGATCTCACGACGGCGAATGCGTTCACTCTCCAGCTCATGCACCCCAACTCCCCACTGAAACAGCACCGTCAGCAGGATGTAGTTGATGAACTGCAGAAAATGGCCCGGATGCCATTTGACGTCATCACTCAGCCGTAACACCGCGTAGCCGTAGTCCCGGTCCTTGCCGATGATGTTGGTGTAGGTGTGGTGCTCGTAGTTGTGGGTGCGGCGCCAGGAGTCGCTGGTGCAGACGGTATCCCATTCGTAGGTCTGGGAGTTCAGCGACGGGTCGTTCATCCAGTCGTACTGGCCGTGCATGACGTTGTGGCCAATCTCCATGTTCTCGATGATTTTCGACAGGCCCAGGGCCAGGGTGGCGGCAGCAAACACCGGGGGGATAAAACCGAAGGGCATCAGTACCCGACCGCCGACCTCCAGTGTCCGGTGCAGGCGCACCACCTTGCGGATGTACTTGGCATCCCGTTCCCCCAGATCCGCCAGCACGTCGTTGCGGATGGCATCCAGATCCTGTTCCAGTTCTTTCAGTTGGGCTTCGTTCATCTTTTGCATGTCTGGTCTCCTTGCCCGGCCTGCGTGGGCCGGTCTGTTGTTCTTGTGCGCAATGTCGCTGTGGCGATTACAGGTCCACCGTGACCGGGCCCTGGGGCACCGAGACGCAAAGCTGAATGCTTTCCTCGCCGGGGCCGGACGCTTTGCCGGTCACCCGGTTGATCACGGTGCCGCTGGTTTTGCGGCAGCTGCACTGGTGACAGATACCCATGCGGCAGCCGTACTTGGGCGACAGCCTGGCGGCTTCAGCGATCTCCAGCAGGGCCACGTCACCGCTGGCTTCCACGCTGACGTTGCTGCGTTCGAAGCGCACATCGCCGCCCAGGTCGTCGTCAGGCAGGGCGGCCTTGGGTGCGGAAAAAAAGGTGCTGTGAATGCGGTGCTCGTCGATGCCCCGGTGGTAAAGCAGGTCGCCAGCCAGATCCATCAGCCCCTGGGGGCCGCAAAGGTAACAGCGGCGGGCACTGAGGCCAGGCACGGCGTCCAGGTGGCTGTCGCTGAGGTACTGGGGCGTGCGGCCCTCATCCGTGGCCACCACGGTGAGGGTGAAGGCCGGCCAACGCTGGCGCAGGGCGTACAGCCGTTCGGCGCCAATCACGTCGGCCTGGGTGCGGACGAAGTAGAGCAGGGTGACCGGTGCTCGGAAGTCGTCAGCCGCGAGGGTTTCCAGCAGACTCAGTACCGGGGTGATGCCGCTGCCACCGGCGATGAACAGCAACGGCTCCGGCAGCTCCGGTGCCAGGAACTCGCCGAAGGCCTCCCCCAGACCCAGGGTGGTGCCGATGGTCAGTTGATCGTGCATCCAGTTGGTAACGCGGCCGCCGGGCAGGCGCTTGATGGTCAGGGTGACGGTGCCGTGCTGCTGCCACTGCCGGGGCGAGCACGACAGGCTGAAGGTACGATTGTGGCGAACACCATCAATGTCGATACAGATGTTCACATGCTGGCCAGCGGCGAAGCCCTGCCAGCGGGGTGCGGGTTGCAGGACAAAAGTCCGGGTGTCGGCGGTTTCGTCAACAATGTCGACGACCCTGGCCGGAACGTACTGGCGTACCAGCATCGGGTCGATGGACGCCAGCAGCGGGTCAAAGAAGGCAGCCGGGTCTTCGCGATTGAAAAGCTGCTTGCCCAGCCAGCGCAGCGCGCCGTTGTTTTCCAGAAGTGACAGCATGGTTTCTCCCTCCATGTGTACAGTTGTTCACTTGATGTGAACGAATGTACACAAGTGCTTTGTCGGCTGTCAATCAGCCCAATGGCAGGCCGGTAGGTAACGCTATCTTTATGATTTTAAAAATGTATTCTTGGGTTTATCCGTGCTTTCTGAGGTTTCAGTGAAGTGCCTGCTTCAGCAAAGGCCTGAAAAGACATGCTATCTGTCGCCTTACAGGCAGTTTTGTGTACACTTGTTTGCCTTACTGAACGCCACGGACTGTTATGACCGAACGCAAACGCCGCAAACCTGGAGAGACCCGGGACAAACTGATGGAAGCCGCACTGACACTGGTGGGTAAGGGCCGCCATTTTGCCAGTCTGGGGATTCGGGAGGTGACCCGGCAGGCCGGGGTGGTGCCTACGTCGTTCTACCGTCACTTCCGCAATATGGACGATCTGGGGCTGCAACTGGTGGACGAGTTGGGGCTGGTGCTGCGGCGAATGATGCGGGATGCCCGCGCCAATGTACTGCAGGCGGAAAAGCTGATGGCGGAGTCGGTGGCGATCTTTATCCGCCACGTTCAGGACAACCGCAGTTTCTTCGTGTTCATGGCTCAGGGACTGGCGGGGGAGAGCCGGGCCGTGCAGGAGGGCATTCGCAGCGAGCTGCGTTTCTTCGCCAGTGAGCTGGCCAATGACCTGCGCCGGCTGAGGTTGGTGGATCACCTCAACGATGCTGACCTGGACCTGACCTGTGATCTGGTGGTCCGCACGGTGGCGTTCAGCCTGACGGACCTGATCAGCGTGTCAGCGGATGATGACTACCAGATCGACCAGATCCGTCAGCGCACCACCCGCTATCTGCAGTTGATCTTTGTCGGGGCGGCGCACTGGCAGACCGGCGACTGACCGGTCTGCCCTCCAGCGCGATTCGCACCGACGTTTCGGCGTTCTTCCTCGTCGTTATTCTTCTGGCTGCTCTGCCAGCTACTCTTCGGTCGCCGTGCCTGGCTTGCGGGCGTTGGCGGTCTTGCTCCGGTTGCCGGTCGCCGGTTTGCGGGCCCTTGGTTTGCGTGCTGGCTTGTCGCTTGGCTGCTGCTCTGCCGCAGGTTCCAGCAGCCGCTCCAGTTCATCCAGAGCCTCTCCGGTGTAGACCGCCAGCCGCTGCATGCTCGGCAGGGTATCCCGGCAGCCAGTGAAGCCGAAGTTAAGAGAGCCGTCGTAGCTCAGACAGGTGATGTTCAGGGCGCCGCCGTGGGCGATCAGCGACACCGGGTACATGGCCTCGAGTCTCGCACCCTCGTAGTAGAGCGTACGGCTGGGGCCGGGCACGTTGGAAATGGTGACGTTGAACACCGGTCGCATACGCCCGCCCATGCCGGACATCAACTGCAGGATATAGGGCGACATCAGCATCATGGTGTATTGGGTCAGGGCCTTGCGGGGCAGTTTCTGCAGGTGTTCCTTGGCGCGGCGGGTCGACTCACGGATCTGCTCCAGCCGCGCCAGCGGGTCGGCTTCGTCGGTGGCCAGCGAAGCGATCATGAAGCTGATCTGGGTGCCGGTACCCTCGTCGTCGGCAGGCCGGATGTTGACCGGGATACCGGCGGTCAACGGACTGTCCGGCAGTTCGTGCTGGTCCAGCAGGAATCGGCGCAGGGCGGTGCCGCAGAGGTACAGCACAATGTCGTTCATCGAACTGTGGGACAGCTTCGCCAGGTGCCGCAGGCGGGCCAGCCGGTAGTGTTGGGTGGCCAGCCGGCGTTGGGCTGTGACCCGGTGGTTCAGCGGCGAGACCGGGCCGGTAAAGGGCGCGGTGAGGCCATCCTCCGGATGGCGGGCGGATTGCACCAGACGGGACATGGCGCCCCACAGTCGCGGTGCCATATCGGCCTGCAGCTTCAGGGCGTCCCGGGCCTGGGACACAGCGCCGGCCACCGAGGCCTCGCGATCGGTCTTGCTGGCACGGCGCTGCTCGGGGCGGACCGCCCACGGTGGCAGCATGTTGGTTTCGTCGGGATTGGTGGACAGCACCCGCTGCATCAGCCGAACCCCGCTGATGCCATCGATCATCGAATGGTGCATCTTGGTGTACAGCGCAAAGCGGTTGTTCTCCAGCCCTTCGATGATATGGCATTCCCACAGCGGGCGGTGGAAATCCAGATGGTTGGAGTGCAGCCGCGACACCAGGATACCCAGCTCCCGCTCGCTGCCTGGTTTGGGCAGGGCGGAGTGGCGGACGTGGTAATCCAGGTCGATCTCTTCATCGACGCTCCAGGCCGGGGCGATAACACGGCCGAGGTTACCGGGAAAAGCGAGCTTGTAGCACCAGGGGCTGGCGACTTCGCGGGCGGTCTTCATGCGTTGGACCATGTCCCGCAGGAAGGTGTCGGGGGCGTTCTCGGGCAGTGAAAAAATCTGCAGCGTGCCTACGTGCATGGGGGTGTCGTCTGACTCCACCGCCAGCCAGGAGGCGTCCAGTGTTCCCAAACGTTTCATTCTTGTCTTGTCCTCGTGTTGCCTGGGCTTCCGGTTCCGTGGAAGCGGGCTTGTTATTTATTGGTGAGCCGCTTTGGGTCTCTTTGGAATTATGGGTAGTACGTGTGTGCAGGTTTGAGTATACGTACAAGCGGGGAGGGAGACGAGGGGCTCGCCTCCCCGCGTTGAATTGCGTCAGGCCATGGCGTCTTCCGCTTCCTTGTACAGCGAGCGTACCGGCTTGGCGAAGACCCGGCGAACCATAGGCTCGAAGAACGACAGCGGCAGCACCTCACCGTCGGGATTGAACGCGGGGGAGTCGTATTTGCTGACAAACTCGATGGTACGTTTGAAGTGGGGGTGATCCCGGTACTGGTTGCGCATGTCCCGGTCCATGCCCAGGTAATGGAAAAAGTAGTAACCCTGGAAGATCGCGTGGTGCTTGATCATCCAGTGGTTGGCCTCGCTGACGAATGGCTCCAGCAGCACGGCGGCAACGTCGGCGTGGTTGTAGCTGCCCAGGGTGTCGCCGATGTCATGCAGCAGGGCACAGACCACGTACTCCTCGTCCTGGCCATCGCGGTGGGCGAGGGTTGCGGTTTGCAGGCAATGGGTCAGACGGTCCACCGGAAAGCCGCCAAAGTCGCCTTCGAGCAGTTTCAGGTGTGCCAGGATTCGGTCGGGCAGGCCACGGGCGAATTGGCCGAACGACTGGGCGATGATCTGCCAGTCTTCCGGAGTGCCATCTTTCATGTGGTGGAACCGGGCGTGTGGGGCGTTGCTGTCGGTCATGGTTGATTCTCCTGGCTCAGTCGCGGAAACCGGCGTTGATCCGGTCCAGTTTGCGCAGCAGCCCGGGCCACGCCAGTTTGCCACCCATGCCGCGGGTGACCTGTTCTGCCTGTTGGCGAATGGTGTCGACGATGCCGTCCGGAATCGGTGTCAGCGGCTGGCTACCGGCGAGAGCCCGGATCTGTACCTCACAGGCCTTCTGCAGGATGTACATGCCGAGGAAGGCATCGGCAATGCTGCCACCGGTGGTGAGCAGCCCGTGATTGCGCAGGATCATGAAGTTGTTCCCGCCCAGATCGGCCTGCAGTCGGGCCTTTTCATCTTCCCGCAGGGCGACCCCCTCGTAGTCGTGGTAGGCCAGGTTCGACAGCGGGAACAGGCTCTGCTGGGATAGAGGCAGCAGGCCGTGTTGCTGGGCCGAGACCGCCACACCCTCAGTGGTGTGGGTGTGCATCACACAGACCACGTCCTCCCGCACGGCATGAATGGCGCTGTGGATGGTGAACCCGGCAGGGTTGATATCGAAGTCGTCGGAGTCCAGCTTGTTGCCGTCCTGATCCACGCGCACCAGGCTGGAGGCGGTGATTTCATCAAACATCATGCCGTAGGGGTTGATCAGGAAATGGTGGTCGTCGCCAGGAATGCGAGCTGAGATGTGGGTGAAAATCAGGTCGTCCCAGCCGTACAGCGCAATCAGCCGGTAAGCGGCGGCGAGGTCAACCCGCAGTTGCCACTCTTCCGCGCTGACCTGGTCTTTCTTGGAGGGAATGGCCAGTTGTTCGGACATGGTCTTTGCTCTCTCTGGTTGTTGTTGTCGATGGTTGTCAGTGGTTGTTGGCGATCTGGCGGGGCTGGCGATCAGCCACCGGATAGCCCCAGTGTAGGCCGGTGTTCCGCGGTAAAACTGTCAACCTGTTTACAGTCTGCCGATGGCCGCCGATATGGTCTTGGCAGAAGAGATGGCCATATTGGCAGGTAAAACACTGTCAACTGGTTTACATTCAATGAAATCCAATTGGCCTAGACTGCTGTGATGACTGACTTGACTGCGATCCTGCGCACCTGCCCGTTGTTGGCTGGGTTGCCGCCACCAGCGCTGGAAGAGGCCGCGGCGATGTCCAGATTGCGCCGCTTCAGAATGGATGAGCCGATCTACGCCAAAGGGTCGATGCAGTCGACTCTGTGTGTCATTGCCGAGGGGACGGTTCGCATCAGTTCGGTGAATGCCGCCGGGCGCGAGGCGACGCTGATCATCTTTGATGCCGGTGCCTGGTTTGGCGATACCGTGTTTTCGCCGGATATGCCCCGGGTGTATGGGGCTACCGCCCATGAGGCCACCACACTGGTGGAGTTGCCCGGAGAAGGTTTTCGGCAGCTGCTGGAAGCCTATCCCCAGGCGTATCCGGTGGCGCTGGATCTGGTGAGTCGGCGGCTGTGGGCAGCCATGTCGATCATTGAGGACGATGCCCTGCGCAGTGTGGATGCCCGCATAGGTCGACGGCTGCTGTTCCTGGCCCAGATCCAGGGCGAAGGCGAGGCGGGCACCCAGCCGGTGACGTTTCGGCTGACCCGCGAGCACATTGCCAATATGATGGGGATGACCCGTCAGGGAGTACACAAGGTAATCAAAGGCTTTGAGCAGCGTGGGCTGCTGAGGCTGGATTATGGTCGGGTAACGGTGACCTGTCCGCGGGACCTGCAGGGCTACCTGCGAACCCTGGACTGAGTAACCCCGGCGCCACCAACAATAACAACAGAAGGAGGCTTAGCGTGGAGTCAAGCCCATTGATATCGATCGGATTGCCGATTTCCCTGTTCATCATCATGATCGGGATTGGCATGACCCTCACCCTGCGGGATTTCCGGCAGGTGACTCTTAATCCGAAGGGCATGATTGTCGGCACCCTGGCGCAGATTGTGATGATGCCGCTGATCGCTTTCATGATCGCCAAGCTGCTGGGTCTGGGGCCAGCCCTGGCGGTGGGTCTGGTCATCATCGCCGCCTGCCCGGGAGGGACCACCTCCAACCTGTTTGTGCTATTGGCCCGCGGCCACATCGCCCTGTCTATCCTGCTGACGGTGTCGGCCAGCCTGATCACCATTCTGTCCTTGCCCTATTTCACCAACTACGCCCTGCAGCTCTATTACGGCGAAGGTGCCGAGATCGCGTTGCCAGTGGGCAAGACCATTATCATGCTGGTGGCCATCGTGCTGCTGCCGGTCACCATTGGCATGGTGGTACGCACCCGGGCACCCGCACTGGCCCAGCGGGTGGAGGGCATTGTGAGTATTTTCGGCGGCGTGGTGCTGCTGTTTCTGGTGGTGTCGTTGCTGTGGGATGCCCGCGACCGCCTGCTGGACTTGCTGGCCCAGGCCGGACCGGCTGCCTTTATGCTCAATGCGCTGGGGGTTGGCCTGGGGCTGGCGGTCTCACGCCTGGTGGGGCTGTCCCAACGCGAGGCGCTGGCGGTATCGGTGGAGCTGGGCATCAAGAATGGCACCATTGCGTTGATGGTGACCCTGACGCTGCTGGAATCCAGCGAGATGTCGATTCCAGCGGTGGTTTACAGCGTGATGATGTTCCTGGTGGGCTTCGTGCTGGTGGGCTTCGGCCGACGCTACATTCCCTCGCCAACATCGTCGCAGCCATTGAAGGCGGAAGGCGCCGGCTAGTGTCCCAAGTGCCACAGTGAGAGGTGGGTCATTTCTGCTGGCCCTGAATGACAGGCTGAAGCCCGGGATTGCCTTGGTAACCTGAGATGTCCATCGGCGCCCCGCGAGGGGCGCTCTCAGGTATAACAACAAATCCCGGGAACGACGACCATGCCTGTTCGATTCTCCCTTGCCCAAGGTATGGGCCGCTGGTGCCTGCTCGCCATCGGCCTGCTGTTTACCCTGCCTGCCCTGGCCAACGATGCCCAACTGCGGCAGCAGGTTTACGATCAATCCCTGCCGCTGTCCGAGCGGGTTGAAGCCATGCAGGCCCTGACCGGTCTGGAGCCGGACCCGGAGCGGGTTTACCGGGTCTGCATCTGGGACATTTTTGGTCGCTCCGGCCCGATATTTGCGGCCGCGCAGGACCAGCGCAGCAAGATCATCCAGTACGGCATCAACGTCGATATGGTGCCGTACACCAGCGAATCGGTGATGGTGGAGGAGCTCAAGTCCGGCACCTGCGACGCTGCCCTGATGAGTGGCCTGCGGGCCCGGCTGTTCAACCGTTACACCGGAACCCTGGATTCCATTGGTGGTTTCCCGGAACGTTCACAGCTCCGCCTGGCCCTGCAGCTGATGGCCGATCCCCGCAGCGCCGAGCGGATGGTCAGCGGCAACTACGTGGTGATGGGGGTTGCCCCGGGCGGTGCCGCCCATGTGTTTGTCAACGACCGCGCCATCAACACCCTGGCCAAAGCCTCCGGCAAACGGGTGGTGGTGCTGGACTACGACCCGACCCAGGCGCGGATGATCGCCGGCGTTGGCGCCACCCCGGTGGTGGCGGACATCGTCAATGCCCCCAATATGTTCAACACCGGTGTGGTGGACGTACTGGCGGCACCGCTGGCGGGCTATGAGGTGCTGGAACTGCACAAGGGCATGGAGCCGGACGGCGGCATCATCGATCTGCCGCTCACCCACATCACCATGCAGCTGATCGGTCGGCGGGACATCATTCCCAACGAACTGGCCCAGTTCGTGCGCGAAGCCTTCTACGACGGTTTTGACCAGATCATTGCCCGGGTGGCGGAAGAGGAGAAAAAGGTACCCGAGCGGTGGTGGATCTCCATTCCGGAGCCGGATCGGGTGGAGTACGAACGCATGATGCAGGAGGCCCGGCTGCAACTGCGGGACGAGGGCTACTACAGCGGCGACATGCTGACCCTGCAACGCAAGATCCGTTGCCGGGCTGATGCCAGTCGCCAAGAGTGCAGCAATCCGGTGGAGTAACCATGGCCTCACTGGAGCAAAGCCTGGCCCGTCCGGGTGTGCTGGGGGGTTCCCGCTGGCTGTCCGGATTACCGATGCTGGTGATTCTGGTGCTGACGCTGCTGGCGTCCGTCGGCGAGACGCTGCATTCCCGTCTGCTGGAGATTGGTGGCGCCACCTGGCCGGACTATTTCAACCTGCGGGTCATTGATCAGGTCGGAGAGCCGGCCTGCAACCCGGAGCGAAACCTGGAGCAGGCGGTGGAACGGGCGGTCGCAGCCCGCCGCCAGGAGTTGGCAGACGACCCGTTTGCCGATGTGTTCGGTGGCCAGGTGGACCGCGGCGCCATCCGTGAATCCCTGGCAACCCAGGCAGAGGCCTGCCAGCGGGACTGGGCCAGCTGGCACCGGCTGCAGTCGCTGGATACTCCCGCGGTACGGGTGTTTGCCACCCTGGAAGCGGGATTGTCCCAGGCGGTGGTGCTGGTGACCGGCAACCGGCGGGTGTTGCTGGGGCTGATGCTGCTGTTCTGTGCCGCAGCCGCCACCCTGCGGCGCCAGCACATCGCCCTGAGGCCGGTGGAGAGCCAGCGCGATGACCGGGTCGCGACGGTTGCCCAGTTGGTGGCCAACTCGCTGCTGTTGGGATCGGCCTGGCTCTACCGCAATCAGGAACTGGCCCAGGCCGCGGCCGGGATGCCGATCGCCCACCTGTTCATGCACGATGTCTGGGTGGTCGGGTTTGGCGTACTGACCCTGATCTCACTGTGGCAGCTGGGGCGGCCCCGCACCGACCTGCCGGCCCATGGTGGCTGGGGGCGGGCGCTACTCAGCGTACCGCTTTACAGCATCATGTGCTTGAGCGCGGCGCTGCAGTTTGCCGGCCATGGCTTCTACCATGGTATCGCGGTGTACCTGAACATGATGGCGGAGCTGTCGGCGCTGTTTCTCAGCCTGGGGCTGTATGTCTGGGTGGGGATGCTGCTGGCCCGTACCCATCTGCCCCGCAAGGTGTTCGACCTGGTCCGGCCCTGGCAGTTGCCGCCCAAGTGGCTGGGTGTCGTGGTGCTGCTGCTGACGGCGCTGCCTACGGCCTACAGCGGAGCTTCCGGTATCTTTATCCTGGCGGCGGGGATGACGCTGTACCGGGAACTGCGTCGTGCCGGCACATCGGAACAGCTGGCGCTGGCCACCACCGCCATCTCCGGCTCCATGGGTACCATGCTGCGGCCCTGTCTGCTGGTGGTGATCGTGGCCACCCTCAACAACACCGTCACCACCGACGAACTGTTTTCCGCCGGTGCCCGGGTGCTGTTGCTGACCACCCTGATGTACGCCCTGTATGTGCTGTTCCTGGGTGGTCGATCGTCGCTGCGCATCGCGCCGTTGTCCCAGGCGATTCCCGGGACGTTGCGGGCGCTGGTGCCGTTGCTGCCTTATGTGGCAGCGTTCGCGGCGGTGGTGCTGGCCTGGGAATGGCTGTTGGGGCGGGGACTGGACGAGTTCTCCGCGCCGGCGATCCTGCCGCTGGTCATGTTGTTGATTGTGGCGATGGAACGATGGTGGCTGAAGGCGCCCGACCCGGAGTCAGCAGACGCTGCCCCGGACACCGTGCCGCCAACCGAGACGCCGCCGACCCCGCCCGTCGGTTTTCGTCAGGCGGTGCTGCGGGCCACCGACGATTCCACCGCGTTGATTGGTGCGCTGCTGATGCTGATGGCGCTGTCGGTCAGTGTCGGTGGTTTGGTGGAGCGCTCCGGGTTGCTGGCGCTGTTCCCTGAAACCCTGGGGGCGGTGTGGCTGACCCTGGCGCTGCTGATGGCCATGCTGGTGCTGATCGGCATGATCATGGACCCCTACGGCGCGGTGCTGCTGGTCAATGCCACGTTGGCGCCGATTGCCCTGGACAACGGCATTCATCCACTGCATTTCTGGGTGATGACGGTGCTGGCGTTTGAGATGGGGTACCTGACCCCGCCCGTGGCCCTCAACCACCTGCTGACCCGCCAGGTGGTGGGCATGCCAACCTCCTGGGAAAGTCTCCATGGCAGCTTCTGGCAGCGCAATTTCCGCTACATCCTGCCGGTGCTGGTGATGGGGACGACACTGTTGCTGGTAACCTTCGGCCCGGCTGCCTGGCCTGCATTCGGTGATCTGGTGCTGGCGCTAGGTTGACTCGCGGCTGGTGCGGCCGAGCTGCCTGGCGTCGGTTGTTGGTGCGTCAAATTCGGTGTCGCGGCCGTCGGCGCCGAGCTGGCGTATGCGCCGGGGCTGGCCGCTGGCGTCCAGGCACACCTCGCCGATGCCCGCGCCATTCCATAGCCGTTCGCCCCGACTGCGGCCCCGGGGGGAGCGCGGTCGTATGCGCATGCGTCGGCGCTTGGTGAACCAGTTCAGCGGCGACCAGCTGGCAAACAGCCAGCGGTTGATGCGGTCCAGCCAGTCCAGCAGGGCACCGGGAAACTGGTTCTTCAACCCGCTGCTGGTGATCTGCCAGATTCTCGGCGCATCCGGCCGGTGGCGCAGCCGCACGTCGTAGACGAAGGAATAGTGTACATCGCCGGACAGCAGCACGAAGTTGGCGGGGGTGCGGGAGTGCCGGAAAATGTTCAGCAGCACACTGGCCGCGCCGCGATGGGCCATCCAGTTTTCCGCATCCACCATCAGCGGCTGGCCAAACCAGGTGAACACCGCCTGAATCACTTCGATCAGTTTGACCCCGAACACCGGCGCAGGAGACACCACGATCACCGAGTCGCGGCCAATCAGCTCATGCTGGAACTCGGTCAGCGCCTCCCAGTCCATCAGTCCCGAAGGCCGGGCCCGTGACACCTCGCTGCGCCAGCGGCGGGTGCGGGTGTCCAGCACCACCAGCGGCGGGGTGGTGTCCAGAGTGTAGTGCCACTGCTGGCTGGCCAGCAGGGCGTCGATCAGTTGGTCGAGCGTGGCGGCGTCCAGGCGGCCGTCGCGGGTGTTGGCCAGCAGTCGGTTGAGGGTCTTGAGATGCTCACCGAAACGCTCCGGCGTATTGCCCCAGGCCTGGTTGACCAGGTAGCCGACCAGTGCGTTGCCGATGATGCGGCGGGAAAAAGGATGCTCGTACGCCGTCGATTCCCACAGTGCCGACAGGTTCCAGTCGTCGGTGATGTCGTGGTCGTCGAAGATCATGTAACTGGGCAGGTGAGCCAGTGCCCTGGCGGCCTGGGGCAGGGTCTGGCGAAAGGCCTGCAGGGTCTGGCGCTCTTCCAGGTAGCGGTCCCGTTCCCGGGGCAGCGAGACCGGTATGTGGTCGTCCACCAGCTCCCAGGGCCTGGGGGACCAGACCAGCAGGTACATGGCCATCACCTCGGCCAGGGTGATCAGATGGTTGCCGGCACTGGCGCTGGTGAAGACGGGTTTGCGGACGCCGCCGAAAAAACGTTCGGTGACCGCCTCGTTGAACTCGCTGTGGGGCAGTAGGTCGTCCCGGTGGTAGAAGCCGTAGGGATGCAGACGCAGCGCCTCGCTGTCGGCGGGCTCCTCTGCCGGCAGCGGTTCAACGGGCAGTTCGAGACGGCGGATGACTTCGTGGCAGGCATGGAGCATGGGGCCGGCCACGTCGTCGGCATAGATCTGATCGCCCGTCAGCATCAGCAGCGCCGGACGTTGTTCCGGAGTGCTGTTCTGCAGTTCCAGGTCAACCCGGGCCAGGCCATCACCGGCGGGATGGTGTGGCCGTCGGCACGACCCGTGAAACACCCGGTCGAGACGCTGCTTCAGAATGAAGTTGGGGCTGTCGTGCCCCGGCAGGCACAGGTGCGGCGCCCATTCGGCGATCCAGTGCCAGTGGTGGCTGTTTTCACCATCGCCCTGAAGGCCGAGGTTGTAGTGGATCAGCTGATCCCGGGGCAGTGGGGTCGTCAGTTCTACATCGAGAAGGTACACCCGCAACTGGCCACCGAAACGCAGCTTGGTGTGCTCGGCGTCTGTCAGCGGGCGATCCAGCAGTGGCTGGTCATCGCCGTCCACGGTCAGTTTCAGGCGCCACCGTACCGGCTCACGGGCGGCAACCCAGAGCGCCAGGCGCTGCTCGCTGACCCGGCGCAGGATGGGGCCGGCGAGAACCTGTGGAATGGCGTCAGAACGGGAGGCGCCCGCTGTGGTCATGGTGCCGGTCTATTCGTCGTCGAGTTTCTTCGGCGGACAGTGAAACTCCTGAACCACCGTACTGTCATCGACGCTCTCCAGATGGACGTCGAATCCCCATAGCCGGTGAGTGTGCCGCAGCACTTCGGCAGTGTCATCCCCCAGCGGCACCCGATCCACCGGCACATGCCGCAGGGTCAGCGAACGGTCGCCCCGCAGGTCGACGTTCCAGACCTGAATGTTGGGCTCGCGATAACTCAGATTGTACTGGCGTGCCAGTTTCTCCCGCAGTTTGCGGTAGCCCATTTCATCGTGGATGGCGGTGACCCGGTAGACCTCCTCGCGGTCGTCATCCTCGATCGAGAACAGTTTCAGGTCGCGCATTACCTTGGGGGACAGGAACTGCAGGATGAAGCTCTCATCCTTGAAGTTCTTCATGGCGAAGTGCAGCGTTTCCACCCAGTTACTGCCGGCGATGTCAGGAAACCACTCCCGGTCCTCGTCGGTGGGATTCTCGCAGATGCGACGCAGGTCGGTGTAGATCGAGAAGCCCAGGGTGTAGGGGTTGATGCCGCTGTACCAGGGACTGTTGAAGGGCGGCTGGTAGATCACCGCGGTGTGGCTCTGGAGGAACTCCATCATGAAGCCGTCGGTTACCAGCCCTTTCTCATACAGCCGGTGCAGCAGGGTGTAGTGCCAGAACGACGCCCAGCCTTCGTTCATCACCTGGGTCTGGCGCTGGGGGTAGAAGTACTGGGCGATCTTGCGCACGATCCGAATGATCTCTCGTTGCCAGGTCTCCAGCAGCGGTGCGTTCTTCTCGATAAAGTACAGTAGGTTCTCCTGGGGTTCTTCCGGGTAACGCTGCTTGCGGCGTTCGCTGTCGCCGTCGTCCTCACCAGGGCGGGGAATGGTGCGCCAGAGATCGTTGATCTGCCGTTGCAGGTACTCTTCCCGCTCTTTCTGCCGCCGCTGCTCCTCGGAGGCGGAAATGGGGGCTGGGCGTTTGTATCGGTCCACGCCGTAGTTCATCAGCGCGTGGCAGGAGTCGAGGATCTCCTCCACCGCATCAACGCCATAGCGCTCCTCACACTCGGCGACGTAATGACGGGCGAACACCAGGTAATCGATGATGGCGCTGGCGTCGGTCCAGGTCCGGAACAGGTAATTGCCCTTGAAGAAGGAGTTGTGGCCGTAACTGGCATGGGCGATCACCAGTGCCTGCATGGGCAGGGTGTTTTCCTCCATCAGGTAGGCAATACAGGGGTTGGAGTTGATCACGATCTCGTAGGCCAGCCCCATCTGCCCACGCTGGTAGCCTTTGGAGGTGTTGAGGAACTGCTTGCCGAACGACCAGTGGTTGTAGCCCACCGGCATACCCACCGAGCTGTAGGCGTCCATCATCTGTTCGGCGCTGATGACCTCGATCTGGTTGGGGTAGGTGTCGAGGCCGAATTCCTCGGCGCACTTGGCGATTTCCTCGTCGTAGCGGCCAATCTGCTCGAAGCTCCACTCCGAGCCGGTAGAAATGGGTTTCCGCGCGTCCTCTTCGGACGGGCGCTCAGGCGCTTTGTCGATGGTGTCGGTCATGCGGCTTTCCTCTCGAACAGCTGACGAAAGACCGGATAGATCTCACTGGCGTCGGCAATCTGTTGCATGGCGAAGCTGTTGGGGGCCTGCTCCATGATCTTTTCATACTCGTACCAGAGCATCTGGTGATCCTGGGGCGTGATCTCGACATAGGCGAAATACTGCACCAGCGGGAGAATGCCATCCTTCAGCAGCTTGCCGCAGATGGGGGAGTCGTCGTTCCAGTTATCGCCGTCCGAAGCTTGGGCGGCGTAGATGTTCCATTCCGCGGGCGAATAGCGGGCGTCGATGATTTTCTGCATCAGCTTCAGCGCGCTGGAAACGATGGTGCCGCCGGTTTCGCGGGAGTAGAAGAACTCTTCTTCGTCCACCTCCTTGGCGCTGGTGTGGTGGCGGATGAACACCACATCGATCTTCTTGTAGTTCTTCTTCAGGAACAGGTAGAGCAGGATGAAGAAGCGCTTGGCGATGTCCTTGTGCATCTGGGTCATGGAGCCGGAAACGTCCATCAGACAGAACATTACTGCGCTGGTGGCCGGTTGTGGCTGCTTCTGGTGCTGGCGGTAGCGCAGGTCGATCTCGTCGATGAACGGGATGCGCTTGACGTTGGCCTTCAGGCGGGCGATCTCCGCCTCCAGGGCCTCGATCTGGTCTTCGTGACGAAACGCCGCATCCAGGTCCGGTGGACCGCTTCTCAGCTCCGTCAACTGGGCTTCCAGCTCGCGGATCTTGCGGCGGCGGGCGCCGCCCAGGCTCAGCCGGCGGGCGTGGGCGCCACGCAGGGAACGCACCACATCGAGCCGGGCGGGCACCCCCTGGGTGGAGTAGCCGGCCCGAACGTACTTGAACGTTTCGGTATCCTTGAGTTTCTTGCGGGCCAGGTTGGGCAGTTCCAGGTCGTCGAACAGGAAGTCGAGAAATTCTTCCTGGGTGATCTGGAAGGCGAACTCGTCCATGCCCTCGCCGTCGGGGCTGGCCTGGCCTCCGCCCTGTCCGGCACCGCCGCCCTGGGGCTTGGGCAGGGTGTCACCGGCAACGAACTCCTGATTGCCCGGGTGTACCATCTCGCGGCGGCCACCCTTGCCATGGTGAAAGGTCGGTTCCTGGATGTCGCGGGAAGGAATGCTGACGCTCTCCCCCCGTTCGATGTCGGTGATCGAGCGTCGCTGGACCGCGTCGGCCACGGCTTTCTTGATGTGCTGGCGGTAGCGGCGCAGGAACCGCTCCCGGTTCACCGCACTCTTGTTCTTGCCGTTCAGCCGCCGGTCGACGATGTGAGTCAAACCCATAACTGCACCTCTTCAGTAACCCATGCTCCGGGGACTTGCAGAGGGGCGGTAGCACCACCGCAAGGTTCGGTGATGCCCGGCCCCTCGCAGCCCTTACTGGGACTTGCGCACCCGCAGGTACCACTCGGCAAGCAGTCGCACCTGCTTCTCGGTGTAGCCCCGGTCGACCATCCGTTCGACGAACTGCTTGTGCTTGTTCTGGTCTTCCTGGCTGGCCTTGGGATTGAAGGAGATCACCGGCAGCAGATCCTCGGTGTTGGAGAACATTTTCTTCTCGATCACGCTGCGCAGCTTCTCGTAGCTGAGCCAGGACGGGTTCTGGCCCTGGTTGTTGGCCCGGGCCCGCAGTACGAAGTTGACGACCTCATTACGGAAATCCTTGGGATTGCTGATGCCGGCCGGCTTCTCGATTTTCTCCAGCTCGTCGTTGATGGAGGAGCGGTCGAGGATCTCCCCGGTTTCCGGATCACGGTATTCCTGGTCCTGAATCCAGAAATCGGCGTAGGTGACGTAGCGGTCGAACAGGTTCTGGCCATACTCGCTGTAGCTTTCGAGGTACGCGGTCTGGATTTCCTTGCCGATGAACTCCACATAGTGGGGCGCGAGGAATTCCTTGATAAACCGCAGGTAGCGCTCCTGGGTTTCGGTCTGGAACTGTTCCTGCTCGATCTGCTTTTCCAGTACGTACAGCAGATGCACCGGGTTGGCGGCCACTTCGGTGGTGTCGAAGTTGAACACCTTGGACAGGATCTTGAAGGCAAAGCGCGTCGACAGACCCTCCATGCCTTCGTTGACCCCCGCAGAGTCCCGGTATTCCTGGATCGACTTGGCCTTGGGATCGGTGTCCTTGATGTTCTGGCCATCGTAGACCCGCATCTTGGAGAAGACGGAGGAGTTCTCCGGCTCCTTCACCCGAGACAGTACTGAGAACTGGGCCAGCATGTTGAGGGTGTCCGGAGCACAGGGTGCGCCGGCGAGGGAGCTGTTCTTCAGCAGCTTCTGGTAGATCTCAATCTCTTCGGTGACCCGGACGCAGTAAGGCACCTTGACGATGTAGACCCGGTCGAGGAACGCCTCGTTGTGCTTGTTGTTGCGGAAGGTCTGCCACTCGGATTCGTTGGAGTGGGCCAGGATAATGCCGTCGAATGGCACCGACCCCATGCCCTCGGTGGTGTTGTAGTTACCTTCCTGGGTCGCGGTCAGCAGCGGATGCAGGACCTTGATGGGAGCCTTGAACATCTCCACGAACTCCATCAGCCCCTGGTTGGCCCGGCACAGGCCGCCGCTGAAGCTGTAGGCGTCGGGATCATCCTGGGAGTAGTCCTCCAGCATGCGGATGTTGACCTTGCCCACCAGCGAAGAAATGTCCTGGTTGTTGTCGTCGCCGGGCTCGGTTTTGGAGACGGCGACCTGGTCAAGGATGGAGGGGTAGCGTTTTACCACCCGGAACTTGCTGATGTCGCCGCCGAACTCGTGCAGGCGTTTGACCGCCCAGGGCGACATGATGTTGGTGAGGTAGCGGCGGGGGATGCCGAACTCTTCTTCCAGGATCGGGCCGTCCTCGCCGGGATCAAACAACCCCAGCGGGGTTTCGTTCACCGGCGAATCCTTGATGGCGTAGAAGGGCACCTTCTGCATCAACTGCTTGAGCTTCTCCGCCAGCGAACTCTTACCGCCGCCGACCGGCCCGAGCAGGTAGAGGATCTGTTTCTTCTCTTCCAGACCCTGGGCGGCATGGCGGAAGAACGACACGATGTTTTCCACCGCCTCTTCCATGCCGTAGAACTCGCAGAATTCCGGGTAACGTTTGATGACCTTGTTGGAAAAGATGCGGGAAAGACGGGCGTCCCGCGAGGTATCCACCAGTTCCGGCTCGCCGATCGCCAGAAGCATGCGTTCGGCGGCGGTGGCGTAGGCGGATTTGTCCTGTTTGCAGATCTCCAGGTATTCCTCCAGGGAATACTCTTCCTCCTGGGTTGCGTCATACCGTGTCTTGAAATGCTGCACAATGCTCATGGTGACCCCTCGCTGCAGTGATCTGGTCCTGAACCTGGTCATTCAAGAACCGTACCCATGGGTAAGGTGAGCGTTCAGGAACCCGATCTGTTTTTAGTGATTCACACAAAAATTCCCCATTTCCTGATGGCGGCAGTCGCTGGCGCCGCCAATGGCAGTGATTGTTGGTTGATGGATCGTCAGAAATGATGGCGGGGCTCTGGGGCCTCTGTTCCCGGGCTGGTTCAGGGGTTCCCGGCTCCCCGCTGCTGGTAATTTCAGCTTAGTCCAGTCTTTCACCCTTGGACAGTTGGAAGTCAGGTTTTGTTTCAGATAATTGGCGAATTGATGACAGTCTCTCCACGCCATTGAAAGCCCTGATCCGGCCCGCCCCTTGCGATCGTACGTCAGTCACTTAGACTGATTTGAATTACGCATTTTTCATTCACTGTTCGAACCAACGACCAAGAGGCCTGGCCGTGTTCCCGAAAAAACTGGTGGCGACCTGTCGCACCCTGCTGACCCTTTCATTTCTGTCCCTTTCACTGACGACGTACGCGGCCGACGCCGTTGTGGTTTCCTCCAAGATTGATACCGAAGGCTCGGTCCTTGGCCAGATGATCCTGCAGTCTTTGCAGCGGGCGGGCATTCCGGTGGAAAATCGTATCCAGCTCGGCGGCACCAGCATCGTGCGCAATGCCATCAAAGCGGGCGAGATCGACATCTACCCGGAGTACACCGGCAACGCGGCGTTCTTCCATGACCGTGCCGACAGCCCGGTGTGGAACGACGCCGAGCAGGCCTACGCCACCGCCCGTGAGCTGGATGCCGAAGCCAACAACATCGTCTGGTTGCAGCCGGCGGACGCCAACAACACCTGGGCCATGAGTGTCCGGGGTGACCTGGCCGCTGAGCACGACCTGGAGACCCTCGACGACCTGGCCCGTTACCTCAACGATGGCGGCCAGTTCCGGTTTGCTGCCAGCGCGGAGTTCGTCGAGTCCGCCAGCGCGCTGCCGGCATTCCAGGCCGCCTACGGTTTTACCCTGTCGTCGGATCAGCTGCTGGTGCTGTCCGGTGGCAATACCGCCGCCACCATGCGGGCGGCGGCGCTCAGTAACAACGACGTCAACGGTGCCATGACCTACGGCACCGACGGCGGTCTCAACGCCCTCGGCCTCAAGGTGTTGACCGACACCAAAGGTGTTCAGCCGGTGTATCAGCCGGCGCCGATCGTTCGGGCAGAGGTGCTGGAACAGTACCCTGCGATTGCCGAGGTACTGGCGCCGGTGTTCCAGTCCCTCGATCTGGAGACGCTGCAGCGCCTGAACGGTGATGTCGCTGTCAACGGCGCACCGCCAGAGCAGGTGGTGCGCACTTATCTGGACAGTCTGGCCGGGAACTGACGGTTGGCTGCGTCGATGCTGGCCCCCAACCGGGTGATCCTGGTCTTGGGGGCCATTGCCCTGCTGCTGTTCTGCAGTCTCGATTTCGGCACTATCCAGCCCAACCGCATTGTGGAAGGCACGCCCTATGGTGCGCTGGATGCCCTAGAGTGGGGCGGCTTCGCCCTGGTGACGTTACTGCTGGCGGTCACGCTGGTCGCGGCGGTGCTGGCGTTGCCTGGCCGCTACTGGGCCATTCTGGTGAGCGTCGTGCTGCTGCTGATGGCCTTGCCCTGGCTGTTTTCCGGCTTCCTCGAAGACCAGTTGGGGGAGCGCTATCCCTACGGTCGCGGGGGCTTCGCGGCCGGGTTCTGGAGTCTGCTGTTTTTGCTGGCGCTGATGCTGGTGGAAGGCTTGCGACAGGTTGGCGCCAGCGCCTGGTTGCGGCTGACGGCGGGCGTGCTGGTCCTGCTGAGCTGGTGGCGGGCACTGGAGGTAGAGGCCCTGGCAGGGCTGTCCCTGGTGATGGAATTCCAGACCCGACCGGACCAGTTTCAGCAGGCGTTGCTGGATCACCTGGCGCTGACCCTTGGTGCCGTGATGGTGAGCCTGCTGCTGGCGGTGCCGCTGGTGCTGGTGATGATCCGCCGGGTCCGCTGGCAGCGGCCGGTGTTCGCCCTGGTCAGTTTTCTCCAGACCATTCCCAGCCTGGCGCTGTTCGGCCTGCTGATTGCCCCCCTGAGTTACCTCTCCGCCAACCTTCCGCTGTTGCAGCAGCTGGGCATTCGGGGAATTGGCTGGGCGCCGGCGATGATCGCACTGGTGGCTTACAGTCTGCTGCCGATGGTGCGGAACCTGTTTGTTGCCCTGACGGAGGTACCGGCGGATCTGCTGGAGGCGGCTGAAGGCATGGGCATGAACCGCCGTCAGGTGTTCCTGCGGGTGCAACTCCCGCTGGCGTTGCCAGTGGTGATCGAAGGCGTACGGATGACCACCATCCAGGCGACCGGCCTGACCGCGGTGGCCGCCCTGGTGGGGGCCGGTGGTTTTGGTACCTTCATCTTTCAGGGACTGGGCCAGGCCGCAATGGATCTGGTGCTGCTGGGGGCGTTGCCCACCGTGGCGCTGGCGCTGGCCGCCGACACCCTGTTTACCGCCCTGGCCCGGCTGAGTGCCCGCCTCAATGGGGCGACGGCCCAACCCTCGCTGATATACGAGTGAACACATGATTGAACTGACGAATGTCTCCCGCCGGTTTGGTGAGGTGACCGCGGTGGACCGGATCAGCCTGACGGTCGAAACCGGTGAGACCTGTGTGCTGGTGGGCAGCTCCGGCTGCGGCAAGTCCACCACCCTGCGGATGATCAACCGCCTGTTGCCACACAGTGCCGGCGACATCCGGGTGGACGGCCAGGACATACGTGAGGTGGACCTGCAGCAACTGCGGCTGAACATGGGCTACGCCATTCAGGGCACCGGCCTGTTTCCCCACTGGACCGTGGCCCGCAACATTGCGCTGGTGCCGCAACTTCAGGGCTGGGAGCGAGCGCGGGTCGAGGCCCGGGTAACCGAGTTGCTGGACATGCTGGGACTGTCACCGGCGGAGTACGCCGACAAGTACCCGGCCCAGCTCTCCGGCGGACAGGCCCAGCGGGTGGGTGTGGCACGGGCACTGGCGGCGGACCCCAACATCCTGCTGATGGATGAGCCGTTTGGCGCCCTCGACGCCATCACCCGGGAAAACCTGCAGAACGAAATGCTGCGCATCCAGCGCCGGCTGCGTAAGACCACGGTGTTTGTGACCCACGATATCGACGAAGCCCTGCGCCTGGCGGATCGTATTGCGGTGATGGACCAGGGCCGTATCCTGCAGCACGATACCCCCGATGCCATTCTGCGGCAGCCGGCTTCGGCTTTTGTGGAAAGCCTGGTGGGCAGTCAGGATCGGGGACTGAAACTGGCGGCACTGCAGTCGGTGGCCGAGGTGATGCAGCGCCATCCCCAGCCGCGTCAGGCGGTGCCCGAGAAAGTCAGCGTGGGGGCGCAGGATTCGCTGCGCCAGGCCCTGTCGGTGATGCTGTGGCAACAGCTCAGCGAACTGCCGGTGGTGGATGACCAGGGCCTGGAACTCGGTGTCCTGACCCGGGAGCGGCTGTGGCGGGAAACCGCATGATGCGCCACTGGCTGACGCCGGCTTTGTGGCTGCTGGTGCTTGTCGCCGGATGTCTGGGCCTGCCTGCCCTGGAGCCCTGGCTGCAACCCTTGGTGGACGGTCGCCAGGCGGTGATTTACCCCCGCGATAGCTTTGTCACCCTGTTGCTGAACCATCTGCAACTGGTGGCCATCTCTGCCGCTGCCGCCACGTTGGTGGCGCTTGGGGGCGGTATCGCGGTGACCCGTCCCTGGGGCCGGGATTTCCTGCCCATGGCCAGTCAGTTGGCCTCCATTGGCCAGACCGTGCCGCCGGTCGCCGTGCTGGCACTGGCCGTGCCGGTGATGGGGTTTGGTGACGGACCCACGTTCGTTGCCCTCGCGCTGTATGGCCTTTTGCCGATCCTGCGCAATACCCTGGCGGGCCTGCAGGGCATTGACCCGGCGGTTCGGGAGGCGGCCACCGGCATGGGCATGTCCTCCTCACAGGTGCTGCTGCGGGTGGAGCTGCCCCTCGCTGGACGGGTCATCCTGGCGGGCATTCGCACCTCGGTGACCATTAACATTGCTACCGCGGCCATTGGCTCTACCATTGGTGCGCAGACTCTGGGTGATCCGGTGATTGCCGGCTTAGTGAATGGCAATACCGCCTATGTGTTGCAAGGGGCGGTACTGATCGGGCTGCTGGCGGTGACAGTAGACAGCCTGTTCGAAGCCCTGGAACAGCAGTGGCTGAAGCGCACGCCCGGCCTTTCCGGTTAGCAGCCTTGCCGGAAGGGAGGCCGCGCCGGCTCCGAACCCAGCATTTGTTCAAAGACGATCCAAGGAACTCTTTATGAAAGGAAGTTGCCTGCTATGAAAGGACGCTGCTTGCTATGAAAGGAAGCTGCCTGTGTGGCGCGGTCCGCTATCAGGTCGATCGGCTGGACCTGCCAATCATGCATTGCCACTGCCAGACCTGCCAGAAAACCCACGCCGCCACGGAAGTGCCTACGGCGGGTGTGCTGCGGGAGGCGTTTCGGTGGTTGCAGGGCGAAGCCTCGGTGACGTCGGTGGTGTCCTCACCGGGTAAGCAGCGGCATTTCTGTCAGCACTGTGGCACCCATCTGGTGGCGGAGCGAGAGGGCAAGCCGCATCTGATCCTGCGGGTTGCCACCCTCGACGAGACGCCGGACAGCCAGGTGCAGGGTCACATCTGGACGGCTCACGATCGCACTTGGCTGACGACGGCGGCGCCACGTCATCGAGCCTGGCCTCAGGCGCCGGAGCAGGGTGAGACGGTCGCGCTGACGATCCGGCGTGCCGGGCCAGACGAGCTGCCGCAGGCGCTGTTGCTGCTGGCGGACCCGGACTGGGACACCATTGCCGGCTATCTGCCGACAGCGATCTGCTATGTGGCTGAAGCCGGTGATGAGATCGTGGCCGTCTGTGTGGTCGCGAAGCTGGCCGGGGCAGAGGCGTTCGAGATCATGAACCTGGCGGTGGCGGAAGCCCGCCAGCAGGCTGGAATCGGCGCGAGGCTGTTACAACAGGTCATCGACGACGTGCGTGCCCGGGGTGCCAGGCGGCTGGAACTGGGCACCGGCAGCTTCGGCCACCAACTGGGGTTCTACCAGCGTCACGGCTTCCGGGTGGTGGCGGTGGAGCCGGATTACTTCCTCAACCACTACCCGGAGCCGATCCACGAAAACGGCCTGCAGCACCGGGATCGGCTACGGCTTGCGGTGACCTTCTGAGAGGGTTCAACGCTGGTTTTTCCGGACCCCGGTCAGGCATAATCGCCGACCGGGGCGTGGAAGCGCCCTGAGCCTACATGGACGATACCACCAAGGACCAATGGATGGACTGGGAACGTTTTGCCTGCCACTGCCGATGGCTGGCCACAGGCCTGCCCGCTGATATCGGCGCCACCGATTACCTGCGCCAGGTGGACCGCATTCTGCCTCCTGAGCTTTACCCTCAATCACGTCAGAATTCCGGCCTGGCCGGGCATCTGCACTCACGGTTGGTCGCGGCCGGTAACAACCAGGCGATCCGTGCAACCGCGGCCCTCTACATTGCCCTCACGCCCGCCAGCCTGGCCAAGCCGCCACCGGCGTTCCGGCGGGCGGCGCTTTACCTCGGGTTGCTGGTGTTTATGGCGATAGGCATGTCGATGCTCTATCAGGCCCGGGTTCTGCCGGAACTGATGGCGATGGTGGCGTTGTCCGCCCCGGAAATGGCCATGGAAACCCGCGATCAGTTTGCATTCCTGCAACTGATGACGGTGCTGATCCTGCCGCTGTTGCTGCTGCTTATGGTGGCCATGGGGTGGCGCCTGTCCGGGTTGATGAAATTGCGATGGACCGAGTCTGGCGGCGGCGCCCTGGGCTGGTTGGCCTTGCCGCCGGTCCGGAGGGCCTATGACCGCCTGCAGGCGACGCTGCGGTATCCGCTGGTGCATCAGGGGATTCTGGCCCACCCCGATGGCTGTGCAGTTTCAGACTACCTGCGGGCGGCAGAGCGCAACGGCAATGCCCTGGATACCGAACTGCAGGCGGTGGTGGCGGAGGCACTGGATCGTCTGCAGGAGGCTGCCGGCTGGCAGCTGAGGCTGGCCACTGCGGTGGTCGCCGTGTTGGTGGCGCTGACCATTGCCTGTTTCCTGGTCAGTGCCTACTCACCAATCTTTGCCATGGGAGACATGATGTGAGACAGAAGGGATTCACTCTCATCGAATTGATGGTCACAGTGATGATCATCGGGATTTTGGCCAGCGTTGCCTTGCCCAACTACCGCACCTACATCCAGCGCAGTGAAATCACCGAAGCAATGAGCATCGTCTCAGGTATTCGGGACGCGGTGGCCGCGCACTATGTGGATCAGCTGGACTTCCCCGCCAATAACGCCCTTGCCGGCGTGCCTGCGCCGGACAAGCTGATTGGTAACCGGGTGACCGGGGTTACGGTCGCCGATGCGGCGATTCATGTGACGCTGGGCAACAAGGCATCGAAGCCGTTGCAGGGCAAGGTGCTGAGCTTTCGCCCGGCGGTGGTGGACGGCAGTCCCAGCAGCCCGATTGCCTGGCTGTGTGGTTACGACGGGCCAGTGTCCGGGATGTCAGCGGTGGCAGACAACCGCACCGATGTCCCCGCAACGCTGCTGCCGACCAACTGCCGGCAGCGGTGAGCGGGAGTCAGTCAGAGGCTTCCTGGCGTTTGCGCAGCCGGAACACGCTTTCCCGGGCCTGTTCGAGGCCGCGGCGGGTGGCGAAGGGGCTATCGGCGGGAATCTGCTGGGTCAGCAGTTGCTCCACCTCGTAATCTGCACTGAACAGTTCCCTGACTTCGTCATCGGTGACGTTGAATGGCGGGCCCTGGACGTCGTCGTTGTCGTAGTCGAGGGTGAGCAGCAGGATCTGCAGGTCATCGGGAGTGACCGCAGTCAGGTGTTCAACGTAGTCCCGTCGCATGGCCGGGGGCAGGGCGATCAGCGCCGCCCGGTCATAGACCAGCCGGACGTTGCGCAGGTCTTCCGGCACCAGCTGGAAGAAGTCCCCACACCACAGTTCCAGGGTGTCGTGGCGGAAGCGGGTGAACGGCTCGCCGGGGTGAACGTGGGCCTTTTCCTCGGCTTCTTCAAAGAAATCCTTGCAGGCGATGTCACTGAGCTCCACCCCAATCACCGGATGGCCGCGATCGTTGAGCCACCACATGTCGACGGCCTTGCCACACAGCGGGACCAGCACGGTCTGATCGCTCCGGCCTTCGCCGGCAAGGGCGGTCCAGTGGTCGTGGAGAAACTGGTTGACGGTTCCTTCATGAAAGCCGATTTGGCTCTTGGCCCAGCGGTTGTGCCAGAATTCATGTTCCATGGGTGCTTTCCTGTCGCGAACGGTTTCCCTGAGTGTAATCGAATGGTCGACAGTTGGAACCCCCGCAAAGTCTTATAAGGAAGGCAGTATGAAAGCGGTTTTTCTGGATGCGGACACGCTGGGCAACGACGTTGATCTGGCCCCCATTGAGCAGGTCACGGATGAGCTGGTGTGTCACCCGCGGACCCAGCCGGCCGAGGTCACAGAGCGGCTGCAGGGATTCGATACCGTGCTCACCAACAAGGTGGTGCTTGGCCGTGAGCACTTCGAGGCCTGTCCCGGCATCCGGTGGGTGGCGGTGGTGGCGACCGGCGTCAACAACGTAGATCTGGAAGCGGCCCGGGATCACGGTGTACGGGTGGTGAACGTACTCAACTACGGCCGCTCCACGGTGGCCCAGCATACCCTGGCGCTGATGCTGGCGCTGGCCACGCGCTTGCTGGACTACCAGCGGGATGTGCGCCAGGGCCGCTGGGGCAGGAGTGACATGTTCTGCCTGATGGACCACCCCATTATGGAACTGGAGGGGCGGACCCTGGGGATCGTCGGTTACGGTGACCTGGGTCAGGGCGTGGCGGAACGTGCGCGGGCGTTTGGTATGAACATTCTGCTGGGTGCCCGACCCGGCCAGCCCGCCGGGGAGGTGGATGGCTACCCGCGACTGCCGCTGGCGGAGCTGTTGCCGAAGGTCGACGTCCTCTCACTGCACTGCCTGCTGACCGAAGACACCCGGCACATGATCGGCGCGGCGGAATTGGCGCAGATGAAGGCGGACGCTCTGTTGATCAACACCAGCCGTGGTGGTCTGGTGGATGAGCAGGCGCTGGCGGATGCGCTGCGCAACGGCACCATCGGCGGTGCCGGTTTCGATGTGTTGACCGAGGAACCACCAAGGCACGGCAACCCGCTGCTGGCCGATGATCTGCCCAACCTGATTGTGACTCCCCATTCCGCCTGGGCCAGCCGTGAGGCACGGCAGCGGATTGTCGGGATCACCGCAGCCAACCTTGCCGGGCTGCGCAGCGGCGGCGACGCCCACATTGTGGTGTGATGCCTGACGAGCCCCAATCCCGAACGGACGGACAGCCTGTGACCGCTAGCCAACTGAAAGATCGACTGAAGGCCGCTGAAGACTGGATTCTGGCCAACCCCAACCCGCCTCGGCACTGGCCCTGGCGATGGGCCTACAGCTGCGGCCGGGTGGCCTATGCGCTGGTGCGGGATCTGATCAACGGCAACCTCACCCTGCACGCCATGAGCCTGGTCTACACGACCCTGCTCAGTGTGGTGCCGCTGCTGGCCCTGAGTTTTTCGGTACTCAAGGCGATGGACGTACATCAGCGTATGGAGCCACTGCTGTTCCAGTTCTTCGAGCCCATGGGGCCTCAGGGTATCGAACTTGGCAACAAGATCCTGGAGTTCGTCGACAACATGAAGGTCGGGGTACTGGGGTCGGTGGGTCTGGCGTTGCTGGTCTACACCGTGATTTCGCTGGTGCAGAAAATCGAGCGTTCTTTCAACATGATCTGGCGGGTGCCGGACATGCGCTCCATGGCCCAGCGTTTCAGTAACTACCTCAGTGTGATCATGGTGGGGCCGCTGCTGATGGTGTCGGCCATCGGGTTTACGGCCACCATCCTGTCGTCTGACTTTGTTGTCCGGCTGATGGAGATTGAGCCGTTCGGCGTGATGATCCTTCAGGCCAGCCGCCTGATGCCTTTCTTCCTGGTGGTGGGCGCCTTCACCTTTGTGTACATCTTCATGCCCAACACCCGGGTGCGGCTGCGCTATGCCTTTACCGGAGGCCTGATTGCCGGCATCAGCTGGCAGGCGGGCAGCATGCTGTTCGCCTCGTTTGTGGCCGGGTCTGCCAAGTACGCGGCGATCTACTCCAGCTTTGCCATCGGCATCATCCTGCTGATCTGGATCTACGTGAACTGGATGATTCTGCTGCTGGGGGCGAGTCTGTCGTTCTATCTGCAGAACCCGGGGTCCATTGCCCGTCGCCAGCGGGTGCGTCACTCCGCCGAGCTGCAGGAGCAGACCGGGCTGGTGCTGATGTGGCTGGTGGCCCGGCCATTCCAGCAGGGCGAGCCTGCGCCCCAGCAGGAAGCGCTGGAGGCCGAGCTGCGAGTGCCGGGGGAGGTGACCCGGCGAATCAGCGACAAGCTGATTGCGGCGGGGCTGCTGTCACTGGCAGGGCCGGACGGTGATCGGCTGGTGCCGGGCCGGTCGCTCGACCGGATCACTGTGGCGGATATCCTGGCGGCGGTGCGCCGGGACGACGACGGCGTGGCCAGGAAGTTGCCACGGGTATTGCCGCAGGCGTTGACCGACGCCCGCCTTCCCCAGGGAGACGAGACCCTGGCCGAGCTGTTATCGCGGGAAAGTGGGGGAGCGGAGCGTTAGCCGCCTTCCTTGAGCATGCCCAGGATGGTCTGCCGAATGCTGCCAAGCTCTCCCCGTGAGACAGAGACGGCGGCTTCCAGGTCTTCCTCGGCGAGGTTGCGCTGGTTGGCGAACCGCAGCACCTCCCGGGTGCCAATCAGGATACCGTCATACAGTGGCGTTTGCGGTTGCCCCGGCACCGGCCGCTCGGCCGCCAGCAGATGGGCGAAGTAGCGGGGCGGCAGATTCCAGTCGTTGGCGAGGATCTGGGTGCAGGTCCAGTCGAACTGTTGCAGGGCACCGGTGACCGCTCCCGGAGGCAGCGGGGTGTTGTCGCCGTGCAGGCGATGGTGGATGCGGCGAACCTCGCGGAACAGGGTGATGTGCGCCAGGGCCGGCAGCAGGGAGACCATGAAGTAGGCGCTGGTGTCCTTGCCGTGCTGGCGTGCCACCAGCTCGGCGGCGCGGGCGCAGGTCAGGCCCCAGCGCCAGACCCGCTGGGCGAACTGGGCTTCCGAACTGTTCCGGGCTGACAGCATGGGGCGCATGATGGCAGCGGAAATAACGCTGCGGATGCCCTGGAGGCCCAGCACGAACACCGCCTGATCCACCGTTTCGATGGTTTGTTCGCTGGGGCGGAAATAGGGACTGTTGGCGACCTGGAGCAGATGTTCGGTCAGCGCCGGATCATCGAGAATGATGCGAGTGACCTCACTGCGGGAAATGTCCGGATCGGACAGCGCCCGCAGCAGCATGGGCAGGGTCATGGGCTGGCGTGGCAACTCATCCAGCTTGCCTTGGCGAATATGCTGTCCCAGTTCGGCGAGGATGCGACCGACATGGTCCTGGTGGCGCTGGAAATCCCGGGGAGAGGCCTCCAGCAGCCAGCAGAACAGATGCTGTTCCAGTTTTTCCATCGCCCAGCTTGCCGGAGTGCTGATGAACTGGCGGCGGGGACTGGCGGTGTGACGGTTGGCGGATGACTCGGCTTCGCTGGGCACCTTCTTTTTCGACAGCCAGTTGAACAAGCCGGGCATCCGCGGACTCCATAACCAAATACTGGGCCCAGCGCCGATTGCCTGGACCACCCTGTTGCTACCCACCAGATCGTGCCGAGCTGGAGTTAATCAGAGGTTCTCACGTAAGTATATAGTAAAGCTACAGGATATTCAGCGACTGCCCGAACACAAAAATGAACTGGCAGACCCCGGCGGCAAAGCCGAGGAAGGCGCCCACCAGGATCAGCTTGATCTCGTCTTCCTGGAAGCAGGGGCGCAGCAGATCCTGGAACTCCTCCGACGACAGCGCCACCATCCGTTCCACCATGATGCGTTCCACCGCCTGCGCCCGGTCCTGTTCGAACACCGGGTTATTGAAGGAGGTCTGGGAGATCTCGATGGCCTTCTCACCGACCTGGTTCTTGAGGGTGGCAAACCCGGTTGGGCCAAAGGCCATCTGGGTCAGTGCCTTGCCCATGCCGGCGGTCTCGTCCACCAGCGGCTTGATGTGCTTCTTCACCATGTTGCGGGCACGGTCGCCATTGCTGCCATTGAGGATGGCGTTGATGATGTTGCCAACCGTGAGGATCTCGTGGGTGACGATGTGGCAGAAGGACTCGGCAACCTCGGTCTGGCGCCGCAGGAACAGGCCCTGGATCTTGAATGGCCCCACTTTCTTGGGCTGTAGCGGCCGGAAGATGACGTTGAGGGCGATCCAGTTGGTGGCCCAGCCGACCAGCAGACCGAAGAACGGCAGTACCCACCAGCTCTGGTAGAAGTACCAGACCGCCATCTGGATCAGGCCGAACAGAAAGCCAAAGTAGAGCCCGGAGTTGATGATGAAGCGGAACTCCACCTCCCCGCACTCAAGGAATATGCGGTTCAGCAGCCGCTTGTCGGTGGCCAGGCGGTCGATCACCATGCTCTTGATGTCCAGCAGGCCCTCGATGTTATCGGACAGGTCATCCACCAGATTGTCCACCAGTTGCGGGGTGGATTTGCGGACCCGGTCGTACACCATGTTGCGGGCGGACGAGGGCAGGTTCTCCCAGAAGGTGGGATATTCCCGCAGCATCAGTTCATCCACGTACTCTTCGGTGCGTGGTTCCACCGACGTCAGGATGTGGGCGGCGAGTACCTTGGGATCAATTTGTTCGAAGATCTCCTGCACGGTGCCGATCTTGGAAATGGTCGCGTCGACACTGATAGCGGCCATCTTGCGTGCCTTGGAAGGGATAATGCCCTGCCAGCCCCAGATCGGCCGCTTGCCGACGAATTCGAGGGGGTAGAACGTCATCTTGATCGCCAGCCAGTTGGTGGTCCAGCCGATCAGCGCAGCAATCACCGGAATACTCAGGTATTGCCAGAATTCAGCTTGGTAGAACAGGTCTGTCATCCGGAACTCGCCTGGTGTCTTGTCGTTTTTAGTTGTTTGCGGTGACCGGCAGCGGTCGGTCCAGCCACGCGCGCGAGATGTGCTGGGAGCCTGAAGCAACCGCTGGATAATGTTGCGCTTGGGTAACGTTGTCAATGACTGAGCCGCCGGCGAAAACGGGCAAAATGGTCTGCTCAGCCGGCGCCCGGGATCAGTCGGCGGCGTTGAAATCGCCCCAAAGCCACTGGCACAGGGCCATGGCAGCCACCGGGGCGGTTTCGGTCCGCAGCACCCGTGGGCCCAGGGCCGTGGCCAGGAAGCCGGCCTGTTCCGCGGCGGCAATCTCATCGGCACTGAGGCCGCCTTCCGGCCCGATCATCAGTGCCACGGACCCCGGCCGGGCCAGGGTGGTCAGTGACTGTCGGGTACGGTGATGCAGCACCAGGCGGGCGTCGAGGCTGGCGCTGTAGTCAAACCACTGAGGCAGGGTCATTACCGGCTCGATGGTGGGCACCACCGCCCGGCCACACTGCTCCGCCGCACTGACGGCGACGCCCTGCCAGTGGCGCAGGCGCTTCTCTTCGCGGTCGCCCTTGAGCCGGACGTCGCAGTGCTCGGTCACCAGCGGGACGATGGCGGAGACCCCCATTTCCACACTTTTCTGGATGGCGTAGTCCATCCGGTCGCCCTTGGACAGGGTCTGGCCCAGGACAATGCGCAGCGATGATTCGCTGGCGTTGTCCAGCGGTTCGCCAAGCGTTGCAGTGACCCGGCGTTTGCCGGCCTCGGTGATGGTGGCGGGGAAATCCCGGCCGTCGCCGTTGAACAGCTCCAGCGCCTGGCCAGGCTGCATGCGCAGCACCCGACCGACGTGCTGGGCGGCGTTGTCATCCAGTTCAATGGTCTGGCCGGCGGCGAGGGCGACGGGGGTGTAGATCCGGGGAATACGCATCGACTCAGTCCCTCACCGCGATTTCAATGCCTTCGGTGGCGACCTGGGCGAGATGGCGGATCTGTTCCTCGGTGATGACGTAGGGCGGCATGAAGTAAACCACGTTGCCCAGCGGTCGCAGCAGTGCCTGTCGGGTCAGGGCATGCTGGTAGACCCGCAGACCGCGGCGCTCCTGCCACGGGAACAGGGTGCGGGTGTCGCGGTCCTTGACCATTTCGATGGCCAGGGTCATGCCGTGTTGGCGGATGTCGCCGACGTGGGGATGGTCCGCCAGATGGGCCACGGACTCGGCCATACAGGCGGCGAGCTGGCGGTTGTTCTCGACCACGTTGTCGTCGCGGAAGATGTCGAGGGTCGCCAGAGCAACGGCGCAGCCGATGGGGTTGCCGGTGTAGCTGTGGGAGTGCAGGAAGGCCCGCATGGTTTCGTAATCGTCGTAGAAGGCGTCATAGACGTTGTCAGTGGTCAGCACCACCGACAGGGGCAGATAGCCGGCCGTCAGGCCTTTGGACAGACACATGAAGTCCGGGGAAATGTCGGACTGCTCGCAGGCGAACAGGGTGCCGGTGCGGCCGAAACCAACGGCGATCTCATCGGCAATCAGGTGGACGCCATAGCGGTCGCAGGCTTCCCGCAGCTTGGTGTGGTAGATCGGGTGATGCATGCGCATGCCACCGGCGCACTGGATCAGCGGCTCCACCACCACTGCGCAGATCTCCTCGTGCTGTTCGGCGAGAATGGCCTCCATCGCTTCGAACTGTCGCAGCGCATAGTCCTCATCGCTCTCGCCCGGTTCCTTGTTGAAGGCGTCCGGTGACGGCGCGGTGATAACCTCCATCAGCAGCGGTTCGTAGGTGTCCTTGTACAGTGACACGTCGCCGAGGGCGAGGGCCCCGAGGGTTTCACCGTGATAGCTGTTGCTGAGGTTGACGAAGTTCTTCTTGCCGGCCCTGCCCATATTGCGCCAGTAGTGATAGCTCATCTTCAGCGCCGCCTCGATGGCGGAGGAGCCGTTGTCGGCGTAGAAGCACTTGTTGAGCCCTTCCGGAGTGATCTCGATCAGTCGCTCGGACAGGTTGACTACTGGCTCGTGACTGAAACCGGCAAGAATGACGTGCTCCAGCTGGCCGATCTGTTCCTGAATGGCGGCGTTGATCCGGGGGTTGGCGTGGCCGAACAGGTTGACCCACCAGGAGCTGACCGCATCGATGTAGCGGTTGTTCTCAAAGTCTTCCAGCCACACCCCTTCACCCCGTTTGATCGGGATCAGTGGCAGGGTCTGGTGATCTTTCATTTGGGTGCAGGGGTGCCACACAGACTTGAGATCGCGGGCGACGAGATCGGCGTTGCGCATGGGGGTCTCCGTCCAGCTGGGAAGTGGGTTCTGTTTCGCTGTTAACCAAGGCGGATATTACAGTTAACAGCGCCGGCTGACCACCGTGCTGCGTTGCCCTGGCGCCGTCATTCAGCGCTGCCTTGAAAACGGCCATGATACTGGGCCGGCCAGCCCGCTGGCCAGTCGACGGTTGCGAATCGTTGTCACCGGCGCTGGCTGCGCAGCCAGACGGGGCTGCCGACGCGGCCAATGTGGGCCTTGCCTGGCAGGCAGGACAATACCGTCGACTATCTATCAGGAGCTCCCGAAGAACAATAAGGAGGTAACCATGGAGCTGGAAGTGACACACGCCTACGACTCGGGGCTGGAACGGGTATTGGCGGCCTTCTTTGCAGAAGACCACATCCACAGCCGGAACGAGAAGGTGGGTGCGCGCAATGTGGAGATCCAGGAACGGGCGTTGTCAGAGCAGACCGGTAAGCTGGTGATCAGCCGGGAAGTGCAGTCCACGACCCAATTGCCGGGCATTCTTGCCAGTTTCCACCGCGACTGGCATCGGGTGCGCCAGGAAGAGCACTGGTTCTGCAAGGACGAAGGGGAATGGCACTGCGAGTTCCGGGTGCACATCGATGGTGTGCCGGCAAAGATCAAAGGCACCATGCGGTTACAGGAGCTTGAGTCGGGCTGTCAGAACCAGCTGACCCTGAACGTGCGCTGTGAGCTGCCGTTGATCGGCAAGACCGTGGCCAAGTTCCTGCTGGATGATTCCCGTCGCAAGATCGAGCGGGAGCATCTGATCACACGTGAGTTGCTGGCCTGGGGGTAGGACTCCCCGCCACCGGCGGGCGGGGAGTTGGCTGCGGGGTTCACCAGTGCTGGTTTCCCCGCAGTGGCTCAGTGAGCCAGAACCCGTGACAGGAATGCCTGGGTCCGCTCGTTCTGCGGGGCGTCGAACACCGCCTCGGGCTTGCCCTGCTCAACGATCTGGCCTTCGTGGATGTAGATCACCCGATCCGCCACCTCGCGGGCAAAGCCCATCTCGTGGGTGACGACCATCATGGTCATCCCTTCCCGTGCCAGTTCACGCATGACATCCAGCACCTCGCCGATCATTTCCGGATCAAGGGCCGATGTCGGCTCGTCAAACAGCATCAGGCGGGGTTCCATGGCCAGTGCGCGGGCAATGGCTACCCGTTGCTGCTGACCGCCTGAGAGCTGGGAGGGGTATTTCTCCGCCTGGTTGGCAATGCCGACCCGCTCCAGCAGGCGCAGTGCGGTGGCCTCGGCATCCGCTTCTGACGTCTGTTTGACCTTCATTGGCGCCAGCATGATGTTGCGCTTGACGGTCAGGTGCGGGAACAGGTTGAACTGCTGGAACACCATGCCGACTTCCTTGCGGATGGCGGACAGTTCGGTCTGGTTGCCGCCTTTGGGGGACAGCGGGTGGCCGTCGACGATCAATTGGCCGGATTCGTACTCCTCCAGCCCGTTGACGCAGCGGATCAGGGTGGATTTACCGGAGCCACTGGCGCCGATGATCACCACCACTTCGCCGGAGTCCACCGACAGGTCAATGTTTTTCAGGACATGATGGGTGCCGTAGTACTTGTTCATGTCCTTCATCTGAACGATCTGGGTCATAGCGACAGTTCCTTCAAACGGAGCCCAGGCCGCGGCGCTCGAAGAAGCGCAGGGCCAGCGACAGGGACAGGGTGATGATCAGGTACAGCACTGCCACCGCGAAGTACACCTCGAATGCGGTGAAGGTGTTGGCAATGTAGACCTGACCCTGGCGAACCAGTTCGCCAACGCCGATCACCGAGAACAGCGAGGTGTCCTTGATGCTGACGATCGCCTGGTTGCCCAGGGGAGGGATCATCCGTCGGAAGGCCTGAGGCCAGATGATGGACCAGAAGGTCTGGGTACGGGACAGGCCCAGTGACAGGCCAGCCTCGGTTTGGCCGCGGTCGATGGACTGAACGCCACCGCGAACGACCTCGGAAATGTAGGCGCCGGAGTTGAGCGCAATTGCCGCAATGCCCGCTACCAGCGGGTTGATCGGCGCGCCGATGATGTCGGGCAGGCCGTAGAAAATGAACAGCACCTGAACCAGGATTGGTGTGCCGCGGAATATTTCAATGTAGGCGGTGGCGGGCCAGCGCATCAGCCGGCTCTTGTTCAGGCTGAGCAGGCCGAAGAGGATGCCCAGTACAAAACCGATGGCGAGGCCGCCGAACGAAATCAACAGGGTATAGGGAATACCCTTGATCAGGTATGGAATGGAATTGATGGCTGCCTGCCAGTCAAACTGGAATTCCACGTGTGATGTCTCCCTGAGGCAATGAGTGGTGTGCCGGGGGCAGGCCCCGGCACCCGGAGATCAAGCGTTACTCGCCTTCAGGCATGGGGCCGAACCATTTCTCGTAGATGGTCTTGTAGGTACCATCCGCGCGAATGCTTTCCAGGGCCTCATTGACTTCATCCACCCACTCGCTGCCGTTGGTCAGCGCGATACCGTACTGCTGGCCTTCATACAGCGGGCCAGCGGTCTGAACCTTGCCTTTGCCGCGGGTGCTGGCGAAGTAGCCAACGTTGGGGGCGTCGTAGAAGACCGCGTCAACAGCGCGGGACATCAGCGCCATGTACATGTCGGAGCTGCCCGGGTAAGGGGTTACACCGTCGTCTTCCTCCAGGTTGGCAACCAGGTAGTCGTAGCTGGTGCTGCCGATCTTGGTGCCGATTTTCATGCCTTCCAGGTCGCTCATCTCATCAACAGCGTCGTTGCCGGCGCGAACCAGGATGCGAAGACCGGAATCGTAGTAGGGATCAGAGAAGTCGACGATTTTCTCGCGTTCTTCGGTGATGGTGATGCCGGCGATGGCGATATCAACGTTACCGGTCTGCAGGGCCGGGATGATGCCGTTGAAATCCATGGTCTGGAGGTCGTATTCGAAGCCTGCGCGCTTGGCGACTTCAGCGATGATTTCCATGTCGAAACCGATCATCTCGCCGGTTTCCTGGTCCATCATTTCGAACGGAACGAAGCTCGGGTCGGTAACGACCTTGAGGGTATCTGCCTGGACACCAGCGGTGCCGGCGATCAGTGCGGCCGCAGTCAGCGATTTCAGCCATTTCGTGCTCATGGGATCTCCTTTCAGATTCTTATTACGCACTGGGAAGCGAACAGAATCGGCATTGACCGTCCTGCAGGCTCCCCAGTCCAGAGGTATGAAACCTCTTACATTTTAGACTATGTGGGCAAGCGTGTCGGCAAATCAAATGTTTAGGTGTGGCCAAAGGTCGTATTGACATGAGTTTGGGTGCTTCGCGGCGTTTCGTGTACGCAAAAATCACCCGTTGGGCGTGTAGTCTTTTGAGTGGTCCGTTGACCGTCATCCGGATATGTTTCAGTAGCAAAGTGAACCAGCCCTGGACATTCTGAGGTGGACCCAATCAGTTGGACAGGCTGATGGTGTTCCCTAAACTACGATCCGGCATTGCAAGGCGGGAGTTGGCTGCCGGACCATCTCTGGTGTTCGCGGGTCTTGTAGCACTGAAGCCAGGCGCGGAGTCAGCCGATGTTGTCTGTCGACTTCACGGAGTAGCAGTAATCCGGCATCGGAGGTGATGTGGCCACCGGAGAAATCGGCTTCAATCTGGCGGCGTGCGAGTGGCGAGAAGGTCAGTTTTTCAGGTACCATTTTGGAAGCGGCTGTTGGTGCTTGGTGGATTGGTTAGGCTCTTGAAACCATAGCACTTTCAGCCGCTTTCTTTTATCCCCCTTGAGAAATCCGGGCTAGGAGTCTGCGCGGCAGAAGTATTTTGAGCAAGCACCTCTGTCGTGCCGCCTTATAATTCGGGACCGCGAACGTATCCGCAAAATCCAACCGGATAAAGCCTTGGCTTTATATTCTGGCAACCAGGACGGTTATGAACGAGCTCGCGACCGTATGCCGATAGCCCAACATGCCCAGTAACCCCCTTCAAAGCGCCTACGTCAGCCTCATCAGCGAGCTCATTCGCCGGAGGTTGAGCGACAAGCAGACCAGATCCCACTCACCTTGCACAGCGTCGAGCCCCCGCAGACTGAACTGGCGGAAGCCCAGAGCCTGTTTGATCCAGCCATTGACCGCCTCAACCAGGTGCTTACGCTGGGCGTAAACCGATCGACCTGTCGCGGTGGCCAGTTTCTCGGCCATCCGGGCCGTCGCGGGGTAACGGTTCGCATCGATCTCAGTGGCCTTTTTGCCTTCCCGCCGTAGTGAGACATAGCCGTCGATGCCCCGGATCTCCAGGGCCTGAAGATCCTCTTCCTTACGATAACCGGCATCGGCCAGGCATTGATGAGAATCGCCACCCAGGATGTCTTTTACCTCGTTCAACAAGGGCAGAAGGCAGCCGTTATCACTGGGATTGTTGCCCTGGCGGTTGGCAACAATCAGTTGGAACTTACCGTCCACGGCCAGTTGGCCGTTGTAGCATTGCTGGAAGCCATCCGCCGTTTTCATGATCCGGCTCTGGGGATCGGTAAAGTTGCTCTGATCCTTGTCATCCGGCACCCCGTAATCCCGTTTGAAATTCCGACCGCCACGGGGCGAGCGACGATCATTGTCCGGAGAACGCCCGCGAGCCTTGTCCCGCGCCTTCTGGTCTGCTTCCAGCTTCTCTTTGGCGGCCCGGATCTTGTCGAGCCGAGCCTGACGATATTGCAGTTCTTCCGGCAGCTCATCGCCCCGGCAATCCGGGCCGAACTGCCGGTCTTCCGACTCGTCCGTCCGACGGGCCTGACGACATAGCTCGTCGATTTCGTTTGATAACCGGTCGTCTTCCTCTCTCATGCGGCCATAGCTCATGGCTTTGTGTTTGCTGGCGTTGGCCCGGACTTTGGTGCCATCAATCGCCAGTGTTCCCAGCGTGATCAGCTCCGCTTCCCGGGCAATTCGGACCACCTGAACAAACACAGCTTTGAAGGCAACCAGATGGTGTTTGCGGAAATCGCAGATGGTGCGATGCCTGGGGAAATTGCCCGCTGCCAGAACCCGAAAAGCCACATCCTCTTCGAGCTTTCGGGCGATCTTGCGTGAGGAGAAAGTGCCGGTGGCGTAGGCGTAAATTAGAACCTTCAGCATCATCCGAGGATCAAAGGGGGAGTTGCGTCGTCCGTTTCCTTCATAGCGGGCATAAAATGCGCTTAAATCCAGCTCGTCAACGACATCGCTGATAAAATAAGCCAGATGGCCTTCAGGCAACCACTCGTTCAGGCTTGGAGGGAGAAGCAATTCCTGGTTGGGCGAATACGGGCGGAAGGTGGTTCCCATCTGACTTCCTGTTGCTGAAGAATTTTGTCCCAGTGTGCCAGAAAGTGGCTTCTGCCGCGCAGACTCCTAGGAAACTAGTCAGCGTTGTACCTGCCATATTTCCTCTCACCCTGCTCCCCTCTAGCTTGTACTGGGCTCGCCCTCGAATCTACAACGCTGGCAATTTCTCATGGCTGGTATAAAAATACCCAATAGAGGAATTAAAATGCGCACCCAGTGCCTGCCTCTAGATCGTATCTTGCTAAAAAATATAGGAAATAGAAAATAAAGAATCTGGTATGGTGGTTGCTCCCCTTTCTAGCGTCGCAAGTTGAGCGATGTATTCCGACTTACTAATAGGGAGAATAATGTGGCGCTACTCCACTACCAGAATCTGGGCGTCGGACGTCCTGACGTGCTTATGCAACGAGCTTTCTTCGGGCTCAAGACGTTCCATGATTTTTTGGGCCGGACCAAGAAGTACATGGAAAGTGATGCTGCCGTTGTTCGTTTGGCCTGGAAGGATGGGCTTCCGCCCGAGTCCAGAGGGTCTGATGCTTCAGAGCAAAAGCAAGGTTTTTGGATTCAGCTAGAGGAGCCAAAGGATCGTCCTAACGAGTCCGAATCGAGTTTCAGAGCGTTCATGGACGAGAACAACCGCGAAGTGTATGCAGTACAGGTGCGCGAGGGCGAAGGGAAACATTCTTTTGGACGAAGCGCCTTTAGTAAATCCAACCGTATTCAGGTGGTGGATCGTGATGTTGAAAATTACCAACTGCTTTTGGACCACCGCCCCTCATCTAACCATCTGGTTCTGAGGCCCGAAACATACACGCTGTTTCGACAACTGGAAGCTCTCAGGCGGCTTCAAGATAGCCCTTCTGATGCTCACGTTCCTCTTCTTCGGTTGTTTGAATCACTCGGACATGCCAAATGGTCGTCTTTTATAGAGGACAACATCGCCAACTGGTGCGTGCTCACCGACGAAACACGTCAGGGGACTGATGAACAACGCCAATTCGTCAATAGAGCATTGGCGACGCCTGATTTTGCATTTTTGGAAGGGCCTCCGGGGTCGGGCAAAACAACCGCCATTTGTGAACTGATTCTTCAGTGTGTAAGCAGAGGGGACAGAGTGCTGCTGTGTGCTTCCACCCATGTAGCGGTCGACAATGTGTTAGAGCGGCTGATGGACGAGCGCAACCCGCACAGGGATATGGTGATACCCGTGCGGGTCGGTGATCGTAGTAGCGTTTCAGAGAAGGCGCGTCCCTGGCAACTGGATACTTTCGTTAAAACCGAACGGGACCGCTTGTTGCGTGAACTAAAGGGCACGGCACATCGTTCAGAATCTCAGAAAGCGTTCCTTGAGGCCCTGCGGCACGGCAGCTCTGACGTAGAGAGAATGGTGCTCGATGCCTCAAATCTTGTCTGTGGAACGACCATCGGCATTCTGCAACATCCGGATATCAAAAATCGCAGAAACCATTCTGCCGACTTTGACATGCTCATCGTAGACGAGGCTTCGAAAACGACGTTTCAGGAGTTTCTTGTTCCCGCATTACTGGCTAAAAGATGGGTTATCGTTGGTGATCCCAAACAGCTATCGCCCTATGTGGATGATGCGGCCATGGCGTGCAATGTAGAAACATGTTTGCCTGATAACGTGGCTCGTGAGGCTTGTGTTGATGTGTTTTTAGCGGCGCATCAAAATCTCAATAAGCACCGGTCTGCAGTTGTCGCAGTCGGTAGCGAGGCAGACCGGCAAAAGTATTTGAGTCAGGCCAGGGCGAGAGGTGTGGATATTGCGGGTGCAGTCGACGACCAAGCTGCCATCTCGTCGATTGTTTTGGACAGCAAGTCCGAGCTCGAAAAGCACCTTGATAACTTACCACTTGATACCAATACGGTCCGCGCTCCTCAGACTTCGTTAAAGCCTCTGCGGAGGCAGGTAAGCGCTTGGAGAAGGATCAATCGGGAAAGAGAAGCTGAACTACCAGACTGGTCAACGGAACTGAGCTGGCGGTTAGCCAGGCTATATGAGCAACGCTTTGCTGAAGACTCTGAATCTGGAATGCGCAGCAAAACGGCGGAACGGTATCGCAGCGACATTAACCGTCTGCTGCCGGCTGATGATCTAGCTACTGGCCGTAAAAACGTATTTGAAGGTATCGGGCGTGTCAGGCGGGTTGCCTTACCTTCGATTCTTGAGTCCCTTCGCCATGGTTTTGAGCGAGACACGAATCAGAAACAGGGCACAGCATTATCTGACGGTTTACCAGCTGATGTATTGGCAACGCGGCATGTGCTTTTGAGTACGCAGCACCGGATGCATGACGAGATTGCCGAATTTTCTCGGAACCACATCTACCAAGGAAAAGCATTACAGACGCCGGCAGATATGGCTGACCGTCGGCGCTGGGGGTACTCGCAGCATGACCATCGTGCTCTTTGGCTTGAAGTGAAGGGCAAGTTTCACAGCAAAACCAATTCCAATCCTCCAGAAGCGAAAGCCGTTCTTGACGAGGTAACCGCATTTGATAGCTGGGCCAAGCAAAACCCGCAGTCTGATGGCTCGCCGTGGGTTGTTGCCGTGCTCTCTTTTTATCGTGGACAAGAGAGGGAAATCCGAAATCATCTGCGTCAATGGACTGGGATGTCCGGGACAATGCGTCATTTCCGTCGTGGTGAAAAACAGAAGCCATATTTGGAGATAGAGCTATGCACCGTAGACCGCTTTCAGGGCCATGAGGCGGACCTGGTGCTCATCAGTTTGGCCAATGACCATCCCACCAGCTTTTTGGAAAGCCCCAACCGTCTGAATGTGGCGCTAACCAGAGCTCGCTATCAACGAGTCGTTATAGGCAATCGTAAAGCCATGCGAAGGGCTAAACAGAGTGTGCTCGGTATCTTCGCAGATAACGAAGAATGGGCTATGCCGGGGGATGGGGCTTTATGAAACACAAACTAATTTTTCGTCGGACCCTCAATGTACAGTGCTGGCGTGTGTCGGGGCAGGTAGCTATTGCGAAGAAGCGCAGTGACCTTCTCCCCGTGCTGCTCCGTGTGCAGGAGGTGGAGCAAACCGACCCAAAAGATATCGCCGATCACCTTTTCTTTGAGCGGGATTCCAGGAGAGTTGTCGCTGAGCGCCTTCTAAAAGTCGCTCATAACTATGGGCTGCTGAAAAAAGAAAATGACGGGGCATACTCTCTCAGTGAGGAGGGTAAGCGGGCAATAGCAAAGGAGCGTGTTTATGTACCTCAGGAGGGTACCTGGACCATATGGGCAAGTGACGACTCAATGCTCGAATACCCGATTTTGCACGTTGTTGCTTGGGAAGAACCCAGTGCCTTTGATGAGGTGTGGGGCAAAGACAAAAAAGAAAATTCTAATAGGGCCTTTAAGACGCTGCCACCTTGGGTGACGAAAGGTGTAGGCCGAGTCTTTGATGCGATGGGTAAAGCAGCAGAATCCAGTCGTATCGACAAAATGCACAGCATTGCTGAGAGCGTGCCGGACCAGGCCTCTCTGGAGCTGAAGTGGGATGTCGGAACAGGCGATTTGAGGCTGCGGGGGGATCTGGCAGGTCAATCCGTTGATTCAGTTCTGAAAGCTCCTGACATCGAGCCGGATCAGGTTTGGAAGAGTCTGCTTAAGCAGGCTGCGCTCTGGTCTCGATGGGATGGGGATCGAAAGGCTTTGAAAGTCACCTTCAGTGAAAGTGAGATTTCTGAGCGAGAGCGTTTAACCCGAGATTTGACATTCAAGAATCCGATGATTCCCGGTGTGGGTCAGTTTAAGGACATTGATGTTCAAAATATCCCCTTGTTTCCCCTATTGGCTGGGGATGCAGAAAAATGGGCGGACTGGCGCCTAAAAGCTCGGATCAATGATTACGCAACGAACCCGCGATATCAGCAATGGGTTAAGGAAGCGGCAGAGCCTTTTTCGGAGTTCTCTCCCGCTTTACGCGAAAGGGCTGAGTTGGCGGAGGTGGCTTGGGCCGATCGAGGTAATCGACCGACAGCATACTGCTGGCACCTTGTGGCGTCAGAGGATTGGGGGCTTTAATGAACAACACAATGAACCACTGGAAAAAAGAGCATTCTGAGATTATCGATCAACGTGAGTGCAAGTTGCCGCCAACCTGGGTGATGGAGTCTGACCCCCAATTCGAGCGCGTAGAAGCGATTTACGAGGTGTTTCAGTCGGGGCCAATGCGGGAGATCGCAGAACAGATAGTAAGAATGACACAGAGAGCTCATCAAATGGTTGTTCTATCGAGCTTTCTTTTGGCAGATCGGGAAATCGAGGACGCCCTGCTGGCGGCCTCCCATCGCGGCATTCGAGTTTACGTCATGCTCGCGTCGGAAACTCGCCTGGAGAATGATGATAGCGAGGAGTCGTTTGATAAGCACGTTATCAAACAGCATAAAGAAATGCTCTCACGCCTGAGTGGCCACGTGCTTTTCCGTTCGGCGCCACAGTTCCATGCGAAGGTTGTCTTGGCCGATCCGTTTACTTCTGACAGCTCTGGTCTCTTACTCACCGCGAATCTTACGGAAGCTGCTTTGGAGCGAAACCCTGAATTGGCGGTGGAGCTCAACTTGGCAGAGGTGGAGCGAGTTGCCAAATTACTTCGCTGGGCTATGTGGGAGAGTGCCGCACATGAAAAGGCTGGGCCCGAGGAGCAGTTCAGGCCGGTAAAACCGCTGGGTGTCGTCGATTATCCGGAGCTCGGGAGCGAGATTGTAGCAACCACCGAGAAAGAGCAGGGTATATTTCGATGCGTGCTATCGGTAATCGACAGTGCAACAGAGGAACTGCTTGTCAGTAGCTTCGGCTGGGACGCGAATCATCCTGTCGTTCAGCGTTTGTGTGAACGGGCTCGAGAGGGCTTGAAGGTTACTATCCTGGCCAGGAAAAGGCCTGCTTCAATGCCTGCTTTGATAGCCCTTCGAGAGGCCGGGGCAACAGTTTTTGCGTACAGGTGGCTCCACGCAAAAGCGATATGGGCTGACTCAGGTCAGTCGGTTGTTATGTCTGCCAATCTTCAAAGTCATGGGTTGGACAATGGCTTTGAGATAGGGGTTCATCTGTCGGATTCCCGTTCAGAATGGCTGAGGGAGCACCTCGAGGATTGGATTTCCCAGGCGCCGGCATCTTTAGAATTAGCCCCCCTGGTAGGAAGCTTGGCTGGTAAGGTCGAAGTATGGAGTCAGGGCAAGTTCACTGAGGTTGATGTCTGTGAAAGAGAGGACATCAACCTGGGGACGCACCAATCCGAGTCGGCAGATGATCTTGAATACAGACCAGATTTTCCGCGCAGGCCGTCGATTCCCAGCGCGCATCAGCTTCATTTCCATTGGGAAGTTACCGCCCCGCTGTTGAGCCCCATGTCAAAGCTGCAGCACCGGAAGGAGAAAGATAAATCTAACAATGCCATTCCGTTTGCGCTTCCAGTTTTCAAGGAGCCGGGTGGGCGCAAGGTGGTAGCAATTGAAACCCCAGAGCAGCTGCCGGAAGCGAAGTCGGTTAAGGCAATCGCCCAGGCCGCAGCTGTGGTGATTGATGCAGAGCGGTTGCGTCATGACAACTAACAAAGGCATTTTGCTATGCTGGCACGCTGAGCGTGCTGGCCTTGAAGTTCTTGAGCGAACACTCAAGGCATTGAGTAATCGAAGAATTAAAATTGCCGAAGTGTTTTATCTGGTGCAAGGAAGGAAAGGTGATACGTTCCCTTCCACGCTCGACGGTGCTTTGCTTAGGGTTATCGAAGTACCGCTCGAGGACCCGACGCATCACGTCGAGATATACTCCCGAGTGCGCAAGGAAATCCTGCCCCGTCTGCATGACTTGGGCCATCAACTACACATTAATATCTCGCCTGGCACTCCCGCTATGCACAGTGTGTGGTTGATTCTGCATGCAGGTGGAAGTCTACCTCCGGATTGTCGACTTTGGTCGTCGCAGTACAGCAAGCAGACGAAACGAACTCGCATTGACGAAGTGGATTTTCCGATCACGACGTACTTGTCAGAGATCCACGAAATTGAGTACCAGGAACCCGAGCTTGCGGTATACGAGCCGGAGGCTCGCTCCGCCTCCCGCCGGGATTCCCTGGAACGACTTGCCAGGTATTCGCAGGTGCCAGGTGCGCCAGTTTTGCTACTGGGAGAGCGAGGGACCGGCAAGACCCGGCTGGTTGAAACATTTGTCGCTAAGCTCAAGCAGCGCTCCAAGGTGGCTACAGTTCCTTGTGGCAGTTTGGATAGCGAACTGGCCGAAAGCTTTCTCTTTGGGCATCTGAAAGGAGCATTCACGGGGGCAGGTGAAAAACGAGAAGGCATTCTGAAGGAAGCTGATGGCGGTATTCTGTTTTTAGACGAAGTTCAGGATTTACCAAGGCCTGTACAGCGGAAACTTGTGCGAGTATTTCAGGATCGACGTCACCGTTATCGGCCGATAGGAAGTGACCAAGAAGAGAGTGCGGATTTTGAAGTCATTTGTGCTTCCAATCTCCCCATGCAGGAACTTCGTGAGCGCCTGGACCCAGACTTGTTTGACCGATTGAGTCAACTGGTTGTGTCTATTCCGCCGCTTCGGGAGTGCAGTGAAGACTTACATGAGGACTGGGGGCGCGTCTGGCGAGAGCTCCAAATATCTCACCAGGGCCCCCCAAATCCGCCATGGTCGGAGGAGATTAAAGCGACACTGGTCCGAAGTTCATTGCCCGGGAACCTTCGGGACTTACAACGCCTTGCTTTGTTGATAATGGCCTGGTGCCCTTCAGGCGATCTATCCCGAATTGATGACGCCGTAGGGGAGTGGTCAAGACAAGAAGATTCCTTGTCGTCCGAAACGATATTTCTTGGTTCCGGAACAAGGTTTGAGAGGTTACGTTGGTTCCGTAAGCAATTAGCTATTTGGGCGAAAGAGCAATACGGTAACTGGAGTGCTGCTTCTGAAGCATTAGATTGTGACCGAAAAACATTGCAGAATGATGCTTCTGCATGAGGTGGTCTCTGTTGAAAGTAGATGCTGTGGAGTTCGTTGGGGCTTTGGAATTGGCGGTCTAGCGTGAGATTTTCTAGCCTTTTGGGCGTGATTGCTCTCTGTCACCTTCTCTCCGGGTGTGACGCGTTTGCCGGTTTTCCTCAGGATCAGAAGGTTGAAGGGCCTTTTTTAATATCTGAAAGCTGGTTATACGTGGAGCCGGATAGTCCGTTAGAGGTAAGTGCTCGTGGAATACAGCGATTGCACTTAGTTGTGGACGCTGATCTCTATCAGGCAAATAGTCTTGTTGCTAATGAGGGTGTCGAAGATCCTGGGGGGCTTTTTGGATTGCGCGATGCTAAGGGTAACCTGGTGGTTCCGGAGGTTACGCTGGTGGCGGAAGATGGTTCAACCGTTACATTGTCGCCAGCAAGTAATATGTTCCCCTATTCGGGTGGTTTGACCGTGGGGATGGGGTTGTTCAATGGTGTGTATGAGCCTGCGCCACCCTTTCCAGATGGCGTTCAGCGCTTCACTTCGTTTCGTGTGCGCAGCAATCAGCCGTTGAGCGTGGAGTATTTCTGGTGGTCCGTTGACCGTCACCCGGATATGTTTCAGTAGAAACGCGAGCCAGCCCCGCACTGTCAGGGGGCTGGCTGCGTTTCCTCAGAACGAGATTTTATCCCGGTCTGCAAGGCCCAGGTTGTTCCAGATGTTGAGGCTGGCTTCGGCCTGGTTGAGGGTGTAGAAATGCAGGCCGGGGGCGCCGGCATCCAGCAGTTTCTGGCACATCTCGGTGACCACCTCTTCGCCGAACTTGCGAATGCTGGTGGTGTCGTCGCCGTAGGCTTCCAGCTGTTTGCGGATCCAGCGGGGAATCTCCGCACCGCACATATCCGAGAACCGCACCAGGCTGGAGAAGTTGACGATGGGCATGATACCCGGCACCACCGGAATGGTGACGTCCATTTTCTCGAGCCGGTCAATGAAGTAGAAGTAACTGTCGGCATTGAAGAAGTACTGGGTGATGGCGCTGTTGGCGCCGGCCTGTACCTTCCGGGCGAAGTTCTTCAGGTCTTCCTCGGCATTGCGGGCCTGGGGATGAAACTCCGGGTAGGCGGCCACTTCCAGATTGAAGTGATCGCCACTGTGCTCGCGGATGAACGCCACCAGGTCGTTGGCGTAACGCAGCTCTCCGGAGGCACCCATGCCCGAGGGCAGGTCGCCCCGGAGGGCGACGATGCGGTTGATGCCGTTCTCCCGGTACAGATCCAGCAATTCGCCGATTTCCTCACGGGTACCACCAACGCACGACAGGTGCGGTGCGGTGGAAATGCCCTGCTTGTGCAGGTTCAATACGGTCTCGATGGTGCGATCCCGGGTGGACCCCCCGGCCCCGAAGGTGACCGAGAAGAAGTCCGGGTTCACCTCCGCCAGCCGGTTGCGCACCAGCTGCAGCTTTTCCCGGCCCTGGTCGGTCTTGGGCGGGAAGAATTCAAAGCTGAACCGGCGCTTGAACTGTTTCTGGCTTTGCATGTCGTTACCTGATCAGTATTTGTAGCTTTCCGGCTTGTACGGGCCTTCCACCGCCACACCGATGTATTGGGCCTGTTCCGGGGTCAGTTTGGTGATCACGCCACCAAAGCCTTCGACCATGGCGCGGGCCACTTCCTCGTCCAGCTGCTTGGGCAGAACCTGAACGTATACACCCTTGGCCTTGGCGTCTTCCGGCAGTTCGGCGAATTTGCGCTCAAACAGGTACATTTGGGCCAGCACCTGGTTGGCGAAGGAGCCGTCCATGATCCGTGACGGGTGACCGGTGGCGTTGCCCAGGTTCACCAGGCGGCCTTCGGAAAGCAGGATCAGGTGATCATTGCTGGCCTTGTCACGGTAAACCACGTGAACCTGTGGCTTGACCTCGTCCCATTCCCAGTTCTTGCGCATGAAGGCGGTGTCGATCTCGTTGTCGAAGTGGCCGATGTTGCACACGACGGCACCGGATTTCAGCGCCTTGAGCATGTTGGCGTCACAGACGTTGTAGTTGCCGGTGGTGGTGACCAGCAGGTCGGTGTTGCCCAGCAGGTCCTTGTCGACGCCGGCTTCGGTGCCGGTGTTGACGCCGCCGATGTAGGGGGATACCACTTCAAAGCCGTCCATGCAGGCCTGCATGGCGCAGATCGGGTCCGCTTCGGTGACCTTGACGATCATGCCTTCCTGACGCAGCGAGGCCGCGGAGCCCTTGCCCACATCGCCGTAGCCAATCACCAGTGCTTTCTTGCCCGCCATCAGGTGGTCGGTGCCGCGCTTGATGGCATCGTTGAGGCTGTGGCGACAACCGTACTTGTTGTCGTTCTTAGACTTGGTGACGGCATCGTTGACGTTGATGGCCGGTACTTTCAGGGAGCCGTCCCGCAGCATTTCCTGCAGGCGGTGAACGCCGGTGGTGGTCTCTTCGGTGACGCCGTGGCAGTTGGCCAGGATGTCCTGATGCTTGTCGTGGAGCAGGGCAGTGAGGTCGCCACCGTCGTCCAGGATCAGGTTGGGTTCCCAGCCTTCGATGTCTGCGCCGACGGTGCGTTCCAGGCACCATTCGTATTCTTCCTCGGTTTCACCTTTCCAGGCAAAGACCGGAATGCCCTGGGCGGCAATCGCTGCAGCGGCGTGGTCCTGGGTTGAGAAAATGTTGCAGGAAGACCAGCGCACATTGGCTCCCAGCTCCACCAGCGTCTCGATCAGCACGGCGGTCTGGATGGTCATGTGGATGCAGCCCATGATGTTGGCGCCTTTGAGTGGCTGCTCCGCTTTGTACTTGTTGCGCAGGGCCATCAGGGCCGGCATCTCGCCTTCGGCGATCTTGATTTCCTTGCGGCCGTAGTCGGCGAGGGAGATATCGCGGACCTTGTAATCCTGGTTGGCGTTCAGTTGCTCTGCCGGAGTGCTCATGGTGTTCTCCTGTCGCTTGCTGTGTTTTGAGAAACCGTCGGCGCGCCACCGTCAAAGTGACAGGCCGACTGGGTTAATTCTGAGGATCAGATCCCGGCTGCGTCCTTCAATGCCGCCGCCTTGTCGGTTTTTTCCCAGGGGAAGGCGGTGAAGGTGTCGCCGTTCACGGTCATTTCGTAGGGATCACGACCGAAGTGTCCGTAAGCCGCTGTTGCCCGGTACATCGGGTGCAGCAGGTCCAGCATGCGGGTGATGGCATACGGACGCAGGTCGAAGTGTTCGCGGACCAGGGTAATGATCTTGTCGTCGCTGATCTTGCCGGTACCGAAGGTGTTGACGGAGATGGAGGTCGGTTCCGCCACGCCGATGGCGTAGGACACCTGGATCTCGCACTTGTCAGCAAGACCGGCGGCCACCAGGTTTTTGGCTACGTAGCGGCCGGCATAGGCTGCCGAGCGGTCAACCTTGGACGGGTCTTTACCGGAGAAGGCGCCGCCGCCATGACGGGCCATGCCACCGTAGGTGTCGACAATGATCTTGCGGCCGGTCAGGCCACAGTCGCCCACCGGGCCGCCGATCACGAACTTGCCGGTCGGGTTGATGTGGAACTGGGTGTCGGCGTGCAGCAGCTCCGCCGGGATCACGTGCTTGACGATCAGTTCCATGACCGCTTCTTTGAGATCGGCCTGGCTGACGTCTTCATCGTGCTGGGTGGACAGAACCACCGCGTCAATGCCGGTCACAATACCGTTTTCGTAGCGGCAGGTTACCTGACTCTTGGCGTCCGGGCGCAGCCAGGGCAGCAGGCCGCTTTTGCGGGCCTCGGCCTGACGTTCCACCAGACGGTGGGCGTAGCAGATAGGGGCGGGCATCAGCACGTCGGTTTCATTGCTGGCGTAGCCGAACATCAGGCCCTGGTCGCCGGCGCCCTGGTCTTCCGGTTTCTGACGATCAACGCCCTGGGCGATGTCGACGGACTGTTTGCCGATGATGTTGATAACACCGCAGGTGTCGCCGTCAAAGCCAACGTCGGAAGAGGTGTAGCCGATGTCCTTGATGACCGAGCGCACCAGATCTTCCAGGTCGACCCAGGCCGAGGTGGTGATTTCGCCACCAACAATGGCAACACCGGTTTTTACCAGGGTTTCGCAGGCAACCCGGGCATGGGGGTCGCTTTCGAGAATGGTATCCAGAACGGCGTCGGAGATCTGGTCAGCCAGCTTGTCCGGATGGCCTTCAGAGACCGATTCAGAGGTAAAGATGCTGTAATCAGACATTGTTTTTGGCTCCTGTTATGAGCTGAATAAGCTGTTAAGCGTCTGCCGGCCGTGATCGGCGCCGGAATACCGTTGTGTCAGGGATTGCATTGTATATCAAAAAAAATTGATATTGCTCGTAAAAAGTTCGAATTGTTAACTGCTGCCGATGGATTTCCAGAATTCCCGTACCTGTACCTGGAAGCCGTTGCGCAGACCAATGAACAGTGACTCGCCACTCACCAGGCCGGCATCGTCGGCCCAGGCAGTGAGTTCTTCCGGCTCAAACCCCAGCCAGAGGTCGCCGCAGTTTTCCTTGGCCCAGTCCTGATCGTGGCTGCACAGGTCGCTGACCACAAAGCAGCCGCCATTGTTCATCAGGGCGGCGGCATCGAGAAAGATGTCCGCCGGGCTGGGAACGTGATGCAGCACCATATTGGCGACCACCAGGTCGAACGCGTCGCCGCGGGCCAGCAGGGTGTCGGTCACCCCTTCAATCAGGTCGACGTTGTTCAGCCGCTCGTCGATGCAGGTCCGGGTGGCCTTTGCCAGCATGTCGCGGGAGTTGTCCAGCGCCACCACCTGTTCACAGAGCGCGGCCAGCACATTGAGAAAGCCTCCCTCGCCAGGACCGATCTCCAGCGCGGTGTGCCAGCCCTGACGACTGGCGCGCTGGCGGATCAGCTCCGCTGTTGGTTCAGCGTACAGCTCGAAGGCGGCAATCAGCTCCTGTTGTTCCCGGAATTGGGCGGCATGCCGGGAAAAGAACGCCTGGGACTGATTGGCCCGTTGCAGGCGAATGGCTTCAATCCGGTCCTGCAGGTGTTCCGGCATCGGTACCTGATCCACCATGTCGAAAATCTGCCGGATGGTCTGGTCGGCGAGTTTGTCGCTGTCTAGGTTCAGTGGCCGGCGGTAAAAGATGGCGTTGCCCTCCCGCTGGGGCTCCAGCAGACCGGCCTTGTTCATCACCTTGAGGTGATGGCTCATGCCGGATTGGCGCATGTCGAACAGTTGGCTGAGCTCCATTACGCCAAAGGTGTCCCGTCGCAGCACCCGCAGGATTTCCAGGCGCAGGGGGTCGCCGCTGGCCTTGAAGATCGGCGCCAGGGAATCGAGGCTCGTCGATTCAATGCTGGGGGTGGGGGCGTTGTTGGTCATGGCTGGCAGTTTAGGGAGGCATGGCTGGTTAATCAACAGTCATATCAAAATATTTTGATATAGATTTATGCGCCGCGGCAGGGGCGGAATCCGGCAGGATGACCGCTTGTCTATCCGATTTGCCCCAACGGTGCCTAATCGGCGAAAATACGCGCCAGTTTTTGTACCCCCTAAATCTTTTCTTTTCCTGAAGCCAGTGGAGAACAGTCAATGCCGTCTCGCCAAGATCTCGCCAACGCCATTCGCGCGCTGAGCATGGATGCGGTTCAGAAAGCCAAGTCCGGCCACCCGGGTGCGCCCATGGGTATGGCGGATATCGCCGAGGTGCTGTGGAACGAGTACCTGAGCCACAACCCGGCCAATCCGGAGTGGGCCAACCGTGACCGCTTCGTCATGTCCAATGGCCACGGCTCGATGCTGGTGTACTCACTGCTTCACCTGACCGGCTACGATCTCTCCATTGACGATCTCCAGAACTTCCGTCAGCTGCATTCCAAGACGCCGGGTCACCCCGAGTACGGTTACACGCCGGGTGTTGAGACCACCACGGGGCCGCTGGGTCAGGGCATTGCCAATGCGGTTGGCTTCGCCATCGCCGAGAAGGCCATGGCTGCCCAGTTCAACCGTCCCGGTCACAACATTGTTGACCACTACACTTATGCGTTCCTGGGCGACGGCTGCCTGATGGAGGGCATCTCCCACGAAGTCTGCTCGCTGGCGGGCACCCTTGGGCTGGGCAAACTGGTCTTCTTCTACGACGACAACGGCATTTCCATCGACGGTGAAGTGGACGGCTGGTTCACTGACAACACCCCGCAGCGTTTCGAGTCCTATGGCTGGCAGGTCATCCCGGCGGTGGACGGCCACGATGCCGAGGCCGTACGCAGCGCCATCGAGCAGGCCCGCGCCAACACTGAGCAGCCGACCCTGATCTGCTGCAAGACCGTGATCGGTTTCGGCTCCCCCAACAAGCAGGGCACTGAAAGCTGCCACGGCGCGCCACTGGGCGAGGATGAGATCGCCCTGGCCCGTGAGAACCTGGGCTGGAATCATGGCGCGTTTGAAGTGCCTGACGACATCTATCAGGCCTGGGACGGTCGCGAGAAGGGCTCTGCCGCCGAGCAGGCCTGGAACGATGCCTTCGCAGCCTACCAGCAGGCGGAGCCTGAGCTGGCTGCCGAGTTCCAGCGTCGCATGGCGGGCGAGTTGCCGGCAGACTTTGCTGACCAGGCCCAGGCCTACATCCAGCAGATTCAGGATAAGGGCGAAACCATCGCCAGCCGCAAGGCCTCGCAGAATGCTCTGAATGCCTTTGGTCCGTTGCTGCCGGAATTCATGGGTGGCTCGGCGGATCTGGCCGGCTCCAACCTGACGCTGTGGGACGGCGCCAAGGGGCTGAGCCGTGAAGACGCCAGTGGCAACTACATCTATTACGGCGTTCGTGAGTTCGGGATGTCCGCGATTATGAACGGCATCGCCCTGCACGGTGGCTTCGTTCCTTACGGTGCGACGTTCCTGATCTTCATGGAGTACGCCCGTAATGCGGTGCGGATGGCGGCACTGATGAAACAGCGCGCCATCTATGTGTTCACTCACGACTCCATTGGTCTGGGTGAAGATGGCCCGACCCACCAGCCTATTGAGCAGCTGGCGAGTCTGCGCACCACTCCGAACATGAGCACCTGGCGTCCGGCGGATGCGGTGGAATCCGCAGTGGCCTGGAAAGCCGCGATCGAGCGCCAGGATGGCCCGACAGCGATGGTGTTCTCCCGTCAGGGCCTGCCACACCAGGACCGCAGTGCCGAACAGTTGGCCAACGTCGCCCGCGGTGGCTACGTGCTGTCTGACAGCGACGGCACCCCGGATCTGATCCTGATTGCCACCGGTTCCGAAGTGGCGCTGGCCCAGGACGCTGCGGCCCAGCTGCGTGAGCGAGGCTCGCGGGTGCGGGTGGTGTCCATGCCGTCCACCGACGTGTTCGATGCCCAGAGTGCCGATTACAAGCAGCAGGTGCTGCCGCTGGAAGTGACCAACCGTATCGCCATTGAGGCGGCTATTGAGGACTACTGGTACAAGTACGTCGGTCTGGATGGTCGCGTGGTGGGCATGAGCTCCTTCGGTGAATCCGCCCCGGCGGGTGAGCTGTTCAAGGAATTCGGTTTTACCGTCGACAACGTGCTGGCGGTGGCAGGGGAGCTGCTGGAAGCCTGATGAACAGTCCGGGCCGTCCCTATCGCATTGCCCTCAACGGCTACGGCCGGATCGGGCAATGCGTGCTGCGAGCGTTGTACGAAAACGGCTTTCGCGACCAGCTGCAGGTGGTCGCGATCAATGAGCTGTCGGACATCGACACCATCGCCCACCTCACCAAGTACGACTCCACCCACGGGCGGTTTCGTGGGGAGGTGACTGTGGAGGCCGAGCGCTTGCTGGTCAATGGTGATCCCATCGCCGTATTGCGGGGCACCAGTCCGGAAGGGCTGCCCTGGGGTGATCTGGACATCGATCTGGTGCTGGAGTGCTCCGGCTCGTTCTCCGACCGCGCGACCGCTGAACAGCACCTGGCGGCGGGAGCCCGTCGGCTGCTGTTTTCACAACCCGCGGAAGCCGATGTCGATCGCACGGTAGTGTTTGGGGTTAATGAGCACTCACTATCTTCGGCGGATCGAATCGTTTCCAACGCGTCGTGCACCACCAACTGCATCGTGCCGGTCATCCGGGTGCTGGATGAGGCTTTGGGGGTGGAGCAGGGCGTTACCACGACGATTCACGCGGCAATGAACGATCAGCCGGTTATCGACGCCTACCATCATCACGACCTGCGCCGGACCCGCAGTGCATTGCAGAACATTGTGCCGGTGGATACTGGCCTGGCGCGGGGGATCGAGCGTCTGTTGCCGCAGATGAAAGGCCGTTTCAGCGCTGTGGCCATGCGGGTACCGACCACCAACGTGTCCGCCATCGATATGACCCTGAATGTGCGTCGGGAAACCTCGGTGGCGGAGGTAAACGCCCTGCTGCAGCAGGTGGCGGGTGGACCGCTGAAAGGCATCCTGGGCTACACCGACGAGCTGCTGGCGAGCTCCGATTTCAACCACGACGCCCACTCCGGCGTGGTGGATGGCGGCCAGACCCGGGTGACCGGCGGCCGCATGGTGAAGGTGCTGTGCTGGTTTGATAACGAGTGGGGCTTTGCCAACCGGATGCTGGACGTCAGCCGAAGCTGGCTGCAACTGAACTGAACCCAACCTACTTAACATTTTTGAAGAGACGACCCTATGGCCATCAAAAAAATGACCGATCTGGATCTCGCTGGTAAGCGCGTACTGATCCGGGAAGACCTGAACGTGCCCGTCAAGGACGGCAAGGTGACCAGTGATGCCCGGATCCGCGCTTCACTGCCGACCATCAAGGCGGCTTTGGACGCTGGCGCCAAGGTCATGCTGATGTCTCACCTGGGCCGACCGGAGGAAGGTGTTTTTGATCAGGCCGCGTCCATGCAGCCGGTGGCGGAGCACCTGTCCGGTCTGCTGGGTCAGGACGTACGTCTGGCCGCGGATTACCTGAATGGCGTTGATGTTGCCGATGGTGAGGTGGTGCTGTTCGAGAACGTCCGTTTCAACAAGGGCGAGAAAAAAGACGACGAAGCCCTGGCCAGGCAGTACGCCGCGCTTTGCGACGTGTATGTGATGGATGCCTTTGGCACCGCCCATCGTGCTCAGGCTTCCACCCATGGCGTTGCCCGGTTTGCCCCGGAAGCCTGCGCCGGTCCGCTGCTGGCGGCCGAGCTGGAGGCTCTTGGCAAGGCGTTGGATAATCCGGCCAAGCCGGTGGTGGCCATTGTCGGTGGCTCCAAGGTGTCGACCAAGCTGGACGTGCTGAATGCCCTGTCCGAGATCTGCGATCAACTGATCGTTGGTGGCGGCATTGCCAACACCTTCCTGGCCGCTGCCGGCCACCCGGTGGGCAAGTCGCTGTGCGAACACGACCTGGTTGATACAGCCAAAGCGATCGCCAGCAAGGTCAACATCCCGCTGCCGAGCGATGTGGTGGTGGCCAGTGAATTTGCTGAGACCGCTGAGGCGACGACCAAGTCCATTGACGAAGTGGCCGAGGGCGACATGATTCTGGATGTGGGCCCGCAGACTGCCGCCCAGTTCGCTGAGCTGCTGACTTCGGCCAGGACCATTCTGTGGAATGGCCCGGTAGGTGTGTTTGAGTTTGATCAGTTCGGTAACGGTACCAAAGCCCTCGCCGATGCCATCGCACAGAGCGATGCCTTCTCGCTGGCGGGCGGTGGTGACACCGTGGCGGCCGTTGACAAGTACGGTGTGGCTGACAAGATTTCCTATATTTCCACCGGTGGCGGAGCCTTCTTGGAGTTTGTGGAAGGTAAGGTGCTGCCGGCGGTTGCGGTATTGGAAGAACGCGGCGCTTGAGGAATGCCGGCGGTTGTGGATGGCCGCCGCTCCCGAGTCGGAAGCCTGGGAAAGGCCCCGGGCTTTTTTCGTTTTAAGCAGAATTCACAGAATTTGAGGAGATAGATCCCATGGCCCTGATTTCGATGCGCCAGTTGCTGGACCACGCGGCTGAGTATGGCTACGGTGTGCCCGCGTTCAACGTCAATAACCTGGAGCAGATGCGTGCGATCATGGAAGCGGCGGACAAGACCGATTCCCCGGTGATCGTGCAGGCCTCTGCCGGTGCCCGCAAGTATGCCGGTGCGCCGTTCCTGCGCCACCTGATCCTGGCGGCGGTGGAAGAGTTCCCCCATATCCCGGTGGTCATGCACCAGGATCACGGCACCAGTCCGGCGGTCTGCCAACGCTCCATCCAACTGGGCTTCAGCTCGGTGATGATGGACGGCTCCCTGGGTGAGGACGGCAAGACCCCGACCTCCTACGAGTACAACGTAAACGTTACCCGCCGTACCGTGGAAATGGCCCACGCCTGTGGTGTCTCGGTTGAGGGCGAGCTGGGTTGTCTGGGCTCCCTGGAGACCGGTCAGGCCGGTGAGGAAGACGGCATTGGTGCCGAAGGTACCCTCAGCCACGAGCAGATGCTTACTGATCCGGAAGAGGCGGCGGATTTCGTCAAGAAAACCCACGTTGACGCCCTGGCCATTGCCATCGGTACCAGCCACGGCGCCTACAAGTTCACCCGTCCGCCTACCGGTGACATCCTGGCGATTGACCAGATCAAGGCCATCCACAAGCGCATTCCGGACACCCACCTGGTGATGCACGGCTCCAGTTCCGTGCCCCAGGACTGGCTGGCGATCATCAACGAGTTTGGTGGCGAGATTCCGGAAACCTACGGCGTGCCAGTGGAAGAAATTGTTGAAGGCATCAAGCACGGTGTTCGCAAGGTCAACATCGATACTGACCTGCGCCTGGCCAGTACCGGTGCCATCCGTCGCTTCCTGGCAAACAACACCGCCGAGTTTGATCCGCGCAAATACCTCAAGGAATCCATGAAGGCGATGACGGATATCTGCGTGGACCGTTACGAAGCCTTCGGCACTGCCGGCAATGCCAGCAAGATCAAGGCGATGGATCTGGAAGTCATGTTCCAGCGCTACGAAGCCGGTGAGCTGGACCCGAAGGTCAACTGATCCACACCGCACTGCGCATGTAATCATCTGGGGCGGCCTTCGGGCCGCCCTTTTTCATGGTTAATCAGAGGCTCCCCCAAAAAAAAGCCCGCCGGGTGGGCGGGCGAAGGTGCCGGGGCACCGGGAGTCCAGAGGAATGGACGAAGGGAATCGGGCCTTGGGGTTAAGTCAGAAGCTCGTTAAAACCGGTTGATGCGATAAGGCGTGAGGTCTATCCGGGTGTCCTGTTGGGTCATCCGGGCGGCCAGCAACTCCGAGGTGATGGCGGCCTGGGTCAGTCCCAGATGCTGGTGACCGAACGCCGCATATACCGAAGGTTGTTGCGGGTGCTGGTCGATCACCGGCAACGAGTCCGGCAGGGTGGGGCGATAGCCCATCCAGGTGGTGTGATCCTGGGTGACCGGCTCCGCATCGGCCAGCAGGGCGCTGGCATGATGGCGCAGGGTATCGAAGCGCTGCTCGATCGGCGGCTGATCGAGCCCGCCGAGCTCAGACATGCCGACCACCCGCAGGCCGCAGCTCATTGGCGTCATCACCACATGGCGGTCCGCCGATCCCACCGGGCGGCGGAGAACGCTGCCGGCCCGGGGCAATGTCAGGTGGTATCCTCGTTCCGCCTGAAGCGGGACATCGACACCGGTGGATTTAAGCAGTTGTCGGCTCCACGCACCGCAGGCAATGACCAGCTGGTGTGCATCCACCGCGCCCTGTTCGGTGACCGCCTGTGCCGCCATCTGTCCGCCTCGGACGCTGATGACCTGGGTTTGCTGGAAGCGTCCATCCGCCTCCATGAAGCGTTCGAACAGCCGCTGCACCAGATGGTAGGGATCTCGTACCTGGTGCGACGCGGGTAGCAACAGGCCGTGACGTACCCGCTCATTCAGCCCTGGCTCCAGCTCGGCAACCCCGGCGGCTGACAGCACGGTGCTGTCAATGCCCCAGCCGGCCAGCTTCTCCGCCTGCTGCTCGGCCTGGCTCCCGGCGTGCTCCGCCTCCCAGACCTGCAGGTAGCCGGACGGCACCAGTTCGTCGATCAGGTCCAGCCGCCGCAGCAGCCGTTGCCAGGCGCCCAGGGCTGACTGGTTCAGTGCCCGAAGCCCTTGCTGTCCCACCTGCACCTGCCTGGGACTGGCAGCTTTCACGAACCGCCATAACCAGGGCGTGATCTGCGGCCAGTGTGCCAGTGGCAGTGACACCGGGCCGCGAGGATTGGCCCACAGCAGCGGCGCCGCTTTGAGTGTGTCAGGGGTGGCCAGCGGGTCGTTCAGTTCTGTGGCAAGAAAACCGGCGTTGCCGAAGGACGCACCTTCACCCGGGCGACTCCGGTCAAGCAGGGTGACCTGGCGGCCCCGCTGCTGCAGGGCGATGGCGATGCTCAGGCCCACCACGCCGGCTCCCACAACAACGGTTTCACATGGCTGATTCATGGCTCAGGCTTCCTGCTGCTCGCCAATCAGGCCGGGACCGGAGGCATTGCTCTCACTCTCAGTGGTTTCGGCGCGCTTGGAAAACCAGCCCAGTTGGGCGTAAAGAATGCCGAACAGTGGTGAGAGCCAGCAGGCAAAGGCCAGCGGAATATAGAGCAGGGCAGACAGGTCGCCGTTGACCACCGTCAGTCCCAGTGCGCCCATCACAAAGGCACCACCGGCATTCCAGGGCACCAGCGGGGACACCAGCGTGCCACCTTCCTCAATCGCCCGCGACAGGTTCAGCCGGGAGTAGCCCAGCTTGTCGTAGGCGGGCTTGTACATCCGGCCAGGCAGGGCGATGGACAGGTACACATCGCCGGAGACAATGTTGGTGGCGATGGAGGTGAGGATGGCGCTGGTCTGCAGCCCACGGAACCGGGTAATGACCTGCATGATGGCGGCTACCACCGATTCCAGGCAGCGGGTGCGCTCGAGGGCGCCGCCGAAGGCCAGGGCAAACATCATCAGCGTGACCACCCAGGTCATGGAGGTCACACCCCCTCGGTTGAGCAGGCTGTTGAGGGCGTCATCACCGGTATCAATGCTGTAGCCCGCATGGGCGAAGGTCAGCGCGTCATGGATGCCGGCTCCCTGATCCAGAACCGCGACGACGCCACCGAGCACGGCGCCGGTGAACAGGGCCGGAATCGGTGAAATGCGCAGAAAGGCCATCACGATCACCACCAGCAGCGGTAGCGCCTGCCAGAACCCGAAGTCGAAGTTGGCGCTCAGCCCTTCCTGAATGGCAGCAATGCGTGCCAGGGAGTCACCAGAGGTTTCGGTGGAACCACCAACCACGTAATAGATCACCAGCGCGATCAGCATGGCCGGAATGGTGGTCGGGAGCATGTTGCGGATGTGCTCGAAGATATTGGTTTCGGTCACGGCCGGTGCCAGGTTGGTGGTGTCTGACAGAGGCGAGATTTTGTCACCAAAGAAGGCGCCGGATACCACGGCGCCGGCGGTCCAGTAGATGGGCACACCAAACGCATTGCCGATGCCGATCAGCGCCAGACCAATGGTGCCGACGGTGGTCCAGGATGAGCCGATCGACAGCGAAATCAGTGAACACATCAGCATGGTGGCAGCGAGGAACCAGGAGGGATCGATCAGCTCAAGGCCGACGTGAATCAGCAGCGGTACCGTACCGCTGGCCAGCCAGGTCCCGACCAGCATGCCAACGATGATCAGGGTGGCGATCGAAGGCATAGCGACATGAAGCACGTGGAAGGCGCCGCCTTCGATGTCCTTCCAGCGGTAGCCCTGGGCCCAGCCAACGATTGCAGTGATGGCGAAGCCAATGGCCAGTGGAATGTGGGGAGTAAAGTCGTCGTAGTAGAAGATCTGTATCCCCAGCAGCCCGATCGTGAGCACGATGGGAATCAGGGCAATCGGGAGGGCGGGCATGGCGACCGTTGGGGTGTTGGTATCCGACATGGTGCGGTCCTCAGGGTGCATTGTTGTTATGGCACAGCGCTTATGGTGACGCCGGCGCGGAGGGAGCGCCAGCGAACCGATTCATGCTGCGTGGTGTGTCGCCTGGCGGTAGGCCAGGATGGCCGCGGCAAGATCCTCTTCCGAGGTGCCGACGGATTTGAACACAGTGATGGCCTCGACGGCTGACGGCAGCCCGGCACGCCCGGCATGGTGGCCGCCGCAGAGGTCGCGGAACTCTGCCAGAACGTCCTGCTCAGTGATGGCGCCCTCTCGGATCGGGTCAATCAGGTCACCGGTTTCCTTGAGCGCGCCAGCGCGGGTGTCGACAAAGACGCTGCCGCGGGTCATGACGGCGTTGTCGGCTTCGCGCATTGCCGGTGTGAAGCTGCCCACCAGGTCCAGGTGGGTGCCGGGCCGGAGCCAGTCGCCCTGGATCAGCGGGTGATTGGCGAGGGTGGCGCAACTGACAATATCGGCCTGCGCCACCGCTTCGGCGAGCCCGTCCACGGCGACCTGTTCGCAGGTGATGCCTTCGGCGGCCAGGGTATTGATGCAGTTAGCCACCGAGTTGTCGTCAATTCCCCACACCAGCACCCGTTCAATATCCCGCACGGCCAGGTGGGCCGGGATCAGGTGAGTGGCCATCCGTCCGCTACCCACCATCAGCAGGGTTTTGGCATCCGGACGTGACAGGTAGCGGGAGGCCAGGGCCGAGGCGGCCGCGGTGCGCCGGGCGGTGATGGTATTACCGTCCATTTCCGCCAGGTGATGGCCGGTACGGCCGCAGCTCAGCAGGTAGTGACTGGTAAGGCCGGGAATCTGGCGTTTGTTGTTGCCGGGAAATACGTTGACCTGTTTAACGCCAACGTACTCGTTCTCGATCCAGGCGGGCATCAGCAGCAGGGTGGCGTCCGGGTCGTCACCCACATGAATGTGGTGGTGGTGGCGGATGGGTACGACGATGTCGCGGGTAAACGCCTCATCGAGGGCATTGATCAGGTCTTCCCAGGGCAAACACGCGGCAACTTGATCGGCTGAGAGATACATGCAATTCTCCTGTAAGTTGTCATCGGGGTGAAACACCTCGCTATGTGATCGAGTCTATCTGGGGTTTCCCGGATGCCTTTGTTTCAGAATCCACACTCGTTGTCTGAGTGTCGCGAATGCATCAGCGTCCAGGGACCGGGCCGGCAGTTACAGGTCGATAACCATGGGGCAGACCCTGCTTCGAAAGAATCGGATCGCCCGCACCAGCGGCGAACACCGCCACGATTTCCCCCAGTTGCTGCTGGGGTGTCGCGGCGTCACCGAGTGCGAGTTTGACAGCAACGGTCAGGGGGTCGGTCCCGACAAGATGGTGCTGGTGCCGGGAGATGCCAGTCACGGCTATGAAGGTAAGGGGGAGGACAGCGAACTGCTGGTGATTGATATCCAGTTCGACGATCCGGCGGTTCAATTGTTTGAGTCCACCGCCGACCGGGCGCTTAACGATCATCTGTTCAACAGCCCCCGCTTTCTGGATATGTCACCGTCGATTCGCTCGCTGGTGGCTCACGCTGCCTGGCAACTGGGGCACCCGACCACGACGGGTGACAGCGGGCAGGTGCTGGCCCAGCAGTGGGCCCTGATGCTGATTGCCCAGATCTATCAGACGCTGGAGCAGTCACCTGAGCATGCGTCGCGAAGGCAGCTGCTCAGCCCGGCGCTACTGAACCGGCTCATTGATCAGCGCATCGCCGAGCCTTTGGATAATCGCCAACTTGCCCACCTGCTCAACATGAGTGTGAGCCGCCTGCATCGGCTTTTTGTGATGGAATTTGAGGCAACGCCCCAGCAGTACATCATGAGCCGACGGATGGAATGGGCTCGCCACTGGCTGAAGCTGAGCCAGAAACCCGTTGGGGTGATTGCCCTTGATCTCGGCTTTGCCGATACCGCCAGTTTCTCCCGGGCCTTCCAGCGTTGCTGTGGTGTGTCTCCCAGCCGTTTCCGCCAGCAACAGCCGGGTCTGTCCGCTGTCTGATATCGATCAATAATTGATCGTTCCTGTCTTGTAAATTTCCTCGAATCACCAAATATTTGTTATCAGAGGGTGGCGTTGAGCGCTGCCCGTTCTGACCGCTTTGGTGTGAGAGGAATCATGGACTTCAAGGACTACTACGCCGCTCTCGGGGTGGGTGAGTCGGCCTCGCCCGAGGAGATCAAGAAGGCCTACCGGAAGCTGGCACGGAAGTATCACCCCGACGTCAGCACCGAGGCCGATGCCGACAACCGCTTCAAGGACATTGGCGAAGCCTACGAAGTGCTCAAGGACCCGGAGAAACGGGCAGAGTATGACCAGCTTCGCGCCTACCGCGATCGCGGCGGCGAGTTTACACCGCCACCCGGCTGGGAAAGCAGCTCGGGGTTCGCCGGCGGAGGCTATACCGAGGCCGATGCCCGCCAGTTCAGCGACTTCTTCGAATCCATCTTTGGCCGTGCCGGCGGTTTTGGGACCGGACCGGGTTACCAGGCGCGTCGGCGTGGAGAGGATGTCCACGCCCGTCTCGCGTTGTTTCTGGAAGAGGCCTATCACGGCTGCGACAAACAGGTTCGTTTCACCGTCCATGAAGTGGACGACCAGGGACGCCTCCGTGCCCGCCAGAAAACCCTCAACGTCAAAGTGCCCGCCGGACTGCGAGAGGGCCAGCATATGCGCCTGAAGGGGCAGGGCTCACCCGGCCAGAACGGTGGCGAGCATGGCGATCTGTTTATCGAAATCTCGCTGGCGCCCCACCCGATGTTCAGTGTCGAAGGCCGGGATGTCCTGGTGACGGTTCCGGTCACCCCCTGGGAGGCCGCCCTGGGGGGCAGCATCACCGTGCCAACCGTTGGTGGCCGGGTCAGCGTCAACGTACCGCGGGGATCTTCCAGTGGTCGCAAGCTCCGCCTCAAGGGCAAGGGGTTGCCGGGCAAGCACCCCGGCGACCAGATCGTGGTGCTGCAGGTGGTGATGCCGGAACAGCACAGCGATGAGGCCGAAGCACTGTATCAGCAGTTGGCGAAGGCGGAAAAAGCCTTCAACCCACGTGAACGCATGGGCGTGTGAGCTGGAGAGAGTGATGGAACGACAGCAACCCAATATCGAGGTCGAGCTGCTGGAGCAGCAGGCAACCTTCAGCCTGCGGGAACTTTGCGAGCGCGGCGATGTGCATGCGGAGTTTGTGGTCAAGCTGGTGAGCTATGGCGTGATCTCGCCACTGGCTGAGGGGCAGGTCACCGAGTGGCGTTTCGACCTGCCTTCGCTGGCCCGCCTGCAGAAGGCTCAGCGTCTGCAGCGGGACCTGAAACTCAATCTTCCGGGCCTGGCCATGTCGCTGGATTTACTGGACGACGTCAACGAGCTGCGGCGGGAAGTGGAGCGGCTGAATCAGCGTGTCAGGCAGTTGATGGGGGAGTGATTGTGAGTATGGTGAGCAATCAATCAAAGATTACTAATTCGTAACAAAATTATTTTCTGTCTATAAATTCAGCAATAACAATGCGTTAGGTTCTGTTTTTGCGAGCTTTGCGTCGCCATTGGGGACATGCAGTGTAGACAACCAAAAAAATGGGAATAAAATCCCAATCCAAGTTTCAGGGAAAAATATCCCAAAACGAGAATCGAGCGTGGTAATGGACCTGAATCTCAGAAATTCGGGCCAAATGAAAGATAACGAGTTGGCTTAATCAAGGAGATAACTATGAGGCGTAAAGCCCTTGCTGGAGCTGTGCGGGCAACCCTGGTCACGATGGCGGTAACGACCCTGGTTGCCTGTGGCAGCGACAGCGATGATAAATCGGGCACGGATCAGCCCGGGGAATGGGATGCGATTGGTAACAGTGTCGGTCCCGTTTCCGGTTTTGGCAGTGTGTACGTTAATGGCGTACGTTTTGACACCGACGGCGTCGTCACCAGTGATGATGGTATTGATCGCGAGGAGCAGCTCGAGAAAGGCATGGTTCTGCGGGTCAATGGCAGTTGGAAGGAGACTGGCCAGGGTGAGGCTTACGAGATCTTCTACGACGATCTGCTACGTGGCCCATTGACGACGGCGTCCTGGGACAGCGAGCAGCGCACCGGTGAACTGAAGGTCCTGGGGCAGACGGTTCTGGTCGATGCTCAGACGGTGTTCAAGGGAGCCTCTGTGGAAGAGCTGGAAGCAACGCCGGAAGCTTTCCAGGTGCGCATCAGCGGCTGGTACCAGCAGGAAGGGAATTTCCGTGCATCCTTTGTAGGTGCCGCCCAGCTTGAGGCCATTTTCGACGAGCATCAGGACGTTGAACTGGAAGGGAAGATTTCCAATCTGGATCAGCTTGCGGAAACCTTCAACATCAATGATCAGCCGGTAAGCTACGACCTGGCGCAGTTCGATGACGACCTTGATGAAACAGAGCTCAGTAACGGCATGTTGATCGAGGTTGAGGGTACGCTGAAAGAAAATGGCGTATTTGTTGCCAAGGAAATTGAGCGTCAAGGTGATTATCTGGCTGGCGAGGAAGGCGATGACCTTGAATTGTCCGGGCCGGTGATGGGTGAGTACGATGTCGCCAACCGACGGTTCATGCTGAATGGCTTCACCGTTCAGGTGTCCGATGCAACGGAGTTTGAAGATGGGGCTCAGGAAGAGTTGCTAACCAATGGTGTTCGGGTTTCGGTAGAAGGACAGGTGAGTGGTGGTGTGTTGCTGGCCGAAGAGATTGAGCTGAAAACGGTGGATGCCGAAGTTGAGGGCGTCATTGTCGGTATCGATCTCAGCACCAATACCATCGATGTAGGCGGCGTAACGGCTCTGATCTCCTCGGGCTCTCTGCTGGAGAACGACGAGGATGACGCTCAGGACCGGCTCAAGATTGATGAGCTGGCAGTAGGAGACCTGGTGGAGATTTCCGGCTTTCAGCGTGAGTCTGACGGCGTTGGCTACCTGGAAGTGTTCAAGCTTGAGCGTGAATCAGCGGATGACGATGACGATCAGGAGCCCTTTGAGCTGCAGGGGCGCGTCACTGACGCGACGGAAACCTCCATTACGGTATTGAGTGTCGAACTCCTGGCTGGTGATGTCGATATCTCTGATATCGAAGCGGGTCAGAAAGTCGAGGCTGAGTACGTGCCAACGGAAGGCGGGCAGTACAAACTGCTTGAGGTTGAGGCAATCGCCGGTATTGAGGACTGACGCCCTCAACTCTGATGAATGGAAGTAGGGTCGGTGCTGTGTTTTCCTTCGCAGTTACCGGCCTGCTTTCTGGTGTTATCCCTTCTATGGGAATACAATCCCAAACATGAGCACATCTGAAGATCGTCCCCTCCACAAGGCCCTGTTCCGTATACTGCGGCCACTGGCTAGGCTGTTGCTGCGTAATGGCATTCCCTATGGGGAATTTGCCGAGCTGGTCAAGCGCGCCTATGTCCAGGCGTCCCTGGAGGATTTCAATCACGGTCGCCGAAAAACCACGGACTCCAAAGCCGCGGTGATGACCGGCTTGACCCGTAAGGAAGTCAAGAGATTACGGGAATCCCTGGCCGACGAAGAGGCAACAGTTGAGGACCGGGTTCACACCAATCGCGCATCACGGGTAGTCTCCGGCTGGGTACACGATACGGATTTCCAGGATGATCAGGGAGAGCCCCGGGTACTGTCTTTTGATGGTGAGCTGGGCTTTTCGGAGCTGGTTCGTCGATACAGTGGCGATATGACGCCTCGGGCCGTTCTGGATGAGCTGTTGCGAGTTGGCGTTGTGGCACAGGCGGAAGGCCTGGTGCTGCGCAAGCGCGCTTACGTGCCAGTTGGGGACGATGCCGAACTCCTCAACATCTTCGGTGAGGATGTCTCCGATCTGATCTCGACGGTGGACTTCAATCTGGTCAGTACTGAAGCCGGACATCAGCCCCTGTTCCAGCGCACCTTGACCTACAACAATATCCCCGCCGAGGTTCTGGACGCCTGGCGTGATTACGCTGCCGACCAGTCCCAGGCACTGCTAGAATCTCTCGATCGCTGGTTGGGACCCTATGACAGGGACATATCCGGCAAACATGAAAGCTCCCAGTCCGTTCGGACCGGTGTGAGCATTTTTTACTTTGAAGATCCGATCCAGCCACCCAAGGAAAGAGAGCACGAATCATGACCGATCCGAAATCGCGCCCATCGCTGAAACTGGTACTGGGTGTCTCCGCACTGGGAGTCCTGGCGGCCTGTGACGGTGGCATTGATATCGCAGATGGCGGTATCCGGGGCACTGGTGACAGTGTAGGCCCGGTTTCGGGCTTTGGCAGTGTCTTCGTAAACGGCGTTCGCTTCGATACCAGCTCGCTGAATGGAAAGATCACCAGTAACGATGGTATTGACACTGAAGCCCTACTTGAAAAGGGCATGATCGTTCGAGTCGAGGGCAAGTGGCAGGATGATGGCCAAGGCACCGCCACAGCTCTGGAGTATGACGATACCCTGCGAGGCAAGGTATCTGATGTGGTCTTTGACGAAAAACGGGATCGTCTGACGTTCTCTATGTACGGACAGGCGGTGCGAGCGGATACTCAGACTGTATTCAAAGATACCAAACTGTCCTCGCTGAAAGACGGTGATTTTGTTCGGGTGAGTGCCTGGTTGGCAGATAATGGCTATCGTGCGTCGTTCATAGGGTTGATTGAAGACGGCCTTGAGGATGACATCGAAGTTGAAGGTTCGGTCGACAGCTTCTCGATGCAAACGAACCTGAACAGCTTCCGGATTAAGGGGCAGTTGGTTCAGTATTCTTCCGCCAGCCTGGCATCCAGTGGCCTCAGCGAAGACGCGCTGGGCGATGGCCGTTTGCTGGAAGTGGAAGGCGCACTGGTGGATGGCACCATTGTGGCGCGCTCCATACGTCCCCATGATGGCGCGCGCTACCGCAGCAGTGAGGGTGCGGATACCGAACTGTCTGGGCCTGCCAATGCTGTCAACCCAAGTTTGGGTTTCTATCGGGTTGGCGGACAGTTGGTTGAATTAAGTGCTGATACCGAGTTCGCTGGCTTGAATGCCGAAGACTTCGGCAACGATCTCCTGGTCAAAGTTGAAGGCGAAATCCGCGAAGGCGTCCTGGTTGCTGAATCGGTTGAGCGTCGGGAATCCGGTGCCAAAGTAGAAGCCGTTATTACCCAGGTTCCAGACCTTTCAACCCAGCGGCTGGAAGTGGGTGGCGTGCCGGTTCTCGTCAACTCCTCGACCCTGATTGCAGACGATGATCAGGAAGGTCTTCGAATGACCTTTGAGCGATTGCAGCTTGGCGATAGCATTGAAGTTGATGGTATTGAAAAACTGGATGCCGCAGGCAACGTTTACCTCGAGGCCGTCAAGATTGAACGGAACTCGGAGGATGGAGCCGACGGTGATAGTGATGAGCCGGGTGCAGTGGCCAGCTTTGAACTGGAGGGCAACCTGATTCAGTCCTCCATGACCGATCTGCAGATCCTCGGGGTGACCATGGCCATCACCGAGAATTCCACTCTCGACGACGCCGAGGCCCTGCTCCCGGGCCGGGTGGTTGGTGTCCAGTACCGCCTGCTGGACAATGGCTCCTATGAAATCCTGGAAGTCGACGTCGACGACGATGATGACGACTGACGCAAAGCCGGGCCTCTGAGCGTCAGAGGCCCGTCACCCTCACACCAGCCGGCTGCGGGCGTTGCGGTATTCCGTCTGCAGTTGGCTAACCAGTGACTCAACGGAGTCCACCGTATCGATCAGGCTGACACCCTGCCCCGCCGACCACACGGTTTTCCACGCCTTTGCCTCATCGTCCATGGGCTTCAGCTTTTCCCCGTAGTTCACATCCCCTGCCTGATTCAGCTTGTCCATCGGGAAACCGGCGGCTTCCAGGCTCTGGCGCATGAAACTGGCGGGTACCCCGGATACTGCAGGTGTATGGATAATGTCCTCGGAGGCGGATTCAATGATCATCTGCTGGTAGGCCTGCTCAGCCCGGGATTCCCGCGTATTGATAAAGCGGGTGCCCATATAGCTGAGGTCCGCACCCAGGGCTTGGGCGGCCAGCAGGTCTTCGCCTTTGGACAGGCCACCGGCGAGGATGACGGTGCCGTCGAACACCTGCTGGATTTCATGGACCAGGACCAACGGATTGGTGGTACCGGCGTGTCCACCCGCTCCCGCGGCCACCGCAATGATGCCGTCAACACCGGCCTCGGCGGCCTTGCGGGCGTGTTTTCGGTTGGTGACGTCATGAAACACCAGACCGCCATAGCTGTGCACGGCTTCGACCACCTGGCTGGCGGCGCCAAGTGAGGTAATGACAATGGGCACCTGGTGTTTCACGCACAGTTCCAGGTCTGCCTGCCAGCGCGGGTTGGTCCGGTGGACCACCAGGTTGACGGCATACGGCGCGACCGTGGTATCGGGGTGCTGCTCGCGGTAGGCGGCCAGCTCCGAGTTCATCTGCTCCAGCCAGTCTTCGAAGCCTTCACTGGTGCGCTGGTTGAGGGCGGGAAAGCTGCCGACAACGCCTGCCTTGCAACAGGCCAGGGCCAGTTCCGGGCCAGAGATCAGGAACATGGGGGCAGCAATCAGCGGCAGGGAGAGGGTGTTCTGCAGGGGGGTAGGTATGGCCATCGTAACTCCTGTTATTATCGTGTTGTCATAAAGCCAGGGGAGCTGATCAGAGGCTCCCAAGATACATAGGCACCTTACTAACTGTCGATCATAGCGGTTTCCCGCTCTGACACAAACAACCCGAATACAACGGAGACATTATGGGCGAGGCAAAGCGCCGCCAGACGGGTGGAGCACCAACGGGTCAAAGCCGTGGTGGCAAACGCACGGGATGGATGATTACCGGAGGCGCCATCGCGCTGGCATTGGTGGCCGGTGTGGTCTGGCTCAGCCAGCCGCCGGCGGCGGAATCGCCGTCGTTGCCGGTGGCGGCAGAGGACGCCGGGCCTTTCCCGGCGGAACTGGATCAGTATGGTGTCAGCATCGGCCCGGCGGATGCCCCGGTGGTGGTGCGTGAGTTCGCTGACTATCAATGCCCTGCCTGTGCAAACTTTGCTGAGGCCAGCCAGAAACTGAAGGCCGAGTTTGTCGCTTCCGGTCAGGTGCGTTTCGTGTACTTCGACCTGCCGCTGCGCCAGCATGCCAATGCCATCCCGGCTGCCATGGCCGCTCGCTGTGCCAGTGATCAGGACCAGTACTGGCCGATGCACGAACGCCTGTTCGCCCGGCAGAGCGCCTGGAGCGACAGCGAGTCCGCAGCGGAGATCTTCACCCGCTATGCCGGCGACCTGGGGCTGGATCAGTCCCGCTTCCGTCGCTGTATGGCAACCGACCTGCACCGGGAGGCCATCGAGAACAGTGCCGCGGTGGCCCGTCAGTTGCGGGTCATGAGCACGCCGACGGTGATGGTCGACAACATCCCGCTGACCCGGCCCGGTTGGGGGCAGTTGTCCGCTGTGGTTGAACGCGAACTGGCGCGCTGAAAGCGGCATGTGTAGACCGGCGGCGAGACGTTGGCATTGCCTCGTGGAGGCTACGGACTTGCGTCGCGCCGCCTGAGCCTTAGAATGCCGGACACTGGCGTCACCGCCGTGTCCACCCATCGTGCTCCGGATTTACGATCCGGCCCGCAGGAGAAAGTTATGAGTCAATCCGTTGTCGTCTGCGCGCTTTACAAGTTCGCCGTTGTTGATGATTTTCAGACCCTTCGCCAGCCACTGCTGGACCTGATGCTGTCCCGGGATGTTCGCGGCACCTTGCTGCTGGCCCGTGAGGGTATCAATGGCACCATTGCCGGCAGTCGCGAGGGTATCGATGCCGTGAAAGCGTGGATCGATAGTGACCCGCGCTTTGCCGGCGTTGATTACAAAGAATCGTTTGTCGATATCCAGCCGTTCAAGCGCACCAAGGTGAAACTCAAGAAAGAGATCGTCACCATGGGTGTGGAAGGCATTGATCCCAAGAAGGTTGTTGGCACCTACGTTGACGCTGCCGAGTGGAATGAGCTGATCTCCGATCCGGAGGTGTTGCTGATTGACACCCGCAACCAGTACGAAGTGGAAATCGGGACTTTCAAGAATGCGGTCAACCCGGCTACGGACACGTTCCGGGAGTTTCCGGATTACGTCCGCGACAATCTCGATCCTGCCAGGCACAAGAAAGTGGCAATGTTCTGCACGGGCGGTATCCGCTGCGAGAAGTCCACGGCCTATCTCAAGGAACAGGGCTTTGATGAGGTTTATCACCTCAAAGGCGGGATTCTCAAGTATCTGGAGGAAGTCCCCCAGGAACAGTCGCTCTGGCAGGGCGAGTGTTTCGTGTTCGACGACCGGGTCACCGTGGACCACAACCTTGAGCGGGGCGACTACGACCAGTGCCACGCCTGCCGCCGGCCCATCACCGACGCCGACAAGCAGCGGCCGGAGTATCGTCAGGGCGTCAGCTGTCACCAGTGTGCCGACAGCCTGACCGAGGCCCAGAAAGCCCGCTTTGCCGAGCGCGAAAAGCAGATGCAGCTGGCGCGGCAGCGGGGGGAAACCCATGTCGGTGGCGAGGCGGCCCACATTATTGCCGAGCGTAAGGCCCGCAAGAAAGCGGAGCGTGCGCGGCAGGCCGAACTCAGTCAAGCCGGGGAGAAAGGCTGACACCCCGGCCCACTCATCCTGAAACGAGGCGACCCATGCAACGTCTGCTATCCACTCTCATTCTGATGGCCTGCGCCTCCGGCGCCGGCGCCGTAACCAACCAGGAAGACTGGGGTGGGGAAGCCGAGCTGGGGGTGCTGATCACCTCCGGCAACACCGAAGAGACCAACATCAATACCCGCGTAGCGTTGGTGAATGACGTGCCGGGCTGGCGCAACCAGCTCAAGCTGGCGTCGCTGTATTCCAAGGCAGATGGTGAAACCACCTCGGAGGAGTATCGGGCCTCAGCCCAGACCGACTACAAGTTCAGTGAGCGGCAGTTCTGGTTTCTCCGCGGCAGCTATGAGGACGACCGCTTCTCCGGCTACGATTTCGAATCATCGCTGACCTCCGGTTACGGTCATCGGCTATGGCAGCAGGGGGAGCGATCTTTCCTGGAGCTGTCCGCCGGTGGCGGTTATCGCTTCAACCGGTTTGATGAACCGGATGATACCGGTGAGCGGGAAGAGAAAGAGGCTATTGCCAGACTCTCCGGGAGGCTGGATTACAGTCTGTCGGAAACCGCTCTGGTCCGACAGACGCTCAGCACGGAAGTGGGACTGGACGACGGTAATACCGTCAGCGAATCGGAAACCTCGCTACAGGCCGCCATCAATGGCAGCCTGTCGATGAAGCTGGCGTTCCGGCTCAAGCACCTGTCTGAACCGCCAGGAGACAGTGAAAACGTCGATACCGAGACTGCGGTGTCGCTGTTGTATGGCTTCTGAAGTGAGGGCTGAGCCCGGGTTAAACCCGGTTTCTCAGCCCCAGTTCGTCGGGGTAGGGGGTGAGGTAATGCTGCATTTCCACATAGTCCACCGGTTCCCGGCGCTGCGCCATTCGCAGTAGTGTCATGGGCACCACCAGCGGGGTTTCGCCCCGGTGGTACGCCTCGATCTGTTCCACCAACACCGCCCGATCCTCGCTGCCCATCGAGGCCCGCAGGAACCCCATCAGATGCTGCATGGCATTGACGTGGGCTCCGCGACTGACCTTCTGGGTCATCGCACCCATGAACGCTTGAATGTAACGATCCGCCAGTGCCTCAAGGGGCTGGGATTTCAGGTCCGCCAGCATTGGTCCCAGTTGGCGGTAAACCGCCTCGCTGTGAGCCAGCAACTGGAATTTGTGGCGGGTATGGAAATCGATCAGAGCCTTGGGCGTCAGGTCTGCCGCTACGTTTTGCAACCAATCGTCGTACACAAACACCCGCTCGACGAAATTCTCCCGCAGCTGGTCGTCGTGGAGCCGGCCTTCTTCCTCCACCGGCAGCAGCGGGTAGGCCTTCATCAGTGCTTCGGCAAACAGACCCTGGGCATCGCGTCGGATGGTGCGGCCTTGGTCGTTGTGGACCTTGATGCGCTCCATGCCACAACTGGGAGACTTGGCCATCAAAATGTAGCCGCGCAGGTGCGACAGGCCCGGCAGGGCGCGTGCGATGGTCTCATGCATGGCGTCGGTGTGGTCGGCGTCGCCCTTGGACTCCACCAGTCGAAGCTCCTCCCCGACCTCACGGAGGTGAATCGCCGGCCGCGGTGTGCCCATGCCGGTGGCCACCTCCGGACAGAAGGGCCGAAACTCAAAGTGCTTCGCCAGTACCTGCGTACAGAAGCGTGAATGCTTGTGGCCACCATCATGGCGGACGTTCTGCCCCAGCAGGCAGGTGCTGATACCAACCGGAATTCCTGTCACGGCGATCACTCCTTTCGTTGATTACCTAAAAGGCTCTACGAACCCTCAGTGTAATCCGATCTCTCAGACCCCGCCAGGGAGCGCATCAGAGCCTCCCCGGCACAGAAATACTGGCAAACCCACGATCTCCTGCAAACCCACGCCAAGCTGCTATTAATAACTAGTGTCCTGTCTGGCCAAGGAATTCGTCAGACGGGACATCAGGGCGCCTCTGATGAACTTCGAATCGCCTCTGCGCGATCCGAGGTTACCTCGACCAGCGTAATAGGTAGGCAAAAGCATAGCTGCCGGCAGGAGCACTCGGTTACCATGTCCATCAACACACCCAAACCATCCCGTCCATCGAAAACAATGGCTGACGCTTCCGCGCAGACCGCAGACGACCCTCTGGCCAACGATGAGGATCGGTTCTTCCAGCTGATCGAACAGCTGCCCATGGTCGCTGTGCAGGGTTACGACCGCGAACGGCGGGTCATCTACTGGAATCAGGCCAGCACCCGGATCTACGGTTATTCCGCAGAAGAAGCCCTGGGCCGCCGCCTGGAGGACCTGATCATTCCTCACCGCATGCGTGACGAGGTGATCGAGGCCCATCGAGTCTGGCTGGCCGAGGGGGTGGCGATTCCTTCGGCGGAGCTGGAACTGCAGCATCGGGATGGTCATACCGTGCCGGTGTACTCCAGCCACGTACTGCTACGCCAGGCCTCCGGGGCCTGCGAGATGTTCTGTATCGATGTCTGCCTGCAGGAGCAAAAGCGGGCGGAGCAGAAGCTGGTTCGGCAGGCTCATTATGATGGCCTGACGGGGTTGCCCAACCGCTTCAGCATGGAGCAGGAGCTGGCCTGCCGGATCACCCGGGCCGGGAACGAGGGGCAGCGGCTGGCCCTGTTGTTCATCGATCTGGATGAGTTCAAACTGATAAACGATACCCTTGGCCACGATCTCGGCGACCGATTGCTTCAGGCGGTGGCCGCGCGACTGGCGTTGGTGGTTGGTCCGCCAAACTGGCTCAGTCACTTTGGTGGGGATGAGTTTGTCGCCATTCTGGCGGACGTCGACGGACGACCGGAGGTTGAGGGGTTCCTGCAGTCACTGCGCGACCAGTTTGCGGATTGCCTGGTGGTCGATGACGTCGACTACGCCCTGAGCGCCAGCATCGGTGTCAGTCTGTTTCCGGATGATGGCCGTGACAGCCGTTCGCTGATGGGTGCGGCTGACGCCGCCATGCACCAGGCCAAGGCCCGGGGGCGAGACGGCTACTGCTTCTTCAGCCAGGCCATTTCCGATCAGCTACACCGTCACCAGCAGGTGGTGACCTTGATCCGCCAGGGCCTGGAGCGCGACTGGTTCCAGCTCTACTACCAGCCCCAGGTTGACTTGCGCAGCGGTCGGATCAGGTCCTGTGAGGCGTTATTGCGTTGTTTCCCGGCGGAAGGGGGGCCGGTGTCGCCGGCGGAATTTATCCCGGTGGCAGAAAAGTCAGGCCTGATCCGGGAGATCGGCCAGTGGGTGCTGCAGCAGGCCTGCCAGCAGTTGGCACAGTGGCAAACGACGCCCCTGGCCGGTCTGCGTGTGGATATCAACGTTTCCGCCAATCAGCTGATCAAGCAGCGCTTTGATGACCAGGTGCTCGAGGTGACGCGTCAGTTCGGAATCCCGCTCAAACAGCTGGGGCTGGAGCTGACCGAGCACGAAATGATGTCGAGCCAGGACGCTGAGATGGCCCAGCTGCATCGCCTCTACAACGCCGGCGGCCATATTGCCATTGACGACTTTGGCAGCGGCTACTCGTCACTGGTGTATCTGCGGCGGTTGCCGCTGTGCACCCTGAAGATCGACCGGCTGTTCCTGCAGAACGCACTCGGCAACGACGCCGACATGGCCATCCTGGAGGCGATCATCCAGGTCGGTCACCGGCTGGGCCTGACGGTCCTGGTGGAGGGCGTCGAAACCGCGGAGCAGGACCGGTTGGTCCGCGATCTGGGTTGCGATGCCGCCCAGGGGTTTTACTATGCCCTTCCGATGCCTGCTGACGAACTGGTGGCCTTTCTGGCAACCACGACAGGAGCGGATTGGTCAGCCTTCCGCTGAACGGTCGTCCTCCGGCTCGCCAAACCGGCTGGCCAGTACGGTCGCGTAGATGGTGCGAACGTCGTCAGCGAACTGCTCCACCGAATAATCCGCGGCAAATGACAGGGCGTTGTCTGCCAGGCGCTGGCGCAGCTCGTCATCCTCCAGCAACTGTTGCACCCGTTGCAGCCAGAGCTGCTGCTTTTCCGGGGTCTTGTAGCCGTTGTGATCGTCTCGTACCACGTCGTCGATGCCGCTGGAACGCACCGCCACCACCGGCAGGCCCGCCGCCATGGCTTCCAGGATCACCATGCCCTGGGTTTCCGACTTGGAGGCAAACGCGAAGGCGTCGCCAAGGTGGTACCAGGTGGCCATGTCGTCCGGGGGAACGGCGCCGACCAGGGTGAAGTGCCGGCCAAGGTCCAGCTCATCAATGCGCTTCTGCAGTCGCCGGCGCTGATGGCCATCACCAATCATCAGGAACCGGAATGGCACGTCGGTGCGACGCCGCAACTGATCGATGGCATCGATCATAAAATCGATGTTCTTCTCATTGGACAGCCGCGACACGCTCACAAACACCCGTTCATCGCCAAGTTCGAGTCGCTGGCGCAGCTTGTTGACCTCGCGGTGATCTACCTCCTGGAAACGCTGGTACTCGATACCGGTCGGTTGCACGTAGGTGGGAGTCTTGACGTCAATCATCCGCAGATACTCCTCGGTGGAGTAGGTGGGCACGATGACCGCATCGCAGCGATTGGCGAAACGCTTGATGATCTCGTGGGAGATCAGGTTACGGAACAGGCGCCCGGGCAGAGGCACGAAGTGGGCGTAGTGCTCAAGCCGGGTGTGGTAGGTGTAGACCGCCGGGATTCGCAGTGAGCGGGCGACGAACAGCCCCAGGGAGCCGATCCAGAAGGGGTGGTGAATGTGGATCAGATCGGGGCGGAAGTCGGCCACCCGTCGCCGCAGGCGCGGCAGGAAAATGTTGGCCAGACGGAACTCGCGTTTTTCGCCCAGCGCCAGCAGTGAGGGTATGCGCAGAACCTGCTCTTCCTCCGCTGGCTGGTCCCTATAGCGTGGAGCCACCACCAGCACCGAGTCGCCCAGCGCCTTAAGGCCTCGGCGCAGGCGTTCAATGGAAATGGGCACGCCACCGATGAACGGAAGGTAGTTGTTGGTGAACATGGCCACCTTCAATGGCCGTTTCAGCCAGGGTGTGGGGTCCAGGTCATAATCCGGGTAGTAGTCACGACCGACGTACACGGTGACGTAGAGCCGAATGGCGATCACCACAAACACCGCCAGCACCAGCAGGAAGTTCAGGTAGCCGACATAGAACAGGGAGTAGATGAAGAACCAAAAGCTCTCCAGTTGCTTCATCACCGGGTGCTGGCCAATCTCCAGCCGATTGAGCTCGATGGTCACGTCTGCATCCGGGTCCTCCGGCACCGTCACCCGTACGTAGTGGTAGAAACTGTCCTCGTTGTTGAGCACCAGGCCGCCGGCACCGCCGGTGGTAATGAGCCGGGTATCGTGAACTTTCTGCTCGGCGAAGATGGGAATGCTGGCAGAGAACACCGCGTCCACCCGGTGTTGCTGCAACAGGGACATCAGCGCCTGACGGAATTCCACCGGTTGCAGGTGCTTGTCCTCCATCCCAAACAGCAGGTCCTTGCCGGAGCTGAAGGGCGGGTGGTTGATGAAGACAAAGCGGTGGGGACTGTCGTCGCTGGCCAGTTGTTCGTCCAGCCAGCGGATCTGCCAGCGCCAGGGGGTCTTGCCGGTGCTGTCGAGGAACAGTAGCCGGCTGTTGCCGGCGCTCACGCTGTAGAAATGCGGGCCAAAGTGGTCGTAGAAGCGAAAGCTGCCAAAGTTTTCCTGCTCGTTTTCGCCAAAGGTCAACAGGTAAGGCATCTGCAGGTGTCCCAGGGTGCCCTGCAGTGCCCGGTACTTGTCCTCACCGCCACTGCTGACGGCGTTGCCTGCGGACACCAGGAAATCCACGCCAGAGCGGTTCAGTTCCGGCACGATACGCTGCTCGAAGATCCCGACCGAGTTGTTGATGTTGCCAACCACCGCGAACGAGAACGGCTGATCGGCGGTCAGGGATGCCTGCAGCTCGGCGACCTGGTCGGTGTGGATCGCTTCCAGTCGGGGGCCGTAAAGATTCAGGTACACCTTGTAGCCAATCAGCAGCAGGATGATCAGCAGGTTGAGGTAGAACAGCGCCTTCAGGGGGTGGCGGAAGATCATGGGGTCTTGGTGTCCTTGCTTTGGCGGGCCAGGTCGCGCTGCAGCAGAATGAGGCCGATCAGCATACCCAGGTAGATGGTGAGGAAGCGCCAGGCCACCGTCACCAGCACCAGGTGCTGGCCCGCCAGCAGGTCGCGGAAGAAGGTGCCAAACACGCCCTCGGAGATGCCGGAGGCACCGGGGGTCGGCGCGAAATACATCACGAACGTGGTGACCGTCATCAGGCCCAGGGTCGTCAGGTAAGGAATCTGGTAGTCCAGTGCCGCCAACAGGACCGCCGGCAGACTGAACAGGCACAGCAGGAACCCGACGGTACACAGCACCGACAGCGCCACCCAGCGGCGGGGGCCGGCGAGATAGGCGCGGAAACTCTGGGCAAAGCGGATCAGCTCCCGCTTCAGCCGGAAGCGCCAGCGGCGATAGCGGTCGTCACCCAGCGCATGGGCCCGGTGCAGGCCCGCCAGCATTGCCTGCAACGGCACCAGCAGCCAGCGGGTACGGAACAGCACCAGCGCGAAGAAGGTCAGGTAGATGGCGGCGAACACCGCCAGGGCAGTGCCCAGCTGCTGGTTGAGCGAGAAGGACTGCAGGGCGGGCAGCCACATCAGGAACAGCGGAGCCAGGGTAAAGATCACCGCCACTGCCAGCACCGTGCGGATGGTGGTGGCAGCGGTGGCCCGGCCAAGGGGAATGCCGTGCTGGCGCAGGTATACCACCTGAGCGACGCCGCCACCGGTGGCCATCGGTGTGACGTTGGAAAAGAACAGGTTGATGAACACCAGCTTGAACAGCGCGGCCATCGGTAGCCGGTGCCCCAGGGCCCGGAGGGTGAAGTGCAGACGCAGCCCGTCCATCAGGAAGTACAGCAGCACCAGACCGGTGATGGCAATCAGGGAAATGGGGGACAGCAGGCGGTCATCGAAGGCAATGCTGCGACCGGCAAAGCGATCCCAGATGGTGTAGAGCCCGAGGGCGGTCAGCCCCAGGAACAGGGCACTGAAGAGCAGCAGGCGTGTGCCGGAGCCCTGGTTTTCTTCCCTGTTGGACGAGGTCTGGGACGGCGAATCAATCCGTGTGTCACTCATGCGCGTTCCATCGAAGGATGACGGCGCAGTGTAACCATTCCGGGGCCACCTGGCTAATGGCCAGCCGGACTCCCGGTGGCCGGATCAGTGGCCGTAGACCAGGAAGGACGCATCCTGGATGTTGATGTCGGTCATGTACACCGAGCCGATGCTGTGACCGCCCACCTTGAACCGGTCGATGTCGAGATCCGCCCGGAAATCGACGTTGTGAATCGACAGGCCATCCTGCCCGCTGGTACCACTGGTGCCCTTGCTGATGGACGCCTCGGCGTAGGCCATGCCGAAGTGGCCCAGCATGTCGTCGCCGCGGTTGTTGTGCAGGCGCAGCCCTTCAATGCCCACTGCGGCGAAGTTGAACAGAATGGCGAAGTTGCCCACGTTCCAGTCGAGCTGGCCGTTGGTGATGGCAAAGTGGCTGCTGATGTGGGTTTCGGCGCCCTGGACCAGGGTGCCGCTGGGCAGCACACGGCTGTTGTCAGTGTTGCCAACCACAATGTCGGTGGGGCCCAGGTAGCCTTGCAGCAGGATGTTCTCAAACATGGTGGTGCTGGTGGGCTGGCCGCCGGTGACAATGGAGTCGATGGCCAGCTCGAAGTCCACCGCATTGAGGTAATCGTTCAGGCTGGCGGGATCGCCGCTGTCCACCGGGCTGAGGTGAATCACCAGATCACCGTCGTTGTACTGACGACCGAATTCGCCAGCCACCGAGTAGCGGTTCATGGCGTCCGCCACCTGCCAGTGATTCGGGTCCAGAATGCCCTGGTCGCCCCGTCGAGCCAGTTCCGAGAAGCCGTAGTCGAGCACTTCGCCCGGGCCGGCGACGTCCAGGGTCAGTTTGAGGTTGTCGAGCATGGTGCCGTTGTGGCCAGACAGCCGCACCTGGTTGAAATCCAATGGCGCCTCATCGACATAACGCACCTGCCCGATGTCGATCCGTGCCGCCAGTTCCATGGTGATACCTGCCTGGCCGGTCACCACCCCCATCTCACCGTCGTCCAGACGCTCCAGTGCCTGGGTCGGCATTGCTGTCAGCCACAATCCGGCGGATACCAGCAGGCCGGCAGCGGCACTGGCGGAGAAGGAGTCTCGATTCAGAGGCATGGGGCGATCCTTGGCATGGGTGGGGCTGAACCCCGGATTCTTGTTGTAAGGTTACATGTTGTTACAGTAGACGCATCGGGGTATCTGGTCTGTGATTACTCTCACAGACCGGCGCGAATCACAGATCTGGCCCGTCGGGCCAATGGCAGGGTGGTTCAGGCGGAGCGGGACGAGGCCGGTGTGGTGTCGTCCGGGGACAGTGCCTGCAGGATGAGCTGGCGCTGGTGGTTGAAAAACTCGGTGATTTCATGGGCCGCCGCGACCCGGTCCCGGTCCAGGACCGCCTGGGTCAGCCCCTTGAAGAAGCTGGCGGTACGGCGAAGATCCTGGCGATAGCGATCGGCGCTGAGGTAATAGGTGCGACTGACGGCAGGCTTGAAGTTGGTCAGTGCCTCGGTGAGGTAGGGGTTGCCCACCACCTCACAGCAGACATCCATGACATCGAAGCTGGCCTTCACCACCGCCAGCACGTCGGTGCGCTCCTGCAGCCGCCGGGATACCTGCTCGATGTGGCCCAGCAGGCGATCTCGGTGTTCGGGCTGCCAGCGGTCGATCAGACGTTCCACCAGCATCTGCAGCAGGTGCATGTAGACATCGTAGAGCTCGGAGGCGTGCTCGGCGTCAAGCCAGGTGGCGACAGCACCCTTGCGGGGGATGATGTCGACCAGGTGCCAGCGCTCCAGGGTGTACAGCGCTTCCTTGACCGAAGCACGGCTTACCTCCAGTTCGGCGGCGATCTTGACCTCATGAATGCGCTCGCCCGGCCGAATCTGACCAGTCATGATCCGTTCAGCCAGGAAGTTGGCAATCTGTTCGGCGAGGGTGTTGGGGACCTGAAATTCCATGGCGCGAGTTTAGCACACCGGGCCAGAGTGCCATGTCACCTGTGTCACGCCCTTGAAATCCTGCTGACACGCACACAGGTATAGGGTTTACATGGGGCCCGGCGATGGCAGCAGCACCGCGACGCCGGTAGCCCCGGCGAATGAACAGAACAGGGAGCCCACCATGCCCAAGCATTTCGAAGAGGCCCCCGGCCTCTATGATGCCCCGATTCCTGAGACCGAGGGCTACGTCTTCAACCAGACCATGATGCGAATCAAGGACCCGGCCGTCAGCCTGGACTTCTACACCCGGGTGCTGGGTATGAGCCTGGTTCGCAAGCTCGATTTCCCGGAGATGCAGTTCAGCCTCTACTTCCTGGGTTACCTGGATGAGCGTCAGGCGGCAGCCGTACCCCGGGACGAGGCCCACCGCACCACCTTCACCTTCGGGCGCGAGGCGATGCTGGAGCTGACCCACAACTGGGGGACCGAGGACGATCCGGACTTCCACTATCACAATGGCAATGACCAGCCCCAGGGCTTTGGCCACATCGGCATTGCGGTACCGGATGTGTATCGGGCGGCGGAGCGTTTTGATGAGCTTGGGGTGGAATTCATCAAACGGCCGGATGACGGCAAGATGAAAGGTCTGGCCTTCATTCAGGACCCGGATGGTTACTGGATCGAGATCCTCCAGCCCAACATGCTGGAAAAGCAGCGCCGCGACCACGACTGATCGCGGCGGTCCGGCGGGTAGCAGTGCCCGTCGGCACCGTCCGGCATCAGTGCGATCAGCCCAGCACCAGCACGATCAGCTCCCGCGGGCCGTGAACGCCATAGGCCAGGGTCTGTTCGATATCGGCGGTCTTGGAAGGGCCTGAAATCAGCAGGGCGTTGGTCGGCATCCCCGCAGACCAGCCCTGCTGGCGCAGGGCATCCAGAAACGTGCTGTACAGCTGGTCGGCGTCCAGCACCGCAATGTGAATGGGTGGCACCAGACTCATCAGTCTCGGCTCGTCCCGGGTCGGCCACAGGATCAGCGAGCCGGTTTCGGCGATGCCGCCAAGGGTCGACGTCAGGCTGGCATCAACGTCGTTGAACAGCGATGGCTGCCAGGCCTCGATCACCTGGTCGTACGCCAGCAGTGTTGGCAGGTCGTCACGGCCACTTTGCCGCAGGGCCTGACCAAGTGGGTGCTCCACCGGCGCCAGCAGATTGCGTACCTTCCGGGCCTGCAGAATCTCCGCCAGCCGGAGCAGCCAGTGCGCCCGGTCGACCCGGTGAACCTCTCCGTGCACCGACTCCAGTGTTTGCTCAAACCGTTGCAGGCACTCCTCCTGACTCCACGGTGGCCGCTCCATTGAGGTGAAGTCCAGCGGTGTTGCCTCAGCCGCGGTGTCCGTTGCGGCCCTGAGCCGATCCAGAATCTGTTTCCGTGCGTTCATGATTCGTCAGACTCCTGCTTGGACCGTTGTCGCACCCATTGGTGCAGGCTGCGGCTGGCCAATCGTGGTGCCGTACGGTACTGGGTCCAGGCACCCAGGTTTGCGGGCTGCAGACGGCGGAAGCGGGTGGCCAGGGCGGTACCCAGCCGGTAGCGGCCGCCATTGCTGTGCAGCCAGCGCCAGCTGCGCCAGGCCACCGCTTCCACCGGGTTGCGCTTACTGCCATGGCCGGCGACCCGGGACGGGTGTAAGCGGTCGCCGTCCACCGCCTCCCGGCGCAGGCGGACCAGCAGATCGGGGATCGGGATGCGTACCGGGCACACCTCACCGCAGGCGCCACACAAGCTGGAGGCACTGGGCAGGTGGCGGGTCGAGGCCAGGCCAAGCAGATGGGGCATCAGGATCTTGCCAATGGGGCCGGGGTAGGTGGTGCCGTAGGTGTGGCCGCCAACCCGAGTGTAGACCGGGCAATGGTTCATGCAGGCACCGCAGCGAATGCAGCGCAGGGTGTCGCGCAGCTCCGGGTCCTGGTAAAGCGTGGCGCGGCCGTTGTCCACCAGCACCACGTGAACTTCCTCGGGGCCGTCCAGCTCGTCCGGCTGGCGGGGGCCGGAGATCATATTGAAGTAGGTGGTGATGTGCTGGCCGGTGGCGGAGCGGGTCAGCAGTGCCAGCAGTACCGCCACTTCGTCCAGGCCCGGCACCACTTTCTCGATGCCGGTGACGGCAATGTGGCAGGGTGGCACGGTGGTGGTCATGCGGCCATTGCCCTCGTTCTCCACCAGGCACAGGGTTCCGGTACTGGCGACCGCGAAGTTGACCCCGGAAATGCCCACATCCGCCTGCATGAATTTCTCCCGCAGTTGCTGGCGGGCACTGGCGGTCAGGTACTCGACATCGTGGGAACGCCGGGTGCCGGTCTTGTCGTGCAGCAGCTCGGAGATCTCATCGGTGTTCTTGTGGATCGCGGGCATGATGATGTGGGAGGGCGTTTCCTCCGCCAACTGGACAATGTACTCGCCCAGGTCCGACTCCAGCGCCTCGATGCCGTGCTGCTCCAGATAATGGTTCAGCTCCATCTCCTCCGACACCATCGACTTGCCCTTGATCACCCGCCGGGCGTCGCGGGCGCGGCAGATGTCGGTGACGATGCGACAGGCATGGTCACCATCCACCGCCCAGTGAACCTGAATGCCGTTGGCCTGAAGTTGTTGCTCCAGTTGCTCCAACAGGTTGGGCAGCTCGGCCAGGGCGCGCTGGCGAACCGCCGCCCCCAGGTCCCGCAGGGCGTCCAGATCCCAGTCGGCGAACGCAGCCTTGCGTTTGGCCATCAGCCCATCCATTGCGCGACGGAAGTTCTGTCGTACCTGGGGATCACTCAGCGCGGCCCGGGCCCGGGGGTGGAACTGTTCAACGTCGGACGGGGGTGGCTGGGCGGTCATGGCGTGACCTCTCTATCCTCTCGATCCTGTCCACCCGGTCCACCCTGGGTCCGTTGCCACAGGAACGATAGGATATGCTGGCCCCGCAGTGGTTGCTGTTCCTTCTCGGCGTGGCCATCGATGTTCATCAGGCAACCACAGTCGGTGGTGACAAAGGCGCGGGCGCCGGTATCAACCAGGCTGCTGACCTTCTCATTGACCATGGCGCCGGAGATCTCCGGGTGGCGTACCGCAAAGGTGCCGCCAAAGCCACAGCATTCCTCCGCCCGTACCTGTTCCACCAGGGTGACCTTGTCCAGCTGGCCAAGCAGTGCTGGCCCCACGGCGGCGATGCCCATTTCCCGCCGTGCGGAGCAGGAGGTGTGCATGGCGACCGTCACTGGTTCACCCTGATCCCGCAGCTTGATGTGGCAGACGTTGAGCAGAAAGTCGGTCAGCTCCCAGACTCGGGCCGCTACCTCATTGGCCAGCGCCTGCTGCGGCGTGTCCTGAAACAGTGCGGGGTAGTGCTGGCGCATCATGCCGGCACAGGACCCGGAAGGCACCACAATGGGCCATGGTTCGTCAAACAGCGGAAGTTGGGCGGCGGCGACGGCGCGGGCGTCGTCGTGGTAACCGGAAGTGTAGGCGGGCTGGCCGCAGCAGGTCTGGGCCTGGGGAAACAGCACCTCAATGCCTTCCCGTTCCAGCAACTGGATGCCGGCCATACCGGCATCCGGGAAGAACAGGTCCACCAGACAGGTGCCGAAGAAGTACACCTTTTGCGGTTTGGCGGGATAGACCTTAACCGGCTCTGTCATCAGACCTCCCACTGCATGCGGACTCGGTGGCTGCGCACGCGCAACCACACCGACGTCTCCTAAACTTATGCAGCGGGAGCGAGCCTGTCCAGAAGCCCGTTAACCAAACTACGGCGTGGCGGGACGGTCCACGGTCAGCCGGGGGCTGTTCTTGGCCAAGGTCTGGTTACCAATGCCCCGGACCTTGGTGAGGTCCTCCGTGCTCTGAAAGGGGCCGTGATCATTGCGGTAGCTGACGATCGCCTGGGCCTTGGCCGGGCCGATGCCATCCAGTGCGGTCAGTTGTTCGACGGTGGCGGTATTGATGTTGATGGGGGCGACAGCGTTCGCCGGGTCCGCCTGCAGGGGCAGGGTCAGCAGCGACAGCACAAGTGCCAGAGTCGCGAGGATCGGGCTGCGATGAAGGGGTTTCCGGGGTACGAGGTTGTGCATGGATTTCTCCTGGGCGCATGGACTCGCGGACCAGGATCTGCAAGATCAGGTGCTGCCGGTGGCAGACGATTGGCTGGATAACCCGCGGTCCGGTGTTGGTAACAGCGACAAGGGGTTTGGCTCGGCCACGCAGGCCGACACCAGCCAATAACCGGTATGCCTTGAGAAGGCGCCCGACAACGAAAACAGACAGAGGGAAACATGCAGGTAATGCTGGGGGAGAAAGGGGCACGGAAAGGCTCACAATCCTTGTAAACCTTCTCCGTCGCCGGCCTGACGCCCGGTCCTTCGGGCTGCCCTGATCCGTGGGCAGTCGTCCATGTACGCTCACATCCTGTGAGCCCATCCGTTCATCCGTATGCCTGCTTCCGTGCGGGCTTGTCATCCTTGACACTGTCTATTCTAGGTAAGTGCCGAGTTGGTGCCAAAGGACATTGCCGACGGTTCGTGTGCGATATCTCCTACAGTGGTGTAGGCGCTGGCGCACCAAATGAGATCAATTCCTGTTCATATTTTTCAGCTGCGCCAGCAGTTCCCCGGCGGGCCAGGCCCGGCGTCGGGTTTCGCACTGATGAACCAGCCTGGTGAGGGTGTCGTTGATCGGTGCCTGGCGGCCCTGGGCATGGGCGAGAGCGACCACTTCGCCGTTGATCCAGTCCACTTCGGTGGCGCGGCCGGCCTCCAGATCTTCCCACATGGACGAGCGGGCGACCGGGTCCATGGCCAACATTTTTTTCGCCAGCCGGGTGAACAACCAGTCCGGCGCCCGCATCAGCGTGGGTATCCAGCGGGTGGGCAGACCGGTCAGTTTGATCACCGGAATGCCTGCTCGGTCCAGCAGAGTCAGGGTTTCTTCCTGGGCCAGCGCCAGGCAGCGCCGGTAGTCCCGCTGGGAGAGTTCCTCCAGCAGCGGCACGCCAGACAGGGCGTTGATGGGGTTGTTCAGGTTGAGCAGCAGCTTGGACCACATCACCGAAAGCATGTCCTGACGTAGCTCCAGCGGCAGACCCGCGGCGTTGAACAACCCCAGCCAGGGTTCCAGAACGGCGTCGTAAGCTGCCATCAGATGGCCTTCGGTACCCTGATGAAAGTGCCCGGGGGCCTGCTGCAGAACATTGAATGGCACCATACCCGCCAGTACACGGGCATCGGGCATGGCCGCCGCCAGGGTGTCGGCGTTGGAAATGCCATTCTGCAGGCTGATCACCGGCGTGCCAGCCGGCAACACCTCTGCCAGTTGATGGCCGGCTTCCGCGGTAGCGGCGGATTTGACCGTGACCAGTACCAGGTCTGCGTCAGCGGCCGCGCTGGGGTCGGTGACGTAGTGGCCCTCGGACAACTGCTGGCTGTGGCGGAAACCCTGGTAATCGCTGGCGACCAGTGGGTGTTGCTGTAACACCGCCTGTAACCGGGGGCGACCGATGAAGCGGACCTCTGCGCCTGCGGCCAGTAGCCGGGCGCCCAGGTAGCAACCGACGCTGCCGGCGCCAAAAATGGCGATCCGGCCGGGGGGATTGGTGGCGGTGTGATCGTAGGTGTGGGCCATGGCGACATCCTGGGGCGGCGTTTTTGTTGTTCTGACAGCTTGGGAGCCTCTGCCATCTTTTCGTGACATCTGACGATTGTGACATCAGGCCAAGTAACCATACTGTCCCCGCGAGCCGCGTCAACTACTCTTCGGCAGCGGTCGCCTGTTGGCGCTGGTATTCGGCGGCCTCGCGGATGCGCTCCATGGTGATTTCCTTCACCGCGTCCTGACTGCTGCGGATGTGGCTGGCCAACAGGTCGGCGGCGTGGCTTGCTTCGCCCCGGCGGAGGGCGTCGAGAATCTCCGCGTGCTCCTCGTAGGTGGCGTCGATGCGATCGTCACGGGTGAAGTCGAGCCGACGGATGATGCGCAGGCGTTCGGTGATCTCCCGGTGAATGCGAGTCATCTCGCGATTGCCGGCAGCGGCCACCAGGTCACAGTGGAAGCTCTCATCCAGCGCCCGCACGGTACTGCCCACCGCCCGTTCAGAGGGATGATCCGGGTTCCAGATCGCCGTCAGGGTGCGCAGGGTCGGCGGTGGTTCCGGCAGAAGACAGAGCTTCTCCACCGCTGCCCGCTCCAGGGTGATGCGCAGATCGTACAGGTCGGCCACCTGCTGGAAGTCCAGCGGCCGCACCTGCCAGCCGCTGCGGAACAGCACGTCCACATAGCCTTCCCGCTGCAACCGGTACAATGCCTCGCGCACCGGAGTGCGACTGGCCTGCAGCCGGCCGCCGATATCGCCCTCACTGAAACGGTCGCCAGGAATCAGGCGGAACTCGAAGATGTCTGCCTTGAGGGCCTCGTAGACCCGATCGGCCATGCTTTCCTTGCGACGGCCCGGGGATTTTTCTGTCATGACTCTTGCTCCCTAAGTCACCGGGCACCCTCAAACAGAGGAGGGCGCCCGGCCTGGATTATACCTCAATGCTAAGCAACGGTTCGCCCGGCGTCACGGCCTTGCCGGCCTGAACATGCAGGGCCGAGACAGTGCCATCGTGGCTGGCGAGGACTTCAAACTCCATCTTCATGGCCTCCACCACCAGCACCCGGTCGCCCTTGCTGACCCGGTCCCCGGGTTTCACCAGGCACTGCCAGATGTTGCCTGCCATGTCCGCGCTCACCAGCTCGCCGAAGCGGGCCAGATCGGCGGTGTCGGTTGCCGGTGGCGCCTTGGCCAGCCGCTCCAGGGTGTCGGCTTCGCTGTCTTTCCAGCGCGCCACCTCCTGTTGGTAGGCCGACCGCTGGCTCTGGCGGAACTTGGCGATGGCGCCAGCGTTGGCGTCCAGAAAGGCCTGGTGGGAGGCCAGCTCAAAGGTGGTGTGTTCAATCTCGATGCTGAGCTGGCCGGCGCGGAACAGATCCCGCTGACGCTCCAGTTCCTGCTCCGACACCGGGTAGTAGCAGACCTGATCAAAGAAGTTCAGCAGCCAGGGCTGGCCGTCCTGAAACTGCGGGTTCTTCAGGTAGCGGTTCCAGATGGGCAGGGTCCGCCCCACCAGCTGGTAGCCGCCCGGGGAGTCCATGCCGTAGATGCACATGTAGATGCCACCAATACCCACCGTGCCCTCGGCGGTGTAGGTGCGAGCCGGGTTGTACTTGGAGGTCAGCAGCCGGTGCCTGGGGTCCAGCGGCACCGCGCAGGGCGCCCCCAGGTAGACATCGCCGAGCCCGAGCACCAGATAACGGGCGCTGTAGAGTACGTCGCGAACCTGCTCCCGTTCCGCCAGGCCGTTGATGCGCTGGATAAAGTCGACGTTGTTGGGCAGCCAGGGCGCCTCATCCCGCACCGACTGGCGATAACGCTCCACCGCCTCGAGGGTGGCGCTGTCCTCGAACGCCATGGGCAGGTGCAGCACCCGGCTGGGGACGGACAGCTCGTGGGTTGGCGGCAGCCGCTCCTCCAGCGCCAGCAGCTGATCCACCAGCGCCTGCTGGGGCAGCTCCCGGGGATCGTAGCGCAGTTGCAGCGAGCGTACGCCGGGGGACAGCTCCAGCAGCCCCGGCGGCAGCCGTTCCTTCAGGGTTTCCATCAGTGCATGGATGCGCAGGCGGGCCCCCAGGTCGAGCTCGTTGGGGCCGTATTCCATCAGGATGTACTGATCCCCGGCCTGGCGATAGCACACTTCCGGGCGCTGATCGGTGCCGGCCAGGTGTCCCAGCAGGGTGGCGGACCGTTCCGCCTGCGGCGCCAGCGACGGCCGCTGCCAGGGTACCGGGGCGCTGGCGGTGAGGCTCTCGACAGCGCGGTCGCAGTGCTCTGACAACGCCACCGCCGTGGCCTGGTCCATCGCCACAAAGCGGATGGTGTCGCCGGGTTTGACCTGTCCCACTTTCCACAGCTCGGCACTGGCGATGGTCACCGGGCACACGAAGCCGCCCAGACTGGGGCCGTCGCGGGTCAGGATCACCGGCATGTCGCCGGTAAAGTTGATGGAGCCGATGGCGTACTCGCAATCGTGAATGTTGGACGGATGCAGCCCGGCCTCACCGCCGTCGGTACGGGTGAACGACGGCTTGGGGCCGTTCAGGCGGATGCCCAGGCGGTTGGAGTTGTAGTGCACCTCCCAGTCCTGCTGGAAGAATTCCTCGATGGAGCGCTCGGTGAAGAAGTCCGGCGCGCCATGGGGGCCATACAGCACGCCGATCTGCCAGTGGCTGGGGTAGTCCGGTACCAGTGCCGGGTCGGCCGCCGCCGGCGCGTGGGTGGGGGCCGGCGTGGTGCAGGCCGGCAGCTCCGGCTGGCTGATGGCGAGGGTGTCCCCGGGGCGCAGCGGCCGGCCACCATGGCCACCGAACTGGCCCAGGGCGAAGGTGGCGCGGCTGCCCAGGTACACCGGCACATCGAGCCCGCCCCGTACCGCCAGATAGGTACGGCAGCCCGAGGTGGCCTTGCCGACCGCCAGCACCTGGCCGGCACGCACGGTCACGGGGGTCCAGAAGGGCACCGGCTGATCATCCAGGGTGGCCGGGGAGGGCGCACCGGTGAGGGCGATAACGGTGTCCTGATGGAACGTCAGTTCCGGTCCCACCAGGGTGGCTTCCAAGCCGGCGGCGTCGGGGTGGTTGCCTACAATGCGGTTGGCCAGGCGGAAGGCGTAGTCGTCCATCGGCCCGGAAGGAGGCACCCCGATGTGCCAGTAGCCCATCCGGCCCGGGCAGTCCTGCACCGTGGTGTAGGTGCCCGGCTGGCGCACCGAGACCGCCGCCGGCTGGTAGTCGAAGCTGTCCAGCGCGCGGGTGGACACCTCACCTGCGGCGAAGGCCGGGTCGGCCACCACCTGGCGCAGGTAATCGAGGTTGGTGGCGATGCCCATCAGCCGGGTGCTGGCCAGCGCCTGTTGCAGCCGCTGCAGCGCCTCGGCACGGTCGGCGCCGTGAACAATCAGCTTGGCGATCATCGGGTCGTAGTGGGCCGAGACCTCACTGCCGTTCTCCACCCAGGTGTCGATGCGGACCTCGCCGTCCGGCCAGTGCACGTCTGTGAGCTCGCCCGGGCTGGGCTGGAAATCCCGCAACGGGTCTTCGGCGTAGATCCGTACCTCCATCGCGGCGCCGGACAACACCGGGCTGAAGCTGGCCAGGTCCGGGCCCTGACCGGCGGCGATGGTGAGCATCCACTCGATCAGGTCGAGCCCGGTGACCGCCTCGGTGACCGGGTGCTCCACCTGCAGCCGGGTGTTCACCTCCAGGAAGTAGAACTCGTCCCGCTGGGCGTCGTAGATGTACTCCACGGTGCCGGCGGAGTGGTAGTTCACCGATTGCCCCAGGGCCACGGCGGCGTCCAGCATTTTCTGGCGGGTGGCTGCCGGCAGGTTGGGGGCCGGGGTTTCCTCCACCACCTTCTGGTTGCGGCGTTGCAGCGAGCAGTCCCGTTCGCCAAGGGCGACCACCTGGCCGGCGCCGTCGCCGACGATCTGTACCTCGACATGGCGGGCGCGGGCGATGAAGCGCTCCAGAAACACGCCACTGTCGTTAAAGAAGCTCTGGCCCAGACGCTGGACCGAATCGAAGGCGTCCCGCAGGGCGGCCTCATCGTCGCAGCGGGTCAGGCCGATGCCGCCACCACCGGCGGTGCTCTTGAGCATCACCGGGTAGCCCAGTCTGGCGGCGGTGGCGAGGGCTTCGTCCAGGTCTGCCAGCAGGCCACTGCCCGGAGCGAGCGGAACGCCGGCCTGCTCTGCCAGTTCCCGGGCACGGTGCTTGAGACCAAAGTCCCGCATCTGCTGCGGGGTAGGGCCGACAAAGGCAACGCCGGCGGCTTCGCAGGCCTCGGCAAAGCCGGCGTTCTCCGACAGGAAGCCATAGCCCGGCAGGATGGCCTGGGCGCCGGTCTGGCGGGCGGCGGCGAGGATCTGCTCGCCGTCCAGGTAAGTCTCACTGGCGCCCTGGCCGGTCAGGGCAATGGCCTCATCCGCCTGCTGGACGTGCTGGCTGTGGCGGTCCGGCTCGGCGTACACCGCGACACTGGCGATGCCCAGCCGGGCCAGGGTGCGCAGCGAGCGGACGGCGATCTCACCGCGGTTGGCAATCAGTACCTTGGTGAACGGCAGGGGACCGTTAACTGGGGTCGGAATCGGGTTGGTCATGGCGGTCTCCTTATGCCTGGCCGTTAGTAAGGGCGGTGATGTAGGGACGCCAGCCGCCGAAGGCGGTGACATCCCGGGCCTGCTCCAGGGCATAGCCTTCACAGATAAAGCCTTTCACCCAGCGGCCATCGGCCAGCTCCACGTTGCCAATGCCCAGGGGCGGCGGCACCAGGTCGACAAACGAGCCGAAGCGGTTGGCCTGCATGCGCCATACCTCTACAACAATAGCCGCGCCGTCCTCCCTGGCGACCCGCCGCAGGCCAGGTTTGGGGGGCGTGGTTTCCGGCAGCGCATAGAGCCGGTAGTTGGGGGTGGTGGTTGTCTGCTCCAGCAGTTCCGCCTGGCGTTCGGTGAGCTGACCATTGAGCGGCATGCCGCTGAGGTGAGCGCCCACCACCGCCACGGTGATGGTGTCATCGCCGGGTTCTGGGCTTGCCGTTTGGCTGCTGTCGGGGCCGGTTTCCAGTGGTCGCGGGCGATCGGTGGCGCCCAGTGGCAGTGGGTGGCGGTTCAGCCATTGGCTGGCGAGGGTCTGCAGCGCCTGGTCTTTCCAGGCACCGCTGATCAGGGTGACGCCAAACGGCAGGCCGTCTTCACGGAACCCGGCGGGAATGGCCAGGGCGCAGAAGTCCGCCAGGTTGACGAAGTTGGTGAAGGTGCCGAGCTGGCTGTTCAGTGTCAGTGGGTCTGCCTGCACCGCCGCAATGGTGGGGGCAATGGGGGCGGTGGGCACCAGCAGGCCATCGACGTCGGCCAGGGCCTGGTCAATCCGGCGCAGCAGCTCTTCGCGACGGTACTGCGCCCGGAAGGTGGTACTGGCGTCAAACTGGCTGGCGGATTCAATGATGCCCCGGACCACCGGATGTACCGACTCGCCCTGTTGCTGGAGAAAATCACCGATGGCGGCGTGGCGCTCGGCAACCCAGGGGCCCTGGTACAGCAGCTCGGCGAGTTCCAGCAGCGGATCAAACGCCATCGGCACCAGTTCAATCCCCAATTGCGGCCAGTCCGCCAGGGAGCGCTGCCAGGCCGCGACGGTGGCGTCGTCCCCCAGCCAGTGGTGGGGCGCCGGAATGGCCAGCCGGCGAATCGGGCCAGGCCGGCGGATGGCGGGGCCGTCGCCCGCAGCAGTCCCGGTGCGGGAGAAAACATCGCGGTCGTCCAGACCGGTCAAGCGGGCGCTCACCGCAGCGGCATCGTCCACCGTCAGCGCAAACACCGAGACACAGTCCAGCGAGCGGCAGGCGGGTACTACCCCGGTCATGCTGAAGGCGCCCCGGGTTGGCTTCAGCCCCACCAGGTTATTGAGGCCGGCGGGAACGCGGCCCGAGCCGGCGGTGTCCGTGCCCAGGGCAAAGGGCACCAGTCCCCGGGCAACCACCGAGGCAGATCCGGAGCTGGAGCCGCCGCTGATCACTTCCGGGTCGAAGGTGTTGGCCACGGCACCATAGGGAGAGCGGGTACCCACCAGGCCGGTGGCGAACTGGTCCAGGTTGGTCTTGCCAATCACCACCGCGCCGGCGGCTTTCAGTTTCGCCACCACGGTGGCGTCCTCCGTGGGCTGGTAGGCAAACTCGGGGCAGGCGGCGGTGGTGGGGAAGCCGCGGGCATCAATGTTGTCCTTCACCGCGCAGGGTACCCCATACAGCGGGAGCCGGGCGGGATCGCCACCGGCCTGCGCCAGAGTGACGGCCAGTTCGGTCAGAGCCTGGTCGAGGCCAGGCTGGTCGAGCAGGGCAATCCAGGCCGGATCGTCCGCAGTGCACTGAGCCAACAGCTGTGGCAGCAGGTCGTCGGGTTGGGCGCCTTGTTGGTAGGCCGCCTGCCAGTCATTCAGGGTCCATCCGGAAACATCGAACATGGGCAGAGTCCTTCATCTGAGGTTGCGTGAACTTGTATACAACCTGCATGGCAAGGCCTGTGCCATTTCGAGTGGGTGGATATAAGTCTACATATAACAATGGTTTAAAGAGATTCGGCTGGTATCCCGACAAATCGAACTGCACCGTTATAGCGCGCTGGCACCAAATAGGACCGACCCCGGTTTTACTGCATCGTGATTGATTGTTGTGTTTTGGTGTTTTTATTAGTTGGTTGATATTTATGGGTTTTCGGTGGGTTTTTCGTCATGCCACACGGTTGTGCACGACCAGAGGCCGGCGCCGGCTTACGCCCAGCGATGAGGCCCCAGGCCCTTGAATGACCCCCGATTGGTCTTGCTCTGTCTTCTTGTATACATCGCAAACTTCTGAAAATTAAAGACCTTTTCCTGTGTTGGAACGGTAGCTGCACTGGTGGCTGGGCGTTTTGACCGATGTCCCATCAAACAGGAAAAGGACGTAAGACATGACCATTAAAAAACACGTGACTCTGGGCCTCTCCGCACTGGCGCTTTCCATCTCCATGCAGTCGATGGCGGCGGAAGACCCGATCAAGGTCGGTATCCTGCACTCCCTCTCCGGCACCATGGCCATCAGTGAATCCACCCTGAAAGACACCATGCTGATGCTGATTGAAAAGCAGAACGAAGCCGGCGGTGTGCTCGGTCGGCAACTGGAACCGGTAGTAGTGGACCCGGCCTCCAACTGGCCGCTGTTCGCCGAAAAAGCCCGGGAACTGCTGGAGAAGGAAGACGTTGATGTCATCTTCGGCAACTGGACCTCGGTTTCCCGCAAATCCGTGCTGCCGGTGGTGGAAGAGCTGAACGGCCTGCTGTTCTACCCGGTTCAGTACGAAGGTGAAGAATCCTCTGAAAACGTGTTCTACACCGGCGCGGCGCCCAACCAGCAGGCGATTCCGGCGGTGGACTACCTGATGAACCAGATCGGCGTTGAGCGCTGGGTACTGGCGGGCACCGATTACGTCTACCCGCGCACCACCAACAAGATCCTCGAAACCTACCTCAAGGACCATGGCGTCGCCGCTGACGACATCATGATCAACTACACCCCGTTCGGGCATTCCAACTGGCAGTCCATCGTCGCTGACATCAAGCAGTTCGGCAGCGAAGGCAAGAAGACCGCCGTGGTCTCCACCATCAACGGCGACGCCAACGTGCCGTTCTACCGTGAACTGGGCAACCAGGGCATCGAAGCGTCCGACATTCCTGTGGTGGCGTTCTCGGTGGGTGAACAGGAGCTGTCCGGCATCGATACCGGCCCGCTGGTAGGTCACCTGGCGGCCTGGAACTACTTCATGAGTGTGGATGCCGACGCCAACTACGACTTCATCGACGCCTGGGTGGACTACAGCGGTAACGAGGAAGCCGTCACCAACGATCCGATGGAAGCCCACTACATCGGCTTCAACATGTGGGTGGAAGCGGTGCGCAAAGCCGGCACCCCGGAAGTGGACGCGGTCAAGGACGCCATCATCGGCGTGTCGGTGCCCAACCTGACCGGCGGCTACGCCACCATGATGCCGAACCACCACATCACCAAGCCGGTGCTGATCGGTGAAATCCAGGACAACGGCCAGTTCTCCGTGGTCTGGGAAACCCCGTCCACCGTGGCTGGCGACGCCTGGTCCGACTTCCTGCCCGGTTCCAAGGACCTGATCAGTGACTGGCGCAAGCCCCTGGCGTGCGGCAACTACAACGTGGTGAGCCGCAGCTGTGGCGGTGCCGCCGAAGTGGCTGCCGAGTAACCGAGACCCGGCGGGACCATCGCGGCCACCGGGCCGCGGTTGTCCCCGCCCGCCCGGCGCTCCGGCGCCCGGCTGAAGGCAAGACCGAACCCTATGCGTTACCGCCAACAACGCTCACCCCTTAGCTACAGGAAGACACCCATGAGCATCTCCCGATCGCTCACCAGCCTGCTGTTGCTGTGTCTGCTGGTCCTGGCGCCGATGGCCCAGGCCCAATCGACGGACAGTGAGGCCACGGCGCTCTTGCAGGCGCTGGCCGATTCCTCCTATGCCCAGAAAAAAGATGTGATCGCAGAAATCGCAGGCAGTGGAGACGAACGTGCCCGAGGCTGGCTGGAAGCCTTTGCCAATGGAAAACTGAGCCGCATCGAAGACTCCGGCCAGTTTGTTATCGTACTGTCCAACCGCGGCCGTAACTGGACCGTGGCCGACGCCCTCAGTGGCGAATCCCTCGGCGAAGTGTCCCGCCGTGACCTGGACAGCATCCGAATCAACAACGCGCTGCGCAACGAGCTGGACGGCATTCTCTCGGTCATCGACCTGACCGTGGCCAACCCCGACACCCGCCTCGCCGCCGCCCGTGATTTACGCGGTGAAGTGGACGCTCCACTGGCCGAACGCATCGACGGCCTGCTGCAAACCGAAGACAACAGCGACGTCCGCGCCGCCCTGACCAAAGCCCTGGCCATCTACCAGGTGGAGCAGGGCGACGTGGCCGCCGTGGCCATTCTCGACGGCAGCCTGAACGCCCGCGCCCGGGTGGCCCTCAACGGCGCTGCCCAGAGCGACGACCCGGAACTCGCTGCGGCCGCCGCCCAGGCGCTGAAGAACATCGAAACCAAACTGAAGATCAACAGCGCCGCCGAGACCCTCTACTTCGGCCTCTCCCTCGGCTCGGTACTGGTGCTGGCGGCCATCGGCCTGGCCATCACCTTCGGCGTCATGGGCGTGATCAACATGGCCCACGGTGAGCTGATCATGCTCGGCGCCTACACCACCTGGGGCATGCAGCAGCTGCTGCCGGGCCAGCCCGGTCTGGCGCTGATCCTGTCGATCCCCGCCGGTTTCCTGGTGGCGGCGCTGGCGGGCATCGCCATCGAACGCAGCGTGATCCAGCACCTCAAGGGCCGTCCGCTGGAGACCCTGCTGGCCACCTTTGGCGTCAGCCTGATCCTGCAACAACTGGTGCGCACCGTGATTTCTCCCCTCAACCGCACCGTGATCACCCCGGAATGGATGAGTGGCTCGCTGATGGTGAACGAAGCACTGTCGCTGACCCTCAACCGCCTGTACGTCATCGGCTTCGCCCTGGTGGTGTTCGCCGGGCTGATGCTGATCATGCGCAAGACCCGCCTCGGCCTGGAAGTCCGCGCCGTGACCCAGAACCGCGCCATGGCCCGTTCCATGGGTATCAAGGCCACCCGGGTCGACATCCTCACCTTCGGCCTCGGTTCCGGCGTGGCCGGCCTGGCCGGTGTGGCGCTGTCCCAGATCACCAACGTCGGTCCCAACCTGGGCCAGAGCTACATCATCGATTCGTTCATGGTGGTGGTGTTCGGCGGCGTCGGCAACCTCTGGGGCACCCTGGTGGCCGGACTCTCCCTCGGCACCATCAATCAGGTGCTGGAACCCTGGGCCGGTGCGGTCCTGGCGAAGATCGTGGTGCTGGTCTTCATCATCCTGTTCATCCAGAAACGCCCGCGCGGACTGTTCCCGCAGAAGGGCCGGGCTGCCGAAGGATAAGTCATGGTTGCATCTACACTGAATACCTCCAAGCCGTGGCTGCTGCGCCCCTTCAACGAGCGCTCCACGCAACTGTTCCTCGGCATCCTGTTTGGTGCCGTCGCGCTGGTTACCCTGCTGCACCTGGTCTTCCCGGAAGGCCACGCCCTGCACGTCAGCGCCTACACCGTCACCCTGCTGGGCAAGTACCTGTGTTACGCCCTGCTGGCGGTGGCCGTTGACCTGGTGTGGGGCTTCCTCGGGATTCTCAGTCTGGGCCACGGTGCCTTCTTCGCCCTCGGCGGCTACGCCATGGGCATGTACCTGATGCGCCAGATCGGTGATCGCGGCGTCTACGGCGACCCGGTGCTGCCGGACTTCATGGTGTTCCTGAACTGGCAGGAGCTGCCCTGGTTCTGGCACGGCTTCGACATGGCCTGGTTTGCCTTCGCGATGGTGCTGCTGGCGCCGGGCCTGCTGGCGCTGGTGTTCGGCTTCCTGGCGTTCCGCTCGCGGGTGACCGGGGTGTACCTGTCGATCATCACCCAGGCGCTGACCTTCGCGCTGATGCTGGCGTTCTTCCGCAACGAGATGGGCTTTGGCGGTAACAACGGCCTCACCGACTTCAAGGACATCCTCGGCTTCGACCTGCGTTCCGACGCCACCCGCCTGGGCCTGTTCATCGCCACCGGCATCGCCCTGGCCATTGGCTACGTGATCTGCCGGGGCATCGTGCTCAGCAAGCTGGGCCGGGTCAGTGTCGCCTGCCGGGATGCCGAGGCCCGCACCCGTTTCATCGGCTACCGCGTCGACCGGGTGCAGCTGTTCGTGTTCGTGGTCTCCGCCATGCTGGCGGGGGTCGCCGGTGCGTTGTACGTGCCCCAGGTGGGCATTATCAACCCCAGCGAATTCTCGCCGCTGTTCTCCATCGAGGTGGTGGTGTGGGTGGCCCTGGGTGGTCGCGCCACGCTGTACGGCGCCGTTATCGGTGCGTTGCTGGTGAACTACGCCAAGACCGTGTTCACCGGCGTCATGCCAGACGCCTGGCTGTTCGCCCTTGGCGGCCTGTTCGTGCTGGTCACCGTGCTGTTGCCCAAGGGCATCGCCGGCTTGCTGCAGCGCAGGAAGAAAGCCGAAGACAGTGACAACGTCGCCGGCCAGGAGGTCACCGCATGAGCATCTTCCAGGAACTGACCAACCGCGATCGCGTCTTCGAATTCCTGACCCCGGCGGCGTCCCCGGTGGACGTTCGCCACGGACCGATCCTCTACCTCGAGGACGTCAACGTCAGCTTCGATGGCTTCAAGGCCATCAACAACCTCAACCTCACCATCGATGACGGCGAACTGCGCTGCATCATCGGCCCCAACGGCGCGGGCAAGACCACGATGATGGACATCATCACCGGCAAGACCCGCCCCGACACCGGCTCGGTGTGGTTCGGCAGCCGCCACAACCTGCTTACCATGAACGAGCCGGACATCGCCACCCTCGGCATCGGCCGCAAGTTCCAGAAGCCCACCGTGTTCGAGGCCCTGACGGTGTTCGAAAACCTCGAACTGGCCATGGCCACTGACAAGCGGATACTGCCGACGCTGACCGCCCGGCTCACCGGCGAACACCGGGACCGCATCGAGGAAGTGCTGCACCTGATCGGCCTGGCGGAGCTGCGCTACCGCGAAGCCGGCATTCTCTCCCACGGCCAGAAACAGTGGCTGGAGATCGGCATGCTGCTGATGCAGAAACCCCGGCTGCTGCTGGTGGACGAGCCGGTCGCCGGCATGACCGAGCAGGAGATGGAACGCACCGCCGAGTTGCTCACCAGCCTCGCGGGCAAACAGTCGGTGGTGGTGGTCGAGCACGACATGGGCTTCGTCCGCTCCATCGCCAGGAAAGTCACCGTGCTGCATCAGGGCAGCGTGCTGGCGGAAGGCACCATGGACCAGGTCTCCAACGACCCGAAAGTGATTGAAGTGTATCTGGGGGAGGGCGCCTGATGCTGAAAGTCGACAAACTCAACCAGTTCTACGGTGAGAGCCACACCTTGTGGGACCTGGAACTGGACGTGCCCAAGGGCCAGTGCACCTGCGTCATGGGCCGTAACGGCGTGGGCAAGACCACGCTGATGAAATGCATCATGGGCGAGGAATCGGTGAAATATGGTTCTTTGCACTATAACGGCGGCACCGAACTCACCCAACAGAAAGTGGAAGACCGCTCCCGCCTGGGCATCGGCTACGTACCCCAGGGCCGGCAGATCTTCCCGCTGCTGACGGTGGAAGAGAACCTGCGCACCGGCCTCGCCGCCCGCAAGGATGGCAGCAAGCAGATCCCCGAGCGCATCTACGAGCTGTTCCCGGTGCTCAGGGAAATGAAGCACCGCCGTGGCGGCGACCTCTCCGGCGGCCAGCAGCAACAGCTGGCCATTGGCCGGGCGCTGGTGATCGAACCGCAACTGCTGATCCTCGACGAGCCCGGCGAAGGCATCCAGCCCAACATCGTCGCGCAGATCGGCGAGGTCATCCGCAAGCTGATCGCCGAAGACGGCCTCACCGTGTTGCTGGTGGAGCAGAAACTGCCGTTTGCCCGCAAGTACGCCGACCGCTTCGCCATCCTCGACCGCGGCCGCCGTGTGGCCCAGGGCGAGATCGGCGAGCTGTCTGACGAACTCATCAAACAGCACCTAACGGTATGACCGCGTTTCAGGCCATTGGCGGTCGCAAGGCCGCCAACGACTCCGGCCACCGCTTCGACGCCGACCGGCGCTGGGCAGCGTCGCTGGCGCTGGGCTTCGTGGCGCGGCAGGAGCAGGGCGACACCGTCACCCGGCTCACCCGCCGCCACCACACCGGACCGCTGCGGGTGCAGCGCCCCTTCTACCCGGAAGGGTGCACCGGCTGCTGCCATGTCTACTTGCTGCATCCGCCGGGCGGATTGGTCAGTGGTGACGCCCTCACCATCTCTGCCGACGTGGGCGAGGGCGCCCACGCCCTGCTCACCACCCCGGCGGCGGCCAAACTCTACAAGGCCGACAGCCACGGCGTGGCCTGGGCCCAGCACACCCATTTGACGGTGGCGAAAGACGCCATCCTCGAATACCTGCCCCAGGAAACCCTGGCCTTCGACGGCTCCCGAGGCGAGCAGAGCACCACCATCGACCTTGAGAGCGGCGCCCGCACCCTGGGCTGGGAAATCCTCGCCCTCGGCCGTCCGGCTAGCCGCTTGCCGTTCGTTTCCGGCCACCTGGAACAGCGCTTTCGCCTGACCCTCGACGGCCAGCCCCTGTGGCTGGAACGCCAACCGCTGGACCCCAATCACCCGCGCTTTGCCGGTAAGTGGGGGCAGGGCGGCGCCACCGTGCAGGCCACGCTGTGGGCGGTTGGGCTGGAAGACGAAACCGACGCCATCGAAGCGGTACGCGACGCCCTGCCTGAGTCCAACCGCTGGGCCATCACCCGCCGCCGTGGCGTGGTGCTGCTGCGCTACCTGGGCAACGAACGCAACGAGGCCTGGGCGCTGTGCCAACAGGCCTGGGAAATCCTCCGGCCCCGACTCACCGGGCACGAGGCGCATGTACCAAGAATCTGGCTGACCTGATCATCACCAATACCAGAGCCAACAAACACAACGGAGTGAATGATGGAACTAACACCCAGAGACAAAGACAAGCTGCTGCTGTTCACCGCAGCGCTGCTGGCCGAACGGCGCAAAGCCAAGGGCCTCAAACTCAACTACCCCGAAGCCATCGCCCTGATCAGCGCCGAGATCATGGAAGGCGCCCGCGAAGGCCGCTCCGTGGCCGAACTCATGAGCTCCGGCACCGAAATCCTCACCCGAGACGACGTCATGGACGGCGTGGCCGACATGATCCACGAAGTCCAGGTCGAAGCGACCTTCCCCGACGGAACCAAGCTCGTGACGGTTCATAACCCCATCGTTTGAGGAGCGAGACATGATCCCCGGCGAATACCAACTGCAAGACGGCGATATCGAACTCTGCGCCGGCCGCGAACGCACCACCATCGAAGTGGCCAACACCGGCGACCGCCCCGTGCAGATCGGTTCCCACTACCACTTTGCCGAAGCCAACCCGGCGTTGGAATTCGACCGCGCTGCGGCCAAGGGCCTGCGCCTCGACATCGCCGCTGGCACCGCCATCCGTTTCGAACCCGGCCAGACCCGCGAAGTCACTTTGATTCCGTATGCAGGCGGCCGCGAGATCTACGGCTTCCGTGGCGATGTGATGGGCAAGCTGGACGGCTAGCGCAAGCTTTGGGGAGCGAGTGGCAATGGCTTTCCGAAACTGTGCGGAGCCATGGATGGCGGAGCTCAAGCGCCACATGGATGTGCTTGAGCGGGTTTCGGAAAGCCATTGCCACTTGCTCTTGCACCCAAACTGAAAACGAGGGATAGCATGAAAATCAGCAGACAAGCCTACGCCGACATGTACGGCCCCACCGTGGGTGACCGCGTCCGCCTGGGCGACACCGACCTGTGGATCGAAGTGGAACAGGACCACACCCACTACGGCGACGAAGTGAAATTCGGCGGCGGCAAAGTCATCCGCGACGGCATGGGCCAGAGCCAGCGCAACGACGACAGCGTGATGGACACCGTCATCACCAACGCCCTGATCCTCGACTGGTGGGGCATCGTCAAAGCCGACGTCGGCATCCAGAAAGGCAGAATCGCCGCCATCGGCAAAGCCGGCAACCCCGACACCCAGCCCGACGTGCAGATCGTCATCGGCCCCGGCACCGAAGTCATCGCCGGCGAAGGCAAGATCCTCACCGCCGGCGGCATCGACCCCCACATCCACTTCATCTGCCCGCAGCAGGTGGAAGAAGCCCTGATGAGCGGCGTCACCACCATGCTCGGCGGCGGCACCGGCCCGGCCACCGGCACCAATGCCACCACCTGTACCCCGGGGTTCTGGCACATCGGCAAGATGCTGCAGGCGGTGGACGAACTGCCCATGAACATAGGCTTCCTCGGCAAAGGCAACGCCTCCCTGCCGGCGGCGCTGGAAGACCAGATCAAGGCCGGCGTCATCGGCCTCAAACTGCATGAAGACTGGGGCACCACCCCGGCCTCCATCGACAACTGCCTGACCGTGGCCGACCAGTACGACGTGCAGGTCGCCATCCACACCGACACCCTCAACGAGTCCGGCTTTGTGGAAGACACCCTGGCCGCCTTCAAGGGCCGCTGCATCCACACCTTCCACACCGAAGGTGCCGGCGGCGGCCATGCCCCGGACATCATCACCGCCTGCTCCAAGGACTACGTGCTGCCGTCCTCCACCAACCCGACACGGCCCTACACCGTCAACACCGTGGACGAGCACCTGGACATGCTGATGGTATGCCACCACCTCGACCCCAACATCCCGGAAGACGTCGCCTTCGCCGACTCCCGCATCCGCCGCGAGACCATCGCCGCCGAGGACATCCTTCACGACCTGGGCGTGATCTCCATGATCTCCTCCGACTCCCAGGCCATGGGCCGGGTCGGCGAGGTGGTGTGCCGCACCTGGCAGACCGCCCACAAGATGAAGGTCCAGCGCGGCCTGTTGCCGGAAGACGAGGAGCGCGGTGCCGACAACTTCCGCGCCAAGCGCTACATCGCCAAGTACACCATCAACTCCGCCATCACCCACGGCATCGCCCATGACGTCGGCTCGGTGGAAGTGGGCAAGCTAGCGGACCTGGTGCTGTGGAGCCCGGCGTTCTTCGGCGTTAAACCCGCCTGCATCCTCAAGGGCGGCATGATCGCGGCGGCGCCCATGGGCGACCCCAACGCCTCCATCCCCACCCCGCAGCCGGTGCACTACCGCCCCATGTTCGGGGCCTACGGCAAGGCCGCCAGTGCCACCCGCCTGACCTTCGTCAGCCAGGCCGCGCTGGACGCCAACATCGGCGAGGAACTGGGGCTGGACAGCCCGCTGTCCGCCTGCAAGGGCGTACGGGAGGTGCGCAAGGGCGACATGAAACTCAACGACGCCTGCCCACACCTCACCGTGGACCCACAGACCTACGAAGTACACGCCGACGGCGAACTGCTCACCTGCGAGCCCGCCGCCGAACTGCCGCTGGCTCAGCGCTATCATTTGTTTTGATGGCACAGCCTGACCCAGCGAGAGGAGAACGAATATGCTGGAAATGAATCAACGCATCGCCCCGGTGGAATCCACCGAGGTACTGGACACCCTGACCCTGCCGTACGAGCTGCGTATCCGCGGCCGCCTGCGGGCCACCACGGACAACGGCCACGACGTCGGCCTGTTCCTCGACCGTGGCCCGGTGCTGCGGGAAGGCGCCCACCTGATGGCCAAGGGCGGCGAGATCGTCCGCATCCGCGCCGCCGACGAACCGGTGGTCACCGCCCGCATCGCCGACGGCCTGCCCCTGGCCCGGCTGTGCTACCACCTGGGCAACCGCCACGTGACGTTGGCAATAGGGAATGACGACAAAGGCAGCTGGGTCCGCTTCCCGCCCGACCACGTGCTGGAAGAACTGGCCGAACGCCTCGGTGCCACCCTGGAACACCACCAGGGCCCGTTCGACCCCGAGCCGGGTGCCTACGCCCAGGCCGGGCAGGGCCATGGTCACTCCCACGGGCATTCACATGGCAACGGTCATTCACACAGCCATTCCCACGACCACCGGCACAGCCATGGCCATCACCACCACTGACAGCCAGACCGGCGACCTGGCCCTGCTGGGCCTGCTGCAACTGGTCAGCCCTGCGCTGCCCATCGGCGCCTTCGCCTGGTCCCAGGGCCTGGAAAGTGCGTTCGAACTGCAGTGGGTAACCAGCGAGGCAGAGCTGGGCCAGTGGCTGGAAGGCGTGCTGGACGACGGCCTCACCCGCTGCGAACTGCCCCTGCTGGCCCGGCTGCAAATTGCCTGGGCCGAGGGCGACAGCGCCACGGTGGCCAACTGGAACCAGTGGCTCCACGCCACCCGCGAGACCGCCGAACTGACCGACGAAGACGTCCGCCTGGGCGCGGCGCTGGTACGGCTGCTAAACAGCCTGGAGCTCCTACCGCAAGCGGACGACGGCGAACTCCCGGCTGAACCCGGCTACGTCACCGTCTTCGCCTGGGCCGCCCACCTGCGCAACGTCCCCCAGCGCCAGACCCTGCTCGGCTTTGCCTGGGCCTGGCTGGAAAACCAGCTGGCGGTGGCCTGCAAAGCCATGCCCCTGGGCCACACCGCCGCCCAACGGTTGACCGAACAGCTACGTCCCAAACTGGTGGCGGCGGTAGACAAGGCCCTTGGCCTGAGTGACGACGAATTGGGACCGGTGCTACCAGGGCTCGCCCTCGGCAGTGCCTTACATGAAACACAGTATTCAAGGCTCTTTCGGAGCTGAATAAAAGCTGTTGAATACCACTCCGAAGCTCGGCGTGGTGAGCGGGGGAAGTCCTTCCGGGAACGTGCGGAGCCATGGATGGCGGAGCGCGAGCGTTACAGGGATGTACTTGAGCGTGTCCCGGAAGGACTTCCCCCGATCACCGCGCTACACGGAGTCAAAGAAATAACGACGAAGAGGTACACAACCCATGACACATTGTCTAAGAGTAGGCGTCGGCGGCCCCGTCGGCTCCGGCAAAACCGCCCTGCTGCGCCAACTGTGCAAAGCCCTGCGGGACCACTACAACATCGCCGTAGTCACCAACGACATCTACACCCGCGAAGACGCCGACTTCCTGCTGCGCCACGAAGCCCTCGACGCCGACCGCATCCTCGGCGTGGAAACCGGCGGCTGCCCCCATACAGCGATACGCGAGGACGCCTCCATGAACCTGGCGGCCATCGACGACCTCCAGTCCCGCCACCCGGGCCTGGAACTGGTGCTGGTGGAATCCGGCGGCGACAACCTCTCCGCCACCTTCAGCCCGGAACTGTCCGACCTCACCCTGTACGTCATCGACGTCTCCGCCGGCGACAAGATCCCCCGCAAAGGTGGCCCCGGCATCACCAAGTCCGACCTGCTGATCATCAACAAGATCGACATCGCCGAACAGGTCCACGCCTCCCTGGAGGTGATGGAACGGGACAGCAAGAAAATGCGCGGCGAACGGCCGTTTGTGTTTACCAACCTGTATGACGGGGTAGGGCTGGAAGAGATCATCAGCTTCATCCTTGAACGGGGCATGCTGCCCGAACGTCGGCCAGACAAGATTGCCGAATCCGCCTGATACCCGATTGAAACCTTTACGATTAATGCATTACGGAGAACACGCAATGAAGCGACTCACCAAAATCCTCGCCACCGTCTGCCTGATGCTCACCGCCACCACCGCGTTCGCCCACCCGGGCCACACCGAAGGCGGCTTCACCAGCGGCCTGCTGCACCCCATGCTGGGCCTCGACCACCTGCTGGCCATGGCGGCCATCGGTTTCTGGAGCGTGCGCCAGAGCAAACTGATGAAAAACGCCACCCCCGCCTTTGTAGTCGGCGGCATGATCCTCGGCGCCGCCCTGGCCTGGGGCGGCCTGGGCCTGCCAGGTGTGGAAACCGGCATCACCTTCTCGGTACTGCTGGCGGGGATTCTGATCGCCACCCTGGTCAAGCTGCCCACTGCCGTGGGTGGCTCTCTCGTTGGGGCGTTTATGGTATTTCATGGTTTTGCCCATGGCACGGAAATGCCAGAAGGCGCAACCCTGGTCGCCTACCTGACCGGCTTCTCCATTGCCACACTGCTGATTACGTTTGTGGGGCGTGGTTTGGGCGCGTTGATGTTGAAAGCCGACAGCCGGTTTAGTCGGGGTGTTGGTGGTGTGCTGGCGGTGGCTGGGGCGTATCTGTCTGTGGCCTGATTGTTGGCATCTCTTGCCCTTAGTGGGCAAAACAAGAAAAGTCGTGCGGGAGACCGTGCGGCTTTTTTTGTTGGGGCTTGTTTGTTAACGATGTTTTGCAGATGAGGGTAGTCCAACGGCGTCAACTTGGGCTAATGTGTAGTGAGATAAAACGGACTTGTGTGCTTTCTGTTAGGGACGACGGATGGACTACTCCCCGGTTCTTCAGCCTCTTTTTACCGCCCTCTGGTATCTGATTCCGCTCATGATTCTCGCGGGCGTGGTCAAGTCGCCCTGGTTCAAGGGCAAGGTAGGCGAGCTCCTTGTTAATACCTCCGCACGCCTGTTCCTCGACAAGCAACGCTACCACCTGATCAAGAACGTCACCCTGCCCACCGAAGACGGCACCACCCAGATCGACCACATTATTGTGTCCCGGTATGGGGTGTTCGTGGTGGAAACCAAGAACATGAAGGGCTGGATCTTTGGTAAGCCGAATCAGCGGTATTGGACTCAGAAGATCTTCAAGTATTCGCAGAAGTTTCAGAACCCGCTGCATCAGAATTACAAGCATGTGAAGACGTTGCAGAGCCTGTTGGGGCTGAGTGATCAGCAGGTGCATTCGTTGGTGGTGTTTGTGGGGGATTCGACGTTTAAGACGGAGATGCCTGGGAACGTGACGCAGGGTGGGGGATACCTTCGCTTCATCAAATCGCACTCTGAAGAACTGCTCTCTGAGGCTGAGGTTCAGAAGGTGATCGGAACCATTGAATCCGGGCGACTAGCGGCTACGTTCAGAAATCACCGGAAGCACGTGGCGCATGTGAAGGAGGTCGTGGCGAAGAAAAACAGTGAGCCACGATGCCCGAAGTGCCTGGGTGAGATGGTAAAGCGCACGGCGAAGCGAGAAGGGGGTATTGGGAAGGAGTTTTATGGCTGCAAGGCATTTCCTAAGTGCCGGGGGATGGTTGGTGCTTCTAACGAAGCTGTCAAATGATTACAGCGCCACCCGAATGTTAACGAAGCGTATCGAATTGATTGCCATGGTTTAAATGGTGAAATCTGAATTTTTGGTTTTGAGCGTTTATTGACGCTGAAATGATCGCAATAACGAAGCGTGCTATCTAATCATTTTAAGCCGTTTCACAACAAAAGGAGGGGGTGTGGTAATACGAGGCTTTGGCAGGTGTGAAACATGTGATTCAAACTACATGTTAAGAGCTGGTGTCGGTATTGAAAACTACCAACTCCACACTTTCGATTGTTTGGTGTGTGAGCTTCCCATCCTTGTAGCAGTGAGGTCCAGAGCACCTCAAGCGTATTTCGAAGCGGAGGAAAATTTTTATCTGTGCTCAGAAATTGAAGATGATTACACGGTTATCAACCTTCATCCGAACTTTGCGTTCAAGCAAGACACTATACACAAACCTAATTCTTTTGCGTCAATAGAATATGTTAGGAAAATAACGCCTCATCTCAGGATGCTTCCTGGGAAGCATCAGGATACCGCACTGCAATTTGACGTCCCTAACGCCAAAGATTTATGGGGTATCGTTAAGAACATCTTGACGCTTGAAAACAAACAAGGGCAAGAGAAGGCACTTAATAAAAAAATAAATAATTACGAGGGGCAAAGAAAAAAATATTTTCCGGACACCTCCATAAATAATCCTGACGAGGCAATATTTAATTTTTTTGACAGTTTGTTTTACCCAAGAATAAACCAATTATTTGAGCCAGCTAAACGCTTTGCAGAATCGGCTAAGGTCTCTTTTCCAAAGCAGTTTAATGATTTCGTAAATTATCACAACGACCATCTGAAAGAAGATCAAGAAAAAAGATACATTTCATCATTTTCAGACTACTTCAGGATCTACACGAGTCTAAGCCAAATGATGGTTCACGCAAGGCTTGATGATGACGATGTTGATGACAGAGTTGTTGGCTCAAAATTCTTTGATGAGATTAAGCTTTACTATGGACAGGTTTACGAAACCCTAACTGCAGCATTTGTGACTCTCGCATGTCTCAATAACATAAAATCTGGCAGGAAGTTTGATCAATTTAATTCAATGACGCTTAACAAATATTTAAAAGACGTTGACAAGTCAAAGCGAGCTGATCCTTTTGCTCAAGTGCCTGAATTAGTGGAATTCGCTGCGGATTTAGATAGTGCATTGAGGAATGGCTCCCACCATGCTTCAATTTGGAGGGATGGAGAGAAAATTCTGTTCCGTAGCGGTGGAACTGGGCAAGAAAGAGAGATCACATACGCAAGATATTTGCATCTTTGTAACAAGCTTACCATTGCTCTTGCAGCAATTTGGCTTCTTGATCGACATATAAAAAATGGCTAGCAAATGCAAGTGCAGCGACGCCCATTACATTCCGCCTTCGGCTCCAATCAATGGGCGCGCATGCTGCAAGCGTTATCTCAAAAGGAAATCGAATTATGTCTGCAATTTATGATTCGCTTGAATTCGAAACGCCATTGCTTGCTAAGTGGGCGGCATTCTTCGACCTGGCGGGCTGGAAGTGGGATAAGGCGCCGGCAGCAATCGGGAATTGGAAGCCAGATTTTAGGGTTACCTTTATCTGCAACCACTCTGAATGCGGGGGTAGCCATACAATCCTTGTCTCAGTTCTTGATGTGGACCGGATCGAAAGCGTGAAAGGGCATCCCGCAATGACTCAAGGATTCTCTACGCCTGGGGAAAATGGAAGTTTCGTTGCTGACGCAGGTGCATTATTTGGATCATCTCCCAATGTCACATATTGGGAGATGGCTCATGGAGCTGGCGGCGGACAAGAAGAAGTGAGCCGCTGGGTTGCTGATGCGGCCCAATTATGGGACCAAGCAAAAGGCCTAATCGCAAGAGAGAATGGATAAAATACAAGGCGACGCACGCGACAAGCGCGTGATTTCGGTTTTATACGGTTGCTCTACTGGCCCGCTTTCGACCCAAAGCGGACATTAAGGTTGCAGTACAGCAAGGTAACATCGAATTCTGAGCTCTGCTTAATATATTCAAAAATATACTTCGAAACATATAAATAATGAAGAAAACTCATACCGAAAAAACAAGTGCTGCTGACAAAGCTATTGGTTTTGATTTCCAATACTATCATTTTCTATGGAGACTTCTTACCATGAAGAGTGATGAGAGTGTTGGGTTAGAAGTGTTAGATGATGTGCATGCGGAGTTGGCAACAAAGCGTAAAATATTTATTCAGCTTAAGCATACAACGCAGACGAATGCAGACGGCACCCCTAAAAGCATGACCCAGCTTGATGTGGATATGTGGAAGACGTTTTCAAATTGGTGCAAGGTTATCGCTGATAAGGAAAGCGGTCGAGGAAATGTTAGTGAGCAATTAGGCTTTGTTAAAGATACTGATTTTGTTCTTTCTTCTAATAAGATCGATAATTTAAAAAACTCTGTATTGAATGATATTAGGGCGATCCAAAAAGGTGACAAAAAATATAGCACCTTTAAGAACGGTATGTCAGATTTAAAAAGTAAGACCAAGGATGGTAAGATTAAAGCTTATATTGATACAGTCTTGGCTTTAGATGCTGATGTAGCAAATATATTTTTTAAAAATATTTATTTTGATTTAGGTTGTGATGAAATAATTGAAAAATGCAAAACGGCAATAAAAGAGCATCACATAGATGATAGTAAGATTGATGATGTTTTTAGCGATATTGATTCAAGATTGCGTCAAGAAAACTTTTCATTGACTAAAAATAAAGAAAAAATCACCTTTAGTTTTGATGATTTTCGTAAAAAATATCGAATTTATTTTGATCAAGCAAGAAATGGAAGGCTTAGAATAATTCGGTTTAATGGCGTGCTACCTGAGAATTTGGCAGATCAAATATTCATACAGCAGCTAATAGATATTAACGATCTCGAGCCAGAAGATACAGAGCATATCGCAATGTATACGCGATGCTTGCTTTACATGGTAAATAATTTTGACCGCTGGGAAAAAGACGGTGATATAAGCAGGGGTCAAATAGATGATTTTAAACGTGAGGCAATGGCTAGATGGCAAATTGAGTTCGATAGTGTGTACCGAAGAAGGTTAAATGAAGATGAGATACTGGAGAAGGCCTTAGGCATTTTTGACGCAATTAGAAAAGAAAAGTTAGAGCTAGATGGGCAACTATTGCCTACAGAGATGAACAACGGTTGCTATTATCATCTTTCCAATATTCCGAAAATTGGGTGGCATAAATATTGGGAAAGTAAATACAAATGAGTGATACTGAAAGGTTATATAACAATATAGGTGTTCAGGCCTTAGCCATATTGCTGGTCGTCCAACATGCTCAGATTTTGCCTTTATCTAAGGCGTTATTAGTATCACCTATAATAACGCACAACGAAATGCTAAAGTATTTATCCAATGGAAATGTCAAGATTCAGGGGATAGAAAAGCTTATTATTGAAAAAACCAGATTTTTCGCGAATTTTAACAATCGTTTTTACGATCAACTGTGTAGCTCAATAAATGCAATTCAGCTTTTGCATGAAATAGATGCCATTGCGTTAAGTGAGGGTGCATTGATTAAAAAAGGTGGTTCTGAGCCATTGTTTATAGCTGGTAAAGAGGCGGGGAATAGAGCTTTTAAAATTCAGAAAGCAGTTCCTAATATCGCAAAAATGATGGAATCATCCGCAGAAAATCTTTATTTGAATTTAAGGGTGGAGCTGTGAATTTTTATTTTGATAATTTGGTTCTATTTCTTAAGAATGGCAAAAAACGCACGCTTGCATTTATGCCGGGTAAAATTAATGTTATTACTGGTGACAGTAATACTGGGAAAACTGCAATATTAGCAATTATAGATTATTGTTTGTTTTCTAGTACGCACGATATTTCTGAGAGTATCATAAACGAAAATGTTGAATGGTATGGTATAAAAATATCAATCAATGATAAGTGTTACTTCATTGCTCGGAAGTCACCCTCAGAAAGTAATGTCTCTCATGACTACTATTTTTCGTCTGTAGGGGATATTCCAGAGGGTGCTCCAACAGCTAACATTACGGAATCTGCCCTTAAAAGAACGCTAGAGGCGGAGTTTGGCATAGATAGTGATACTAGAGTAGCGTATGGAGGAAGGATACTTAGTTCAGGTTCGAAAGTATCTTTAAGGTATTTTTTACTCCTAAACACTATATCGCAAGACATTATCACACATAGCCAGGAATTTTTTGATAAACAGAAGAATGATAAGTATAGGGAGGCTCTGCCTAGAATTTTTGATTTAGCTGTTGGGATTGACACAGTTGAAAATATCCTGAAAAGAGAGAAACGTGAAGAGATTGAGCGTGAAATAAGAAAGCTTGAGAAAGAGTCTGAACGTATTAGTCGTAAATATGATGCATTTTATTCCCAATTAAAAAGCACAATTCAGACTGCTAGAGAGTATGGTCTGTTACCAGAGGAAGGTGATGTCGGAGAAGCGGTTGAACAGCTCAATACAATGGTTGGAAGCGCTGAGAGTGTTGCTAGGAACGGAACAATAGACCGTTATAATGAAATCAATGCTAATATTGGCAAGCTCACCAGAAAGATTAGAAATCTCAACAGTTTTGCAAGCGAATATAAAAGATATAAAGCCAACCTGAAAGAAACCAGTGACAGCCTAAAATCCTTGGATTTTATTTCTGAGCATTATAATGATGTGTTGAAAACCTCAATTTTTAAAGAGGTTATAGCTGGTCTAGAAGCAGACCATAAAAAAATCAAAAAAGCTGTGGCAAACAAGACACCTTTAGATAGCAATATATCAACAACGATTAAAGAATACGAAGCTCAATTGAGGGATATGGTGGATGAGCGCGATACAATGCCGCGAGAAATTAAAGCATTTGAGAATGACAAAGAAAAATATATTTTTGTAGGTGAAGTGAAAGCCAAGTTAGATCTGTATCAACCTCAGACTGGCGCCAACAATAATGAGAGTGAGGAGAGGATAAAATATTTAAATAATAGGCTGGATGAGCTTGTTGTATATAATGTTGGTGAGCGAAAGGATTTGTTTGTCAAAACCTTGGATGAGATAATTCAAGAATATATAGAATTCACAGGATCAGCTTTGGCAAATTATAAAGACTATAAAGCGTCGTTTAATTACAAAGATAAAGTCTTACAATTGAGGAAGCCTCGAAGCAACCATGTTGAAAATGTAGGAAGTAGTTCTAATCATATGTTCCTGCATTTGTTTTTATTTTTGGGGCTTCATGAGCAAATTATTAGAGAAAAAATTCCTTATGTGGCTCCTTTTCTCATCATTGATCAATTTAGCAGGCCGTATTTTGAAGATCGAAATGGAAATATTAAAGAGAATATGGATAGCTCTGACATAGCCAAAGTAACTGCCGCTGTGAGTTTGTTGGATGATTTCGTTACAAATATGAAAGAGCTTGGTGGTAATTTTCAGATAATAGTTTTTGAACATATTAGTCCTGAAACATGGAATGGCTTTAGTAATTTTCATTTAGTTGAAAGTTTTAAAGATGGTAATGCATTGATACCCAACAAAATTAAATAAACTAAAGGGGTCAGATCGATTTTAAATTGATCAATCCGGCCCCGCCCCGAACATCCGATACAATCCTTCCGAAGAGCTAACGGATTGGCTCAAAACCCTCAAATGGAATTGCAACATGCCACGGAAGACACGGATGTATCTCCCGGGCGTTCCTGCTCATGTGGTTCAGCGTGGCCATAACCGGGATGCCTGTTTTTATGCGGAAGAGGATTTCGAAGCTAAAGGGGTCAGATCGATTTTAAATTGATCAATTCGGCCCCGCACTGCACATCCGATACAATGCTCCCCATGAGCTAATGGATTGGCTCTAACCCCTCAAACGGATTTGAACCATGCCACGGAAGACACGGATGTATCTCCCGGGCGTTCCTGCCCATGTGGTCCAACGCGGTCACAATAGGGATGCCTGCTTCTTCGCGGAAGACGATTTCCGCTTCTATCGCCAAGTGCTGGCGGAAGGCCTGAAGCGCAACGGCGCTGAGCTTCATGCGTATTGCCTGATGACCAACCACGTTCATCTGTTGATCACGCCGCAACATGCGGACAGTATCTCCAGGCTCATGCAGCATGTGGGGCGCCAGTACGTTCAGTACATCAATAAAAACTACCGGCGATCAGGTACCTTGTGGGAAGGGCGGCACAAAGGGAGCTTGGTGGACGCCGAGAACTACCTGTTGAGCTGTTACCGCTACATTGAGCTTAACCCCGTCACGGCAGGTATGGTCGATCAGCCAGAACAGTATCCCTGGAGCAGCTTTCGTCGTAATGCTTTAGGTGAACCGAATGAAACTAAAGGGGGCAGATCGATTTTAAATTGATCAATTCGGCCCCGCCCCGAACATCCGATACAATCCTTCTGACAAGTTAACGGGTTGGCTCCAAACACTCAAACGAAATTGCACCATGGCACGGAAGACATACACCTTCGGGGTCAGGTCTTGCCTTTTGCCCTTCCGGCCTGAGAAAAGCCAAATAGCAAAATACAAGACCCGGGGGCACTCTTACTGAACGTATGCCAGTCGCAGGTAGAAAGATGCAACGCCTAACACAAACTTTATTAATGGGGTCAGAGCGCATATTTATTGCATGGGCGCATACTTTTGAACTTCTGATTGAGTACGATTTCACGTTTTAATTTATTGCCCTAGTTATAATAATTTCTGAGGCCATAATCTTCTAACTCAATTTAAAATCGATCTGACCCCTTTTTCACCTTTTTCATTGATGCCTTCCTGGGAGGATGCGGAATCAAACAGCGCAAGCAGGTTCAGTTCGGCAATCTGGTCGGGTGAAAACGGCATGGCATGTCCTCTGTGTTGTTTTGGCTTGGAATTCCTGAAGTCAAACAATAAGTGCAGCACCACTCGTTGGTAGTGCCCCGGAATATTCTCCCCAGAACACCTCCGCCGGTGTGCGGTACCCCAGCCGTTTTCTGGGGCGATTATTGATCTCATCGACCACCCGATTCAGGGCTCGCTGACTGACCGCTGAGAAGTCGGTTCCCTTCGGATAATACTGCCGTATCAAGCCGTTGGTATTTTCATTGGTCCCACGCTGTCCTGAGCAATAGGGATCACAGAAGTACGTCGCCATGCTCAAGGCTTTGGCCATTCTCTCGTGGTCTGCGAACTCACTGCCATTGTCCAGCGTCAGGGTGCTGACGGCGCCGCGAATCGGCGTCATCAAGCGGATGATCGCATTCGTCGTCAGGTCGGCTGTGACACGCGCCAACCGGCCTGCCAGCAAGTATCCGCTACGACGTTCCACGAGCGTTACGATGCCTGACTGCTTGTGGCCGTGCAGAACCGTGTCTCCTTCCCAGTGACCCACCTCCAGACGCTGGTCTATCTCGGCAGGTCGATGCTCTATACCCCTTCGATTCGGGATCTTGCCCAGTCCCGCGCGCTTGGCCATATCTCGTTGAGCGCGGCGCCTCCTGGAGTGCCGGCCGTAGGTCCAGAGCTTGCCGCCGTTGGCGCGGTCCCGAAGGATCAGGTCATAGATCCACTGGCGGCTGACCCG
>NZ_JAKZAK010000010.1 GCF_023156385.1 Marinobacter xestospongiae
GCCGATGGTAGTGTGGCACTTGCCCATGCGAGAGTAGGTCATCGTCAGGCTCTTAATACCGAAAACCCCAGCATCTTCGATGCTGGGGTTTTTTATTGCCTGAAAGAAATCCATCGACATAACGCCATCAAGGCAGGCTGAGCGAACGGCCTGAAACCGGCTACTGTACGCCATTCATCCATTCCAACACGCCCCCCAGGATCCGGTGTATCAAGGCACCTGGCTGTCCAAGCGCTGACCAAGATCGGACATTGCCTGGTACTGCCAGAAGGTCAGTACCAGCACCGCCACAAACGCCAGGCTGCCGTACAAGGTCAATCGACGATGGCGTTTCTGGAGTTGCTGAATCTGCTGTTGGTGACGTAGCTCCAGGCTCAACATCGCCCGGCGCAGCTGGGCGAGGGCATCGTCGGTTTCTTCGTAGGCGACCTCCAGGGTTGCCAGTCGCCCGGACCAGCTATGGTTTGAGTCTTCAGGCATCGGTATTGTCAGGGCAGGCTCCTGCGTCGCTACCGGGTCCGCTGTGGCGGGCAGGGCTTCCTGTCGGGTGAAGATGGTGTCGAGGGCGTGAAGCAGCTGATGGCGGTCGACCTGCTTGCGAATCACCCCTGAGGCCCCCAGCGCTTTTGCCTCCTGCAGGTACCGTTCGGCGGACTGGGAGGTGTACATGAAGACCGGAATGTCCCGGGTCTCGGGATGACGCTTGATTTCAGCGAGGGCCTGCAGTCCGTTCATACCGGGCAGCAGATGGTCCATAAAGACCACATTGAAGACGTCCTGTTTCAACAGGGGTAGAGCGGCTTCTGCGGTTGCGACACCGATGGCGGCGACGTCGGCCCGCTCCAGCAGGCGAGTAAGGATAATCCGCGCGGTTGCGGAGTCTTCAACTATCAGGGCGCGTCCACGGGACATGGGGTCTCCTTGCACTGATCACGGCGACCCCTCAACATCCGTGTGATTATAGTTAGTATCGAAAACTAACGTCCCGTGCGGACAGATTCAAGTCACTTCCTGGCACCAGGAAGGGAAATGAGACCTGGTACTGATTATGGTTCCCCCATAAGCTCCAGAGGTTTGCTCGACAAAGGTTTCAGGGTAACCAGATCTCGAAAACGCCGCCGCCAAACTGGCCGCCATTGCGCAGTCGTATTTCCCCTTTGCGGCCACCCTGGTTGTGGAGTTGAGCCACCGTCGAGGCGAAGAACAGCCCCAGGCTGGTACTGCCGCTGTTGAAATCGAGCGAGCCAAAGCTGACGGGGCCGGAGTGCTGCATGCTCTCCGGATAGCCTCGTCCGTCATCCTCTACACCGATCACTAGATAGTCATCCTGCTGTCGTGCTGTGAGGTGGATGCGGCTCCGGGTATAGCGAATGGCATTATTGATGGTGTTGTTGAGCACGCCGGTTAACAGGTCCTCATCGAAGAAACCCAGCAGGTCATCGGCGGCAACAGAACACTGGATGTCCAGACCGTCCAGCAGTGGGGTGTGTCGGGCGAGATTTTCCTGCAGAAAATCAGGAACAAAGTGCTCTTCAATATGTGCAGACAGGGTCTGCTCTCCCAGTCGGTAGATACCCAGCAACTGAACCAGGTCGTTGTGGACGCGTTCAGCCTCGTACTGGAGAGTATTGAATCCCCGGGTACCGCCGAGTTGCTCGCCGTGTTCCTGGCGCAGTTCATCGAGGGAGTTCAGCAGCATGCCCAGGGAATTCTTCATATCGTGCACCGCCGAGGCGATCACCATGGAGAAGTCGATGGACTGTTCCGGTTGGCTCGTGTCCTCGGAAGGTGAGGCGGATGAATTCTGGACATCAGTCATGCTGCAGGGTCTCCAGCTTTTTCTTGAGGGCAAGTAGGCGACGATACTGCCGATGCTGTTCAGGCAGGCCTGCCAGGTCGTTAAGCAGGCGCCGGCAGTCAGTCAGCAGAGCTCGTCGGCTGGTGTCGTTGTGGTACTGCTTCATCTGTACCTGGACCAGGTTGAGGTTCAGTGCGGTATGGTTGGGCACGACGTTCAGAGCCTCCCGGAAGGCACTGGCGGCCTCCTCCAACTGACCGTCTTCAAATGCCTTGATGCCGGCCCGGTTGAGGTTACGAGCCTGCATCCGCTGCCGGAAACTCACCGGTTCATCCAGCAGGGTTTCGATCTGCTGCAGAACATCGGAATCGTCTTCGTGCGCCTGCGCCAGCTGGGCGAGTACGGCTTTGGCGTCGGTCTGTCGGTCGAGACGGAACAGGGTGCGGGCATAGTCGAGCCCGGTGTCGGCGCTCATTCCCTCATTGCCTTCCAGTTCTGCGCTGATGTCCTGCAGGCAGCGCTCGGCGTCTCGCGCCCGACCCTGACCGGCATGAACCCGGGTCTGTACCAAGCGGCTGCGAACCACCAACTCGGGATCGTCGTCAAAACGCCGTTCCATGCGTGAGAGGGTATTCAGAGCCTCCTCGGCACGCTGCTTGCCGGTGTCCGTCTGATCACCATCACTCAGGTCACTCAGCGTTCGCCCGAGGGCCAGGTAGTTGTCCGCAGTGTCGTGAATGGAGTGAACTCCGAGTTGAACGGTACGCTTCCAGGCGCCGGAGGCGGTCTCCAGGTCCTGGTTGGCTTCTGCTACACTGGCCAGGTGCTTCTGGCGCAACAGCGCATTTGGCGACAGTTCTGCCGCTTTGCCCAGCACCTGCTGGGCCTGGGAGAGTTTGCCTTGATGTTCCAGGGCGGCCGCCAGCAGGTCGTAGCCCTCCATAAAGTCCGGATGATCCTCAACCAGAGATTTCAGCTCGGTCACGGCGTCATCGTAGTGTTTCTGGGCCAGCAGCACTTTGCCCCGCCCCAATCTGGCCCACGACAGGTCCCGCTGCGACAGCACATCGTCATAGATCTTCTGGGCATGGCTGAAATCGCCCACCCGGTGGTAGAGATCCGCCAGGGTTTTCAGCAGCCAGGTCTTGTAACGGGGCTGCTTGGGAAGGGCCTGCAGGCAGAGGGATATGGCTTCTGGGTAGTTCTCCAGATCGATGGCCCGGTTGATTGGTAGCAGCGCTTTGCGCTGTTCCACCAGACTGCCGAGGCGCTTTTCCAGCATTGCCCGGTTTATCGGTTTGGTCAGGTAGGCGTCGGGCTGATACTCACGCGCTCCCATGACCATTTCCCGGGACGTTTCGGCGGTGACCATCAGGAACAGGGAGGCCCGCTTCAGCAGCTTCTTGTGGCGTAGCTCCTCCAGTACGTGCTGGCCGTTCTTGCCATCGCCCAGGTTGTAGTCACACAGGACCACATCAAAGTGCTCATAAGTACAGCGCTGGATCGCCGCGGCGCCAGTGTTGGCCACGTCGATGTGCTCCACCCCGAAGCTGCGAAGCATCTGCCGCATGGAGAGCCGGAAACTCTCGAAGTCGTCGACTATCAGATATCGGAGTTTCCTGAACGGGTTGTCATGGGCGCTATTGGCAGTCATGGTTCATGATCGTCGCTGTTTCAGCAGTTTATTGACAAGCGCCCTGAGGGCCGCTGGTTTAACCGGTTTATAGAGGATCTGATAGCCCCGTTCCAGGGCATCCTCCTTGACCTCTGCGCCCAGGTAGCCGGTGATAAGGATACCTGGAATCGCCGAATCGCAGGTTTGGCGAATGGCGTCCATGGCATCGAGTCCATTCTTGTCATCGTCGAGCTGGTAGTCCGCCAGGATAATTGCAGGATGTCGCCCCTCAAGCTTGGCCACGGCGTCCTCCAGGCTGGCGGCGGCCGTTACCTGGCATTGCCAGTTGTTCAGCAAAGCCTCCATTCCCTGAAGAATCTTGGCATCATTATCGATACATAGCACATGCAGATCCCGAAGGGTGGACACACTGCGGGCGCTACGTCGTGGTGTGGTATCGGCAGGTTTGCTGGTATCCGCCGGCGCCAGCGGAACGGTAATGCTGAACACACTGCCCCGGCCCTGTACGGAATTGACGTTCACCGGGTGGTCCAGCATACCGCTGATCCGATCGACGATGGCCAAGCCCAGCCCCAGGCCTTTCTTATCTTGGTTGTGCTGAAGCCGTTTGAATTCCTCGAAGATCTGGGCGAGCTGGTCCTCCGGGATTCCCGGCCCGGTATCCCAGACCTCAATCCGCAGAAAGCCCCGCAACCGCCGACATCCCATCAGAATACGGCCTTTGGGTGTGTAACGGATGGCGTTGGAGAGGAAGTTCTGGATCACCCGTCGCAGCAGCTTGATGTCGGATCGCACCCAGGCGGAGCTGTTGATCACATGCAGCTCCAGGCCCGAATCCGCGGCAATGGCGGAGAAGTCGTTGGCCAGTGTCCGCAACAGATCGCTGATGGGGAAACGGGTGATCTGGGGCTCCAGCGCGCCGGCATCCAGCTTGGAGATGTCCAGCAGAGTACTGATGATCTCTTCCGCCGCACTCAGCGAGCTGTCGATGTGCTCTACCAGCTCATTGGTTTCCTGGTCATGGGGCTTGCCGGCCAGGGCTGAAGTGAACAAGCGGGCGGCGTTCAGCGGCTGCAACAGGTCGTGGCTGGCGGAAGCCAGGAAGCGGGTTTTACTCTGGTTGGCCTGTTCCGCCACCGACTTGGCCTTGAGCATCTGCTCGTTGATGATCTGCAGTTCCTGGGTGCGCTCTTTGACCCGCTGTTCCAGGTAGATGTTGGTTTCCTTGAGCGCCTTTTCGGTGCGGCGCATCGCAGTAATGTCCTGGAAGGTGGTGACATAACCACCACCGGGAATGGGGCTGCCGTCGATCTTGATCACGGTACCGTCGGGCCGGTGACGCTCATAGGACATCCGCTCGCCCTTGCGCATGCTGCTGCAGCGGTCGTCGATGATCTCGTCAATCTTGCGGGCAGGGAGATTGGAGCTGGTGAGGTTGTAGCGCATCAGGTCTTCGATGGGGCGACCCACCCGCACAAACCCCCGCGGGTAGGAGAACAGCTCCAGATAGTTCTGGTTCCACACCACCAACTGCTGCTGGTGGTTCACCACCGACACCCCGAGACTGATGTTCTCGATTGCCGATTGCAGCAGCTCCCGGCTGAAGGTCATCGCCTGCGAGGCTTCATCGACAATGCTGACGACGTCCTCAATCTGCATGTCCCGGCCGGTCAGGGTGGATTCCAGTACCACCCGGGCGGTCGACGCGCCAATCACCGACGCCAGCTGTCGCTCGATGTACTTCATCAGGTGCGCAGAGGCAGGGCGTTGCGGTGACAGCCGGATGGCATTGCGGCGTTCGTAGTTGCGGAACAGGGCGTCGGCGCGTTCCTCGCCCATGAACCGGTCGGCCAGGGCCTGCAGGTCGGCGGTGAGGACTTCGCCTTCCCAGGCTTGCTGTTGCGGGGTTTCGGCTTTTGGCTCCGGATCATGGAAGAACGAGGCGATCTGGATCTTTTCCCGCACCCGTTGGCGGGTCAGCAACGACAGACAGACATAGGTCAGCGTATTCAGACCCAGGCTCCAGATGGTGCCATGGCTGACGGTGTCCATCTCCAGCCCCATCAGTGCAGTGGGGCGGGTCCAGCTCAGGCCCCAGAGGCCCTGTTCAATCAGCCCGGGGTCGAGCCAGCCAGTGGAGGCCAGGGCGGGAATCAGCAGGGTATAGATCCAGATCACGAAACCGACCACCAGCCCCCAGAAGGCGCCGGTGTGATTGCCGCGACGCCAGAGGATGCCACCCACCAGGGCCGGCCCGAACTGGGCCGCGGCGGCAAAGGACAGCAGACCGAACGCGGTCAGGCTGTAATCCTCGCTGGCCAGGCGATAGAAACCATAGGCGGTCAGCATCACCACAAAGATGGCGACCCGGCGGATGCTCAGCAGCAGGTGGCTGAGGTCTTCCTGCTGGTTCATTCTTGGGCGGAAAAACTTTAGCAGCGCCGGCATGATGATCTCGTTGCTGACCATGGTGGCGATGGCCACGGAGCAGACAATGACCATTGCGGCGGCGGCCGAGCCACCGCCGAGGAATGCAAGGATGGCAAGCCAGTATTCGCCGGCCTGGATCGGCAGGTTGAGAATCATGATGTCCGGATTGCTGCCCGGAACGCCCGGGTGCAGCATGCCGGCGGCGGCAATGGGAATCACAAACGCACTGGCAATGATCAGGTAGGCGGGCATGGCCCAGCGGGCGACGTTGAAATCCCGGTGGTCGGTGTTCTCCACCACCATGACGTGGAACTGGCGGGGCAGGCAGATGATCGCAAGCATCCCGATCAGGGTCTGGGTTACGAACGGGATGGGTTCGAAATTCTCGGTGGTCAGCACGCCCACCAGGTCAGCCTCGCTGGCGGCCCGGAACAGGTCACCAAAGCCGTTGTAGAGTCCAAAACCGACAAACAGGCCCACCGCGATGAAGGCGGTCAGCTTGATCAGCGATTCAAACGCCACAGCCTGGATCATGCCGCGGTGGTGTTCGGTGGACTCCAGATGGCGGGTGCCGAACAGTACGGTGAACACCGCCAGCACCAGGGTGATGTACCAGGCCGAATCGGTCCAGGCGGGTTGGGCCGAGCCGATGCCGGCCTGGTGGTTGTCGGCCAGCACATTGAAGCCCATGGAAATGGCCTTCAGCTGGAGCGAGATGTACGGCACGCTGCCGATCAGCGCGACCAGAGCGATCAGCGCGGCCAGGGACTGGGACTTGCCATAACGGGAGGCGATGAAATCGGCAATCGAGGTGCTGTTGTTGCGTTTGCTGATGTAGATGATGCGGCGGATCAGCGAGGCGCCGAACAGGAACACCAGCAGCGGCCCCAGGTAGATGGGCAGAAAGCCGATGCCTTCCTGGGTCGCCCGGCCGACGGCGCCGTAGAACGTCCACGATGTGAAATACACCGCCAGTGACAGGGCGTAGACGTGGGTGCGGGCGATGCGATGTCGGTAAAGGGTGGGGTGCCGGTCACCCGCCCAGGCAATGGCGAACAGCAGCGAAATGTAAGTGATGGATATCAGTACCAGTAGCCAACCGCTGAGCATAGTGTGGCGTTCTCATGACCCTGTGAAATGAATGAAGGCCGGCACGGGGCGAGTGCCCGTCCGGCCAGTGGTGTGTGACGTTGTGTCGGTCGCCCTTGGGCGTTGTTCTGAGGCTGCCCTAGAAACAGGCGGCAATAAACAGTCGATCATCGTCCGTCAGTGTGCGCAGTCCTGACATGACCGGTGTCTTGTCGTCATCCAGTGGCACCAGTTCCTGGGTGGCGCAGTTCAGGAGGTGATGCTGGTAGTTGACGGTATCAGTATAGGACTGTTCGAAACGGTACAGGTAAAACTCCAGCACATCCCGGTTGTCCTGATTGGGTTTGATCTCCTTGGTGTCCAGCACCGTGAAGGCCATCACCTGGGGGACCAGGTAACTCCAGGGCCGCCACGGTACCTGCTTTTCTTCCTGGCTGACGATGATCATGCCTTCAGCCAGTTCCGCGCGTTTCTCATCGAACCAGGTGTACTCACGAAACACCAGAAAGGCGAGCATTCCCAGGCCCCCGGCGACCGGAATGATCCAGCGCGGCGCACGCTTCATGGTCAACGTGCGGATACCCATGGCAATGCCGGCGGCGCCGAGCCCGGCGAAAACCGTGGCTACGAAGTTCCAGAACATAAGCTTGTTTCCTTAACGAAAAAACGGGCTTCCTCATTGAGGAAGCCCGTTTGGGACAACCTTTTACAGAACCTTCTCTGCAACAGGCTGCATTATCGCTCAGTGATCAGAGGCACTGCCAGCACCGCGGGGATAGCGCACGCTTTCCACCAGGTCCTGGATTTCCTCCGGCGGCTCTTCGGTGGCGTAGGAGACACCAAAGGCGACCGCAAAGTTGATGATGGCACCCACCGCACCGATGGAGAGCGGGGAGATGCCCAGCACCCAGTTTTCCGGGGTATCAGCCAGGTTGTTGGTGCCCGGAATGAACAGCCAGCCCTTGTAAACGAAGATGTACACCAGGGTGAAGCCCAGACCGGTCAGCATGCCGGCAATGGCGCCGGTATTGTTCACGCGCTTGGAGAAGATCCCCATCATCAGCGCCGGGAACAGCGATGCTGCCGCGATACCAAAGGCCAGGGCGACCACCTGGGCGGCAAACCCGGGTGGATTGGCCCCCAGATAGGTGGCCACCACGATGGCGACGGCCATGGAGATCCGTGCCGCCATTAGTTCGCCTTTCTCCGAGATACTGGGGTTGATGGCCCCCTTGATCAGGTCATGACTCACCGCCGACGAGATCGCCAGCAACAGCCCGGCGGCGGTCGACAGGGCGGCGGCGAGACCACCGGCTGCGATCAGGCCAATGACCCAGCTGGGCAGATTGGCGATTTCCGGGTTGGCCAGAACCAGAATGTCCCGGTTGACCTCAAGCTCGTTACCGTTCCAGCCACGGGCGTCAGCCTGCGGTTTGAAGGCTTCGGTGTCATTGTAGAGCTGGATACGGCCGTCGTTGTTCTTGTCCTCGTACTTGATCAGACCGGTGACTTCCCACTCACGCACCCAGTTGGGGCGCTCATCGTACTCGATCGGCTGGGCCGCCGTGCCTTCCGGGTAGATGGTGGTCATCAGGTTCAGACGAGCCATGGAGGCAACTGCCGGTGCTGTCAGGTACAGCAGGGCAATGAACACCAGGGCCCAGCCAGCGGACCAGCGGGCGTCTGCGACCTTGGGTACAGTGAAGAAGCGGATGATCACGTGTGGCAGACCGGCGGTACCGATCATCAGCGACAGGGTGAACAGCACCATGTTCAGCTTGTTGTGAACGTCATCGGTGTAGGAGTTGAAGCCCAGCTCGGTGATGACCTGGTTCAGTTTCTCCAGCAGCGGCAGGCCGGAATCGGCGTGGGTGGAGAACAGCCCCAGTGGAGGCAGCGGGTTACCCGTCAGTTGCAGTGAAATGAATACGGCCGGGATGGTGTAGGCCACAATCAACACACAGTACTGAGCCACCTGGGTGTAGGTGATGCCCTTCATGCCACCGAGTACCGCGTACACAAACACCACAACGGCGGCGATGATCAGGCCCATGGTGGCGTCCACTTCCAGGAAGCGGGAGAAGGCGACACCGGCGCCGGCCATCTGGCCGATAACGTAGGTGACCGAGGCCACAATCAGACAGACCACTGCCACCAGTCGGGCGCTTTTGCTGTAGAAACGGTCACCGATGAATTCCGGTACCGTGAACTTGCCAAACTTCCGCAGGTATGGCGCCAGCAGCATCGCCAGCAGCACATAACCGCCGGTCCAGCCCATCAGGAAGGTGGAGTTTGCATAACCGCCGGCGGCAATCAGGCCCGCCATGGAGATGAAGGATGCCGCAGACATCCAGTCGGCACCGATCGCCATACCGTTGGTGATCGGATGAACGCCGCCGCCGGCGACGTAGAAGTCCTTGGTGCTACCGGCCTTGGCCCACACCGCAATCATGATATAGAGGAGGAACGAGCCCCCCACAAAAATGAGATTGACTGCAAATTGGCTCATACCCGATCACTCCTCGTGGACGTCAAATTTCTTGTCGAGCTTGTTCATACGCCAGGCGTAGTGAAAGATCAGCGCGATGAAGGTGAGGATCGAGCCCTGTTGGGCGAACCAGAAGCCCAGATCGGTGCCACCCAGGTGGATACCGGCGAGCATGGGGCGGAGCAGGATTGCGAAGCCGTAGGACGCGAGTCCCCAGACCACCAGACTTCCGATGATCAGCCTTAGATTCGCTTTCCAGTACTTTTCGGAATCGTAGCTATGACCAGACATAACAGCACTCCCGTTTTGTTTTTGTAGATACCGTTGGATTCGATGTTTTAAAGCTACTGTGAGGCTTGGTTATTGTTGTTCGTTTTTTCGACTGTTGTCTTATCTAACTTTACTGGTCAACCGTTCGCGAGCTATTGGCAAAAGGTCTATACCTACTTTCGCCGTAGATGGAATGACAAAAACTGGCAAATAAATTGATTTGGATCAGGCCGGAAAACGCGCTGACGAAGGGGCGTTTACGGGTGGAATCAGTGACGTGACAGGGCGTTCAGACGGCGGTAGGTGCGCACCTTGTCCTGTAGCTCACCCAGAGTGGTGATGCCGTCCTTGCGGGCCTTGTTGAAGGCGACAAGCGCGAGTTCTGCGGTCACCATGGCATCGGCGGCGGCATGGTGGCGGGCGCTGGCGAACAGGCCAAACTGTTCGGACCAGTCATCCAGGCTCTTGTGGCGACCGCGCAGCTCCGGAAACAGGGCCGGCAGCAGTTCCGCCACATCCAGCCAGGCATGGGCCCGGGTATAGCCAAGGGTCTGTTTCAGCGCCCTCTCCAGAAAGCGTTTGTCGAAGGCGGCGTGGTAGGCCATCAATGGCGCACCCTGAAGCCATTCCAGCAGGTGGATGAGCGCGTCCTCGGTTTCATGGCCCTGGGTCAGCGCTTCCTTGCCGATGCCGTGGATCAGCACGGTTTCGCTGATATCCAGTTCTGGACGCCGCAGGATCAGATCAAACTGGTCGCCCAGCGGTATGGCGCCGCCGGCAATGGCCACACCACCGATGGCAATCACCTGGTCTTTGGCGGGGTTGAGCCCGGTGGTTTCCAGATCCACTACCACCAGACGGGTGGTGTCCAGTGGTTGTTCGGCCAGCAGTTCCGGCGGCGGCAGATGGGGCAGGCTGAGGTGGCCCTCACGGTTCAGGGTGCGGCTCAGCCAGTCTTTGAAGTCATCCAGCATGGTGCAGTTCACTCAGTACAGTCACAGCTGATAGGTCACTTCCAGTTTTTGCTGCAGGCGCTGGGCCTGACGGAACGACTCCCGCAGGATACGCCGGTCCAGCGGGTTGAGGTGGTCCGGGTTGATGTAGTTCGACAACGGTTGTTGCTGATCCAGCTGCTGCTGGTGCGCCCGCATCCGGATTGCCTGGATCAGGCTGTAGGCTTCCTGCCAGGCGTTGGCATCCTTGTCGTCGAACACACCTTTGCGGGCCAGTTGCTGCATCCGCTCCAGGGTGTTGGCGGCCTCCACGCCGTGGGCGAGGGCAAAGACCCGGACCGATTCCACAAACGGCGACAGGCCCTGGCGCTTCAGGTCTATGGTGTGACGATCCCCGTCCGGTGCGTAGCGAAAGCCACGGAACATATTCAACGGCGGTCGCCGGTTGAGGGCGTTCTCGGCGAGCATCTTCTGGAACAGCGCGTTGCCGCGGATGCGCCCAAGGACCTTGTCCAGTAACTGGTGCAAAGGCTCGCGGGGACCAAACACCGCCCGCATGTCGAGGAAAATCGAGGAGTACACTAGGTTCTGGGGGGTGGAGGCGTCGATAAAGCGGATAAACCAGTCATCCCACTCCTGCCCGCTGAGGCAGAGTTTGGGATTGCTGGCCATGATGTTGCCCTTGCACAGGGTAAAGCCACACTCCGCCAGTTCCTGATTGACGGTCTCGGCGAAGGGCAGCAGTACCTCGCGAACCTGGTCTTCGGTCATGCCCTCCGGGGTCTGGAACAGGATGCCGTTGTCCTGGTCGGTGAGCAGGGTCTGTTCCTGACGGCCCTCACTGCCGAAAGTCAGCCAGGTGAACGGGATACCGGGGTCGTGCCGTTTCAGGTTGAGCTCCAGCACCCGTCGCACGGTAACGTCGTTGAGGGTGGTGATGATCTTCACCACCTGGCCGGAATCGGCGCCGTGGGCCAGCATGGTGTCGACCAGGCGCGAAACCTCGGAGCGCAGGCTGACCAGGGTGCGCAGGTGACTGGCGGTGCCGATGGTGCGGGCCAGATTGACCAGGTCGACCCGTTGCAGGGAGAACAGGTCCCGCTCCGAGACCACGCCGATCAGCGCATTGTCCTCATCCTTGACGCAGATGTGGGCAAAGTGGTGCTCCGCCATCAACATCGCTGCTTCAAAGGCGTCCGCCTGCGCCGGCAGGCAGCAGGGGTTCTGGGTCATCACCTGGCCAATGGGCGTGTCCAGGGACGTCGTGCCCTCCGCCACCACCGTGCGCAGGTCCCGCAGGGTGAAAATGCCCACCGGCTTGCGGGCGTCGTCAGTGATCACGATGCTGCCGACACTGTTCTCGTGCATCCGCGCCACAGCGCGACGCAGTGGCATATCGGGAGAGCAGACGATGGGGTTGCGAATGGCAAAGCGTTCCAGCGGTGTGTCCAGCGAGTGACTGGGGCCGATGGAGGCCATGGCGCCGGTCTGGATGCGCTGGTTGACCAGATCCAGCAGGCTGCTGACCCCCCGCAGGCAGAAATCCCGGAACGGATCACTGTCGGCAAACAGCGTCACGAAGTTGTCGTGATCGAGGGTCAGGCAGAAGGTGTCGCCACTGGCCCGGTGCAGGGTCCTAGTGGGGCGCTCTCCAATAAGTGCCGCCAGGGGGAAGCACTCGCCCTGGCTGATTTCGAACGTGGTTTCCGTCTCACCGGTGTCCGGGTTCTCACGCTCGCCGCGGATGCGGCCCTGTTTGACCACATGGAACTGGCGGATGACTTCGTCGTCGGGGGCGATCACCACATCCTGGTCGGCAAAGAACTGCAGGGTGGCGTGTTCGGCAAAATGCGCCAGGTGGGCATCGTCCATGTTGGAGAACGGCGCATGTTCCCGCAAAAAGGTCATGATGGCGCGGATGTTCTGCGGGCGCTGGTTGTCCGGCGAGGAGGTCACGGTGGCATCCCTTCTTGTTCTTGGTCGTGCCTGCAGTTTAGCCGAGCTGGCGGTCGATGAACCCTGACCTTTGGTCGTAGGAGGATTCTTTATGGCCCCGGCAGCGGGTGGTAAAGTGCAATCATGAACAAGATACACGGGGCTTTGCACAGCGCACCATGACCACCAAAGAAGAGCGGATGAGTTTCCTGGAGGAAATGGAAGGCGTCCGCCGTATTCGCCAACCCAACCGCGCCGACGTCAAGAAGCCCAGGGATCTGACTCCGGGCCACCTGGAGCGTCAGCGCGCCGCCATGGCCAAGCCGGTGGTGGATCGCAACCCGCTGACGGCGGATGATGTCGACCCTCTCACCAGCCATGATGTGCTGAACTGGCAGCGTCCCGGGGTTCAGCATGGCGTGTTCCGAAAGCTGAGGCTGGGTCAGTATCCGATTGAGGCGCGGCTGGACCTGCATCGGATGACGGTGGAGGAAGCCCGGCGCGAAGTGTTTCGATTTATTCAGGACTGCGTGCGTTATGGTGTCCGGTCTGCCCTGATCACCCATGGCAAGGGCGAACGCAACGTTGACGGTGTGGCCTGGCTCAAAAGTTACCTGGCAAAGTGGCTGCCGGAGCTGGACGACGTGCTGGCGTTTCATTCCGCCCAGAAGCACCATGGGGGGACGGGCGCGGCCTATGTCATGGTGCGCAAGGGCGAGCGTCAGAAGCAGGAGAACCGTGACCGCAACAGCGGCCGGTAGCCGCCGCGATGCGCCCGGGGAGGCGCTGATGAAAAGGCTCGTTTTCCGCCGCCCCACATCCACCTATAATGGCCGCAACACACCACCCAACCTGCCAGGGGATGCCCGTTGACTGATCTTTCCCGGTTCGATGTCACTCGTTATGCCGCTGCCGCCCAGTCGATTATCGACGCCGGACGGTTTCTCTACGGTCAGGGCTGGTCGCCCGCGACCAGCAGCAACTACTCGGCGCGAATTGATGCCGAGCACCTGGCGATTACCGTCTCCGGGCGCCACAAGGGGCAGCTGCGCCAGGACGATGTGATGGTGGTGGACCTGGACGGCAACCCGGTCCAGAGCCATTGCCGCTCGTCGACGGAAACCCTGCTGCACACAGTGGTGTACCGGCAGTTGCCAACGATCGGTGCGGTGCTGCACACCCACTCGGTGAAAGCCACGGTACTGAGCCGACTGATTCCGGCCGGGCAGGCCCTGACGCTTCAGGGCTATGAACTCCAGAAAGCCTTTCCGGGCTATGACAGCCACGACTGCACCCTTGACATCCCGGTGTTCGACAACACCCAGGATATCCCTGCGCTGGCGGCCGAGACCGAGGCCTGGCTGGCCCGCAATCCCGGCCAGCCGGGGTATCTGATCCGGGGTCATGGCCTCTACACCTGGGGCGACACCATGGATGACTGTCTGCGCCATGTCGAAGCCTTCGAATTTCTGCTTGAATGTGAACTGGAAATGATGAGAGTCCTGCGATGACCACCTTGAGCATCTTTGATCAACAAGATCCCGAAACACCCCACACCGTGACCCGGGACCCGGCGGAGATTCGCCGGCGCCTGTCTGAGCAGGGGGTGCGGTTTGAGCAGTGGCCGACCCAGGCGTTGCCACAGGATGCCGATCAGCAACAGATCCTGTCTGCCTACGCTGAAGAGGTGTCACGCCTGAAGTCGGAGTGCGGCTTCCAGACCGCGGATGTGGTCAGCCTCAGTGCCGATCACCCCGACAAGGCGGCGTTCCGCCAGAAGTTCCTTGACGAGCATACCCACAGCGAGGACGAGGTCCGCTTCTTTGTCCGTGGCGAAGGGCTGTTCTACCTGCATTTTGACGACCAGGTCTATGCGGTACTGTGCCAGCAGAATGACCTGATCAGCGTGCCGGACGGCACCCGGCACTGGTTTGATATGGGACCGGAGCCGGAATTCACCTGCATTCGACTGTTCAGTAATCCGGATGGCTGGGTTGCCCAGTTCACGGGCTCCGGCATTGCCACCGAGCTGCCCAGGTACGAGCAACTGGCGGGAGCCGCATCATGATACGGGTTGTATTGACCGACATTGAGGGGACCACCAGCTCCATCCGTTTCGTCCACGAAGTGCTGTTTCCCTACTCGGCGGAACATATGGCGGAGTTTGTTCGTGATCACGAGGCGGATGATCTGGAAATCCGTGCCCAGCTGGACGAGGTCGCCAGGGAGAGCGGCGCCGACCGGGGCGATCTCGAGGCGCTGATTGACGTGCTCCAGCAGTGGATTCGTGAAGACCGCAAGGCGACCCCGCTGAAAGCCCTGCAGGGCATGTTGTGGGAGCAGGGGTACGAGCGTGGCGACTTCAAGGGCCATGTCTACGAGGATGCCGCCCACTACCTGCAGCTCTGGCATGATCGCGGATTGCGATTGTACGTATATTCCTCTGGTTCGGTCCGCGCCCAGCAGATGATATTTGGGTTCAGCAACTGCGGTGATCTGACGCCGTTTTTCAGCGGCTACTTTGACACCCGGGTTGGTGGCAAACGGGAGCAGGCTTCCTACCAGGCCATTCTGGACGAGCTTGGCGTGGAAGCGCATACCGTACTGTTTCTGTCCGACGTGGAGGCCGAACTGGAAGCGGCGGAAGCCGCAGGCATGCACACTGCCTGGCTGGTCCGGGAATCCGATCCCCCCCATACCCATCGACTGGCAATGGCGGACTTTGAAGCGGTGGATCAGCTGATCCGGGATCGTACCCTGAGCTGATTTGCCCCAACCCGGAGGGCAGGCAATGCAGTGGGGCTGGCGGATCGTCTGTGGGCTGGGATGTCTGCTGCTGTTATCCGGATTGACTGGCTGTGATCCTTTTTCCCAACCGCGATCGCTGATGGACGAATACGTCGAGCGGGTTGCCCGGGTGATGGAGCAGGAGCCGGTCTACACCCCGTTGCCCGCTGTCGGTCCCATGCCCCGGCGGCGGGCCCGTCTCCTGGAGCTGCCGGAGTTGGACATCGGCATGCTGGATTTCCTGTCACTCTATGGCTGCGAACTGCAGGTAGTGGTGGGCGAGCGCAACTCGATCATGGGGCGGATGATGCAGCCGCTGAATCAGTTGCGCTACGAGCAACGGTTTCTGCGCGCCGCGAAGGCCTGCCTGCCGCAATTGGAGCGGGACGATCTGAAGCAGGCGGTGCAGCAGGCCATTGATGGCAAGACCGACTCACTCGGCATCGCGGCCTGGAATGCGACCTGGGGTGGCGAGGCGATTGAGCCGTTGCTGACCCAGGCCAAGGGCCCGCTGCCCCTCACCGGGTCCGGGCCGGAAGTGGCGCAGCTGGCGGCTGATCTGAACCAGTGGAACGCGATCCTGGCGGCGTTGCTCGCTGGTGATCTGAACGTATCACTGCAGCCGGCCAGTGAAATGCAGCAGCGCTGGCAATCCAACCACGCCGCCGGGCAACTGATTCGCAGCGCGTTACTGGTGACCACGCGGCTCGACGACGCAACCCGGCTCCTGCAACAGCGCATTGATGGCCGGCCATTATGCCTGGACGGCAAGGTCAATCCCAAGGCGCGCAATGCCGAAGGACTGCTGGTGACGGTGTTTGCCGGCGAGGTCCAGCCCTACCTGGCGCAGGTGCGTCAGCGCCGGGATCAACTGCTAGAGCCGCTGGCACAAATGGCGACGCTGCAGTCCGCGGTGATGCCGCCCGCGTTCCGGCAATGGCACCAGAGGGTGCTCGATCCCCAGCATCCCGATGGGCTCTGGCGGGCCTTTGACCAGGCCATCGTCGAGCATGCCCGCAGTTGGCAGCGATTGCTGGAGCAGTGCGGGCTGGCGCCGGGCTGAGGGTTACTGCGGCCGTTCACTGCCCATCATGGCAGGCATTTCCTCTGGCCGTGGCAGGCCCCGTTTCATCTCCACGTCACCGTCGGCGTTCAGGTAGTAGGTTGATGGAGTCGCACTCAGCCCCAGACTGGACATCAGTTCGTTGTTGGCCGTGACCTTGGCCCGGTAGGCGCTGACACTCTCCCGATCCACTTCAATACCGCCCTCCTGGTAGCTTTGGTGGTTCGCCATCAAGGCGTCATCTGGAGACTCTGCCCCCAGGATGGTGGCGGCCTTGGGCATACTGTCTGGCCGAATGATACCAACCATGACGTGACGCAGCTGCACCCGGCCCGCATCGATCCAGGGTTGGGCGGCCTGGCGGAAGCGGTGGCAGTAGGGGCAGTTGGGATCGGTGAAGGTGTAGACAACAGTCTCCGCATCCGGGTCGCCGTCGCCAACCCAGTGGCTGTCGGCCAGGCGGGACCAGGCGTTCTGGTTCATCGGCTCAATCACCAGTTGCTGAACCTTGTCATCGGTGAGGTTATTGCCGTCGGCGTCCAGCATCGGGCCGACAATCACGTGATCGCCGTCCGGGGTCAGATAGAACGCCACCGGCTGGCCCTGCATGCTGCCCGCGTAGCCGGTCAGACCGCCGGGAGCCTCAAACGTGCCGGCCAGGTCAACGCCGCGATCCAGCAGGCGCTGTACCGCTGCGGGGTGGGGATCTGCCTGAGTGGGTGATGAAAAGGCAGGCGATGACAGGCCTGCCACCAGCAGCAGAGACAGCGGAACGGAACGTCGACGGGACAGCATAGGTTTCTCCATGGGGGGGTAAGGTTACTTGGCCAGCAGTGGTGACAACCGGTGGGCCAGGGACGCCTGGGACAGTTCACCCAGATGGGCGTCCACCTGGCGGCCCTCGGCGTCGAAGAACAGCGTGGTCGGCAGCGCCTGGCTGCCAACCGTGCGACCGAGGGCGCCGGGCTGGTCACTGACAACGTGGGTGAGATCCAGCTGGTGGCGCGCCAGGAACTGGCGAATGGTTTCCTCCGGCTCGCCCTGGTTGGCGAAAACAAAGGTGACATCGGGGTATTGCGCCTGGGCCGCGTCCAGCACCGGCATCTCACGGATGCAGGGCGGACACCAGGTGGCCCACAGGTTCACCACCATCGGTTTTCCGTCTGCCAGTTCCGACAGCTGGCGGGGTTCGCCGGCCAGGGTCGTCACGGCTGTTTCGGGAATACGGTTGGCCTGGGCGTGCATCAGCAACGACAGGCTACTCAGCCCGCCCCAGAGCAGGCCTCCGGCGAGTGTAGCGCTGGCCAGTGGTTGACGCAGGGCGGGGTCGCGCCAGCAACGCCAGAGTGCGTAGACCAATGCACCGATCAGGCCACTGAGCGGATGAAAGCCGCCGTCGCGAATATCGAATATCTGCCAGGGCGCTTCCTGGTAGTGGGAAAAGTAGAGCGCAATGAAGCCGACCCGGGCAGACACCAGCGCGATCAGCAGCAGGTCCATCAGTGTACCGGCGACCGGTACCTTGTGCTTGCGCCCAACCAGAGTGCCCACCAGCAGGGCGAGGGCGAATGCGGCCAGCAGGAGCAGTTGGCTGAGCGCCAGAGCGAACGGCCCCAATGAAACGGATAGCATGCTGAATCCTTCGAGAAATCAAATACATTGCAAGGCTATCGCTAAGGAGCCTCTGATGTTCAGGGGATGACTGGGAGGCGGGCTAAAAGTTTCCGGCCGGGGGTGACATTTTGGCAATGCGGGTCAGCAGGCGAGTGATCAGCGTTGGCTTTCGGGCGTGACCCGCAGCACTTCGGCGATGGTGGTCTGGCCGGCAGCGACTTTCTGGGCGCCGCTGAGTCGCAGGGATTTCATGCCTTCCCGGTAAGCGTCCCGGCGCAACTGCTCCAGTTCGCAGCGATCGTCGATCTGGTTGGTCAGGCGGCTGGACAGGGTCATGATTTCGTAGACCCCGGCGCGGCCCATGTAGCCGGTATTGCGACACTCCAGGCAGCCAACAGGCTCAAAGGTCTGGCTCGGCGGGGTGGCCTTCCAGGGACGGGTAAGGCCGGCCCAGGCGCGTTCGTCCAGTGGTGCGGCACTCTTGCAGTGAGGGCACAGGGTGCGGACCAGACGCTGGGCCATGACGCCAAGAACGGTGGCGCGAATCAGGTAGGGCGGAATGCCCAGCTCCAGCAGCCGGGTGATGGCACTGGGAGCGTCGTTGGTATGCAGGGTGGAGAGCACCAGGTGGCCTGTCAGTGCCGCCTGGACCGCCATCTCGGCGGTTTCCAGATCGCGGATCTCACCGATCATGATGATGTCGGGGTCTTGCCGCAGCAGCGACCGGACACCGGCGGCGAAGGTCAGGTCGATGTTGGCTTGCACCTGCATCTGGTTGAAGGCCGGCTCCACCATCTCGATGGGATCTTCAATGGTGCAGATGTTGACCTCCGGTGACGCCAGCTGTTTCAGCGAGGAGTACAGCGTTGTGGTCTTGCCCGAGCCGGTGGGCCCGGTCACCAGTACGATGCCATGGGGCCGGTGGGTCATCTCCTGCCAGCGCTCCCGGTCCTCCCGGGAGAAACCCAGTTGCTCCATGGTCTGCAGCAGTACGTCGGGATCGAAGATCCGCAGCACCATTTTTTCACCAAAGGCGGTGGGCATGGTGGCCAGGCGCAGCTCAATCTCGTTGTTGTCCGGATTGCGGGTTTTGATCCGGCCGTCCTGCGGACGCCGTTTTTCGGCGACGTTGAGGCGGCCGAGGATTTTCAGCCGGCTGGTGACGGCAATGCCGACCTGGTCAGGGAATTCGTAAACATGGTGGAGCACGCCGTCGATGCGAAAGCGGATCTGGGTGACGCCGCGACGGGGCTCGATGTGAATATCGCTGGCGCGCTGCTCGAAGGCGTACTGCAACAGCCAGTCAACAATCTTGACCACGTGCTGGTCATTGGCGTCCGGATTTTCTTTGTTGCCCAGTTCCAGAAGCTGTTCGAAGTTCTGGGTGTTGCCAACCGGGCCCTGGCCGCCATTGGCTTTACTGACTGAGTTGGCAAGTTGATAGAACTCGACGGTGTAGCGGCGGATATCCTCCGGGTTGGCCACCACCCGGCGGATGTCTTTCTGTAGCACGTGCCGCAGGTTGGCGATCCAGTCTTCCTTGAACGGCTCAGCGCTGGCGATGGTGACTTCGTTGGCGCCGATCTCTACCGCCAGGATGCCGTGACGCTGGGCAAAGCCATAGGACATGACCCGGGCAATCGCTGGGGTGTCGATCTTGAGCGGGTCGATGTGAAAATAGGGCTGGTCCGCCCAGTTGCCCAACCATTGGGTCAGCCGCTCCAGGGTCAGGGTCTGACCGTTTTTCTCACTCTTGAGGCCGGCAATGGCCACCAGCTCCAGCGGGTGGCGATCCGAGTTGTCGCTGCCCAGGTTGGCAGACAGCACCCGCTCGGCCTCGTCCTGGCTGACTTCCCCACTGGTGATCAGTGCGGTGCAGATATCCCGCAGTGTGAGCGTGGAACGGTGGGGAACCCGAGGGCGTAGGTCAGCCATAAGATCCTTCTGTATCGGCGTTACTGGGCATCGCTGGCGGTTATGGTGTGGCGGTTAACCTTGAGGTGAACCATGGCCAGAGTGAACAGTAAAAAGGTCAGTGTCGTCAATAGCATGGGCGCAAAGGCGCCTTCCGTGAGCCAGGCCCGGACGACAAAGCTGGTGAAGTAGAACAGCACCACAAAGCTGAGCCAGATGTAGGCGCGGTTGTGGCCGCTTACGACGTGAACGGCAAAGAACACCAGCGGCAGCAGTTTGACCCCGAGGATCAGGGCAATCGAGACGTCCTCGACCGGTGCCGGGTAGAAAGTGGTGATGACCAGGCTCGCCAGCAGCGCGAAGTAGATTGCGCTGGTTAGGCGGGCGGTCAGTCGCGCCCTGGGTGCGCGGATGTGATCGTTCATGGTGGTGTCCTCACTCATGTCAGTGTTTGGTGGCTGTCGGAGGCGCCGGCGGCGAGGGTCAGCGCCAGCCCGGCCAGGCGTTCTCCCAGGGCCTGGCAGATGGTCTTCTCGTGCTCGGACAACGGTTGCTGCTCCCCAGTGCCGGCCCAGTGCGACGGGCCATAGGGGGTGCCGCCGCTGCGGGTGTCACTCAGCGCGGATTCGGAGTAAGGGACGCCGCACAGCACCATGCCGTGGTGCAGTAGTGGAATCATCATCGTCAGCAGGGTAGTTTCCTGGCCACCATGAAGACTGCCGGTGGAGGTAAAGGCGCCGGCCGGCTTACCGGCGAGGGTGCCATTGAGCCAGAGGTCGCCAGTACCGTCGAGAAAGTGCTTCAGTGGTGCGGCCATATTGCCAAACCGGGTGGGGCTGCCGATCGCCAGGCCGGCGCAGTGGCGCAGATCGTCCTTGCTGGCGTAGGGGGCACCGTCGTCGGGTACCGGCGGCAGCGAGGCTTCGGTGTCCGGCGACACCGGTGGTACGGTGCGCAGGCGGGCTTCGATTCCGCTCCGCCGTGCCACGCCGCGGGCGACCTGGCGAGCCATCTCAGCGGTCTGTCCAGACCGGCTGTAGTAAAGCACCAGGACGTAAGGTTGCTCTTGGGACATGAAAAAGCTCCGGGTGATTGCCGTCGGGCCGGCTCAGAACAGGTCCAGCACCTGCTCGGGCGGGCGGCCGAGGGCGGCCTTGCCATTGTGGAGCACGATCGGACGTTCGATCAGTTTGGGGTGCTCAACCATGGCCTTGACCAGGGCCGGGCGATCAAGTTCCGGATTGTCGAGTGCCAGTTCCTTGTACAGGGTTTCCTTGGTACGCATCAGCTGGCGTGGCTCCAGACCCAGCAGGTCGAGAATCTGCTCCAGTTCCGCCTCTGTCGGAGGGGTTTCCAGGTAGCGTATAATCTCCGGCTGGATGCCTCGTTCTTCCAGCAGAGCCAGGGTCTGGCGGGATTTTGAACAGCGCGGATTGTGGAAAATTCGGGTCGGTTCTGTCATCGTTCTGTGTCTTTCCTGAGCCGGTTCGGGCCTTGTCGGGCCTGCTTAATCGGGGCAGCTAGTCTAACAGGAGGCCCGGTCGTGCAATACCCCGCAGCTTTTTTGCCCTCTGCAATCCTATTATTCCGGCGTCTGGCCCGGCACTCGCGCCGGACGGCGCCGTTACTGCTGGTCATGGCGGCGCTGGCAGGGTGTAACCGGGTAGAGCTGCCCACCGCTGAGGGCGAGGTGCTGGAATGGCAGTCGATGCGAGGCCAGTGGGTGGTGGTGAACTACTGGGCAGAGTGGTGCAAACCCTGTCTGGAGGAAATACCGGAACTCAACGCCCTTGATGAGCAGCCGGCTGTCACGGTTCTGGGCGTGAACTTTGATGGTGTTGGTGGTGACGACCTGGTCGCGCTGGGTGACACCATGGGAATCCGCTACGCCATGCTGACCACAGATCCCGGACCTGAGTTCGGCTGGCAGTTGCCCGTGGCGTTGCCGGCCACCTTTATCGTGTCGCCTGACGGCGAGCTTCACGAGGCCCGTTTTGGGCCCCAGACCGAGCGCCAGTTGCTGGACGCCATGGGGCTGTAGCGCACAGACGCTGTGCGCCAATCTTTTTGCAATTTAGATGGAATCAACCTTGCCTGATACCTTTGTACACCTCCGTGTCCACTCCGAGTACTCCATGGTGGACGGCCTGGTCCGGGTCAAACCGCTGATCGGCCGCGTCGCGGATATGGGCATGCCCGCTGTGGGCCTGACCGAGCAATCAAACCTGTGTTCCCTGGTGCGTTTCTATAAGGCCGCTGTGGGTGCCGGGGTGAAGCCCATCATCGGCGCCGATCTCTGGGTGGAGAACCCGGATGATCCGGAAGTTCCGTTCCGTCTGACCCTGCTGGCCCGCAATCAGACCGGGTACCTCCATCTCACCGAGATCATTTCCCGTGGTTACACCGAAGGTCAGCGTTACGGCAAGCCCATCATCCAGCGTGCCTGGCTGGAGGAAAAAGCGGCCGGGCTGATCGCCCTGTCCGGCGCCAAGATGGGCGACGTTGGCAAGGCCCTGTTGGCGGGCAAGACTGACCTGGCCCGGGAGCGGGCACGGTACTGGATGTCGCTCTATCCGGAGGCGTTTTACCTGGAGCTGCAGCGGACCGGGCGACCGGGGGATGAAGACTGTCTGCATCACAGTGTGGCCCTGGCTACAGAGCTGGGCTGCCCGGTGGTGGCCACCAATGACGTTCACTTCCTGGCGCCGGAGGATTTCGAGGCCCACGAGGCCCGGGTCTGTATCGGTGAGAGCCGAACCCTGGATGATCCGCGCCGGGATCGCCGATTCAGCGACCAGCAGTACCTGCGCAGTGCGGAGGAGATGATCGAGTTATTCTCTGACATCCCCGAAGCGGTCGAGAACACGGTGGAGATTGCCCGCCGCTGTTCGGTGAAAGTGCGGATGGGGGAGTACTTCCTGCCCAACTACCCGATCCCTGACGGCATGACCATGGATGACTACTTCCGCCAGGTGTCGGAAGAGGGGCTGGAAGGGCGCCTGGAGACCATTCTCAGCAAGGATGATCCGGACTACGACGACAAGCGTGCGGCCTACTACAAGCGGCTCAACTTCGAGCTGGACATCATCATCCAGATGGGGTTCCCGGGCTACTTTCTGATCGTTATGGACTTCATCAAGTGGGCCAAGAACAACGGCGTGCCCGTTGGCCCGGGGCGAGGCTCCGGTGCCGGCTCCCTGGTGGCCTATGCGCTGCTGATCACTGATCTGGACCCGCTGGAATACGACCTGCTGTTCGAGCGATTCCTCAACCCGGAACGGGTCTCCATGCCGGACTTTGACGTCGACTTCTGTATGGAAGGGCGGGACCGGGTCATTGACTACACCGCCGAGAAGTACGGTCGCGAAGCGGTGTCCCAGATCATCACCTTCGGAACCATGGCCGCGAAGGCGGTGGTGCGCGACGTCGCCCGGGTTCAGGGCAAGTCATACGGACTGGCGGACAAGCTGTCCAAGCTGATCCCCTTTGAACCGGGGATGACGCTTGAGCGCGCGATCGTGGAAGAGCCACAGCTCAAGGAGTTTCTGGAGCAGGACGAAGAAGCCCGGGAAATCTGGGAGATGGCCCTCAAGCTCGAGGGGGTCTGCCGGAACGCCGGTAAGCACGCCGGTGGGGTGGTTATCGCGCCGACCAAGATCACCGATTTTTCCGCCCTGTACTGTGACGATGAGGGTGGCAGCCTGGTCACCCAGTTCGACAAGGGGGACGTGGAAGACGCTGGTCTGGTGAAGTTCGACTTCCTCGGTCTGCGGACCCTGACCATCATCAAGTGGGCGTTGAACATGATCAACCCGCGCCGTTCCACGCGTGGGGAAGATGAGCTGGACATCAGTGCCATTCCGCTGGATGACAAGCCGTCGTTCGAGATGCTCAAGCGAGCTGAGACCACCGCGGTATTCCAGCTGGAATCCCGGGGCATGAAGGACCTGATCCGCCGCCTGCAACCGGACTCCCTGGAAGACATGATCGCCCTGGTGGCGCTGTTCCGTCCGGGGCCGCTGCAGTCTGGCATGGTGGACGACTTCATCGACCGTAAGCACGGCCGCCAGCCGATGTCCTATCCGCACCCGGATTACCAGTATCAGGGCCTGCAACCGGTGCTGGAGCCGACCTATGGGGTCATCCTCTACCAGGAACAGGTCATGCAGATCGCTCAGGTGATGGCTGGCTATACCCTGGGGGGCGCCGACATGCTGCGGCGGGCGATGGGTAAGAAAAAGCCGGAGGAGATGGCCAAACAGAAGGCCATCTTCCTGGATGGCTGTGAGAACAACGGCATCGACAAGACCCTGGCGGAGAATATCTTCGACCTGGTGGAAAAGTTCGCCGGCTACGGCTTCAACAAATCCCACTCCGCGGCATACGCCCTGGTGTCCTACCAGACCCTGTGGCTGAAGGCGCATTATCCCGCCGAATTCATGGCCGCGGTACTCACTGCCGATATGCAGAACACCGACAAGGTGGTGACGCTGGTGGAAGAGTGCCGCAACATGAAGCTCGACCTGCTGGTGCCGGACGTCAGTCGCTCCGAGTACACCTTCACGGTTAACGACAACGGCCAGATTGTCTACGGCCTCGGGGCCATCAAGGGGCTCGGGGAAGGCCCGATCCAGAGCGTGGTGGAAGGCCGCACCGATGGTCCCTATCAGGACCTGTTTGATTTCTGCGCCCGGGTCGATCTCAAGAAGATCAACAAGCGGGCCCTGGAGGCGCTGATCCGCTCCGGCGCCATGGACAAGCTGGGAGCCAGCCGTGCCCAGTTGATGGCCAGTATCGACAAGGCCCTGCAGCAGGCCAACCAGCAGTCCCGCAACGAATCGGCGGGCATGGTGGATATGTTTGGCGACATGCTGGCCGGCGGTGACGGCGGCAACCCCTACGAGGACGTCACCGGTGTACGGGAGTGGCCGGAGAAGGAGCGCCTGAAGGGCGAGAAGGACACCCTCGGGTTGTACCTCACCGGTCATCCGTTTGATGAGTATGAGAAAGAAGTGCGTCGGTTTGTCCGCTGCGCCATTGCCGACCTCAAACCCAACAAGTCACCACAGCGGGTCGCCGGACTGGTGGTGGCCCAGCGCACCATGAAGACCAAGACCGGGTCCACCATGTGCTTCATCACCCTGGACGACCGCAGTGCCCGCATCGAAGCCACCCTGTTCTCTGAGGCCTTTATCGAGAACCGTGAGCTGCTGGGGTCGGATCAGGTGATCGTGGTGGAAGGACAGGTCAGTCACGACGATTACTCCGGCCAGATGAAAATGCGGGTCAGTACCGTGATGGACGTGGCCACGGCGCGTCAGCGGTTCAGTCGCGGGCTGAAACTGTCGTTGCATGCCGACCAGCTGCAAAATGGTCTGCTCGACAGGCTGGACGGCCTGCTGCGACCGTGCCGCTGTGACGGCAGCCCGGTGTGGGTGGATTACCAGAGCCAGGATGCGGCCACCCGGATAGAACTGGGCGACAGCTGGCGGGTTGAGCCCAATGATGAATTGCTCTGGGAACTCAAGCACCTGGTGGGCGACCGGGGGGTGGAACTGGTCTATGATTGAGGGCGGGCGGACGCTGTAGCCATTGGTCGCACCTTATACCAAGGTCCGCTTCAGCGACCCGTTTAGCGCTGTTATTGTTTGCCGAAATTGTTGGCAGAAATTCGACTGGTGAGGGCGAGCCTCGCCCAGCAACCTGATTGACGGAACATCATGAATCCCAATTACCTGGACTTTGAACAGCCGATCGCCGACCTGGAAGCCAAGATCGAAGAGCTTCGCATGGTGGGCAACGATACCGACATCAACATCAGCGATGAAATCAACCGCCTGCGCAGCAAAAGCGTGAGCCTGACTGAGTCGATCTTTTCCGACCTCAAGTCGTGGGATATCGCCCGTCTGGCCCGGCACCCACGCCGGCCCTATACCCTGGACTACATCGAGACCATGTTTGACGACTTCGATGAGTTCCACGGTGATCGCGCCTACGCCGATGATCAGGCCATTGTCGGCGGCACCGCCCGCCTGGACGGTAAACCGGTGATGATCATCGGCCACCAGAAGGGCCGGGAAGTGCGTGACAAGGTTCGCCGCAACTTCGGCATGCCGCGTCCGGAAGGTTACCGCAAGGCCGTCCGGCTGATGGAAATGGCCGAGCGTTTCAAACTGCCGGTGCTGACCTTTATCGATACCCAGGGAGCCTACCCCGGTATCGGCGCTGAGGAGCGTGGCCAGAGCGAGGCCATCGCCCACAACCTGGCGGTGATGTCCCGTCTGAAGACGCCGGTGATCTCCACCGTGATTGGCGAAGGTGGTTCCGGTGGCGCCCTGGCCATTGGTGTCTGCGATCGCCTGCTGATGCTGCAGTATTCGACCTACGGGGTGATTTCTCCGGAAGGGTGTGCGTCGATCCTGTGGAAGAGCGCCGAGTACGCCGCCCAGGCGGCTGAGGCTATGGGCGTAACCGCCGACCGGCTGAAAGAGCTGGGCGTGGCGGATCGCCTGATCGATGAACCCTTGGGTGGGGCCCACCGTGACCCCGAGGCCATGTCGGCATCCCTCAAGGCGGCACTGATCGATGAGCTGGAAGAACTTCAGCGGCTGCCGGAAGACGAGCTGCTGTCCCGTCGCTATGAGCGTCTGACCCGGTATGACAACGGACGGTAAACGCCGTCCCGCTGCGTCATCCTGGCCTGATTCCCTGCTCGCGCCCCTGCGGGCGCTGCCGGATGACGGCCCCCTCCTGATTGCCCTAAGTGGTGGCATGGACTCGGTGGTGCTGTTGCATGCCGCGGTCCATTGCCTGGCTGAACGCCCCGGTGGCCTTGCCGCCCTCCACATCAATCATCAGCTCCAGACTAACGCTGACGACTGCGAAGCGTTCTGTCGCGAGCTGTGCGCCTCCCTGGGGGTGGCCTGTCAGGTGACGCGAGTCACGGTGCCGCAGGGTACTGCCGGTGGTCATGGTGGGCTGGAAGCCGCGGCCCGGGAGGCCCGCTATCAGGTATTTGAAGCAGCACTCGCCCAGGGCGGCACCCTGTTGATGGCGCACCACCAGGATGACCAGGCTGAAACGGTGCTGTTCCGATTGCTGCGGGGCTCCGGTCCGGCGGGATTGGCGGGCATGCCCCGACAGCGACCGTTGGGCGGTGGCCGGCTGGTACGGCCGTTCCTGGAGTTCTCACGACAGCAATTGCAGGGTTGGGCGGACAGCGCGGGTTATCGCTGGGTGGAAGACCCCAGCAATCAGGACACCGGGTTTGATCGCAACTTCCTCCGCCACCGTGTCCTGCCGCTGCTGAAACAGCGTTGGCCGACGGTGCTTAAACGACTGCAGCGCAGTGCTGAGGCCTGTGACGAGGGGGCTCAGCTGGCGGCGTCGCTGGCGCGCCTGCACCATCAACAGGTGGCCTCCTGTGACGGCGGCCTGCGGGTGGCTGAGCTGGCCCGACTTACCGGGCCAGAGCAGAAAAACCTGCTACGCTGGTGGATAGGTCAGCGGGGGCTGCCAGTGCCGGAACGTCAGGACTGGCGCGCGTCCCTGGCCGAGCTCACCGACGCGGGCGAGGATCGTCAACCCGAACTGGTCGGGCAGGGCTTTGTGCTTCGGCGCTACCGCGGCACCCTCTACCTGGTTACGGCGGAGCAACGGTTGCCCGAGCCCTGCTGGCTGGAGCCGGGGCGGCCAACCCGATGGGGCGACTGGCGCCTGACTCTGGAGCCGGTGGTGGTGCCGAGTACGCAAATACCGAAAATCCGACTGTCGACCCGACAGGGGGGAGAGCGTCTCAGACCTGACTCCGACGGGCCCTCCCGGGCCCTGAAAACCTGGTTGCAGGAACAGGCCGTTCCGCCTTGGGAACGGGCGCGGTTACCGGTTCTGACGGAGCTTGGCGAGGTGGTCGCCGTCGGCGATTTCTGGATCTCGCCGAAGTACGCCGGAGCGGCGCCAGAGCGCGGCTGGCGGATTGTTGTGGAGCGGTATTGTGATTGAGAAGGTGGGGCGGTTCTGGTAGTCTGGCGTCCCATCTTGAGATGACAATCTCCCTCCTTCACCGAATCAGATAAATCACACGGAATCTGCATGACGCGTTATATTTTCGTCACCGGCGGTGTCGTGTCCTCCTTGGGGAAAGGTATCGCTTCCGCCTCTCTGGCAGCGATCCTGGAGGCACGCGGCCTGAAGGTCACCATCCTCAAGCTGGACCCCTATATTAACGTCGACCCGGGCACGATGAGCCCCTTCCAGCACGGCGAAGTGTTCGTGACTGAGGACGGCGCCGAGACGGATCTTGATCTGGGCCATTATGAGCGGTTCATCCGCACGCCCATGACGCGCCGCAACAACTTCACCACCGGCCGGGTGTATGAAGAAGTCATCCGCAAAGAGCGCCGGGGTGACTACCTCGGGGGCACGGTGCAGGTGATTCCTCACATCACCGACGAGATCAAGCGCCGGGTCATTGAAGGCGCTGCTGGTGCCGATGTGGCGCTGGTGGAGATCGGCGGTACTGTGGGCGACATCGAATCGCTGCCGTTCCTGGAAGCCACCCGCCAGCTCAAGGTGGAAGTGGGCCCGCAGCGTGCGCTGTTCATGCACCTGACCCTGGTACCGTACATCGCCACGGCTGGTGAAGTGAAAACCAAGCCGACCCAGCACTCGGTGAAGGAAATGCGCTCCATCGGTCTGCAGCCGGACATCCTGCTGTGCCGGTCTGAGCACGAGGTGGATGTCAGCTCCCGCCGCAAAATTGCGCTGTTTACCAACGTTGAAGAGCGCGCGGTGATTCCGTTGCAGGATGCCAAAACCATCTATGCCATCCCGCGGATGCTGCACGAGCATGGCCTGGACCAGTTGATCATCGACCGCTTCAACCTGGAAGCCGGCGATGTGGATCTGGGTGAGTGGGACGCCGTGGTGGATTCCCAGCTTAACCCGGACAACGAAGTCACCATCGCCATGGTCGGCAAGTACATGGAGCTGCTCGACGCCTACAAGTCGCTGATCGAATCCCTGCTCCATGCTGGCATCAAGACCCGCACCAAGGTCAATATCAATTACATTGACTCTGAAGACATTGAGCGTGAAGGCACGGCGGCGCTGGAATCCGCCGACGCCATCCTGGTGCCCGGTGGCTTCGGTGAGCGCGGTGTGGAAGGCAAGATCCGCACCGTACAGTACGCCCGCGAGAACAAGGTACCGTATCTCGGGATCTGTCTGGGCATGCAGGTGGCGGTGATCGAATATGCCCGCCACGTTGCCGGTCTGGCGGATGCCCACAGCACCGAGTTCCGTGAACACACGCCGTCGCCAGTGGTGGGCCTGATCACCGAGTGGCTGGATGCAAGCGGCGAGCGCGAAGAGCGCACCAGCGACTCCGACCTGGGTGGCACCATGCGCCTGGGCGCCCAGGACTGCGCGCTGACCGAAGGCTCCACCATTGCCGATTGCTACGGCAAGAAGGTGATTCGCGAACGTCATCGCCACCGTTACGAAGTCAACAATCACTTCGTCTCGCAGCTTGAGGAGGCCGGGCTTCGCATTTCCGGGCGTTCCACCGACGGCGCGTTGGTGGAAGTGGTGGAAGTGGCCGACCATCCCTGGTTTGTGGCCTGTCAGTTCCATCCGGAGTTCACGTCGACCCCACGGGATGGCCATCCGCTGTTCCAGGGCTTTGTGGAAGCCGCCCTGGCTCGACACCAGGGGTAACACCTTTTTTGACACCGACGCCGGTGCGGTCTTCCGCACCGGCGTTTTGATTTGCCGGCCCCGTGCCGGCACCGGACAGGAACACGACCGTCATGGCCCAGTCCCAAGTTACCGTTGCCGACATCCCCATTGCCAACGATCAGCCGTTCGTTCTTTTCGGCGGTATGAACGTGCTGGAATCCCGGGACATGGCTTTCGAGGTAGCAGAAGCCTACGTTGAAGTCACCCGCAAGCTTGGCATTCCCTATGTGTTCAAGGCCTCGTTCGACAAGGCCAATCGCTCGTCAGTCAGTTCATTCCGTGGCCCCGGCCTGGAGCAGGGGGTGCAGTTGCTGGCCGACATCAAGGAACGCTTCAACGTTCCGGTGATTACCGACGTGCACGAGCCGCACCAGGCCCAGCCCGTCGCGGAAGTCTGCGACGTGATCCAGCTGCCAGCCTTCCTCAGCCGGCAGACCGACCTGGTGGTGGCCATGGCCAAAACCGGTGCCGCCATCAACATCAAGAAAGCCCAGTTTCTGGCCCCGCAGGAGATGCAGCACATCATCCGCAAATGCGAGGAAGCCGGTAACGATCGCATTATTCTGTGCGAGCGTGGCACCAGCTTTGGTTACAACAACCTGGTGGTGGACATGCTCGGTTTCGGCATCATGAAGTCGCTGCAGGTACCGGTGTTTTTTGATGTCACCCACGCCCTGCAGATGCCGGGTGGCCGTGCCGACTCCGCGGGTGGGCGTCGTGCCCAGGTCTGCGATCTGGCCCGTGCCGGCATGTCCCAGGGACTGGCCGGACTGTTTCTGGAGGCTCATCCGGACCCGGATCAGGCCAAGTGTGACGGCCCCTGCGCGTTGCGGCTGAGCCAGTTGGAGCCGTTCCTGCGCCAGGCCAAGGCGATGGATGAGCTGGTGAAGTCATTTGAGGCGATCGACACTGCCTGATTTGCATCAGGCGCCTCGAGCCGGGCGCCCCGAACCGGGCGCCCCGAACCGGGCGTCCCGAACTGGGCGTCCCGATATCCGCATTCGTACTGAACCCATAACGTTGATCTGATTACAGAACGTTGGAGAAAAAAACGCATGACCACAATTGCCAACATCAAAGCCCGTGAAGTGCTGGATTCTCGTGGTAACCCCACTGTAGAAGCCGATGTGATCCTGGAAGACGGTACCGTCGGCCGGGCCTGTGCGCCGTCCGGTGCCTCCACCGGTTCCCGCGAGGCGCTGGAGCTGCGCGATCAGGACGCCAGTCGCTACCTGGGCAAGGGTGTCACCAAGGCGGTGGCTGCGGTGAACGGAGCGATCCGTGACGCACTGCTGGGCAAAGATGCGGCCGATCAGCGCGGTCTGGACAACATCATGCTGGAGCTCGATGGCACCGAAAACAAGGCCAAGCTCGGCGCCAACGCCATCCTCGCGGTGTCCCTGGCGGCTGCGAAGGCGGCGGCTGCTTCCCTGGGCAAGCCGCTGTATGAGCACATCGCTGACATCAACGGCACCTCTGGCCAGTTCAGCATGCCGGTCCCGATGATGAATATCCTCAACGGTGGCGAGCACGCCGACAACAACGTGGATATCCAGGAGTTCATGGTTCAGCCGGTGGCGGCCAAGAGCTTTGCTGAAGCTCTGCGTATCGGCGCCGAGATCTTCCACAGCCTGAAAAAGGTACTGAAGGCTCAGGGTCTGAACACCGCGGTGGGCGATGAGGGCGGTTTTGCTCCGAACCTGCCATCCAACGAAGCGGCTCTGGCAGCTATCCAGGAAGCGGTGGAGAACGCCGGGTACGAGTTGGGCAAGGATGTGACCCTGGCCCTCGACTGCGCGTCCTCCGAGTTCTTCAAGGATGGCCAGTACCAACTCTCCGGTGAAGGCAAGTCCTTCGATTCCGCCGGCTTTGCCGATTACCTGGCCGGTCTGTGCGAGCGTTTCCCCATCGTCTCGATCGAAGATGGCATGGACGAGAGCGACTGGGACGGCTGGAAAGTGCTGACCGAGAAACTGGGTGACAAGGTGCAACTGGTGGGTGACGACCTGTTTGTCACCAATACCAAAATCCTCAAGCAGGGCATCGACAAGGACATCGCCAACTCGATCCTGATCAAGTTCAACCAGATCGGCAGCCTGAGCGAAACCCTGGACGCCATCAAGATGGCCCAGGACGCTGGCTACACTGCGGTTATTTCCCACCGTTCCGGTGAAACCGAGGACACCACCATCGCTGATCTGGCGGTGGCCACATGTGCCGGCCAGATCAAGACGGGTTCGCTGTGCCGTTCAGACCGGGTTGCCAAGTACAACCAGCTGCTGCGGATTGAGGGCGAACTGGCTGAACGGGCGCCGTATCGTGGTCTGACCGAGATCAAAGGCCAGGGCTGAGACCGTAAACGTGGCCTAACCGGTTAGGTTCGGCTAAACTCTTAAGGCTGCCGATTATCTTTAGGGTGTAACCTACGGATTCGGCAGCTTTTATGTTTCTGGTAACCCGTCCCCATAGGGCAAGTCGAGCGCTCAAATGAAGGTTTTATGGTCGGTGATGATTATCATCATTCTCCTGCTGCAACTGCGGTTGTGGGTGGGGGAGGGCAGTTTTGCCCAGGTCTGGAGCCTGCAGGAATCCATTGCGGCGCAACAGGCAGAGAATGCCACCCTCGCCGCCCGTAACCAGCGGCTTTACGCTGAAGTTCGTAACCTGCGTCATCAGCAGGGGGCGATCGAAGAGCGCGCGCGGATGAATCTGGGGCTGATTCGCCAGGACGAGACCTTCTTCCTGGTGGTTGAGCCCTGAACCTGCCATAGGCCGGCAACCCCTGAGTCTGACAGCAATGATGAACAGTCCCCGTCTCTGGCTGGTAATCCCGGCCGCTGGGGTGGGTCGGCGCATGGCCGCCGATTGTCCCAAGCAGTATCTCCGTATCCACAATCGCTACGTGTTGGACATTACTCTGTCCCGGGTGCTGGACTTTGCACCGTTTGCCGGCTGCGTGGTGGCATTGAACCCCGAAGATGGTTACTGGTCTGAGGCCGATGCCAGCAAAGACCCCCGAATTCAGACCTGTGCCGGGGGCCAGGAGCGGGCGGACTCAGTGCTGGCTGCCTTGCAGGCACTGGACGCCCGGGCGGCAGACGACGACTGGGTGCTGGTACACGATGTTGCCCGGCCCTGCCTGATGGCGGAAGACCTCACCCGACTGTTGGAGCGGCTGGCAGCGGATGAGGTGGGTGGCCTGCTGGCAGCGCCTGTGAGCGATACCATCAAACGTGTGCCCAAAGGCCGTGACCAGGTCACGGCCACCGAAGACCGCAGCCTCCTGTGGCGGGCGCTGACACCGCAGATGTTCCGCTACCGGACGCTCTGCGCGGCGTTGACTCAGGGGTTGCAGGCTGGACAGCCGATCACCGATGAGGCATCCGCCATTGAACTGGCAGGCCTGATACCCCGGGTGGTCGAGGGGCGTCCAGACAACCTCAAGATTACCGTGCCGGCGGACTTGGCCCTGGCAGAATTCATTCTCGGGCAATCCACCGCCCGCGATCAGCAGTAAGAGCAGGAGAACCTCATGCGGATAGGCCAAGGCTTCGATGTCCACGCGTTTTGTGATGGCGACCGGGTGATACTGGGCGGCGTGAGTATTCCCCACAGTCAGGGACTCAAGGCCCATTCCGACGGTGATGTGCTGTTGCACGCACTGGCCGACGCCCTGCTCGGTGCCCTGGCTCTGGGGGATATTGGTCACTTCTTTCCGGATACCAGTGACCAGTGGGCGGGGGCGGACAGCCGCGACCTGTTGCGGCGGGTGATGGCGGAGGTGCACCAGCGGGGCTACCGGGTGGTCAATGTCGACACCACGGTGATTGCCCAGGCACCGAAGATGGCTCCCCACGTAAACGCCATGCGGCGGAACATTGCGGAAGACCTGAACGTGGCGGTGGAGTGCGTCAGCGTCAAGGCGACGACCACCGAAAAACTCGGGTTCACCGGCCGTCGTGAGGGCATAGCCTGCCAGGCGGTCTGTCTGCTGGAGGCTGCTGACCATGACCGCTGATCCATCACCCTGGTGTCTGGACTGGCCCGTATCCGGTGAAGGCCGGGTTGGCCGGGCGGTGCTCAAGGTATCTCCGGAAACCTTCTTTGTCGACGAGGATCTGGGGCTGCCCGGGTTTCCCGAGGAATGCGGTGCCGATCAGCGCCAGGGGGAAGGTGAGCACCTGTGTCTGCGGCTCGAGAAGTGTGGCGACAACACTGATTATGTGGCCCGCCAGCTGGCCGATCTCGCCGGTTGCCGGGCCCATGAAGTGGGCGTCTGTGGCCTCAAGGATCGCCATGCGGTGACCCGGCAGTGGTTCAGCATCCAGCGACCTGGCCGGGAAGCCGAGGATGTTGACTTCGTGGCGACGGTGGCCGAACGCTGGCCGGTGCTGGCCTGTCGCCGTTTCAACCGCAAACTGCGGCGGGGAGACCATCGCGGCAATCGCTTCCGCATTACCCTGGTGGCGGTGGAAGGCGACCGGGCTGCCATCGAATCGGCTCTGAACCTGGTGGCCCGGGAAGGCTGCCCCAACTACTTTGGCCGCCAGCGCTTTGGCCACAACGGTGGTAACCTTGATCGGGCCATTGCCGACGCCAAAAAAGGCCATCGACCCCAGCGTCGCCGTGGTCATGGCAATCGCCAGAAGGCCGGCCTCTACCTCTCTGCTGCCCGTTCCTGGCTGTTCAACGCGGTGCTGGCAGAGCGGGTTCGACAGGGCAATTGGCATCAGCGTTTGCCGGGCGAGCCTGACCCGGAGCGGCCCACGGGCCCTCTGTGGGGGGATGGCGGTACCCGCGCCACTGAGGTTCAGGAAACCCTGGAGCGGCAGGTCGTCGCGGCGATGCCGGAGCTGGAGGCGGTGTTTGCCGCTTCCCGCATGTCGCCCGAGCGGCGTCCGCTGGCGCTGTTACCCGGGCAACTGGAGTGGCAGTGGCCGTCAGAGTCCGAGCTGACACTCACGTTTCATCTGCAGGCAGGACAATACGCCACGGCACTGATTGGCAACGTTTTCGAGCTTCAGGATGCCAGTGGACTCGCAGCCAGCGGCTAAAGCGGGCATATTAGTGGGCTGACTGTCAGGGTTGCAGCGTCGGCTCTGGCAGGGACTTGGTAAAATAACGAAAGGGCTACACCCCACGGACATGATTGCCACGGCGCAGGGATCGCCGGGAGGGTCGGGGCCCGTGGAGATGATTGTGCGTATTCTGTTGTCCAATGATGATGGTGTCCATTCTCCGGGGCTGGTGGCCCTGCATGACGAGCTGAGTGGTCTGGCGGAGCTGGAAGTGGTGGCTCCCGACCGGGATCACAGTGGGGCCAGTAACGCCCTGACCCTGAACCGTCCATTGACGGTGGAACGTCACCCCAACGGTTTCCAGTCGGTGGATGGAACCCCTACCGATTGCGTTCATTTGGCGGTTAACGGCCTGTTTGACGCGCCTTTCGACCGGGTGATCTCCGGTATCAATACCCACGCCAATCTCGGTGATGACGTCATATACTCCGGCACCGTTGCCGCTGCCACCGAAGGCCGCCACCTGGGCTTACCGGCGATTGCCATGTCGCTGGCCAGCGAGGGGCGGGGCCATTTCGATACCGCCGCCCGGGTTGCCCGCTTCCTGCTGGAGTGGCGGCGTCCGCTGTCCCTGGGGCCGCGCTGCATCCTCAACGTCAACGTGCCAGACCGTCCCTGGCAGGAGCTGGCCGGATTCCAGGTGACCCGGCTTGGCCACCGCGGGCGTGCCGAAGGGGCCGTACCAGTCACTTGCCCGCGCGGGCGGGCGCGCTACTGGATTGGCGCCGCCGGGGATGGGGGCGATGATGGTCCGGGTACCGACTTTGCCGCCATTCGCGCCGGTTTCGTATCGGTGACGCCGGTCCAGGTGGACATGACACGGCACGAAGCGCTGGGCTCGCTGTCACAGTGGCTGGAGGGCGCGAATCAATGAGCAGTGAACTTCAGGGTATAGGCATGACTTCCCGGCGCACGCGGATGCGACTGATCCAGCGCTTGAGGGAGCATGGCATCGACAACGAGCAGGTGCTGGATGTGATGGCGGACGCACCACGCCACATCTTCCTGGATGAGGCGCTGGCTCACCGTGCTTATGAGGACACCGCGCTGCCGATTGGCCATGGCCAAACCCTGTCACAACCCTACATTGTTGCCCGAATGACCTCCGCGCTGATGGCCCATAGTCCCTCCCGGGTGTTGGAGCTGGGAACCGGCTCGGGTTACCAGACCGCCATCCTCGCCAGGCTGGTGGATGAAGTCTTCAGCGTTGAGCGTATCAAACCGTTGCAGGACAGGGCCCGTGATCGCTTGCGTACTCTCGGGGTGAGGAATGTGGTGCTGCGCCATGCGGATGGCGGTATTGGCTGGCCCGAGAAGGGGCCCTTCGATGGCATTATTGTCACCGCCGCACCCAAGGTGCTGCCTTCCGAGTTACTTTCCCAGCTGGCCGATGGTGGTGTGTTGATCGCGCCGGTCGGCGAGACCACCCAGATGCTGGTGCAGACCGTACGCCAGGGCGACGAATTCGTGCAGACCGAACTGGAACCGGTGCGCTTTGTACCCCTGCTGGGCGGGGTGGTTCGATGAGTCAGGCGGACGATCGCAGCCATAGCGCTCTGGGCATCGCGCTGCGGGGACTGGCGATGGGCGCAGCCGACATCGTCCCCGGCGTCTCCGGTGGCACCATCGCGTTCATTACCGGTATCTACTTTCGCCTGCTGGCGGCAGTGAACGCTGTACCCGCGGCGGTGTTGGGAGAGCTGCTCAAAGGACGCGTCAAAGCCTTCTGGGTGCGATGCGACGGCACGTTTCTGACACTATTGCTGGCGGGTATTCTGGTCAGCATCGTGACCATGGCTTCCATGATCAGCTACCTGCTGCAGGCTTATCCGATCCTGTTGTGGAGTTTCTTCTTTGGCCTGATTCTGGCGTCGGTGTGGCACGTGTTGAGGCAACTGCAGCGGCCTGACTGGCCATTGCTGGCGCCCCTGGCGTTGGGTGTGGTGTTTGCCTGGTGGGTAACCACCCTGCCGGTCGGACAGGTGTCGCCGTCCGGGCTGGTGTTTTTCGGCGCCGGGGCGCTGGCCATCTGCGCGATGATACTGCCGGGTATTTCCGGCAGCTTCATCTTGGTGATTCTGGGGATGTATGCGCCGGTACTGGCAGCCATCAAGGGTGCCCAGTTTGCCACCCTGGGGCTGTTTGCCGCTGGCTGTCTGGTGGGCCTGCTGTCGATCGCCCGACTGTTGACCTGGGCGATTCACCGCTATCACGATGCCGTAATGGCACTACTGACTGGCTTCATGATTGGTGCGTTGAACAAGGTCTGGCCCTGGAAAGAGACCCTGAGCTGGCGCACCAACAGTGCCGGCGAGCAGGTTCCGTTGAGTCAGGTTAGTGTGTCGCCGGGCCGGTTTAGCGAGCTCACCGGTGAGCCGTCACAGTGGGCGCTGGCCCTGGGGTTAGCCGTTGCGGGCTTTGCGGCCGTGCTGTTGGTGGAGTGGCTGGGGCAGCGTCGATTGCCAAAAGTGGCAGCAAAAACATGACACTGTGTTCGTTTAATTGTTTTTGCAAAGTGTTACCTATCCGAACTTTAATCTGTTTCCGCCAGTAACAAATACCAAGAGGCGGTAACTTGGAACTGCACAGAAAATGTGCAATATATTAGCGAGTTAGTGATAACAGTTTAGATCGCCTCCGGTTTTTTATATTGATTTCGAATGGCTAAGACGTTTTTATTCTAACAAAGCTCAACTATCGGCCGACTCGCACCGTGACTCCTACTACCCCTTCCAATAGCGCCCGTCAGGGCGTGCAGGGGCAAGGGCGCAACGTCGCCCTCCGTGCCCGCCGCCACCGCAGCCTGCTGCTGGTGGCGGTGATGCTGTGGCTGGCCGGTTGTAATTCCCAGTCAATCTACAGCGACGATTCCTACAACCCCCCGGTGTACTGGGGGCAGCATGTGGTCAAGCGTGGCGAGACCCTTTACAGCATCGCCTGGCGCTATGGCCGCGATTACCGCGAACTGGGTAACGCCAACGGCATTGATCCGCCGTACCACATCCAGGCGGGGCAGGTTCTGCATCTCGACCGTCGTGGAACTGTAACCTCATCCCGCCAGACTGGGGCCAGTCGGACCCCGTCGGCCTCCCGCAGCAGCTCTGCATCCACCACAAGCCGGGCGTCCTCGAGGGCATCCGCATCCAGTTCACGCAGTGGTCAACAGGCGAGTCGTCAGTCTGGCCGGGTGGATACCAACCGCACCCAGACCGTTTCCAGCATCGAGTGGCGCTGGCCCCACGCTGGCACCGTAATTGCAGGATTTTCAACAACTGGCAAGATCAACAAAGGTCTCGATATTGCAGGCAATACCGGTGACCAGATCAGGGCGGCAGCCGCTGGTAATGTTGTCTATGCCGGAAGTGGGTTGCTCGGTTACGGCAACCTGATCATTGTGAACCATAACGAGCACTACCTGAGTGCGTATGCCCATAACCGGAGCATACTCGTGCAAGAAGGGGAGGACGTCCAAGCCGGGCAAGTCATCGCAGAGCTGGGAAACAGCGGAGCGGATAGACCCAAGTTGCACTTTGAAATTCGTAAGAACGGCAACCCAGTCGATCCCTCACGCTACCTGCCTCCTCGCTGACATCCGGCGCCACAGCAAAACCGCATATAACAATACGTCACGTCGATCGCAGGCCTGAAATGCGAGACGGCGGCAACAATGCCCTGAACAAACAACAACGAACGAAACAGCAGGCGTCTGCGACAACTACAAAACAGGCAGACGGATAAACCGGGTCATTCAAAGGCGGGATTAGCATATGTCAGTAGAACATGAAGAACTCATCATCGAACGTGAAACCACTGTTGACGAAGCCGACGATGAAGTCGAGGCCGTTTCCCTTGAAGACAAGAGATCGGCTCAGGAGCAGGACGGCTCCCCCACCAAGGAAGACATACCCCCCCAGGGACGCTATTTCGGCAGCCAGAAACAACTGGATGCCACCCAGCTCTATCTCAATGAGATAGGCTTTTCTCCACTGCTGACGCCGGAGGAAGAGGTCTATTTCGCACGACTGGCCCGAAAAGGTGAGGAAGCCGGTCGCAAGCGGATGATCGAAAGCAACCTGAGGCTGGTGGTGAAAATTGCCCGTCGGTACGTCAATCGCGGTCTGACCCTGCTGGATCTGATCGAGGAAGGCAACCTGGGGCTGATCCGGGCAGTTGAGAAGTTTGATCCCGAGCGCGGGTTCCGCTTCTCTACCTACGCCACCTGGTGGATTCGTCAAACCATTGAACGCGCCATCATGAATCAGACCCGGACCATCCGGCTGCCGATTCATGTGGTCAAGGAGCTCAACCTGTATCTGCGGGCGGCTCGTGAGCTGACCCAGAAACTGGACCACGAACCGTCGGCGGAAGAGATCGCCAAGGTGGTGGACAAGCCGGTGGCGGACGTCAAACGCATGCTGGGCCTGAACGAACGGGTCGCCTCGGTGGACACCCCGATCGGCAGCAGCGGTGAGAAGTCTCTGCTGGATACCGTTGCCGATGAGGGCGCGTCCGATCCGGCGGATCTTTTGCAGGACAACAACATGTGCAGCTGCATCGAGAACTGGCTGGACCAGCTCAGCGACAAGCAGCAGGAAGTGTTGTCACGGCGTTTCGGGCTGCGTGGTTATCCTACCAGCACGTTGGAAGAAGTTGGCCAGGAAATTGGCCTGACCCGTGAACGGGTTCGCCAGATCCAGGTCGAAGCGTTGCGCCGGCTTCGGGAAATCCTTGAAAAAGAAGGCCTTTCCGGTAACATGCTGTTCATGTAAACGCTTTCGGGTAGCAAGCCTGGGGGAATCATCCCAGGCTTGCCCGTCGTTGGTTGCGTTCGCCGCAACCCGGAAACCGACCCTCTGTGGTCGGTTTTTTTATGGCGCGCAAATGAGAACCAGGTTACGTCTCGTGTCTGAAGCGCCTTGTTACAATCGGCGAGCGTCATGTTGAGTCGTAATGATGAGCTACGAACCAATACGCAACCATAACAACATAAAGGAAAGGACGATGAACAAGGCCCTATCAACACTGATTTCCGGTTGGGTGCTGTCCGCAGCCCTGTCGACACCTGCCATGGCGTTGACCGTGGAAGGCGTCGATGTACCAGACACCTATACCGCCCAGCAGTCTGAACTGACCCTCAACGGCGCTGGCACCCGTTCCAAGTGGTTTATGGATCTGTACGTCGGTGGTCTATACACCCCGCAGAAGGCCAGCGACGCAGCTGCGGTGATCAATGCCGATGAGCCCCAGGCGATCACCCTGCATATCATCTCCGGGCTGATCACCAGCGAGAAGATGACATCCGCGACCCTGGAAGGCTTTGAAAGCGCCACCGGTGGCAACCTTGCGCCGATCCAGAGCGACGTCAACGCGTTTCTGGATGTCTTCTCCGAGGAGATCAAGGAAGGCGATGTCTTCGATCTGGTCTACCTGCCAGGGGAAGGGGTTCGGGTGTTGAAGAACGGCGATGCCCGCGCCACAGTCGGCGGTCTGGAGTTCAAGAAGGCGCTGTTCGGAATCTGGCTGTCGGACGAGCCGGCCCAGGAAGACCTCAAACAGAAAATGCTGGGCCAGCGTTAAGCTATAGCCCCCCGGGCTGACCACGGCCGTGGTCAGCCTGCGCACGATTACCAGCTACAGGTAATCCCGCTTGTCCTTGAACTCACACAGATCCTCGATCATGCAGATACCGCACTTCGGTTTGCGGGCGGTACAGGTGTAGCGACCATGGAGGATCAGCCAGTGGTGAGCATCCAGCAGGAATTCCTTGGGCACCAGCTGGACCAGGCGTTTCTCCACTTCCAGCACGTTCTTGCCCGGCGCTATACCGGTACGGTTTGAGACTCGGAATATATGAGTATCAACCGCCATGGCAGGCTGACCGAAGGCGGTATTCAGCACTACGTTGGCGGTCTTGCGGCCAACACCGGGCAGCGCTTCCAGCGCCTCGCGGTTGTCCGGCACTTCACCCTGATGCTTCTCCAAAAGCATGCGGCAGGTCTTGATGACGTTCTCGGCCTTGCTGTTGAACAGCCCGATGGTCTTGATGTATTCCTTGAGCCCATCCACCCCCAGGGCCAGAATTGCCTCCGGGGTATTGGCCACCGGGTAAAGCTTGGCCGTGGCCTTGTTGACCCCGACATCGGTGGCCTGCGCCGACAGGATGACGGCGATCAGCAGCTCAAACGGGCTGCTGTAGTTCAGCTCGGTGGTGGGATTGGGGTTGGCATCCCGCAACCGGGTAAAGATTTCAGTACGTTTTTGCTTGTTCATAACAAAAGTTCAGTGCTCAGGATACCTGTCCGGTGACCCGGACCCGTTTGCTGCCCGTGGTTGCCGGCTCCTTGGGGACCTGCGCCTGACGAGCTTTGAGGCGGTTGTCGATGCCGTTCTTGATGGCGATCAGCAAGCCCAACCCGATGAACGCCCCCGGAGGCAGGATCATGAACAGCACGTCCGGGTAGTTGGCCAGGGGGCGGAAACCCCAGTCCGCGGCGATTGGCCCGAGCAACAGGTCCATGTCGGTGAACAGGGTGCCCTGTCCCACCAGCTCCCGGAAGCCACCAAGAATCACCAGCACCGCGAGGAACCCAAGTCCCATCATGGCCCCATCCAGCAGGGCCGGCAGGGGAGGGTTCTTGCTGGCAAAAGCATCGGCCCGGCCCAGAATGGCGCAGTTGGTGACGATCAGCGGGATGAAGATGCCCAGAATCTGGTACAGCTCGTAGGTGAAAGCCTGCATCAGCAGTTCGGCGCAGGTAACGAATGACGCGATGATCATCACAAAAGCGGGCAGACGTACCGAATCGGAGACGAAGTTGCGAATCAGCGACACCGCCAGGTTGGAGCCCATCAGCACCAGCAGGGTAGCCAGTCCCAGGCCAATGGCGTTGACCACGGTGCTGGTCACCGCCAGCAGTGGACACAGTCCCAGCACCTGAACCAGTGCCGGGTTGTTGCTCCAGAGGCCGTCGCGAATGATCTCGGCGTTGCTCTTGGTGGCCATGGTCAGCGGGACTCCTGTGGCGAGGGCAGGTCGAAGTTCGGTGGTAGCTGGTCCTGATGGGCAGCAAGGTAGCGCAGGCTGCGATAGACCGAACCGGTGACGGCCCGTGGGGTGATGGTGGCGCCGGTGAACTGGTCAAACACGCCGCCATCCTTTACCACTGCCCAATCCGAGGGGGCGGGATTGGTGAGCGAGCGGCCATTGAACGACAGTACCCAATCGGATTTCTTGCGCTCTACCTTGTCTCCCAGTCCCGGGGTTTCCTTGTGACTGGTGACCCGTACCCCAAGAATCTCGCCATTGCTGGCAACGCCCACCAACAGGCGGATATTTCCGGAATAGCCGTTCGGCGCCACCGCGGGCAGAATCAGGCCTACGGCTTCGCCGGCATCGCGGGCTACCCAGGCCTGCACTGGCTGCAGGACACCGAAACGATCGTCAGCAGGCAGGGTGACGGTGTCTTCCAGCAGGTTGTTGTCATGCTGCTGCTCGGGAATGATCTCGAACAGGGCGCGCGCTTCCGCCCGGGCTGCCTGTTCTTCAATACGATCCTTGGTCAGGGCCTGGGTGACGGCGATGGTACCGCCGGTGATCACCGCAAACAGGCCCAGGCCGATAGCGCTGCGCCGGATGGATTGGGTTAATGCCGACATCTTAACCTGCCTCCTTGCCGGCCAGTCCACGCCGTGGCTTGTGATGGCCATAGGTGCGCGGAGGGGTGTAGTGATCGATGAAGGGAACGGCAAAGTTCATCAACAGTACGCTGAAGGCGATGGCATCCGGGTAGTTGCCCCAGGTGCGGATGATGTACACCAGAATGCCGATGCCTGCCCCGTAGATCAGTTTGCCCTGGTGGCTGGTGGCGGCGGACACCGGGTCGGTGGCGATAAAGAACGCCCCCAGCATAGTGGCGCCGGCCAGCAAGTGGAGGGTTAGTGGCGCGTAGAGGTCCTCATTGCTGCCGAAGGCCAGGCTCATCAGGGCCAGGCCACCGAGCAGACTGAGTGGTATGTGCCAGGTGATGATTCGCAGCGCCAGCAGTAGCAGACCGCCGGCCAGGAAGGCACCATTGACCCATTCCCAGCCGCGGGCAATACCGTCACCAAAGGTGGGGTGCTGCAGCACTTCGGCGGCGGTATGGGTCGCAATCTGGTGTTTGTACTCATCCAGTGGTGTGGCCATGGTGAAGGCGTCGACCGCCGTCTGCTGTCCGGAGGTTATCGTGGCCAGGGTATCGGCCAGGGACGGGGCGTCCTGCCAGAGCAGGCCGGGCTGGGCCCAGTTGGTGGTCATCGCCACCGGAAACGACACCAGCACCAGGGCGTAACCCACCATGGCGGGATTGAACGGGTTGGCGCCGAGACCGCCATAGAGCTGCTTCGCCAGAATGATGGCCGCCAACACTGCCACCATCGACACCCACCAGGGGGCGAGTGGTGGCAGGGACAGACCCAGTAGCAGGCCGGTGACCGCTGCGGTGTTGTCTTTCAGGAAGAACGCCACCGGCCGTTGCCGCAGCTTGAGCATCACCGCCTCGGCGGCAACGGCCAGCATTACACACCAGATGACGTTGATCAGGTTGCCCCAGCCGAAGAACACGGTCTGCGCCAGCAGCCCGGGAATCGTCGCCAGAATCACCCACAGCATGACCCGGGACGTGGGCCGGGCGCCGCGTGTGTGGGGAGAGGATTGTTGCCTTAGTGCCATGTGCTCGGTGCCTGATGGTAATTGCTGTTGGGGTGCTCAGTCGGCGTCCTGGGTGGCCAGCTGGGCTTTGGCCTCGCTCAGGGCCTGTCGCGCCCGCTGAACCCGATCCTCGTTCTTGGCCACCGCGCGCAGCAGTTTGTCGACATTGTCGCCATTGTTGCTGCGGGCCTCGTCCAGCAGCCCCTGCATGGTCTCCAGTTTGGCCTGGGCCTTGTCGAGCTGCTCTGTGAGGACATTCAGGTCGGGCGGTGATGGCTCCGGGGAGGGCGCTTGCGGTACTTCCTCAGCCACCGGTTCCGGTTCGCTGGTCTGCGCCTGGGCAAGGGCTTCCTCCGCCCGTTTCACCCGGTCTTGGTTTTTCGCCACCGCCCGCTCCAGTTTCTCCACGGTGTCGGCATTGTCCGCCCGGGCCTCGTCCAACAGCGTCTGCATGTTGCTCAGCTTGCCGCGGGCTTTCTCAAGCTGGGTCTTCAGGCTGTCGATTTCTTCGGCACTCGCTGGGGCTTGTACGGGCGCTGGCTGCGCCTCCACAGTGGCTTCGGAGGGCGACGGTTTGCTCGCCTGGGCCAGGGCCTCTTCGGCGCGTTTGAGGCGTTCCTCATTCTTGGCGACCGCCCGCTCCAGCTTGTCGACAGTGCCGTCATTGTTGCTGCGGGCTTCTGTCAGCATGTCCTGCATCTTGGCAAGCTTGTCGCGGGCCTGGTCACGCTGCTTCTCCAGCGCCTCCCGATCCACCGGTGCCGGCGTGGGCGCTGCTTCGGCGTTGCCCTGACTGTTGGCTTTCTTGCGGGCCAGGGCCTGTTGCACCATCGCTGCCTTGGCTGCCCGTTCATCGGCTGCCGGAGCCTCGCTGGCGTCGGCTTCTGCCTTCTGGGCCTGCTCCGCTTCCGCTTGCTTGCGGGCCTGGGCTTCAGCGGCGGCGCGCGCCCGTTCTTTGCGTTTGGCTTCTTTTTCCGCCTGTTCCCGTTCCAGTCTTGCCTGGCGCGCTTCAAAACGCTCGCGGGCGCGATCGGCCTTGGCCTGTTCCGCCTGCTGGGTACGGATTTCGCCCTTGGCGAATCGGTAGTACTGGACCAGCGGGATGGCACTCGGGCAGACGTAGGTGCAGGCACCGCATTCGATGCAGTCGAACAGGTTCTGGTGTTCGGCCTTGTCGAACTCGTTGGCCTTGGCGTACCAGAACAGTTGTTGTGGCAGCAGGTCCATCGGGCACACTTCGGCGCACATGCCGCAGCGAATGCAGGGCTGCTCCGGTGGCGGCTCCGGCAGTTCCGTGGCGGTGGCGGCAATAATGCAGTTGGTGGTCTTGATCACCGGAACCGCGGTGGTCTGCAGGGTGTAGCCCATCATCGGGCCGCCCAGCACCAGCCGGCTGAGGCGCTCGGGCTGCACACCGGCCTGGGCCAGCAGGTGGTCAATGGGGGTGCCCAGCAGCGTGTCGAAGTTGCCCGGGTTGGCGATGGCCTCGCCGGTCACGGTGGTGATTCTCGAGATCAGCGGCTCGCCCAGATCGATGGCGCGATGGACGGCAATCGCAGTGCCGATATTCTGGCACATCACCCCGATGTCGGCCGGAATGCCGCCGTGGGGCACTTCCAGGCCAGTGAGAATCTGTACCAGTTGCTTCTCACCACCAGACGGGTACTTGGTGGGTATCACGCAGACTTCCACCTGGGTGCCCTGACAGGCGGCCCGGATGGCAGCGATGGCCGCCGGCTTGTTGTCTTCAATGGCGATCACGCAGCGCTGGGGGCGAAGTATCCAGGCCATAATTCGCAGCCCGGCCGCCACCTGGTCCGCTCGCTCCCGCATCGCCATATCGTCTGCGGTGATGTAGGGCTCGCACTCGGCACCGTTAAGGATCAGTGTCTCCACTTTACGGTCGGTGGGAGGCTGCAGCTTGATATTGGTGGGGAAGCCGGCCCCGCCCATGCCCGCAATGCCGGCCTGGCGAATACGATCCAGGACATCGGCGCGCTCAAGCTGGTGGAAATCCGCCACCGGCTGACGATCACACCAGCGGTCGTCGCCGTCCGGGCGCAGGAAGATGCAGACATCGTCCATACCTGAGGGGTGAGGCACCGGATGCGAGCCAATCGCCTCGATGGTGCCGGAGGTGGGGGCGTGGACCGGCACCCCGACCGGACCTTCGACCGTGGCCAGGGGCTGCCCTTTGAGGACCTGCTCGCCCACCTCCACGACGGGCACGGCGGGCGCGCCGATGTGTTGCTGCAGCGGCAGGATCAGACGATCCGGCACGCCGGCAGGCTCGATCTGGCGGGTGGTGGAGAGGTCTTTGTTTTCCACCGGATGTATGCCGCCGGGGAAATCCCAGAGTTTGGTCATCAGGCAACGACTCCCTGGCGATCCGTCGCTATAAGGTTGCTGGCAGGCGGGTTCCAGGTCCAGGTGCGGATATCCGCTTCGACCGTGACCATGTCAATACAGTCCACCGGGCAGGGATCGACACACAGATCGCAGCCGGTGCACTCGCTGGCGATGACCGTGTGCATGTGTTTGGCGGCCCCGAGGATGGCGTCTACCGGGCAGGCCTGGATGCACTTGGTGCAGCCGATGCACTCATCCTCACGGATCACCGCGACCCGTTTGGCCTGCTCGACGCCGTGTTCGGCGTCCAGTGGCTGGGGTTCAACATCCAGCAAATCTGCCAGGGCCTTGATGGTGGTTTCGCCACCCGGTGGGCATTTGTTGATGGCGTCGCCATTGGCAATGGATTCGGCGTAGGGCCGGCAGCCGGGAAAGCCGCACTGGCCGCACTGGGTCTGGGGCAGAATTGCGTCAATCTGTTCCACCAGTGGGTTGCCTTCCACCCGGAAGCGTTCGGCGGCAAAGCCCAGCAGCCCGCCAAAGGCCAGGGCCAGTAGCAGGAGAACGGCAACGGCGATCAATACGCTGGTCATCATGGCAATAAACCCCGCTGGTCAGACGCCGACAAGGCCGGTAAAGCCCAGGAACGCCAAGGCCATCAGTCCTGCGGTGATCATGCCGATGGCGGCGCCCTGGAAGGCGACGGGAACGTCGGAGACGGCAATGCGCTCACGCATGGCGGCGAACAGCACCAGCACCAGCGAGAAGCCGGCGGCGGCGCCAAAGCCGTAGAGCACCGATTCCACGAAGTTGTTCTGCTTGTTGAGATTCAGCAGAGCAACCCCGAGCACCGCGCAGTTGGTGGTGATCAGTGGCAGGAAGATCCCCAATACCCGGTATAGCAGAGGGCTGGTCTTGCGGACCACCATCTCGGTGAACTGGACCACCACCGCGATCACCAGGATGAAGGTGATGGTCTTGAGAAATGCCAGATCCAGCGGCGCCAGCAAATAGGTGTAGGCCAGGTAACTACAGACCGAGGCCAGGGTCAGGACAAAGGTGGTGGCCAGGGACATGCCCATGGCGGTCTCCAGTTTCCCGGACACGCCCATGAACGGGCACAGGCCGAGAAACTGGACCAACACAAAGTTGTTCACCAGGATCGTGCTGACCAGAATCAGCAGGTACTCTGACATTGCAACAGGCTCCCGCGGAGACTACATGATCCGCATGCCGGGGGTGGCGCCGGAGTCCGGCGACAGGATGTGGATGTCCTTACCACCCGGGCCTGCCGCCAGCACCATGCCTTCCGACAGGCCGAATTTCATCTTCCGTGGTTTCAGGTTGGCGACCATGACGGTCAGCCGGCCTTCCAGATCTTCCGGGTTGTAGGCGGACTTGATACCAGCAAACACGTTGCGCTCGCCGTGACCTATATCAAGGGTCAGGCGCAACAGCTTGTCAGCACCTTCCACATGCTCCGCTTTGACAATCTTGGCCACCCGCAGATCGACCTTGGCAAAGTCGGTAAATTCTATCTCATCGGCGATCGGTTCCAGATTGGCTGCGGCGGCCGGTTTCGCGGGCTCGGCGGATACCGATTCGCGGGACGCCTCCAGCATTTTCTCGATCTGGGCCATGTCGACCCGGTTCATCAGTGGCTTGAACTTGTTGATGCCGTGGTTCTGCAGTAGCTCGCCACGGTCGTTCCAGTTCAGCGGGCTGTTGAGGAACTCGGCTGCGGCTTCGGCGGTTTTCGGCAGCACCGGCGCAAGGTAGGTCATCAGCAGGCGGAACATGTTGATGGCGTTGGTGCAGATCGCCTGCAGGGCGGCGTCCTGGCCTTCCTGCTTGGCGATGACCCAGGGCTGCTCGTCGTTGACATACTGGTTGGCAATGTCGGCCAGTTCCATGATCCGGCGCATCGCACGGCCAAACTCACGTCCCTCATAGTGCTCGGCAATCTCCTGGCCGGCGTCGATAAAGGTGTTCAGTTTGTCCTGCTCGGTCACGGTGCCAAGCTGGCCATCAAACCGCTTGGTTATGAAGCCGGCGCTGCGGCTGGCGATGTTCACCACCTTGCCCACCAGATCGGAGTTCACCCGGGAGGCAAAGTCCTCCAGGTTCAGGTCCATGTCGTCGACACCGCTGCCGAGCTTGGCCGCGAAGTAGTAGCGCAGATACTCCGGATTGAGGTGATCCAGGTAGGTGCGGGCCATGATGAAGGTGCCCCGCGACTTAGACATCTTCTTGCCGTTGACGGTGATGAAACCGTGGGCCCAGACCGCGCTCGGGGTCCGGTAGCCGGCACTGTGCAGCATGGACGGCCAGAACAGGGCGTGAAAGTTGATGATGTCCTTGCCGATAAAGTGGTAGACCTCGGCGTCGGAATCGGCATTCCAGAAATGGTCGAAATCGATGCCTTCGCGATCACACAGGTTCTTGAAGCTGGCCAGGTAGCCAATGGGTGCGTCCAACCAGACATAGAAGTACTTGCCCGGTGCGTCAGGAATCTCAAACCCGAAGTAGGGCGCATCACGGCTGATGTCCCACTCCTGCAGGCCGGCGTCCAGCCACTCCGACAGCTTGTTGGCGATCTGGGGCTGGAGGGCGCCACTGCGGGTCCACTGCTGCAGGAAGTCGGTGAACTCCGGCAGACGGAAGAAGTAATGCTCCGATTCTTTCTCAATCGGGGTGGCGCCGGACACTGCGGAGGTCGGGTTGATCAGCTCCGCCGGGGTGTAGGTGGCGCCACAGACTTCGCAGTTGTCACCGTACTGGTCCTCGGACTTACACTTCGGGCAGGTGCCCTTGATGAAGCGGTCCGCCAGGAACATCTCTTTTTCCGGATCGTAGGCCTGGGTGATCTTGCGGGTGGCGATGTGATCGTTCTCACTCAGACGCCGGTAGATGTACTCCGAGAACGACCGGTTCTCCTCCGAGTGGGTGGAGTGGTAGTTGTCGAAGTGGATGTTGAAACCGGCAAAATCCTCCTGATGCTCCTGACGGATACGGTCAATCAGGGCCTCGGAGGTGATGCCTTCGCGCTCGGCACGGAGCATAATGGCGGTGCCGTGGGCATCGTCTGCGCAAACGTAGTAACAGTTTTGGCCACGCATTCGCTGGTACCGGGCCCAGATATCAGTCTGGATATACTCCAACAGGTGTCCCAGGTGAATCGGGCCGTTGGCGTAGGGCAGGGCGCTGGTAACCAGAATGTCGCGCTGTTTCTGTTCGCTTGCTTGCGTCATGTTAAGTGTCCGAACCTTGATCAATAATGGATGTGGTCAGAAGCGGGCACAGATGATACCTTCCGGCCGGTAATTTTTCATCCAGATAGCCCGTTTTTGTTGCCCCGAGCGCCGGGTACTGGCGTCCTGCCAGCGGTGACTGACGGGGCGGCTGGCTTTCGACATCGCTGCTGCCGGTGTGCCTGGCATTCCGGTGGCGCCCCCACTTTCTGGAGAACGGCATGACCGACGTTTCCCGGCAGGCTCTTGAAGCCGCCGTGCGCCAATACCAAGACCCCTATCTCGAATGTGATCTGTTCCAGCTGGATGCGGTGAAGTCGCTGACCATCGACGACGCCGGCGAGGTGTCGCTGGTGGTTGAGCTGCCTTACGCCGCTGAGGGCATCACTGGCGCCCTGCGGCAGCTGGTGAGTTCTGCGCTGGAGAATGTGCCTGGCGTGGCGTCGGTTTCGGTGACGGTGAATCAGCGTATCCATGCCCACCAGGCCCAGCGTGACCTGCAATCCATCGCCGGGGTCAAGAACATCATCGCGGTTGCGTCCGGCAAGGGTGGGGTTGGCAAGTCGACCACGTCGGTGAACCTGGCGCTGGCGCTGAGCCAGGAAGGTGCGCGGGTGGGTATCCTGGATGCGGATATCTACGGCCCCAGCGTTGGCATGATGCTGGGCATTGCCGAAGGCACGCGCCCCGACACCAAGGAGAACAAATACTTCCTGCCGCTGAAGGCCCATGGTCTGCAGGCCATCTCGATGGCCTTCCTGGTGACTGACAAGACACCGATGGTGTGGCGCGGGCCGATGGTCAGCGGTGCGGTGCAGCAGCTGCTGACCCAGACCCTGTGGGACGAGCTGGACTATCTGGTGGTGGACATGCCTCCGGGCACCGGCGATATCCAGCTGACCCTGGCGCAGAAAGTGCCGGTGACCGGCGCGGTGGTGGTCACCACCCCTCAGGACATTGCCCTGCTGGACTGCAAGAAAGGCATCGAAATGTTCCGCAAGGTCGACATTCCTGTGCTCGGTGTGGTGGAAAACATGAGCGTGCACATCTGCAGCCACTGCGGTCACGAAGAGGCGCTGTTTGGGCATGGTGGCGGCGAGCGGGTGTCCGAAGAGTACGATACGCCGCTTCTGGGCCAGCTGCCGCTGCACATGACCATCCGCGAGCAGACCGATGGTGGCACCCCGTCGGTGGTGGCGGAGCCGGACTCGGAAGTGGCACGTCGCTACCGCGATATCGCCCGCCGGCTGAGCGCCCTGTTGTCCCAGCGACAGCGTAACCTGAGCTCGCCCATCCCCAGTATTTCCATCAGCGACGACTGAGGGATTTCCGCAGCGACCTCCGCCGGCTTTGGCGTTGGTGGGCGTGGGTGGTTACAATAGCCGGTTTACGGGAGCGGGCTTGACCGCTCCCGTCCGCACATTGTCCGAATTCACCGTGAGATTGAACTGATGAGTATAAAGTCCGACAAGTGGATCCGCCGCATGTCCGAAGAGGCCGGCATGATTGAACCGTTCGAGCCTGGCCAGGTGCGTGAGTCCGGGAAGGGCCGGGTCATCTCCTACGGTACGTCCAGCTACGGCTACGACGTGCGGTGCAGCAATGAGTTCAAGATCTTCACCAATGTGCATTCGGCCACGGTGGACCCGAAGAACTTTGACGACAACAGTTTCGTCAACGTGACCAGCGACGTCTGCATCATTCCGCCCAACTCCTTCGCCCTGGCGCGCACCGTGGAGTACTTCCGCATTCCGCGCAACGTGCTGACCATCTGCCTGGGCAAATCCACCTACGCCCGTTGCGGCATCATCGTCAACGTCACCCCGTTGGAGCCGGAATGGGAAGGGCAGGTGACCCTGGAGTTTTCCAACACCACCAACCTGCCGGCGAAAATCTACGCCAACGAAGGGGTGGCGCAGATGCTGTTCTTCGAGTCTGATGAAGTCTGTGAGACCAGCTACAAGGACCGTGGCGGCAAGTACCTGGGCCAGACCGGCGTGACCCTGCCAAAAACATGAGGTGTCGCGACCGTCTGACCCACCCGATCTTCAAGGCGACAGCGCTATGAATGCCAACCAGTTCCTGAAAGCGGTCGAGCAGCTCCATGGCTGGCGAGAGTTCGCCTTCATCGTGGCTCTGGCCGAGCGCGGCTTCCCCAACTACGCCCTGTTTGCCGATGCGGTGGGCCTGAAGACCGGCGCCAAGATGCGCCAGCTTCTCGACGTCACCTGGGAGATGCTGCAGCAGGAGCCGTCGGAATCGGCTATCCCGCAGTTGCTGACGAAACTGGAGGCGTTGTCACCGGATGTGAACGTCTACGACGCGTATGGCGTTTACCCGGCGTTTGATTTCTGCCGCCTGCTGGAGCAGGCCCTGTTGTGCCGGCTCAATCCGGATCGGCACCGGGCTACCGAAGCCTCCCAGTGGGCAACGGCCACCGTCGTGGACTTCGTTGAAGTGTCTGACGGCGAGGAACTGGACGAGGATGAGTTGGTGCGCCTGCTTGATCAGCATCCGCTGATGAAGGCGGACAAGGCGTTCCAGCGTGACCTGGTGTTGGCCCTGAAGCGTCAGCGCACACCACTGGAGCGTTTTGTCGACGAGCTGCGTGACATGGCGGCGAACGACGGCATCAGCAATATCGGCATATCACTGCAGGACTGAGTGCGCCGGGTACAGGCGTCGGGTCCTGGTCCCGGGGGGGCTCCCCGGGTTTTCTGAATGGCTATCGCGATGGATGGCGATTCTTGGACGACTTGGACGATCACACCATGAAACTGTCTTCTTTCGGCCGCAAGTTCACCGCCGGCGCCGGTATCACGTCGTTGATGGAGGATCTGGGCAACGCCCTGGCATCCGGCGACGACATGATCATGATGGGTGGTGGTAACCCCGGCCACATCCCCGAAGTGCAAGCCCGACTGACCGAGGTGTTGGGCGATCTGGCCGCCGATCCCGATGCGGTACGCCGCCTGGTGGGGATTTACGATCCGCCCCAGGGCGAGAAACGCTTCATCGCGGCGCTGGTGGATCTGCTGAACGCGGAATACGGCTGGAACCTGGCGCCGGAGAACGTGGCCCTGACCAATGGCAGTCAGGCGGCATTTTTCATGCTGTTTAATATGTTTGGTGGCGACTACGAAGACGGCCACCGCAGGCACATCCTGCTGCCGATGGCGCCGGAGTATATCGGTTATGCCGACGCCGGAATTGCGCCGGAGCTGTTCAAGGCGGTGAAGCCGGAGATCACCTTCACCGACGCCCACGAGTTCAAGTATCGGGTTGATTTCGATGCGGTGGAGGTGACGGCGGACACCGGCGCCATCTGCGTGTCACGGCCGACCAACCCCACTGGCAATGTGGTCACGGATGAGGAACTGGCGCGCCTCGAGGCGTTGGCACGGCGCCATGATGTGCCACTGATTGTCGATGGCGCTTACGGTACGCCGTTCCCGAGCCTGCTGTTCGTGGAGGCGACGCCAACCTGGAATGAGCAGATCGTGCTGTGCCTGAGCCTGTCCAAGCTGGGCTTGCCGGCGGCTCGAACCGGTATTGTGATTGCGGATGAACGCATCATTTCGGCGCTGTCCGGGGTCAATGCCATCATGAACCTGGCCACCGGCAGCTTTGGTGCGATGCTGGCGGAACCGCTGGTGCGCAGCGGCGAGATTCTTTCCCTCAGCCGGGAGGTGGTGTGTCCGTTCTATCGTGGCAAGATGGAGCGGGCGGTCGCGGCCTTTACCCAGGCCATGGGGGAGGGTATTCGCTGGTATGTGCACAAGCCGGAAGGCGCAATGTTCCTGTGGCTGTGGTTCCCGGATCTGCCGATCTCCAGCCTGGAACTGTATCAGCGCCTCAAGGAGCGAGGGGTGTTGGTGGTGTCCGGTCATTACTTCTTCCCGGGCCTGCCGGAGGATGACTGGCGTCACCGCCATGAGTGCCTGCGGGTGACCTATTCCCAGGACGATGCTCAGGTAGCCGAAGGGTTGCGTATCATCGCCGACGAGGTCAAGGCGGTGTGGGCCGCTCACTGAGCTCCATGTCTTCCAGGTGAATCTGGTATCGGCTGCCATCCGGTTCTTTCTGGGTCAGCCGTACCAGCAGGTGTTGCCATTGGGGCGCGAACCACATCAGCGTTTCGCGCCCGCTGCCTTCCCCACGGACCTTCTCCACCACCAAGGTTTCCACTTCACCCAGCTCCGTCTGCAGAGGCTCCTGACGAATGACCTGGAAACGGTCTTCGTCGTAGCGGCCCTTGTCCACCACCTGATAGGTCACGTCGGTCAATCCCGCCCGCAGGTCCTGATGGAGCTGCAGTTGGTAGCCCAGCGGGTCCAGACTGCCGGGCCGGAGCGGCAACTCGAAGGTCTTGCCCTCATAGCGACCGGACACCATGCCGTCCTGCCAGTTGAAGTCAATCAGCCGCTCGCGATCGCGGATCAGCATGCCGGACAGGTGGTAGCGATAGCGCAGAGGGATCACGCGATGATCCTGCCAGCGGAAGATCACCGACTCGGTGATGTTGGCAATGAATGACGATACCCTGAAATCGTAGTGCCACAGGCCACTGTCCAGTTGTCGCAGCGTGCGGGTGGCGCCGCCATCAATTGCCACGCCCTTGTCCAGTGAGGCGCTGAAACTGGCCTCGTAGGGCGTCAGCGAGAGCGCCGAGGTCGCCTCGGAAGGTGTGGTGGCGGCCGCGCTGGCTGTGCTGGTCATGAGCAGCACGGCGCCGATCATGGCGGCCGAGAACAGTCGGTGCAGGACCGGGGTGGGCATGGACGGGCTCTCCGGGCAACGTCGTGATGAGTGCGGGATTGCAGCCAGGGCGGAAATATCGCCCTGGCTCGCTCACAGTGTAGCCCGAAGGGAAAGTCTCCGGAATGACAGGGCGTTAACCCGGCCTCCTTGGCCAGGCGTTCTCAGGCTTCCTCGGCCGGCAGCACCAGGGGCTGGGTCAGCGGGGTGCCGTCAAAGGTGGCGTGTTCGTCATCCAGCTGAACCCGGCCTTCGCAGAACCAGCGCAGTACGATGGGGTACAGTACGTGCTCCTGCTGTTGCACCCGGGCAGCGAGGCTCTGGGCGTCATCATCAGCGGCCACGGCCACCTCGGCCTGGGCGATCACCGGGCCGCCATCCAGGTCTTCGGTGACGAAGTGAATTGACACGCCGTGGCGTTGGTCGCCGGCATCGAGAGCGCGCTGGTGGGTGTTGAGGCCCGTGTATTTCGGCAGCAGCGACGGATGGATGTTCAGCATCCGGCCGCGGAAGGCGTTGACGAATCCGGGTGTGAGAATGCGCATAAATCCGGCAAGCACCACCACGTCGGGGCTGTGGCGCTCAATCTCCGCTTTCAGGGCGGTGTCGAACTCATCGCGGGAGCCGAATTTCTGGTGGTCCACGGTGAAGGTCTCGATGCCGGCCCGTTTGGCGCGTTCCAGGGCCAGAACGTCCGGCCGATTGCTGCCGACAGCGACGATCTGCCCCGGGTAGTCCCGCTCCCGGGTGGCTTCGATCAGTGCCTGCAGATTGCTGCCGCTGCCGGATACCAGCACCAGGATGCGGGGATCGGTCAGTTCCTGGTTCATCATGCGTTCAGCAGTCCTGGCGCGTAGCGAACCGATGCGTCGGCGTCACGATCGTCCTGGCGCTCGATGGTGCCGATTTCCCAGGCCTGCTCACCCATGGATTGCAGGGCGTCCAGGGCCAGCTGTTTCTGGTTGGCCGGTACGCAGATGATCATGCCCACGCCGCAGTTGAAGGTGCGGTACATCTCTTCAATGGCCACGTTGCCGTTGTCCTGCAACCACTGGAAGACGGGTGGTAGTTGCCAGCTGTTGGTGTCGATGGCGGCCACGGTTCCCTTGGGAAGCACGCGGGGAACGTTCTCCGGCAGGCCGCCGCCGGTGATGTGGGACATGGCCCGGATCTCGACTTCGCAGCGCAGTTGCAGCAGGTTCTTGACGTAGATGCGTGTCGGCGCCATCAGCGCGTCGGCCAGGGTTTGACCTGCCAGGTCCTGCTGCAGGTCAGCGTCGCTGACTTCGATGATCTTGCGAATCAGTGAGTAACCGTTGGAGTGGGGGCCGGAGGAGCCCAGGGCGATAAGGGCGTCGCCTTCCTGGACCTGGGAGCCGTCGATGATCTCGCCGCGCTCGACCACGCCAACACAGAAACCGGCCAGGTCGTAGTCGTCGCCTTCGTACATGCCGGGCATTTCGGCAGTCTCACCACCCACCAGGGCGCAGCCGGAGAGCTCGCAACCGGTGCCGATGCCTTCCACCACCTGGGCGGCCACATCAACGTTGAGCTTGCCGGTGGCGTAGTAGTCCAGGAAGAACAGTGGCTCGGCGCCGCCAACCACCAGATCGTTGACGCACATGGCAACCAGGTCGATACCGATGCTGTCGTGCTTGTTCAGTTGCATGGCCAGGCGAAGCTTGGTGCCCACTCCGTCGGTACCGGATACCAGCACCGGCTCTTTGTAGCCGGCGGGGATGGCCACCGTGGCGCCAAAACCACCCAGACCGCCGAGGACTTCCGGGCGTCGGGTGCGGGCCGCAGTATCCTTGATGCGATGGACCAGGTCATTGCCGGCGTCAATGTCGACACCCGCGTCGCGGTAGGTGAGGGAGGGCTTGCGTTCGCTCATGGTAGTGAAAACCGTTTTGGCCGAAGGATAGGCGCGGGATTTTACCAGTTGCGAAGGGGCGCTCCAACTGCATTTCCCCTGACGTCCTCCAGCCACGGGGCCCATCGCTCCGTATGGCCGTTTTTTTGCCGTGGCAGCGCGGCCGGGTTGCTACTCAGCGTTGGGGCCTTGGTGTATCCTATGCGCCACAAAACGGAATGCAGGGTGATTCATGCCAGGACACGGTCTTACGCACAAAACGACAACCTTCCCCAACGCCCGCTGGCTCAGGCGCCTGGTGCCGCTGTTGCTGGCTCTGGTGTGGTCGTCAGCGTCGGCGGTTACGGTGGAAGGGCTTTATGCCGTTGAGGTGCCTGTCGCCGGATCTGGCCAGAGCCAGTTGGAGGCCGGGGCCCGAGAGGGGCTCAAACAGGTGCTGCTGCGGGTGTCGGGCCATTCCAGCATCCTCCAGCGGGAAGAGCTGGCACCGGTACTGGAGCAGTCGGAATCGCTGCTGCAAACCTATCAGTTTCTGCGGGGTGGTGGTCGTGGCTATCGCCTGCGAATGACGTTTGGCGCGGTCGGGGTAAACCAGGCGCTGTCGTCGATTGATGCGCCGGTGTGGGGCGCCAACCGCCCGCTGGCGCTGGCCTGGGTGGCGGTGCAGCAGGGTGCCAGCCGGGAGCTGGTGACTCAGCCCCGGATCAATGACGACGGTGAAGCCGCTTCTGGCGGTCGCTGGTATCGGGCTTTCCAGGCGGCTGCGGCCCGACGGGGGCTGCCGCTGGCATTTCCGCCCCAGGCCTGGGGCGGGGATCGGGAGCTGCTGTCGGAAGTCTGGGGGCAGTTCCTGGGTGAGCTTCGCTCGGCGTCGGAAGACCTCAGTCACGACCTGCTGGCGTCGGTACGGATCAGTCGTTCCGGTAGCGGCTGGCAGGGTGCCTGGGTGCTGGACGGCCGCGGACTGGAAGAATCGGACCGCGCCATTCAGGCCGGCTCGCCAGAGGCCCTCGCGGAGCGTATGGTGGGGCATTGGGCTGACCTGCTGGCCTCCCGCTATGCGGTGGCAGCCGGCGAAATCGCCGATTCTCCGCAGGTGGACATCGTACTGGACAATGTTGAGCGGATGACCGATTACGCCGCGGCCAAGGCGGCGCTGGATGGTTTGACGCCAGTGCTGAAAGTTGGCCCGGTACGGGTGACGCCAACCCGGGTGGTGCTGCGGGTGGCATTCTCGGGTGAGCTGGCCCAGTTGCGGGAGTACATGGCGCTGGACCCGCGCTTTGTCTCCGAGGAAGCGACAGTGATGGCTGCAGAGGACAATGCCGCAGAAGGCATTGCCGCCACCGACGATGTGGCACAGACTGCCAGTGGGCAACTCACAGCAACCGCCGGTGGCGACGTTGACGGACAGGCAGCGGCGGGTGAGGGTGATGTTGCGCCACCGGTGTTTCGTTACCAGTCATCGGCGCTGAATCCCGAGGACAGTGAACAGGCCTTTGAGTCGCTGTACCCCATTCTTCACTATCGCTGGCAGCGGGCTCCCTCCGCTGGTGGCGATGCCGGCCAGCCCTAGGCTGGCCGTCTGGCGAAACGGAGTCGACGGATGACCCACAGCTGGCGCTGGATTCCCAACGCGCTGACGTTTCTTCGGGCGTTCCTGATCCTGCCGTTTGCTATTGCGCTTTGGGAAGGTAACTACCGGCCAGCCTTGGTGATTTTTCTGTTGGCCGCGGTCACCGACGCCTTCGACGGGTTTCTGGCAAGGCAGTTTGACTGGCGCAGCCGTATTGGCGCGGTGGCGGACCCCCTGGCCGACAAGGCCTTGCTGATTACCTCCTATCTCATGCTGTCGCTCACCGGGGTTCTGCCCATGTGGCTGTTCCTGCTGGTGTTGGGGCGGGATCTATTGATCGTTGCCGGCGGCCTCGCGTTCCATTACGGTATCGGCCGTTTCGAGATGCAGCCCAGTTTTCTGGGCAAGTTCAATACTCTGGTGCAGATTCTGGTGGTTCTGGTAATCATCATGATGCTGGCCGGAGTCCCGCTCCAGCCCTGGGTGAAGGAAGCGGGAATTGTGCTGGTGGCACTGTCGACGATCATCAGCGGTATTCATTACGTAGTGGTGTGGAGTATGCGGGCGTGGAGGGCAAAGAGGCATTGAGTGGTCCTCAGCTGACCCTGGGCGTGAAGCTCAGGGATGATGCCAGATTCGACAACTTTCATGGCGAGCGCAACGCGTCCGCGGCCAACCGCCTCAAGCAGCTGGTGGATGCCGGCGGTGGCAGCGGGTTGCAGGTGGTGGTGCTGTGCGGGGATTCCGACACCGGCAAGAGCCACCTGTTGCAGGCTGCCTGTCACCAGGCGGAGGGACGTTCAGAGCGGACCGTCTGCATCAGCATGGAGGAAGTGCTGCCCTTTGGTCCTGGCGCACTCGCTGGCCTGGAGCAACTGGATCTGATCTGCCTGGACGACCTGGACCTGATCGCCGGCAAGGCGGACTGGGAGGAGGCGGTGTTTCACCTCTATAACCGCATCCTCGACCGGGGACGCCGGTTGATGGTGAGTCTGTCGGCTCCTCCGAGTGTGGTGTCGTTTGGTTTGCGGGACCTGCTGTCGCGGTTGCAGCATGGGCTGGTGATCCAAGTTGGTATCTACCGGGACGATGACCGGCTGACCATTCTTCGAACCCGCGCCGAGCAGCGGGGATTGGTACTGGCGGATGATGTTGCGGGCTTCATCATGCGACGGGCGCCGAGAAAACTGGCGGACCTGCTGGCCATTCTGGACAGGCTGGACGAAAATTCCCTGCGGGCCCAGCGAAAACTGACGATACCCTTCGTCAAGTCGGTCATGGGCTGGTAAGCGTCCGGACCGGATAATAGCGGGTTAAGGCCGGACAAGCTCAGTTCAGATAACTCAGTTGGATTGGCTAACGCCGTTTTAGATAACCAAGAGAGCCGGGCAAACGGCTCCAGAATACTCAAGGAACAACTCAGGCACGTGACAGGCCTGGACAACCTCAGGGACCGCCAGTGTGTCACTGTCCGGAGAGTGTGGTCAGCACGCCTGTGCCAGACCGTCGCCCGGCCGACAGTCGGTCCCCACGCACACATCCAGGGGACAGTATGAGAAGAGTCGTATTCAATCAGAAAGGGGGTGTTGGCAAATCCAGCATCACCTGTAACCTGGCGGCCATCAGCGCTGCCCGTGGCAAGCGTACGCTGGTGGTGGATCTGGACCCCCAGGGCAACTCCACCCATTACCTGCTGGGCAAACCTGCGGCGGAACTCCGGGATACGGTGGCGGATCTGCTGGAGCAGACCGTGGCGTTCACCATGTTCAACCGTCGTCCCGACGAATTTGTTCACGCCAGCCCGTTTCCCAACCTGTTTGTCATGCCCTCCAGCCCGGAGCTGGACTTCCTTGAGCGCAAGCTGGAGGCCAAGCACAAGATCTACAAGCTGAGGGAGGCGCTGAAAAAGCTCGGTGAGCAGTTCGACGCCATCTACATCGACACCGCGCCGGCGCTGAATTTCTACACCCGCTCGGCTCTGATCGCCGCCCAGCGTTGCCTGATCCCGTTTGACTGCGACGACTTCTCGCGCCAGGCGTTGTACAACATTCTTAATGAAATCCGTGATCTGCAGGAAGATCACAACGACGAGCTGGTGGTCGAAGGCATTGTGGCCAACCAGTTCCAGCCCCGCGCCAGTCTGCCCAAAAAACTGGTGGCGGAATTGCTGGAAGAGGGGTTGCCGGTGTTACCGGTGCGGCTGTCCAGCTCCGTCAAAATGAAAGAGTCCCACCAGAGCCGGGAACCATTGATTCATATGGCTCCCAAACACGCCCTGACTCAGCAGTTTGAGCGCCTGTTCAGTGTGCTCAATGGTGAGCAGGTGGAACTGGAGCCTCTGGCCGACTGACGGCCGGGCCGAAGTCGAGTCAGACACGCGTCGAGCAAGAGAGAGATACTGTGAGCCATCAGCCCAACGTCACTGAGGTGGCGGACTGCCTGTTACGAATCGAGATGGAACTGCGTCGGCTGGACGCCTGGTCAGACCAGCGCCCGTCGGAGCAGGCACTGCAAAGTACCCAGCCATTCGCCGTGGACACGCTGGAATTTACCGAGTGGTTGCAGTTTATCTTCCTGGAGCGGATGAAATGGCTGGTGGAGCAGGGGCAGGCGCTGCCATCTGTCTCCGGCATGGCGCCGATGGCTGAAGAGTACTTCCGGGCACGGGAGGGATCCGGCCTGGCGCTGATCCGGGAGCTGGAGGCGATGGACCGGCTGCTGTCGAAATGATGCCGGTCGCCGCGGGCACAATGCTACCGTAAGTTGGCTTCAGGGCTCCCGTCGGGTGTGAGTCTCACCGAAGGGCATGTGGATCTGGTTTTCCGGCAGGATCGGCCCATTCTGCCGGGCCTGGGCAAACAGGTCCGGCAACTCACCACTGGCCACCGGCGAGCAGAACCGGTGGCCCTGTAGCAGATGACAGCCGGCGGTTCGCAGGAAAAGGTCCTGCTCCTCGGTTTCCACACCGGCGGCAGCCACCGTCAGAGAAAGCTGGCGGGCCAGGTTGATCAGGGTATGGATGATCGCCTGGGTGTTCTCGTCACTGGGCGCCAGGTGCAGCAGGTGCTGATCGATTTTGACCTGGTCAAACGGCAGGTCCCGCAACAGCTTGAGCGTAGACAGGCCGCTGCCATAGCGGTCCAGCACCAGACCCACGCCGATCTCTTTCAGCCGATGCAGGGTGCAGGCGGTTTCCTCCAGGCGATCATTGAGGATGCGTTCGTCGATCTCCACCAGCATCAGCGCCGGGTCCAGCCGGGTGTCCTGGATAATGCGATCGACCTGCTCCGCCAGCCTGGGGTGATTGTACTGCCGTGACGACAGGTTGATGCGAATGCTCACCGGATAGCCGCTCATCGCCTGGATGGCACGGGCCTGCAGGCAGGCATTGTGGCAGATCCATTCCCCGAGGGGCTGCAATAGCCCGGTCTGTTCGGCGACATCGAGGAATTCCCCCGGAGCCAGTACGCCGCGACTGGGATGATGCCAGCGCAACAGCGCTTCCAGGCCGATGATTTTACCGTCCCGCACCTGGAACACCGGCTGGTAGTGGAGGTCAAGCTGGCTGTTGTTGATGCCGTAGCGTAGCTCCCGCTCCAGCGTGATCTGGCGCTGCATCTCCTCGTTCATGTCGGCGCTGAAGAACTGGATGTTGTTGCGGCCGGCGTTCTTGGCGCGGTACATGGCCATGTCGGCATTCTTCAGCAACTGCTCGTAACTGCGGGCGTCACCGGGGGCCAGGGTAATGCCGATACTGGAGGTGATCACCAGCTCGCCACCAGGCACGGTGATGGGTTGTACGATGGCCTCGAGGATGGAGCGGGCAACCTTCTCGCAGCCCTCGGCGCCGTTCACCCGGGTCAGCAATACCGCGAATTCATCACCACCCAGGCGGCCGATGGTGTCTTCTTCCCGCACGCAGGTGTGCAACCGGTTGGACAGTTCCTGCAGCAGGCGGTCGCCGGCATCGTGACCGAGGGTGTCGTTGATGCGTTTGAAGTGGTCCACGTCCAGGCAGATCAGCGCGCAGCTGTGACGGTGGCGAATGGCGCTGCTGATGGCCTGTTTGCAGCGATCCTCAAACAATCGCCGGTTGGCGGTGTTGGTAAGCACGTCGTAGTGAGCCAGGTAATGCAGCTGACTCTGGGACTGGCGGATCTCGGTGATGTCCTGGCCGATAAGGATCAGCCGTCTCTGGCCTGGATCGTCCTCGTCGTTGAGACGGCTCAGATTCCAGAGGATGAAGTGGCGGCTGCCGTTGAAGCCGTGGATTTCGGTTTCCAGGATTTCCTGGGTCAGGCCGCTGCTGAACAGCTTGAGGATTTTCCAGGACAGCTCGTCCTGTTGCTCGGCGGGAATGAACGTGGTGCTGAGATTGCGACCGATGGCCTCGTCGCGGCTGTAGCCGAACAGTTGCTCCGAAGCGCCGTTCCACTGACGAATGACAATTTGGTCATCCACCACAATGATCGGGTTGCTGGCGGTCTCGAACAGTGCCCGGAAATGCTGGGACGAGCGTCGGAACGACTTCTCGGCCTGCTGGCGAACGAAGATTTCATCCTTGAGCTCGAAGTTGGCGATCTGCAGTTCACGGGTGCGCTGTTCCACCACGTCTTCCAGGCCGTACTCAATCCGTTCGCGGTCTTTCAGCAGCACCCGTACGTAACAGGATGCCGCAACAATCATGGCGGTCAGCCCTTCGATCACCAGGTAGGCCTCCAGCATGCTGTGGCCGTGCTGGAGGCCGGCAATGGCACTGGCCAGGGCCGCCAGGCCCGCACCGGAAACTGCCAGCATGGCGTCTTGCAGTGAGAAGCGGGTTGCTGCCCAGATGGTGACCGGAAACATCAGATAGAGGTTCTGTAGCGGGTCGTACCACACGACCAGCAGAATAAAACCGAGGCTGGCGAACCAGGCCATGCTCTCGAAAAGATGGCGGCGCAGGGCTCGCAGCAACAACCCGCGATGGCGAATGCCCATCACCAGCGGTGCAATCAGGACCGCCCCAAGGAAGCCGGCGAACCAGGGTTGCAGGATGGCCTGCTGCAGATCCGGCAGGTTGGTGCCGCCGTTGAGGTAGCCAATTCCCAGGAACGGCAGGGTGGCAACGAAGCCTGCCAGGGTCAGAGTGCCGAGAAACCAGAGGAAGGCGGTGTAGTGGACCAGCGGGAATTGCCGGGCCATGACCCGCCGGTAGCCCTGCCAGGTGACCAGCGCCGCGATCAGGGTGTAGAGGCTGACCGCCAGCCACCATTCCATTCCCTGGACCCAGTCTTTGGCCCCGAGCAGTGCCGGTACCAGGGCGGCCAGCAAGGTGCCGGACACCACCGATGGCAGCGCCTGACGCCCGTGGGTGAAGAGCAGGCCGATGGCGTAGCCTGTGGGCAGCCAGGCGGCGGGTGATTGCAGGGAGGTATCGAGCAGCAGCAGGCTGGCAAGTGCCAGGCACAGAAAGGCAGCGATATCGGCAATCAGCCGTAATCCGCCTGTTGGTCGGTTGGTGTTTGTGTCGTTGTTCACGGTATCCCTACCTGCTCAGTGCTGATCGCCCCGGCATTCACCTCAGTGAACAGGGAGCTTTACACCAGTATATCGGGCGGCTAACCCCGAATCCGGCGACCAGTCCTCAACTGGGTGTGTTAAAAGGTGCCAGTCGCATGGACAGGTCGATGGCCTTGATGTCCTTGGTGAGGGCGCCAATGGAAATGTAGTCGACGCCGGTCTCCGCCACCGCTGCCAGCGTGTCGCTGCTGATACCGCCGGATGCTTCCAGTTTAGTCTGTCCGCCAGCCTTGGCAACTGCGGTGCGCATGTCATCAAGCGAGAATTCATCCAGCATTACGATGTCGGCGCCAGCGGCCAGGGCCTGGTCAAGCTCTTCCAGAGACTCGGTTTCCACTTCCACCGGTCGGCCGGGGGCCAGTTGGCGGGCGCTCTGAACCGCGTTGGCGATGGAGCCGCAGGCCGCAATGTGGTTCTCCTTGATCAAGAATGCGTCCCACAGGCCGATACGGTGGTTGTGGCAGCCGCCGCAGGTGACCGCGTACTTCTGCGCCAGGCGCAGTCCCGGCAGGGTTTTGCGGGTATCAAGCAGCCGCACGCCGGTGTGTGCCACGAGGTCGGCATAGCGTTGACAGCTGGTGGCCACACCGGACAGCGACTGCAGCCAGTTGAGGGCGGCACGTTCCGCCGTCAGCAGACTGCGGGCCTCACCCTCGCAGGTGAACAGGGTCTGATCCGGCTGCACCCGGTCCCCATCGCGCACCTGCCAGTTGATGGTCACCGACGGGTCCACCTGGCGAAACACCTCATCCACCCAGGCCTGACCGGCAATCACCGCCGCTTCGCGAGTGATCACGCGACCACGGGTGTGGCGGTCGGTGGGAATCAGTGCCGCGGTGATATCCCCGCTGCCCACGTCTTCGCGAAGGCTGTGAGCCACGGCCTCGATTCGGGCCTGGCGGAGCATATCGGGAGTGAGGGCGGAGCTGTAGGCTGATGACATGGTTGCGGGTCCGTGGTCCGTGGTTCGTGTGAGGCGCAAGATTCTACTGCCTCATCGCCGTCAGCGACAGTCTCCGGCATGAGCGAATGGTAACGCTGGCTGGTTAGCGGGTGACCAGGGAGCGAGTGACGAAATTTGTCAGTCGGCTCTTGATGTGTCGTGAAAGCGGGCGCTTTCATGCCCCGCGGTTGAGCGGATTGTCGACTGATTTTCGTTCAGAGTGTGATCCGGTTCCGCTCTTCACAAAAGGTGACAAAACCTGACACAAGGTGACGGGGTGAAGGCATATCATGTGTAATGCGGTGTAAATCATTGTTAAACGTGTTTTCTCACCAAGCGAATATAGGGCATCGATCCGGAGTAGTCCGATGACACAGGACCGAAAAGTAGTCAGTTTGAAAAGTCAGGGGTTGGTAGACCGATTCAGTCTGCCGCCGGTACTGGTGCGGTTGCGGGACGTATCGGGTCTGCGACTGCGCAGTGTGTTGTCCGACTTTTTCGACAGTGCTGACGACGTACTGTTTGGAATGGCGGAGAAGGCCGGCTCCAATCAGGATCAGACGGCCTACTTCGACGCCATGCGCGAGCTGCGCCTGCGACGCAAGAACATGACGTCCTCGATGCTGCAGTGGGTCAGTCAGGCCTTTAACGAACTGGGCACTTTCGATCCGGTGCCCAACTCGTCCGGGCTGGATCAGGTGGACCAGGACTCGCTGTCGTTGCTGGATCACGACGACATGGAGCAGAAACTGGCCATCGACGGCCTGATCACCAAACTGCGCAACCGCCATGAACAGGCCGTTCAACTGCTGGCGGCCCGGGTTGCCCACCTGGTCCCGAACATTGACCTCAAGGACCGGCAGATGCCGTTGAGCCCGGAGGTGTTGTGTACCGGTCTGGCGGAGGCCTGTGGTGATCTTGAAATTGATATCCGCGCCAAACTGATTGTGCTCAAGCTGTTCGACCAGCTGCTGATCAGCAAGCTGGACGAACTCTACCGGGAGGCCAACGAACTGTTGGTCGTTCAGGGCATCCTGCCGGAACTGACCGATACCGACGCCCGTCTGCGGCGCGCCGGCCGCCCCGCGAAGCAGGGACGCCGGGCGCCCCCGCCCCCGAGTGCCCGTGGTGCAGTGCCGCCGCCGGCAGCGCCGACCGACGACCAGCAATCGCTGATCTCCAGCGGGCACAGTTCGGCGACGTTCTCTGAATTGTCTGAACTACTACGAGAGGGAGGGCTGGTGACAGGTCAAGCTTCGGCAGCCGATAGTCGTCCATTGGACACCCAGGCATTGATGGGCATGCTGGCCCAGTTGCAGCCGCCGATGATTGTGGATGACAACGAGCCGGTCACGTCACTGTCCGATCAGCTGCAATCGCTGATCCGCCCGGACTCTGGTCCTGCCTATTCCCTGCGCCAGGTGGACAGCGATGTCATCAACCTGGTGTCAATGCTGTTTGATTTCATACTGGAAGATCACCAACTGCCGTCGCCGATCAAATCCCTGCTTGGCCGTCTGCAGATCCCGGTGCTCAAGGTCGCCCTGACCGATCAGAGTTTCTTTAACCGGGGCGGGCATCCGGCTCGCAAGCTGTTGAACGAACTGGCCATGGCCGGCATCGGCTGGGTTGAAAAATCGCCCGGTCAGCGCGACCCGCTGCGGGACAAGATTGAATCGGTGGTGGACCAGTTGGCTGAAACGTCCCTGGACCAGCCGGACGAACTCGAGTCGCTGCTGGACGACTTCTCCCGCTTCATGGATCTGGACCGCCGCCGGCGGGCCCTGATCGAGCAGCGCCTGCGGGACGCCGAAGAGGGCCGGGCGATCCAGGAGCGGGCCCGGCAGACGGTAGATCAATTGCTGGCCGATACGTTGTCCGGTCGCGAACTGCCCCAGCCGGTGGTGGACCTGCTGCAGCAACCCTGGTGCAAATACCTGCAGTGGCTGGTGTTGCGTGAAGGCAGTGAGAGCGAGGTCTGGCACCGGGCGGTGACGCTGACCCGTCAGTTGGTCTGGAGTGTTGATCCGGAGCCCATTGACGAAAACACCCGCAGCGAACTGCTGGCGACCATTCCCACCATCGTGGACGGCCTGCGTGACGGTCTCCAGACTATCTCCTGGGACCCATTTGCCACCGACAATGCGGTGCGGGATCTGGAGCTGGCCCATGTGGATGTATTCCAGCGCCTGGTTACCCAGCCGGAAGCGCCGGTTGTGGAAAGCGAGCCGGAAGCCCCGGTGGCGGCTGAACCGGAGCCGGAGGTCGAGGCACCTGAAGCGGAAGCTGCCGAGCCAGACCTGCCCACCGAGACTGCAGACGCGGTGGTGGATCTGTTGGATGATGTCCCGTTAATTGATGATGACGTTCCGGAAGTCGACGACGTCGCTGAGGTGGACGTACCAGAGGTGACGGCGAGCGCAGAACCGGTGGCAGAGGCTTCGCCTGCTGTGGCGACTGCTGCCGAGAGCACCGAACCCGCCATTGCCGAAGAATGGTTGGCCAAGGCGGATCACCTGCCGGTGGGGTCCTGGGTTGAACTGCTGAGCCAGGAAAGCCGCATCCGCTGTAAGCTGGCGGCGTACATCAAAGTCACCGGCAAGTTTATCTTCGTCAATCGCAACGGCGCGAAAGTCGCTGAGCTGCAACGGGAAGAACTGGCCCGGGCCCTGGCCAGCAAAGAGATCACCATGCTCGACGATGGCCTGATCTTTGACCGCGCCCTTGAGTCCATTATTGACAACCTGCGCACTAACCGCCGGGATTAACGGCGGTTTTTGTCCGCTGTCCGTGACATCTGGCATGTGACAGCGGTTGCGCCTTTGTGCTTCAATCAAGACTGATCCGCCCCTGATACTGACCGTGGACCAGCCTTGAACGCGATAACCCAAGATATGCCGGACGACTGCCTTCACCTGCGGTCCACCGGTCGACTCCCCGGGGCACGTTGGTGCCCGTCTCCCAACTTTGGTCCGCGCCCAGATGGTGCGGCTATCTCCCTGCTGGTTGTCCATAACATCAGCCTTCCTCCAGGGCAGTTCGGCGGCAACGCCATCGAGCAGTTCTTCTGCAATCAGCTGGACCCGGGCGAGCATCCCTATTTCGAAACCATTGCTGACCTGAAGGTATCGGCTCACGCGCTGATTCGCCGGGATGGTGAGCTGGTGCAGTTTGTCAGCCTGCTGGAGCGGGCCTGGCACGCCGGGCGTTCCAGCTTCCAGGGGCAACAGGAGTGCAATGATTTTTCCATCGGTATTGAGTTGGAGGGCACCGATGAGTTGCCCTATGCCGCCGCCCAGTATCAATGCCTGGCAATGGTGGCCCGCCAAATCATGACCGCCTGGCCGGCAATCGCCACCGAACGCATCGCCGGTCATTGTGATGTGGCGCCGGGGCGCAAGACCGACCCCGGTCCCGCGTTTGACTGGCAGCGCTTTCTGGCGGATCTGTCCGCCATGGATGGGGGAGTGTAGCCGTATGCCGTTGGTGATTTTCCTGTTGGCGTACCTGATCCGGCGACGGCTGGACATCGCTGGCCGTCTGGATGGTGAACAGGGCTTCTCCCAGCTCTGTCAACGTCTGGGTGGGCAGTCGCATCCGCCAGCAGGCAGCAGCCATCTGCCCGGTTTGCTGGCGGTGGCGCTGGTGACGCTGTTGCTGTTCTATCTGGACTGGATGGCTACCTGGCAGGGATGGCCGGCGGTGCTGTATCCCCTGGAGCTGGGGTTGCTGCTGGTACTGATGGGCCTGCCTGGCTGGAAGGGCCGGCTGGAGGTTTACAGCGATGCCTGGCAGCGGGGGGACATGCAGGCGGCCTGGCATCACATCCGCGATTGCCTGCCGGCCAGTGAGCGCGGTCAGGCCAGTTCCCCGGACCAGATGCACCGGTCGCTGTGCCATCGGTTCATGATGACCGTCTTCGAGCGCTATTTCCTGGTGGCGTTCTGGTTTGTGCTTGGCGGCATACCGCTGGCATTCCTAGCCCGTGCCCTGGTGGCGCTGCGGGATCACTGGCCGGATGCGGAAGCCCGGTCCCGCTTCAGCCTGCTGGTGGAAGTGATGGCCTGGTTGCCGGTGCGCTTGCTGTCGCTGAGTTTTGGCGTTGCCGGGGATCTGTCGGGTTGGCTGCGGTCGGGTCGTCAGTACCTGGGGCGGCCGGCGGTGTCGGCCTCGGCTGTGCTGGCGGCGGGCGCCAGCAGTGCACTGACCGGGTTTGCCCTCGACCCGCAGCGGTTCTCCGAGTTGCATCCCGATGAGTGGCTCCAGTTCGGCGGCCGCAGTCTGAAGGCCATCCGTGATCTGCTCAACCGCAGCATGCTGGTCTGGGTCTGCCTGTTGGCACTACTGGTCATTGCTGGCGTGGTGTAGTGTTTGTGCACTGGCCAGCAGCCAACTCAAAAGAATGTACGCAGGGCGGGCGCTACCAGGATTGTCCTGGCTCAATTGCGCTTACGGTGTGGCTGGTATGCTGAACAACGGAAGTCATTGCTTTTCGCACTTATTACAGCAAATACAAAACTTTGTCGAAAATTTACAATGTATTTCGCTCAAGATCTGCGACAATTCGGCGATATACAAATAAATAACAATAATCCAGACACGCCCTGGGGAGTTAATCCGTGAAGAGACTCATCTTTCCTGCTGTCTCCCTGATGAACCGCCTGCCGATGTTCTACAAGTTCGGCCTCATCAGTATTCTCTTCCTGCTGCCGATTGGTGGCCTTGCCTACCTGGTTGTCAGTGAGCTCAACCAATCCCTCGATACCCTGACCCGTGAACAGGAAGGCCTTGCCCAACTGAGCCAGGTGGACACTCTGGTTGATGCGGCCTACCGCTTCCGGGATTTTCGCTCGGGCGGCAAGATCAAGAACGACGACGGCCTGCTTGCGCTGTCTGAAGAAGCCGCCGGCACCATTGATGAGGTGTTTGCCGGACTGCTTGCCAGTGACGTGCAGTTTGACGATGACGGCGACTGGCGACAGCAGGTCACCGAACTGGAAGCGGCCTGGCGCCAGCTCCGCGAGGAAGACAGTTACCAGGGCAACATTGCGCCGCAGTTCAACTATTATCAGGAGTTTGTTCAGAAAGCGCGGGCGCTGTTGTCTGCAACTCTGGAGATCTCCGGGCTGGGGCACGATGTTTCCCGCGAGAACCTGGCGCTGCTCAAGCTGGTGGAGGAGTCCACCCAGGACGCTCGCAGCGCCATGGGCAAGGCCCGGGCCTATGGAGCCTATGCCTTGATTGAAGGGCAGGTGGGCTATGCCCTCAGTGATGCCCTGAACGAAGTCTTCGACGAGCTCACCAACCGTCAGGCACTGCTGGGGCCGGTACTGAACGTGGCCACCAGTGCGTCGGACCAGTTGGCGGCTGAGGCCGAGTTGCTGGCTTCCGTCAGCAATGGCCTGACCGAAGTGCGGGATACGCTCGATACCAACGTCATCGTGCCGATGCGACTGGAGATGCCCTGGCGGGACTTCAACCAGGTGGTGGGGCGCCAGTTCCAGTCCATCGACCGTCTCCATGCCCGTATTTTCGACATAGTGGCAGGCAATCTCGAGCAGCGCCTGGCGGCGGAGCAGCGGCAACGAAACCTGATCTTCTTGGCGCTGGCCGCGGTGTTGCTGGTGGTGGTGTACCTCTACATTGGCTTCTTTGTTTCGGTACGGACGGCGATCAACCGCTTCAGCGACGCGGCCCGTACCGTGGCGGCCGGGGATATGACGGTGACCATCCGGCTCGACAACCGCGATGAACTGGGTGAGCTGACGTCCGAGTTCAACAACATGACCAGCAAGATGGCGGATCTGATCCGCTCGGTTTCTGCCACCACCAGCGACGTTGATCGTCAGGCCAGCCGGGTGCATGAAACCGCGACCATGAACAGCGAGGCGTCGGCGCGGCAGATGGATGAAACCACCCAGATCACCGATGCCATGCAGCAGATGGTCGGCGCGGTGCAGGAGGTGGCGGAGAGCGCCATGCGGGTGTCTGACAGCGCTGGCAGCGCCGAGCAGGATACTGAAATCGGGCGTCAGGTGGTGGCCGATACGGTCGAGACCATCAACCGCCTCGCTGGCGAGATCAACGGTGCGGTGGCGGTGATCAATCGGGTGTCTGAGGATAGTGGCAGCATCAGCCAGGTGCTGGTGGAGATCAAGGCCATTGCGGAGCAGACCAACCTGCTGGCTCTCAACGCCGCTATCGAGGCGGCCCGGGCGGGCGAGCAGGGACGTGGCTTTGCGGTTGTGGCGGATGAGGTTCGCTCGCTGTCCCAGCGCACCCACAAGTCGACGGAAGAGATCGAGGGGATGATTTCCCGGTTGCAGAACGGTGTCAAAGACGCCGTGGATGCCATGACCAACAGCCACGAAGTGACCGAGGCCACGGTGGCCAAGTCCTCGGAGGTGACCGAGGCACTGGATCGGATCACCCGGGGCATCGCGGCCATCGTCGATATGGGGCACCAGATTGCCCAGGCCGCTGAGGAACAGTCGGCGGTGACCAAGAACGTCAACGTCAACGTAGAGCAGATTGGCACCCTTGGCCAGCGCACGGCCGCCAACGCCGAGGAGACCCTGGGAGCCTCCCGCGAGATGTCTGATCTGACGGCATCCCTGCAGCGGCTGGTAGAGGCGTTTCGGGTCTGACTATAGACAATCCGTGCTCGTCAGAGCGCGGATTTTTTCTGCTCCCACAGAATCTCTTCGGCGCCCTCCCGTCGGGCCAGCACCCGGGCCATGACAAACAGCAGATCCGACAGCCGGTTCAGGTACTGCCGCGCTGCGCTGTTGATGGAATCCTCATGGCTCAGCGCCACCACCACCCTTTCCGCCCGACGGCATACCGCCCGGGCCATGTGGCACTGGGCCGCGGCCGGTGAACCGCCCGGAAGAATGAAGTTCTTCAGCGGGGGCAGGTCGGCGTTGTGTTCATCGAGGGTGTCTTCCAGCCATTGGATATGGTCTGCACCGATCACCTGGCTGCCGGGAATGGCAAACTCGCCGCCGAGATCAAACAGGTGGTGCTGGATTCGGCGCAGGGTCTCCAGCAGGGCATCGTCACCGTCCAGACACTCGATCAGCAGCCCCAGGTGGCAGTTCAGCTCGTCTGCGGTGCCCATGGCTTCCACGCGTTGGGCATTCTTGGCAATCCGGTTGCCGTCGGCGAGACCGGTGGAGCCGTCATCGCCGGTGCGGGTGTAGATCTTGGACAGTCGGTTTCCCATGGTGTTGATCCTTTCTAGGTTGCAGATCAGCCGTTGGCCAGGTTTCTGACCTTCTCGGTTAGCATGGCGTTGACCGGGCAGGGCAGTCCCAGGGCCCGGCTGCGCCGGGTGACGTAGCCGTTGATGTAGTCGATTTCGGTGCGTCGTCCCTGCATTACGTCTGCGCGCATGGAAGAGATGTTCCGGGCCGTTGCCCGGGCCACCTGTTCGATGGTGGCACGCAGGTGTGCTGGCGGGTCAGTCGCCAGGCCTTCGGCCGCCATCAGCGCCGAGAGCTCCTGACACAGCCCGTCGATATGGTGTTGGTACAGAGGCTGCGCCAGGATGTCGCCATTGCGACAGTCCAGCAGGGCAGTAAACGGGTTGATGCCCGCGTTGACCACCAGCTTCCGCCACAGCCGGGACTGGATATCGGCTTCCGGCTGGACCCTGAGAGGGCTGTGGGCGAGGCGTTGAGTGACCGCATCCAGATGCCTCTGGCCCGCCGGATTGATCGCGCCGATCCAGGTCTGGCCGAGGCCTGCGTGCACCGTCAGGTCCGGTTCCGGACGGTTGGCGCCCTCGGTGGTGACCGCGGCCAGCACCGGGTGCGCCGGCCAGGTCTCGGCCACGGCCTGTTGGCTGCCAAGACCATTCTGGAACAGCACGATGGGCAGCGTTGGCGGCAGCAGGGGAAGCTGTTCGGCCAGGGCATCCAGGGTCTGGTGGGCTTTGGTGGTGACCAGTAGCAGTTCCGCCTGGCTGGCCTCAGCCGCGGGGCGGACGCTCACCGTGCGAAGCTGCTCGGGGCCGTCGACGGGCTGGAAACGGAAGGTGTCGGTGTCGGCGGGCTGTCCCGGTCTTGCCAGCAACCGGGTGGTGTCTGTGGGCAGTGATGCTGCCCACAGACGTCCCATGGCGCCGGCCCCCAGGATCAGGATGCTGCCCTCCCCAGGGGAGAGCGCCTGGTGGCGCGGTGCCGGCATGGCTTACATCGCCTCGATGGCTTTACGCTGGTCGCTGAGGCGGGTCAGGCTGCCCTGGGCGTCGCGGAGCTTCTCCTGCTCCTTCTCCACCACCTCGGCGGGCGCCTTGGCGGTGAACTTCTCATTGCCCAGTTTACCTTCCAGGCGGCCGATTTCCTTGTTGAGGCGCTCCAGTTCCTTGTCCAGACGCGCCAGTTCGGCGGCCTTGTCGATCAGTCCGGCCATCGGCACCAGCACTTCCATCTCACCCACCAGTTGGGTAGCGGACATGGGGGCTTCGGCGCCGTCGAACCAGTCCAGGCTCTCCAGCTTGGCCAGGGAGATCAGGAACTGGCGGTTGTCGTTCATGCGGCGCTGATCGTCGGCGCTGGAGCCCCGCAGCAGGACCGGAATCCGCTTGGCGGGGGAGATGTTCATCTCGCCACGGATGTTGCGCACGGCAACGATCACGCCCTTGAGCCATTCGATGTCGGCGGTCAGCGACTCATCCTTGCGGCTGCTGTCAGGCTGCGGGTAAGGCTGCAGCATGATGCTGTCGCCCTGTTTGCCCGCCAGGGGCGCAATGCGCTGCCAGATCTCTTCGGTGATGAACGGCATAATCGGATGCGCCAGCCGCAGCACGGCCTCCAGCACACGCACCAGGGTACGACGGGTGCCGCGCTTGGCCTCGGCACTGGCGGTCTCGTCGTTCAGCGCCGGTTTGGACAGCTCCAGGTACCAGTCGCAGTACTCGTTCCAGATGAACTCATAGAGCGCGTAGGCCGCCAGGTCGAAGCGGTATTGCTCCAGGTGACGGGCGACTTCCTGCTCGCAGTGCTGCAGTTCGCTGATGATCCAGCGATCCGCCAGCGACAGCTCCACCGGCTCGTCGTTGACGCCGCAGTCCTCGCCTTCGGTGTTCATCAGCACGTAGCGGGCCGCGTTCCACAGCTTGTTGCAGAAGTTGCGGTAGCCTTCCAGGCGCTTCATGTCCCAGTTGATGTCACGGCCGGTGGTGGCCATGGCCGCCAGGGTGAAGCGCAGGGCATCGGTGCCGTGGGCGGCAATGCCTTCCGGGAATTCCTTCTGGGTGCGCTTGCCTATCTTCTCGGCCAGCTGCGGCTGCATCATGTTGCCGGTGCGCTTCTCCAGCAGGGCGTCCAGGTCGATGCCGTCGATCATGTCCAGTGGGTCAAGCACGTTGCCCTTGGATTTGGACATCTTCTGGCCATGCTCGTCGCGGATCAGGCCGGTGACGTAGACGGTCTTGAACGGAACCTGCGGGGTACCGTCCTCGTTCTTCATGAAGTGCATGGTCATCATGATCATCCGGGCAACCCAGAAGAAGATGATGTCGAAGCCGGTCACCAGCACGTCAGTGGGGTGGAACGTTTTCAGGCGTTCGGTGATTTCCGGCCAGCCCAGGGTGCCGAAAGTCCACAGCGCGGAGGAGAACCAGGTGTCCAGCACGTCCTCGTCCTGGCTCAGTTCCAGGTCGGCGGCCAGGTTGTATTTCTCGCGTACCGAGGCTTCGTCGCGACCGACGTAGATGTTGCCGTCGGCGTCGTACCAGGCCGGGATGCGGTGTCCCCACCACAGCTGACGGGAAATACACCAGTCCTGGATATCGCGCATCCAGGAGAAGTACATGTTCTCGTACTGCTTGGGCACGAACTCGATGCGGCCGTCTTCCACCGCCTCGATGGCGGGCTTGGCCAGGGTCTTGGCATCGGCGAACCACTGATCGGTCAGCATCGGCTCGATGATCAGGCCGGAACGGTCGCCGCGGGGAACGCTGAGCACGTGGTCTTCCACCTGTTCCAGCAGGCCGGCGGCTTCCAGGTCAGCGACGATCAGCTTGCGGGCTTCCTCGCGGGTTTTGTCTGCGTAGGCCGCAGGCAGAGTGCCGTCGATCTCGTCATTGGCGCTGCCATCAGAATTGAACACCTCGGCGACGGCGCGGATGTTGGCGTCCTGGGTCATGACGTTGATCATCGGCAGCGCGTTGCGCTTGCCAACCGCGTAGTCATTGAAATCGTGGGCCGGGGTGATCTTCACGCAGCCGCTGCCTTTCTCCGGATCGGCATGGTGGTCGGCCACGATGGGAATCTCACGGTTGACCAGAGGTAGCAGCACCTTCTGGCCAATTAGGTGTTGGTAGCGCTCATCATCCGGGTGGACGGCGACGGCGGTGTCACCCAGCATGGTTTCTGGACGGGTGGTGGCAACCACCAGGTAGTCCTTGCCGTCCTGAGTGGTGGCACCATTGGCCAGCGGGTAACGCAGGTGCCAGAAGTGCCCCTTTTCTTCCTTGTTTTCCACCTCCAGGTCAGAGATGGCGGTGTGCAGTTTCGGGTCCCAGTTCACCAGCCGCTTGCCGCGGTAGATCAGGCCGTCATCGTAAAGACGCACAAACACTTCCTGAACCGCCTTGTAGAAGCCGTCGTCCATGGTGAAGCGTTCGTGGTCCCAGTCCACGGAGTTGCCAAGGCGGCGCATCTGGCCGGTGATGGTGCCGCCAGAGTGCTCTTTCCAGTCCCAAATGCGCTTGATGAACTCATCCCGGCCCAGGTCGTGGCGGGTTTTCTCTTCTTCGACGGCCAGCTTGCGTTCCACCACCATCTGGGTCGCAATGCCGGCATGGTCCGTTCCTACCTGCCAGAGGGTATTATTGCCCTGCATGCGCTTGTAACGGGTCAGCGTGTCCATAATGGTGTGCTGGAACGCATGACCCATGTGCAGGCTGCCGGTGACATTGGGAGGCGGAATCATGAGGGTGTAGGGATTACCCTCACCGGAAGGGCGGAAGTAACCTTTGGATTCCCAGTTCTCGTACCACTGGCGCTCGATGTTTTCTGGCTGGTAGGTTTTTTCCATGGGCTGTGCTGATGACCGCGTTGGTTGGTGAAAATCGAAAGTTTGAAGGCCGCAATTATACATGCTCTGGAAGGGTGCGGCGAACCCTCCGGAGGGCGCCACCGTCGTCAGCAGGTGGTGGTGGTGACCGTCGCGGCAAGACAGGGGAGAAAGTCGTTGTCGGAGCAGGATGATCTGGGCGGGGCCGCCATTCGGCCCTTGGTGGGTGAGCGTCATCTATACCTGGGTTTTGACCGGCCGCGGCCGTGCCTGAGTTCGGCGCCGTTGAACGGTGGTTTCCAGGTCGTTGACCAGGTGCTGAACCTGCACGTAAGCGGTCAGCCGGTGGCTGAAGCTCCCGACGTCTCGTTGCAGGCCTACGCCACGGCGGCGGGGTGGCCGGGCACCACGGTGGGGATGATGACCGCCGCGCGGCCAGGCTCTCTGCGCCACCGGCATTGTCGCTACCACCGGGAAAGCCTGGCGTTGTGGCTGACCTGTGGTCTGGACAATGCCCGCCGGGCCGGCGATCCCCATGACTGGCAGGGCGAGCTGGCGCCACCACCGGGCACCATCAACACGGTGCTGGTCACCAGTCTGACCCTGAGCCCGGCCACCATGGTGGAACTGATGATGGTGCTCACCGAAGCCAAATGCGCAACCTTGCAGAAACTGGGCATTACCAGCCCGGTGTCTGGTCAGCTCGCCACGGGCACCGGGACCGATGCAACAGTGATTGTCGCCGGTCATGGTGGGGAAGAGCGTTGGGCCGGCAAGCACACCCTGCTGGGCGAACGCTCGGCCCAGTTGATGATGGCGGCGCTGGAGGCGTCGATCAGTAACTGTTAGAACTCCGCCCGCTCGTACGTGATCGGGGTCAGTCCTCGTCATCCCATTGGGGCCAGTTACCGCGACAGAACTGAATGATATCGCTGGTAGATGCAAAGCCCACGACCCGGCAGTAATCGTGAATGGGGTCTTTGCTGTCGTAGGTGAGCCATTGCCGGTTCTCCCAGAACATCAGGTCCAGTTGACCCAAACCATTTGGAAAACGAACGGCAGTCAGATACAGCCCTTCGAAAAAGGGCTCTCCTTGTTTCCAGCCGATGTTTTTGTTCATCTTTGCAGCCTGGGTTTTTGAATACAGTTTTCCGGGTGGTAGATGGCTCGTTTCGCTGATTCCCACTACCGCTTTCGAAAATCATGCACCTGCGGTTCGATGCCCAGCGCCCTTAGCTGCTTGAAATGGGAGCGGGCCTGGTTGAGGACGGCGGGGTCGTTGTGGGCCACCAGGGCCAGGCGTTTGAAACGGTCGGCGTCGGCGGGGAGGGTGGCTGACAGCACCACCACGGTGTCCCAGTCTTCGGCGACGGGCGGGCACAGCAGGATGCCCACCGGGTCGGTACAGGTGGTGGCGGTGTCCGGCACGATGCTGTGGGGGATGAAGGCGTCCGGGTTGAACTGCCACAGCAGGTCGTCCAGATCCTGGGCCTGCTGGCTGCTGTCGCAGACGATGCAGACCCGGTCCCCCTGTTGCCAGGCCTTGTCCACCAGCCGCACCGCATGGAGATTGCGGGCGGCGGGTGTGTTCTTGGCGAGGATGTGGAACCAGTAGGCCTGGTTCCGTTCACCCTGGTGCTGGTTGCCGGAATCAGCCGGCATGAGACATCAGGTAGTCGACCAGCAGCGGTACCGGTCGGCCAGATGAGCCCTTGGCCTTGCCGGAGTGCCAGGCGGTACCGGCGATGTCTAGGTGGGCCCAGCGGTACTCCTTGGTGAACCGGGACAGGAAGCAGGCGGCGGTGATGGTGCCGGCCGGACGGCCACCAATGTTCTGCATGTCGGCAAAATTGCTGTCCAGCTGAGCCTGGTACTCGTCCCACAGCGGCAGGCGCCAGGCGCGGTCGCAGGCGCGTTCGCCGGAGGCCAGCAGTTCGTTGGCCAGGGCGTCGTCGTTGCTCAGCAGGCCGGTGGCGTGGTTACCCAGTGCGATGATGCAGGCGCCGGTCAGGGTGGCCAGGTCGATCACAGTCTCCGGATCAAAACGCTTGACGTAGGTAAGGGCGTCACACAGCACCAGACGGCCCTCGGCGTCAGTATTGAGGATCTCCACCGTCTGGCCGGACATGGAGGTGACAATGTCCCCGGGACGGGTGGCGCCGCCATCCGGCATATTTTCCGCTGCGGCAATCACCGCAACCACGTTGATCTTGGGCTGGGTTTCCGCCAGCACCCGCATGGCACCAAAGACAGAGGCGGAACCGCCCATGTCGTATTTCATTTCGTCCATGCCTTCGCCGGGCTTGAGGCTGATGCCGCCGCTGTCAAAGGTGATGCCTTTGCCAACCAGAACGTGGGGCTTGTCCTTGGCCTTGCCGCCACGGTACTCCATCACGATCAGGCGGGCGGGCTGCTTGCTGCCGGCCGCCACAGACAGCAGGGTGTTCATGCCCAGCTTCTTCATTTCCTTTTCGTCCAGGATTTCGGTCTTGATGTTGCCGAAGTCCTTGGCGAGCTTCTCGGCCTGTTTGGCCAGCCAGGTCGGATGGCAGATGTTGGGCGGGGTATTGCCCAGGTCGCGGGTGAAGTTCATGCCGCGCCCGGTGGCCAGGCCGAGTTCAAAGGCGCTCTTGAGGGCCTTGGTGGTTGCCGAGGCGCTGACCGTCACCTTTTTCAGTTTGCGTGGCTTGGGCTTCTCACTCTTGTAATCGTGGAAGGTGTAGAGCTGGTCTTCCAGGGTGCGGCCAATCAGGCTCAGACGTCCGGCCTCGGAGCTGGCCTGGTCGTCACCAGTGGTTGCGCTGTCAGCAAGGGCGAGCAGAACGTTGCCGGCGGCACCGTCCTTGAGCTGCCCCACAGCGGCGATCAGCGCCTTGCGGTAGTTGGTGGGATTGCGATCCGCATCCTTGCCGCTGCCGACCACCAGAACCCGGGGCCAGGGCTGGCCGCTGACCGGAATCATCAGCGTGGTGGCGTTGCGGCCGCTGATGTCGCCACTCTTGACCAGCTGCTTGAGCAGACCGCCCAGTGCTTCATCAACCTGCTGGGTGGATTCCGGCCAGTCTCCCTGTTCGGGTACGGCGACCACAACGCAGTCTGCTTTACTACTGGATACGGCTTTACTGCTCAGCGTGAAATTCATGACAACTCCTGAGTGTGTTTTGGGGCTTCATTTCCCTCGATGGATAGATCCTAACCTTAGGGTGGCGCGGGCAATTATCAAGGGATGCGCGACCGATACCCGGCCGGTGCCTGGCGGGGAGGCGGTGCGGCTCTGTCATTCGTCGATCAGGTTACATAGAATACCCGACAATTTCTCCGTTGCCTTGGGAGTCTCTGATTTTGAGGCTCCTTTATTCCGGATCTGGCCACTGGACAGTGTGTGCAGGGGCGATTTGGAATTGATCAGAGGCCCCCTAGTTTCCGGCCAGAAGAGACTGTCTTGAGCATCGTTTTCCGTTACCTCACCCGTCAAGTGATGATCAGCATGCTGGCGGTGTCCGGCATTCTGTTGCTGGTGTTTATGAGTGGGCGCTTCATCAAGTACCTGGCCGATGCGGCCCAGGGGGAACTGGCCGGCGATGTGCTGTTCCAGATCATGGCCTACCGTTTCCCCGGCTTTCTCGAGCTGATCCTGCCGCTGGGCTACTTCATTGGCATTCTGCTGGCTTATGGCCGCATGTATCTGGAAAGCGAGATGACGGTGCTGTTCGCCTGCGGGGTCAGTGATCGTCAGGTGCTCAAGCAGACGCTGATCGGCAGCGGCCTGGTAATGCTGGCCGTGGGCGCCATGAGCCTGTACGTCTCGCCCTGGGGCATGGAGCAGGTGGAACGCATCTTCAATGAACAGCGCAAAGCCACCGAGTTTGAGATGCTGGCGCCGGGCCGGTTCCAGGATCTGTCGTCCGGCGAGCGGGTGACCTACACCGAGGCGTTGAGCGACGACAAACGTCAGCTTCAGGGCGTGTTCATTGCCGAGATTTCCCGGGACAAGCCGGGCATCAGCATCGTGACCGCCGAGGTGGGGTCTCAGTTGGTGGACAGCGAAACCGGCAGCCGCTTCCTGATTCTCGAGGAGGGCGCGCGCTACCAGGGCGTGCCGGGGCAACTGGACTATCAGGTCACCACCTTCGATGCCTATGGTCTCAAGGTGCTGGCCGGAGATGCCCGGGACCGGGAGCTGGAAGAGGCGGTCAGTACCCTGGAGTTGATGGCGTCGGATCGTCCCGAGGATCGGGCGATGCTGCACTGGCGCTTCTCGTTACCGCTGATTGTGCCCATCGTGACTCTGCTGGCGGTACGGCTGAGCCGGGTCAATCCCCGCCAGGGCCGGTTCTTCCATCTGTTGCCGGCCATGCTGGTGTACATCCTGTATCTTGGCTTGCTGATCGTGGCGCGGGACGCCTTGGCGGACGGCAAGGTACCGGAATGGATTGGCATGCTCTGGGTTCACGCCCTGTTCCTGGCACTGGGACTGTGGCTGCAGTTCGGGCCGGCCTGGCTCCATCGCCGGCGGCTGACCCGGGAGGGCGCGCGCCATGCGTAAGCTCGACCGCTATGTGATGCGTACCGTCGGCGGCGCCATGCTGCTGGTGATGATGGTGGTGCTGTCGCTGGACCTGATCTTCGCCTTCATCGCCGAGCTGGATGATGCGGAAGCCGATTACCAGACCCTGCAGGCTCTGCTGTACGTGTTCATGACGCTGCCGCGCCGGATCTACGATTATCTGCCTTTGGGCGCCTTCATGGGGTGCCTGGTGGGGCTGGGGGCCATGGCCAGTTCGTCGGAGCTGACAGTGATCCGGGCGGCGGGGGTGTCGATTCGCCGTATCATCTGGTCGGCGATGAAGCCGACGCTGTTGGTGGTGGTGATTGGCCTGCTGATTGGTGAATACGTGGCGCCGCCCTTTGAGCGTATGGCTCAGAGCCAGAAAGCGGTGGCCCAGGGCGCCGGCAGTAACATTGCGTCGGCGCGGGGGATCTGGCACCGGGAAGGAGACACCTTCATTCACCTCAACGCGGTGCAGCCCAACGGCGTACTGCACGGGGTTTCACTGTTCCGTTTCACCGACCGGCGCAGCATGGTCACGGCCACGTTTGCCGAGCGGGCGATTCACCAGGGTGATCACTGGCTGCTGCAGAATGCGGTGACCACGCGTTTTCATCCCCAGAATACCGAGCGGGAGGCGCACCAGCAGCTGCGCTGGGATACCGGGCTGTCGCCAGAGGTGTTGAGTGTACTCATCGTCAAACCGGAGAATCTGTCGATGTCCGGTCTGTTTACCTACGCGTCCTACCTTGATCAGCAGGAGCTGAGTTCGGCGAGTTACTGGCTGGCGTTCTGGAAAAAGGTGCTGATGCCGGTGGGCACGGCGGTGATGGTGCTGGTGGCCATCTCATTTGTGTTCGGCCCCCTGCGGTCCGTCACCATGGGGTTCCGAGTGTTCACCGGTCTGATTGTCGGGTTGCTGTTCAAGTACATGCAGGATCTGTTGGGGCCGATGAGTCTGGTATTCGGCTTCGCCCCCATTCTGGCCATTCTGGTGCCGATCCTGATTAATGCGGTGGTGGGGGTGTTGCTGATGCGGCGTGCCGGGTAGCGACCCAGCACGCCGATGACGACTATTTTTTCTTGTCGGGATTCGGCACCCGGACCACCTGGGTTTTCGAGACCCGATCCACCAAAGATTCTCCCCGGAACGGCCAGAACACCAGGCCCACGGCGGGCGCCAGGATGATCAGGCTCCAGCTGCCCCAGTGGTACAGGCAGAGCAGGGCGCCAAACAGGGCGACGGCTGCCATCATGAAGCGCTTCAGGGACTGGCTCCAGCTGATGGAGATGCCGTTGAGATTCTGCACCCGGATGCGCCAGACTTGCATGCCCAGGGTCTGTCCGGAGCGGGTCCAGAAGTAACCAAAGAACAGGTACAGCACCACGAACAGAAGGCTGCTGAGTACCGGATCGGCCTCCAGGGTACCCGCTTCCATCTTCGCCTCATACTGGTCGAAGCCCATCACCCAGGCCGCCACCAGGGTGTACAGCCAGGTGGTCACCATCAATACCGCAATGCAGATCAGTCCGTCATAGATGATGGCCAGCAACCGGCGGGTCAGGGTGGCCGGTGGCAGCAGAATGTCCTCGTCGTGAAAGCGGCGTGGCATCGAATACTCCTGGATTGTGGTTTCGCCCCGCCGTGGTGCCGGTGACCCGGGATCGCTGCGGGAGACATGGAATCAGGGCGAGAGTATACCTTGCCGAATCATTCCCCGCTCGCGGTGATGAATCCGTTTTTCCGCTGTTCAGCCTATGCTAGAGTAGCGGATTTGCGCCGCCGGACGACGGCCTTCCCCGGGCCTTTTTATTGTTTTGGTGGCGCTATCAGGAATGAATCTTATTCATCGAACGGTTGATACGTGGACCAGGGCACTTCTCTATGAAAACCGCAGCGTTGCGACAGGCATTTTTTGACTTCTTCCAACAACAGGGACACACCGTGGTACCCAGCAGTTCGCTGGTGCCTGCCGACGATCCCACGTTGCTGTTCACCAATGCCGGCATGAACCAGTTCAAGGACGTCTTCCTTGGCCGGGAGCAGCGCGATTACAGCCGGGCCACCACCGCCCAGAAGTGTGTGCGGGCCGGCGGCAAGCACAACGATCTCGAAAATGTGGGCTACACCGCCCGTCACCACACCTTCTTTGAAATGCTGGGCAATTTCAGCTTCGGTGACTACTTCAAGCGTGAGGCGATCAACTTTGCCTGGACCTTCCTCACCGGTGATCAGTGGCTGAAACTGCCAAAAGACAAGCTCTGGGTAACCGTTTACGCCTCCGACGACGAGGCCTTTGATATCTGGAGCAAGGAAATGGGCGTGCCGGAGGAGCGGATCATCCGCATCGGCGACAACAAGGGCGCGCCCTATGCCTCTGACAACTTCTGGCAGATGGGGGATACGGGTCCCTGCGGCCCCTGCACCGAGATCTTCTACGACCATGGTCCGGACGTTGCCGGTGGACCCCCCGGCAGCCCGGAGGAAGACGGCGATCGCTACATCGAAATCTGGAACGTGGTGTTCATGCAGTACAACCGCACCGCCGAGGGCGAAATGCTGCCGCTGCCCAAGCCGTCTGTCGATACCGGCATGGGTCTGGAGCGGATTGCCGCCGTGCTCCAGGGCGTTCACAGCAACTATGAGATCGATCTGTTCGAGGACCTGCTGAAAGCCGCGTCCGGGATTCTTGGCGGCGTGGCCACCACCGAAGCGTCTCTGCGGGTGGTGGCGGATCACATCCGTTCCTGCTCCTTCCTGATCGCCGACGGCGTGATGCCGTCCAACGAAGGTCGCGGCTTTGTCCTGCGCCGCATCATCCGTCGCGCGGCCCGTCACGGCAACAAGCTGGGCGCTCAGGGTACCTTCTTCCACAAGCTGGTACCGGCGCTGGTGTCGCTGATGGGCGAAGCCTACCCGGAACTTGCGCGCACCCAGGCTCAGATTGAACGGGTACTGCTGCAGGAAGAAGAACAGTTCGCCAAGACCCTCGACAAGGGCCTGCGCCTGCTGGAGCAGGATATTGCAGACCTTGAGGGAACGGTCATTCCCGGCAAGACCATCTTTACCCTGTACGACACCTACGGTTTTCCGGTGGACCTGACCAACGACATTGCCCGGGAGCGCGGCCTGACCCTGGACTACGACGGCTATGAAGCCGCCATGAACGACCAGCGTGAGCGTGCGCGGGCTGCCAGCAAGTTTGGTATCGACTACAACGCCGGCCTGCAGCTTGAAGGCAAGACCGAATTCTCCGGCTACGAGCGGGTGGATGGCCACGAAACCATTCGCACCGTCATCGTCGATGGTGAGGAAAAGCCGGCCCAGGCGGGTGATGAGGCCATTGTAGTGCTTGAGAAAACCCCGTTTTACGCTGAGTCCGGTGGCCAGGTGGGCGATACCGGCCTGCTGACCTGGAGTGGCGGCCGATTCCAGGTTGCTGACACCCGTAAGGAAGGTGATCACCATATCCACATCGGTACGGTGATTGAGGGTGAGCTGTTCCCGGGGCTGGAAGTGGATGCCCGGGTGGATCACGTTCGTCGCCAGGCCACGGCCCTGAACCACTCCGCAACACACCTGCTGCATGCGGCGTTGCGCAAGGTGTTGGGCGAGCATGTGACCCAGAAAGGCTCATTGGTTGATCCGGACAAGCTGCGGTTCGACTTCTCCCACTTTGAGGCGGTGTCCGCAGACGAGCTGAAAGAGATCGAGCGTGAGGTCAATGAGCAGATCCTGGCCAACACCGCGGTCGAAACCGACATCACAGACATGGAAAGCGCCCAGGAAAAAGGCGCCATGGCGCTGTTCGGTGAGAAGTACGGCGACACCGTGCGGGTGTTGAGCATGGGGACCGATCGCTACTCGGTGGAGCTGTGTGGCGGAACCCACGTTGCCCGTACCGGCGATATTGGTCTGCTGAAGATTGTCTCCGAAGGTGGCATTTCATCTGGCGTCCGTCGAATTGAGGCCGTTACCGGTTTTAATGCGCTGGCCTGGATGGATCAGACTGAAGAGAAGCTGAAAGAGGCGGCTCAGCTGGTGAAAGGCGGCCGGGATTCGGTGATCGACAAGGTCCAGGCCACGGTAGAACGTAACCGTCAGCTGGAGAAAGAACTCGATCAGCTCAAGGCCAAGCTCGCCAGCTCTGCTGGCTCCGACCTGGCGGCATCGGCCGTTGAGGTGGGTGGTCTCAAGGTCGTGGCGGCAGAGCTGGAAGGTGCCGACCGCAAGGCGCTGATGGAAACCGCAGACCAGCTCAAGAACAAGCTGGGTGAGGGCGTTGTGGTGCTGGCCAGTGTCGAGGATGGCAAGGTGACCCTGGTAGCGGGGGTGACCAAGTCCGCTACCGGTCGCGTGAAGGCGGGTGATCTGATGAAGCACCTTGCTGCCCAGGTGGATGGCAAGGGTGGCGGTCGTCCGGATATGGCCCAGGGTGGCGGTAATGACCCCGCCAAGCTGCCGGCCGCGCTGGAAGGTGTTGCGGCCTGGGTTGAGCAGACAATCGCCTGACCACTTGGCGCAGTGAATACAGGTTGACGGCACTGGGTGTCCGTCGTGGGTGGTGATAGCAAGACGGAAGAAAAATGGCTCTTTTGGTTCAGAAGTTCGGTGGTACCTCGGTCGGCACTACCGAGAGAATAGAGGCGGTGGCAGAGAAGGTCTGCCGGTTCCGCAAAGAAGGTCATGATGTCGTGGTGGTGGTTTCCGCCATGAGCGGTGAGACCAATCGCCTGATTGGACTGGCCAGCGACATCATGGAAGAACCGACGCCGCGGGAAATGGACGTGCTGGTGTCTACTGGCGAGCAGGTCACCATTGCACTGCTGTCCATGGCTCTGCAGAAACGTGGCTGTGAGGCCCGTTCCTATACTGGCAGCCAGGTTCGCATTCTGACCGACAGCACCCACACCAAAGCGCGTATCCGCCAGATTGACGAGCAGCGGATGCGGGAAGACCTGGACGCAGGTCGCGTGGTGGTGGTGGCTGGATTCCAGGGCACCGACGAGCACGGCAATATCACCACGTTGGGCCGGGGTGGTTCCGATACCACCGCGGTTGCTCTGGCAGCGGCGCTGAAGGCGGATGAATGCCAGATCTACACCGATGTGGACGGGGTGTACACCACTGATCCGCGGGTTGTGGACAGTGCCCGTCGCCTGGACCGCATTACCTTTGAAGAAATGATTGAGATGGCGAGCCTGGGCTCCAAGGTGCTCCAGATTCGCTCCGTGGAATTCGCGGGCAAGTACAATGTGCCGCTGCGTGTCCTGTCCAGTTTCCAGGACGGTGGTGGAACCCTGATTACTCTTGAGGATGACGACGTCATGGAACAACCGGTTGTTTCCGGCATAGCCTTTAATCGTGATGAAGCCAAGCTGACCATCTCGGGCGTTCCCGACACCCCAGGCAGCGCTGTGGGTATCCTGAAACCGGTCAGCGACGCCAACATCGATGTTGACATGATCGTCCAGAATGTGGGCGCCGACAATCGCACCGACTTCACCTTCACGGTACATCGTGGCGACTTCAAACGCGCCAACGACGTGCTGGAACGGGTGGCTGCCGAGCTGGGTGCCCGGGAAGTCAGTGGTGACAACAAGATCGCCAAAGTGAGCATTGTTGGTGTGGGAATGAAGTCTCATGCCGGGGTAGCGACTACAATGTTTGAGGCGCTGTCCCATGAAGGCATCAATATCCAGATGATCTCAACATCTGAAATTAAAATTTCTGTAGTAATTGATGAGAAGTATCTTGAGCTTGCGGTTCGCGCCCTGCATAGTGCGTTTGAACTGGATAAGCCTGAGGGCGAGGCCTGATCCGACATTCGTGTGGGGTCCGGCCGCAGTGGAATAACAAGGGTTGAATTCCTGGTCCGGAAAGGCGGGAATCACGTATAAGTGGTTGTTCGCCTTTCAAACGATGAGTTTGCCCACTATAACTTATATAAAGTGATATTCGTCGGAACTGGTAGCTCTGAAAAGGGAGTAAAGGACATGTTGATTTTGACTCGCCGAGTTGGCGAAACCCTGATGGTCGGTGATGAGGTCACCGTGACGGTACTGGGGGTTAAGGGGAATCAGGTACGCATTGGTGTGAACGCTCCGAAAGAAGTGGCAGTACACCGTGAAGAGATTTACCAGCGTATCCAGAGTGAGAAAACAGACTCTGATGAGCCGAACGGCAATCGCTAGCCAGCTCTAAAAGGCCGCTCAAGGGAAACCTGAGCGGCCTTTTTCTTTGTCTGGGAAACGAATTTAAAAAAATTTTGCGTCAACCCTATGAAAACAAAAATTTCGTGGTAGTATACGCCCCGTTCTCAAGGAGAGGTGGGTGAGTGGCTGAAACCAGTTCCCTGCTAAGGAACCATACGCGTTAGCGTATCGAGGGTTCGAATCCCTCCCTCTCCGCCATTTTCTTTTGCGGAAGAAAAGTTGAGGCAGTTGGTTTAGCACCCAACAGGTTTTTGATATCGGCGGCTGTAGCTCAGCTGGATAGAGTACCTGGCTACGAACCAGGCGGTCGGAGGTTCGAATCCTCCCAGCCGCGCCA
>NZ_JAKZAK010000011.1 GCF_023156385.1 Marinobacter xestospongiae
GCGGCTGTAGCTCAGCTGGATAGAGTACCTGGCTACGAACCAGGCGGTCGGAGGTTCGAATCCTCCCAGCCGCGCCAAATCAGAGACGCCTCATTAGCGAGTAAACGCGGTAATGAGGCGTTTTCTTTTTCAAGAAGAAAAAGAAGCGAAACAGAGCCAGGATCGGTTCGAAGGCGGCGCACCAAGGTGCTGCCAGGCATCAGGAAAGGCCACCACCAAGTTTTAGCGGCTGTAGCTCAGCTGGATAGAGTACCTGGCTACGAACCAGGCGGTCGGAGGTTCGAATCCTCCCAGCCGCGCCAGATCAAACAAAAAACCCCGCCGTGAGCGGGGTTTTTTGTTTTCAGCGTCCGTTTACATCCCGTGGTCATGCTCTGCCGCTTGCAGTTGCCCGCGAATGGCGCCCGCAGGGTATTCCGGGTTGTGAACGTTGATGTAGAACTGCTGCGGATTCTCCAGAATCCGTTTCACGATGCCGGCTTCTCCGGTCGGAAATTTACCCTTCTCGCCTTCGGTCAGACAGTCTGCGGCATCGCCATCTTCAGGCCCTGCCAGCATGGCTATGGGGCTGCCATTGCTGCCGGCAGCGGCTTCATGGATGTGTGCGGCCATGCCGTCTCCTACAGGAACTGTCTGGATATCAGACACCTGCAGCACGTAGCAGAGCGTGGTTGGGTTGCCGTCAACGCCAAAGACGTGGGCGTGCCCATGGCCATCGGCGTCTCCCATCGTGCCTACCAGATGGTCGGCAGAGAGTTGGGTGGACACTACGTGGTTGGTATGGCCTGCAAAGGCTGTGCTGCTGATAAGCAGGGAGCCAAGTGCGATGACGGTGTTCACGGATTTCGGGCTCATGGCGGAGTCTCCTGGTCGACTATTTTTATGAACTACTTAGGGAGATTCGTTTCAGGCGGCGGCTTGGATGCAGAAGATTGAAAAGAAATTTGCAGGGGGCTGTCGGGCAGGTGGGAGAGAAGATGGCAAGGGCGCAGATCAGGGGGGCCTGCGCCCGTGTCATGAGGCGTGCTTACCACATCAGATCGTCAGGGATCTCGTAGCCGGCGTAGGGATCGTCTTCATTGGTATCGTTGGCGTTGCGGTCGTGCAGTACCAGAACGGCCTGTTCATCCCGTTCCATGATTTTGCGGGCGACGCCCTCGGCGACCACTTCGTAGCCGTCGTTCAGTTTCACAATGGCAAGACGGCCGCGGGAGAGCTGGTCCACCATCTGCGCATCCACCAGAATCTTCTTGATCTTCTTGCCATCGACAAACTGGTACTCCTCTTCGCCCCTGGCACGATCCAGTCGATTGGTTTCGATCAGTTGGCGAATCTGGGCCTGGATGGCTTTGCGTTCAGCTTCCTGTTGCCGCTGCTGGTTCAGCTGGCGGTCCCGTTCCGCTTTCTCTTTCCGGGCTTGTTCGACCCGTTGCTGGGCCTCATTGACCGGCTGGCTGCCTTTGGGCTGCTGCTTGCGCTGTTTGCGTTTTTCCTGGCGTATGGACTTGGCTTTCTTTTCATCTGCCAGACCCGCCTTCATCAGTTGCTCTTGAAGTGATGCCATGAGGTGCTCCGTCGATCACAATCCAGACTAAATTGCTGCAATCCGATAGTATACGGCCTGGGGAGCCCGGGATTAAGAAGACTCTGTTTGACGGGGCTCTGATGAACTCCGAAACGTTCCTGTTTTTACCGACCTGGCCCCAGGCCCGCATCCATCTCACTTGTTACAGGCTTCCTTTATATATGTCTTCCTTTGCTGATCTTGGCTTGTCCACCGCGATGCAATCCAACCTGAAGGATCTGGGTTACCAGCAGCCCACGCCGATCCAGGCGGCGGCGTTGCCTCCGGCTCTGGCCGGACGCGACCTGATCGCTACCGCCAAGACCGGCAGTGGCAAGACCGCGGCGTTTGGGCTGCCACTGATCGCCGGCCTCAATCCGCGTCAGTTCGCCGTCCAGGGGCTGGTGTTGTGCCCGACCCGGGAGCTGGCGGACCAGGTCGCCAAGGCGCTGCGCCAGTTCGCCCGCGCCAAGGGGAACGTCAAGGTGCTGTTGTTGTGTGGTGGCGTGGCGATTGGTCCGCAAATCGGCTCGCTGGCCCATGGGGCCCACCTGGTGGTCGGCACGCCAGGGCGGGTTGAGGACCATCTGCGCAAGGGCACGCTGGATCTGGGGCAATTGAAAACGCTGGTACTGGATGAAGCCGATCGCATGCTCGATATGGGCTTTCTGGAGAGCATTGAGTCGATCCTAAAGCAGACGCCGCCGACGCGTCAGACCCTGCTGTTCTCAGCCACCTGGCCGGAAGACATTCGGGGACTGAGTCAGCGCTTCCAACAGGAACCGGAGGATGTTCGGGTGGTGGATCAGGAGTCAGCGCCGGATATCGAAGAGCAGTTCTACGAGATCGCCGCGAGTCAGCAGGCCGATGCCCTGGCGGCGGTGTTGTCCCGGCACAGACCCAACGGCTGCATTGCCTTCTGTACAACTCGGCAGCAGTGCGATGAATTGACAGATGAGCTGAGGGCCCGAGGGTTTACCGCCCAGGCCCTGCACGGCGACCTCGAGCAGAAGGAGCGCGATCTGGTTCTGGCGCGGTTCCGCAACCGCAGTGCCACCATCCTGCTGGCCACCGACGTCGCCGCGCGGGGATTGGACATCGCGTCACTGCCGCTGGTGGTCAACGTTGAGCCGGCCCGCAATGGCGATGTTCATACCCACCGCATTGGGCGGACCGGTCGGGCAGGGGAGGCGGGGGTCGCCGTGACCTTCTGCACCTCGGCCCAGCGCGGCCGGCTGGAGCGGTTGATGGATCAGCGGGCCACAGCGCTGGCGTGGGGGGACACCGCAGCATTACTGGTAGTGAAGGATCGGCCGTTGCCGGCCGCGATGCGGACGCTGTGCATTGCCGCGGGCCGCAAGCAAAAGGTGCGTCCGGGGGATGTGCTTGGCGCCCTGACCGGCGATGCGGGCCTGCCGGGCAAATCGGTGGGCAAGATTGACGTCTTCGAGTTTCAGTGTTTGGTGGCGGTGGAAGCGGAGTTGGCGAAGAAGGCTCTGGCCGCCCTTGAAAAAGGCCGTATCAAGGGACGCAAGATCCCTGTGCGGTTGGTCTGAATCATCTGGGATATCCTGCGCTTAGCGGTTCCCGGGGCAGTGGCGAGTGGCACGTCTGGCGCGGGGGTTGGCCCGTTTGCAACGGCCCTTTAGGTTGCTCCCTATACAGGAAACCGGTAAATTACGCGGGATTTTGCCCCCCGAAATGGCCCATTGGGCCACACCTATTGGAGAGAGGGTGTTCGGGGAAAATCAATCCCAACAATACAGGTAGTTATTCGCTATGGATAACCTGATGTCACAAGCCGCAGACCTGATGATCGCCGGCATGGGGTTTGTCTTCGCGTTCCTGGTAGTACTGGTGTTCGCGACCCTGCTGATGTCCAAGATCATCTCGCGGTTCATGCCACCCGAGCCGGCCACCCCGGTACGCACACCCCGTGCAAAGCCTTCAGCCCCCGAGTCAGTAGACCCTGATACCGCTGAAGCGATCAAAAAGGCGATTGCACAATTCCGCTCACGCCACAAAAAGTGATCCGGAAGACGAATTAGAACCTTTAAACAGAAGGCCGACACGATGACAGACACAAAGAAACCGTTGGGGATCACGGACGTTATCCTGCGTGATGCCCACCAGTCCCTGCTGGCTACCCGCATGCGTCTCGACGACATGCTGCCAATTGCCGAGAAGCTCGACAAGGTTGGCTTCTGGTCCCTGGAATCCTGGGGCGGCGCGACGTTTGACGCCTGCATCCGTTACCTGGGCGAGGACCCCTGGGAGCGCATTCGCGAGCTGAAGAAAGCGATGCCCAACACCCCTCAGCAGATGCTGCTGCGCGGTCAGAACCTGCTGGGCTACCGCCATTACGCCGACGATGTGGTTGAGCGCTTTGTGGATCGTGCCGCCGAAAACGGTGTTGACGTATTCCGTATCTTCGATGCAATGAACGATCCCCGTAACCTGGATACCGCCATCAAGGCCGTTCGCAAGACCGGCAAGCATGCCCAGGGTACTATTTCCTACACCACCAGCCCGGTCCACACCGTTGAAATGTGGGTGGATCTGGCCAAAGAGGTCGCGGCCATGGGCGCGGACTCTATTGCCATCAAGGACATGGCCGGTCTGTTGAAGCCCTACGTGGCTTACGATCTGGTCAGTCGTCTGAAGAAAGAGCTGGATATTCCGATTCACATGCAGTGTCATGCGACCACCGGCATGTCCACCGCCACTGCCATCAAGGCAGCGGAGGCAGGGATCGACAACGTCGATACCGCGATCTCCTCCATGTCCATGACCTATGGTCACTCACCCACAGAAGCCGTCGTCGCCATCCTCGAAGGCACTGACCGTGACACCGGACTGGACCTGCATCTGCTGGAAGACATTGCTGGCTACTTCCGCGAAGTGCGTAAGAAGTACGCCAAGTTTGAAGGCAGCCTGAGAGGGGTGGATTCCCGCATTCTGACCGCTCAGGTGCCGGGTGGCATGCTGACCAACATGGAAAGCCAGCTGCGCGAGCAGAACGCCATCAGCAAATTTGACGATGTTCTCGCGGAGATTCCCAAGGTCCGTGAAGATCTGGGCTTCATCCCGCTGGTGACTCCGACCTCCCAGATTGTTGGCACCCAGGCGGTGCTGAACGTGCTGACGGGTGAGCGCTACAAGTCCATTTCCAAGGAAACGTCCGCAATCCTGAAAGGGGAGTACGGTTCTGCCCCGGCGCCGTTCAACAAGGAGCTGCAGGAGCGTGTTCTGGATGGTAAAGAGCCGGTGACCTGTCGCCCGGCGGACCTGCTTGAGCCGGAAATGGACAAGCTGACCGATGAGCTGAAGCAGATTTCCGGTGACAAGGGCTTCAAGCTGGCAGATCAGGCTGTGGACGATGTTCTGACCTACGCGTTGTTCCCGCAGATTGGCCTGAAGTTCCTGGAAAACCGTGGCAACCCGGATGCGTTCGAGCCGGTTCCGACCGCCGAAGACGCCGCGCCGGCGAAGAAAGCTTCCGGCCCCGAAACCTACACCGTCAACGTCAACGGCAAGGAATACGTGGTGGCGGTCTCTGAGGGTGGTGAAATCACCCAGATTCAGGGACAGGGTGGTGCGGTTGCCGCGCCGGCCGCTGGTGCTGCGGCAGCTGCTCCGGTAGGTGGTGGTGAGCCGGTTCTGGCGCCACTGGGCGGTAACATCTTCAAGGTACTGGTATCCCCGGGCGAAGCCGTGGAAGAGGGTGACGTGCTGATTATCCTCGAGGCCATGAAGATGGAAACCGAGGTGCGCGCACCGAAAGCCGGGACCATCGGCGAAGTCTTCATCAAGGTCGGTGATGCCGTTGCTGTTGATGATGAAATGCTGACAATCGCATAAGGGCCAGCATTCCATGGATAAGATAATGACGCTGTGGACAGGCAGTGGCCTGTTCAACATTGAGATCGGCCAGGTGATCATGATCGCCATCGGCCTTCTCCTTCTGTTCCTTGCTATCCGCAAGGGGTTTGAGCCGCTGCTGCTGGTACCCATCGGGTTCGGCGGTATTCTGGCGAATATTCCGGAGGCAGGGCTGGCCCTGACTGCGGCAGAGAATGCCATCCACTTTGCGCTGAAGGACGGCTTGTCTGAGATCCTGGTCGCCCTGGCGGCGCCGCTGGACGTAGCCTACCAGGCTGGACAGACGGTAACGCCCGAGCTCAAGGAAGCCTTCAAGGTGGCCATCAAAGAGGCGAGCCATACCGACATGGCGATGGCGAATGCCATTGCCCAGGATTACGGGTATGGCAACGGCATGCTCTACAACTTCTACTCTGTGGTTATCGGTAGCACCGTCGGGCCGCTGTTGATCTTCATGGGTGTGGGCGCCATGACCGATTTCGGTCCGCTGCTGGCCAACCCCAAGACCATGCTGCTGGGCGCGGCTGCCCAGTTCGGTATCTTTGGTACCGTCATTGGCGCAGCGCTGCTGGACTGGACCGGTGTCCTCGACTTCAACATCCTTGAAGCGGCAGCCATCGGTATCATCGGTGGTGCGGACGGTCCGACCTCGATCTACGTATCCAGCGTACTGGCACCGCATCTGCTGGGCGCCATCGCGGTTTCCGCCTACGCCTACATGGCCATGGTTCCGATGATCCAGCCGCCGATCATGAAGGCGCTGACTACCCCGGAAGAGCGGGCACTGAAAATGTCCCAGCTGCGTCCGGTCAGCAAGCGTGAGAAGATCGCGTTCCCGCTGGTGGTACTGATTGCCGTTGTGCTGTTCCTGCCAGATGCGGCTCCGCTGCTGGGTATGTTCTGCTTCGGTAACCTGATGCGCGAGTGTGGCGTGGTCGAGCGTCTGAGCGATACCGCCCAGAACGCACTGATCAACATTGTCACCATCTTCCTGGGCCTCTCGGTAGGCTCCAAGCTGATGGCCGACAAGTTCCTCGATCCCCAGACCCTGGGTATCCTGGCGCTGGGTATCGTCGCCTTCGGTGTGGGTACCGCATCCGGTGTGTTGATGGCCAAGCTGATGAACAAACTCAGCAAGGAGAAGATCAACCCGCTGATCGGTTCTGCCGGTGTGTCCGCTGTGCCGATGGCCGCCCGGGTATCCAACAAGGTCGGCCTGGAGGCCAACCCGCAGAACTTCCTGCTGATGCACGCCATGGGCCCGAACGTGGCCGGCGTAATCGGTTCGGCCGTTGCTGCGGGTGTGATGATCAAGCTGTTGACCTGATCGTCTCGCATCGACTGAAAACCCGCTGCGCTTAGGCGCAGCGGGTTTTTTTATGGCTATAGCTCACAAACCATTATGGGCAATTTCCTGATGGTGGCCCTGATGCAGCAGGTGGTAGACCTGGTTGCGCAGGTCGTTGGCCTCGTTGTCGGTCAGGGTTCTGGTCATATGCCTGAGGGTCAGTCGTAGGAGTACGTTCTTCTGGCCCGGGCTCATGCCCATGCGTCGATGGGCGGTTTCGGGCAGTGCGTCATAGGCGGTTTCAGAGAGCACCTCCAGGGCCTCGATCAGGTCCGCCTGCGGTAGATTCGAGCGCAGGTGATCCCCCAGGGTTTCGGGGTCGTCCCAGTCCGCAACGCACAGCGACAGGTCGCGCTGAATCGCAGGCATGGCGGAAACTGGCTGGTAGGGGGCGAGGGTGTTCATCTGGTGGCGAATCCGCGGGTCCTCACTGCGCAGCAGGCGGATGTCGTCAATGCCCTTGCGCACCATCAACAGGCGATCAAGGCCCAGGCCCATGGCCAGGCCGCTGTAGTCGGTAAGTCCGGCGTTGGCCAGCAGCCGGCGGTTGGCTAGGCCGCATTCGCCCACTTCAATCCAGGTATCCTGCCAGTACGCGTCTATCTGGACGCCTTCTTCGGTATAGGGGTGAGGGGATGGCTTCGTTCGCCAGGCTACGCCTGGTAAAGTCGCGTGCATTACCAGGGTGATCATCTCCAGCAGGGTTTTGGTGGTGGCGGGCGCAGTCGCGTTCGGCGCGATCAGTCGCCACAGGTCGAGTTGATGAGGTTCGCCGCAGTGGAGTCGGTCAATGCTGTCGCGCCGGTAAACCAGCCCTGGCAGGACCAGTAACAGATCCTGTGGAGGATCAATGCTGAGGCCTTCGAGGAGGTCAGGGATAGCGGCCGAGGTCTGGGTGCGGAGCATGAGGTTGGGCGTGATGTAACGGGTATAGCGGGCTTCCCGGGCGGCACCGTCGGTCGGATAGCCCAGGCGATCGTAATTGTCGCAGACCGGAACGGCCGGGCTCGTTCGTGCCAGTTGTTGGCGGCAGGGCCACTGAGCGGCGAGCGCCTGGCGAATCTCGGTAAGCAGTTGCTGCATGGCATGGTCGCCATGGTGCGGGTTGGTAAGGTCTGGCAGGTTGAGGGAGTGTGTCAGTGCCTCCCGACTCATGAGAGTTGTCATGGGTGTTTTCTCCATTGGAAACGATCAGGTTTCTGCGGAAAAAACAGGAGGGAGCGATCGGGTTATCGGGTATCGCTGTCCACCTGATGTCTGCGGTTCCCCCGGAAGCTGGTGCGGGGGTGCAGAATCAGGTGGCAATAGTCACCTGGCCCCCGTGCCTTGATGGTTCCGGGGGGATGTAAATCGTTGGGCCAGATGACTGCTTAGGGGATAGTACATGGCTTTATGCTATGCGGAAATCAGACGGGGCGTCCAGCGCCAGACATAAAAAAGCCGCTTGAAAAAGCGGCTTTTTGGAATAGTGGCTCCCCGAGCTGGGCTCGAACCAGCGACAAACGGATTAACAGTCCGTTGCTCTACCAACTGAGCTATCGGGGAACGTCGTTGTGTTACGAGGCGCGTATATTAAGGGCCGGTACGCACCTCGTCAACCCCTGTTTTGAAATTTATGCCAAAACTTTTTTCAGGCGGGCAACGGCTTCCTTGAGAACGTCCAGGCCGGTGGCGAAACTGAGTCGCATATGGCCCGGTGCGCCAAAGGCCGAACCTGGAACCAGCGCCACGCCGGCTTCCTGCAGCAGCTTCTCGGCCAGCTCGACATCGGTGCTGATGCCGTCGGTCGCATCGATGGCGCCCTGGAAGCTGGGGAACACATAGAAGGTGCCGTCGCCCTGCAGGCATTCCACGCCCGGCAGCTCGTTCAGTGCCGCGACCAGGTAGTCGTGGCGCTCGCGGAAGGCTTTGACCATCTCGCCCACGCACTCCTGTGGGCCATCCAGAGCTGCCTGAGCGGCCGCCTGGGAGACGGACGACGGGTTGGAGGTGCTCTGGGACTGGATCTTCTTCATCGCGCCAATGATCTTGGCGGGCCCTGCGGCGTAACCGATGCGCCAGCCTGTCATGGAGTAGGCCTTGGAGACCCCGTTCAGCACGAAGGTGCGGTCGTACAGCGCCGGCTCCGCATTGAGAATGTTGCAGAACGGCTGGCCGGTCCACAGGATCGGCTCGTACATGTCGTCGGTGGCAATCATTACCTGCGGATACTTCATCAGTACCGCGGCCAGCGCTTTCAGCTCGTCCAGGGTGTAGGCCATGCCACTGGGGTTGGACGGGCTGTTGATGACGAACAGGCGGGTGCGCTCATTGAGGGCGTTGTCCAGCTGCTCCGGTGTGATCTTGAACCGGGTCTCGGCGGAGGTTTCGATGACCACCGGCTTGCCTTCGGCCACCAGCACCATATCCGGGTAGGACACCCAATACGGGGCCGGAATCACCACTTCGTCTCCCGGGTTCAGTACCGCCAGGGCCAAGTTGAAGAAGCTCTGCTTGCCACCGCTGGAAACCAGAATCTGGTTGGGTTCGTAATCGAGCCCGTTGTCACGCTTGTACTTGGCAATGATGGCCTGTTTAAGCGCGGGGGTACCATCGACAGCAGTGTACTTGGTCTGACCGGCGTTGATCGCCTCAATGGCGGCGTTCTTGATATGATCCGGTGTATCGAAGTCCGGCTCCCCGGCGCCCAGGCCAATAATGTCCTGGCCGGCGGCACGGAGTTCGGCCGCCTTGTTGGTGACTGCGAGAGTGGGAGATGGCTTGATGGCCTGTACACGGCTGGATAGTTGAAGGTCCAAACTTGCGCTCCTTAAAGCTGCGTCCGAAAGGCGACGATGGCCCGGGTGTCAGCTATGCCGGACCATCGTGAAACCTGCTGATGGTACCATGAAGCCTGCATAAGGATAAGCCAGCTTCGTGGCAACCCGATCCATTGATGAGAGGATGACCACCTGCCATGGCCAGCCAAGACACTGAGTCCAGTAAACGCACAGCTTTCCGGGTCAATTCGGAGTTTGCCCCGGCGGGGGACCAGCCGACCGCCATCGCGGAGCTGGTGGATGGCATCGACTCCGGCCTGGCGCACCAGACCCTGCTCGGGGTGACCGGCTCGGGCAAGACCTTCACCGTCGCCAATGTGATCGAACGGGTGCAGCGGCCCACCATCATCATGGCTCACAACAAGACTCTGGCGGCCCAGCTCTACGGCGAGTTTCGCGAGTTCTTCCCCGACAACGCGGTGGAGTACTTCGTGTCCTACTACGACTACTACCAGCCAGAGGCCTATGTGCCATCGTCGGACACCTTCATTGAGAAGGATGCCTCAGTCAACGAGCACATAGAACAGATGCGACTGTCTGCCACCAAGGCGCTGCTGGAGCGGCCGGATGCCATCATTGTGGCCACGGTATCGGCAATCTATGGTCTTGGTGATCCCCAGTCCTACCTCAAGATGATGTTGCACCTGGATCGGGGCGATCAGATTGATCAGCGCTACATCCTGCGCCGGCTGGCGGAACTGCAGTACACCCGCAACGACATTGAGTTCCATCGCGCCAACTACCGGGTTCGTGGTGATGTGATTGATGTGTTCCCGGCGGAATCCGAGAAAGAGGCCATCCGCATCGAGCTGTTTGATGATGAGGTGGAAAACCTCAGCTACTTCGACCCGCTCACCGGCGAAGTGCTGCGGCGGGTACCGCGGGTGACCATCTACCCCAAGAGTCACTACGTTACCCCGCGCCAGAAAGTGCTGGATGCGGTGGAGGAGATCAAGGTCGAGCTGGACCAGCGGCTGACCCAGCTGCGGGATGACAATCGCCTGGTGGAAGCCCAGCGGCTGGAAGAGCGGACCCGCTATGATGTCGAGATGATGCTGGAGCTGGGGTACTGCAACGGCATCGAGAACTACTCCCGTTACCTCTCCGGTCGCCGCCCGGGGGAGGCGCCGCCGACGCTGTTTGATTACCTGCCACCTAACGCCCTGTTGGTGGTGGACGAGTCCCACGTCACCATTCCGCAGATTGGCGCCATGTTCAAAGGCGACCGCTCCCGCAAGGAAACCCTGGTGGAGTACGGCTTCCGACTGCCGTCGGCGCTGGATAACCGGCCCATGCGGTTCGAGGAATGGGAACGCATTGCGCCACAGATGGTGTTTGTATCGGCAACCCCCGGCAGCTACGAAGCCGATCACGCCGGCCAGGTGGTGGAGCAGGTGGTACGGCCTACCGGTCTGCTGGACCCGGAGATTGAGGTTCGGCCGGCGTCTACCCAGGTGGACGATCTGCTGTCAGAAATCCACGCCCGGGTGGCGGTGGATGAGCGGGTGCTGGTCACCACCCTGACCAAGCGAATGGCGGAAGATCTGACCGACTTCCTGATGGAGCACGACATCCGGGTTCGCTACCTGCACTCGGACATCGACACCGTAGAGCGGGTGGAGATCATCCGCGACCTGCGCCAGGGCCAGTTTGACGTGCTGGTGGGGATCAACCTGCTGCGGGAAGGCCTGGACATGCCCGAGGTGTCCCTGGTTGCCATCCTGGATGCCGACAAGGAAGGCTTCCTGCGGTCCGAGCGCTCGCTGATTCAGACCATCGGCCGTGCTGCGCGGAACGTCAACGGCAAGGCCATCCTCTATGGTGACCGCGTCACCGGCTCGATGCAGCGGGCGATTGATGAGACCGAGCGTCGCCGCATCAAACAGCAGGCCCACAACGAAGAGCACGGCATTACCCCGACCGGTCTGCGCAAGAAAATCGCCGACATCATGGAGGGGGCCACCGGTGGTGGTCGTGGCCGTCGCAAACCGGAACGTCCCGGTGAGCGGGCGGCGGAAGCGGCGGAACAGTATCGCGCCAAGGCTGGTGGCCATTCTCCGGAAGAGTTGATGAAAGAGATCAGTGGCCTGGAGGACCGCATGTACAAGGCGGCGGCGGACCTGGATTTCGAGACCGCGGCCCGCCTGCGGGATGAGATCGCCGAGCTCAAGGAAGCCGCCATCCGGACCGCCTGATCGTCGCACATCCGGGGTCGCTGACGCATTTGGGGCTGTACGTGGCCGATACTGTGAGTAGAATAGCGGTCCCCGTGACTGAGGAACGATACCGGTTCCTTAACCTGACCACAGCAGTCAACCGGCCACAAGCCGGAATCTGGCTGGCTGGGGCAGGCGGTTTCAGCCGTGATCCGGCTACCGTCGGGGCCTGGTCTGATGGGCCAGTGCCCCGCGTCTGACGGGCTTCCTGATCATCAAGCCGCCATTGCCCGAGTTACGCCATGCTGAACCGCATTATCCAGCTGTTTCCGGTGTGGGCCATTCTGTTCTCCGTTTGTGCCTTCTACCAGCCTGCCCTGTTTACCGATCTCAAAGCGGCGATCGTGCCGTTGCTGACCATTATCATGCTGGCGATGGGGCTGACCCTGACCCCGGCCGATTTCCGCCATGTAGTGACCTATCGCCACGCCCTGCTGCTGGGCACTGCGTTGCAGTTCTCCGTGATGCCGCTGCTGGCTCTGGGCATCAGCCTGCTGTTCGGGTTCAGCCCGGAACTGACCGTCGGCATGGTGCTGGTGGGCTGCGTTGCCGGCGGTACTTCGTCGAACGTGATGACGTTCCTGGCCGGTGGCAACGTGGCACTGTCGATTTCGATGACGGCCACCTCCACCCTGCTGGGTGTGGTGCTGACGCCACTGCTGACCGGCTTGCTGGTGGGGCAGAGTGTGGATGTACCAATCACCGGCATGCTGCTGAGTCTGGTGAAGATCGTGCTGGTGCCGGTGGCGATCGGGGTGGCGCTCAATGCCTTCCTGCGGCGTCAGGTCAAGGCGGTTGAGCCGGTGCTGCCGCTGGTGTCGATGCTCAGTATTGTGATCATCATCGCCATCGTGGTGGCGCTGAACCGGGATAACCTGGCCAGTCAGGGCCTAGTGATCGCCCTGGCGGTGATCCTGCACAACAGCCTGGGGCTGGGCCTGGGGTACGGCGCCTGCCGGTTGTTTGGCTTTGACCGTCGCATCAGTCGCACGGTGGCTTTTGAGGTTGGATTGCAGAACTCCGGCCTGGCCACCGCCCTGGCGATGAAGTTCTTTACGCCCATTGCTGCCATGCCTGGCACCCTGTTCTCGGTCTGGCACAACATCTCCGGCTCCATCCTGGCCGGTATCTGGTCCAAGCGACCGCCGCAGGATGAGCCGCAAGCCGATCCGGCCTACCGCTGAATCGGTTCCCTTGCGGCAACCACCACCGCCGCCTGCAGGCGTTGTTCCCGCCCATACTGCTGCATGCGCGTGAACAGCTGCCGGTCCACCGGCAGGTACTGTTTGTCGGCGATGGTATCACCGCTTTCCAGGTCCACCTCCGGGTCGTGCAGGTAGACAAAGCTGTCGTCCACCGCGCACACCGTGACCCAGTGAGGCACCCGGCTGCCACTGAGCTGCCAGCCGCTGATAAGCACCAGCGGAACCTGGCCGCCCCGTAGCGCCTGTTCCAGTTCGGCCAGGGTGATGGCGCGGTCGTGCAGGGTGACGTCGGTATCTGCGAGATCCGCCAGAAAGGTCTCGTGGACCAGTTCCAGCACCCGCTTCTTGTCCGGATTGCGGACCGTCTGCCGGAACAGTGGACCGGTGTGGCTGATGTAGGCGCAGGCCTGAAAGCCCCGTTGCCAGGCCGCCAGTGCCAGCCCGTGAGGCCCGCAGCCGCCGTGGCCGGCCAGCATGAAGATGGTGGTGGCCTGGCGCCAGATGGCCAGTTCCTCCCGGGCATTGAGCGGGCTGTCCGGTGTCACCGCCGCCATGGCCATCATCAGCGCTGCCGGACCACAGGTGAACTCGGTGGTCTGCGGGTAGTGCGGCACCCGGGGAAACGCCGCAGAAGGGTGGTAGTGCAGTATTCTGCGCTCAAACCTGAGGGCGTCGCTGTGATCTTCGTAGTAATCCCGATGATGACCAAACTGGCGGTAGCCCAGCCGCTGGTAGAGCCGTATCGCCGGTGCATTGTCCTCCCGCACTTCCAGCCGCATCACGATCCGTCCGGCTTCCCGGGCGACCTGTTCCGATGCGCTCAGCAGTGCTTCGCCAACCCCCTGACCCCGCACGGACGGACAGACTCCCAGCGAGTAGATGCGGGCAAGACGGGTTGCCCTGCGCATCAGCACCAGGCTGTAAGCCACCAGCGTCTCGGCCTGAGCGGCAACGATCAGACGATCACTGGGGTGGTCGATGAACCGACGCAGGCTGCGACGGGACAGTCGATCGCTCTGGAACAGGCGATTCTCCAGATCCACCAGGGCGTCCAGGTCGGATGGCAGGGCAGGGCGCAGAGTGGTGGTCATGACGGAAGCCTCCTGAAAAGGCATGGGACCGAGGCCGCCATTATTGTCGAGCCCTGGCCCGCTGGGTAGTTGCCCCGGATGCGTAGATGCACGCATCCACCGGGGATTGCCGGGATTTGCCGAGTCGTCGTATCGTTGGCGTCTTGGGTGCCGGCCGGTGCCCACTTATGGCCTCCAGGAGGGGTTGCCATTCATGTCCAAACTGCTGATCGTGGTTGACCGCCTGGAAGACTGGGCGCCGTTCTTTCCCAGTGACGATGTCGTCACTTTCTCCCAGTACCTGGCCGCCAACGGCCGCGACAGCCGGCGCACCCGGGTTATCAACCTGTGCCAGAGTGCCCGTTACCTCAGCCAGGGCTACTACTGCTCGCTGCTGGCGGAGGCCCGCCGCCACCATGTCCTGCCGTCGGTGTCCACCCTCAATGATCTTAGTCGCAAAGGGCTGTTCTCACTGCAACTGAGTGAACTGGATGCGGCGGCACAGGCATGGCTGGAGCAGGCCGACAGGGGTGGCAAACGGGATCAGGTCAAGGTTCGGCTGTTCTTCGGCCAGGCCGGCGATGAGGCCCTCAAGGCGGTGGCAAGAACGCTGTTTGAGCGCTTCCCCTGTCCGATTCTGGAAGTCACTTTCCGGCATCGCCGGGGCTGGCAGATTGACACCATGAAGCCGGTGTCTCCGGCTGGCCTCTCCGACGCCGAGCAGGACCTTTTTGCGGCGGCTCTGGACCGTTTCAGCAGCATCGTCTGGCGCAAGCCCCGCAGTCGGCAGCGGTACCGCTTCGATCTGGCCATGCTGGTCAATCCCGACGAGGCGCTGCCACCGAGTGATACGGTGGCGTTGTCACGCTTCGTGCGCGCCGGTCGCAAACTCGGCATCCATGTGGAGACCATTACCCGCAAGGATTACAACCGGCTGCCGGAATACGATGGGCTGTTCATTCGCGAGACCACCGCCATCGATCATCATACCTACCGCTTTGCCCGTCGTGCCGAGGCCGAAGGGCTGGTGGTGATTGATGATCCGGTGTCGATTCTGCGCTGCACCAACAAGGTGTTCCTGGCGGACCTGCTCAACAACCATCGGGTACCAACGCCGAAGACTCTGATTCTCAGCCGGGACCAGGATGACGCCATCGCCCGGATCAGCAGCGAGATTGGCTATCCGGTGGTGGTGAAGATTCCCGACGGTGCCTTTTCCCGTGGAGTGATCAAGGCCACCGACGAGGCGTCGCTGCGTCAGGCTCTGGCCTCGCTGTTCCGGCAATCGGCCCTGGTGCTGGCTCAGGAGTATCTCTATACCGATTATGACTGGCGCATTGGGGTGCTTGGCGGGCGGGCCATCTACGCCTGCAAGTACTTCATGGTGAAAGGGCACTGGCAGATCTATCAGCATGGCGGCGACCAGGCCGTGGACAGTGGCGACTTTGAGACGCTGCCGACCTACGAGGTGCCGCGCAAGGTGATCCAGGCGGCGCTCAATGCCACCCGGCTGATCGGCAATGGGCTCTACGGTGTCGACATCAAGCAGAGCGGCAATCGCATTGCCGTGATCGAGGTAAACGACAACCCCAGCATTGATGCCGGGGTGGAAGACCGCTTCCTTGGTGGTGAGTTGTACTCGCTGATCATGCAGGAGTTTCTGCTGCGCATGGAGCAGCGCCGGCGTTAGTCCGGGCCGTGCCAGATGCGCAGGCTGCCAAACCAGGGGTGTTGCTCCAGGCTGTGAACGGCCCGAGCCAGTGCCTCGGCGTCGGGGCCTTCGCCGCGGTCTTCCACAAACAGCTCCAGGTGCACCTTGTTGCGCAGGTAATGCAGTCTCAGCCGGCCGGGGCTGACAGGCCGGCTCAGGCAGGCCTCCAGCTCCCCCTGAATGGTCTTTCGGCTGGGCAGTTGCAGTGAGGTGGGGCGGCCCTGTTCGTCATTCTCGGCGTCGATATGGAAGGTAATGTGGGTGATGTCCGGCAGGCTGTCCCGCATCCTTGCCACCACCTGCATGCCCACCTGATGGCCTTCCGACACGCTGATATCCGGGCTCACCACCAGGTGGACGTCCACCAGGATGTTGTGACCCATGCGGCGACTGCGCAGGTCATGGACGTTACGCACCCCTTCGGTGGTGCGGGCAACCTCCTTCAGACGCTCCAGTTCCTCTTCCGGCAGTCCGGTATCCACCAGCTCCTTGACACTGCGCCAGGTGAAGCCCCAGCCAACGTGGCCCACCAGCACTGCAATCACCACCGCGGCGAGGGCGTCGAGCCAGACGAAGCCGGCCATGGCCCCCAGGGTGGAAACCAGCACCACGATGGAAGACAGGGCGTCGGTGCGGCTGTGCCAGGCATTGGCCACCAGCAATTCCGAACGGATGGCCAGACCGACCTTTCGGGTATAGCGGAAGATCCATTCCTTGCCGACGACGGAGAGCAGCGCGGCCGCCAGCACGGGCCATTCCGGTAGCGGCGCGTCGGTGTCGACAAACAGGCGTTCCAGGTTGTCCCAGGCCAGGGCGCCCCCCACTGCAATCAGTGTCGCGCCGAGTATCATGGTGCCCAGGGTTTCGAAGCGCTGGTGGCCGTAGGGGTGGCCCTGATCCGGTTCCAGCCGGGATACTTTCATGACCGCAATCACCACCAGATCCGAGGCCGCGTCGGAAAAGGAATGGATGCCATCCACCAGCAGTGCCTGGGAGTGAAACAGCGCGCCACCGATGCACTTGATCACCCCCAGCACCAGGTCCAGTATCATGCCGATAAGGGTGACCCGGGTAGCAGCCCGGGCCTCAGCGGCGGCGCTGGCTTGGCTGGTGGTCGCGGTTGGTTGGGGCTTTGTGGCCATTGTGAGCTCCGTTGCTGGCTTCCGACATCTGTGTGCGGGTATTAAATCTGATGTTTTTATGCACACGGCCGGTATGTTACACAGAGGTGACATCCACTTACATAACCAAGATAAAACAAGCGCTTACGATCAAATTTCTTGTGATTCAATAGGTTACAATTGATCAAAAAATGATCAATTTGTAGGCTGGCGCAGTCCGCAAGGGATAGCCGTGGGTCAGGGCCCATTTTCAACAGAGTTATCCACAGAAATCGTGGAAAACATCACGAGACCTTAATGAGACAGTCATTTAGCTGTCACTCTGTCAGCTTAGCGCCGGCTGTGGAAAAGATCTGGCGGCCGGTTCGGCGGCATTGTAACGCAGTTTTCGTCGTGGACACCGGAGCTCATGTCCAGTGCGGTCAGATATTGCCCGTTCTGGGGCCTGTTCCGGTATACTGCGCCGGTTTACAGCCACCGCGAGGATTCCCCCATGTACGGTCTAGCCCGTAACCTGTTGTTTCGATTGCCGCCTGAGCAGGCCCATGGGGTATCGCTGCGGGGGCTGGACCTGGCGCACCGGTTGGGGCTGCTGAAGCTGGCGGTGGATCAGGTGGCGCCGCTGCCGGTGGAGGTCATGGGACTGAAGTTTCCCAACCCGGTCGGCCTGGCGGCGGGCCTGGACAAAGACGCCGACCATGTCGATGCCCTGGGCGCCCTGGGGTTCGGTTTCGTCGAGGTAGGCACGGTCACGCCGCTGCCGCAGCCGGGTAATCCGCAGCCGCGCTTGTTCCGGTTGCCGGAACATCAGGCCATTATCAATCGCATGGGGTTCAACAACCAGGGGCTGGATCACCTGTTGGGCCAGGTGGATCGCATGCGCTATCAGGGGGTGCTGGGGATCAACGTGGGCAAGAACAAGGCCACCCCGGACGACGAAGCCGAGCTGGATTACCGCAAGGGCATTGCGGCGGTCTACAGTCGTGCCAACTACATCACCGTGAACGTTTCCTCGCCCAACACCCCGGGATTGCGGGATCTGCAGTTCGGAGACGCCCTCAAGCGCCTGCTGGCAGCCATCAAGGACGAGCAGACGTTGCAGCAGCAGGAGCAGGGCCGTTACGTGCCGATTGCGGTGAAAATCGCCCCCGACATGGATGACGACGGTGTCCGTTTTGTGGCCCAGGCCCTGCGTGAGGCCGGTATGGACGGGGTGATTGCCACCAATACGACCATTGAACGGCAGGCGGTGGCCGGACATGCCCTGGCCGCCGAAACCGGGGGACTGAGTGGCGCACCGGTCCGGGCGGCGTCACTGCGGGTCATTGAAGGATTGTACGCTGAGCTGGGTGAGTCGCTGCCGATTATTGGTGTGGGCGGAATCACCGATGGCGCCGCTGCTGCCGAGAAGATCCGTGCCGGTGCCAAGCTGGTGCAGATCTACACCGGGTTTATCTATCGCGGGCCGGCGCTGATCGGCGAGTGTGTGGAGGCCATTCGGGCACTGGGATGTCGCTAGTGGGAAGCTGTTAGGGGTGTAGACGCTGCCGGGAAAAAAGGTGGGCCCGCTGAGCGGGCCCGTGCGGGGAATAAACCCCGTGGCGTTACAGGTTTTGGTCCGGGTCGGGAGGACCCGTTTTGGGTATCAAGGTCTGTTCTTCTGATTGTGTCCGGGCGTTCCGACGCCCTGTTGGTGAAACGAAAGATTCAGAAATTGCTGTCAGGCCCCTGGGCCTGAGCCGTTCAGGTCGAGGCGGTAACGTCCGCCAGTCGGTGGATACCTGATACGCCGGTCATGCCATCCCAGTGATCGGTTCGGCCTTCCCGCCACCCGTTGAGCCATTCCTGTCGGACTTCAGCTTGATCGGAGGGGCAGCGGTCTTTGGATTTACCAGACACGCCGGCCAGATAACCCCGCTTGAATGCGCGAGCGAACACGTCTCTTTTCTGTCTCTTCATGCCGTTCCTCACCTCATGGTTTTAGAGAACAAGCGTGTGCACACCCGCCGTGGCCTGTAGAATTGGGCCGGTGAACCGACATACCGTTGTCTGGGCTCAAATCCGACCATGTCTACCGTAGCCACGGCAGTCAGGATCCTGATCACGAAACCTGTTTTTGGGTCTCGTTAAATGACGCGTCAGTTACAAGGTATGATGAACCAAAGCGCCGTGTACACTATTTATTTCATCTATGTGTCAGCGTCTTTATAGTTTTGTGAAATAAGGCCAGCAGGTGCTGGTCAGGCGAATTGTCGGCGACTCGACTATGCTGTGCTATCAGCTTCCAGTCCCGACCCCACCCCGCACCGCATTTCAAGTTTCAGGAGTAACCCATTGAGCAATCTCACTTTCTTTATTTCATGCCCGAAAGGTATTGAATACCTGCTGGCCGATGAGCTGCGGGAGCTGGGCGTTGAGCCCGTGCGCAATACCCCGGCGGGCGTCTGGGGGAAGGGAGACCTGGCTGCCGGTTATCGGGCCTGTCTGTGGTCGCGGCTGGCCAATCGGGTGATCCTGCATCTTGCAGAAGTGGACGCCGAGAGCGGAGATCAACTCTACGATGGCGTGCATGGCCTCGACTGGTCACAGCATCTGGCCGTTACCGGTACCTTCAAAGTGATGTTCAGTGGCCAGAATCGGGCGATCCGTCACACTCAGTATGGCGCCCAACGGGTAAAAGATGCGGTGGTGGACCGACTGCGGACCGCGGATGGCAAGCGGCCGTCGGTGGCCAGTGATCCTGACCTGCTGATCTCGGCGCGACTGCACCGTGGCCGGTTGGCCGTGGGTATTGATCTTGGTGGCGACAGCCTGCACAAGCGCGGTTATCGCACCGAGAAGGGCATTGCGCCGTTGAAAGAGAACCTCGCGGCTGCGCTGTTGTTGCGGGCCGGCTGGCCGGAGATCGCCGCCAACGGCGGCCACCTGGTTGATCCCATGTGCGGCTCCGGCACTTTGCTGATTGAAGCCGCGATGATGGCGCAGGATCTGGCGCCGGGCCGCCAGAGACCACGCTTCGGTTTTGAACGCTGGCTTGGGCATCAGCCTGAGACCTGGCTTTCCTTGCGTCAGGAAGCGGAGCGCCGTGCCCACGAGGGCAAGGAAAAGACCCGTCAGCTCAAGCTGGCGGGGTTTGATCAGGATCGCGCCGTCATTGCCACGGCCTGGCGCAACATTCAGCGTGCTGGTCTGGAAGGTGTTGTCCACGTTGAGTGTCGTGCTGTTTCGGAGCTGGCACTACCGGATACCTGGGAGGGTCGCGGCCTGGTGCTGACCAACCCGCCCTACGGCGAGCGTTTGAGTGAGCGCCGCGAGTTGGCCGCGCTCTACGGCGAGCTGGGGGAAGCGGTGAAACGGGCATGCCAGGGCTGGCGTCTTGGGGTGTTCACTGGTGCACCGGAATACGGCAAGGCGCTCGGCCTGCGCAGCGACAAGCGTTACAAGCTGTTCAACGGCAAGCTGCCCGCGACGTTGTTGTTGTTCCAGGTGGATGAGGCCAGCGCGATGCGACCGCACACACCGGAAGAAGAGGGCTCCCTGACGCCGCGTATACGGCATCCGGAGCGGGCTGAGATGCTGGCCAATCGGTTGCGCAAGAACCTGAAAGCCCTGGGAGGCTGGGCCCGCAAGCAGGGCATCGAGTGCTACCGTTTGTATGACGCGGACATGCCCGAATTCGCCATGGCCATTGATCTGTACGGTGATCAGGTACACGTTCAGGAGTATGCGCCGCCGAAGTCGGTTGATACCCGGGCAGCGCTGGAACGGCTGGCAGAGGCGCTGGCGGTGATTCCCGAGGTGTTGGGCGTGCCGGCAACGGCGATCAGCTGCAAACAGCGCTCGCGCCAGAGCGGCACACAGCAATACGAAAAGCAGTCCTCCACCGGTGAGCTCTTTACCGTTCACGAACACGGCTGTGCGCTCAGGGTGAATCTCCGGGATTACCTGGACACTGGCCTGTTCCTGGATCATCGGCCAGTGCGTCACTGGCTCCAACAGCAGGCGCGCGGCAAGCGATTCCTCAACCTGTTCTGCTACACCGGAGCGGCAACCGTCCATGCGGCGGTGGGCGGGGCCACCCGTTCCCTCAGTCTGGATATGTCGAAGACGTACGTGAACTGGGCGAGGGAGAACCTGGCGCTGAACGGCCTGGACGATCGCCGTCACCAGGTGGAGCAGCAGGACTGCCTGCAATGGCTGGCTCAGCCGGCCACGCCGGATCAGGTCTTTGATCTGATTTTCATGGACCCGCCAACCTTCTCAAATTCGGCGCGGATGCGGGATGTGCTCGATATCCAGCGGGATCACCCGCAACTGATCCGCCAGGCGATGGACCGCCTGTCCAGCGACGGGTTGTTGGTGTTCTCCAACAATTTTCGTCGCTTCCAGCTGGATGAGGCGCTGGAGCAGGCGTTCGAGATCCGCGAAGTGACCCGCGACACGCTGGACAAGGACTTTCAGCGCAACCCCCGCATTCACCGCTGCTGGCACATTCGCCACCGGGTTTGATCGGGGGTGAATCGGCGGCTCCGTCAGAACTCGTAGCGGAACCCGGCGGAGAACTGGAAGCTGTTGGCACCGGTGCCGGTGTCCTTGAACAGGCGGCCACCTTCCACCAGCAGGTAGGTGCGCTCCGCCAGTTCCAGGTCGGCGCCCACGATCCAACTGACGCTGAAGTCGCTGTCCGGGAAGTCACCGGTCTGGTCGGCGTAGGGGGAGCTGTCGTCAGGATCGTCTTCCCGGGCCTTGCCGGCCTTGGTCAGGCTGGCGGAGCCGCTGACGTGGGTAAAGCCGAACTGGCCGTAGATGTTGGCGTAGTCGGTCAGCGGGTGATGCAGACCCATGTACCAGCTCTGGTAATGCTCGATGTCCAGTGACAGTTCGTCATCAAGGGTGCCCTCGGACAGACCACCGCCCAGACGCAGTTCGGCGTGGAACAGCTCGGTGAGATGACCGCCGACCACCAGGGTCGCAGCGTTGCTCCAGGTTTTTTTCTCCGGGCCGTCGCCTACCGAGCGGTGATTCAGGGCGGTGGCCAGCAGGCCGACGTAGTGGCGGTCTTCACGGGGGATGTCGTCGGCGGCCTGGACGGTCAACGGCAGGCCGAGAACCAACGGCAGCAGGGTGGGGCGGAGGGCTCGCAGCAGCGTAGTCATTGTCGTAATTATTCCTGAAGGTCCGCGAATTCTGGCTGATTTTGCCTAGGGTGACGGTATGTTACGTCGACCCAGGTCACAGTATGACGGTGCCGTCCCGGTCATTCCATGCCGATCAGGCCTTCGTCCCGGGCCAACAGTAGCAGGGCATAAACACCGTTCTCAGGGAGTTGGGGGTCCAGCCCCTGTTCAAACATCAGATCACGGCGGCGGTCTTCGATGGTATCCCGGTCCAGCCCGGTAATCAGGTCGGTCACTGGTGCCAGCTCGAACGGCGCTTCCAGGTTGACGCTGGAAAAGATCAGATCCACCAGGACGTCGTCCGGATCGAGACCGTCGGTGAACACGGTTTCATCCGGCAGGTCCTCGTGCAGCACCCGGGCCAGCTCGATCAGTGGGACTCCCTGTTCTTCCAGGTAGTGGAGGTCGACGTCGGGCAGCTCCATGTCTGTCGGCAGCCAGCTTTCATCCGGTGCAATAACCACCGTTTTCATACGGCCGTCAGCCAGTGACCAGGCGATGGCGGTGGGAAACAGGGCGTCGTCGGTCTGGCAGTACTCAATGTCGATAAAGCGCGGAATGGACACGTTCAACTCCTGCTGTGGGGCTGCGTTGGTGGGAAACGGGCTGGAAGTTTAGCCATTCGTGCTATTCGTGGCAAAATGCGCTTTTGCCCCGAAGGGCCGACGATTCCGTTCGCCGCTTCGGCTTCGCCCATCCTTGGCCGTGATTCGCGGCCCTGACTTCCGGGAACAGCATGGAACACCAGTCTTTCAATCAGCAACTGCTCGACTTCCTTCACCAGTCACCGACGCCCTGGCATGCGGTGCAGCAAATGACCCGGCGCCTGGATGCTGCCGGCTTTGTGGCCCTGGATGAAGCGGACACCTGGCAGTTGGCCCCGGGACAGGGTTATTACGTGGTGCGCAATGGCTCGTCACTGGTGGCGTTCCGCAGTGGGCGTCAAACGCCGGAAACGGCGGGAATTCGCATGGTGGGGGCGCACTCGGACAGCCCGTGCCTGAAGGTCAAACCCAACCCGGATCTACAGCGTAAGGGTTATCTCCAGCTGGGTGTTGAGGTCTACGGTGGGGTGTTGCTGAATCCCTGGTTTGATCGCGACCTGTCCCTGGCGGGGCGGGTCAGCGTGGTGGACCAGAATGGCAAGTTCAGCGATGTACTGGTGGATTTCCGCAAGGCGGTGGCCTATATCCCGAGCCTGGCGATTCATCTCGACCGGGAAGCCAACAACAGCCGCTCGATCAATCCCCAGAAAGACCTGCCGCCGGTATTGATGCAGCTGGGTGAGGACGAGGAGGTCCGGTTCCACGACCTGCTGGCGGAGCAGGTGCGCCGTGAGCACCCGACGCTGTCGTTTGACCGTATCCTGGGTTATGAAATGAGCTTCTACGACGCCCAGCCGCCGGCGGTGGTTGGCCTGCGGGACGAGTTCATTGCCTCGGCGCGGCTGGATAACCTGCTCAGCTGTTTCATCGGGCTGGAGGCCCTGGTAGCGGCGGACGGAGAGCAGCCATCGCTGTTTGTCTGCAACGATCACGAAGAGGTGGGCAGTCAGTCCGCCGAAGGTGCTCAGGGGCCTTTCCTGGCTTCGGTGGTGGAACGGTGGTGCGGTGCTGAGGTGATGCCAAGGGCGATCAGCCGCTCGATGATGATTTCGGCGGACAATGCTCATGGGGTACACCCGAACTTTGCCGATCGTCACGATGAGAATCACGGACCGCTGCTTAATCGGGGGCCGGTGATCAAGGTGAACCACAACCAGCGCTATGCCACCAACAGCCGCTCGGCGGCGCTGTACCGCCACCTGAGTGACGAGCTGGGGCTGCCCCACCAGACCTTCGTGGTTCGCAGTGACATGGCCTGCGGCAGCACCATCGGACCGATTACGGCCGGTACTCTGGGGGTGACCACCCTGGATATCGGGGTGCCGCAGTGGGGAATGCATTCCATTCGGGAGACGGCGGGGGTCGAGGACGGTGTGACCCTGTACCGGGTGCTGGAGGCCTTCATGAACCGGCCGCAGGTGAACTGACCGCTGCGTGGAGTGGGCGGCGATGCCGCCCTGATGTAACAGTGCGCCAGTGTCCCGTTCGGTGATTTCGCGGGCTTGTTTTTCGCTCGCCAGAAAGCAAAAAAGCCGCTGAATCAGCGGCTTTTTTGGAAATAAGTGGCTCCCCGAGCTGGGCTCGAACCAGCGACAAACGGATTAACAGTCCGTTGCTCTACCAACTGAGCTATCGGGGAACATCGTCGAGATGGCGCGCATATTAAGGACTTATTTCAGTGGAGTCAACCCCCTGAATTAAATGGTTAAAAAGTGATCTGTCAGGGAGGTCGGCGGGCGCAGAATGGGGCAGAATAGGCGCCATATGAGTAACGTACCAACAGGCGCCCTGAAGTTGATGATTTGGAGAAGATGCCCGTGGCAGTAATTGATGACCCTCTGGCAATGCCGCATGGCTACGCCACTGTTCCCCATCCGGTGCCGGCCGGCAGTCAGGCCCGACTGCAGCACTATCGGCCACCGGGCTGGCTGCGCAGTGGTCACCTGCAATCGGTGTGGCCAACCCTGTTTCGACGGGTAGCGTTGGCGCCGCCGCAGGCGGAGGTCATTGCCACGGCTGATGACGATGAGCTGCATCTGGACTGGTACCGAACCGGCAGTCGACGGCTGGCGATCCTGTCCCATGGTCTCGAGGGCCACTCCCGGCGTCCTTACATTCTGGGGTTGGCTCGGGGCCTGCTGCGTTCCGGCTGGGATGTGCTGGCCTGGAATTTCCGGTCCTGCGGCGGGGTGATGAACCGCCAGCCCCGGTTCTACCACAGTGGCGCCACCGTTGACCTGGCGCGGGTGGTGGATGTGGCTCTGGAGCAGGATTATCAGCAGGTCTCGCTGGTTGGCTTCAGTATGGGCGGTAACCTGACCCTGTTGTACCTGGGGCAGCAGGGTGAGCAGGTGGACCCGAGGATCTGTGGCGCGGTGGCGTTCTCGGTACCCTGTGATCTTGCCGGCAGTGCGGCGGAGCTGGCCAAACCATCGCGTCGCATCTATATGCAGCGGTTCCTGAAGGATCTGGAAGGCAAGATGGAGGAGAAAGCGGCCCGCTTCCCGGAATTGATCGACACCCGGGGCTTTGACCAGATTCGCACGTTTCGCCAGTTTGATGATCGCTACACTGCGCCCCTGCACGGTTTCCGGGATGCCGAGGATTACTGGGCGCAGTGTTCGAGTCTGGGTCGGCTGAAGGACATCCGGGTACCGGCGCTGCTGGTCAATGCCCAGGACGACCCGTTCCTGAGCGCGGACTGTTTCCCCCGTTCGTCATCGCTTCTGGGGGACTGCGTCACCTTGGAGGCGCCGCGCTGGGGCGGCCATGTCGGCTTTGTGGAACACGCCCGTGACGGCTACTACTGGTCGGAACGCCGGGCGGTGGCGTTCCTTGAGCAACAGGTGTCATAGGGCGTCTGTTGCTGATTCAGTCCCGGAGCAGTGGCGCCAGGTGGGGCCAGACATTGTCCAGCAGTCGGGACTGGGCTTCGGCGGTGGGGTGAATGCCATCTCCCTGCATCATCCCCTGCTGGTTGTAGATGCCGTCGAGAAAGAAAGGCACTAGCGGCAGTTCGTGTTGTTCGGACAGGGATGGGTAGATGTCTGCAAACATCCGGGTGTAGCGCTCACCGTAGTTGGGAGGAATCTGGATACCCACCAGCAGGGCGTCCGCGCCGGCATCCAGGCTGTTATCGATCATGCTCTCCAGATTGCGTTTGATGACCGGTGGCGGAAATCCCCGCAGGCCATCGTTGCCGCCGAGTTCGATCACCACCACGTCGGGCTGGTGCTGTGTCAGCAGGTCCGGCAGTCGGCGGGCGCCGCCATCGGTGGTTTCGCCGCTGATGCTGGCATTGACCACCTGCCAGTCTCCCAGGCCTTCAGATTCCAGCCGGGATTTCAGCAGTGCTACCCAGGCCCGCTCCGTTGGCACGCCATAAGCGGCGCTGAGGCTGTCCCCCATGATCAGCACGGTGCCCTGATTCGCCTGGGCGAGTCCGGCCGCCAGCCACAGCAGTAAAAAAACAGTTGATCTCATGACTTTTTTTACCGTATCCATAAGGAACTCCAGAGAATTTGGAGAGTCATTCTGTGGTCCACCTACCGTCCCGATCAAGTGATTCGGCGGGCCGGGCCCCAACCAACACCGTGACATTTTCTTAACGAGGAGCCGCCGTGCCCGATCAGACCCCGACCGATATGCCTTCGTCCCAATCCATGCTGAAAGTGGAAGCGCTCAGTCATCGGGTAGATCTGGGAGATGATACGTTAACCATCCTGCAGGAGGTTTCCTTCGATATTGCCCGGGGGGAGTCAGTGGCCATCGTTGGACGCTCCGGGTCCGGTAAGACCACCTTGCTGGGACTGCTGGCGGGGCTCGATAGTCCGTCGTCCGGGCGGGTGGTTCTCGACGGCGAGGAGATCAGCGCCCTCGGCGAGGATGAGCGGGCGGCGCTGCGGGCGCGGCGGGTCGGTTTCGTGTTTCAGTCGTTCCAGTTGTTGCCGGCGCTGAGCGCCCTGGAAAACGTCATGCTGCCACTGGAGCTGGCCGGTCATGAGGCTCCGGAGGCCCAGGCCACCGAGCTGCTGGAGCGGGTTGGTCTGGGACAGCGTTTGCGGCACACGCCGCGGCAGCTCTCTGGTGGCGAGCAGCAGCGGGTCGCCATTGCCCGTGCCTTTGCCAGCAATCCGGCGGTGCTGTTCGCCGACGAGCCTACCGGCAACCTGGACAACCGCACCGGCAAAACCATCTCCGACCTGCTGATGGCGCTGAACCAGGAGCAGGGCACGACCCTGGTGATGGTGACTCACGACGAGCAGCTGGCCCAGCGCTGCCAGCGTCGCCTGAGCATCGATGCCGGCCGGGTCACCGAGCCGGAGGAGCAGCACTGATGGCGGTCACGGGACAGCTGGCGTCGGTTCGACGGGATCTGCGGGAGCGTGATGTCAGGGTGGTGATCACCGCTCTGGTGGTGGCGGTGGCGACGGTGGCGACCATCAGCCTGTTTGCCAGTCTGCTGCAGCGGGCCCTGGTGACGTCCGCCAGCGCCTTTCTGGCGGCCGACCGACAGCTGGAGGCGGAGCACGGCCGGCCGATCCCGCCGGACTGGTACCAGGAGGCAAACCGGCGCGGGATCAGCACGGCATCCATGGTGGAGTTCTCCACCATGGTGTTCGGTGGTGACCGCTTCCAGCTGGTGGCGGTGAAGGCGGTGAGCGATGCCTATCCGCTGCGGGGGCAGATCGAGATGCAGGTGGGGGAAGGCGCCGAGCGTGAGCTGGTGAGCCGGGGCCCCCGTCCGGGTGAGGTGTGGCTCAATCCCCGTCTGATGCGATTGCTGGCCCTGGATATGGGCGACTCGCTGGAAGTGGGCAATCAGGCGCTGACGGTCAGCGGTCTGTTGCTGCGGGAGCCCGATGGTGGCTTCAGCATGGCGGCGCTGGCGCCCAGGATCATGATGCACGCCGATGATGTGCCCGCCACCGGGGTGGTGCGTGAGGGCAGCCGGGTTGAGTATGTGGCGTTGTTCGCCGGTGAGGAGCCGGAACTGGAGGCGTTCCATCGCTGGTTGGAGCCACAGTTCCATCCCAGCCATGAATGGAAAAGCGTGCAGGATGGCGAGACCCTGTCGCGCTCGCTGCAGCGGGCGGAACGGTTCCTGCTGCTTGGCGGCAGTCTGGCGGTGTTGCTGGCGGCGGTGGCCGTGGCAGTTGCCAGCCGGGAGTACGCGTTGGGACAGCGGGATACGGTGGCCCTGTTAAAGACCCTGGGCCTGCGGGGTGGCGCTATTTCGCGGCTGTATCTTCGCCGTCTGGCTCTGTGGGGCGTGGCTGGCTGCGCCGGCGGGCTGCTACTGGCCCTGCCGATCTACTACGGGTTGGCCCAGGTGCTGAGCGAGGTGCTGGAGCGCCCGGTGGCGGCAGAGCTGGACTGGCGTGCCTTGCTGCCAGCCCTGGTGACCGCGCTGGTGGCGCTGTTCGGGTTTGCCTATCCGCCGGTCCGCCGGTTGCGGCAGGTGGCGGCCATGCGGGTGTTGCGCAGCGAGCCCGGTGAGTCGGGCCGGCGGGCATGGCCGGACATTCTGCTGGCCGGTCTGGCGGTGTTCGGCCTGGTGTGGTTTTACGCCGGTGAACTGGCGATGGTGACGGCTCTGCTGGGCGGCGTGGCGGCGCTGCTGGCGGTGCTGGCTCTGGTGGCCTGGCTGATGGTGCTCGGGCTGCGCCACCTGCGTGGTGGTGGTACCGCCTGGCGGCTGGCGCTGGTGGCGTTGTATCGGCATCGCCAGAGTACCCTGTCCCAGGTCTCGGTGTTCGCGATGACCATCATGCTGGCCTGTACCCTGATACTGGTTCGCAGTTCCCTGCTCGATGACTGGCAGGCGCAGTTGCCGGAGAACGCGCCCAATCACTTCCTGATCAACATCGCACCGGAAAAGGTCGATGCCGTGGCCGATTTCTGGGAACAGCGCGGCCATCCACTGGCGCAATTGTATCCCATGGTTCGGGGCCGGCTGACCGAACTCAATGGCCAGCCGGTGAAAGAGGCGGTCAGCAAGGATGAGCGGATCAACGCCCTGAACCGGGAGCTCAATCTGACCTGGATGTCGGAACTGCCAGCGGACAACGCCCTGGTCCAGGGGCAGTGGTTCGAAGCGGGCGCCCGCGACGGGGTGTCGGTGGAGTATGAACTGGCAGAACGGCTGGGCCTGAAGATCGGCGACCGGCTGGGATTCACCATTGGCTCGGATACCCTGAGCGAAACGGTGACCAGTATCCGCACGGTGCAGTGGGAGAGCATGCAGCCCAATTTCTACATGGCGTTTCCGCCGGATGGTCAGCTGGCGGCCATGCCGTCCACCTGGATCACCAGTTTCTACCTGCCGACGTCGGAAAAGGCCCTGCTGAACGATTTCGCCCGGGCATTCCCGACGGTGTCGGTGCTGGAAGTGGACCACATCATTGAGCGCATCCGCGCTATCGTCCAGCAGGTGACCCAGGCCGTCGAGGCTATTCTGGCCCTGATTCTGGCCGCGGCGCTGGTGGTGATGGCAGCGGTGGTCAGCGCCACCCTGCGTGACCGTCAGCGGGAAGGCGCGCTGCTGCGAACCCTGGGCGGGCAGCAGCGACTGCTGGTGCGCAGCACCATGCTGGAGTTTGCCCTGCTGGGGCTGGTGGCGGGTATTCTCGGGGCGTTGGCCGCTGAGGCGGCGGTCTGGGCACTGCAGTTGCGGATGTTTGAAGGCGAATTCCAGTGGCACTGGTCGGTGATGCTGCCGGTGCCGTTGGTCAGCGCGGCGCTGTTGTCACTGTTTGGTCGCTGGCAGCTGGCGCCGGTGCTGAAGGTGTCCCCGATGCTGTTGCTGCGACGCCTGGAGTGAGGCCCGGCGGCTTGCTGCCGGGGCCGATTCAGCGGTAGCTGGCGAGGATGTCGTTCAGCTCACCGCTGGCCTTGAGGCGGGTCAGTTCGCTGTTGAAGCGGTGTATGAACCCGGTCAGCTCGGGGCGTACCATCAGCCGCAAGCTGTAGTTGCTGATGCTGGCTTGTGAAGTCGCCAGGGCGCCGGCCATGTATGGGTGGTTGCGGATGACCCAGCGGCCGACCAGGCGATCGGCGATGGCGCCGTCAAAGCGCTCGCTGTCGAGCAGATAGCGGAACACCTCAGCATCACCCACCACATCGAATCGCTGGGTCCGGCCGCTTTCGAACAGCTCCGCCAGTTTGGCGTGGTAGTAGCCCAGGTGGGTGACCAGGGTCTTGCCTGCCAGGTCGTCGGGTGACTGGAACTCAAATGCCCGGTTGTGAGGGTAGAACAGCACTTCCTCTACCTGCACGATGGGGTCGGAGTAGAGAAACCGCTCGGGCTGGCTGGTCCACTCCACCGCTCGCGGGGTGGCGTCGACGTAGCCGTTCAGAATCAGTTCATCGACCCGCTTGCGGGGGACTTTCAGCGGCTCCAGGGTCAGTTGCAGCCGTTCGCTGATGCGGGACATCACATCCCAGACGATACCGCCCAGGTGGTCATCCTCCACGATCAGGTAGGGTGGATAGCCGTTGGGCGAGACGTTAAAGCGGATGGTGTCCTGCAGGTCATCATTGCCCGTGGATGCCGAAACCTGGCCCGGCAGGGCGGCCAGGAGCAACAGGGACGATAACAGGGCGGTAGCAAGGTTGGCTGGCATAGGCGTGAGGCAACAGTGAACGAAATGAACCAGAGCGTTCAGAACGGGGGCCGTTCCGTTTCATGCTTCCATGCCAGGATGTGCCGCTTGGCAAACACTGGGATCTGGTCCGGTTCAGCTGGCAAGGCTGCCTGTGGCGGTGTGATGACACCTGGCAAGAGCCTGCGCGACCCGGAACATACTGTGAATTTTGTCCGTTTCGCCAGGGATTTGCAATGTTGGGAAGGTCTGTTGGCGTTCGGGGGAAGGTGGGCTGTGCCCCGCCGCGAGGGCGGGGCGGTCGGCTATCAGGCCCAGGCTTTCTGCAGTACCGCGCGGGCATCCTCCAGTGAGGCCTCGCGGGGATTGAACATGATTGAGCCATCGTCGAGGGCGAGGGCTGCGATGTCGTCGAGCTGGGACTCGTCCACCTTGCCGGTTTCCTTGAGGGTTCGGGGCAACTGGCACTTCTTGTAAAGCGCATCCCGCAGTCGACGGATGGCGGAGATGGCCGCTTCAGCGCGTCGGTTGGCCGGCGTGGCGGCGTAGGCTTCCGGACCGTCCAGGTACAGCAGCAGCTCACCCAGGGGCTCGCGAATGGTCTCCAGGTTGTATTCCAGCACGTAGGGCATGTAGATACTCATGCACAGGCCGTGGGGCAGATGGCAGATCGCACCGGTGGCGTGCCCCAGGGCGTGGACCAGCCCCACCATCGAGTTGGAGAAAGCAATGCCGGCCATGGTCGAGGCCTGGGCCAGTTCCAGACGGCCGTCGGTATCCTTGGGGTTGTCCATCACCGCCAGCAGTGAGTGGCTGATCTTTTTCACCGCCGCGGTGGCATAGGCATCGCTGAGCGGGTTCTTGGCCATGCAGGTGAACGCTTCGGTGGCGTGGGTGAGGGCGTCCATCGCGGTGGCTGCGGTGATGTGAGGTGGCAGCGTCAGCGTCATCCGCGGGTCGATAATGGCGGCGTTGGGCAACAGGAACGAGGAGGTGAACGGCAGTTTGACCGACTTTTCGGTATCTGCAATCACCGCCACCGCGGTGACTTCCGAGCCGGTGCCTGCGGTGGTCGGCACCACAAAGAACGGTTTCAGCGGCCGCTTCAGCACCCCGGCACCGGCGTAGGCGGCGATGTCGTCACCGCCCTCGGATACCAGAATGTTGACCGCCTTGGCGGTGTCGATGGCGGAGCCTCCGCCCACGGCGATGATGGCATCGCATTTCTCCTGGCGGTAAACGCCGGCGATGTCTCGCACGACGGCCTTGGAGGAGTCGGGGGGGACGTCGTCGTAAACGCTGGCGATGTCCAGATCGCTTTCCTCACAGGCGGCAATCACTGGTTCCAGCAGGCCCGCGGCACGCACACCCTTGTCGGTAATGATCATCGGCCGTTTGCCGCCGAGACCGGCCAGCTCATAGGGAATGTGCTCCAGTGCGGCTTTACCGGCGATCACCTTCACCGGGCAGAAGAACTCGTAGAATGTGCTGCTCATTATGCTCTCACCGTGTCAAAGAATTGGGACGCAACCTTGAGGTAGATGCGTGTGGCGTTGAGGAGTTTTTCCGGCAGGTGCAGGTTGCGGGGATACTCCTTGACCGCCCGTCGGGCCAGCAGCCGCGGCAGGATGAAGGCCTCCAGGCGGTTGAGAATGCGGGTCATGCGGACTGCGTAGCCAATGTCGCCATCCACCAGCATGCGGTCGTTGGCAAACGCCACCGACGTCTTCTCCTGGAAGGACAGCACCAGGAAGGCATGGGCAATGTGTTTGAACTGGATGGACAGGTTCACGGGGCGGGGCGCTTCTGAGCCGTGATAGCGGAAGCGGCCGTTGCCGAGGTGTTCTATCACCAGGCTGGCGCCGTGGGGCATCACCATCATCTCGAACAGGAAGCCCTCTGGCAGTGCCCGGGCCTCGTTCTGAACGTCCTCGTCAATCTCACTGATGGCCTGGAGGGCGTTGCCCATCACCTGAAATATCAGCTCCACGTACAGGCGCCGGGCCTGCGATGCCATGGGTTGCAGTCGTCTGGCAAGCATCGGGTTGGTCCCTTGTTGTTAGCGTTAGATTGATTTTTAGAGTTTTTGCTCTAGTTGTCAATGCAGCCGCTGACGCAGTGCACCCGTCACTTCAGCAAGACCGAACGGCGAGGGCTGCCTGGTCAGGTTGTCTGGATCGGGATCTGGATAAGGAATCTGGATAGCAGACTGGAGCGGGCAGGGAGCCGGATGTCGGGCAGGCTGCCCGACATCCGTGAGGGTTATTGCTGTTTGGGCTGCTGCTGTGGCTGGGTGCCGGTCAGCTGGACCAGCTTCCGCTGGGCTTCCTGGCCAATCGCGCCACCAGCCTCTGAGGCCGTGCGGTAGTGGGCAATCGCATCGTTCTTGCGCTGTTGGCGGACGGCGATGTCTCCAAGCCGCAGATAGCCAATGGAGGTGGGCACCGTGCGGTTGGCTTCGGTAATGTCCTCTTGCGCCTGGTTCAGGTTGTTGAGGGCATAGGCGTGGAGGCCCCGCCGCAGGCGATAGCTGAACATTTCCGGATACAGCGACACCGCCTTGTCGTAGTCATGATCGGCCAGATCCGGCTGCTCCAGCAGTTGATGAATCTGCCCCCGCAGGGCAAAGAACATGGCTTCGCCGTCTTCAATGTCGATTGCCCGGTTGATTTCGCCAAGGGCCTGCTGGAACTTCTCTTCCCGGATCAACGACACCGCCTTGTCGTAGGCGTCATAGGCGGGCTGCAGGCGCTTCAGTGTGGCCAGGTGGCGCTGATAGACGTCACGGCCACGGAAGCCGCCGCCATCGAGCTTCTGCGCCAGTTCCAGATTGCGATCCACCCGGGTCTGGGAGGGAGGGTGGGTGGCAAACAGCCCGGCGACAAAGCTGGATTCGCGGCCCTCGGACAGCTTCACAAACAGTTGTTGCAGCTCCACCGCTGCCATCGGGTCATAGCCTGCTTTCACCATGTAGCGAATGCCGTAGTGGTCGGATTCAAGCTCATCGGCCTGGCCATACTGGGCCAGTGCCAGTTGGGCGCCGACAGCGGCTCCCCCCATCGCCAGCTGGGCCCAGTCGCTGTCGGCCAGGGCAATGCCGACTCCGGCCATACCGGCATTGATCAGCATGCCGGTCTGCATTCGCTGGACACTGTGGCGGGCGGCCGCGTGGACGATCTCGTGTCCCAGTACCGAAGCCAGTTGGGCTTCGTCTTCCAGCTGCACCAGCAGGCCGCGGTTGATGGCGATCTTGCCGGAGGGCAGGGCCCAGGCGTTGGGAACGCTGCTGTTGAGTACCACGAACTCATAGGGCATGTCCGGTCGATCGCTGACGGCGGCCAGCTTCATGCCAACCTCGCGAACGTAGAAGCTCAGCTCCGGGTCAAGATAGAACTGGCCGCCCTGGGTCTGCTGGGTGGGGATGTACTGCTTGGCCCCCATGGTCCATTCCTGCTGTTCGGAGATCAGCGACAGCTGTTTCTCCCCGGTGACGGGGTTGACGGCACAGCCGCCGAGAATGGCCAGCAGCAGTGCCAGTGGCAGGCAACGACGAAGAACGCGGATGTTCACTCCAGACTCCCTGTAGATCCGTTGATTGGCGTTCCCGCTCAGTACCACCTAGCTTGAGGGGAAGGTACAGAAGCGGTAGCGAAGCGCTTCCTGCCGGTGGGCAGGAGGATTCTCTGCTTTATACCATATAGACCGGCGATGACAGAGGTGGTTGCAGGTTCCCAGGCCCCGTAGCCGTGGCAAACTGGCTGGGTACTGGCCCCTTGCGGTAGAATCGGGCCCTCGTCTTCGTGCTTCTGCCATTGCCCGTTACCCGGACCCCTTGATGAAAGAATCCCTGGATTTGCTGGCCCTGCTCTGGTTCCTCGTGTGCTGGCTGGGTTACAGCGAGTATTCCCGCCGTCGCGCCGACGACCGGCCCTGCCTGTCCAACACCCTGGATCTCTATCGGGAAGACTGGATGCGGGTCATGCTGCGCCGGGATAACCGCATCTCCGACGCCTCGGTGGTGGGCAACCTGGAACGTAACGGCGCCTTTTTTGCCTCCAGCTGCCTGCTGATCCTGGCCGGTATCATCACCGCGCTGGGTTACACCCAGGAGGTGATGGAAGTGTTCAGCACCCTGCCATTCGGCAACCTGCCCAGCCGGGCCATCTGGGAGCTGCGCATGGTGGTGCTGATGGTGGTGTTTATCTACGCGTTCTTCAAATTCACCTGGTCGATGCGGATGTACAACTTTGTGGCGGTGCTGATTGGCGGCGCGCCGTTCCCCGGTGACAAACAGGTGAGCCCGGCATCGCGGGAAGCCTTTGCCCGCAGCGCGGCCCAGGTCTGCAACATGGCGGGGGACGCCTTCAACCTGGGGTTGCGCTCCTACTACTACGCTCTGGCCGTGGTGGCCTGGTTCATCCACCCGGTGGCATTTCTTGCGGCCTCTACCCTGGTGGTGTTCGTACTGTACCGGCGGGAGTTCCGGTCGGCAGCGCTGACCGCATTGCGCTCTGGCAAGGTCTTTGAGGAGCCGTCATCAAAGGCACCAAAAAGCACGAAGCAAACCGAAAAAACCGAACGAAACGTGGAAGGAAAGGCCGACTGAATGACCGATTCCGTGCGCAAGGACCGGGTCACCCGGTTCATCAACACCCTGCAGCAGGCTCGCACACTGGGGCTGACCGTGGCCGACGCTGACGATCAGCAACTGACTCTGTGCCTGCCATACAGCCAGAAAATCATCGGCAACCCGGAAACCGGGGTGATCCATGGTGGCGCCATCACCACGCTGATGGACACCGCCTCCGGTTCGGTGATGATCTGTGTGCTGCCGGATTTCGAGCTGTGTCCCACCCTCGACCTGCGGGTGGATTACATGCGACCGGCGGAACCCAACAAGCCGGTCTATGCCCGTGCCGAGGCCTACCGCATTACCAATAACATCATCTTTACCCGCTGTGAGGCCTACCAGGAAAAGGGCAAGGCCATTGCCAACTGCGTTGGTACCTTCATGCGCATCGGGCGGGAAGCCACGCCCAAATCCTACCGTGACCTGATTACCGGAGACGACGCATGACCACCGCCGAAATCCTGCGCTATACCCAGGAAACGGGCGATTTTTCCCGCATGCTGGATGGCATCCCCTACGCCGGCTTCATCGGCCTGCAGTGTGAGCGGTTCGGCGATGATCTGATTTTCCGGCTGCCCCGCAAGGACAGCAACATTGGCAACCCGATCCTGCCGGCCATTCATGGCGGTGTGATCGGCGGCTTCATGGAGCTGTCCGCAGCCATCTATCTGATGATGTCCCAGGACGTGCTGCGTATGCCGCGCATCGTCGACTTCTCACTGGACTACCTGCGAGCCGGTCTGGACCGGGAAACCTTCGCCGAATGCCGGCTTACCCGCCAGGGCAACCGGGTGGCGAACGTGATGGTCACCGCCTGGCAGAAATCCCGCAGCCAGCCCATCGCCACCGCCCGCGCCCACTTTCTGCTGGAAGACTGATCAGCCCTTGAAAAGCGATCGGGTGGCCCCACTTCTGTTTGCAACCCCAAACAGAGGGGGCTCGCCCGTGCGATTCCCCACGTGTTCCATCTCAGTCAGGAGACGTTCAAGCCATGACGGTTGAATCCCAGAAAGAGACCCTTGGTTTCCAGACCGAGGTGAAGCAGCTGCTTCACCTGATGATCCACTCCCTCTATTCCAACAAGGAAATTTTCCTGCGGGAGCTGATCTCCAACGCCTCAGACGCTGAAGACAAGCTGCGTTTCGCCGCTCTCAAGGATGACAGCCTCTACGAGGGCAGCCCCGACCTGAACATCCGCATCGATTTCGATGAAGACGCCAATACCGTGACCATCACTGACAATGGCATCGGTATGACCCGCGACGATGTGATTGCCAACCTCGGCACCATCGCCAAATCCGGCACCGCCGAATTCCTCCAGCAGCTGTCTGGTGACGAGAAGAAAGACAGCAAGCTGATCGGTCAGTTTGGTGTTGGTTTCTACTCGGCGTTCATCGTGGCTGATCGGGTGGAAGTGTTTACCCGTCGTGCCGGTGCACCGGCGGAAGAGGGTGTGCATTGGGACTCCAAGGGCGACGGCGAATTCTCCATTGAATCGGTCAACCGTGACGTCCGTGGTACCCAGATCGTGCTGCACCTGAAGGCGGACGAGAAGGAGTTTGCCAACGGCTGGCGTCTGCGCTCCCTGGTCAAGAAGTATTCCGACCACATCTCGTTCCCGGTGATCATGAAGTCTGAGCAGACCGAAGAAGGCGAGGAAGCGAAGGACGAGACCGTCAACGACGCGACTGCGCTGTGGACCCTGCCGCGCACCGAGATCAAGGATGACGAGTACAAAGAGTTCTACAAGCACATTGCCCACGACTTCGAGGACCCGCTGACCTGGTCCCACAACAAGGTCGAAGGCAAGCTCGATTACACCAGCCTGCTGTACCTGCCGGCCCGGGCTCCGTTTGATATGTACAACCGCGAGGCGCCACGAGGCCTGAAGCTGTACGTCCAGCGGGTGTTCATTATGGATGACGCCGAGCAGTTCCTGCCGCTGTACCTGCGCTTCACCAAGGGCGTGATCGATTCCAACGACCTGTCCCTCAACGTTTCCCGTGAGATCCTGCAGAACGACAGCACCGTCGAGAGCATCAAGTCCGCCCTCACCAAGCGGGTGTTGGACATGCTGGGCAAACTGGCCAAGAAAGATGTCGACAGTTACCAGAAGTTCTGGGACGAGTTCGGTCAGGTCCTCAAGGAGGGCCCGGCGGAAGACTTCAGCAACCGTGAGAAGATTGCCGGCCTGCTGCGGTTTGCCTCCACCAATACCGGTGAGGCTGCCCAGAACGTCTCGCTGGATGACTACCTCGGCCGCATGAAGGAAGGTCAGAACAAGATCTACTACATCACCGCCGACAGTCACGTTGCCGCCAAGAGCAGCCCGCACCTGGAGGTCTTCCGCAAGAAAGGCATTGAGGTGCTGATCCTGTCCGACCGTATCGACGAGTGGATGATGGGCTACCTCAACGAATACGACGGCAAGCAGTTCCAGGACGTTGCCCGCGGCGAGCTGGACCTGGGCGAGGCTGAGACCGAGGAAGACAAGAAGCAGCAGGAAGAGGCCACCGAAGCCCACAAGGATCTGCTGGAGCGCATCCAGAAAGCCCTGACTGACCGGGTCCAGGAAGTGCGGGTGACCAACCGCCTGACCGATTCTCCGGCCTGCCTGGTGGTGGGAGACCACGACATGGGCGCGCAGATGAAGAAGATCATGGAAGCGGCCGGCCAGAAAGTGCCGGACAGCAAACCGATCTTCGAGATCAACGTTGAGCACCCACTGGTGCAGCGGCTTGAGAACGAGCAGGGCGAGGACCGCTTTGGTGAGCTGTCTGCGGTACTGCTTGACCAGGCCACTCTGGCCAGTGGCGAGCAGCTGGAAGACCCGGGTGCCTACGTCAGCCGGCTGAATCGCCTGCTGCTGGAACTGTCCAACTGATCCGTCACCGGAACGGACAGCCCAGTGCAGCACATCATTGTGGACATCTCCATCGGCCCTGAAGAGTGGATCAAGCTCTATCAGGGCTCGGCGCGGGATGTCCATACCCGGGCCCGGGACGGACGCTCAATCCGCTTCCCGGCCCGTATTCTTGTGCCGTTCTTCCTGCGGGACGGCATCCACGGTTCCTTCCGTATCCTGTTTGATGACCAGGGAAAATTCCACTCCATAGAACGTCTCGCCTGATCCTTCCCCTGAGCGCTCTGTTCCGCTGCCGTTTTCGATAGCTAAAAACTCTTGTTCCTTTTCTTTTAATTAATTATCTCGAGATCTTCCTGGGCGTTATCGTGAAATGGTTCCCGACAACGCAGGAGATCGCCCATGAAACAGCCTACTGACAAGGCGTTATCCGCCGGAGCCATTCGCCTGGGCGCCCTGTGGAACTACTCGACGAACTCTTTGATCAGCTATTTGGTGGACTACGCCCTGGCGCACTAGCAAACGATTGCGCCGGTTGAGACCCAAGCAGTTCCCGATGGCCGATCTATAGTTAGTGGTGTGCCTGCCACGAACAACGACGCTGTCGCCAATTGCCAACAGAATTAGGAGAGAGAGATGACACAGAACAGCTCCGCCCAAGGTAAGTGTCCGGTTATGCACGGAGCCAACACGACCGAGGGCTCAACCAACATGAAGTGGTGGCCCAATGCTCTCAACCTGGACATCCTTCACCAGCACGACACCAAGACCGACCCCATGGGCAAGGATTTCGACTACCGGGAGGAACTCAAGAAGCTCGACGTGGCGGCCCTCAAAAAGGACCTTAACGACCTGATGACCAGCAGCCAGGCGTGGTGGCCGGCTGACTGGGGACACTACGGTGGCCTGATGATCCGCATGGCCTGGCACGCGGCAGGTTCCTACCGCATCGCTGATGGCCGTGGGGGTGGTGGTACCGGTAACCAGCGTTTCGCGCCGCTGAACTCCTGGCCTGACAACGGCAACCTGGACAAGGCGCGCCGGCTGCTGTGGCCGATCAAGAAAAAGTACGGCAACAAGGTCAGCTGGGCCGATCTGATCATCCTGGCCGGCAACGTGGCGTACGAATCCATGGGCTTCAAGACCTTTGGCTTTGGCTTTGGTCGCGAGGACATCTGGCACCCGGAAGAGGATATTTACTGGGGCGCCGAGGACGAATGGCTGGCGACGTCTGACAACGACAAGAGCCGCTATTCCGGCGAACGCGATCTGGAGAATCCGCTGGCTGCGGTGATGATGGGGTTGATCTACGTGAACCCCGAGGGCGTGGACGGTAATCCGGACCCCCTGAAGACCGCTGCCGATGTTCGTGAAACCTTTGCCCGCATGGCGATGGACGATGAAGAAACGGTCGCCCTTACAGCTGGCGGCCACACCGTCGGCAAGACCCACGGCAATGGCGACGCCAACAACCTGGGGCCGGACCCGGAAGGCGCCCCGGTTGAAGAGCAGGGCCTGGGCTGGGTCAACAAGGTCAGCCGTGGTGTTGGTCGGGACGCGGTGACCAGCGGCCTGGAAGGGGCCTGGACCACCAACCCCACCAAGTGGGACAACGGTTACTTCCAGATGCTGCTGAACCACGAGTGGGAGTCGAAGAAGAGTCCGGCCGGTGCCTGGCAGTGGGAGCCGGTGGACATCAAGGAAGAGGATATGCCGGTGGATGTGGAGGACCCGTCGATCCGCTGCAAACCGATCATGACCGACGCCGACATGGCAATGAAAATGGACCCGGAGTACCGCAAGATTTCCGAGCGGTTCGCCAAGGATCAGGCCGCGTTCGAGGATGCCTTTGCCCGGGCCTGGTTCAAGCTGACCCACCGTGACATGGGGCCGAAGGCCCGTTATGTGGGGCCGGAAGTGCCGTCAGAAGACCTGATCTGGCAGGACCCGGTGCCAGCGGGAAGTACCGGTTATGACATCGCGGCGGTGAAATCCCGGATCGCGGACAGTGGCCTGAGCATCAGTGACATGGTGTCCACCGCCTGGGACAGCGCTCGCACCTTCCGCGGTTCCGACATGCGGGGTGGCGCCAACGGCGCCCGCATTCGCCTGGCACCGCAAAAGGACTGGGAAGGTAACGAGCCGGAGCGGCTGGCCCGGGTGCTGGGGGTGCTGGAAGGCATTGCCTCTGACACCGGCGCAAGCCTGGCGGATGTGATCGTTCTGGCCGGCAATGTGGGGATCGAGACTGCCGCCCAGGCTGCGGGTGTGAGCGTGACGGTGCCTTTCGCACCGGGTCGTGGTGATGCAACGCCGGAGCAGACCGATGTTGAGTCGTTCCTGCCGCTGGAACCCATCCACGATGCGTTCCGCAACTGGCTCAAGAAAGACTACGCTGTGGAGCCGGAAAAGCTGATGCTTGACCGTGCCCAGCTGATGGGCCTGACCGCGCCGGAAATGACGGTGCTGATCGGCGGCATGCGAGTGTTGGGTACCAACCACGGCGGCAGCACGCACGGTGTGTTCACCGATCGGGTGGGGCAGTTGACCAACGATTTCTTCGTCAACCTGACCGATATGGCCTATAGCTGGAAACCGGCCGGTAACAACCTCTACGAACTGCTTGACCGCAGCAGTGGTGACGTACGCTGGACCGCCACCCGGGTGGACCTGGTCTTCGGCTCCAACAGCATCCTGAGGGCCTACGCCGAAGTCTACGCCCAGGACGACAGCCAGGAGAAGTTCGTCAATGACTTCGTGGCCGCCTGGACCAAGGTGATGAACGCCGACCGCTTCGACATCCACTAACCCCACCGGCCAAGCCGACCTGCCCATCCTGGTGACACCGCGTTGCCGGGGTGGGCAGAGACTCCCTGCAATGTTCAGCTGCAAAGACAGTGCCTGAAGTGGTAATGTTTGTGCCGCCGTTGCCTGAAGGAGATTGATCCTGTGCACGGCGGAATCGTCAAGGATAGACGCCTCTGCTCGCAGCAACCCCGCCCGGGGGCCCTGCACATCGCCTGCCTCTGACGTATTTCTTTGATGGTTCGCCCAATCAAGACACCGTGGACGGTGTTGGCTGCGAATCCTGTGGAGTTGTTTTGGAGATGGAACCAATGAAATACCTGATGAAACCCCTGTTTTTGATCGTCGCCCTGCTGAGTGTTTGGAGTTCGCAGGCTATGGCCTCGTTGAGTGAGGCCGATGTGCAGCGCGTGATTGATGTTCAGCGGGACCCGGCCGGAAAGGAACTGACGGCGCAGATAATGGATGATGCGGTGTTGTCGAATGAAGAAAAGGCGGCTATGTGGGAGGACGTGCGTAGAGTCATGAAATCCGATGGCCCGGCAGCTGCATCCGCTGTGGCGCAGACTTATGTCTTTAGAAAGATGTTTCCCGAGGCGGAGCCTGAGCAGCTTGCAACACTGGAAGGACGTCATGAGCTCGTTATCGACCGGATTCGCAGTGACAATGAGATGAACAGCGCTTTTACTGACGTCGTTCAGGGTCACGGGTTCTCTGATCTGGATGAATGGGGCGAGGTTGCTCTACAAGTGACGAAAGCAACGCACGCATTGAAGTTTGAGGCGTACGAGCGTGAAATCAACGCGTCGATAGAGCAAATCCGAAATTCACCTCAGATGAATGAGGAACAGATTGCTCAGGTCATTGCTGCTCAGAATGCATCGATAGCTCAGTTACGGGAGCAAACCGAAGGTGTTAGTGAAGCAGATAAACGTGTGGTAGCGCCTTTCATGGAGGAGCTTAGTGAAAAGTCCATACTGAATGCGAGTGAGTCGTCTGATAGCGGCTTCTAACTCATTCGTTTCGCTAGTTTTTGGTGACAAGTGATTTTTAACTGTGACGCCTGATCCTTGGTTACACGGAATAGTAAGGAAACCACGTTATGAAATTTATGACAAAACCTCTGTTGTTGATCGTTGCTCTGCTGACTGTTTGGAGTTCGCAGGCTATGGCGGCGCTGAGTGAAGCGGATTTGCAGAGATTTATAGCTGTCCAGCAGGCGCTGAGTGAGCGTCGTGACGAATTGGCGCAATTAGATCCGGAAAAGCGAGCTGAGGCGGAAGCTGAGGCCGAATGGCAGAGAAAGTATGACCAAGCTATGGCGTCAGATGATGACGACGCAATTTTCGCTCTGGAAGAAGAGCGCATGGCAAGTCAGAAGAGTCTTGAGGATCTCCTGAAGCCCCGTAGAAAATCCTTTGATGAAGAGGGTGCTGAGGCATTGGCTGACCTTAGAGAGAAGGGTGCTCTGTGGGAGGCTATGGAGGACATCGTTCAGGACAACGGGTTTTCTGATTTGAGAAGCTATTGGGAGGTCCAACAGAGTGTGGTAAAAGCTGTAATGTTTTTAAGCATCCAGAGAGGAGAGGCAGAAACTGACTCACTGCGTGAGACTTATCGAGACTCCGGGTTATCTGAAGAGTACATTGCTAAATCCATGGCGGCGAGAAGAGAGATGACGCGGAGCTCGCGTGATTATATTGGAGATGTTCCGGAACAGGACTCTCAGTTGGTCGCCCGGTTTGAAGAAGAGCTGCTCCAGGTGCTGAGTAGATCTGCTGAAGACGAGGACGATTACTAACTCCTCGCATTCAGCAACCTGACTGGGCGCTTTTGCGCAATCCGGCTGCCTGGTCCATGCTCAATTCGCGCTGCTGTCATTGTCCGCTGGTATGCAGGTTGTGGCAGCCGCGTTGCTACAGAGAGCGTCTCAGGTCAGCAATCACCAGTCAGGGATGAAACCGATGAATCAGGCCCAGAAAACCCCGTCCAGCCTCAAGGTTGAGCAGTTTCTTCAGGCCGCCAGGCAATGGCGTGATGAATATCAGCAACTGCGAGCCATTGTCTCCCGAACGCCGCTGGAGGAGGGCTTTAAATGGGGCAAGCCCTGCTACGCCATCGATGGCAGCAACGTGGTGCTGATTCACGGCTTCAAGGATTTCTGCGCCCTGCTGTTCATGAAGGGCGCACTGCTGAAGGACCCGGACCAGCTTCTGATTGCCCAAACGGACAATACCCAGGCGACCCGCCAGATCCGCTTCACCAGTGTCGAACAGATCCAGGCATTGGCGCCGGCAATCGAAGCCTATCTACTTGAAGCTATTGAGGTGGAACGGTCCGGCCAACAGGTTGAGTTCAAGCGCACCGAGGATTTTGACGTGCCAGCGGAGTTTCAGCAGCGGCTGGACGCCAGCCCGGCACTGAAAGCCGCCTTCGAGGCACTGACGCCGGGGCGCCAGCGGGGCTATTTGCTGCACTTCGCCGGCGCCAAGCAGGCCAGCACCCGGGCTGCCCGGGTTGATCGGTGTGAGCCCCGTATCCTTGCCGGTAAAGGGCTGAATGATCGCTAGTGTCCCGTGCGGTTAATTCGCTGACCTACTGCGTCGTTCCGGGACACTAGTCGTGCAGTAAGCGTTCACGAGACGAATCTTATCAGGGAGGTGTTGCGGGCATGGCAATCAACGACCGAGTGGAGGCGTTGCTTGAGGACATTCGACTGGTCGACCCCGACCAGCACGCGCTGGTCAGCCGCCTGCGAGCGGTGATTCTGGCGGTTGGTCCCGAGGTGACGGAAGAGGTGAAGTACGGCGGACTGCTGTTCTCGGCGGGCCGGCCGTTCTGTGGCGTGTTCGCCTATCGCCAGCATGTCTCGCTGGAGTTCAGTGAAGGTGCCGGCCTTGCCGATCCCGGTCAGGTGCTGGAAGGCACCGGCAAGTACCGCCGACACATCAAACTGCGTAGCGTCGACGATATCGCCGGCAAGCAGGTTGGCCGGTATATCGAAGCGGCCCATGAGGCTGTCGGCCTCAAGTCTTCCGCTGTCCAGCCCGCGCCAGGCCAATAGCAAGGGCCGCCACGCAATCCCGGATCTGCTGGTCGCTGGCACTGGCAAAACCCATCACCAACCCCTGCTGCTGGGCCGGCCCGAGGTAATGAGCGCTCAGCGGGGTGCTGCCATACCCCTGTTGCCACAGCCAGTGATTGCAGTCCCGGTCTGGCCAGTCCCCGGTCAGTACCAGGTGCATGCCGGCGCTCTCGGCAATCGGAGCCGCCAGCCCTGACAACTGGTCGATGACCAGGCCCTGGAACAGTTCCCACTTCTCGCGGTAATTCTGTCGCATTCGCCGCAGATGGCGGGTGAACTGCCCGCTGTCTATGAACTCTGCGATGACGGCCTGGGTCAGCAATGCCGTCTCGCCACCCATCACCCGTTTTGCCCTCAGCACATGCTCCACCAGCGTATCCGGCACGATCAGATAGCCCACCCGCAGTGCGGGCATCAGGGTTTTGCTGAAACTGCCCATGTACAGCACCGGGGCCTGGTCAAACATGCCCTGAATGGCGGCAAAAGGCTTGGTGTAGAAATGGAAGTCGCTGTCGTAGTCGTCCTCAATGATCCAGGTCTGGTTGCGCTGGGCCCACTCCACCAGCGCCATGCGCTGTGAGGCGTCGAGGATGCCGCCCATCGGGTACTGATGGGTGGGCGTGCAATAGAGCAGGCGGGCCGGGCCGGCGTCGGCGAGGACGTCAATGTCGAGTACCTGATGGCGCAGTGGCACCGGGATCAGCGGATTACCGTGGCGTCCAAGGGCGTAGCGGGCACCTCGGTAGCCGGGGTCCTCGCACAGTACCCGGTCACCGGGCTTCAGGAAAATGTCGGCAATCAGCGCCAGGGCCTGCTGGGCGCCCTGGGTGATGATCACCTGGTCCTCATGGCAACGCACACCACGGGCGCTGCCAACGTATTCCGCCACGGCCCGCCGCAGGGGCCGATAGCCCTGCAGGCTGTTGTAGCCCATCAGCGACGGCCGGCTTTCATGGTGATGCAGGATTCGGTTCCAGGCCCGAATGGGGAGCGCAGCCAGATCGGGCAGTCCCGGTGTGAACGGCAGGTTACTGTCCTGGTCGCTGCGGCGGATGGCGCCCTCCGGCAGTGCTGGCAATGGCGGAATGGCCACTCGCTCGGGCTGCGGGGAAGCGCCTTTGGCGGGCGGACAGTGTCGGCTGTCGATATCCTCATGAACGAAGATGCCCCGACCGGCCTGGGTTTGCAGAAAGCCCTCGCTCTTGAGCTGGTCATACACCGCGTTCACGGTGTTACGGCTGACCCCCAGGTTCTGCGCCAGCTGGCGGCTCGAGGGTAGCCGGCTGCCGGCGGGGTAGCGACGTTGCAGTATTCGTTGCGACAGCTGCCGGTAGAGCTGCTGTTGCAGGGGGAGGGTGCTATCAATCTGAAGGTCGGTGATCACGGTGACGGCTCTTAACTGGTCCCATCAGGATTTGCTATCTGGTTCTTTTGATGGGGTCAGTTTACGCCTTTAATGACGGTTCAAGCCAACAACCGAGGAACCAGCATGAAACCGGACACCGCCGACGAAGCCCTGTCACCCCTGAGATGCTGCCCGCGCAGCATGGTTCGGCGAGGCGCCAAGAAGGCCAGTTACGATCGGGCCCAGGCCTACCAACTGATCGACGCCCTCAAGACGGGGCATTTGGGGTTCGTGGAGCATGGGGCACCACGGGTGATTCCCATCACGATCTGGCGATTGGGGGATGCGCTGTACGTGCACTGCCTGGAGGGTGGGCGACTGTCGAAGCGACTGGATGAGGGCGTCACCCTGTGCATTTCGTTCGCGGTGACCGACGAGTGGGTGATGAGTAAGTCGGCCTATCACCACAGCGCCAACTACCGATCACTGGTGCTTTATGGCACCGCCAGTCGGGTAACGGACGACCAGGCATTTGATGCCGCCTTCGAAGCCATCATTGAGCAGCTGGAACCCGGACGCTGGCAGCAGGTGCGAGAACCCAGCACCAAGGAGCGCAAGATCACGGCGCTGTTCAGCATTCCGATTGAAGAAGGCGCGTTCAAGAGCCGTACCGGTGGCCCCAATGAAGAGCCTGAGGATCTGGATCTGCCGGTCTGGAACGGGGTGATGCCTGCGGCAGAGCCTGGGGCCACCCAGACGAAGTCGGTATGATTAGGCCCTGACTCTCACACGCTTCAGGAATCTCCATGGCCATCGAACTGGATGCCGAGCTGGCGCAGCGAATCGTGGTGCGCACGACACAGATCATCGACTACAACGTCAATGTGATGAATGCCGACGGTCGCATCATCGCCAGCGGGGATTCCCGACGTCTCGGCCAGGTCCATGATGGTGCATTGCTGGCCATTGCCAAGGGGGACACGGTGTTGCTGGATGAGGCCGCCGCGGCCCGGCTCAGCGGTGTACGGCCGGGGGTGAACCTGGTGCTGAGCCACCAGCAGCAACTGGTCGGGGTGATCGGCCTGACGGGGGACCCGGATCAGGTGAAGCAGTTTGGTCTGCTGGTCAAGATGGCGGCGGAGCTGATCATCGAGCAGGCCCAGGCCTGGCAGCAGACCCAGTGGGGCCACCGGCAGAAAGAGGAGTTTGTGCTGCAGTGGGTCCAGGGCCATACCGACTGGCCGGTACTGGTGGACTGGGCGCGGCAGCTCCAGGTGGACCTTGATCGACCCAGGGTGGCGATGGTCATGGGTGTGGACGGTGACGACCCCGGCCGCCAGCAGGTGATGGGGGAGGCCATGGACCGGCTGGCGGGGGGCGAATCCGGCGCCCTGGTGGCGATGCAGTCGCTGAGCGAGCTGGTGATTCTGCACGATACCCTGGATGCGGCCGAGAAGGTGCCGAGGTCACTTCTGCGACTGTTGACGGTGGCGGATCGTACCCCTGGCGTCCAGGTACGACTGGCGGTGGGACAGGCGTTCGAGGACCCCCGTCGCATGGCCGAATCCTACCAGACCGCGCGCCAGACCCTGCAGGTTGGCCGGCGTCGTCACCCGGACCAGTCGCTGCTGCGGTTCGCTGATGATCCGTTGCCGGTTCTGTTGTCCCAGCTCGAGCAGGACTGGCGCCGGGACGCCCTGGTGGCACCGGTGCAGCGACTGCTGGCCGGTGATCGCCAGGGCCATCTGCTGAAGACATTGCGGCAGTACTTTCAGGATTACCCGGATCAGCAACGCTGTGCCCGACAGCTGCATATCCATCGCAATACCCTGCGTTACCGGCTGAACAAGATCGAGCAGCTCAGCGGCTGTTCACTGACGGAGCTGGACTCACTGATGCAGCTCTACGTCGCGTTGGCCCTCGCCTGAAGTCGACCTATCTGCCTTGGTTTTAGTGCGCGTGCACAGGTTTTTGGTGCAATTCGTGAGCATTGTTGTTGGCTTTGACGATGCATCGGTTTTTACTCCTGCCCGATAATGGTGCGGTGACACTCATGCTGCCCTCTCAGTAGGGCATCCAGAATAAAAACACCGCTGTTGGAGGGTTTTCCATGAGTCTGGTGCTCATCTTACTGGCCGTTGTAGGCTTTATTGTGGTGGCGACCAGCCGCTTCAAGATCCATCCGTTTCTGACCCTGATTCTCGCCGCCTTTATTGCCGCCTTTGCCTACGGCCTGCCGGCGGACCAGATTGCCAAGACCATCACCGGTGGCTTTGGTGGCATCCTGGGCTACATTGGCCTGGTGATTGTGTTGGGCACCATCATTGGCGTCATCCTGGAGAAGAGCGGCGCAGCCATCACCATGGCGGATACGGTGGTCAAGCTGTTGGGTAAACGGTTCCCGACCCTGACCATGTCCATCATCGGCTACATTGTTTCTATCCCGGTGTTCTGCGACTCCGGGTTTGTCATTCTCAACTCCCTCAAGCAATCCATGGCCAAACGCATGGCGGTGTCGTCGGTGGCGATGAGTGTGGCCCTGGCCACTGGGCTGTTTGCCACCCATACCTTTGTGCCACCGACCCCCGGGCCCATTGCCGCCGCCGGTAACCTGGCGCTGGAGGACAGTCTGGGGCTGGTGATTCTGATGGGCCTGGTGGTGAGCGCCGTGGCGGCCTTGGCCGGAGTACTGTGGGCGAACCGCTTCAGGGCGGTGGAAATTGCAGGCGATGAGCCCCAAACGCCGGAAGAGGTGGAGACGCAGTGGCGGACGATGAAAGCCAGCTACGGCACCCTGCCGACAGCGGGGCAGGCGTTTGCACCGATCTTTGTGCCGATCCTGCTGATCTGCCTGGGCTCCATTGCCCGTTTCCCCACCGGGCCGATGGGCGCTGGTGTGGTGTTCGAGACGTTCAGCTTTTTAGGGCAGCCGCTGAACGCGCTGTTGATCGGGCTGTTCCTCAGCCTGCCGCTGCTGAAGCCGGGCGATCGTATCGCCCAATTCAATGAGCATATTGGCAAGGGGATTGCAGCAGCTGCACCGATCCTGTTGATTACCGGTGCCGGTGGCGCATTCGGTGCAGTGCTCAAGGCCACGCCGATTGGTGAATACCTTGGCACCACTCTGTCCGCCCTGGGCGTGGGCATCTTTATGCCGTTCATCGTGGCGGCAGCGCTGAAATCGGCCCAGGGTTCGTCCACGGTTGCACTGGTTACCACCTCCGCCATGGTTGCGCCGATGCTTGGGGATCTGGGGCTGGCCACCGAGATGGGCCGGGTGCTGACGGTGATGGCGATTGGTGCCGGTGCGATGACGGTCTCCCACGCCAACGACAGCTTCTTCTGGGTGGTGTCCCAGTTCAGCCGGATGCCGGTGGCGCTGGCTTACCGCGCCCATACCGCGGCGACCCTGGTTCAGGGCATCACCGCCATCGTACTGGTGTACCTGTTGAGCCTGGTTCTGCTCTGAATGCACGGGGAGCCGCCGTTGGCGGCCGCTCCGAAGGAGATTTGATGAAAATCGTCGTTGCCCCTGACTCGTTCAAGGAAAGCCTGACCGCTCGGCAGGTTGCCGACACCATCGCCGCCGCCTGTCGGCGTCACCTGCCGGATGCCGAGCTGGTAACCCTGCCGATGGCGGATGGCGGTGAGGGCACATCTCAGTCGCTGGTGGATGCGCTCGGGGGACACTGGCGGCAACTGGGTGTGTCCGGTCCCCTGGGGGAGCCGGTCCAGGCCCGCTATGGCCTGGTGGGTGATCTGGCCATTATTGAAATGGCGGAAGCCTCTGGCCTGCACCGGGTGGCGGCGGACCGGCGAGACGTTCTGTCGGCCTGTAGCTATGGCACTGGCCAGTTACTGGATGATGCCCTGGAGCAGGGTGTCCGCCGGATCATCATCGGGCTGGGTGGCAGTGCCACCAATGATGCCGGGGTAGGCATGCTGACCGCTCTTGGTGCCCGCTTCCTCGATGCCAGGGGCCGCGCTATCCCCCGCGGCGGTATCGGGCTGGCGGAACTGGATCGGATTGATTTGACTGCGTTGCATCCGCGCCTGGCGGAGGTGGACATTGTCGTGGCCTGTGATGTTGATAACCCGCTTACCGGGCCTCGTGGCGCAAGTGCGGTGTTCGGACCGCAAAAAGGCGCGAGCCGGGCGCAGGTGGCGACGCTGGATCGCAATCTGGCGCACTTTGCCGGGCTGGCTGGCAAGGCCGCGGCAACCGAGCTGGATACGGTACCCGGAGCCGGCGCCGCCGGCGGCATGGGGGCGGCGCTGATCGGGTTCGCGGGAGCCCGGTTGCGACCGGGGATCGACATTGTTGCGGAGGCGGTGGGCTTGGCTCATACCTGCCGGGGTGCCGACCTGGTGATCACCGGTGAAGGCCGTATCGACAGCCAGAGTGTCGCCGGAAAAACCCCCGTGGGGGTTGCCCGGATCGCGCGCCAGGCCGGCGTCGAACGGGTAATCGCCATCGCCGGCTGCCTGGGGGAGGGCAGTGACCTGGTGTACCAGCATGGCATCGACGCGGTGTTTGACTGTCTGCATCAGCTGGCGTCGCAGCAAGAGATTCTGCGGGATGGCGAGCAGAATCTGCGCCAGACAGCCGACGCGGTTGCCCGCCTGATTGCCCGTCTGCGGGATATCTGACCCGCTCGCAGCCTGGCTGAGCCGTCGATGGGCCGGTTGTGGCAATGGCGACTGTCATTCCGGCCATCAACTCGCTAGAATGCGCCGCTGTTCATCATTTGACCGATTCCGGAGCATCCATGCGCATTACCCTCGCCCCCATGGAGGGACTGGTTGACGCCCCCATCCGGGAGATCCTCACCGGTGTCGGCGGCATTGACCGCAGTGTGACCGAGTTCATCCGCGTTACCCACGGCATGCTGCCGCCGCGCATCTTCTACAAGTATGCACCGGAACTCCATAACCGCTCACTGACCCGTGCCGGCACACCGGTGGCGGTACAGCTGCTGGGGTCTGATCCCGAGATGATGGCACGCCACGGCGTGAAGGCCGCGGAGTTGGGCGCCTGTCAGGTGGACATCAACTTTGGTTGTCCCGCCAAGACGGTCAACCGTCACAAAGGGGGCTGCGTGCTGATGAGAGAGCCGGAGCTGATGCATCAGATCGTGGCGGCGGTGCGCCAGGCGGTGCCGGCTGCGGTGCCGGTCACCGCCAAGATGCGGCTGGGGTATGACGACCGTTCCATGGGCGTGGCCTGCGGTCAGGCATTGGCGGATGCTGGCGCCGGAGAAATCGTTATTCATGCCCGCAGCAAGGTGGACGGTTACAAGCCGCCGGCCTACTGGGAGGAAATTGCCCGGGTGCGGGAGGCGGTGGCCGTGCCGGTGATTGCCAATGGCGAGATCTGGACGGTTGAGGACTACTGGCGTTGTCGTGACGTGAGCGGCTGCGATGAGGTGATGATCGGCCGCGGCCTGATCACCCGCCCGGACCTGGCGCGGCGGATCAAGGCCAGCCAGCAGGGCGAACAGGGTGAGGAACTGGACTGGCCCGCCGTAGTCAGCCTGGTCATTGCCTACGGCGCAGAACTGCAGACGCGGCTGGAAGACCGCTTCGTGACCGGCCGCATCAAACAGTGGCTCAATTATCTGAGGCGTGGTTATCCGGAAGCCGAGGCGGTCTGGTCAAAGGCCCGCAAGATCCGCGAGGCCCAACCTTTCTACGACTGCCTGAAGGCCTCTGCCGCGCTTGAGAAAGCCGCCTGAGGTGGCCTTCTGCCCGCTCTATTTGCCCGTGCGGTCGAACATGCCGTGCCGCAGGAAGTGCCGGGTCTGAGTGATGACCTCGGCATTGTTCATCATGAACGGATGGGTCACCGGCAGCGAGAGATGGTCCGCCATACCGTCAAGCCGGGTGTTCGCTACCGAGACCTTGCCATCGTTCGGCTTGGGCAGCATGGTCGAGAGGATCAGATTGATGCTGCGGGTGCCGGCAATGATCCCGACATCAAAATTCGCCGGCCCGAGCCGATTGGGCACGCTGGTTTCGCCGGTGCCCAGTTGCAGCCCCGCCGGTCCGTTGACCAGTTTGAATCCCACCATTTTGCCCAGCGTGTCGACGACCTGGCTGCCCCGGTTGGGTGGGCCAAGCATGACCGTGCGTCCCAGGCTGCTGATCCGCTGGCGACTCAGGTACTGTCTTACCAGAATGCCGCCCATGGAGTGGGTGACGAAGTGAATTCGGCATCCTTCCGGACACCTTGAGAGCGCCTGGCCAATGGCCGTATCGGCGAGTGCTTCAATCGGGTGTCGGGTTGACGGGTAGGGCTGATTGATAACGACGTAACCCGACCGTTCAAGGGCTGTCGCCATCTTCTTCATGGAGCCGTTTGTCCTGGCCAGGCCGTGCAGCAGGATGACGCATTCACCGCTCACTGGAGCGGGCATCGGTCTGGCAGCCCGTGGTTCGATACCGGTGTCCTTACCTTGTTGCCCATTGTATTCCTGGTTAATCCTGATCCTGACTGTGTTGTCTGCTGACTTCAGAATCTAAAGCGTTGTTCGCCTATCGGCAAGGACCGGAGACGTCCTGGCCACAAAAAACCGGCCGCACCCAAAAGGTCCGGCCGGTGTTTGTCACGGTTGTCGTAATGCTCGCAAAGATCCGTCAAGCGGGTCGACGGCGGCGTGAGAAGCCCAGTCCCGCAAGTCCCAGGCCAAGCAACGCCAGGGTGCCAGGCTCCGGAACCGCAGCGGTGGCTGTTGCCAGAATGTCAAAGCCGGTGCCGCCACCATGGTCTTCCCGCAGAATCTGCAGGTTGTAGTTGCCCGCACTCAGGCCTGCCAGGTCGATGTCGTACTCATTGAGGTTGGAACCTCCCGGTGCCATGGCGCCAAACAGGTAGTTGCCGTTCAGCCAGACATAGATGCCGTTGTCCACGCCCAGGTCCAGATGCAGGTTGGAGGTTTCCGTCAGGTCGAAGTTGTAGACGATGGCGGTCTCGGTGTTGACGGCCCAGGTTGACGGAATCGCGACGGCGCCGGCACTCCAGGTGCCACCGGTATAGTCTCCCGCCAGCCAGTCGGTACCCAGTTCGGCGGTCAGTGACAGATCCGGTTCGGCCAGTGGATTCTGGTTCGGATCACCTTCGCTGACATTGGCGCCAGGGAAGAACAGCGAATTTGGGCCATAGGTCGCGGCAAGGTCGCCCAGGCCATTGTTGTAGAGTCCGTTGGTGCTGTTGTTGATGATAACCCCAGCGCTGGCACCGGCTGACACGGTCGTCAGCGCAGCGGCGAGGCAGAGTGAGTGAACACGGGAACGGAGCATTGATCTGTCTCCCAGTTGTCTTTGACAGGGACTCCCTGACAGCCCGTGGGCTGTCATTGTGGTGGCAGCAAGATCGTGTCCACTCCGGCGAATTCGGACGGCTTTCAGAGCACTGGCGAAAGTGCGTCTGCCGACTTGTCGGCGAGTTGTATAGTTTTCTGACAGTTGATCCATCAGGCGGCTTTTTATTGCGAGTGAAAATCGTTACTATTCATGGTTTTCTGACGCGCCTTGCTCGCTATGGATTTGCTGATGATGAACTGGAAACAACAACTTGGGGGACTGCTGATGTCGCTGGCTGCCTCGCTCGCGCAGGGCCAGACCCTGACACTCACCCATCCCGTGGCCGCTGAGCTGCCCCGCGAGGCACCGATTCGCGTGGCACTGGAGGCTGCCCCCGGGGACTATCTGCGTGGTCACTTCGTGACGGCGAATGCCCTGGCGGATCTGACGCTGGTGTCGGCAACGGGGCATCCCGTACGGCAACTGGTGGCAGCTGGCGATGAACGCCGGCAGTTCCAGTTTGTGGTGGGCGCTGCCGACCAGGTGCTGGAGGTCCGTGGTCACGGCGGCGGGGGGCAGTTTGAGCTGACTCTGGATCGCCAGGTGCCGGTGGCGAGCCAACAGGCGCCCGAGCGGGAGTTCCTCAGCCCGACGATTGCCGAAGTCGCCAGAGTCATTGCAGATGATGGTGATACCGAGGCGTTCTGGCAGCAGGTAGCCAGGGCAGGGACGCCGCTGGTTGAACCAGGGCCTGATGGCAGGCGCATTCTCACCTTCCTCTACCGTGGTGCCGAGCGCAATGTGCGACTGTTTGGCGCGCCTTCCAGCAACCATGAGCAATTGGCCCGCCTGGGGCAGAGCGATATCTGGTTCCGCAGCTTCGAGGCGCCGGACAGCACGCGGCTGTCCTACCAGCTGGCCCCCGACGTACCCGACCTTCCGGGGACCGCCCGGGAGCGGCGGGTGGCGATTCTGGCCACGGCCCAGGCCGATCCGCTGAACCTGGCACCCTGGCCGGCGGACGCGGTGGATGTCTACCAGCAGAATTCCACCGTCACGCTGGACAAGGCGCCGCCTCAAACCTGGCTGTCGCCCGGCACGGAAGCCAGGGGCAGCCTGGATACTCTGAGGTTTGCCAGTGAGACTCTGGGCAACCAGCGGGACATTCAGATCTACCGATCCGCCGGCTTTGATCCTGCGAATCCGGACAACCTGTTATTGCTGGTGTTCGATGGCGATGCCTACACCAGCCAGGTACCGACGCCCACCATTCTGGACAACCTGGTTGCCGCCGGAGAACTGCCTGCGGCGATGGCTGTGTTTATTGCCAACCCGGACCGCGAAGCCCGCTCCCGGGAACTGCCAGCGAATCCGCTGTTTGCGCGGGTGCTGGCGGAGGAGCTGGTGCCCTGGTTGCAGCATCAGACTGGCATCAAAACCCGTGCAGAGCGCACCATCCTGGCCGGTTCGAGCTATGGTGGTCTGGCATCGGCCACGATCGCGCTGGCTTATCCCGAGGTGTTCGGTAATGTGCTGTCGATGTCGGGTTCGTTCTGGTGGCATCCGCCCGGTACCCCTGCCCATGAACAGGAATATGTCGCCCGTCAGCTGGTTGGGATGGAGACCGTACCTGTGCGTTTCTTCCTCAGTGCCGGCCTGTTTGAGGGGCACCGGTCCGACATGGCCGGGATTCTGGAGACCTCACGTCACCTGCGGGACCTGCTGGCGGCCAAGGGCTTCCCGGTTCGCTATCGGGAGTACGCCGCCGGGCACGACTATTTTGCCTGGCAGGGGGTGCTGGCGGACGGTCTGCTGGCGTTGGCGGACATGGCAAACTGGCAGCCCGCCCGGTAACCTGGGACACCAGGGCCTCTGACTAACCGATCCCATGGGTGCGGAAGTGCTCAACGTAGGCCTTGTCCACCTTGAGGATGTGGTGGGTCAGCCAATCCTTGAGCAGGGCGAGGGCTTCGGCGCCTGAGGCGTCGCCCTGTTCATGGCGGTCAATCAGTGTCATGACCTTCTGGGTGAAGGTGTCGTGTTCGCGTTTGTGGGCCTCGGTTTCCGGATAGCCGAGGCGGGCGAATAGGTCCTCCTCAACAATGAAGTGGTTCATGGTGTAGTCCATGAGCCCCTCCAGCAGGTCGCCAATTTCGCTGTCTTCAGCCTGGTTCTCCAGGGCCTCGTGCAGCCGGTTGGTCTGGTCCACCAGCCAGCGGTGTTGTTGATCGATGTCGCTGATACCAACTTCGAGCTCTTCACTCCAGGGCCAGAATGTCATGGTGTCCTTCCCGTCCGTTTTTATTATCGAGTCCGCCATGCTAGGCACTCGAACGGGACCAAACCTTGACCTGAATCAACGTCGCCCGGCCCCGAAATGAGGGGCCGGTCACGGAGTGTGGGGTTTTGCAGAAAGTGGACAGATCAGCGCGCTTCCAGCGTGGTTCGGTACTCGCCGGTGGTAGCCAGGGCGTTCATCCTGGCCCGGTGCAGCAGTGCCTGCTGGGCTGCTTCCCGCTGATCGTGGTGACCACCCCAGGCAGCCAGCGCTGGCTCCTGAAGGGCCCGGCCGTAGGAAAAACTGAGGGTCCAGGGGCGATGGCTGGCCTGGTTGATGGCGTTCAGGTTGACGGTGGCTTCCTCCGGTCCCTGACCGCCTGACAGGAAATTGATGCCCGGAACCGCCGCCGGTACCACCCGGCGAAAGACCCGTAGGGTATGCTCGGCCACCTGTTCGGCCGTGGCTGCCTGCGGATGGTCCTTGCCCGGTGTGACCATGCTGGGCTTGAGAATCATCGTTTCCAGCTCAACCCGGTGCCGGTGGAGGGCGTGAAACACCTCATGGAGCACCGTTTCGCTGACCTGGGCGCAGCGCTCCAGGTCGTGGTCGCCGTCAATCAGCACCTCCGGCTCGACGATCGGTACCATCCCCAGGGATTGGCAGATGGCGGCGTAGCTGGCAAGGACTTCGGCGTTGGCCTTGACTGCCAATGGCCCCGGATTGTGGCCGCCGATGTGGTACACGCAGCGCCATTTGGCAAACCGGGCACCCTGTTGCAGATACCCCTCAAGGCGCTTCTCCAGGCCATCCAGGCCGCGGGTGATTTCGTCCCCCGGGGCGTTGGCCAGGGGCCCCTTGCCTTTGTCCACCTTAATGCCCGGTACGATTCCCTGCTGCACCAGCCGTTGCGGCAATGGTGTGCCGTCATCGTCGTTCTGGCCCAGGGTTTCCTCGAACAGGATAACGCCGCTGATGCTGTCACCCAGTCTGGGCGTGGCGAACAGCAGGCTGCGGTATTCCCGGCGGTTGGCCTCGGTGGATTCCACCGCAATGGCGGCAAAACGCTTGGCGATGGTTGGGCTGCTCTCATCGGCAGCCAGTATGCCCTTGCCAGGGGCAACCAGGGCGGCGATGGTGTCCTGGCGTTGCTGTTGAATGCCCATGCGGACCTCCACTTTCGGTTGGTGACGGAAAGGCGATGAAGGTCAGTATAGACGTGCCTGTTGAAAGGGAGTGGCCCCGGTCTGCTGCGGCTGGGCAGGCCGGGGCGGGTGGTTCTTGGTTAGCGGATGCGGTGTTTAAGGTGCACTGGGTGAGGCCAGGTCGTCCAGGCCGGTGACGGTGAAACTGCCCGAACTGCCGAAATCGGAGGCTTCCCGGGCAATGGCGGTGTAGACCCCTCCATTGCTGAGGGTGACCGGTATCGGCCCGATGGCGACGGTGCCCGTGCCGGCCACGGTAACGTAGACGTCGTAGTCACCTTCGGCAACCGCCAGGAAACCGGAACTGGCGCCAAAGGGTACATCACTCAGTACCGGGCTGGCGTTACCGATACCGCCACTGCCCTGGGCGGTCAGGTACACATCGACATTGGGGGCCTGGCCGGCGCCATGGATGACCCGCAGTCTGGCCTCGGTTGCCACTGATCGGGCATCGTCGGTAAACGGCAGCAGCTCAATGTCGGCCAGTGCGTTGGCGGCGAGTACGGTGTAAGCCATGCCGTTGCCGAGTTCAAAGCTGCCCTGGACAACGGCGTTGGTATCGCCGGTTGCGGTGATGGCGACATCAGTGGTGCCGGCAGCGACGCTGGCGTAGTTACCCAGGGCAGGGCCTGGTGCCGCATCCGGGTACGACAGACCGGCAATCGCGGGAGCGCCGGTGATGCCACCAAGATAGATGTCGACGGCCGGGGCGTCGTAGGCGTTATGGACCGCCCGCAGACCGGCACCGGCATCCGCATCCACCAGCTCGGTGGTTGTGCCTTCACTTTCCACCAGCAGGCTGATGGGCGCATCTCCATGGTTGGTGTTGTCGACTGCGGCGATCAGCAGATCGGCACCGCTGGCCAGGGGGACGGTACCACCGTCAAACAGCACATCACTCTGACCGGCCGCCGTGACCCGGACCCGGTAGTCCCCGGCGGGCACTTCCAGAGCATCGGTCACCGTTTTGTAGCTAAAGGTCAGGGTTGGTGACGCCGCAGCCAGGTCAGCGTCAGGGGCGGTGACATAGACATCCACGGCAGGGGCCGTGGCGGCGAGGTGAGCTACCCGCAGTCGCACGCTGTCGGCGTCCATGCGCTCCAGGTCATCGCTGATGACCAGAGCTTCCAGGGTGGCGTTGCCTACCTGGCCAATGGCGAAGACGTCGTAGGCGTCAACGTTTTCGGCGTTTGCCATGATGGTGGCCGGTCCCAGAACTTCCAGGGTCTGACCGTCCGGCAGACGGGCATCGACGAACAGGTTCCGGGTACCGCTTACCCGGGTGCTGGCGGATTGTTTGAAATCGGCGTTGGTGACGACCACCTCGTCACCGAGACGCACGTTGACGGCAGGCGCATCGGCGGAGGTGTGGAAGACCGTAACTGTGACAACGTCCTTGTCATCGTCGTCATCGAGCCAGCAGCCGGTAAGGGCCAGAGGCGCCAATAACAGGAGGATGTAGCTTGTCAGTTTTTTCATTATGGGGTCCTCGTCAGTAAGGTTGTTGCAACTCATACCGCCAAGGTTCTTACGCCAGTGCCAGGCTGGTGGATTTATCACCAGTTGTCTGTTGGTGAGCTGTTTTGCAAGAGGGTGGTAAGCGGTGGGCGGTACTACTGAAAATCCCGTGACTGTACGTTGAGGTTTTCAATCAGGTGGCTGAGGTCGTTCAGCTTGCCGGCCATGATGTGAATGATGTCACCTTCCCGTTCGAGGATGCCTTTGACGTGCAGCAGGCGGGCGGTCAGCAGGGGTTTGCGCTGACGTCGGGCAGTGGCGAGCCAGACCACCACGTTGATGTTGCCGGTTTCGTCCTCCAGGGTTACGAAGGTCACGCCGGCGGCGGAGCCGGGGCGCTGGCGGCCGGTTACCAGACCGGCAACCTGGACCGGGCGCCCGGGTTCGACAGCGAGCAGTTGCTCGGCGTTAAGGCAGTGTTTCAGGTGCCCTTGTTCCCTCAGCAGAGCGAGGGGGTGGCGGCGGAGGCTCAGCCCCAGGCTGTGGTAATCCGCCAGCAGGTTCTGGCCTTCGTTGGGTACGGGCAGTGGCACGGGCGGCGTGGGGTGGTCGTCTGCCCCGGTGGTGCCCAGAAGTAGCCCGGGGGCCAACTGGTGTTCCAGCAACTGCCAGTAGGCTTGGTGTCGGTTGCTGCTGAGGCTGGCCAGAGCGCCGGCCCCGGCCAACGCCTCCAGATCCCGCTGGGACAGCTCCGCTCGTTGCCGCAGGTCGGTGGTGGACCGGTAACCGGACTCAGGTCGCTGCTGGCCAATTCGTCGGCCCGCTTCCCGGCACAGCCCTTTCACCAACCGCAACCCCAGCCTGAGGCTGTCGTTGGTATCCTCTAAGTTAGTACTCTCTAAGGTAGTATTCTCTAAGTTGATACTCTCTAAAACGTGATCCCAGTCGCTGTGATTGACATCCACCGGCAGCACCGTCACCTGATGGCGGCGGGCGTCCTGCACCAGTTGTGACGGCGAGTAGAACCCCATGGGCTGGCTGTTGAGCAGGCCGCAATAGAATGCAGGTGCATGGTAGTGCTTGAGCCAGGCGGAGACGTACACCAGCAGGGCAAAGCTGGCGGCGTGGGATTCTGGAAACCCATACCCGCCAAAACCACAGATCTGCTTATAGAGCCGTTCGGCAAACGCTTCACTGTGGCCTCGCGCCAGCATCCCCTCAATCAGGGCGCCGCGGAAAGGCGTCAGGTCGCCATCGGATTTCCAGGCGGCCATGGCCCGCCGCAGCCGGTCTGCCTGGCCGGCGCTGAAGCCGGCGGCGACCATCGCCAGCTTGATGGCCTGCTCCTGAAAGATCGGTACACCAAGGGTGCGCTCCAGCACTTGGCGGATGTCGTCGTTGGGGTACGTTACGGCCTCCGGACAGGCCCGTCGCTTCAGGTAGGGGTGCACCATGTCGCCCTGGATCGGGCCGGGCCGTACGATGGCAACCTGAATCACCAGATCGTAGTAGCAGGCGGGCCGCAACCTCGGCAGCATGTTCATCTGGGCGCGGGATTCCACCTGGAACACACCGATGCTGTCACCGCTCTGCAGCATGTCATAGACCTTCGGGTCCTCCCGCTCGATGTCTTGCAGGGTAACGGGTGCGCCACGTCTGGCGCTGATGAGTGCCAAGGCCTTGCGGATGGCGGACAACATGCCCAGGGCGAGGACGTCGACTTTCATCAGCCCCAGACTTTCCAGGTCGTCCTTGTCCCACTGGATGACGGTGCGTTCGGCCATGGCGGCGTTCTCCACCGGTACCAGTTCCGCCAGTGGGCCGGCGCTGATCACGAAACCGCCGACGTGCTGGGACAGGTGGCGGGGAAACCCAAGGATGCGCTGCACCAGCTTGAAGAACTGGTCGGCGATGCGGCGGTTGCGGGTCAGGTTCTTGTCGAGGATCTGCTGACGCCAGTTGCTTTCCGTGTCGCGCCAGTCGATACCATTGAGAAACTGTTCTACCAGGATGGGATCAAACCCCAGCGCCTTGCCGACATCGCGGATGGCGCTGCGGGGACGATAGCGGATCACGGTTGCTGCCAGCGCGGCGTGGTCCCGGCCGTAGCGCTGGTAAATGTACTGGATTACCTCTTCGCGCCGTTCATGCTCGAAATCCACATCGATGTCAGGGGGCTCGCCGCGGTCCCTGGAAATAAACCGTTCGAACAGCAGGTCCACCTGCCGGGGGTCGACTTCGGTAATGCCAAGGCAGTAGCACACTGCTGAGTTGGCGGCGGAACCGCGCCCCTGGCAGAGGATATGGCGGCTGCGGGCGAAGCGGACGATGTCGTGGATGGTGAGGAAATAGTGCTCGTACTCCAGCTCGGCAATCAGTGCCAGTTCCTTGCGGATCAGCGCCTGTATTGCCGGCGGCGTACCGTCGGGAAAACGGCGTTGTTCACCTTCCCGGGTGAGGTGCTGGAGGTACTGGCTGGCACCGTAGCCTGGCGGCACCAGATTGGCCGGGTAGCGGTATTCCTCCTTGAGAATGTCGGGATTGAAATCACAGCGTTCCGCGATACGCAGGGACTCCTGCCGCCAGGTCTCCGGGTAGAGCCGTTCGAGCACCGCCAGCGGGCGCAGGTAACGCTCGCCATTCTGGAACAGCCGGTGCCCGGCCTGTTCGACGGTGGTGTTGTGCCGTAGGGCCGTGAGCACGTCCTGAAGTGGCTGGCAGTCACGGCTGTGCATGTGGACCTGGCCGGTGGCAACGATGGCGCAGCGTAAGTTGGAGGCGAGATTGCGGATACGCTCCAGATGCGACTCTTCACCGGCTTCCAGGGTGCGGGTTGCGGTGATCCAGAACCCCTGGCTGAAATGGGCCTGTAGCCAGCGGCCTGTGGCCAGGCTGCTTTTAAAGTCGGCTTCCCGGGGGTGGGGGGCGTGCCACAGGCACAGGCAGTGATCCAGCGGATGCTGTTCCAGATCGTCACCGCTCAAGTGATAGCTGCCCTTGCTGGCCTGCCTGCGGCCCTGGGTAATCAGCTGGCAGAGCTGGCCGTAACCGAGCCGGTTGCGGGCCAGTACGACAAAGCGGACAGGCGGGCCATCGTCACGGCTGGCCAGTTCAAAGTAGCTGCCGGTCACCAGTTTGACCGGGCTATCGCGCAGGGCGGCCCAGGCCCGGGGCATACCGGCGACGGAGCATTCGTCGGTGATGGCCAGTGCCTGGTAACCCAGCGCCAGGGCCCGTTCCGCCAGCTCATGGGGATGGGAAGCGCCGGTCAGGAAGGTGAAGTTGCTGAAGCAGGTCAGCTCGGCATAACTCATGGTGTTCTCGTGTCCCGTCTGGTTAATTCGGGCACTAGCCAAACCAGCCGTGAACAAACCAGTGGCCCTGGTCGTCCCGGTACACCCAGGCCAGTTGGCCGCTGGTGAGCAGGGCGCTGTAGTAATCCCGTTGCACCCGTTCGCCGTCCCACCAGCCGCTGCTGATGCGCTCCGGACCGGACAGCCAGGTTTGCGGGGGCTGTTGCAGCGGCTGGGGTGAGGGCAGTAACCACAGTGGTCGCGGTGGTGGGTTCTGCGTTACCGGGGGCTTGCGTCGCTGTGGCTGGAGCCCGGCGGTTGTCCAGGCTTTTTCCGGGCGATGATCTGCCTGGGGTTCCAGTTGCCGCAACGCGCCACGGCCAAGCCGTGCCTGTAGGCGGCTAATCAGGGTCTGCCAGGCTTCTTTCGGGTCTTCGTTTTCCCCCAGCAGATCCCGGCTGATTGTGGTGCCCCGGGGCAGGAAGCGGGTGACTGTGAGCGTCATGGCGATAACGGGGGCTGGCAGTGGCTGGCGTTCCAGATGCAGTCGCACCAGTTCCACAAAGGCACTGGCCCGGTGTTCCGGTCCGGCAGTGCGTATGCTGAGAGCCTGCTGGCTGTGATCCCGGTGGTGGAGGGTAAGTTGTAACCGGTCGGTGTCCTCCTGGCGCCACAACAGGTCTTCCTCCAGCTCGTTGAGCAGGGGCTGCAATGGGAACAGCAGTCCCTGGGACTGCTCGACCTCCTGCATGAAATCCACCCGCTGCTGGAAACGGTGTGGTGGTTGCCAGCAATGCTGGGGGTCCGGCCTCTGTCCCAGAATTTGCTGGATGTGGGCGAGGGTTTCCGGCGCCAGTCTGCGGGCCAGCTCTCGAGGAGGCAGGGCCGCCACTTCCCCCAGCCGGGTCAGGCCAAGGCGTGCCAGCCGTTCCAGTGGTCGGGTCTCCAGCCCGGTGGCTGGCAGAGGGAGTTCCTGGACCTGTGCCGCCAGCAGGGTGTGGTCGTCGCTGCACTGTCCCAGATTCTGGCGGGCCAGCAGACGGGCAGCCTTGGGGGTGATGCCGCAGGCCAGCCAGGCCGTCAGCCGGCGGCTGGCGAGCGCGTTCTCCAGGGTTTGCCACAATGCTGGCAGAGTCCGGTATAGCCGCAGCAGACTGCTGGCCTCCAGCAACAGGCCCTCCGGAGGGTAGAGAACGATCTGGGCGGCGTAGTGGTAGAGCCAGCAGGCCTGCTGTTCAAGCAGCTCCGCTTCCCGGGTGCTGTTGGTGTGGACAATGCCCAGCTCCGGGGTCAGGGCGAGGGCGGTTTTCAGCCGCATCCCGGCCTGCACCCCCTGCTGCTGCGCCAGCGGGCAGACCTGGAGTACCTGTTGTGAAGTGCTGGCGACGGTCACCATGGCTGCCGGTGTTTCCTGGCTGCGTGCCAGGTGATCCAGTAACAGGTGAGGGAAATGCAGGTAAAGCCAGAGCATAACGGCTAACCCATTGATCCTGCCCAGGGACCGGTAATAACCCGGGGGGCGGACGGCTCGCGCTGACCCAGGCGCCCATCGATCTCCAGGGTCGCGGGTTGTCCGGGCCAGCCGCCGCGACGTTTCAGTACCTGAACCTGCAACTGCCGGTCGTCCCGGGCCTCCAGCTCCAGCCGCAGCGCAGCAGGGGAGCTTTGGCGGGCCTGGCGCCGTTCACGGAACAGGATGCAGACATTGCGACCGGCTTCCGCTGCCAGCTGTAGCCGGCGAATATCCCGGCTGGCCAGGTTGCCGGGCCAGGCCAGCACCAGCCCGGTCACACTGGCGCGCAGGCAGTTCTCCAGAGTCCACAGGGTATCGCCCGGGGCGTCGGTGTGGATCACCACAACCTGCTCCAGGGCAATATTGGCCCCGGCCAGGGCAGGGGCATAGGGAATGCAGGGGGGATTGATCCAGAACGCCATACGTTCCGATTCGGCTACCTGCTTCAGCAGCGGCAGTACCAGTTGCAGTTCGCCAATCCCCGGGCGGTCGATCAGACACTCACTCAGGGCACCGACTGGCCAGCCGGTATGGTCCAGCAGCCGGTCCAGGGTAGCGTGCCCCGTACTGTGTGACGGTGGCCTGGCCAGGCCGTGGCGACGGCCCTGCCAGACGCGGGCATCATGAATCAGGGTGTTCAGCAGATCGCTCATCGCTCATCCAGAATACTGTTTAAATATACAGTATTCTGAAAAAGGCGGAATTTCAACCGAAGACCCTAATGAGGTCCGTTCAGGCTATTGGCAATGTTTCATTGCTGCCCCAGTCGGCCCAGGAGCCGTCATACAGCGATAGCGCCTTGAATCCGGCCAACTCGGCCGCCAGCAGGATGATGCAGGCGGTAATGCCGGAACCACAGGAAAACACCAGTTGGCTGTCTGGGGGGAGGCCGAGGTTGGTAAAGCGTGCTGTCAGCTGGTTTGCGGGTTTGAAACGGTAGCCGTCCAGCACCTCGGTAAATGGCAGGTTGAGCGCGTTGGGAATATGGCCGCCTCGCACGCCGGGCCGGGGTTCCGGCGCCTGTGCCAGGAAGCGCGGACGGGATCTTGCGTCGATAACCGCAACCTCCTCGCTCTCCAGATGCTGCAGGACATAGGCGGCATCCCGCACCCGGTTGGCGTCGAGGTTGCCTGTCACGCTATGGCCAGTGGCGGCATCGGCGATCGGGGTATCGACAGTCTCCCGTCCTTCCGCTAGCCATTGCGGCAGGCCTCCGTCCAGCACGAACACGTCCGTCAGCCCCATGGATCGGAATATCCACCAGGCACGGGGAGCCGAGTAGATGCCCTGGTTGTCGTACAGCACCACCAGACTGTCCGGGCCGATGCCCAGTCGCCGGGCTTCTGCGGTGAACTGGGCTTCTGTCGGGAAGGCATGAAGCTGGGACGAGCCGGTGTCGCACAGCGTGCCTTCCAGGTCTATACGACGGCTACCCGGAATGAATAGCGGGTGGTCATAGGTGATCGGTTCCTTGCCGACAACGTTGGTCATGCTGGCATCGATCAGTACCAGTTGTTCGTTGCTCAGGTTGTCCTGCAGCCAGTCGGTGGTTACGAGCGGGGAAGGCATGTCGTTCTCCGGAATGAGTCGATGAGATGGCGTTGAGGGTCGTCAGCCAGCATGGCGTAAACGGCATGGTCCACATAGTGGGAGTACAGCCATTCGCATTGGCGCAGGACGCCCTCCAGAGTGAACCCCAGGCGTTCGGGAATCGCCCGGCTGCGGGTGTTGCCGACGGCACAGCGGATCTCGATCCGGTTCAGGCGACATTCGCCAAACCCCAGTTGTACCAGTTCCGCCACGGCGGCGGTGATGATGCCGCGGCCACCGTGTTGGCGGTCGAGCCAGTAGCCCAGAGAGCCGGTGCGATTCTGTGTATCGAGGGCGTGGAATCCGGCGACACCGCAAAGGCGGCCGTCACTCCGGATCGCAAAGTGCGGGGCACCGTGGGCAGCGGACTCTGCCATGGTGGCATCAATGAAAGCCCGGGTATCCCGGCTGGACCGGATACTGTCCAGCCAGGGCAGCCACTCTCGCAGATGCTCGCGGTTGGCTTCCGTGAGCCGGTAAAGCTCCAGAGTGTGGTCCGGATTGAGTGCTTCCAGTGCGATGCTCGGGGGCATGGTTTGTCCTCTCAGGCGTTTCCTGATGGCCAGCCTACCTGCCAGATCTGCCGCAGGGAAGCTGTGGCGAGAATGTCGGCCGGCAGTTCGCGATGGCTGGTTGTGTCGTCGATGAATGCGCTAATCCGCTGGAGGATGGGAGCCATGAGGGGGCTGTCCACCTGAAGTGTTGCCCGATGGAAGCGACGTCTGGCATGGGTGTGCAGGGGCTCTGGTGCCGCGCCAAACTCTACCGCACAGAGCCCGGTGTCGGTGGCGGCAACCAGCACCCAGCCCAGCCGGCATGGTGCCACTCCGTAGTGCACCGTCAGGCCTGCGGCGCCCTCCCGATAACAGGAGGGCGTCATCGCCAGGTGTTGGCAGGTGGTGTCATAGGCGCGGCTGCTGGAGCTGAAACCGGCATCGTAGATGGCAGCGGTTACCGACGATTCATGGCTGAGACTGGCGCGAAACCGTCGGCTCCGGTGGGTGAGAGCGTACTGTTTTGGGGTGATTCCCACCAGATCCCTGAACCGTCGCTGGAAATGCCAGCGGCTCAGGCCCGCCCTGGCTGCGAGCTGGTCCAGGGATGGCGAGGCTTCGCTGGCTTCAAGTTCTCGGCAGGCGTCGACGATCAGGCTGATCAACTGCCGCCGCGGCGACAGGGTATCGGGGCGACAGCGTTTGCAGGGGCGATAGCCGGCCTGCGTGGCGGCACGGCAGGTGTCGAAGAATTCAACGTTTGCCCGCCTGGGTCGGCGAGAGGCACAGCCAGGGCGGCAGAAGATTCCCGTTGTTCGAACGGCGTAGAGAAAGGCGCTTTCCGCCGCCGGGTCCCGGGTTTCAAGTGCCCGCCAGCGGCTGATGTCGTCGGAAAAGTCAGCCATGCTACTCATCGGTCCAAACTCCTTGCCTGTTTCACATCAGTCGCTTCGATCAGCCTGGTCCCTGAACAGTGAGCGTACCGAGAACCGGCGAAGACGCCAAACGCGTCGCAGAGCTTGCACCGGGCGGCCATCAATCGCCGCCAGCCCGCTCCCGATCAGGGCCATACCGGCCAGGTGCCTGGGCTCAAACTGCTCGCCAAGCACGGTGGTGCCCAGCAGAATGGCGCTGACCGGGATCAGGAACGTCACCAGCAGCAGGTTGGTGGCCCCTGCCGTGGCCAGTACCCGAAAGTAGAGAATATAGGCGAGTGCGGTAGATAGCAGGGCGACACCGATCACGGCCCCCCAGACATGAACATCCGGCGGTGGCAGTCGCCAAGGCTGGTCAGTAGCGGCGGCCAGGGGGATCAGCACTATGGCTGATGCCGTGACCTGACCGGTGGCGGTCACCAGTGGTGAGCAGCCCAGTTGGCGGAAACGTCGGCCGAAGATACCGGCGCAGGCATAGGCAATGGCCGCGATCAGTATCGCGAGCTGTGCCATGGTATCGGTACCGAAGCTGGCCAGGGCACCGACGCCAATCATCACTACGACGCCGGCAAACCCCAGTGCTACTCCCCACAGCCGGGTCTGAGTGATCTTCTCGTCCCGGGTAAGGTAATGGGCGGCAAGGACGGTAAAAAATGGTGTGGTGGCGTTCAGAATGGAGGCCAGCCCACTGGATACATGGGTCTGGCTCCAGGCAATCAAGGTGAACGGCACCATGTTGTTCAGTAGCCCCATGGTGAAGAACGCCAGCCACAGGGAACGCTGTCTCGGCAGCTTCTGTCCCATGGTCAGCACCAGCAGGTTGAGTGCCAGCGCCGCCAGCCCCACCCGAAGCGCCGCGACCGTCAGGGGAGCGAGTGCTGATACGGCCACTTCAACAAAGAAAAACGAGCCACCCCAGAGGATGGACAGAATAACCACCAGGGCCCACTCCAGCGCGCCCATTGATACGTTGCGTTCCGTCATGTGCATTCTCCTGTCTTGCTGGAATGCACAAACGATAAGTTGCCCCGCGCCCGGGGACACTCCGTTTCTTGCGGTGTAATTCGAGCGGGACACTAGTACGGAGTTACTGGGTGAGCGCTCAACAATGGGGGGCGCTACTCGACCTGTTCCATGCGTTTCTTCGCCGCGTCATCCATAAACTGATTGATGTCGTTCTCGAAGGTTTTCAGCTCTTCGGGGTTCGTTGGAACCCGCGGGGCCTCTGGAGCAGCCGGGTTATTACCGACCACGTTTTCGGGGGGAGAGGGTTCGTTGTCAAGCTGTTGGAGGAACAGAAGGCCGACAATCAGCACGGCTGCCAGCAATACGATCAGTTTCATCGATGGGTTACCTGTATGGTGTGCTTTTGATGTTTATTACGGCGTATTGGGTTTATTGAAGATTCTGTGAACTTCCGAGGCGAGCATCTGCTTGGCATTGGCGGAGAGCAGTTTGCCATGTGCCGATACGAGTGCTTCGAACTCCAGCTCCAGCAGTCGCTCGAAGTCCGTTTTCAGAGAGCCGCCAGCGGGTGTTGCTCGCTTCAACCATGGTGGTCCGATGTTGAGACCAAGCCGGAATCCCAGCAGCCTGAATGCATACTTTGAGAGTAGCGAAAAGTAGCTCCAGTCTGCATGGTACTGAACGCTGTCGGTAGTGATCAGTAATTGATGGTCCCTAAGCAGAAGAGCGGCTTCCGGATACCGGGCTGATTCGAAGATAAAGAATTCCGAGTTGGGAAAGGGCGGGGCAAGGTTGGCTGAGATTACGGTATCTGGCTGGGGGTGGCGGTAAGTTGCCTGACCATTTTGTGCCCAGAACTCACATTGGTACCGATCCAGATAGAAGGCGTCATCCAGCCCGTGAAAGTCTCCCAGTCTGATGACCCGCTTGACGGTGCCAAGCTTCTCCAGCGCAGAGAGACCGTCATCGTCCATTCGAACCGGGTTGACCAGGGTGAGTGCCTGAGCGTCGCACAGGATGATCATGTTTCGGTTGATTCGAAGCCCCGGCTTCATCCTGATACTGCCGTGGAGGAGAAAGACACTGGGATAAAGCTTGGCTATCCGGTCATGGGGATAGGCTGGTGGGAACATGGCATCCTCCTGAGTATCGTCAATAGCCTGGTCATGCGGTTCACTGGGGTATTCAGAGTATCCTCAGTCTGTCAGATACTCGATCGGGTTGAGGTAAAATGCCTTTTTGTACCCTTGGGTAGACCCATCGACCAACCATGGACGGGGTAGCAGGCTTACAATCGAGTAATGAAGGTGAGCCTGTTTGCCCAGGGCATTTCCGCTGTTTCCAACCGTTCCCAGAGATTCGCCCCGGACAGCGAACAAACCATTCTGGTTCACGCTGTCCAAATGGGCAAAGTAGTGTAAGCGCCATTTTGGGCCAAGTCCCAGGACCACCTTTCCTCCTTTCGGGAGTTCTCCCCGGTAGAGCAGAACCAGATCGGTAGCAGCAATCACGGGCGTGCCTCTGGTCGCGAAAATGTCTATGCCCTTGTGCACTCCCGAGCTGCCCCAGGGTTCAAACCAGAAGGTATTGGCGTTCCAGTCCGAGCGGGTCGCACCTGCAACCGGAATGGTGCGCCGATCGGGTACGAGGAAGCCGCAAACGAGAACGAAGAGGGTGATGAGGGCTATGATTTTGAGGGCTTTCATCGAGGCTATTTACAATACTGACGTAGTCGGTCGTGGCAACTTTCTGTGGAAAAAAACATCTGATAGGCACTCCTGCTCAGGTTATAGCGATAGAGATGGACTATGACTTTTCCGTCTCCGCGCCCATTTGTATCGATGGAGACAACAAAGGTATGTCCGCCATCAAACGCGGTTACAGCGTCTCAACCTGAGCCAGAAACTCCGTCAGACGATCTGCCGTTTCTGCCAGGGATTGGCCAATGGCGGCTAGTTCCGCTTTGCGGATGGTCTCGCTGAAGTTGTTGTCCTGGCTGTCTTTCTTTGCGGAAAATTGGTTGCTGGATACCACCGAGAACGGCACGGTGCCGGAGCGTGTGTCGAGCAGAACGGCTTCTACCGTGCAGTGGGCCCTGGTTTCGTCGGGGTTGATCAGGCGGTACTTCTCGAACGTTCGGCACTGGGTCCGGTAGGCCAGCAACAGGTCTGCCTGATAGCGGGCGGCGGCTTCCCGCAGGAACGGCAGCGTACGTTGCTCGGGTACCAGCAGGCTGGGGAGAAAGGAGGCGTCGTAGACCCGATCGGATGCCTGCAGACGTCCGATAAAGTTGGTGGCAATGTCTTCGTTAAGCTGGGTGAAGTCATCGGAGTAATAGCGCCAGTAGCTGTTGCTGGACAGCTTCAGTACGGCAACCCTGTTCTGGGCGGGGAGGGCAAGCCGGTAATCCAGGATGCGCTTGATGGTGTCGTCTGCCAGGGAGTTTTTGGCAGGTTCAAAGAGTGATTCGCCGGCTGACTCCGGTTGCCCCGGGGAGTAGTAATCCATTGGCCGGGGTGAGGTGGCGACGCTTGTACAGCCACTGAGAAATAGCGCAAGAACAAGGGCGGACGTCCTTAACATTGCCATGCTTTCCTTATGCAAATAGCCAACTTGATCGTTTGTGGAATCTGGGGCCGGCTGGTTTCTTATGAACCCGGCTGCCAAGACTGCTGATTCTGCAACAAAGGATCGTCTCACACCAATCATGAAGTCGGGATGGTTGGTCTACGAACAGAGCCCAATTGCTCCTCATGATGGCCAGCTTCGTCGCTTGTTGGCTCGGGCTGTCCCGAACACACTGACCGCTGTTGCAACATGGGGTTGTCCTGCGTTTCAGGTGCGTCGGCGTCAATGCGTCTGCCTGGGCGTGGCAACGGCAGTATGGATAGCAAGTCAGACAGAGAGAATGGCGCTCTATGGATTATGTGAAGAGAGGAGAAGATACCGCCCGGCGCTTGATCGGGCCGGGTGGTCTTGCCGGCACCAAGACGGTCGGTCGGGCAGGGCGGGTTGTGAGTTTCCTGGTGCTGACGGCCGTACCCGCAGCCGCGCTGGCGGCGCCTACGGCGTTGCCGCTGGCGACCATCGATGATCTGACCGGCGCCTATCAGGGGGCCTTCAAGGTGGAATACCGCGACGATGTGTCCAAGACGGCCTGGGCCAATGGCCGGCTGGCCTACAACCCGGACGCCAACTCGGTGTTTATCGACTCGCACCTTTATGACGATGCGGTTGCCGAATTCCAGGTGCCGGAGGTGCTGGGGATGGCATCGGACCCGACACAGCTGCCCAAGGCGACCATGAAACAGGGCTTTACCCGGGTGCTTGACGCGGCGACATCGGGTAACCCCCAGGGCATCGATGAGCTGGGTGGCATGGCTTACATAAATGGCGAGCTGGTCATCCAGGGCTACCGATGGAACGACGTCAACGGTGGCAATAGCCACACCACAGTGGTGGTGCGCAATCCTGATTCCCTGGCCACTTCGGTGGTGGATGGCTATTTTGAGCTGGAAGGGGGCGGCACCACGCTGAACTATGTGTCACCAGTACCGGAGCTTTGGCAGGGTGAGCTGGGCGCCACCCATCTGGCTGGCAGTGGCGGCGGCATCCGGGGCATTCAGCGCACCAGCGTTGGCCCCAGCCTGTACACCTTTAACCCTGCCGGCATGAGCGGTGACTCCGGCCCGGTCGGTGCCCAGCCGTGGCTGGGCTACACCGTGGATACCGCGCTATCCAGCACCCTTTACTCCCATGAGGACAGCTGGGGCAGCTGGGATGCCTACAACCACACCGGTATGGACTCTGACTTTGCGCAATCCAACACGCTTTGGACCCACATCAGCGCCGCCTGGTTTGGCTTCATTGTGCCGGGCACGCGCACCTTTGCGGTTATCGGCCACTCGGGCATGCACGAATCGGGCGGCGGATACGGCATCACCCAGTGGGATGGCAACAAATGCCACGGCACCTGCCCCTACGACCCGAACGATGAATACCCCTATGTCTGGCTCTATGACCTGAAAGACATTCTTGCCGCCAGTGCGGTCCATGAGCCCATCCCCTACGACTATGGCAGGTTCGATAACCGTTTTCCGCAGGGGATGCCCACAGCCGGCGCCTTCGACCCGGCCTCCGGCAAGCTGTTTCTGCTCAACCGGGCGGCCACCAAAGCGGGGGACGGTGGCAGCCCGGTGATTGCTGCCTACCAGTTCCAGCCCGCCGATGATCCGGGTGATGGTCCGGCCCCTGGTGCTGATACCCCACCATCGCTCGCGTTTACCGATCTGACCAGCGGCCCCGGCACCGGCCTGGGTGACGGTCGTGGCGATGGTGCCATTGTAACGGTCTGGGGGAATGACCTGGGCGACGACGGTGGTCGACTGGTGTTTGAGGACAGCACCGGTGCGCAGCACGAGCCTTATGTCTACTACTGGAAGAATGCCGACGGCACCCTGCCTTCGGGACCTGCCAATCTGTTCGCTTCCCACGGCATGCAGGAAATCGCGTTCTCCATTCCCGCAGGCGCCAGCCAGGGTGCAGGCAAGATCTATGTCGAACAGGATGGCCACACCTCCAACGCCCTGCCATTCACCGTCAGATCCGGCAACATCTACCATGTCAAAGCCGATGGCAGCGACTCAGGCGACGGCTCCTGGGCCAGTCCGTGGCGCACCGTAACCCACGCCGATGATACAGCGCCGGCTGGTTCAACCATTTACGTGCATGACGTGGACACCGGTGACTCGTCGTCGGCGAACGGTATTTTCTGGAGCAACAGCGCGGCCAGCAGCACGCTGGATGCCCAGTTTGCCATTACCGCCTACCCGGGGTTCCAGCCTTCCGTCACCGCTCAGCGAGCCATTGAAGCCTACACCGCCGATGCCCTGGTGGTGTCGAAAATGGATCTGTATGCCTCCAACTACACCGCAGTGGACAGCAATGGCCAACCAACGGGGCCGGTGATCCACTTCAAAGGCACCTATGGCATTCGTTCAAGCAAGAACGGGCGTGCCGTGGCCAACCGGATCGGCGACATTCCGGGCGGCTGCGCCAGCAAAACCCAGGGCGCGATCATGGGCAATGCCAAGTGGGGCACGGACCGGGTGTCCAACTTCAAGGTGCTGGGCAACGAGATCTACGACTACGGCTGTAACGGCTCCAACAAGCTGCACCACACCACCTACATGTCCGTCCGCAGCGATGGCGCGGATCTGCAGGTTGCGCCCTGGGAGTTCGGCTACAACTACCTGCATGGCAACAAGGCCAAGTTCGGCATCCACCAGTTCGACCAGAATGATGGCTGTGGTGACACCACAGGCCCCATCCGCATCTACAACAATGTGATTGTCGATCAGGCCGGGGCGGGAATCAGCGTTGGTTCCCAGTGTGACTGGTCGATGGATGTGGAGATCGACAATAACGTACTGATCAACGTGGGGCTGGCGGCTGACTGGGACGGTGTCGACCCAGACACCTCCAATGGTCCTGAGAACGGTGGCATAGCCATTCGTGATTCCGGCCTGTTGGGCACCATGCACATCCGCAACAACCTGGTGTATGGCTACTCCGCTGATGGCCAGGCCCGGGGCGGCCGTGGCTGCCTCAACCTCAATGGCAGCGAAGACAACGTTGCCATCGAGTGGCGCAATAACGTCTGCTACACCGAGCAGGATCAGCCCTTCGTGGGTGCCGGCTACCGGGGTGACAGCAAGTACGACAACGTCACTGGCAGCCACAATATCTGGCACTACACCGGCAGCAACCCAAGTGAGGCGGTGGTGCCGGCCTGGGACCATGACCACTCAACGGCCAACCCACTGCTCAGTGTTACCGGTGCCCGGGTAAGCGTGCGGCAGGGGGCTCCGGTGATTGACCGGGGTCTGGCACCTGCGTTGATGACGGATATCTACGGCCGCGCCCGGGATGCAGCGGCTGATATCGGACCGATTGAATACCACGGTGGATCATCGAAGAACCTGTCTGACCGCGAACGATGATGTGAAGCCTGAGTGCTTCATATCGTCGGATTGTCTTCGGGCAAAGCCTGGCCGCCGGCGGGTGTGACGGGCTTGCCCGGTCAGACAGTTTTCCCGGCTAGATAGCTCTTTCGGTTAGATAGCCCTTCCGGTTAGATAGTTGCGACCGGACATGGTCCAGAGCGTGTCTAACAGTAGCTTCACGCTTTCCAGCTGGTTCACCGACAGCTTGTTCAACAGCGGCAGCAGGATGGCAAAATTGTCGTTCTGCTGCTGCCGGTACTGGAACACCGGGGTATTGCGGGTCAGCGTCATCGGGCTGATGCCGCTGGCGGACCAGAATCGCATAATCAGCAGAATGCTGAAGTGGATACTGGTGCCGAATGCTTCGTAGCGCTTGTAGGCTGCGGTGGAAATGCCGAGGTGGTGGGCCATGGTGTCCTGGGAAAGGCTGTGCTCCTGACGGAACCGCCGCAGGTGTTTCGAAATTGCCTGATAGTAGCGATCATCAATACAGCTCCGACACTCTTCGATCCCCGGATTGCGATAGTGCGCCAGGGGCCCGGTTGACGCTGATCCCGCCAAGCCTTCCAGGGCCGCCTGAAGGGATCTGAGCGCATACCCGGGTGCCTTGTTCAGGAAGTACAGCACGGCGACCCAGGATGGGTGCCAGGGCACATCCACCCAGTTGTGGTGTCCGGTGCCGGTGAACAGCCAGTGAGTTGGAATGCCGGTCTCGACTGACCAGAGAATGGCGGTGTGCAGCCGGGGCAGATCCCGGCCTTCCTCATAGCGGCGGTACTGGCTGCGGGACACCCCGATCAGGCAGGCGAGTTCGGACTGACTGATCCCGAGCTGAGTGCGAACGACTCGAAGATTCTGGCCAATCTGGTCGCACACCCCCTGTTCCATGACTTCGTAGTCTTCAATTGAGGGCGCGCGTTTGGTTGAGTCGAGGGCAGGCATACCGGAAAGCTAGACAGGGGTGTTTTATGTGAGTTTTTCAACTTGTTGTCTAGCTTATCGGATCGGGACTCCTGTGCGCCATGATGACGTTCGTGAGCTGGATCACAAAGACTTGGAAAACCAACCAACGGCGTATCGAAAACAGGCGCTGCCCGGTGTGGCCTACAGGGTGTCAAACTCCTCGATGAGTTGTTGCAGCTGGGTATGGAACCGCTCCCGATCAATGTCGGATCGTTCCTGGCAGACAAACGCCGCACCCTCTTCAGCAAGGATGGCCTCGGCTTCGGGCTTGCAGATCTGCATGAAGCTGAAATGGTAGGCGCCTGCTATTTCCCGGTAGCGGATGTGGTCAGCGGCCGGCTCCAGATACGGTTTCAACTGCAAGGCGGGAGGAATACGTTCATCAAGTTCCGCGCCAATGATCAGCGTTCTGGCGGATAGCGCACGCAGGCTGTCTGGCTGGACCGCTGGGACATACCCGGGTGCCAGGGCGATTGCGTGAGTGACCCTGGTGTCACGGTAGTCCTCAGAAATCTTTGAACGATCCCCGTCTGTCAGCCCGGCCAGGGCATTGGCAAAATACTGGCAGGACACATCCTGGTGACCTTCGCAGTATTGGTGGTACCCGGCGATATCAAACCTGGCACCGGCAAGTGCCAATGCGCTGTAGCCACCCAACGAGTAACCAATGACGGTGATGTTCTTCGGGTCTGCGTAAGGGCCATACGGGCCTGACAGGAGGTTGTCGATCAGGAACGAGACATCCAGCGGTTGATCCCACATTCTGATGACGCTGTCAGGTGTGGCCTGGCCACTGGTGTAGTTGGGGTGATTGGCTGATACCACCAGGGCGCCACGCTCTGCCAGCTGGCTGGCCAACCAGGAGAGGTTCCTCCAGTTTCCCGAGGTGCCATGGACCAGGATGTAAACCGGCAACTGATGGCCAGTTACGACGGCATTCTCAATCGCAGTGAATCCATAGAAGGCAGCATTCTGCGCAAACTGTTTCTCGGGCGAGACCGCACTGGTTGGGTACATCACCGTTGTTTCCAGCGTTCTTGCTCTGGTCGTGTCTTCGTAGGAGTCGACCGCAAAGCCGATATCTCCCAGGCAGGCCTGGCTGAACAGCAATAACGCTGACAGAACGGTCTTTTTCACGGCATCTTGACCTTGATCAGTGATTGGAAAAGGTAGGAAAACGGCATCTGAATTGCTTGGCGACCATCATAGTTCGTCTTGTGTGATGGCGTAACTATCCTGGAGCCGGATTCGCTGGTTACTAAGTAATATACAGGCCCCCATTCCAGCACACAGTTGATCTTGCTTCAGGATTTTATTGAAACAGGGCTGATATACTCCGGACTGATTTTCGAATCAACGCAATGCCCCTTTCTCCACACATCGGGTTTGCTCCATCAGGGAAGAGCACCAAATCATAGGGAATCATTATGAAAGCCATCGTATTGTTTTCGTCCGCGTTACTCATGACTTGCAGCCAGTGGGTGCTGGCCAATGAGCCTTCCGAGGCGGAAGTTGCGGCAGAGGCGAAAAAACTGGACCAGCAGCAGGAATACCAGCAGTGGGCTCAGCATTTCGTCAACAGCCTGGATTACCAGCAGGGTAAGATCAGCCTGCCGAATGGTGTGGCCACACTGAATGTGCCAAACAGCTTCTATTACCTGTCTCCTGAAGACAGCGAACGGGTGTTGGTGGAGGCATGGGGCAACCCGCCGGGCGAAGAAACCCTGGGCATGCTGTTTCCGGCAGGCTATACCCCGCTGGATGATGAGTCCTGGGGCGTAACCATCCAGTACGAGGCCGAGGGGTATGTGTCCGACGACGATGCCGCCGACATTGACTACGCCGAGTTGCTCGAACAGATGCAGGAGGACACCCGCTCATCGAACCCGGCCCGTATTGAAGCCGGCTACCAGCCTGTCGAATTGCTGGGCTGGGCGGCGACACCCCATTACAACCAGCAGTCCCACAAGCTGTACTGGGCCCAGGAGCTCCAGTTCGGTGATACCCAGGTCAATACCCTGAACTACAACATCCGGGCGCTTGGGCGCCAGGGCGTGCTGGTGCTCAACTTCATCGCGGGCATGCATCAACTGCCCGAGATTGAGAGCAACCTGGATACGGTGCTGGGCATGGCCGAGTTTGATGAAGGGCACCGCTACAGCGATTTCGATCCGGAAGTGGACACCGTCGCGGCCTATGGTCTGGGTGCACTGGTGGCTGGCAAAGTGGTAGCGAAAACCGGCTTCTTCGCAGCCGCTCTGCTGTTTCTGAAGAAGTTTGGTGTAATTATCGTTGCGGGCGTTGTTGGGCTGCTTAGTAAGTTGTTCAAGCGGAAGAATACAGGGCAGTAAGCCCGGAAGGGTACAGCTTCGCTGAGCGCCGGTATGTCTTAACCTGTACTGCCATCCTACGTTGAGATGCTTGTGCGCCAGTAACGACCGACTATTGGAATAGCCTAGCGTAAATTCATCCTACCTTGATTGGGATGAGAATGAGGTCGTGCTCTCCAATCTCGATAGACGTTGCATCAATGGGACACGAAGGCGCACTTCCGCGTCCCATTGATTCAGCGGTTAACGACCGTTTGTGCCGGTGAACTGAATGATGTTGTTTGGGAACTTCATCGATTCCACTTCCTCGGAGAACTCCGACGCGACCTGCAGTACGGTCTTGCTGGCATAGGCATACTGTTTGGAGAACGGCGGCCAGTAGTCGCCCAGCCCAAGGGCATCGTTGATCACCAGAACCTGCCCGTCACAGTCCGGACCCGCCCCGATGCCAATGGTTGGTATGGCCAGCGCGTGAGTGATTTCACGGGCCAGAGGGTAGGGGATATGCTCCAGCACAACCATGAAAGCGCCTGCCGCTTCAATGGACCTGGCTTCGTCCATGACTCTCTTGGCGTCTTCCTCTGTGCGGCCAACCTGCTTGAAGTTCTCGGCCGTTTGCGGGAGTAGTCCGGTATGCCCGACAACGGGAATGTTGTGCTCGACAAGGTGACGGATGACCTGAGTGTTCGCACCCTCCAGCTTCACGCTATCGGCGCCGGCATTGACCAGGCGTTGTGCGTTCTCGAGGGCCGTTTCAGGGTCTCTGTCTGTTCTATAGGGCAAGTCGCCGATGATGTGGGTACTCTTCGCGCCCCGGCGCACTGCTCCGATGTGATACTCCATGTGCTCAATGGTGACATCCCGGGTACTGTCAAAACCCATCTCGACCATCCCGACCGTATCCCCGACAAGAATGATCGGTACCCCAGCCTGCTCGACACTGCGGGCAACCGGGCAGGTGTATGCCGTGAGCATGGGAATCGGCTTGGTGCCTTTGCGCGCTACAAAATCCTTCGGACTCATCTTCATGGCGATTCTCCTTCGATAGAGGCCAGTGAGTTGGACAACTGGTCAGGCCTTCATGTTTGAGTTAATAAGCCTGCTAGCTTTCCTCCTGATCTGAACGTTGCAGGTTCAGGCCAACGATAGCAAGCGCGATCAACGCGACATTGGTGGTGACTGGGTTGAAAGCGCCACCCAATAGCTCGGGCCGGAATGCGGCGACAAACACCAGTAGCCCAAGCATTGCCACCACCGTGAGAATCAGTGGCCAGCGCTGGCGCCAGAAAAGCAGGACGGCAAAGGCCATCCCAATCTCCGCGACACCGGCAAGGGTTGCGAGGGTTTCGGCCGCCGTTTGCGACAGTCCGGCGGCGAGGCTCATCGCCAGCTCATCCTCATGCAGGTAGAGCAATTTGGGCACCAGACCGTGGTAGAGCCAAACAAAGGCGACGGAGAGCCGGCAAATAGCATAGTTCAGGGGGACACTAGTCATTCAGGAACCTGGAATCATGATCTTTGTTCGGAACAACACAGGTCTCGTAACGACCAAACAACCGGTAGCGATTCAATGCAATACGATCGTAAAGCCAATCCCGGATGGGGCCGGGGATAGCCCAACCAATGCACATCAACGGCCAGGGCCAGGGCAGTCTTCGCACAACTCTGAGAAAAGCAGAGGATCTGGTGTAGATCGTCGCACCCTCAACAAGCAACATGGTGTTGTAGTGATCCGTTGGTAGGCCATACCACTGCAGAATGGCTTTGCCTGCCGATGATTGAACCGTCGCCAGCTTGAATCGACGCTTCCTGTCGAACCTGATGAGAAAACGGGCCCAGGCAGAGCACAGCTTGCAGACACCGTCGAACAGAACGACTCTATCGCTGGATGCCAAGCCGGGCGGGTAAAGTGATTCCTGGTTCATGGGCAGGTTACGCTCCCTGTTTTCCTGATGTTCGGCAATAACCGCAGCACTTTGGGATAATGAGATGGAAGAAGGGCGCTGTAGGAACCCTCGTTCGGGTTACAGACCAAAAAAGAGTTGTGACGGGATACCGACAACTGACCCAGGGACAACGGTACCAGATTTGCGCCCTGCGTGCGGCGAGAGATAACAGACGGCAGATCGTTGGCCAGATGAAGAAGTTTGAGCCTAACGGCTATATAGAATCTTATATTTATTTTTAATCTCTTAAATAAAATTATTCAGGCTGGTGTTTTATTGATAAATCGGATTTTGAGTGTATGGGATATATTTCCTCCGATATCAAGAGAGCAGTAGCCTTTTTTATGTTTGCCAGTGAAATAGTGTAACATTGATCCGGGCCAGTGCCGGCTTCTTAATTTATCTACAAAGGAATGTGGTTGTGTCTTACATTATTGATCGTCTTGTTCAACGTTTAATCGTGGAGCGCTTCTGGACTATTGTTACGGATGTTGACGAGGTGTCTCAGCTGCCCAATGAAGAGGCATTGCTGGATCAACTTGAGGCCGAATCGGATGAGCAGGCCCAGGATGAGCTTCTTATTCAGTATCTAGAGTCGTTGACGCGCCATGCCAATTCAGCGCCGTTGATTGGTGGTCCGTTACCGGAGTTCGACGATGTCGCAGAAGTGGACGGAAGTCCAGTCAGTGTTGTTTCGACCGCGCCCGCATTACGAACATTGAAGTCTTACTGCTCCCGCATTGCTATCAAGGTTAGCGGTATGGCGATCAAGGTCGCGTTGTTCATTGATGGTCCGATCTCAAAAGAGCTAACCCGTGAGAAGCTGATCGCCACCGGAAAGGCCTTCAGAGAAGATTTTGAGCAGGCGTTGGAGGCCGAGGAACAAGACATAGCAGAGGCATCTGCTTCCAAGTCAAAGCCCAAAGCCAAGAAAAAGAAATTACTGCCTGTTGCGATTGTTTTTGAACTCATTCAGGTTGGAAGCCATATTGACACCCCGAAAACCAGGGCGGCCCTCCGGGCGCTAAGATGCCGGGTTAGTCGAAGGGACCGGGTTTTTATCAGCGGAGCGATACTGGACAGCACCACTAAACAGGTATGGACCACACGAGGCATCTTCGGCTATCTGCGGCGACGAAACCTTCGTTACGAGTTAGAGAACTGTGATCAGAAGCCCTCGGAAATCCGTGAGGCCATAAAATCCAGCACTATTAACTGGAACACCGTATTATTATCCATCGTCATTGCAGTATTTTCCACTGGTTTGAATCATTTCTCCCAGTTAACTGGAGATTTAAGCCCTCTCATCCTGTATCTGGGCGATGTGCTTATTCCAATGGTTGTCATTCTGTTCGCCGTATCCTTCGAGCGTCTTCAGATTCATTCCGCTCGCCAGACAAAGTATTTCCTGATTGGTTACTTTGGAATCTACATCGGAACGATTTCCTGGATGGTCTGGCCGCTCTCAGTAGGGCTGGGAATCTATATGCTGAAAGTTACATTTTTTGTTTCCTTTGTGAGCATGTTGGCCAGTACGATGATGGAGTTGGAGTGAGTATTGGTCGCTGCTCCCTGAGGGTTTTCCAGCCAGCTCTGGGTACGTCGCTCAATTACTGCATGGTACGCTTAAGGATGACGCTGGCTATGACTAAGATATGTTTCTTTTTATTGGTATGCATGGCTGCGTTTTCCAGCAGATCTTATGGGGATGAATGTTTTGTTTATACGCTACCTCCAGAAATAACGTCAGAATATGAAGGCGTTCTTAAAAGCGGTTTGGATGAAAAGTCTGGCGTGTACTATGCGCAATATCTGAATGGTTCACTGTTGTTGCTTGAGTACGGTGTCTGCAGTCTTTCTATTAATGCCTATTACCTAACCGACAATTTGTTGTCGAAGGAAGAGTTGGTCACCTGGCTTTCGATGATCATTCCCTCAAGAGCGTCATTCGAGATGGTTTCCAGACAGTTGAAATCAATGCCCTCTTTAGAAAGAGGCGCTGAGGTGATCCTGAATGGTTATGGTGATGAGCATATGCTGACGATCGGCAATTCAAAAGTTGCTGTAGCTACCTATGAGATCCGCTATAAATGGATTCCTATGGAGCATTAGGTGTATGGGCGAATGCTGTTTAATCCTGATGTCAGACAATAACCGCAGCACTTTGAGATAACGAGGTAGGGGAAGGAGGGTCGCTGCCGGTACCCTCATTC
>NZ_JAKZAK010000012.1 GCF_023156385.1 Marinobacter xestospongiae
CCGGCGGAGGTGTTCTGGGGAGAATATTCCGGGGCACTACCAACGAGTGGTGCTGCACTTATTGTTTGACTTCAGGACAACAATCAAGTCTTCGCGAATCAAGTGATGGTCAGCACAGCTTTCATCCACCTGATAACTCCAGACCTCTGTTCCGGTTGATCGATCCAGCGCAACAATCTGATTTCTGTATGACCCAGCAACAAAAATGAAAGTATCACCAATGCATTCAAAACCGCTGTAATCTAACCTGTGAGAATTGTGCGTTACATACTTGTAGTCTTCATTCTCCCAAAGAATGTTGAGCTCTAAATTCATGCAGCTCAACGTTATTGGGCCTCTTCTTGCCTTTTTGTTGAATGCAACAATGGAATCGCTTGAAAGATATGCCGCGGAACGTGTTTCAACCTTTTTCCCATTATCTTTTACCAGCTCACTTCGAAATTCATTTCCCTTCACGGGAGAGGGTATTAGTTGAAAATCACCAATATCCTCCGGAGGGTATAAGTCATAGGAGAATAATTTATCCTTTGATATTAAGCTGTAAACATCCCCTCCTTTGATTTTATAGCTATCGTATCCACAGCTGACAGTGCCAGAACCATGAAGAACCCAAGAATGAAAGTTTCTGCCAACATCTGCTGCCATGTGGATGTGGGGTTTTGATTCAGGCAAAGAATAGATGTTTCCTGATTCTACAAGAACACTTCCGTCAAAATACAGAGTTCTAACTCTCTCAAAAAAATGAATTAGTTTCACGTTTTAGAATCCTAAATGATACAGCCATCCACGACATGAGAAACCGGGCAGATCTATTTTTGCCTAGGGTTCGTTATGGCCGCGTATTGGATTAATGCGTCGGGGTTAACCCTGCTCAGCTTCCATCGCCGCCTGAAGATCACCTTGATACTTAAGAAATAGCACCGGCAAATCGTAAATGGATACCGGCAAGATCTCATCACTTTGAGCCAGTAGCCAATCGATCAGGCGGCCATCTTCAAATATGCAAAGTTCTTCCATGCTTCCGTCTTGATACACTGTGAAAGCATCGTTATCACCACTTTCGCGCTGTACCACCTGCGTAACTGCATCCATGTTAGCCAACCAACCACACAGCAGGCGACATAAATGTCGTTTTTCGATGCCATCGTTTCCGCCAATTGAGTAATAGAACATTGTATGTCTATTGCCCTCAAACGTTATGGTTGTAGACATCAGACCATCAGGAAATGCTTCTTCCAGGCGCTCAGCTAATGCCAGAGCTTCTGGCAAGCGATCAGAAAACGCCGTTGATAGCTCACCCAATGATTGTTTACCATCGCGCCACGCTCTGATGAAGTGTTTGCAAGCAACTGCAGACTCCAAATCCATAAAGGTGACGCGAAAGGCTAAGTTCATCTCACTCATTAAAGCATCGCTCCCGTTTTAGTCCAGCCACTCACATTCAGCCCGAACGGCGCGAATGCCGGCATTGAAATAGCTATCTTTAGCTGCACGCTCAACTTGATAAGCTAACCGCTCCAAATCTTTATCATTACGATTATCCACAGGAATACCGGCCAGTTTGATTTTAATCAGGCCATTAAAGTCTTCATTGCGATTGGGGTTTTCATCCGGGCCTTTGCCATATTCACCCACAATATCGAGAGCGGCAACACCTGCGTGCCGATAGAGGAGATCTAAATCATCGCCGCACACCGTCACGTCATAATATTCAGAGTCATCCGGCTCTTTCACACATTGCACGTCTATTGCAGGTTTTTCTTCATATTCCAGAGTCGGCTCCATCTGCCCCAGAAGCTCAGCTTTGCTGACCACTAATAAAGCATCTTTCGGTTTAGACGCACAATTTAATGAGATATAAAATGTCTCATCAAGCAAGGTCGGCACATCCAATGGGTTAAACTGATATGGTTCTGGTACTGCCAATAACTGATGAGCCAGGGTGTCGCCGGTTTTGTTGTATACGCGAATAGTAGGGTCATAGGTGGTAAAGACATATAGGTATTCACCATCAAACACCACATTTGAGGCAAAGCCCTCTTCCGGCAGCGAAATTCGGTTGATCTCTTTGCCGGTCAGAGGATCCAGTAGGCGCAGTGTTTTCTTTCCTATAACAACAATCAAGTCTTCGCGAATCAAGTGATGGTCAGCACAGCTTTCATCCACCTGATAACTCCAGACTTCTATTCCGGTTGATCGATTCAACGCAACAATTTGATTGCTTCGCGTTCCAGCAACAAAGATAAAGGTGTTGCCGATGCATTTAAATCCGCTGTAGTCTAACCTGCTAGGGCTGTGCATTACATACTTGTAGTCTTCGTTCTCCCAAAGAACATTGAATTCTAAGTCCATGCAGCTCAACGTTACTGGGCTTCTCCTTGACTTTTTGTTGAATACTACAATCGAATCGTTTGAAATGTATGCGGAGACATTTGTTTCAACTTTCTCTCCATTATCTTTTACCAACTCCTTTCGAAATTCATTTCCCTTTACGGGAGAGGGTATTAGTCGAAAGTCATCAATATCCCTCGGAGGGTATAAGTCATAGGAGAATAATCTATCCTTTGATTTTAAACTATAAACATCCCCTCCTTTGATTTTATAGCTATCGTATCCGCAGCTGACTGTGCCAGAACCATGGAGAACCCAAGAATGAAAGTTTCTGCCAACATCTGCTGCCATGTAGATGTGGGGTTTTGATTCAGGCAAAGAATAGATATTTCCTGATTCTACAAGAGCGCTTCCGTCAAAACACAGGGTTTCAACCCTCTCAAAAAAAAGTATTAGTTTCACGTTATAAAATCCTAAATGATACAGCCATCCACGACATGAGAAACCGGGCAGATCTATTTTTGCCAAGGGCTAGTTATGGCCGCGTGTTCGCGAAAAGCGTGACAGATCTATTTTTCCAGAGGCTTGTTATGGCTACAAGCCTAAAAGTCCACAATATCGGACGAATTTGAACTATTTGGGGGGTCTGTATAAGGTTTCTGGACGAAGACCGGGACATTTTTTTTGAAAGCGAAAAACTGTCGTCTTGGTGTTGGAGAAAGTGCTCTATCAAAACTGGAGGATGGACAAGTGGTGAGCCCTCAGGCCTTGGAGCCACTACGCATCGTGCAACGCCAGTGACTGGTAGGTAAACTTTCTGGATAATTTTCAGATTCTCGCTGTCGCCTTCATCCAACTGGGAGTGCAAAACGATAATGAAAGATTATTCGGTTCTGGGGTTTTATGACGATTCCGGACAAACCTTCTGTCATCACGTTCAAGCTGAGACTGCACAGGCTGCATTAAAATGTGTTGCTGTTGAGTACCCGGACGCCTGTTTTGTGGCTGTTTTGGATGGTCATGTCAGCGAGGGGCAAGGTATAACGTTTCCGGACTACGAGTTGGTTACGTCTTACAGCGTTCTCGAACAAGCTGAAACCTATAAAGGAAACGGTGTTCTGCTGTAGCGGGGGATTCGTAGTAGGCGATTCAAAGAAAAAGGGGTCAGAACCGTGGTTCTGACCCCTTTTTCTTTTCTGTATTGCTGGCTGGCTTCAAGCCGCCTGCAAGCCCTTATCGCTCCAGGTATTGCAGCTTGTTGGGCTTGCCGTCCCACTCTGCGGCGTCTGGCAGCGGGTCTTTCTTCTCGGTGATGTTGTCCCACTTGGCGGCCAGATCGGCGTTGATTTCCACGAACTGGACCTGATCTTCCGGCAGCTCGTCTTCAGAGAAGATGGCTTCGGCGGGACACTCAGGCTCGCAGAGGGCACAGTCGATGCATTCGTCCGGGTCAATGACCAGGAAGTTCGGACCTTCGTAAAAGCAGTCCACCGGACATACTTCAACGCAGTCAGTGTATTTGCACTTGATGCAGTTATCAGTAACGACAAACGCCATAGTCGGTTCCCTGGTTCGGTGGTCTATCTCATCAGACTGGAGGTCTGCCATCTCCCGGTCAACGTTGGGTAACCGAAGCTGCCACTGGGGCCGGGGAGGGTGACTCCATTATTTGCGAGCCCGTGGTTCGCGCCGGCAGGCCGTTGAGGCTTGGCCGGGTGGAGAAAGCGCAGTGATCACTGCGCCAGGGCTCTTTTAATTGCGCGATATTGTAGGGAGCGTCCCGCGCTGTCGCAAGCGTCGGGACGCTATAAGTATATGCGCAGGTGGCCTAAATCAACTTTTTGAGCTCATAAAGCTGGTTCAGGGCCTCGCGGGGGGTCAGGTTGTCCAGATCCAGTGCGGCCAGGAGTTGTTCGGCCTCGCTGGGTTCCAGGCTGGCGAACATGTCGCCCTGCACGATGCTTTTAGCTGTTTCCACCGGCGCTTTGGGTGCTGCTGCCGGCGCGGGTTCGGCTACGGGCGCTGGGGAGGCGCTGCCCTCCAGTTGTCTGAGCTGGTCCTTGGCGTTGCTGATGACGCCCTGGGGCACGCCGGCCAGCTTGGCCACCTGAAGGCCATAGCTCTGGCTGGCGGGGCCGTCGTGGACGTTGTGCAGGAATACGATGCTGTCGTCGTGCTCCGTGGCGGTGAGGTGGACGTTGACGGCGTGCTCCAGCTGGTCGGCCAACTGTGTCAGCTCGAAATAGTGGGTGGCAAACAGGGTGTAGCAGCGAATGTCCTGGGCCAGGTGGCTGGCGGTCGCCCAGGCCAGTGACAGGCCGTCAAAGGTGCTGGTGCCGCGGCCGACTTCGTCCATCAGCACCAGGCTGTGTTCGGTGGCGTTGTGGAGAATGTTGGCGGTTTCGGTCATTTCCACCATGAAGGTGGAACGGCCGCCGGCAATGTCGTCGGAGGAGCCCATGCGGGTGAAGATGCGATCCACCGGGCCCAGCACCGCCCGGTTGGCGGGTACGAAACTGCCGGTGTAGGCCAGCAGGGCGATCAACGCTGCTTGGCGCATGTAGGTGGACTTACCGCCCATGTTGGGGCCGGTGATCACCAGCATGCGGCGCTTGGTGTCCATCAGCAGGTTATTGGGTACGTAGGGCTCGCTCAGCAGTTGCTCCACCACCGGGTGGCGGCCGTCTTCCACGTCGAAGCCGGGGTCGTTGCGGAACTCCGGTGCGCAGAAGCGCAGGCTGGTGGCCCGCTCGGCGAAGTTGGCCAGTACGTCGAGTTCGGCCAGCGCCTGGGCGGTGTCCTGCAGCTTGGCAAGGTTGTCCGCCAGGGTTTCCAGCAGTTGATCGTACAGTGCCTTTTCCCGGGCCAGGGCACGGCTTTTGGCGCTCAGGGCCTTGTCTTCAAACTCTTTCAGTTCCGGGGTGATGAAGCGCTCGGCGTTCTTCAGGGTCTGGCGGCGGATGTAGTCCACCGGCGCCTGGTCCGACTGCGCCCGGCTGATCTCGATGTAGTAGCCGTGGACCCGGTTATAGCCCACCTTCAGGGTGCTGATGCCGGTGCGTTCGCGTTCCCGGGTTTCCACATCCAGCAGGAACTGGCCGGCGTTCTCGCTGATGTTGCGCAGCTCGTCGAGCTCTTCGTCGAAGCCCTCGCGGATCACCCCACCGTCACGGATCACCACCGGCGGGTTATCGATCACCGCCCGTTCCAGCAGATCGGCCAGTTCCGGGTACTCGCTGATGATGGTGGCCAGCTTGACCACATGGTCGGAGTTGACCGGTTGCAGCGCCTGTTGCAGCGCCGGCAGGGCCTGAAAGGCATCCCGCAGCCGGGCCAGGTCGCGGGGGCGGGCGGAACGCAGGGCCACCCGGGCGAGGATGCGCTCCATATCGCCTACCGCCTTCAGGCTTTCGTGGACCGGCTCGTAATGGAAGCCGTCCAGCAGCGCGGCGACGGCGTGTTGCCGTTGCTCCACGGTGTGTACGTCCCGCAGCGGGCGATTGAGCCAGCGTCGTAGCTGGCGGCCGCCCATGGCGGTAGCGGTGCGGTCCATCACCCAGGCCAGAGTGTGCTGGCTGCCGCCCATCAGGTTGGTGTCGATTTCCAGGTTGCGGCGACTGGTGGCGTCGAGGATGACCGCCTCGTCACGGGTCTCCCGGGTCAGCTTGCGGATGTGGGGCAGGGCGGTGCGCTGGGTTTCGCGGGCGTACTGCAGCAGGCAGCCGGCGGCGCAGATGGCCAGTTGCAGGTCTTCGCAGCCAAACCCGGTGAGGTCTTTTACTTGCAGCTGCTGGGTCAGTACCCGCAGGGCGCTGTCGGCCTCAAACAGCCACGGGCCCTGGCGGCGGATGCCGTTGAAGCCTTCCAGTACTTCATCGTAGGGGAAGTCTTCACTGATCAGGATCTCCGCCGGTTGCAGCCGTTGCAGCTCGCCGCGGAGTTCTTCCAGGTCGTCCAGCTCGGCGATGGCGAAGCGGCCGCTGGAGATGTCCAGGGTGGCAAAGCCGAACCGCTCCTTGTAGCTGTAGATGGCGGTGAGCAGGTTGTCGCGGCGGTCTTCCAGGAAGGCGTCGTCGCTCAGGGTGCCCGGGGTTACCACCCGCACCACCTTGCGCTCGACCGGGCCCTTGCTGGTGGCCGGGTCGCCAATCTGCTCACAGATGGCGATGGACTGGCCGGTACGCACCAGGCGGGCGATGTAGTTCTCGGCCGCGTGGTAGGGAATACCGGCCATGGGAATCGGCTGGCCGCCGGACTGTCCGCGGGCGGTCAGGGTGATGTCGAGGATATCGGCGGCTTTTTTGGCGTCGTCGTAGAACAGCTCATAGAAATCCCCCATGCGATAGAACACCAGCTCATTGGGGTGTTCCCCTTTGATCTTTAGGTATTGCTGCATCATCGGGGTGTGCTTGGGAAGGTCTTTCTGGGCTGCTGACATGGAGGTATCCGGACGCAATGTATGTTGTGGTGCCTGCTCCTGAACCGAGGCGATGGGATGCGACGGTCAAGGCTCCGCGGATTGTAAGAAAATTGCGGCCGGGATGAAACGAGCAGGGGGCTTCACCGTTTTACCCGTCAACCGTTCTCGACGGTTCGAACGCCCTGTCGCCAGCGGGCCGGGGACTGGCCGGTCCAGCGCTTGAAGGCGCGACAGAACGCCGCGGCTTCGGTGAAGCCGGTCTGCAGCGCGATGTCCTGCACGCTGAGATGCTCGTTGGCCAGCAGCTTCTGGGCGAAGTCCCGTCGCAGACCTTCCTTGATCTGCCGCAGGGACGTGCCTTCTTCCCGTAGCCGTCGACGCAGGGTGCGTGGTGCCATCAGTAGCTGGTCGCTGAGGCTCTCCAGACTGGGCAGGTGCTCGAAATCGTAACGCTGAAGCAGGGCCTGGAGCCGGGTGTGGAGGCGATTGTCCCGGTGCGGCCGGTGCAGGATCACCGCCGGGCAATCGACCAGGAACGCCTGCAACTCGGCACTGGTGCGCACGATTGGCAGTTGCAGACAGCGCCGGTGCAGTACGAAGCCGCAGCGGGGCTGATCAAACCTCAGTTCGCCGGGATACATGCTGTGGTATTCCGCGGCGTGGGGTGGCGCCGGGTAGGCGAGCCGAGTGCCGGCGATGGGAATCTGCTGGCCCACCAGCCAGCTGGCGAAACGTTGCCACATCAGCAGGATGAATTCCTGCAGGAAGTGGTGGCGATCTTCGCCGCGATGGCGCAGGTGCAGCCGGTAGAACAGCTGCGAGCCGGTCCCGGGATCGTCCTGGCCGATGTCCAGGTCATCGCCGATGGCGGAATAGAACCGCGCCGACTGGTGCAGCATGCCGCCGAGGGTGCTGGCGCTCTGGGCCAGTTCTGCCATCAGCGAGAAGGCTCCCCGTTTGCAGCGGTTTGACGCCAGCCCCATGAACTCATCCCCGGTGGAGCGCCACACCGCCTTGATCAGATCGCTCAGCTGGCGCTCGGTGACCGGGTGGCCGGGTTGATCAAGCCAGTCTTCCGGAATATGGGCCTGCGTCAGCAGCTCAGAGGCCGAAACACCCTGTGCCAGGGCGCCACTGATACTGGCGCGAAGGTAGTGGTTGGCAATGTGAGCCCTGCTGGATTGGGGGCTGTATGGCAGTGATGTCATGGTTGGTGGTCCTGGTTCTGTGCCTGGCCAGATCCGGCGTTATCTGTCGCCAGTGTGGTCTGGCTGGCCGGTTTGATCAATAAAAACGACCGCCGCTGTCATTCAAACCCTGTTCAACTCCCTCTTTAATGAGTCTATTGCGTTCCTGACGCCAGCTCTCTGGCTGGCGCTTCCGATGACAACAACAAATTGAGGCAAGCAATGAACCAGCCCACGTCCACTGAAGCCCTGATCCAGGGCGCCACCCGCAACACCATTGGCGATGCCCTGGAACGGATCGTCCAGACCTGTCCGGACCGGCCGGCGCTGGCATTCCAGTCCCGCAGCTGGAGCTATCTGGCCCTCAACCGGGCCGTTAACCGTGTCGCCAACCGGCTGTTGGCCGCCGGCCTGGTGAAAGGTGACCGCGTCGCGGCCTATGGCAAGAACTCAGACGCCTATCTGATCCTGTGGCTGGCTTGCACCCGGGCCGGGCTGATTCATGTGCCAGTGAACTTTTCGCTGACCCGGCGTGAGCTGACCTATGTGCTGCAGCAGTCTGGTGCTGCCGCGGTGTTCTTCGATGGTGTGCTGGAAGCGCAGTTGGAGGCGGCCTGTGATCGCCAGTCGCTGCGCGTGCTGGGAAGCCTCCATGGCGACGCCGCCGATCTGGATGTGCTGGCGGTGGCCGGCGCCGGGGTTGATGACGAAGGTAATGACGAGGCGCCGGCAGTGGACCTGAGCGACACCGATGTGGTGCAGATCCTGTACACCTCCGGCACCACATCTGACCCCAAAGGGGCGATGCATACCCATCGCTCGCTGATGGCGGAGTACACCAGTTGCCTTCACCACCTGGACATCGAGGCCGGGGATCGCAGCCTGGCGGCGCTGCCGCTATACCACTCGGCGCAGATGCACGTCTTTGCCATGCCCTCGCTATTGGTGGGAGCGTTCAGCCGTGTACTGGACACGCCAACGCCGGAGATCATCCTGCGCTTGCTCAAGGATGAGCGGCTGAACAGCTTCTTTGCCCCGCCCACGGTGTGGATCTCACTGCTGCGGCACGAGCAGTTTGTGGAGGCGGAGTTGCAGCATCTGCAGAAGCTGTACTATGGCGCCTCAATCATGCCGGAGCCGATTGTGCGGGAGCTGGCGGAACGGTTGCCGGCGTCCGGGCTGTACAACTGTTACGGCCAAAGCGAGATTGCGCCCCTGGCGACGGTATTGCGGCCGGAGGAACACCGCGAGCGTCCGGCGTCCTGTGGCCGTCCGGTAATCCATGTGATGACCCGTATCGTCAATCCGGCCACCGGAGAGGACTGCGGACCGGGCGAGCAGGGGGAACTGGTCCATCGCTCGCCGCAGCTGATGGTGGGGTACTGGGACAAGCCGGAAGAGACCGCGGAGGCCTTTGCCGGCGGCTGGTTCCATTCCGGCGACCTGGGTTACCGGGATGAACAGGGCTTTATCTGGATCGTTGACCGGATCAAGGACATCGTCAATACCGGCGGGGTGCTGGTGGCGAGCCGGGACGTGGAGGAAGTGCTCTACACCCATCCGGATGTCGATGAGGTGGCGGTGATCGGCGTGCCGGACGCTAAGTGGATTGAGGCCATTGCCGCCATTGTGGTGCTCCGGCCCGGTGTGGAATCGGACGCCGACGCCCTGATCGAGCATGCCCGCGGTCATCTGGCGCCGTTCAAGGTGCCCAAGTCGGTCCACTTTGTGACCGGACTGCCCAAGAACACCTCCGGCAAACTGCTCAAGCGCGCCCTTCGCGATCAGTATGCCGGGAGCCAGCAGCCATGACCGCCATTGAATACCATCGGGCCGAGGGTGTGGGGGTGCTGCGGCTGAACCGCCCGGATCGCCGGAATGCCCTGGATGTGGCCAGTTACCGGGCGCTGACGGCGTACCTGCACCAGGCCGCGGACGATGACGACGTGGCGGTGCTGGTACTGACCGGCGTGGGCCAGGGGTTCTGTGCCGGTAACGACCTGGATGATTTTGTTCGCCATCCGATCAGGGATGACCAGCACCCGGCCTATCGCTTTATGTACGCCCTGGCGGCGTTTCCCAAGCCGGTGGTTGCGGCGGTCGAAGGCGCTGCGGTGGGCATCGGCTGCACCCTGTTGCTGCATTGTGACCTGCTCTATGCCGGTGAGGGGGCAAGCTTCCAGATGCCTTTTGTACAGCTCGGTTTGTGTCCCGAATTCGCGGCGACGGCATTGCTGCCAGCTCTGGTTGGCCTGCCGAAAGCCGGCGAGTGGTTGTTGCAGGGGCGCGCGTTTGATGCCAGGGAAGCACTGGCCGCCGGTCTGCTCAACGATGTGGTCGACAAGGGCGACGCTTTTGCGACGGCGATGGCATCGGCGCAGCAACTGGCGGCCTCCCCCCGGGAAGCGCTGCTGGCCACCAAGGCGCTGCTGCGGCGACCGGCGCGGGCGACGTTCGATTCCGCCATGGCAGAGGAGCTGACCGCTCTGGTGCGTTGCCAGCAGAGCCGGGCGTTTCAGGCCCGGTTGGCAGCGCTGGTCGGATAACGCATGATGTGGCCATCCAGGTACTCAGGAGGTGGCTATGACCGCAACCGACCAACAGCTCTGGCTGGCCGGGGAAACCCTCGCCGGTGTGCTGGAACATCAGGGACTCACAATCACCACCGCGGAGAGCTGCACCGGCGGCTGGGTTGCCAAGGTGCTGACGGACCGCCCCGGGTCCTCGGTGTACCTCCACAGTGGTCTGGTCACCTACAGCAATGATGCCAAACAGCGTCTGCTGGGGGTGACCTCGGACAGTCTGGCGGCGCACGGTGCCGTCAGCGAGCCGGTCGTTCGGGAAATGGTGGCCGGCGCCCTGAAGGTCACCGGAACTGATCTGGCGGTGGCCACCAGCGGGGTGGCCGGCCCGGGTGGTGGCTCGGTGCAGAAGCCGGTCGGCACGGTCTGGTTTGCCTGGGGGACCCGGGACGATATCCGTACCGCCCGATGCTGGTTTGATGGCGACCGCGAGGCGGTTCGCCGCCAGTCGGTGTTGTATGTATTGCAGTCAGTGACTGAATTTTTGCAAGGTTAAGGAGCCTCTGATTAACGCCGGATCACCTCTGGCCTTCAGAGCGGTTCACACTCAAGACGCGGCTTTGCAGACAGGCTGGTTGCCTTTCAAAAAGTCGCAACGCCGAGTGTGGATCGCTCTGAAGGCCCCGAAGGGCGCGCTCTGAGGGCTGCATCTGCGGCGTTGCGACCCTTGCCAAGGACGACGGCCATTGGCCGCGAGCCGCGCCTTGCAGCTACAGCCCTCAGATCGCGCAGAGGCGATTCGGCGTTAATCAGAGGCTCCTTGATCAAACACCTCGGGAAAGACAGCTTGCATCGGAAAGTAGCGGGGGTTGGTCTGGATTCCGGGGTGTGTTTTAATACTGTGCAAATATACAGGTTTGGCGCTGGGTCGATGTTCGGTCCGGATCGATGCTCGATCTCGCTCGACGTAGAGAGCACTCAGGGCGCCTGCCGCTGTTATCGTTTGGTCACCAGTTCAAAGAGGGCATGGCAACAATGGAAGACAACCGCAAGAAAGCACTGGGTGCGGCGCTGAGTCAGATTGAGCGCCAGTTCGGCAAGGGCGCTGTAATGAAAATGGGCGACCAGCCGCGGGAAGCGATCCCGGCGGTGTCCACCGGTTCCCTGGGGCTGGACGTGGCGCTGGGCATTGGCGGCCTGCCTTATGGCCGGATTGTGGAAATCTACGGTCCGGAAAGCTCCGGTAAGACCACGCTGACCCTGCAGGTGATTGCCGAGGCCCAGAAGCAGGGCAAGACCTGTGCATTTGTGGATGCCGAGCACGCCCTTGATCCGGTCTACGCCGAGAAACTGGGTGTCAACGTTGACGAGCTGCTGGTGTCCCAGCCTGATACCGGTGAGCAGGCGCTGGAAATCGCCGACATGCTGGTACGCTCCAACGCGGTGGATGTGATCATTGTCGACTCAGTTGCGGCGCTGACGCCGAAAGCGGAGATCGAGGGTGAGATGGGGGATTCCCACGTTGGTCTGCAGGCCCGTCTGATGTCCCAGGCACTGCGTAAGCTTACCGGCAGCGTCAAGAACGCCAACTGTCTGATGGTGTTCATCAACCAGATCCGGATGAAGATTGGCGTCATGTTCGGTTCGCCGGAAACCACCACCGGCGGTAATGCACTCAAGTTCTACTCGTCGGTCCGTCTCGACATTCGTCGTATCGGCTCGGTGAAAGATGGCGACGAAGTGGTCGGCAACGAAACCCGGGTCAAGGTGGTCAAGAACAAGGTGTCACCGCCGTTCCGTCAGGCTGAGTTCCAGATCATGTACGGCAAGGGCATTTACCACATGGCCGAAGTGCTGGACATGGGGGTGAAGGAAGGCTTTGTTGACAAGTCCGGGGCCTGGTACGCCTACAATGGCGACAAGATCGGCCAGGGCAAGGCCAATGCCTGCAAGTTCCTGGAAGAGAACCTGGAGATGGCCCACGAGATCGAAGCCAAGGTTCGTGACAAGCTGATGCCCAAACCGGTCCCGAAAGAGAAAGAGGCTGCCGCCGAGGCACCCACCGAGACTAACGGCGAGCTGCTGTAAATCAGGCCGTGTTGATTTGACGCCGATTTAGCGGATACGACGTACGGGCCAATGCCGGCAAGGGCATCGGCCCGTACGTCGTTTCACGCCACATTCAACCAGCAGGAGTCGCTCATGTCCGAGCGCAAGCGTTTGTTGATTGTTGCCCATGCCCCATCCCCCAACACCCAGGCCCTGCGCGATGCGGCGGCCGACGGCGCCCGTCACCCCGATCTCGAGGCCGTGGAGGTTACGGTCAAACCCCCGCTGGAGGCTGGCCCGGACGACGTGCTGGCCTGCGATGCCATTCTGCTAGGCACCACTGAAAACCTGGGTTACATGAGTGGCGCTCTGAAAGACTTCTTTGACCGCAGCTACTACCCCTGCCTGGAACAGACCCAGGGCCTGCCCTTTGCCTTCTATATCCGCGCTGGCCATGACGGCACCGGTACTCACAGAGCAATAGAGAGCATTACTACCGGCTTGAAATGGCGTCTAGTTCAAGAGCCTCTAATCTGTCGCGGGGAATTTCAGGCGGCGTTTGTTGACCAATGTGAGAAGCTGGGGTTGTCGATGGCGGCCAGTCTGGAGGCGGGAATTATCTGAGGTGACCCGTCCAGTAGAAAGCTAAGCCCACTGGGCTATCGTCCAGGGTCAGTTCGCGGAACAAATCCTGGCTGTGGTCGACGTACTTGGGCTCGGCGATCGGCGTGGGCTCCACAGGAACATAGTGCCACTTGAAAACTGAAAGCCTCGCGTGGCTGGTAATCCTCTCCATCGCTTGTCGCGTCCGGATCGCCGTTGATCGACCGCAGCAGCGAGTAATCCGCCTGGCAACTGCCTTGTTGCGGAAATCCGATAGTCGGCCCTCAGACGTCTCTCCATAATCAGGCCCAAGAACGGGAGCATGCCGTTCGGTAACAAAAACCGAGTTCCTGATATGGATGCCTGAAATGGAAATCGCAGTACTCATCCCGCACTTTAGACCCGATGGCGTTTTTTTGCGTAGCGTTTTACCTGCAGCGGATGTGGGGGCTCTATGAATTGCCGATACCTCCTCCGTTATAACGCTAGCCTTGGCCTGTGGCAGGTTGCCGCTGAAATCTCGAGATTGCGGGGGCGATCAGGTGGTCGCGTTACTCACCCTGGCGGAGCACCGAATCGTCGGTCGGGAGTGGGGCTCCGGCACTTATTAGCGCTGGCCCTGGCAGTATCCCCAATGCCCACATTTGCCCAGAGTGTCGAGTCCACCGGGAATCTGGACAGTGGGGTTTTTAGTGGTGCGTGGACGTACAGCCCAGTTAGCTCCGTATCTCCAATCTGGGACGTCCCTGGGGATTCGTTCCATCTCGGCCGACAGAGCGACGCAACCCTGGACATACTGGATGGGGGAAAGGTTACCAGCGACTATACAACGCTAGGGACTGGGGCTGGCGTTGATGGTTCTGCGACTGTCTCTGGAGCAGGCTCTACCTGGGATGTGTTGAGTTGGATGGTCATCGGAAGTGCCGGAAGCGGAGTGATTCATCTTCGTAATGGTGGTGTCCTTAATAGTGTGGGAACCGTCGCTCTTGGAGAGCGGGCCGGTGGTACTGGCACTGTCAATGTGGAAGGGGCTTCTGCCTGGAATCTAGACGGAAATCTCTATGTGGGCCTCCGGGGCTCGGGTGTCCTGAATATCTCAAACGGTGGGAAAGTCAATATCGGTCGCATCGGCATTGTGGGAGCGGGGCAGAGGGTGCCAGGACCTGATCCTGATCATAGTGGCTCAGGAACTGTTAACCTGTCTGGTCCCTTTTCCGTGTTGACGGCGGGTGGCAGTCCCGGTAGCCCGTCTAATGACGGGCTATATATTGGAAGTGTAGTGGAGGGTACGTCGGGTACTTTTAATGTCCAGGATGGTGCTCAAGTTGTCACTACCAATACTTTCGTTGGGCGTGGCGAAGTGGGTATTGTCAATCTGGACCAAGGGGGCAGTTGGACGAACTCAGCCAATATGTTTATTGGCGATGGAGGCAATGGCACTGTCACCGCTGACGGCGCTTCTGAAATCAGCAATGTCATTGGCCGCGTGGGCGTCCAGACAGGGAGTCAGGGCACGGTTAACCTGCTCAATGGCTCCAGTTGGGTAAACTCGGACGATCTGCACTTGGGGTTGGGAGGAACCGCCACTCTCAATGTCAGTGGCGGCAGTGAAGTCCATAGCCGCCATGGCAGCCTTGGTTACTACGACAGTGGTGAAGGCGTTGCCACCCTGACCGGGGGCAGTCGCTGGGAGCTTGAGGGAAGTCTGCTTGTCGGGAATGCCGGTACGGGTACCCTCAACATTGGCGGCTACGACCGAACGGGAACCGCCGGCGAGCTTGTTGCAACCAGCATCGCGACGGGCAGCGGCAGCGGTACCATTAACTTTAACCAGACAAACACGGCTCAGCTATCCGCTCCCATCGCCGGCAACCTTGAGCTCAACCAGCGCGGCAACGGCACCACGACCCTGATCGGGAACAACAGCTACAACGGTGGCACGACGGTGTCATCGGGTACGCTGCAAATTGGTAATGGGGGTACATCCGGAAGTCTCACGGGCGCTGTGGTCAATAACAGCTCACTGGTATTCAACCGGTCAGATGACTCCAGTTTCGATGGCATGATCAGCGGAACGGGCACACTGACGAAAGAGGGGGGAGGCTCCCTGACGCTCAGTGGCAATAATACTGTTTCCGGGAATACCACGGTCAATGACGGCACCTTGCTCGTTGAAGGGGCGCTTGGTAACTCTAACATCCAGATAAACAGTGGCAGCCGTCTTGGCGGGTCGGGTACCGTTGGCAACACCGAGATTCAGGATGGCGGCACCCTGGTTCCCGGGAGTTCTCTCGGTCAGTTGACGATAGCCGGGAACCTGTTCCTGGCCCCGAATGCGGCATTTAGCGTTGAACTGGGGGACCCTTCAGGAACGGCCGGGGTTGATAGCGACCTGATTGACGTCAGCGGCAACCTGACATTGGATGGCACGCTTGACGTGGCGGATGCGGGCGGTTTTGGTCCGGGCCTTTACCGGCTGATCAATTACGCCGGAGTGCTCACGGATAATGGGCTTGAAGTAGGCGCAAGCCCTCGGGGGTACATCTCCAATGATGTTGAGGTGCAGACCAGCACATCGGGACAGGTAAATGTGTTGGTGTCTTCTCCCTCTGTTTCCGCACTCACCTTCTGGAACGGCTCGGCCTTAAGCGCCACCGGTTCTGTTGAGGGTGGGGATGGTATCTGGGACCTGAACCGCGCCAACTGGACCGACCCTGCGGGGGCGACGGCAGGTGTATACGACCTCGCAGGACTTCTGGTGTTCTCTGGTGACAGTGGCAGGGTGACCGTGGACAACAGTGAGGGTCAGGTGACTCTGGACGCGAGTGCCGGTCTGCAGTTTGCTGCGGATGGGTACCGGCTAGAGGGAGATTCGCTTGAGCTGGTGGCCGCAGACACCACCCTTCGGGTCGGGGATGGAACCTCAGCCGGCGCGAATTATAGTGTGACCCTGGCCAACGATCTGACAGGGTCTGGAGGCTTTGCCAAGACAGACCTGGGGGAGCTGGTGCTGACCGGAGACAGCTCTCTGGGCAGCCTTGCTTCCGTCCGGCAGGGTACCATCAGCATCAGGGATGGTGGTCGCCTGTCCAGCAATGCTGAAGGCCGTGTTGGCTATGCCAGTGACGAGGAGGGGAGTGTCACCGTTACCGGTCTGGGGTCCGCCTGGATCAGCGCGGGGGATCTGCGGTTGGGTTCTGAGGGGGAAGGAAGCCTGCAGGTTCTGGACGGGGCAACCGTCAGTAATCAGACAGGGCTGGTCGGCCACATGGATGGGGCGACTGGCCAAGTGCTTGTGTCCGGAGACGGCAGCCAATGGGAGAACAAAGGCTGGCTTCACATCGGGGTTGAGGGCGATGGTGAGCTCACCATCAGTGACGGTGCCCAGGTGATCAATACCGTTGCGCACGTCGGCCAGGGTAGTCTCGGCACGGGTGTCGTGACCGTGACGGACACCGGCACAACCTGGAATAACTCCGATGACCTCTATGTCGGCAGTTGGGGCGAGGGAACGCTCACCATTGAAAGTGGTGCGACCGTCAGCAGCCGCAATGGCCGTCTCGGCTACTTTTCGACGGGTGATGGAACGGCCACGGTGACCGGTGGTGGCCGCTGGATCAACCAGGGCAACCTGATCCTTGGCAATGACTCCATCGGCACCCTGAACATAGGTAACGCGGACCTGAGCGATACCGCCGGACAAGTGACGGCCAGTGAATTGGTCACTGGTAATAATGGCAGCGGCACGGTTAACTTCAACCAGACCGACGATATCACCTTCAGCATACCCATCGCCGGGAATATCTCGGTCAATCAGCTTGGTGCTGGCACTACCATGCTTTCTGGCACTAGCACCTACTCGGGCGATACCACCATTACCGATGGTACCTTGCTGGTCAATGGTGCAATTGCTAACTCACAGATCATTCTCAATGGGGGAGCGCTTGGCGGTAGCGGTATGATCGGTGGTGTTACCGTAAACGGCGGTACTGTAGCCCCGGGCAATTCCATCGGCACGCTCGCAGTAGCCGGAGACTGGACCCTGGGAGCAGGTGCCACCTATCAGGTGGAATTGATCGGTGGAGGCACCACGGCAGGCACTCATAACGATCTGGTGGACGTAACGGGCATCGCCACCATTGAGGACGGCGCGCTGGTTCATGTGACACCGGAGAACGGTACCGACAATGGCTCGACCAACTATGCCGACGGCGCCCGCTACATCGTGCTTCAGGCTGCTGGTGGCTTGACCGTCAACGGCAACCAGGCCGTGACCGATGACTACGCTTATCTGGAATTCAGTACTGACCATGACGGTGATGCCTACTATCTGGTCAGTAGCCTGCAACCTGTAACTCCGACACCTGATCCAGACCCTGATCCGGTGCCAGATCCGGACCCTGATCCAGAACCAGAACCAGAACCAGAACCAGAGCCAGAGCCGGAACCTGATCCAGAACCCGAGCCCGAACCGGAACCGGAACCGGAGCCCGAGCCTGAACCAGAGCCGGAGCCGGAGCCGGAGCCTGAACCGGAACCCGAGCCCGAAACGCCCATTGAGAGCTTCGCGCTGGCGGGTATGAGCCACAACCAGACGGTAACGGCGGATGCGGCCTTCACCCTGGGCGCCGGGCATGGGGTGTATGACCGGGTGCTGAACATGAGCGAGGCCCAGGCTTTTGCTGCCATGAGCCGGCTGTCCGGAGAAATCCACACCGGCAGCCGCAGCCACCAGATCAGCGGTGCCGAGCAGGTGCGCCATGCCGCCCTGCAGCGGATGAACGGGGCACAGGCCCCGTCCCGGGGCCTGTGGTTCTCGGTCCTGGGGCAGAACCGTGAGCTGGACGGCAACGGCCACGCCGACCTGGACAGCGAGGATTACGGCCTGCTAATCGGCGTGGATGGCCAACTGGGCAATGGCTGGCGCCTGGGCCTGTTCGGTGGTGGCAGCACCGGTGAGGTGAGCCTGGGCGGCCAGGATGCCACCAGCGACAACGAAACCCTCTACCTGGGGGCCTACGCCAGCCAGAACTGGAACGCGCTCCGGCTGAACCTGGGCCTGGGCTATGGCCGGGGCGCGGTTGATACCGAGCGCCGCCAGGTGATGGGCCAGACCCTGCGTGCCGACTACGATGTCAGCAGCCTGCTGGCGTTCTCGGAGCTGGGGTACCGGGTGGGCTTTCAGAGCTACTGGCTGGAACCCTATGGCGGCGTGTCCTGGGTGTCGCTGAGCAACGACAGCGCGCAGGAGCAGGGCGGCAGTGCGGCCTTGCGGATCGACAGCCAGGACAGCGATACCGGTTTCAGCACCCTGGGCCTGCGTGGTGGCACCGACGTTGCCGTGGGCGAGAGCCGGGTCAACCTCCATGGCGCGGCGGGCTGGAAGTACGCCTTTGGCGATCGCCAGCCGGACAGTCGCCAGGCCTTTGTGGACGGCGGCAGCCGCTTCACCATCCAGGGCGCACCCCTGGCTCGCCATACCGCGGAGCTGGAACTGGGGGCATCGGTAGAGGTATCGCCCGCCGCCACCCTGGGAGTGAGCTACCAGGGCGAGTTTGCCGGTGACGTGGACAGCCAGAGCGTGAACCTGGACTGGACGCTGCGGTTCTGAGGCTCGTCTGATGCCTCGCCGTCGACCAAACCTATCGCAGGATTGGCTCGTGTCGGCACCCATTGTCAAATGGTGCTGACACGCCGTTCGGCTTCCATTGCTTTATGTATTTGAGTTGTCGAAGCTCGTGTTTCGGGAACATGTAAGAACGTCCTCGTTTCATGGGCTCTATCCGTTGCACCAAATCCATAGAATTGATCGGAAATCATACAGGCAGCCCGAAAATCATAAAAAGCCCGAAAATCATAAAAAAGCCCGCTTGAGACTCGCAGGGCCCGCCAATAATCTACATAAACTCAATGACAACAACACGCTCTGCTTGATGCGCGCATTACCCGGCGAAGATGTTTCATCATGGCAACAGACAGGCAACCGAGTTCCCACCTTGTGGGCGACGCCTCCGCACAGGCCGACGCCCAGCCCTGGCTGGACCTGGAGGTGCATCAGCTCAGCGCGGGCGACTATCGGGGCCAGTGCACCTCCCTGACCCTGGACGGCATGCACCTGGTGCATGAACAGCAGAACCAGCTGGTCCATAAAAGCGGGGTCACCCGGGGCAACCTGTGCGCCATCTCCATCGCCAGAACCATGACCCCGGGGATGCGTTTTTCCCATTTTTTAAGTCCGCAGGACTCCTGGCTCTATTTCCTTCCCGGCGATGCCGAACTCGATCTCAATGTGGCCGGCGGCAGTGACACTTTTTACCTGTGCCTGGACCAGGATCGACTGCTTGCCGACATGCACACCCTCAGCGGACGGGACTGGTCCGAGGTGACCGGTGCTCCCCAGGCCTTCAGCAGCGCAGACACCGAAAGGGTGGCGCGGGCCTTCAGTCGCGTACTTCACGGCCCGGCTGTGGACGGTCCGGCCCTGTCGGCCAACGGTATTGACATGTTGCGGGACAGTGTCTTGCTGGCACTCAATGGGGCGACAGAGCTTGGTACCGGCGGCAGTCGCCCTCTTCGCTCTGGCTGGCGAACCCAGCGGCTGGTGTCCACCGCGAGGGAATTCATGGATGCCTGCCTTCAGGTCGGCAGGGTGCCAAGTGTTGCCGACCTCTGTGCGGTAACGGGTGTGTCGGAGCGAACGCTCCAGTACGCCTTTCGCAGCGCCATGCAGCTCACCCCAGTGGCCTACCTGCGAACCCTTCGCCTTAACCGGGTCCGGGCAGACCTGCTTTCGGCGACCCCTGCGCAGACCAGCGTCACCCGCAGTGCCATGCACTGGGGCTTTGTACACCTGGGTGAGTTCGCCAGGGACTACCAGCGCCTGTTCGGCGAACGGCCCTCGCACACCCTGGCCCGGCGCGGTACCGGGGCGGCAAGCCGGGCGTTGTTTGCGGAAATCCGATAGTCCCCCCGTCACAGCCCCTTCATACTCGTTGCCAAAAAAGGCTGACGCCGGATTGTCGGCCAACACACCTTGCAGAGAGCAGTAACCATGAATCATGCCTATCGCGTCGTCTGGAACGAAGCACTCAACGTCTGGATGGCGGTTGCCGAGATCAGCCGCCGCAAGGGTAAAAGCAAAGCCTCTGTGCTGCTCAGCGGCCTGCTACTGGGGGCATCGCCCGCCGGCGCGGTGGATGAAACCTTTACCGCGGCGTCCGGGAACTGGTCGGATGGTGGCAACTGGGCGGACGGCTCGGCACCGGTTTCCGCAACGGACCTGCAGCTGAGTTTCGATACTAACTACGGATCAAGCTCGACTCATAATCTCGGCGATCTGACCGTAAACAGACTAAACTTTTCCACCCTTTATACGAGTAGCCCGTTCATTGTTATCCAGGCCGATAGCGGTACAGACACGCTCACCTTCGATGGGACAGACCCGACGGTCTATGTGTCATCGCCTTCGAATGTGTTGGGGTTCCACTTATATATAGATCCCTCGATAGAGCTTAATGAAACCCTGACGATAGCCCCTAGTGATGCGGCATCGAAAAATTCTGTTCAGTTTAAGGGCGGCATATCTGGAACCGGAGGACTTAAGGTTTCAGAGGGCGTGGTGGTTTTTCTGGGTAAGAGTAATGGCGGGCTCTATACCGGAGACACCACCATAGAAGCTGGCGGGGTTTTGGATAATTGGAGTGCAACGAATGCTCTTAGCGCCGCTCGACATGTCGTCCATGGCGAACTCAGATTACAGGAGTCTGACGCCATCGGCAGCCTTGAGGGCAGTGGCCGAGTGGTGATAAGCAACGGTAAAAGCCTGGAAGTTGGCGACCTGAATACCGATACCCTTTTCTCAGGCGCCATCTCAGACTCCGGTGCTCTCACCAAAACCGGCACCGGCACCCTGACCCTGACCGGCACCAACACCTACACCGGCGAGACGCGCATCTCCAACGGCACGCTGTCGGTCCAGGATGGCGGTAGTATCAGCCATGGCGCGGCGCGGCTGTATGTGGGTGATACCGCCAGCCAGACCGGCACCCTGGAGATCGGGGCGGGCAGTTCGGTGACCAGTCTCCGGTCCTATGTCGGCGGCGGCGGTACCGGGGTGGTCAGCGTCGGCGGTAGCGGCGCGCAGTGGCAGCTGTCAGAGCGTCTCTGGGTTGGAGCCACTGGCGAGGGCACCCTTGAGGTCCACGATGGCGGTGAGGTGGATGTTGCCTCAATGCTGGAAGTGGGGAATAGCTCGGGTGTCACTGGTCGGGTAACGGTGGACGGCGCCGGCTCGGAGCTCAAGGTGACGTCTCTGATCCTGGGTTATTTCGGAAACGGCACCCTGACCCTGGCGAACGGAGGGACGGCTTCTATCAATGGTGGCGGTGGAGCGGTTTTTCTCGGGACCAATTCCGGTGCCCAGGGCACCCTGAATTTTGGTGCCTACGACCTTGCGGCCGCGACCACTGCGGGAGTGCTCGCCGCTGGCGATCTCCAAATCGGCTCTTCCACCCCTATGGCTGGTGGAAGTACGGGCACTATCAACTTCAATCAGACCGACACCCTGACCCTGGCGGCCGATATTGTTGAGTCATTCTCTGGGACGGGCAGCGTCAACCAGCGCGGCACCGGCACCACCATCCTCACGGGGGCCAATTCCTATTCCGGTGACACCACCATCTCCGATGGCACCCTGCTGGTCAATGGCTCCATTGCTGATTCAACGGTGATTGTCAGTGGTGGCCGGCTTGGCGGCGGCGGGTCGGTTGAGGGTGTCACGCTCAATGGCGGTACTCTGGCGCCGGGCAACTCCATCGGCATGCTCAGCGCCGACAATGTGACCGCCAACACCGGTTCTACACTGCAATTTGAGGTGGACAGCACCGGGGCTTCCGACACTCTGGCGGTAACAGGTAGTGTGACCCTGGACGATGTGGTCATCGACGTTATCGGTCAGGGTAGCCTGGATGCATTGCCCCTGTACACGGAGCACACCCTGATCACTAATGACGGTGTCGATCCCATCGCCGGCAGCTATACCCCGGGCCCGGGGCAGTTGGGCAGTGATGGTGGGTTGTTCAGCATCACCTCGAAATACGCTGGAGACGGGAACGACCTGTGGGTGGCCAGCTACCGGACAGGCCTGACCCTGACCGACGGCGCTACGGCGGATGAGGATGTTACCTTCCCGGACAGCTATCCCGGCTTTACGTTTACCGTGGACGGTACAGACAGCGCCACCTTTGCCGGTGCCCTGGCCGAGAGCACCACGCCGGTCGACGTCCATAAGGCCGGCACAGGCACCCTGGCCCTGACCGGAACTCACACCTACACCGGCGACACCGTGCTCGCCGATGGCACCCTGCTGGTTAACGGTTCGCTGGCGAACTCCCATATCCTGGTCAATGGCGGCTCCCTGGGTGGCAGCGGGTCGGTGGGGCAGGTGACGGTCAACAGCGGTACCGTCGCCCCGGGCAACTCCATCGGCACGCTCGCGGTGGGCGGTGACTGGACCCTGGGGGCTGGCGCCACCTACCAGGTGGAGCTGACGGGCGGCGGCACCACGGCAGGCACACACAGCGACCTGATAGACGTAACGGGCACCGCCACCCTCGAGGACGGCGCGCTGGTCCATGTAACACCGGAGAACGGCACCGACAATGGCTCGACCAACTATGCCGATGGCGCCCGCTACACCGTGGTACAGGCTGCTGGTGGCCTGACCGTTAACGGCAACCAGACGGTGACCGATGACTACGCCTACCTGGATTTCCGTACCGACGAAGACGGCAATGCCTATTACCTGATCAGTGACCTCACCGTGGTGACGCCGCCACCGGTGCCTGATCCGGAACCGGAGCCCGAACCGGAACCCGAACCGGAACCAGAGCCCGAGCCAGAGCCAGAGCCTGAACCAGAGCCTGAACCAGAGCCTGAACCAGAGCCTGAACCGGAACCCGAAACGCCCATTGAGACCTTCGCCCTGGCGGGCATGAGCCACAACCAGACGGTAACGGCGGATGCGGCCTTCACCCTGGGCGCCGGCCACGGCGTGTACGATCGGGTGCTCAATATGAGCGAGGCCCAGGCCTTTGCGGCCATGAACCGGCTGTCCGGGGAAGTCCACACCGGCAGCCGCACCCAGCAGATCACCCGTGCCGGTCAGGTGCGCCAGGCCACCCTGCAACGGATGAATGCGGCGGGGGACGAGTTCGGCGGGCTGTGGTTCTCTGCCATGGGCCAGAGCTGGGAGCTGGAGGGCGACGGCCATGCCGCCCTGGATAGTGACGATCATGGCCTGCTGATCGGGGCGGATGGCCAGCTGGCCAACGGCTGGCGCCTGGGCCTGTTCGGTGGTGGCAGTACCGGCGAAGTGAGCCTGGACGGCCAGGATGCCACCAGCGACAGCGAGACCCTTTACCTGGGGGCCTACGCCAGCCAGCAGTGGAGCGCGCTCAGGCTGAACCTGGGGCTGGGCTACGGCTGGGGCGAGGCCGAAACCGAACGCCGTCAGGTGCTGGGGCAGACCCTGCGTGCTGACTACGACGTCAGCAGCCTGCTGGCGTTCTCGGAGTTGGGGTACCGGTTGGGCTTTCAGAGCTACTGGCTGGAGCCCTATGGCGGCGTGTCCTGGGTCACAGTGAGCAACGACAGCGCCCGGGAGCAGGGCGGCAGCGCGGCGTTACGGATCGACAGCCAGGACAGCGATACCGGTTTCAGCACCCTGGGCCTGCGTGGTGGTACCGACGTTGCTGTGGGCGAGAGCCGGGTCAACCTCCATGGCGCGGCGGGCTGGAAGTACGCCTTTGGCGATCGCCAGCCAGACAGTCGCCAGGCCTTTGTGGACGGCGGCAGCCGCTTTACCATCCAGGGCGCACCGCTGGCCCGCCATACCGCGGAGCTGGAACTGGGGGCATCGGTAGAGGTATCGCCCGCCGCCACTCTGGGGGTGAGCTACCAGGGCGAGTTTGCCGGTGACGTGGATAGCCAGAGGGTGAACCTGGACTGGACGCTGCGGTTCTGAGGCGCGGCGGGGCTCGACGCCGGCTTGTTTTAGCCCCCCGTCCGTAAGGATTGTCCCGCCCGGTAACATCGCAGCAGAGGCTGCTATGTTTGATGGGAAGACTCTTTGCGGAGGGGGGCATTGCAATGACCAACCAATCCGACCGGGTGGTGCTGGTAACCGGTGGCAGCGCTGGCATTGGCAAGGCGGCAGCCTGGGCCTTTGCGCGGCGCGGAGATACTGTGGTGATCTGCGACAGTGACTGGTCGCGGGGTGAGGCGGTCGCTGATGAGATCTGCCATGAATCGGGACAGGCCACCTTCATTCAGGCCGATGTGTCCAAGGCCGTGGAAGTCGAGCACCTGATCAAAACGATAGCCGACACCTACGGCCGCCTGGATTACGCCTTCAATAACGCGGGCATTGAGGGGGAGCTGGGGGAGACGGCGGACTGTTCCATCGACAACTGGCAACGCACCATCGCCATTAACCTGACCGGCGTTTTTCTGTGTATGAAGTATGAGCTGCCACTGATGCTCAGCACGGGACATGGCGTTGTCGTCAACATGGCCTCTGTGGCCGGTAAGGTGGGCTTTCCCAATCTGCCGGCTTACTGCGCTTCGAAAGGCGGCGTTATCCAGCTCTCAAAAGCGGCGGCGCTGGAATATGCCACGCGGAATATTCGCGTCAATGCGATCTGTCCAGCGGTGATCCAGACGGAAATGATCATGCGGATCACCCATAACGATCCCGATACCTTGTCCAGGTTCCACAATTTCCAGCCAATGGAGCGGGCCGGCCACCCGGATGAGGTGGCGGATCTCGTGTTGTGGTTGTGTTCGAACCAGTCGTCTTTTGTCACAGGGCAGGCGATTGCCATCGACGGTGGCTATCTGGCGCGCTGAGGCCGGGTCTCGGTGGCAGGTTCTTCTGCCCCTGTGATGGCACTGACAGCGACTGAGTGGGCAACTATAGTTTTGGGGTGGATGTCCCCCATTCATGAGTGCGTCTGCCAGGGACTGGAGGAGAGGAACGGTGTCTGATGAGGAGGAGCTTCCGCAGGGAACGGCCACAATCCTGCTGGTGGATGATAACCCAGCCGACCTGTTGGTTGTCTGTAAGCAGTTTAAGCGTGCGGGCTACCGTGTGGTGGTGGCCCGGGAGGCAGAGGAAGCCATTGAACGGGCCGGGTTTGTCCAGCCAGACCTGATCTTGCTGGATGTCGTCATGCCGGAAAGCAGCGGCTTTGAGATTTGCCGGCGACTGAAAGCAACGGCCAGTACCCAGGATATTCCCGTTATTTTTATGACTGCGTTGACTGATGTCTCCGACAAGGTCACCGCATTCGAAGCGGGCGGTGTTGACTATATCACCAAACCTTTCCAGGTCGGAGAGGTGCTGGCCCGCGTTAATACCCAGTTGAGCCTGAGGGCCATGCAGCAGTTGCTCAACGCTCGCAATCAGCAGTTGCAGGAGCAATTGAGTGAACAACGTCTGCAGCGGGAGGAGCTGGAGTACCGGGCAACTCATGACATGCTCACGGAGTTGCCAAACCGAACGCTGTTCATGGATCGCCTGACCCATGCGATTGAACGTGCACGTCGCAACCAGTCCCAGCTGGCGGTACTTTTCATTGATCTGGACAAGTTCAAGATCATTAATGACACCCTGGGGCACGGCGCCGGCGACGAGTTGCTACAGAGTGTGGCCGAGCGCCTGCGCAACTGTGCCCGGAAGAGCGACACCCTCGGGCGTCTTGGGGGCGATGAGTTTGTTGTTCTGGCCGAAAACACCAGCGCCGTAGCTGACATTGAAACCCTTATTGAGCGGCTGTCCAGTAAGCTGGTGGAGCCGGTATTGCTTGCCGGGTTGATGCATTCGGTGACCTGCAGCATCGGGATCAGCCGGTATCCCAGAGATGGCGAGACCGCAGAGACTCTGCTGAAGCATGCGGATTTGGCAATGTTCCAGGCGAAGGACCGGGGACGGAATGCCTACCGGTTCTTTGAAGCCTCCATGCAGGAAACCCTGAATCGCCGCGTCAGCCTGGAACGTCAGCTCCGCGAGGCGTTCAAAAGGGATGAGTTCGTTCTCTATTACCAGCCCCAGATTGATCTCCGGAACGGTCGTATTTGCAGCCTGGAGGCTCTGGTGCGGTGGCAGAGCCCGAACGATGGCTTGGTATTGCCGGGGCATTTCGTACCACTGGCGGAAGAGAGCAGGCTGATTCTGGCGTTGGGGGAATGGGTGTTGCGAAGTGCCTGCATCCAGTTGCGGCGTTGGTTGAATCGGGGCGTCTCCGTTGTTCCCGTGGCGATCAATCTTGCGGCGGCGCAATTTGCCGACCCAACGCTGGATCAGTTGCTTAAAGGGGCCCTGGTGGAGTCGGAGCTGGATGCCCGCTACCTCGAGCTGGAGCTGACCGAGTCGATGTCGATGAGCGATCCGGAGGTTTCCCTGGCGATGATGCATCGGCTGAAAGAGATCGGCGTCTCTCTCGCGATTGACGATTTTGGCACCGGGTTTTCAAACCTCAGTTACGTCCGGCGGTTTCCGGTGGACAAGCTCAAGATTGATCGTACTTTCGTTGAGGGCATGATCAGCAATCCCCAGGACAATTCGATCGTGTTGTCGGTTATTCGCCTGGCCCACAGCCTGGGGCTGAGAGCGGTGGCGGAGGGGGTGGAAACCGAGGGCCAGGTTCGGCTGCTCGCCGAAGGTGGCTGTGACATGTTCCAGGGGCACCAGTTCCGGCCGGCGCTGGCGGCCCCGGACATTGAGGATCTGTTGCAGCGCCAAGTCTGCGTCAGCCCGGAGCTGCTGGCCCGGCCGTTCCAGCTCCGGACCGTGTTGCTGGTGGAGGATGAGCCGCAGGTGGCGAACAGTTTCAGGCGTATGGTGCGCAACCACGACATCCATGTGATTGCCGTGGAGGGCCCCACAGAGGCTTATGAGGTTCTGGCCCAGCAGGATATTGGCGTCGTGGTTTCCGATTACCGTATGCCCCGTGAAGACGGAATCCAGTTTCTGAGTAACGTTAAACGGCTTTACCCGAACAGCATTCGCATTCTTATGACCGGCCATGTTGATCGTGGCACCCTGGAGAATACGATCAACCAGGCAGAGGCCTTCCGGTTTATTGCCAAACCCTGGTACAGCGATCAGGTGATTGCAACGCTCGAACAAGCCTTTCAGCGCTACGATTATCTGAGCCGGGCCGGTGGTGTCCAGCGAATTGTTGGCGATGTGACGATGGGCGGGGGCGGTGTCGATGAACAGCGATGAGAAATCACTCTATGCCGGTCTTCAGGCGCTATCTGATATGGCATTCCCCAAGCAGTGTATGAATTGCGGCCGTCAGTATGGTTCGGCGGAGGCGTTTATTGCTGAATCCAGGGCCCTCAATGGCAGCAGCGGTCTGAAGGTCTCATTGGATGATGACGATCTGCCGGTCGTGGAGCTCTTTCGAAACTGCGTTTGCGGGTCCACCTTGATGGAGTTTTTTAACGACCGGCGTGGGACTTCGCCGGTTGCCGCTAAACGTCGAGCGTTGTTTGCCACCATGCTGGAGACGTTACAGCATCGAGGACTCGAACCTGAGGTGGGGCGCCAGGAACTGCTGAAACTGATGCAGGGGCAACGCAGTGCCAGGCTGGAAGCAATGGGTATCCGCCTGGCTGGTCATTGATCCGGATAGGCCGTGACACCGTTTCTTCAGTTGATGTCGCCGGCTTCATCGCTCAGGTCAATCATGCCCTCGTCGTCCAGCTGGATCTGGGTGATGCCGGGGCTATCCCGCTCCAACCGGTTCAGTTCCGTCTGTTGCCGTTTCAGCTTGTTGCGCTGCGCTCGCACCAGTTCCGCCAGTCTGGCGTTCTCCCGGATCAGTTCGTTGAACCGTAACGCGGTTTTCAGGGTGTGCAGCAGTTCCTCGTCGTCCCAGGGTTTCAGTACGAAGCGGTAGACCTCGGACTGGTTCACCGCTTTCAGCACGCCCTGCATGTCGGCATGGCCACTGAGAATGATCCGTGGGGTGTCCGGATGCTGCCTGCGGAAGTGGTCCAGAAACTCGATGCCATCCATTCCCGGCATCCGGTAGTCACAGATCACCAGGTCGACCGCGCGGTTGGCCACCTCGTCCAGCGCCTTGCGGGGATCGGTAAAGCCCAGCACCTGCCAGGATTGCCTGGTCAGCAGGCGGGTCAGGGATTTGATGATCATCGGTTCGTCATCAACCAGTAAAATGGTTGTCATGGCTATACTCCTTCAGCAGTCTGCCTGGAGACGTAGACCGTTACCTTGTGACTCTCCAGGCTCTCAATCTGCAGCAGCTTGTTGATGATGTGCTTGTTGACGGTGGTGCCGGAGGACAGCAACAGAATGCCGCTGCGATTGACCAGATCCCGGGTCAGAATCATGCCGGGCTGCAGTTGAATGGCGGTGCACACCGCCTCGTTCGCGCCGGGCATGGCCATCACCAGGGAGTCGCTGATGGACTGCAGCTGGGAGGCGATTTCCGGGTCGTACCGCTGGCCGGCGTGGCGCTCGATGTGAGCCAGCGCCTGCTCTTTGGTGAGGGGCTCTTCGGCCATCAGGCCGCTCTGCAGGCCGACGAAGTCGCAGGCGACCCGGAGAATGCGGGCGCCGATGTCAATCGCCTCACCCCGGAGCCCGTCCGGGAAGCCGCTGCCGTTCCAGGCCTCCATGTGGTGCCGAATCAGCCGGCTGGTGGGCGCCAGGGCGGTAATGGCGGTCAGGTACATTTCCCCCATCTCCGGGTACTGGCGATAGATGGGGCGATCCCGGTGAGTGAGATGGACCTCGGCCCGGGACAGCAGGTCGTCGGGCAGGTTGAGTTTGCCGATCTCGTGCAGCAGCCCGGCGTAGTAGATGTAGGCAACCTGAGCGCGATCGAGTCCCTGTTGGCGAGCCAGCGCCCGGGCAACATCCGCAACCTGGCGGGACTGCCCTTTCTGCAACTGGGGGCGGCTATTGATCACGGTGGAGAAAACCCGTACGAAGGCGTCGTAGCTGTTTTCCAGCTGCTGGAAGGCCTTCTTGACCAGGGCCGATTTGTGTTCGATTTCCCGGGTCCGCTCCTGAACCCGCTGCTCCAGCTCCTCGTTGAACTGTTTGAGCTCCCGGTTCTGTCGTCGGGTGGTGTCCAGCAGCCGCTTTTTCTCCCGTTCCAGGCGGATGATGCGAAGACCTTCCTGGATTGCTTCCAGCAAGCCGTCCTCGTCCCAGGGCTTGCTGATGTAACGATGGATGCCGCCATGGTTGAGGGCGTTAATGGTGGCTTGCATGTCGGCAAAACCGGTCATCAGAAAGCGCACGCTGAATGGCCAGCGCTGTTTGACTTCGGTCAGAAAGGCCGCGCCGTCCATGCCCGGCATGCGCATGTCCGAGACAATCAGGTCGATGTGTTCCTGCTCCAGAATGGCGAGTCCTTCCTGGGCATCTTCCGCGAAGTAGCAGTCGTAATCCTGTCGCCGCATCAGTCGCTTGAGGGAAGACAGAATGGCTTTCTCGTCATCGACAAACAGCAGCCGGAACGGCTTGGTCTTGCTGTTCTGGTTGGTTTCGGCGAGAACTTGCGAGTCCATGTACGTTTCCTGGGTTGTGGCTGGTCATCAGGACTGAAGGCCTGTGTTGGTGTCGGATGCCCCGTCAGGTCGGCCATTTCGGGGCTGGCGGTCATAGCGCTGGAATGCCTGGCGGATGGTCTGGCGCAGCTCATCGTCCTGCCAGGGTTTGGTCAGAAACTTGTAGATGGCGCCCTCGTTGATGGCCCGGGTGATGGTGTCCAGATCGGTGTAACCGGACAGCACCATACGGATGGTTTCCGGGTAGATGTCCTTGACCTGGCTCAGGAACTCGGTCCCAGACAGGCTGGGCATGCGCTGATCCGACAGAATCACCTGTACCCGGTTTTCCGCCAGCAGGCTGAAGGCCTCCTGTGGGTCGGTGGTGGACAGAATCCGGTAACCGTCCCGCCGTAAAAGCCGGGTGAGTGTGCGCAGGATGTTGGGTTCATCGTCGATGATCAGCAGAGTCGGTGTGGTGGCCTCCGGGTCCTGCTCCAGTTTTGGCGGGCCTTTTGTCAGCAGCGGCTTCAGTTCATCAAACGGTACCGGGTGAGCGAAAAGCTGGCCCTGGAGAACGTCGCAGTGATTGCGTTTGAGGAACTGGGCGTGGGCCTCGGTCTCGACGCCCACCACCACCAGCGTCAGCCCCAGCTTTTCGACCATGGCGATGATGCCCTGGGTGATGGAGGCATCTTTCCGGTTGCTGATGATGTCACGGATGAACTGCCGATCGATCTTGAGTTTGGTGGCGGGCAAGTGCTTGATGTAGCTCAGGCTGGAGTAGCCGCTCCCAAAATCGTCGATGACGATGCCGACGCCCAGGTCCCGAATCGCCTCCAGGGTGGCGACGATCTGCTCTGCATCGGCTTTCAGCACCGATTCGGTGATCTCCAGGTCCAGCAGCTCTGGCGGATGGCCGGTGCGATCCAGGGCCTGTCGCACGGTGTCGGCAAAGTTGGGCTGGCGGAGTTGCAGGGGCGAGATGTTCACCGCCATGCGGTGGTGGGTGAAGCCCGCATCAATCAGAGAGCGGTTATCGCGACAGGCCTGTTCCAGGACCCACGCGCCCAGTCGGATGATCTGCCCGGTTTCCTCCGCCAGCGGAATGAACTCGCCCGGCAGAATGACGCCCCGATCTGGTTCAACCCACCGAACCAGGGCTTCGGAACCGGAGAAACGCCAGTCCTGGCAATTCACCTGAGGCTGATAGTGCAACTGCAGTTTGTTCAGGATGATGGCCTGCTCGAGGCTGTTGCGCAGGGCTACCCGGTGATTGGCGTCGCGGATCAGGCGGGAGGTGTACCAGCGATAGGTATTTCGGCCCGCTCGCTTGGCCTGGCCCATGGCCAGGTTGGCATGCTGCACCAGGGTCATGGCGTCGCCCACCTGCTCATCTGACAGGGCAATGCCGATACTGGCGGTAATGTAGAGCTGGTGCTGATCGATGGGGTAGGGCTCAGACAGCCGCGCCAGCAGCTTCTCAACAATACCGACGCTGTCTTCCGGCACCGCAAGATCAGGCAGCAGCACCGCGAACTCGTCATTGCCGAGGCGGGCCACGGTATCACCGGGACGCAGGCTCTGGCCCAGGCGCTCAGCAACAGCAACCAGTAACTGGTCACCGGTGCGATGGCCGAGGGAGTCGTTAACAGGCTTGAAGCCGTCCAGGTTGATCACCAGGACCGCCAGCGACAGGCGGTGGCGGACCACCAGTCGCAGGGCCTGTTCCAGCCGGTCCTCCAGCAGGGAGCGGTTGGGCAGGCCGGTGAGTACGTCATGGCTGGCGTTGAAGGCCATCTCCGATTGCGCCGCCCGCTGAACGGAAATGTCGTTGAGAATGCCTACGAAATGGGCGACCTCGCCCTGTTCATCCGGCACCGGGGCAATGTAGAGGTCGTTCCAGAATGGCTCGCCGTCATGGCGGTAGTTGCGCATGACCACGCTGACTTCTCGTTGCGCCTCCAGCGCCTCACGGATTTCCCGGCGCCTCTCCTCCTCGGTGTCCGGCCCCTGCAGGATGCGGCAGTTCTTTCCCAGCACGTCGTCCTGGCTGTAGCCGGTCATGCGGGAGAAGGCGGGGTTGATGTACAGGATCGGGTAGTCGTCCTCGGCGCCACCGGTGATGATGATGCCGTTGGAGGAGGCTTCGATGCTGCGCTGGAGCAGGTGCAGGCGGGCTTCGGACTGGGCCCGGCGGGAGACATCGCGAACCACGGCCAGGCGGTGGGGACGGTCGCGCCACTGGGTGGTAATCGAGCGCAGTTCCAGGGTGCGCGGATCGCCGGACGCGCCCTCGATGTTGAATTCCACGCTGGATTCCGAGGCGGCGTCCTGCAGGGTGTGCACGTTGGTGAGTGCGGACAGGTCCGCGCCCAGCAGGGTGTACGCCGCGGCGTTGGCGTATTGCACCCGGCCTCGTGTATCGGAGACCAGTATCGCGTCCGGCAGCTGATCCAGCAGGGTCCGGGTGTCGTCCGACAGACTGGTGGGGACCAGCTCTGGAGCGTTGGCGTTTTTCTGCCGTAGCTGATGGGCCAGCCAGCCCAGCTCGGGCTGTGGTCCGAGGGCCAGTGTGGCCAGCCCCTGGGTATCGATCAGAGGCACCGAGGCGCCGTTGAACACCAGCAGTTCAACCAGTTGCCGACGCACAGGGGGGCGCTGCGCCAGCAGGGCATCCAGTGCCGGTTCGTCGTCGTGGCTGATCAGCAGGGCTGTGAGCGCCTGATTGTCGTGGTCATCCATGATGCCTGGTTCCTGCTGGCTGATCGTCCTCGTCCTGATGCCGGAAATTCCGGGTGGGTCTGTCCCTGGTTGCCATCGTCACACGCCCTCATCCTGAAGCGGCTACACTGGCAAGTGTAGACCATGGAGCGACCTGCCATGGTCGACCGATAACCGATGGGTGGTGTGCGTTTCAGGATCGACGACTATGGATATCCGCTACGAGGTAGACCCCCAGGATCAGCCATCCTGGCAGCATTGTGTTGATGGCAGCGCCGATGGCCGCATTGATGACCGGGGCGACGGTCCGGCGTGGACCCGGCTGGCGTGCAATCAGTGCGAGCACTGCCCGTTGTCGACCCGTGACTATACCTTTTGCCCCCTGGCCCGGGCGTTGCAACCGGTATTGCGGAACGTGGCGGACTCGTCGTCCTATCAGCCGGTGCGGGTCCGGGTGGTGACGCCGGAGCGGGATGTGGTCAAGGTTACCTCCATGCAGCGGGCGATCGGCTCCCTGTTTGGCGTGGTCAGTGTGTTTTCCGGGTGTCCGCGGCTGGCGCTGCTGCGACCGCTGGGGCGGGTGCACCTGCCGTTCAGTTCCTCCGATGAAACGGTGATGCGGGTGATTGGCAGCTACCTCACCGGCCAGTTTGTGCGGGCACAGCACGGCCTGGACGCTGATTGGCAGTTGCAGGGGTTACGGGACCTGTATCGGGATATCCGCAAGGTAAACCGGGGCATCAGCGCCCGCTTGCGGGAGATTGCGACAGATGATGCCAGTGCCAACAGCATGGTGCTGCTGGATGTGCTGGCAACGGATGTGGAGTATACGCTGGACCGCTATGAGGGCGAGCTGGACAAGCTGTTTGCCGAATTCCTGCCGCCTGCGCCGTAACGGTTTGCCTGGCGACGCGGTAACGAACGTTTGCGTTATCGGTCGTTTTAACGGATACCGCAACGGATACAGCAGCGTACGAAGTGACCAATCAGCTGGCGTAGCGGTTGTAGATCCCTTCGATACGGGAGACGGCGTTGTCGACACCGCGGGAGTAGTCTTTCTGGTCGCGGCAGTAGCTGAACTGGATGCTGAGCCGGTAGCCGGCCTGGTAGGGACGGCAACTGATGACCCGGGCCGCCACTCGGGATTCGGAAATGTAACGGCCTTCGAAATCCAGCAACAGCCGGGTTCCGGCCGCGATGGGGCGGGGCGACAACAGGGCCAGGCCATAGCGGTTCAGGTCCAGGCAGGTGGTGTCCACCGCCGAGCGGGCGCCAAACAGCTTCCGTTCATGAAGCTGGACTTTCAGGCAGGGGGCGGCGAAGCGCTGCTTGATCCTGCGGTCTCCAGAGTCGGACATCATGTCTCGGTAACCGTGTTTTTATTGGTTTTGTCCCGGTATGGTCGAAACCACCGGTCGGGGAACGAAGTCTAGTCCCAGCGTTGCTGGGTTAAAAACAACCAGACTATAGAATGTGATGCTGCTCTCATTCCATAGCGTTGCCTTGTCAGCTCAGGCCTGGGCATCCACCAGCCGCCCTCGGCGGTCTTCCAGAGCGGCGGCCTGCCGTGTTTTCGGGTCCAGCAGATTGGGGCGACGGCGGCTGTTGCGCCGGCGTCGGTCGGGACCGTCAAAGTTTTCCTGGCGCCGTCTGCGGTCTGGTTGCAGCCGTCGATCGGCAATCCGTTGTCCCTCGGGGGCGGGGCTGCCATCGGCAGCGGCCGGTCGTCGCCCGGTATCAACCCGGGGGCGATCCACCGCCCCCAGCTTTGGGTAAGCGTTGCGATAGATGTCCATGACCTGAACCTCGTAAATGTCATCCGGCAGCGATCCGGCAGTCCATGACCGGGACCTCACTGACCAATATATCGGCAATCCCATGCGAAACTTGAGCCAGAGCGAGACATAAGACAAGGCAGATTCTACAATGACTCACTTCAGGCGCGCGTCCACAGCGTTGCCAGACCGAACCAGTGGCCGTCGGGCCAGCCAGAGCAGGCTGGCGGGCGGCACAGGGAACGCGGTCCCGGTGTCCCTACGGATGGGTAGGGTCAGTCTCTGCAACCAATGCCCCAACAGGACGAGAATTTGAAGTCACTGTCCCTGCATCAGCTTTACAAGGCCTGCGTGCTCAAGGAATTTCCGTTTAAAACCACCCGTCAGCTCGAGCCATTGGCGGAGATAGTGGGCCAGAACCGGGCCCAGGAAGCGGTGCGATTTGCATTGGCCATGCCCCACGGTGGTTACAACGTCTACGCGGTGGGCCGCAATGGTCTGGGCAAGCGCACCATGATGTTGCGTTACCTTGAGCATCACGCCGATACCAACCAGCAATGTCATGACTGGTGTTACGTGGCCAATTTTGAGGAGCCGCGGGAACCCAAGGTGCTGAAACTGCCTGCGGGGCGGGGTAGCCAATTGCGTCAGGACATGGACCGGTTGATGGGACGGCTGGTCAAGGTGGTGCCCCAGACCTTTGACAGTGACAGCTTCCTGGAGCGGGCCGAGCAGCTCAAGAACGAGTACGCCGGCAAGCAGGACGAAGCGCTGGAAAAAGTAGCCCGGCAGGCCAAACGCAAGAAGATCAGCCTCACGGTGACCACCCCCGGCGGGTACCGGCTGGTGGCGATGAACGGGGACGATCCCCACACCGCCGAGACCTTTGCGGCGTTGACGCCCGAGCAACGGGACCAGTTTGAGGCGGACATCGACAAACTGGAGAAAAAGCTGCGCCAGACGCTGCGTAAGGTGGCTGACTGGGAGCAGGAGTACGCCGAGCGTCAGCAACTGCTGAATCAGGAAACCCTGGAGAGTGTGACCGGGCATCAGCTCGATGAACTGGTCGCGCGCTACGGCGATCAGCCCGATGTGGTGGCCTACCTGGAGGCGGTGCGGACCGATCTGGCGGACAACCTGGATATTTTCCTGGACGAGAACGAGGAGCAGGCCGCCATTGCCTATGCCTCGCTCGACAAGAAGCTGCCGCGGCGCTATCAGATCAACGTGCTGGTTCACCAGAAAACCGGTGACGTGCCGGTGGTGGTGGAAGACAACCCCACCTATCACAACCTGTTCGGCTACGTGGAAAACGTCACCTACAAGGGCACCGTGTTTACCGACTTCACCCTGGTGCGGCCTGGCAGTCTGCACCGGGCCAACGGCGGCTATCTGTTGATGGACGCGATCAAGGTGCTGGAGCAGCCGTTTGTGTGGGATGGTCTGAAGCGCGCGCTGCGCTCCCGGTCCATGCAGATCAATTCCCTGGAGCGGGAAATGACGCTGTCCGGTACGATCTCCCTGGAGCCGGAAGCGATCCCGCTGGACGTCAAGATTGTGCTGTTTGGCGACCGGGAAACCTGGATGCTGCTGCAGGAGTACGACGCCGAGTTTGCTGAGCTGTTCCGGGTGACCGCTGATTTCGAGAATGAAATGGACCGCACCCCGGAGAGCCAGCTGCAGTACGCCAAGTTCATCGCCAGCCTGGTGAAGGAGAAGGGACTGCTGCACTGCAACCGCAAGGCGGTGGCCCGGGTGATCGAATACAGTGCCCGCATGGCGGAGCATCAGGATCGTCTGTCGCTGCACGCGGCGGACATCGCCAACCTGCTGCGGGAGTCTGACTACTGGGCCCGTCAGGCCGGCGCCAAGCTGATCGACGCCGACCACATCGAACAGGCCCTTGCCAGCGCCCGGTACCGCAGCAGCCGAATCCGTGACCAGTTCTACGAGTCGATCCGTGATGGCTCCACGCTGCTGAGCACCAGCGGTGAGTGCGTGGGCCAGATCAACGGGCTGTCGGTGTTGTCCACCGGCGGTTTTGAGTTTGGCCTGGCGAACCGGATCACCGCGACCACCTACTACGGCGGCGGCGATATTCTCGATATCGAGCGCGACGCCAAGCTCGGTGGCAACCTGCATTCCAAAGGTGTGATGATCCTCAGTGCCTGGCTGGCCAGCCGTTTCGCGGTTACCGACCCCCTGCACCTGTCGGCCAGCATTACCTTTGAACAGAATTACGGTGAGGTGGATGGCGACAGCGCGTCGCTGGCGGAATTGTGCGCCTTGATCTCCTCGCTGTCGGGCATTGCGATCCGTCAGGACCTGGCGATCACCGGCTCGGTGAACCAGTTCGGTGAGGTGCAGCCAATCGGTGGCGTCAACGAGAAGGTGGAAGGCTTCTATCAGGCCTGTCAGTTGACCGGCGCCCGTCCCCACCAGGGGGTGATTGTGCCCACCATCAACGTCCAGAACCTGATGCTGGATGCTGAGGTGCTGGATGCGGTCCGGCGCAGGCAGTTTGCGGTGTATGCGGTGGCGTCGGTGGACGACGCCGTGAGTCTGCTGATGGGGCGGCCCGCTGGTGAACCTGACCGCGATGGCCTGTATCCCCGGGGCAGTGTCTACGGTGCGATTCAGCAACGTCTGGAAAAAATGCGAGAACATGAGCGGCAGGAGCAGCAGGCTGCCCAGCAGGACAACAAGGAACCTTCGGTTCATTAGAATGGGAACGGGAGAACACCATGAGCGATACCCAACAAACCGTCTATCTGGTTGAGGACGATGAAGCGGTCCGGGATTCCCTGGAGCTGTTGTTGAAATCCGAGGGCCGTACCGTGGCCTCGTTCGAAAGCGCCAACGCCTTCCTCAAGGACTATTCCGAAGCGATGGCGGGCTGCATCGTGCTGGATATCCGTATGCCTGGCATGGATGGCCTGGAACTGCAGAAAAAGCTTAACGAGCTGCATTCCATTCTGCCAATCATCTTTGTGACCGGCCATGGCGATGTGCCAATGGCGGTGGATGCGATGAAAGAGGGGGCGGTGGACTTTATCCAGAAGCCCTACCGCGAGGAGGCGCTGCTGGAGAAGATTGAGGCGGCCCTCAAGCAGGATCTGGAGCAGCGCAAGACCCTGGGCGAAAAGCAGGAGATCCTGCGTCGTGTGAACACCCTCACACCCCGTGAATCCGAGATCATGGAGCGGATGATCGCCGGGCAGGCCAACAAGGTGATTGCCATTGAGTTGGAGATCAGTCAGCGCACCGTGGAGATCCACCGTTCGCGGGTGATGCACAAGATGGGCACCCACTCCCTGGCCCATCTGGTGCGGATGGTGCTGTCCGTAAAGGACCGTATCGACGCCCGATAACCGGGGCGTCATGATGCGGTTATGTTTCCTATGGGCAGTAACTCTATGAGCGAACAAGTCTGCGCGAGCGTCGAGCCCACCGTCCTGCTGGTCGATGACAATCCCCAGAACCTGAAGGTGCTGTACGAGACCCTCAAGGACAAGGGCTACCGTCTGCTGATTGCCAATGACGGTGCCAAGGCTTTGACACTGGCCCAGCGAGACCGGCCAGAGGTGATCCTGTTGGACATCATGATGCCGGAGCTTGATGGCTACCAGGTGTGTGAGCGCCTGAAGGCAGACCCGGCCACCGCCGACAGTGCGGTGGTGTTCCTGTCGGCGCTGGACGATGTGGAGGCCAAGGTCAAAGGCTTCTCACTGGGTGGTGCGGACTATATCTCCAAGCCGTTCCAGGCCGCGGAGGTCATTGCCCGGGTCAAGACCCACGCTCGGGTCATCCGTCTCGAGCGCCAGCTGCAGCAGCGTAACCGGCAGCTCGAGAGCGACCAGTCGCGCATTCTCAACGCCATCAGTGAAGGCATCTATGGCCTCGACGCTGACGGCAACATCATTTTTGCCAATCCCGCCGCCGAACGCATTGCCGGTAGTTCTGCCGAAGCGCTGGTAGGGCGCAACTTCTTCCAGCTGCACTTCAATCAGGATTGCGACTGCGATGACAGTCAGGATGCTGAGGACACGCCGGTAAAGGCGACCTGCAACCTGGGGCTGCCTGAGCACCGTCGTGACATCACCATGTTCCGTGCCGATGGTACCGGGTTTCCCGCAGAGTACCGGTCCTCTCCCAAGCTGGAGGGGGACGAGTTGCTGGGCGCGGTGGTGGTGTTCCGCGATATCACCGTTGAGCTGGAGCAGGAGTCCGAGCTGGAAGCCGCACGGGAGCTGGTGCAGGAGCAGCGTGAACAGCTGGCCCACGCCTCAAGGCTGTCCACCATTGGCGAGATGGCAGCCGGTTTTGCCCATGAAGTGAACCAGCCGCTGACCGCCATCAGCAACTACGCCCGCGTTGCTAACCGGCTGATGGGCGCAGACAGTCTGGATCAGGAGTTGCTTGGGGAGACCCTTGGCAAGATTGAGGCCCAGTCGCTGCGGGCCAGTGAGGTCATTCGCCGGATTCGTCAGTTCGTCAAGAAGCCGGCCGCCGGCAAGGAAGTGGTGTCGGTGGAGACCCTGCTGGATGACACCCGCCAGTTTGCGGAAGTGGATGCCCGCAACAACGAGGGTGGTGTGGAAATCACCATCGCAGACGACGTTCCCAATGTGCTGGTGGACCCGGTGCAGGTCCAGCAAGTGGCGCTGAACCTGATCCGTAATGCCCTTGAGGCTACCCGGGCGGCCGGTTCGACGGCGCCGGTGCGGGTGCTGGCGGAACGTTCCGGCGACCGCTGTGTCCGGGTTGAGGTCATTGACCGTGGCGTCGGCCTGCCGGCGGACGCCGAAGAAAAGCTGTTCCTGCCGTTCTTTACCACCAAGCCCGATGGTATGGGCATAGGCCTGCCCATGTGTCAGTCACTGATCCAGGCCCAGGGCGGTGAGATCGGTTTCCAGCGTCCGGAGCAGGGCGGTACCTGCTTCTACTTTACCCTGCCATTGGCTGAGGTCACCCAGCCTGTCGCCTGATCCGCTCTGGACTGGCGTTTCTCCTCTCGAACGTTGTCTCGGCAAACCTGCAGTAATGCGTATCTGACTGCTGACGGCCCCATCCCGGCTTTGTGCCGGGGTGAGGCCCAGACGCGATCAAAAAAAGCTTAGCGATGCCAGCGAATGTCTCCGCTCAGGTGTGGCGCATCGCCGGCCTGATTCAGCAGTTGGTACTGCCAGTGGTGCTCGTTTTCCTGCCAGTTCAGCTGTGCCTCTCCCGGCAGGAACAGGGGCTTCTTGAACGCGCAGGTAATGGTCACCGGTCCCTTGTGCCAGCCCGCTTGCTGCTCCAGCAGCGCCAGGATGTGAGCCTTGCTCCACATACCGTGGGCAATCGCCCGTGGGAAGCCGAAGGCCTTGGCGGTCAGGGCGTGGACATGGATCAGGTTCAGGTCGCCAGACACCTTGCCATACCGTCGGCCCAGGTTTTCGGGTGCCTTGACCGTCAGGCTGTGGGGATAGCGGGGCAGGGCGGGTTTCTCGCCTTTTTTGCCCTGACCGCCACCTTGGCGATACAGATTGGTACTGACTTCTTCCCAGACCAGATGGCCGCCGATCCGGGCTTCGGTCACCAGATCGAACTCCAGGCCGCGCTCACTGTGTTGCTCGCCGTCCAATCGCACGCTCAGGTCCAGCAGTTCGCCGCGGCCGATGGCGCGGTGCTGGGTGATGCGGTTGCGCAGATGGACCAGCCCCAGCAGTGGCAGGGGGAATTGTGGATCGGTCAGCAGTTGCAGGTGTAGCGGGAAGGCCAGGATGTGGGGCCAGGTGATGGGCACCGAGGTTCGGGGCTGGAAGCCGCACACGGCTTCATAACGGGCCAGCTTGGGTCCGGTGGTGCGGGCACCAATGATCTCCGCAGACAGGGGAGGCAGGCCCTGCTCGGTCGACGAGGTGCGGGAACCGCCGGTGAGGGCGCGGCTGTACAGCGGCCAGAGCCCGGGTGGCTGATTGTTGTAGGTATAGTGACTTGCCATGGATGCACTCCTGGGTTGAGAAGTGGTTGAATTCTGGTACAACTGTGCTCACCTGGCCTGATATGCGCTACTATGGTCTTATAGCCAGGATTGATATCCAGTGACGCCGCTATTCCGATAGCGTGCGATGTAATTACAAAAAGTCTGGCAAACTCACAAAGTCACGACAATGACCGGGTCTGCCGCTGATAGAGTCGGTAAGGCCAAACCAATAACTACAAGGAGCTCCAGCGGGAGTGTGCACAGGCTCTCCAGAAGCTCCCTGACAACGACAAGCGGATTGTTATGCAGGAACTTCGCGATGCGGGTGTGATGCTTCGCCTGATCTATCAGGCCATGAAAACACGTGACATAGATACGGACGCGATTTTCGCCCGATTGGGGGTGGATGAGGACTATGTCTTCACCGAGCAGCTCCGAACGCCCCACAATGCCCAGCTGTACTTCTGGCAGGTGGTGGAAGATGTCTCCGGCGACCCGGATGTGGGTCTCAACCTGGGCCAGGTGTTACCCGCCTACCGCGGCCAGGTGCTTGAATACCTGTTTCTCAGCAGTCCCACCTTTGGCGAGGGGCTCCGGCGCGCCCAGAACTACCAGCGCCTGCTCAGCGATGCCGCCAACACCGATTTCTTCGTTGAGGGCGATGAAGCCTGCATGGTGCTGGACACTGCCTCCGAGGAAGTCAGCCGCTTGAAACACTTCAACGAGTGTTTCGTGCAGGGCCTGGTGACCTTCTTCAAGTCCATCACCGACGGTCGCTTCCAGCCTTCCCGTATTGAGTTTGAACACCACCGTGACACTGGTCAGGCGCTGGTGCAGGACACCCTGGGCTGCGAGGTGGTGTTTGGTGCCAAGGAGAACCGACTGTTCTTCCCGGTGCGCCTGCTGGCCCATCCTTCCCCGCATGCTGAACCGGAACTGCTGGCGTTGCACGAGCGCTTCGCTTCGGAGCAGGTGGCGCGGCTGGAGAAGAAAGACATAGTGGGTCAGGTGGAGCGCATTGTCGCGGAGCTGTTGGACAGCGGTGAGGTCACCCTGGATGCGGTTGCCGAGCGTCTGCAGATCAAGCCCAGAACGCTGCGGACCCGGCTGACCGAGGCCGAGACCAGCTTTAACCAGGTGCTGGCGGATTTCCGTTACCGGCTGGCGCGCCAACTGCTGGCCACCACTGACGAGTCGATTGATGAGATTGTCTACCTCACCGGCTTCTCGGAGCCCAGCACCTTCTACCGCGCCTTCAAACGCTGGTCAGGCATGACCCCGATCGAGTACCGCAAGACTGCCCAGGGCAAGGATGCGATGGTAGACGCCATGTAGTCATGGTCCCGGACGCACGTTCCCCATCCCGGTTGTTGCCGGGTGGGGGAGGCGCTCCAGGTCAGCGCCCGTTCGAGGGGCTGAAAAAAAAACTGACATTTTTTTGAGAAAAGCGTTGACAGTTTTCCGGGGGTCTATATAATGCGCCCTCGTTGTCACCGAGAACACCACGCCACACAGGGCGGTTCTCGAAAATATCGCAAGCAACTCAAAGCGATACAATGACAGCCCAACGCGGAGCGGTAGTTCAGTTGGTTAGAATACCGGCCTGTCACGCCGGGGGTCGCGGGTTCGAGTCCCGTCCGCTCCGCCACTTTTTCCTCTTGTCAGAATCGATCTGGCGACGCAGCTGAAAGTCGAAGGTTTTCAGCGCACCCAAGGCGATAAAGAGTCGCCTCCCTTCCGGGTTTCAGAATTCTCCTTGTTAGCATCGAATGTTTGGACCAGCCCTTATGGGATGCGCCGAATTTTTGTCGTTTTTGTCCTGTACTGAATTCAAACTGTCATCTGTCTCTGCGATTCTGGCGCCTATGGGTCTTGCGCTCTATCAGTCGCAGGTGCTTAATGGATCAGGATGGTCGCGGGATCGCGACCGGCATACAGTGGATAGGGAATTCTGTGAGGACGATATGAACGACTATGAAGAAGAAATCATCGAGCAGCAGTTGGAAGACTTCGACGATGATGAAGACTACGGCGACCCCATGGAGCTGTGACGCTCCCTAGATCTCAGTAGCGCCTTTCAGTACCCGACGGTGCTGGCCCGGGCTGATGCCGAACCAGCGGCGGTAGGCTTTGTGGAAGGCTGCAGGGTTGGCAAATCCCAACAGCCAGGAAATTTCCGCAAACGACAGGCTGGTTTCTGCCAGGTAGTCCTGGGCCAGGTCCTTGCGGGTGTCGTCGAGCAGTTCGCGGTAGCCCCGGCCCTCGGCCGCCAGGTGCCGTTGCAGGGTCCAGGGCGTTAGCCCGAACTCGGCCGCCATGGCCGCCAGCTCAGGTGGCCGCTCCGCCAGTTGGGCGGCAAGCTTTTCCTTGATTCTCTCCCCCAGACTCCAGCCCGCCTGGCGCCGTTTCAGGTCCTGGCTGCACTCCTCCACCAGCAGTTGATGTACCGCCGCCTGGGCGTCCTGGCAGCGGGTGTCGGCCATTTGGCTGTTGAGCTGCAAGCGGTTCTCCGGCGCGCCGAAGTGCACCGGACAGCCAAACCAGGCCTCGAATGCCGCCTCCTGTCCCTGGCTCGGGTATTCGATCCACACCTCCTCGGCGACCTGTTGCTGACCACTGACGGTGCGGAGAAACTGCACCCAGGTGGCCAGGACCGAATCCACCACAAAGAAGTTGAAGCGGTTGTAGGGGCGGATCGAATAGAACCGGGCCAGGTCGGGTGTTCGGGTCATGCTGGGTTGGCCCCGGCTGTTGCGACTGGTGAGCAGGGCAAAGCGGATCAGGGTGGCGAGTGCGTCACTCGCGGTGGCTGCGGCCGCGCCAGCGAGACCGGCGCGGCCAGCATCCACCGGCCGGCTGAGCGCCCCCATCACCAGGCCCAGGTTGGGGTTGCCGGTGTGTTCGATGGCGGCGTGACCCAGGCGCATGAAGCGGGGAATGCTGATGCGGGCGTCCGTCGACGCCAGGATGGCCGGCGACAGATTGAACTGGGCGAGCAGCGGCGCCGGGTCGCAGCCCTGGTGCTGGACTGCCCGGGCGAGCACGTCGACGTGTAGGACGCTGATGTCGCCCAGAGTGTTGCGGCGCATCGGGGCGTTGGGTTTGGGCATGATCGACGACTCAGTGTTGTTTGAAGATAATAAAAGGTTATTTCAGGATATTGAGGCTGGCAAGACCAGCGGCTACTTTAGGCTCACTAAAAGAACGTGAACCGATTCACGGAGATGAAGATGAGTGAGAACCAAGCGACACCCGGTCTGACCAAGTACCCCAACCTGCTGGAGCCCCTGGATCTGGGCTTTACCCGGCTGCGTAACCGGACCCTGATGGGGTCCATGCACACGGGGCTGGAAGAGGCCAAGAACGGCTTTGAGCGGCTGGCAACCTTTTACGCCGAACGCGCCCGTGGCGGCGTAGGCCTGATCGTGACCGGTGGTATCGGCCCCAATGCCGAAGGCAGCGTCATGCAGCACGCGGCCAAGATGGATACCGAGGAAGAAGCCGAGCAGCACAAGGTGGTGACGGAGGCAGTACACCGGGAAGGTGGCAAGATCTGCATGCAGATTCTCCACGCCGGTCGCTATGCCTACACCCCGCAGCTGGTTGCGCCGTCCGCGATTCAGGCGCCCATCAACCCCTTCACTCCCAAAGAGCTGGACGGTGATGGCGTTGAGAAGCAGATCCAGGATTACGTCAACTGCGCCGCACTGGCCCAGCAGGCCGGCTACGACGGCGTTGAGATCATGGGCTCGGAAGGCTATCTGATCAACCAGTTCATCGTTAGTCACACCAACCACCGCACTGACGAGTGGGGCGGCAGCTACGAGAACCGGATTCGCTTCCCGCTGGAGATTGTGCGTCGGGTTCGGGAGCGTGTCGGGGCCAACTTCATCATTATCTACCGGCTGTCGATGCTGGACCTGATTGAGGACGGCAGCACCTGGGATGAAGTGGTGCAACTGGCCAAGGCCATTGAGCAGGCCGGTGCCACCATCATCAACACCGGTATCGGCTGGCACGAAGCGCGGGTGCCGACCATCGTCACCTCGGTACCGCGGGCGGCGTTCACGGAAGTGACCAAGCGTCTCAAGGGCGAAGTGAGCATTCCCCTGGTGACCACCAACCGCATCAATATGCCGGACGTGGCGGAATCCGTGCTGGCCGACGGTCACGCCGATATGGTGTCGATGGCGCGGCCATTCCTGGCGGACGCCGACCTGGTGGCCAAGGCGGCAGAGGATCGCGCCGATGAGATCAACACCTGCATCGGCTGTAACCAGGCCTGTCTGGACCACACCTTCAGTGGCAAGCTCACCTCCTGCCTGGTGAACCCGCGGGCCTGTAACGAAACCGAGCTGGCCTACGTCAAGACCGCCAAGCCGAAGCGAATTGCGGTGGTTGGTGCCGGTCCGGCAGGCCTGGCCATGGCGACGGTGGCGGCAGAGCGGGGGCACCAGGTCACCCTGTTTGATGCCGGTAGTGAAGTGGGCGGCCAGTTCAATGTGGCCAAGCGGATTCCGGGCAAGGAAGAATTCTATGAAACCCTGCGCTACTTCCGCGTCATGCTCGACAAGCACGGGGTGGATGTGCGCCTGAACACCCGGGTGGACGTGGATGACCTGATCGCCGGTGAGTACGACGATGTGGTGCTGGCCACCGGCATCGTGCCCCGCACTCCGGAGATCGACGGCATCGACCACCCCAAGGTGATTGGATACCTGGATGCCATCCTGGGTCGCAAACCGGTGGGCCAGAAGGTCGCGGTGATCGGCGCCGGCGGCATCGGTTTCGATGTGTCGGAATTCATCGTCCACGAGGGCGAATCGCCGTCCCTCAACACCGAACACTTCATGCGGGAGTGGGGCGTGGACCTGACTGCCGAACACCGTGGCGGCATCAAGGGGATGACCCCGGAGCTGCCCAAGCCGGCCCGTGAGGTCTACCTGCTGCAACGCAAGGCTTCCAAAGTCGGTAAGAATCTGGGCAAGACCACCGGCTGGATTCATCGTACCTCCCTCAAGAACCGGCAGGTACAGATGGTACCTGGCGTCAGCTATCGCCGAATCGACGACGAGGGACTGCACGTCACCATCACGCCGAAAGGCGCGGAGCAGGGCGAAGACCGGCTGTTGCCGGTGGATACTATCATCGTCTGCGCCGGCCAGGAGCCGCTGCGGGAACTGCAGCAGGGGCTGGAAGCCGCCGGTGTGGCGGTGCACCTGATTGGCGGTGCTGACGTGGCGGCGGAACTGGACGCCAAGCGCGCCATCGACCAGGGCAGCCGGTTGGCCGCGGAACTCTGATCCGCAACGGCGGTCATGCAGACCCGGTCGGGCTATCCCGACCGGGTTTTTTTGTGCCGGTTTGGGCGACAGGTCGGCAAGCTGGCAGGCGACCGACTGCACAATCCCGGGCCACCTGACCCCGATACCCTGCCGGTTGGCGGTTGGCGAGGCTACAATAGGGGCATGACTTGATCAGTGTCGACGGCACGACCGTCGGCCAGGGCAACCAACAGGAGTGGAGAGTGGATTCAGCGCTTCCAGGGAAAGACGGCTACGCAGCGGTGCTGTTCGTCGAGGGGGCACGGGTGGCGCGGCAGATGCGTGCCCAGGAATTTGGCGCGTTTCTGGACGGCTACGTGGGCCTGTCGGATCTGGCGGATACCGATGTCAAAGCCGTCTACGTGCTGCTGGATGGCCAGCTGCAGGTGCGCTCGCTGGTGTTCTTCCGGATCTGGTTCGACGAGGAAGGACGTGCTGACAGCCACTGGAATCTGCCGGTGGAGGAACTGGCGCTGGAGGGAGCGTCCGGGCCGGATCTGGGGGCTGGACCGATCCGGTTGGTGTGTCGCAGTCAGTGCCCGCGCCCGGCGCTGGCAGACGAACTCTGGGACCCGGACATGTCGCCCGGCCAGAACCAGTTCCAGGCCATCCGCAAGGCCATCGAGGCCAATTCCCTCAAGTTTCGTCGTCTTGCCCCGGAGGTGCCGGATGAGCATGTGCCGGTGCTCCGTGCGCAGGCCTCCGGCGGCCAGGAAGACAGCGAGCGTGCCGACCGAACCCGCCTGGCCCGGCTGATTCGGGCCCAACGTTTGCGGATCAAGACCCTGCAGAGTGTCCACCGGGACTCGGTGGCCGAGATCCGCCGTGAGCATCGGCTGGAGATGCAGGGGTTGCGGGCCGAGGTGGCTGAACTGGAGCAGGGCCGGGAGCGGCAGCGTCTGGTCAATGAGCAGCTCAAGGAGCGGCTGGCAGAGCGTAACCAACAGTACCTCAATCTTCAGGAGCAGTTACAGCAGCAGGCCACCGCCACCGAAGCAGGCGCCCAGACCCGGGGGGCGGAACTGGTGCTGCTCAACGAGCAGTTGGAACGCCGGCGACGAGAGCTGGCGCTGCGGGATGAGCGCATTGCCCAGCTGGAGCAGGAACTGGAAGAAATTCAGCAGCAGGAGCCGGCGGAAGACACACTGATGCGGCACCTGAAGGATCAGTCGGTGTTTCTGGTGGCCTATCACGCCGGGCTTGGTCACATGACGTTGCCCTTTGACGACATTGAGCGCTATTTCCTCAACCCTACCGGTTTCGCCGCCGACAAGTGCGGTCTGAACGAGCCGGCTTACCTGGACTGGCTGGATCATTACGAGCAGCCGGTGTGCCGGCACCAGCACCAGGGCCGGCTTTGTGGTCAGCCGGTGATGCGGGTCAGCCAGCCGGCGGAGTTTCGTGCGGGGCTGGATGATCGCTGCGACCAGCATCGTCCGGCGGCCCGGGCCAGTGATCCGGCACCACAAAAAAACGACGGGTCTCGATAAAGCCATCACCCTTAGCGGTCATCAGGGCGAAGGGCCGCGGCCGCGAGTGGACGGCCACACTGGCCAGAGCGGCACGGGTGGACTCCGGCTCGGGGGGCTGCGGTTGCTGGTAGCGGCCGAGCCAGTCGGGTTTGTCCAGGTGCACCCAGTGGTCTGTCTTGAGGCCGGGCAACTGGTGGTGATAGAGCCACTGCCCGCGGTCATGGCCCGGGTTTACCCAATCTGGCAGTGTCGGCTGAGGTTGCCCTGTCAGGGGAGTGAACAGCATGCCCGGCATTACCAGCACCGGGGCCAGCGGACCCTGGATACCCTGACCGGCCAGCCATTCCCGGGTGAGGGGGCGCTGGGCGAGGGTGCACTGGTGGGTCACCATGCGTTCGGTTTTGAGGTCGAGACGATCCTGGGCATTGGGGCCCAGCCATTGGTTAACGCTGCCCTGGGGGTGGCCCAGGTAGAACTTGACGGCAATTTCGTGGTGTTCCAGGCGATTGCTGAGCGGGTTCTCCACCACCAGGTCCAGTTCCCCCAGCGTGCGGCCGTCATGGGCCCGGATGGCGGTATTGCTGAGCAACACCCGCCAGTCCAGAAACTGCTCCAGAAAGAACCGGTACAGGGTTTCGAAATAGTGTCCCAGGCGGCGGCTCTGGCACTGGCCAAGGGCCGCCAGCAGCGGGGCCGGGGCGGCGTCGAGCCGTTGCAGGCGTGATGACGTATCTGTCGGCAACCAGTCCCGGGGACAAGCCACCGGGCCGGTATCCACCAGCGGTGCGGCCTGGCACAGCCAGGCCAGATGGCGAACCGCCGGGGTTTGCCAGGGCTGCTGGAGCAGGTCCAGGGCCTGGTGATCGGGCAAAGCGTTTTCGTTCATCCCGGGTAATTCGTTAAGATGTGAACAGGCGGCTGCAGTGCAGCCATCTCTCCAGGGCACCAGCGACCGCGCCGGGGTGTCCGTGTTTCCCTTGCCAGCCACAGGAATCTACATGGATCAATTCAGGAACATCGGCGTTATCGGACGAATGGGCAGCGTCAAGGTTGTCGAGTCCCTGCGTCAGCTGAAACAGTACCTCATGGCCGAAAACTATCACGTCATCATTGAGGAAGATACCGCCGGCATGCTGCCTGGTCACGGTCTGCAGGTTGCCAGCAAGAAGCTGATCGGCGAGATCTGTGATCTGGTGATTGTGGTGGGAGGCGATGGCAGTCTGCTGGGTGCGGCGCGGGAGCTGGCCAAGTCGAACGTGCCACTGCTCGGGGTCAACCGTGGCCGGCTGGGTTTTCTCACCGATATCTCGCCGTCAGATCTGGAACAGCGCCTTGCCAAGGTGCTGGAAGGTGACTACATCGAGGAGAAGCGCTTTCTGCTGGATGGCAGTGTTGAGCGTAACGGTCAGGCCCTGGGGTTTGGCGCAGCGCTGAATGACGTGGTGCTGCATCCGGGCAAATCCACTCGGATGATCGGCTTTGACCTGTTCATTGACGGTCATTTCGTTTACAGCCAGCGTTCAGACGGCCTGATCGTTTCCACTCCGACCGGGTCCACGGCTTACTCACTGTCAGCGGGTGGCCCGATCATGCACCCCAAACTGGATGCGATTGTGCTGGTGCCGATGTTCCCCCACACCCTCAGCAGCCGCCCCATCGTGGTAGACGGCAAGAGTGAGATCAAACTGGTGATTGGCGAGACCAACGAAGCCTATCCCCAGGTCAGTTTTGATGGCCAGATGAACATTGCCTGTGCCCCCGGCGACATCATCCGCATCACCAAGAAACCCTTCAAGATCCGCCTGATTCATCCGACGGACCACAACTTTTACGCAACATGCCGGGACAAACTGGGATGGGCGAGTGAGATAGCAGCGAGTTGATCATGGCGGTACAACACGACAAGTCCGCAAGCCGCGGTTACGACATCATCGGAGATGTGCACGGTTGTGCGCATACTCTGGTGCGTCTGCTGGAGCAGATGGGATACCGCAAGGTAAACGGCATCTACGAGCATCCCCGCCGGCAGGCGATATTCATTGGCGACATCGTCGACCGGGGCCCCCGCATCCGGGAAGCTCTGCACCTGGTGCGGGACATGGTCGAGCACGGCTCGGCCCGGATGGTGATGGGCAACCACGAATACAACGCTTTGGGCTACTGCACCCGGGCCCGTGCGGGCAGTGGCAAGAAGTGGCTGCGGGAGCACAACCCCCGCCACGACCGGCTGATTCACGAGACCCTGGAACAGTTTGAGCACTACCCCCAGGAGTGGAACGAATTCCTGGAGTGGTTCTACACCGTGCCGCTGTTCATTGAGGAAGACCACTTCCGTGTTGTCCACGCCTGCTGGGACGACCACCTGATCCGCCAGTTCAAGGACAGCCAGCATGGCGCCTGCATTGATGAGGACTTCCTGCACGCCTCCTCGGCACTGGAATCCTTCGCCGGCCAGGTGATGGATACGCTGCTGAGGGGAACCGACCTCAAGTTGCCGGAGGGCATGGCGATCACCGGCAAGGATGGCTACGTGCGGGAATTTTTCCGCACCAAGTTCTGGGCCCAGAACCCGCAGACCTATCAGGATGTGGTGTTCCAGCCCGACCCGCTGCCGCCGGAGGTGGCCAGTCGGCCGCTGTCAGAGCGGGATCGGGGTCAGCTGCTGAGCTACCCCACCAGTGAGCCGCCGGTGTTCGTCGGCCATTACTGGATGGACGGCGACCCGGCTCCGATCACCCCCAATGTGGCCTGCATCGACTACAGCGCGGTCAAGTACGGCAAGCTGGTGGCCTATCGCATGGACGATGAGCGCGAACTGTCGAAGGACAAGTTTGTCTACGTGGAAGTGGAGCGACCGGAACAATCGGAAGACCCTTATACCGAAGACAGCGTGGCGAGGTAGTCTTGTACCGCATCAAGCAGTTGGAAACCGACGTCAACCTGGCGGCCTTCAGCCAGTGGCTGGAGCAGCAGGGGGTTGGTCACCGCATCACTGCGGAAGGCAACCACCAGGTGCTGTGGCTGGAAAACCCAGACCAGGCCGAGCCGGTGCTGGAAGCGTTGCGGCAGTTCCTGGCGTCGCCCCAGAGTCACAGTCGTCCGGATCGCAAGCCGGGATCGCCGTTTCACCCCAGTGGCCGGTGGCAGGCGTCACCGGGCCACGCACCGCTGGTCATGGCGATGATCGGGGTAGCGATCATGGTGGCCTTTGCCACCGATCTGGGGCGCAGCATTCTTTCTGCGGCCCTGATGGTGGTCGATCCGAGGGTCTACCCCTGGGATACCATGGCGGAACGGCTGACGGCGCTGACCTCGACTCTGGCCGGCGGGGAAGTCTGGCGGCTGGTCTCGCCGGATTTTCTGCATTTCAGCTGGCCGCATCTGATCTTCAACTCGGTGATGCTGTGGTTCCTGGGCAGTCAGGTGGAGTGGATTGACGGCCGTGGCCGCCTGCTGGTGCTGTTTGTTGTGGGCAGCCTGCTGTCCAATGGTTTGCAGTATTTCACCACCGGGCCGCTGTTTGGTGGACTCTCCGGGGTGGTGTATGCCCTGGTGAGTTATTGCTGGCTGAGCCAGAGGCGCCAGCCCAGGTTCCAGTTCCCCTCCGCCCTGGCGGTTCTGGCTGTGGCTTGGGTGCTGTTCGGCTTTACGCCGTTGCCGGAGCTGCTGGGTCTGGGCCGTATGGCAAACGCTGCCCATCTCGGTGGTCTGCTGGCCGGGTTGCTGCTGGGCCTGGTGTTGCCAGCACGCAAGCCCCGTCACTGACGGTTATCTGACAGCATCCAGGCAAAAAAAAGCCCCACCAAAGGGTGGGGCGTAAATGAGCGGTTAAGCTCCTGATGAGAGAGACCAAATGCAAACGACCGTTGTCATTTGGTGAGTTAACGATAATCGTTATCATTTAATGGGTCAAGCCGATTCCTCCAGAAATCGGAAAAAAGTTCGAAAAAAACGTTCGCAGAAAACGTATTACGGCAGGGACAGCTTGAGGAGTGTCTGGCGAATTGCCTGAGACAGACGCAAAAAAAAGCCCCACCAAAAGGTGGGGCGTGAATGAGCAGTTAAGCTCCTGATGAGAGAGACCAAATGCTAACGACCGTCGTCATTTGGTGAAGTAATGATAATTGTTATCATTTGTTTTGTTCAACCCCTGACACGGTTTTTTTCCAAATTTTTTCGATGCGAAGCAGGAAACTGTGATGACGTACCAAGAATTGATTGAACGCATGGACCCGACGGTGTACCAGAGCCTGCGTCAGGCGGTGGAACTGGGCAAATGGCCGGACGGTCGGGTTCTGAGCGCCGAACAGCGTGAGCTCTGTATGGAGGCGGTGCTTTACTATGAGAGCAAGAATGTCCCGGAGGAAGAACGGGTTGGTTATATCGATCGCGGCAAGAAGGCAGAGGGGGAGACCTGTGGCAGCTCCGATGACGCGGCTCCGATCCGTATCCTGAGCTGAGGTGCCCCTTGTCGACCGCTATTGATGTCACCGGGCGTCTGCGCAAGATGCCCGTTACCGCCTCCGATCCCGTCGAATACGTGTTGCGGGTAGGGGACGAGAGTCTTGCCCTCAATGCCCTGATAGGGCATCCCATCAGCCTCGAATTCACCGGTACCATCCGCTGTATCCACTGCGACCGCAGTACCCGCAAGAGTTTCGGTCAGGGCCATTGTTACCCCTGCTTCAAACGGCTTGCTGCCTGTGACTCCTGCATTGTTAGTCCTGAGAAGTGCCACTATCACGAAGGTACCTGCCGCGAGCCGGAATGGGGTGAAACCCATTGCATGACCGAACACGTGGTGTACCTGGCCAACTCCTCCGGTGTCAAAGTTGGTATCACCCGGGCGTCCCAGGTTCCTACCCGCTGGGTCGACCAGGGCGCGATTACCGCGGTGCCAATGCTGCGGGTGGCAACCCGGCAACTGGCCGGCCTCGTTGAGGTGGCCTGCAAGCAGCATGTGGCTGATCGCACCAACTGGCGCACCATGCTCAAGGGGGAGGCGCCGCCGATCGATCTGGAGGCGGAAAAGCGCCATCTGCTGGGGTTGATCCAGGAGGAGCTGGCTGCCCTGAGGCAGCAGCATGGTGACGACGCGATCCGCGAGGTGACGGAGGAGTGCGTGAGTTTCAGTTATCCGGTCCAGGTCTGGCCGGACAAGGTGAAAAGCCATAATCTTGACAAAACCCCGCTGGTGACCGGTCGTCTCGAGGGCATCAAGGGCCAGTACCTGATGCTGGATACCGGCGTCATCAATATCCGCAAGTACACCGCCTATGAGGTCCGCGTCCGGGTACAGGACTGAGCGCCGGTGTCGGAAGAATCACATCCCGTGCGGCGGTCGGCCGCACCTGTTGTAGGGAGAACGCAATGCGAACGAATCAGCCACGAACCATCTACCTGAGCGAATACCAGGTCCCGGCGTTCCTGGTCGATCATGTGGACCTTCGGTTTGAGCTGTTCGAAGACGGCGCCCGGGTTCACAGCACCCTGAGCATCCGCCGCAATCCGGAGTTCCCGGATCAGGGCGAGGCGCTGGTGCTGGATGGTGACAGCCTGGTGCTGGAGTCGGTTCAGATGAACGGCGAAGCGGTGCCGGAAAACGACTATCAGCTCAAGGGTGAGCAACTGGTGGTGCCGGGGGTGCCGGACCGCTTTGAGCTGACAGTGGTGACCTGGATTGAGCCCCAGAACAATACCCGCCTGGAGGGACTGTACAAGTCGTCCGGCATGTTCTGCACCCAGTGCGAAGCGGAGGGGTTCCGCTGTATCACCTTCTTCCCCGACCGGCCCGATGTGATGGCCAGATTCCGTACCCGCATTGAGGCGGACCGGGCCGCCTATCCGGTGCTGTTGTCCAACGGCAACGACGTCGATCGTGGTGAGCTGGCGGATGGCCGGCATTTCGTCACCTGGGAAGATCCGTTCCCCAAACCCTGCTACCTGTTCGCGCTGGTCGCCGGTGACCTGGTGGAGAAGCGCGACACCTTCCACACCTGCTCGGGCCGGGACATTGATCTTCGCATCTACGTTGAATCCCGAAATGCCCAGAAGTGCGACCACGCGATGGATTCCCTCAAGCGCTCCATGCGCTGGGATGAGGAGGTCTACGGCCGGGAGTACGATCTGGATATCTTCATGATTGTGGCGGTGGACGACTTCAACATGGGGGCGATGGAGAACAAGGGGCTTAACATCTTCAACTCCTCCTGCGTTCTGGCCAGCCCCGATACCGCGACGGATGCGGCATTCCAGCGCATTGAAGCCATCGTCGCCCATGAGTACTTCCACAACTGGTCCGGCAACCGGGTCACCTGTCGGGACTGGTTCCAGCTCAGCCTCAAGGAAGGCTTTACGGTCTTCCGCGATGCGGAGTTCTCAGCGGACATGGGGTCGCCCACTGTCAAACGGATCGAGGATGCTACCCTGATGCGGACGGCCCAGTTTGCCGAAGATGCCGGCCCCATGGCCCATCCGGTGCGCCCGGCGTCCTACATGGAGATCTCCAACTTTTACACGCTGACCATCTACGAGAAAGGCGCCGAGGTGGTGCGGATGATCCACACCCTGCTGGGGCCGGAGCTGTTCCGCAAGGGCAGTGATCTCTACTTCGAGCGTCACGATGGCCAGGCCGTTACCACCGATGACTTTGTCCGTGCGATGGAGGATGCCAGCGGCCGCGACCTGAGCCAGTTCCGTCGCTGGTACGAGCAAGCCGGTACGCCGGTACTGGATGTCAGCGACGAGTACGATGCCGACAAGGGCGTCTATCGTCTCAAGGTGCAGCAGCGCATCCCGGACACTCCGGGGCAAACCGACAAACAGCCCCAGCACATCCCCTTTGCCCTGGGGCTGCTGGGGGCGGATGGCGCGGACCTGTCGCTAGCGCTGGCGGATAGTGACACCGAAGCACCGGTTTCCCGGGTCCTGGAACTGACCGATACCGAGCATACCTTTGAGTTCCATGGCCTGGCGGAGCGGCCGGTACCGTCTCTGCTGCGGGGGTTCTCCGCGCCGGTGCGGGTGCATTACCCATGGACCCGGGACCAGCTGATGTTCCTGGCCAGCCACGACAGTGATGGCTTCAATCGTTGGGATGCCGGCCAACGCCTGGCGGTTGATGTGATCCAGGCACTCGAGGGGCAGGCGGATGATGGAGAGGTGGATGCCCGCCTGATCGACGCATACCGGCAGCTGCTGAATGACGCCACGCTGGATCAGGCGCTGGTGGCCAAGATGCTGAATCTGCCGTCCCTGGCCTATCTGATCGAACTGGCCGAAGAGGCCGATGTTCAGGCGTTGCACCGCGCCCGGGAAAAGGTCCTGACCACGTTGGCCGAGACCTTGCGGGAAGACCTGCTGGCCTGCTACCACCGCAACGACGACAGTGGCGATTACCAACTCACGCCAGAGGCCATCGCCCGCCGTAGCCTCCGCAATACCGCACTGGCGTGGCTGCTGCACATCGACGATGCCGAGGCCTGTGATCTGGCGCGGGTCCAGTTCGACCGGGCCAGCAACATGACCGACCAGATGGGCGCGCTGCGGGCACTGGTAAATTCCGGTTTCGCTGCAGAACGTGGTGAAGTGCTGGACGGTTTCTACCAGCGCTGGCAGGACGACCCCCAGGTGGTGGAGCAGTGGTTCTCGGTGCAGGCCGCGAGTACTGAAGCGGGGCATCTTGGCAAAATCCGGGCGCTGTTGACCCATCCGGCGTTCGAATGGACCAACCCCAACAAGGTGCGTTCGGTGATCGGTGCCTTTGCCGGCCAGAACCTGTCGGAATTCCACCAGGACGACGCCTCCGGTTATCGCTTCCTGGCGGAACAGGTCCGGCGCCTGGATGATCTGAATCCGCAGATCGCTGCTCGCCTGGTGGCGCCTCTGACCCGCTGGCGCAAGTTTGCGCCGGTTTACCGCGAGGGCATGAAAACCGCGCTGGAGATGATCCGGGACAAGGACGGTCTGTCGCGGGATGTCTATGAAGTTGTCCACAAGAGCCTGGCCGGGTCCTGAGACCCGGTCGGCAAAATCGCACTTTCGGTCGATGCCCCCAGAGGGCTCTTCGGCTAACCTTCGATGCTATGAGTCAGTAGTCCATGATAAAAACCTGAGGAGCCGCTAAAGGCTCCCACCACCTGTTGGTCTTCCAGACGCACCTAAGGTGAAAGACAATGAGAAATAACAAGAACGTTCTTCTGGGCAGTCTTTTAGCGCTTACCGTAGCGGCCGCACCGGCATTCGGCGCGGTCTCTTCCAGCGAGGCCTCGCGGCTTGGCCGCGACCTGACTCCGTTCGGTTCGGAGAAAGCCGGTAACGAAGCCGGCACCATCCCGGCCTGGGATGGCGGCCTGTCAACGCCGCCAGCAGGTTATGAGGGCTCAGGGCAGCATCACATCGATCCTTTCCCCCAGGACAAGCCGCTTTTTACCATCAATGCCAGCAACATGGCGGTGTATGAAGAGCGGTTGCCGGATGGCGTCAAGGCGATGCTGGAAACCTACCCCACCACGTTCCGGCTACCGGTCTACATCAGCCGGCGTACTCACGCGGTACCGGACTGGGTGGCAGACAACATTCGCAAGAATGCCACCAGCGCTCGCATCGTGGGCGAGGGCGCCGGCCTTGAAGGCGCCTTCGGTGGTTATCCGTTCCCCATTCTCCATGGCAACAACGAAGAGAAAGCCTGGCAGGTGATCTGGAACCACCTGACCCGCTGGCGGGGCATCAGTGCGACCCGTCGTTCCAGCGAGGTGGCGGTTCAGAGCGATGGCGACTATTCGTTGGTGACGTCCCAGCAGGAAGTGTTCTTCAATTTCTACAACCCCGAGGGGGGCGAAGATGAGCTGGACAACATCATCTTTTACTACCTCTCGTTTACTCAGTCACCACCACGGTTGGCCGGTGGCGCGGTGCTGGTTCATGAAACCCTGAACCAGATCGTCAATCCCCGCTATGGCTGGGGTTACAACGCCGGTCAGCGGCGTGTCCGGCGGGCTCCGAACCTGGGTTACGATTCCCCCATTGCGGCGTCGGACAACCTGCGTACTGCCGACGATACCGACATCTTCAACGGTGCACTCGATCGCTATAACTGGCGCTACGAGGGCCTGCGGGAAATGTACATTCCCTACAACAACTACCTGGTGAGCAAGGCCGGTACGCCCTACGAGGACATTCTCGGGGTGTCCCACATCAACCCGGATCTGACCCGCTGGGAGTTGCACCGGGTGCATGTGGTTGAAGCGACGCTCAAGGATGACGCCCGGCATATCTATTCCAAGCGACGGTTCTATGTCGATGCCGACAGCTGGAACGTGTTGCTGGTCGACCAGTACGACAGCCGCGGTGAGCTGTGGCGGGTGACCATGGGCCTGGCGAAGAACTACTACGAGCTGCCGGGTGTGTGGACTGTGCTCGATGTCTACCATGACTTGCAGGCCCGCCGTTACCACGTGCTGGGACTGGATACCGAGGAATCGGGAACCCGTGTCTTCACGGACGATGTGCCAAACCGGCGTTATTTCTCTCCCGCCTCACTGCGTCGCCGGAGTGTCCGCTGATCACCAGCGGAGTTGTTGCGGCTGCCCAGCAGTGAGCGTGATCGGCACCAGTCACGGTGCCGACGTGGGTAGCTGAATCGCGATCAAGGGGATCGCAACAGAGACACAGATCATTATTACTAATTATTACTACAAGATAGGCGTATCGAATGGCTACACGTGTAACGTGCAAGGCTCTCGGCGCGGCATGCTTTGGCCTGTCCATGGCACTGTCCGCCCCGGCAGCGTTTGCTCTAGCGGATGTGATTGAAACACCGGCCAGGGAAACCAGCCTGGCTCCCTCCCAGTTGCTCACCGACGCTGCGACAGCGGGCGACCGCATCATTGCGGTGGGGGAGCGGGGGCATATCATCGTTTCCGACGATGAAGGCGCCAACTGGTCCCAGGGGCAGGTGCCGGTGTCGGTCACCCTCACCGGTGTGGACTTCCCAACGGCCAATGAAGGCTGGGTGGTTGGGCACAGCGGCGTGGTGCTGCACAGTGATGACCGTGGCGACACCTGGTCGGTGCAACTGACGGGCATCGGTGCGGCGAAGCTGGCCATCGAGGGCAAAGAAGCGCGGGCTGAAGCCCTGGAAGCGCGGATTGCAGAAGCGCCGGAAGAAGAGAAGGGAGATCTGGAGTGGGCGTTGGACGACCTGCTGTTCTCGCTGGATAACCTCCGCGCAGATCTGGACATCGGGCCGGTTAACCCGCTGCTGGACGTGTGGTTCGAGAACGATCAGCACGGGTTTGTAGTTGGCGCTTACGGCATGATTCTACGCACCCGGGACGGCGGTGAGACCTGGCAGGACTGGTCGGGTCAGCTGGAAAACCCCACCGGTTTTCACCTCAATGCCATTACCCGCATTACCGGCGGGGCCCTGGTGATCGTGGGTGAGGCCGGCCAGATTCATGTCTCCGTGGACAATGGCGAAACCTGGGAGTTGCGCACCAGCCCCTACGAGGGGTCACTGTTTGGCGTGATCAGCACCGGTCAGGTCAATGAAATCCTGGCGTTTGGCCTGCGGGGCAACATCCTGCTGTCAACCGATCTGGGCAAGAGCTGGAAGTTTGTCCCCAACGATGCCAAGGCCACCCTCAACGATGGCGCGGTGGCCGAAGACGGCCGCATTACCCTGGTGGGCAATGGCGGTGCCGTGCTGGTCAGCGGGAACGGTGCCGAGAGCTTCCGTGAACACTTCCGCAGTGAGCGGGCAGGGGTGATGAGCGTGGTGCCGGTATCGGACACCGACATTCTGATCGTGGGCGAGGACGGTGTACACCGGACCGACGCCCGTGGAAGAGATCTGTAACTCGCCCTGCTGCGACATAACTGAACAAAAGGAAGAGGGGCTTTTTGAATGTCCAACCGGATGCATGACAAGGGCGAGCATTACCTGACCACGCCCAAGGCCGAGCCGTTCCTGGAGCGGCTTATTTTCAACAACCGGGCAATTATCCTGTTCGGTTTCCTGATCCTGACCCTGTTTCTGGGCTACAACGCCGTCAAGATCAAGCCGGATGCCAGCTTCGAGCGGATGATTCCGCTGGAGCATCCCTACATCGTCAACATGCTCGAGCACCGGGACGACCTCGGTAATCTGGGCAACTTTGTGCGGGTGGCCGTGGCGGCCAAGGATGGGGACATCTTTGATCCCCAGTACATGGATACTCTGAAGCAGATCACCGACGAGATGTTCTATCTCGATGGCGTGGACCGCTCCGGGCTGAAATCCCTGTGGACTCCCAATGTCCGCTGGGTTGAGGTGACCGAGCAGGGCTTCCAGGGCGGTGAGGTGATTCCCGATGGTTATGACGGCTCGCCGGCCAGCCTGGAGAATCTGCGTCAGAACGTGTTGCGCTCCAATCAGGTGGGCCGGCTGGTGGCGGACAACTTCAAGTCCACCATTGTGTACGCGCCGCTGTATGAGACCAACCCTGAAACCGGTGAACCACTGGACTACGCGGCCTTCTCCCGCCAGCTGGAAGAGAAGATCCGCGCCAAGTACGAAGGTCAGAATCCCAACGTCGAAATCCACATTGTCGGGTTTGCCAAGAAGGTCGGTGACCTGATCGAGGGCATTGGCTCCATAGCCTGGTTTGCCGGCATCACCATCGTATTGACCACGCTGCTGCTCTACGGCTACTCCCGCTGTATCGCCGGCACCCTGGTACCGGTGTTCTCCTCCATTGTGGCGGTGTTCTGGCAACTGGGGGCGCTGCGCCTGCTGGGCTATGGGCTCGACCCCTATTCGGTGCTGGTGCCGTTCCTGGTGTTTGCCATCGGGATCAGTCACGGTGTTCAGGTGGTGAATGCGATGGCGCTGGAAGCCGCCAAGGGCTTTGATCCGATCACGGCGGCCCGGCTGGCGTTCCGCGCTCTGTACATTCCGGGCATGCTGGCGTTGATCTCGGACGCCTTCGGTTTCCTGACCCTGCTGTTCATCCAGATTGATGTGATCAAGGACCTGGCGGTTGCCGCGGGCCTGGGCGTGGCGATTGTGATTGTCACCAACCTGGTTCTGCACCCGTTGATCATGTCCTACATCGGCATTACCAAAGGCGGTGTCCGCCATGTTCAGAACCACGGCGAGAAGCAGGACCGCAAATGGCGGATCATGTCGTACTTCTCCCATCCGGGAGTGGCGCCGATTTCCCTGCTGATTGCCTTGCTGGGTCTGGGGCTGGGTCTGTACTACAAGCAGGACCTGAAAGTGGGCGACCTGGATCAGGGCGCACCGGAACTGCGGCCCGACTCGGTCTATAACAAGGACAACGCCTTTATCATCGACAACTACTCCACCAGTGCCGACATTCTGGTGGTGATGGTGGAGACGCCGGTCGAGCAGTGCACTCAGTACAATGTGCTCAGGGCGATGGACAGTCTGCAGTGGGAGCTGCAGAACACTCCGGGCGTTCAGTCCACGGCGTCGCTGGCGGATGTTTCCAAGACCGTGACCAAGGCTCTCAACGAGGGTAACTGGAAGTGGTACGAGATCTCCCGCAACCAGACCATCATCAATGCGTCCATCCGTGAGGCACCTCCGGGCCTGATCAACACCGATTGCAGTCTGACGCCGGTGCTGGTGTTCCTGGAAGATCACAAAGCCGAAACCCTGCAGACCGTGGTTGCAGAGGTGGAGGACTTTGCCGCTCAGAACAGCAATGAAGAACACAACTTCCTGCTGGCGACTGGTAACGCCGGGGTGGAAGCCGCCACCAACGAGGTGATCTCCAGCGCCAAGAACATGATGCTGCTGTTCGTCTACGGCGTAGTGAGTGTGCTGTGTTTCGTCACCTTCCGGTCGATTCGTGCGGTTCTGTGTATTGTGGTGCCGCTGGGCCTGACCTCCATTCTGTGTGAGGCGATCATGGCGGTGTCCGGAATCGGCATCAAAGTCGCAACCCTGCCGGTTATCGCCCTAGGGGTGGGTATCGGTGTCGACTACGGCATCTATATCTACAGCAAGCTGGAGAAGTTCCTGCTCGAAGGCAAGACCCTGCAGGAGGCTTACTTTGAGACCCTGCGGTCCACCGGTAAGGCGGTTATCTTCACTGGCGTGACCCTGGGACTGGGTGTGGTGACCTGGATCTTCTCACCCATCAAGTTCCAGGCCGACATGGGCTTCCTGCTGTTCTTCATGTTCCTCTGGAACATGGTGGGCGCGATCTGGCTGCTGCCGGCCCTGGCCCGTTTCCTGCTCCGGCCGGAGCGGATGGTTGCCAAAGCGCGGTCTGCCAAGTAAATTTGGCGCCGCTTCCGGAAAAGCCCGTTTTTAACGGGCTTTTTTGTTGCTCGCTCAAAAGGTTAGGGTGGCAATCGTTCCTTTATTTACCCAGGGAACTGGTCTATGTTCTATGCGTAGACGTAGTCTGCCTGCACCAGTGTGTGCGGGCGGTTAATGATAACGATGAAGAAAAAGGATGAGCTCATGGCACTACGAAAGAACTTCTCCGCTTTGGCGATGGCAGCAGCAGTCGGTTTCGGCTCGGCTTCCATGTCTGTTTCCGCCGCTGACCAGCGGTTCGTGACGATTGGTACCGGTGGTGTTACCGGCGTTTACTACCCGGCCGGTGGCGCGATCTGTCGTCTGGTCAACATGGATCGCAAGGAGCACGGCATCCGCTGTTCGGTGGAAAGTACCGGTGGCTCTGTCTACAACCTCAACGCCATTCGCCAGGGTGAGCTGGATCTCGCCGTCGCCCAGTCTGACTGGCAGTACCATGCCTACAATGGCACCAGCGGCTTTGAAGACGATGGCGCCAACAAGAAGCTGCGGGCGGTCTTCTCTCTGCACCCGGAGCCGTTCACCGTGGTAGCCAGCAAGGGCTCCAACATCCGCAGCTTTGAGGATCTGTCTGGCAAGCGCGTCTCCGTTGGCAACCCCGGTTCTGGCCAGCGTGCGACCGCCGAAGTACTGATGGACGCCATGGGCTGGGATCTGGACGAATTCTCCCTGGCCGCCGAGCTGAAAGCTGCCGAGCAGTCCCAGGCGCTGTGTGATGGCAACATCGATGCGTTCTTCTACACCGTGGGCCACCCGTCCGGAGCGATCAAGGAAGCCACCACGTCCTGCGACAGCGTATTGGTTAACGTGGACAACGACGCCACTGCCGAGCTGGTTGAAAACAACCCTTACTACCGTGTAGCCACCATTCCCGGCGGCATGTACCGTGGCAATGAGGCGGATGTCACCACCTTCGGTGTGGCTGCTACGTTCGTGAGCTCTTCCGACGTTGCTGATGATGTGGTCTATGAAGTGGTCAAAGCGGTCTTCGAAAACTTCGACACCTTCAAGCGTCTGCACCCGGCCTTTGCCAACCTGCAGAAGGAAGAAATGGTTGCCGACGCCCTGAGTGCGCCTCTGCACCCGGGTGCCCTCAAATACTACAAGGAAGTCGGCCTGATCGACTGATCCCTTGCCAACCAGACAGCGGGCATTTCAGATGCCCGCTGTTGTTTCCAGCCGTTTGAAACCTCTGACAGGACGTAACTATGGCCAATGGTGAGCCCAGAGCCAATAACCCCCAGGAACAGGCGAACGTCGACGAGTTCCTGCAAACCGAGTCTGGAGGCAGGGCTGCCACCGGACCTGCTGCTGTAATCCTCTTTCTGGTTCCTCTGTGCTGGTCACTGTTCCAGCTTTGGATCGCGTCGCCGCTGCCGTATCTGGTGGAGTTCGGCATCTTCAACTCCACTGAGGCGCGTTCGATCCACCTGGCATTTGCCGCTTTCCTTTCGTTTGCCGCTTTCCCCATGATCAAGGGCAAACACATTGACCGAGTCCCTGTCTATGACTGGGTACTGGCGCTTGCTGCGGCGTTTTCCGCCAGTTACCTCTACGTATTTTACGATCAACTCGCCACCCGCCCGGGCGCCCCGATCCTGCAGGACATGATCGTGGCATTGGGCGGCCTGGTACTGCTGCTGGAAGCCACGCGGCGGTCCCTGGGGTTGCCGCTGACCATCGTTGCGGCTGTGTTCATCACCTACGCCCTGGCCGGCCCCTACATGCCGGATGTGATCTCTCACAAAGGCGCAAGTCTGGAAAAACTGGCGTCGCACCAATGGCTGGGTACTGAAGGCGTGTTTGGTGTAGCCCTTGGGGTTTCCACCAGCTTTGTGTTCCTGTTCGTGCTGTTTGGCGCTTTGCTGGAGCGGGCAGGTGCTGGTAACTACTTCATCCAGGTCGCCTATGCGCTGCTGGGTCATATGCGGGGCGGTCCCGCCAAGGCGGCGGTTGTCTCCAGTGGTCTCAGTGGGGTGATTTCCGGCTCCTCGATTGCCAACGTGGTGACCACCGGTACCTTTACCATTCCGCTGATGAAGCGGGTGGGCTTTCCGGCCACCAAGGCCGGTGCTGTCGAAGTGGCGGCTTCCACCAATGGCCAGCTGACCCCGCCGATCATGGGTGCAGCTGCGTTCCTGATGGTGGAGTACGTGGGTATTTCCTACCTTGAGGTGATCAAGCACGCCATCCTGCCTGCGCTGATTTCCTACGTCGCGTTGATCTACATCGTGCACCTGGAAGCGTGCAAGCTGAAGATGCAGGGCGTCGAGCGCCTCAACCGTCCGACCATGGCCCAGCGCATGCTGAACTGGGTGGTGCTGGCATTGGGACTGTGCGTGCTGACCCTGGCGGTCTACTACGGCGTGGGCTGGACTAAAGACTTACTGGGCGCTGCCGCCGTCTGGGTGCTGGGCCCGCTGTTGCTGGCGGTTTACATCGGCTTGGTGTGGTACGCCACCCGCTTCCCGGAACTGCCGGAAGATGATCCTGAAAGGGCCATGGATGAGTTGCCGCCAGTGGGGCCGACGGTCAAGACCGGTCTCTACTTCCTGCTGCCGGTGGTGGTGCTGGTGTGGTGCCTGACCGTCGAGCGTTTCTCGCCTCAGCTGTCTGCCTTCTGGGCGACGGTGTTCATGGTGTTCATCGTGCTGACCCAGCGCCCGCTCAAGGCCTTCTTCCACAAGCACGGCCAACTGGGGCAGAGCTTCTCCACTGGGGTGGGCGATCTGCTGCACTCCCTGGTTACCGGTGCCCGCAACATGGTGGGTATTGGGGTGGCGACGGCGACCGCGGGTATTGTGGTTGGTACCGTGACGCTGACCGGTATTGGCCTGGTGATGACCCAGTTTGTCGAGTTTATCTCCGGCGGCAACCTGTTGCTGATGCTGATCTTCACCGCGCTGATCAGCCTGATCCTGGGGATGGGCCTGCCGACCACCGCCAACTACATTGTGGTGTCCACGCTGATGGCGCCGGTCATTGTGACCCTGGGTGCCCAGAACGGCCTGATCGTGCCGCTGATTGCGGTCCACCTGTTCGTGTTCTATTTCGGTATCCTGGCGGACGACACGCCGCCCGTGGGGCTGGCGGCATATGCCGCCGCGGCGATATCGGGGGCGGACCCGATCCGCACCGGTGTTCAGGGTTTCACCTACGACATTCGTACCGCGATCCTGCCGTTCATGTTCATCTTCAACACCCAGTTGTTGTTGATCGGGTTGTCAGGCTGGTTTGACCTGCTGGTGACCATTTTCAGCGCGGTGACGGCGATGCTGGTGTTCTCGGCGGCTACCCAGGGGTTCTGGTTCACCCGCAGCCACAAGTGGGAAACCGCGCTGCTGCTGCTGATCACTTTCACCCTGTTCCGGCCCGGCTTCTGGTGGGACATGGTCTATCCGGAGACCGCCGATTATCCCGGTACCGAGATCATGGCGCACGTCGATCAGGTGCCGGACGGTGCGCCTCTGGTGATCAAGGCGTCCGGCATGTCGGTGGATGGGGACGATATCTCCACCTACGTCAAGCTGCCGCTGCCGGCGGGTGAGAGCCCGAGCGACCGGTTGATGCAGGCGGGGCTGGAACTGAGCCAGAACGGCGACCAGATGGTGGTGGATTTCGTTGGCTTTGGCAGTGCTGCGGAAGACGCCGGCATCTACTTTGGCTGGACCGTTGACGCGGTGCAGGTGGAGCTGGAGCGGCCGCCGAAAGAGCTGATGTTTATCCCGGCGCTGTTGCTGCTGGGTGTGGTGGCCTACGGCCAGTTGCGTCGGCGCTCCCGCGAGGAGCTGGCTGAAGCGGCCTGATGCTCGCTTGCCCCCCCTTCCCGTTGCGGGAAGGGGGGGGCAGCGGCGAAATCTGCCAAAGACGCCTTGGCGTCCCCTACATCCCCTACAGTCGCGCTATCCGGCGCATCTCCTGCCACAACAGTCTGTACGCATGCGCCGCCGCTGAACGCGGAGCCATCACCGGTACCGGCTGCCGGGTCTCTCCCATGCGCTCGATGTCGCTGGCGTAGGGAATGTAGGCCCGCATTTTTCGCTTCAGTTCAAAGACGTCTCCCTCCAGTGCCTGACGGTGCAGGTTCTTGCGGCGGTCCACCAGTGACAGGAAGGGGTGGAGTTTCGCCGGCTTCAGCTTCTTCTCTTTCATGAAGTCGTGCAGTTGCTGCCAGCTGTTGGCGGACAGCCAGGTGGGGATGGTGGGGACGAACACCTGATCGGCGGTGGCCAGAACCTGCTCCGCGAGATGGGACAGCGACGGCGGGCAGTCGAGAATCACCAGGCCATAGTCTTCCGACAGCGGATTGAGCCAGGATTTCAGTGCTCCGTCCCCTTCGCCCTGGGCCAGCTTGACGTCCAGGTTGCGAAAGCTGCTGTGGGCGGGGATCAGGTCCAGTTTGTCGTACGGGGTATCATGGATCAGCTTGCCGACCGGGGTCTTGCCCTTGATCAGGCGGGAGACCTTCTCGCCACTGACGTCCGGATCGTCCCCCAGATACCAGCTGGCTGCGCCCTGGGGGTCGAGATCCCAGAGCAGGGTGGGGATGCCCGCCTGAGCGGCCAGATAGGCAATGTTGACGGCTGCAGCGGTTTTGCCCACGCCACCCTTGAGGTTATGGAAAGCCAGAATACGCACCCTGTTCCTCCTTCTGATCCCTGAATCGATGGGCCGCCATGGTTCGCGGCACAAACGAGCTATTGTGCACCACTGCGGCTGTGCATGACATCCCACCGGAGGCGCTGATAGAATGCCCGGTCCCGGACCGCGTCCTGTATCGCGGCATACCGAATAACATGTGGTCTTACGTAGGGATCACCGCTGATGCTGATGGGAGTAAACCATGCCTGTAGTTACCCTGCCTGATGGCAGCCACCGCAGTTTTGCGGAATCTGTAACCGTCCATGATGTTGCCGCCGATATCGGCGCTGGCCTGGCCAAGGCGGCCGTTGCCGGTCGTGTTAACGGCAAACTCGTGGATACCAGCTTTGAAATCGCCGACGACGCCGAGCTTGCGATCATCACCGAGCGTGATGAAGACGGTGTCGACATTATCCGCCATTCCACAGCTCATCTCCTGGCCATGGCCGTCAAGGAGCTGTTCCCGGGTGCCCAGGTCACCATCGGGCCGGTGGTGGACAATGGCTTCTACTACGACTTCAAGTTTGAGCGTCCGTTCACCAACGAGGATCTGGCGCGCATCGAGAAGCGGATGGGCGAGCTGGCAAAGCAGGACATTCCGGTGTCCCGCTCGGTACTGTCCCGCGCCGAAGCGGTCAAGCTGTTTGAAGAGATGGGCGAGGAGTACAAGGTTCGCATCATCGAAGACATTCCCGGTGAGGAAGACCTGTCGTTCTATCGTCAGGGCGACTTTATCGACCTGTGCCGTGGCCCCCATGTGCCCAGCACTGGTAAGCTGAAAGCGTTCAAGCTGACCAAGGTTGCGGGCGCCTACTGGCGTGGCGATACCAGCAACGAACAGCTGCAGCGGGTGTATGGCACCGCCTGGGGCAACAAGAAAGACCTCAAGGCGTACCTCCATCGCCTGGAAGAAGCCGAGAAACGGGACCACCGCAAAATCGGCAAGAAACTGGACCTGTTCCACATGCAGGAAGAGGCGCCGGGCATGGTGTTCTGGCACCCCAATGGCTGGACCGTCTATCAGCAGATCGAGCAGTACATGCGTGACAAGCTGCGTATGCATGGCTACCAGGAAATCAAGACGCCCCAGGTGGTCTCCCGTACCCTGTGGGAAAAATCCGGACACTGGGACAAGTTCGGTGATGACATGTTCACCACCGAATCCGAGAAGCACGACTTTGCCATCAAGCCGATGAACTGTCCGTGTCACATCCAGGTCTTCAACCAGGGACTGAAGAGCTACAAGGACTTGCCGCTGCGCCTGTCCGAGTTTGGCTCCTGTCACCGTAACGAGGCTTCCGGCGCACTTCACGGTATTATGCGGGTGCGCGGCTTTACCCAGGATGATGCCCACATCTTCTGTGAAGAAGACGCCATCCAGGCAGAGGTTTCCCGTTTCATCGAGCTGCTGCACGAGGTGTATGCGGACTTCGGTTTCTCGGAAATTCTCTACAAGCTCTCGACCCGACCGGAGAAACGGGTGGGGTCCGACGAAGTCTGGGACAAGGCCGAGGCCGCACTGGAAGAGGCGCTCAACCGCGAAGGCGTGGATTGGGAACTACTGCCGGGTGAGGGGGCGTTCTACGGACCGAAGATCGAGTTCTCCCTGAAAGACTGTATCGGCCGGGTGTGGCAGTGCGGTACCATCCAGGTGGACTTCTCCATGCCGGGTCGCCTTGGCGCCCAGTACGTGGCGGATAACTCCGAGCGGCGTACGCCGGTGATGTTGCACCGGGCGGTGTTGGGCTCCTTCGAGCGCTTCATCGGCATCCTCATTGAGGAGTACGAAGGCTCATTCCCGACCTGGCTGTCGCCGACCCAGGTGGCGGTGATGAACATCACTGACAGTCAGGCGGAATACTGCCGAAATATTGCGGAAAAATGGCAATCCCTCGGATATCGGGTAAATGCTGACTTGAGAAACGAGAAGATCGGCTTTAAAATCCGCGAGCATACTTTAAACAAGGTGCCTTATCTGGTCGTGGTCGGCGACAAAGAAGTTGAAGCCGGCGCCGTTGCGGTGAGAACCCGCAAAGGCGAGGACCTGGGTACCATGACGCTGGAAGCGTTCGAAGCCATTCTGGCCGAAGCAATTGAACGTAAAGGCAAAATTTAAAACGGAGATCTAACTATTAAACAGCGAGCGAATCGGGGTGGACGCGCTCCACGCGCACCTATCAACGAGAACATTGTGGCGACCGAAGTCCGTCTGATTGATGCGGAAGGCGAACAGGTTGGTATCGTACCTATTGAGGATGCACTCAAGCGGGCCGAAGAAGCTTCTCTTGATCTGGTTCAGGTCACGGATTCCGATCCGATCGTCTGTAAGATAATGGACTACGGGAAGAAGATCTTCGAAGAGAAAAAGGCCAAGGCGGCTGCCAAGAAAAAGCAGAAGCAGACGCAGGTCAAAGAGCTGAAGTTCCGTCCAGGAACCGAAGAAGGGGATTATCAGGTCAAACTACGCAACCTGATACGTTTCCTTGAAGGCGGGGACCGCGGCAAAATCACCATCCGCTTCCGCGGCCGTGAGATGGCACACCAGGAAATCGGTATGCAGCTCATGAACCGGATCGAAGCTGATATTGAAGAGCTGGCCCAGGTAGAACAGCGACCGAAGATGGAAGGTCGCCAGATGACCATGGTGGTGGCGCCCCGTAAGAAGAAGTGATTCTGGACCGTAGGCTGATCCCCTGCTGGCGCGGGGGATTTGTCGTTCAGAAACACATGCGTTTATCGACTATAGAATGCGGAGTTTTAAAAAATGCCTAAGATGAAAACCAAGAGCGGGGCCACCAAACGGTTCAAGAAAACCGCTAACGGCTTCAAGCATAAGCAGTCCTTCACCAGTCATATTCTGACCAAAAAGAGCCCCAAGCGTAAGCGTCAGCTTCGTGGTACCAAGCTGATCGCCAAGTCTGATGTGGCTTCTATCAAGCGTATGATCGCGTAATTAACGCTCACTGGTTAACGAGAAGGATTGAAATATGCCTCGCGTAAAACGTGGCGTGGTTGCACGTCGTCGTCACAAGAAGATTCTGAATCAGGCCAAGGGTTACTACGGTGCTCGTAGCCGTGTATTCCGCGTTGCCAAGCAGGCGGTCATCAAGGCGGGTCAGTACGCCTACCGTGACCGTCGCAACCGCAAGCGTCAGTTCCGTGCATTGTGGATCGCGCGTATCAACGCCGGTGCCCGTGCCAACGGCCTGTCTTACAGCCGTCTGATCGCTGGCCTGAAGAAGGCAAACGTTGAAATCGATCGTAAGGTTCTGGCCGATCTGGCCATGAACGAGCAGCAGGCGTTTGCCGCTGTGGTTGAGAAGGCAAAAGCGTCCCTGTGATCGCTTAGCTCTTTCATCGATTGCAGATCGATTAAGGGTGTCAGTTTGACACCCGATGATAGGGGAAGGGCACGCTCTTCCCCTATTTTTTGTTATGGACTCCGGTATCGCGCTGCCGCGCGCCGAGCGGAGTCGTCAAGAGAATTTCCCATTCTGGTGTGGAGCAGGGGCAATGGAAAACCTGGAGCAACTCGTTCAGGACGGTCTGGCTGCGGTAGAACAGGCCGACAGTCTGCAGGCGCTTGATCAGATTCGTGTCGAATACCTCGGTAAGAAAGGGGTGATTACCCAACAGGCCAAGACGTTGGGCAAGCTGTCCGCCGAGGAGCGTCCCGCCGCCGGCCAGAAGATCAACGAAGCCAAGGGGCAGGTCGAACAGGCCATCAACGCCCGTCGCAGCGGCCTGGAACAGGCTGCCCTGGATGCCCGTCTGGCCAGCGAATCCATTGACGTGACCCTGCCCGGACGCGGCCAGGACCTGGGTGGCCTGCACCCGGTCACCCGTACCCTGCAACGTATCGAGCAGTTCTTCGCCCAGGCCGGCTACAGTGTCGAGCAGGGGCCGGAGATCGAAGACGACTACCACAACTTCGAAGCCCTCAACATTCCGGGCCACCACCCGGCCCGTGCCATGCACGACACCTTCTATTTCAATCCGGGCACCCTGTTGCGCACCCATACTTCGCCGGTGCAGGTGCGGACCATGGAAGCTTCCGAGCCGCCGTATCGGATGATCTGCCCGGGGCGGGTCTATCGCTGTGACTCCGACATGACCCACACCCCGATGTTCCATCAGGTTGAAGGTCTGCTGGTGGAGAAGAACGTCAGCTTTGCCGACCTCAAGAGCACCGTGGAAGAGTTCCTGCGGGTCTTCTTCGAGCGTGACCTGGCGGTTCGTTTCCGGCCTTCTTATTTCCCGTTCACCGAGCCGTCGGCCGAGGTGGACATCGAGTGGGGCCGGGAGGAAGACGGCAGCATCAAGTGGCTGGAGGTTATGGGCTGCGGCATGGTGCACCCGAAAGTATTCAGTTATTGCGGCATTGATCCGGAAGAGTACCGGGGATTTGCGTTTGGTATGGGGGTCGAACGTCTGGCCATGTTGCGTTACGGCGTCAAGGACCTGCGGATGTTCTTCGAGAACGACCTGCGGTTCCTGCGACAGTTCCGTTGATCGACCCTTAACCATTGAATCAATTCCGCTTACCGGCATCAGGACAAGGCATACACCATGAAATTTAGTGAACAGTGGCTGCGCGAATGGGTTAACCCGGCAATCGACACCCAGGCATTGGTGGACCAGATCACCATGGCCGGGTTGGAAGTCGATGGTTTTGAATCGGTGGCAGGCCGGTTTACCGGCGTTGTGATCGGTGAGGTGCGGACCGTCGCTCCCCACCCCGATGCCGACAAGCTGCGGGTATGCCAGGTCGCCGGTGGTGACGAAGTGGTCCAGGTGGTCTGTGGTGCGCCCAACGTTCGCGAAGGTCTGAAAGTACCGTTCGCCATGGTTGGCGCGGTCCTGCCTGGCGACTTCAAGATCAAGAAGGCCAAACTGCGGGGTCAGCCATCCCACGGCATGCTTTGCTCCGAGTCCGAACTGGGGCTGTCCGAGAGCCATGATGGCCTGATGGAGCTGCCGGACGACGCCCCGGTTGGCCAGTCCATCACTGAATATCTGGGGCTGGACGACGTCACCATTGACGTCGATCTGACCCCCAATCGCGCCGATTGTCTGTCAATTCGCGGTATCGCCCGGGAAGTTGGCGTACTGAACAGCCTGTTGGTGGAAGGTCCGGCGATTGAGCCGGTAGCGGCCAGTCACCAGGAGCAGGTGGCTGTCACAGTATCCGCACCGGAAGGTTGCCCGCGATACCTGGCCCGTATCCTGAAGAACGTTGATCTGTCGGTGGATACACCGCTGTGGATGCAGGAAAAACTGCGTCGCTCCGGTATCCGCTCCATCGATCCCGCTGTCGATGTGACCAACTACGTGATGCTGGAGCTGGGGCAGCCGATGCATGCCTTCGATCGCGAGGAGATCATCGGCGGTATCGTGGTACGTATGGCGGAAGCCGGTGAAAAGCTGGTACTGCTGGACGGCCAGGAAGTGGAGCTGACACCCGACACCCTGGTGATTGCCGATCGCCAGAAGCCCATTGCCATTGCCGGTGTGATGGGCGGTGAACATTCCGGTGTCAACGACAAGACCCGTGACCTGGTGCTGGAATCGGCCTTCTTTGAGCCCATCACCCTGGCCGGCAAGGCCCGCCACTATGGCCTTCACACCGACGCCTCCCATCGTTTTGAGCGCGGTGTCGATCACCAGTTGGCCCGTACTGCCATGGAGCGTGCCACGGCCCTGCTGATGGAGATTGTTGGCGGTGAGCCGGGCGAGATCGTTGAGGTCACCCATGACGAGGAGTTGCCTGAGGATCGGGTGATTGATCTCCGTCATCAGCGGGTCACCGATGTGCTGGGGCTGGCTATCGATCGCACTGAAATTGAGGAAATTCTGACCCGACTGGGGCTGCACGTCGACAAGCTGCTGAAAGAAGGCTGGCAGGTGCATGTGCCCAGCTTCCGTCCGGATCTGGCAATCGAAGAGGACCTGATTGAGGAGATCGGTCGCATCTTTGGCTACAACAACCTGCCGGTGACCGAGCCGGTTGCGCCAATGGGGCTGCGTCCGGTGGCAGAGGCGACCCGGCCGTTGTCCGCCATCCAGCGCTACTTTGTTGACCGTGGCTACCAGGAAGCCATCACCTACAGCTTCGTCGATCCCAAAACCCAGGCGTTGGTGGACCCGGATCACGAGGGCATTGAGCTGGCCAACCCGATTTCGGCGGATCTGTCGATCATGCGCACGTCGCTGTGGAGCGGTCTGCTGAAGACCGTGGCCTATAACCAGAATCGCCAGCAGCCCCGGGTAAGGCTGTTCGAGAGTGGTCTGCGGTTTATTCGTCGGGATGGCGAGATTGAGCAGCAGCCGATGCTGAGTGGCGTGATTGCCGGTCCCCAGGTGCCGGAGAACTGGACCAACGGTCGCCGTGAGGCCGATTTCTTCGACGTTAAAGGTGAACTGGAAGGTCTGTTCCAGCTGTTGGGCATTGAGGTCCAGTTCGAGCGTGGAGCTCATCCGGCTTTGCATCCGGGACAGTGCGCCCGCCTTACCCGTGACGGCGCCTTCGTTGGCTGGTTGGGTAGCCTGCACCCGCAAGTTCAGAAAAACCTTGAACTTAATGGCACGATCTTGATGTTTGAGCTATCCTTGAATTCGATCGTGACCGGTTATGTGCCTAATTTCAAAGATGTTTCAAAATTCCCGGAAGTACGACGGGATTTGGCTATCATTATCGGCAACGACACCGCCTTTGCGGATGTTGAGCGTGTGGTGAAGCAGACTGCCGGCGAGCACATGACGGCGCTGCGCGCGTTTGACGTGTATGAAGGCGAGAGCCTGGGTGAGGGCAATCGCAGCCTGGCACTGAGTCTGTTTTGGCAGCACCCGGAAAGGACACTCAACGAAGAAGAAGTGCACACGCTCTTCAACGGTGTGATTGACGCGCTGAAAGAAGAGTTGGGGGCGACACTGAGGAGTTGATGAATGGCAGCATTGACGAAAGCGGAGATGGCTGAGCGTCTTTATGAGGAACTGGGTCTCAATAAGCGTGAAGCCAAGGAAATGGTTGAAGCTTTTTTCGATGAGATTCGGGGTGCGCTGAGCCATAACGAACAGGTCAAGCTGTCCGGGTTCGGGAATTTCGATCTGCGGGACAAGAAGCAGCGTCCCGGCCGGAACCCTAAAACCGGAGAAGAGATTCCGATCAGTGCACGCCGGGTGGTGACGTTTCGTCCGGGTCAGAAACTGAAGCAGAAAGTGGAAGCATATGCTGGAACCCAGTCATAACAACGAACTCCCTGCGATCCCGGGAAAGCGCTACTTCACCATTGGTGAGGTAGCGGATCTGTGTGCCGTCAAGGCCCATGTCCTGCGCTATTGGGAGCAGGAGTTTCCTCAGTTGTCGCCGGTCAAGCGACGGGGCAACCGACGCTATTATCAGCGCTCGGATGTGATCACCATTCGCCAGATCCGCAGCCTGCTGTACGATCAGGGATACACCATTGGCGGCGCCAAGCAGAAGCTGAGCAGCCATGAGATCAAGGATGACACCTCCCAGTACAAACAGTTGATCCGGCAAATGATCACTGAGCTGGAAGACGTGCTGGATGTACTCAATGCGCCCGTGAAGTAGGGTGTGACTCCCGCCAGGGAAGTGAAAAAAACCGAGGCTGGCCCTCGGTTTTTTTGTGGCTGACGGTGACCAGATCTGCTCTGGCCTGCCAGCGCGGCTACAGGTGAGCCATCTGCTCCGGAGAGGTGACAAACCGGTTGGCATTGCCCTGAAGGTCGCGGACGCGGCGGTGACGGGTCAGTTCGGTGTCATCGGGTGGGTCCAGTTCATTCCAGCTCTGGAATGTGACGGCGGTGCCAAGCCAGGGCAAGTGATAGGTATCCACCATATAGGCGACGATCCGGGCCACATCACCCTTGATTCGCCCCGGGGGCTCAATGAACTGGGTGCTTTCCCGAATCTCGCACTCGCCAACCGGCGTGCTTTCCGTCAGTTGTTCGTACTTGGCGTTGCGGCGCCGCATCTCGACCCGGCTTTGTACTGGCACCATATTGTGCAGGTCCGAGGCGATTCGGCGATAGCGCTCGTCCTTCTCGCACTGGCGGGGTGTGCCACAACGCAGCGCGGTGCGGACATGGGACAGGGGGTAGACGTAGCCCTGAGTGATCAGAAATCCCTTGCTGGTAAATGGGGTGTCACAGAAGAACGTTTTGCCGCCTTCGGCGTGGAGCTGGCCCCAGAAACGCTCTTCGATCACCGTCTCCGGCGACGGTGTGGTGACATCCGCCGCCGGAAGCGGGCCGGCCCAGAGCAAGGGGCACAACAGAGCGATCGTTCGGGTCGTCATGACTGAGTTATACCTTGCCATAGGCGCTCCGTCCCTTGCTAAGCAGGCCATTGCGACAACCTATTTCTTCAGCCTGTCCCGCAGGTCCTGATAACGGTCCCGCAGTTTGCGAGTCACCTCGTTGGCTTTCTCGCGGGCTTCCTGGCCGGCATCATTGGCATCGTGAAGCACGTCATCGAGTTTGTGTCGGAACTGCTCCCACTCTTTCTCGAGGTCGTCCCATTCATCACGAATGTCTTCGCGGGCGAGGTGAAGTTGCACACGGGCTTCGTCGCGGTATTGGCGGAGTTTTTCCGCCGCCTGTTTGAGCTCATCCTGAAGGTTCATACGGTCCTCCTGATGGGTGCTGTACAGATGGATGTGTGCAGGCAGACACCCATAAGATGCCGCTAGTGACGAAAATTTGTCAAGTGAAAGCAGGGGTTATGTGATGCAGCGCAATGTTTGGTCGGAATGATTGCTTGCAGGGCCTTTGCCTATTTGGCCATCAGGCTGGCGAGGTCTCGCAGATGGTGCCAGGGCGGCAGTTTGCCAAAACCTTTGGCGGTGCGGTCGACGTCGCTGCACAGCGCCAGCGCCTGGTAGATGGTTGGGCGTGATAGCCGCCGGGCGGCCGCTTCCAACGCTCGGGCGCGTTGGGGTTGGCGAATGCCGCGCTGCTTCAGGAAGCTGCCCGGCGTCTCCCGCTGCTTGACCGCCTGCTGGAGCTCCAGCACCAGGTTCAGGTCACGGCTGAGAATGCTGAGCAATCCCAGCGGGTTCTCACCTTCGTGCTGAATGAAGCCAATGATGCGCTGGGCGGATTGGGCGTTACCCAGCAACAGTTCCGTCACCAGCTCGAAAACATTGAAGCGGGCGCTGTCCTGGACCGCCTTTTCCACCGTCTCTTCGTCAATGGTTTCGCCATTGGCGAGCAGTGCGAGTCGCTCAAGCTCCTGCGCCGCCGCCAGCAGGTTGCCTTCCAGGCGCTCCGCCAGCATGTCCAGCGCGCCGCGGGTCAGGTGCAAGTTCTGGTTGCGGGCCCGCTGCTGCAGCCAGCCGATGAACTTGTCGTTATCCACCGGCCAGACGGTAACGTGAACCCCTTTGTCCTGCAGCAGCTTGTACCATTTTCGGCGTAGCTCTGCGGCATCGAGCCGGGCGCTGATGAGGATCAGGATGATATCGTCCGGTGGTTCCGGCAGTACCTGTTCAAGGACCTTGCGGCCGTCACCCAGCTTGCCATTGGGCAGGTGGATTTCAATCCGCCGCTTTTCGGCAAACAGGGACAGGGCGCCGAACTCCTCACCCACCGTGTTCCAGTCCAGTTGCTGGTCGGCATGGTAGGTGACCCGGTCGCCATAGCCGGCTTTGCGGGCGGCCTGGCGGATCTGGTCGCAGCATTCCTGAACCAGCAGGGGCTCGTCACCGGAGACCAGATACACCGGGGCCAGTCCCTTTTTCAGCAGCTGGGGTAACTGGGCCGGTTGTGCTTTCATTGCGCGGGGGCGTCTTCTGGGATGGCGGTATCTTCCGCAGCGTCGGCGCCGCGCTGTTGCTGCAGCGCCTGAATTCGCGCCTCGGTCAGCGGTGACAGGCGGAACAGGATCTGCTGCGCCAGGCGCTGATAGAGGGTGCTTTCCAGGCTGCGCTGCTCACGTTCCTTGGCCAGCACGTTGTCCTCGTCATAGCGGAAGGTTTCGCTGCTGCGAATTTCGATGCTGGCCAGCAGCGGCCCCTCACTGACGCCAATCACGTCGATCCAGACCCGCTGTCGCAGATCGTACTCGGCCGCTGCGCCCTGCAGGGTAACGGCGCTGGTCCGCTGGCTCTGGTCAAACCGGCCCAGGTTGAGGCGGTAGTGCGCCTCGTCGCGGCTGGCCAGCTCAACGCCGCCCAGCCGAAGGTTGTCCTCTACCGCCTGGCACAGGGCGTCCGGAATGGCGGCCGCACAGCTCACCGCCAATGGCTGCAGGGCGGCGGGCACCGGGGCCGAGCTGCGTAGCTGGAAGCCACAGCCGCTCAGCACCGCCGTTGCCAGCAGGATAGGCAATAGTAGCCGCCAGTGGACCGGTTGACGCATTTAGTTGGCCACCACGTTGACCAGCTTGCCTGGAACTACGATTACCTTACGCACGGTCTTGCCTTCGGTGAAGCGCTGGACGTTCTCGTTCTCCAGGGCCTGCTGTTCCAGGCTGGCCTTGTCGATGTCGGCTGCCACGTCCAGCTTGGCGCGGACCTTGCCATTCACCTGCAGGACCACCTGGATTTCGGTCTTCACCATGGCCTTTTCATCGGCTTCCGGCCAAGGTGCGTCCACCACGGCGGTGTCGTGGCCCAGGGCCTGCCACAGCTTGTGGCAGATGTGGGGCACGATCGGAGACAGCATCAGTACCGCGGCTTCCAGCGCCTCCTGGATGGCGGCCCGGCTCTGGGGCTCGCCGTCGTTGAGCTTGCTGACGTCGTTCAGCAGTTCCATAACCGCCGCGATGGCGGTGTTGAAGGTCAGGCGACGGCTGATGTCGTCGCTGACCTTGGTGATGGTTTCATGGGTCTTGCGACGCAGGGCTTTCTGGTCGCTGTTGAGTGCTTCCGGATCCAGCGCGGGGACATCGCCGCCGGCCTTCTGCTCGCTCACCAGGCGCCACATGCGCTTGAGGAAGCGGTGGGCCCCCTCCACGCCGCTGTCGGACCACTCCAGGGACTGCTCCGGTGGCGCGGCAAACATCATGAACAGGCGCACGGTGTCGGCACCATACTGGTCAATGATGGCCTGGGGATCGATGCCGTTGTTCTTGGACTTCGACATCTTAGTGACGCCACCGGCAATCACCGGCTTGCCATCGTCCTTGTGCACGGCCTGAACGACCTGACCCTTGTCGTCCCGCTCGATGGTGACATCGGCCGGCGAGATCCAGATCTTGCCGCCGTTGTCGTCTTCGCGGTAATAGGTGTCGGCCAGCACCATGCCCTGGCACAGCAGACGGTTAAAGGGCTCGGAACTGGTCACCAGGCCTACGTCCCGCAGCAGTTTGTGGAAGAAGCGGGCGTACAGCAGGTGGAGAATGGCGTGTTCGATGCCGCCAATGTACTGGTCTACCGGCAGCCAGTAGTTGGCTGCGGCCGGGTCCAGCATGCCCTTGTCATAGTTCGGGCTGCAGAAGCGGGCGTAGTACCAGGACGACTCCATGAAGGTGTCGAAGGTGTCGGTTTCCAGGGTCGCCGCCTGGCCGTCCACGGTGGTCTTGGCCCACTCCGGGTCGGCTTTGATGGGGGAGCGGACACCGTCCATTTCCACGTCTTCCGGCAGAGCCACAGGCAGCTGATCGTCCGGTACCGGGCGTTCGGTGCCGTCTTCCAGGGTCATCATCGGAATCGGCGCGCCCCAGTAACGCTGACGGGATACACCCCAGTCCCGCAGCCGGTAATTGATGGTGCGGTTGCCGATACCCGACTGCTCCAGGTCGTCGGCGATGGCGTCAAAGGCTTCCTCACTGGTGAGGCCGCTGTACTTGCCGGAAGACACCAGGGTGCCCTTCTCGGTGAACGCCTTCTCGTGGGTATCGATCTCGCGGTTGTCGCTGGGCGAGATCACCTGCTTGATGGGCAGGCGGTACTTGAGGGCAAACTCGTGGTCACGCTCATCGTGGGCGGGGACCGCCATCAGCGCGCCGGTGCCGTAGTCGGTGAGGACGAAGTTGGCAATCCAGACCGGAATCGCTTCCTGGGTCAACGGATGGATGACCTGGAAGCCGGTGTCGATGCCCTTTTTCTCCATGGTGGCCATATCGGCTTCAGCCACTTTCTGGTTGCGACAGGTCTCGACAAATTCCGCCACTTCGCTGCTGCGCTCGGCCGCTTCCCGCGCCAGCGGGTGCTCGGCGGCCACCGCCATGTAGCAGACGCCCATCAGGGTATCCGGGCGGGTGGTGTAGACGGTCAGGGCCTCGTCGTCACGGCCCTTCAGCGGGAAAGACAGCTCCACACCGACCGACTTGCCGATCCAGTTGCGCTGCATGGTCTTGACCTGCTCCGGCCAGCCTTCCATCTGGTCCAGGTCATTGAGCAGCTCTTCGGCGTAGTCGGTGATGCGAATGAACCACTGGGGAATCTTCTTGCGTTCCACCAGGGCGCCGGAGCGCCAGCCACGGCCGTCGACCACCTGCTCGTTGGCCAGCACGGTCTGGTCAACCGGGTCCCAGTTGACGGTGGCCATCTTCTTGTACACCAGCCCCTTTTCATACAGGCGGGCGAAGAACCACTGCTCCCAGCGGTAGTAGTCCGGGTCACAGGTGGCCAGTTCGCGGCTCCAGTCGTAGCCGAAGCCCAGCTGTTTGAGCTGGTTCTTCATGTACTCGATGTTGGCGCGCGTCCACTTCCCTGGGGCAGTCTTGTTGCTGATGGCGGCGTTCTCCGCCGGCAGACCGAAGGCGTCCCAGCCCATGGGCTGCATCACGTTCTTGCCCTGCATGCGCTGGTAGCGGGAGATCACGTCGCCGATGGTGTAGTTGCGAACGTGCCCCATGTGTAGCTTTCCGCTCGGGTAGGGGAACATGGACAGACAGTAGTACTTCGGCTTGTCTGGTTGTTCCTGCACAGTGAACGTGTTGTTGTCTTCCCAAAATGTGCGCGCCTGCTGTTCGACGTCGCTTGGGCGGTAGTGCTCGTCCATTCCTGCCATTGCGGTGTGTACCCTGTATTTGAAGATTTACTGAGCGGCCGGACATTCTAACGCAGGGGCGCGTCAACAGGTAGTCTGCCATTTACGGCCAGCTGTGCCAGAATCAATACAGGGCACCGGATTGCCATTGGCGCCAGCACCATGGACCGGTGGACAGCTGTACGAGAGGAGTCACCATGACCGACGAAGAACGCAAGCACCTTTCTGGCCAGGCCCTGGCCACTTACGACCGGATGCTCAAGCGGGTCCAGGATAGCCTGGCGGATGCCGAGGAGATCACCCTGGAAGGCCTGCGCAATGAGATTGGCAAGGCCGTGGAGTTCGAGTACGCACTCGAGGACATGACCCGGGAGGAGGTCGACCTGCTGTCGGCGTACCTGGCGCGGGACCTGGAACACCTGATGCACTTCGTCGATGAGACCGGGGAGGGGCTGACCGAGTGGCTTCAGCTGGATCTCTCGCTCATTGAGCACCAGTTGGCGGACATGCTGTTCTCGGTGGCGGACAAGACCCGGCTGGACACTCTGGAGCTGAACCAGAAGCTGGATAACGACGACGCCAGTCATTACATCAGTGGTGAAGTGGCCACCGCCGGCATGTTCAAATGCCTGAACTGTGGCCACATGAGCTGTCTCACCGCAACCAGCCACATTGCCCCCTGCGATGCCTGCGGCTCCCACTACTACGAGCGGGTGACCAGCCGCTGGCCGAAAGAGGCTAGCGAGTAGTTGGCCGGTGCGGGTCAGGCCGGTTTCGGAATGACCCGCTCGCGTACAAACACAATCAGGATCGCCGCCAGCGTCAGCACCGGCCAGGAACCGCTCTGCATGTAAGGCGTGCTGCCCTCGGCCTCGTAGACCTCGCCATGGAGGGTGGCGCGGGTGAACTGGGGAATGGTGTCCTGGATCTGGCCGTGGTCATCGATGATTGCGGTCACACCGTTGTTGGTGCCGCGGATCATGTAGCGGCCGGTCTCCAGCGCCCGCATCCGGGCAATCTGCAGGTGTTGTAACGGGCCAATGGAATCGCCAAACCAGCCGTCGTTGCTGATGGTGATCAGCAGGCCAGCACGGTGAGCGTTCATGGCGACAAAATCCGGATAGGCCACCTCATAACAGATGTAGGGCATAACTCTGGCATCCCCGGCGGTCAACGGTGACTGGTTGGCCGGGCCTCGGGAAAACTCCGACATCGGCAGGTCGAAAAAGCCGATCAACCCCCGCAACCACTGCTGCAGCGGCACATACTCGCCGAAGGGCACCAGTTTCTGTTTGTGGTACATGCCGTTGCCATTGCCCACCGACAGAATGCTGTTGTGGAAAGTGAAGTCTTCGATCCGGTCACTGAACCCGTACCAGGGGATGCCGGTGATCAGGGTGCTGCCGGGCGCCAGCCGCTCGCGGATATGCTCCAGGATCGGTCCTGCCTGGTCCTGGGGCAGGGGAATGGCAGTTTCCGGCCACAGGATCAGATCTTTCTGCCAGTTGTCCTCAGTGAGTTCCAGATAGGTGGCAATCTGATCCTGGAGGAACTTCGGGTCCCACTTGATCAACTGCGGCACATTGCCCTGCATCGCAGCCACCGACAGCGGTTGTTCGGCTTTCTCGGTCCAGGTCACATCCTTCAGCCAGGGGCCTATCAGCCAGGGCAGCAGGAAGGCGGTAACCAGGACGCCGGCACTGGCGCTGCGCTGGCGCAGCAGCAACCAGCCTGCGGCGTAGAGCGCGGCGCCACTGCCAACGATCCACAGGGTGAGACCGTGAACGCCGACCATCGGCGCCAGGCCCGCCAGTGGGCCATCGACCTGGGCGGTACCCAGGTAAAGCCAGGGAAAGCCGGTCAGCAACCAGCCCCGCAGCCAGTCCCCCAGCAGCCACAGGGCGGGGAACAGGATCAGTCGCCGGATCGCGCTGTTTGTGGCGAGTTTGCCCCAGGCCCAGAAGGTCAGACCGTGGAACAGGGCCAGTCCGGCCACGAACAGCAGGGTCAGCAGGATCGATACCGGCACCGAGGTGTTGCCGTACTGGCTGATGCTGATGTACACCCAGGATGCGCCGCTGCCAAACAGCCCGAAGCCGACCAGCCAGCCGGCACGGAACAGTTGCCTGGGTGTCAGTGGCAGGGTGATGAAAACAATCAGCGCAATGGTGAACGGCGCCAGCCACCACCACTGGAAGGGTGAAAACGTCAATGTCTGGGCGGCGCCAGCCACCAACAGCAGGAGCGCGGACAGCCAGCGCCGTCCGCTCAGGGTTGGAAAATCATTCGGCACTGTGGGTTACCTGAAGCAGGCGTATCACTCGGTTGTCGGCGTTGGCGATGGTGAAGGTCAGGCCACCGAAGCTGATGGTCTCACCGCGACGGGGCAGGTGACCGAACTCTTTCAGCACCACGCCGCCGATGGTGTCGAATTCCTGTTCATCCAGTTCAGTCTTGAAGAACTCATTGAAGTCTTCGATCGGGGTGACGGCCTTGACGGCAAAGGTGCCGTTCCCGCGAGCCTTGATGTGGGTCTCTTCATCGAAGTCGTGTTCGTCCTCGATCTCCCCGACAATCTGTTCCAGCACGTCCTCAATGGTGATCAGCCCGGCGGTGCCGCCGTACTCGTCCACCACGATGGCCATGTGGTTGCGGGTTTCCTTGAACTCCTTGAGCAACTGATTGAGGCGCTTGCTCTCCGGCACGAAGGTAGGAGGGCGGAGGATTTCGCGGATTCGGTTCCAGTTCAGCTCGTTGTTGAGGGCGAGGGGAAGCAGATCCTTGGCCAGCAGTACGCCGATGACGTCGTCCTGGTTGTCGCCAATCACCGGGAAGCGGCTGTGGGCGGAGTCGATGATGGCGGGCAGGAACTGTTTGGGGTCCTGGGCGGCCTTGACCGTCACCATCTGCGAGCGCGGAATCATGATTTCCTCGACTCGCATGTCGATCACCTGCATGGCACCCTCGATGATGCTCATGGCGTCGGTGTCGATAATGTCCTGGGACTCGGCGTCCCGTAAGATTTCCAGTATGTCCTCTGCGGACTCAGGCTCACTGGAGAAAGCCTGCGATATGCGTTCCAGCCAGGACTTGTTGCCCTGACTGCGACTCGACTGATCGTCGCTCATGAGTCTTGTTCCGTTTCCTTGTTCTCTGAGGAAAAGTCCTCGTAGGGATTGGCGTACCCGAGCTGGCCAAGCAGCTGGATTTCCAGGCCTTCCATAACCTCGGCGTCCTGGTCGTCGATGTGGTCATAGCCCTGCAGGTGCAGGATGCCGTGCATCACCATGTGGGCCCAGTGGGCGTCGAGGGTCTTGCGTTGCTCTCCGGCTTCCTGCGCCACCACTTCGGCGGAGATCACCAGGTCACCCGCCAATGGCACCGTTATACCGGCTGGCGCCTCAAATGGGAAGGACAGCACATTGGTCGGCCTGGCTTTACCGCGGTAGGTCTCGTTGAGCTCGGCGATCTCGTCCACTCCGACGATGCGGATGGTGACCTCAGAATCGTGGGACTGGCGCCAGGCGGCATTGGCCCAGCGCTTCAGTTGTTGATCGTCCGGCAGATCCGGGGCGTCGAACACCCGCTGGATATCAACGGTTAGCCCGCTCACCGGCGTTCGCCCCCGGCGTCATCAAAGTCGTCGTAGGCTTCCACAATGCGCTGCACCAGCGGGTGGCGCACCACGTCCTTGGATTCGAAACGGGTAAAGCCGATGCCCGCCACCTTGCTGAGCACGTCGGCGGCGTGAATCAGTCCGGAATTCTGGCCCCGGGGCAGGTCCACCTGGGTGGTGTCACCGGTGATAACCGCGGTGGAGCCAAACCCGATACGGGTCAGGAACATTTTCATCTGTTCACGGGTGGTGTTCTGGCTCTCATCGAGGATGATGAACGAGTTGTTGAGGGTGCGGCCGCGCATGAACGCGAGCGGGGCAATCTCAATCACGCTTTTCTCGATCAGCCGGGTGACCTGGTCAAAGCCCAGCATTTCGTATAGCGCGTCGTACAGCGGGCGCAGGTAAGGGTCTACCTTCTGCGCCAGGTCCCCGGGCAGGAAACCGAGTTTTTCACCGGCTTCCACCGCCGGACGCACCAGCAGAATGCGTTTGACCTGCTCATCCTTCAGGGCTTCCACGGCACAGGCCACCGCCAGCCAGGTCTTACCGGTACCGGCCGGGCCGATACCGAAGTTGATGTCGTGGCTGCGGATGTTGTGGACGTACTTCTGCTGGTTGCCGCCACGGGGCTTGGCCTGCAGTTTCGGCGTCTTGATCACGGTGACGCCGCCGGCGTAGGGCACGTCTTCCGGCAGGCGTTCGAGGCCGGATTCGCGAATGAACAGGTGCACGGTGTCCGGCTCGATGTCGTCGTTGGCTTCGGTTTCCCGGTACAGGTGGCGAACCACCTCCACCGCGGCGGCGACGTGACTGCTCTCGCCTTCCACCCGGAAGTGGTGGCCGCGGCGGCCAATGCGCACCTGCAGACGTTTCTCGATCTGCTTCAGGTGTTCGTCAAACTGGCCACACAGGGTTGCCAGGCGACGCTGGTCCACGGGATGGAGGTCGAACTGTTTGCTGTCGGTGGTATTCAATCAGTCCTCTTGCTTTCAGTGTCGCTCCGGACGGCCCGGAGCGGGAGTGATCTCATTGGCTGATGCCAATATGGGGGCGTGACGCCATAACTCAATGCAGTTCGTTGTCGACCGGCATGCCGCGCAGGGAATTGGGCAGTGCTTCGCGGATTTCCACATCAACGAAGTGGCCCACAACCCCAGGGTTGTCATGGCGGAAGTTGACGATGCGGTTGTTCTCGGTACGGCCGGCGTATTCCCCCGGGTCTTTCTTTGACAGGCCGGTCACCAGGATACGCTGGGTGGTGCCCACCATCTTGCGGCTGATGTCCATGGCCTGCTGGTTGATGCGCTGCTGCAGGATGCTCAGGCGCTGTTTCTTGATCTCCATCGGCGTGTCGTCCGGCAGGTCGGACGCCGGCGTGCCGGGACGGGCGCTGTAGACAAAGCTGAACGACACGTCGAAGCCGATGTCGTTGATCAGTTTCATGGTGTCCTCAAAATCCTTCTCGGTCTCGCCCGGGAAGCCGATGATGAAGTCGGAGGAGAAGCTGATGTCCGGCCGGATCTTGCGCAGCCGCCGCAGCTTGGATTTGTACTCCAGGGCGGTGTGGCCCCGTTTCATCTGCGCCAGGATACGGTCGGAGCCGCTCTGAACCGGCAGGTGCAGGTGGCTGACCAGTTCCGGCACCTGGGCGTAGACATCGATCAGCGCGTCGGAGAATTCCACCGGGTGAGAAGTGGTGTAGCGGATACGATCAATGCCATCGATGGTGGCGATCAGGGTGATCAGTTCCGCCAGGTCCATGGTGTCGCCGTCGAAGGTTTCGCCCTGGTAGGCGTTGACGTTCTGGCCCAGCAGATTGATCTCGCGGACGCCCTGGTCAGCCAGGTGGGCCACCTCGGCGATGACATCGTCGACCGGACGGCTGACTTCCTCACCGCGGGTGTAGGGCACCACGCAGAAGGTGCAGTACTTGCTGCAGCCTTCCATGATCGAGACGAAGGCCGAGGGGCCTTCCGCGCCCGGTGACGGCAGGTTGTCGAACTTCTCGATTTCCGGGAAGGTGACGTCGACCACGCCGACGCCGTTCCCCTTGGTCTTGATCTCGGTGATCATGTCCGGCAGGCGGTGCAGGGTCTGGGGGCCGAACACCATGTCCACGTAGGGCGCGCGGTCGATGATGGCCTGGCCCTCCTGGCTGGCGACGCAGCCGCCGACGCCGATGATCAGGTCCGGTTTGCTGTTCTTCAGGCTCTTCCAGCGACCCAGTTGGTGGAAGACTTTCTCCTGGGCTTTTTCCCGGATGGAGCAGGTGTTCAGCAACAGGATATCTGCGTTCTCGGGCGTGTCGGTCATCTCGACGTCTTCGCCGGTGCGCAGCAGGTCCGCCATGCGGGATGAATCGTACTCGTTCATCTGGCAGCCGTGGGTCTTGATATAGAGCTTCTTGGCCATGGTTCTCAACGTGGGTAGGTGAATGGTCGCGTTACCGGTTTAAGCCGGGGGCGATCGCCCCGTTCACAGATCGCCCGGGGCGCCAAAAGTTCCTCTGCGGGAGGTGGCGCGCGCGGGTGTCTAGTCCGGGATCAGAATCGAACTGGCCATTATACCGCCCTGTTCAAAGCGCAACCAGCATTTGCGCTGGCGACTTGCGGCAAACCCCGATTGCCGGTTGTGGTACCATTCGGCGCTGCTTTTTATCCGTATCAGATCCTCCAGCCGTTACAGACATCGAGACACCGCCATGACCCCGGAACGCCTTGCCCGCATCAAGCAGATTCTGGATACCCGCCAGCCCGATATCACGGTGTTGACGGATCAGGTCCACAAGCCCCGGAACCTCTCGGCGATCATACGTTCCTGCGATGCCTTCGGGCTGGCCAGCATGCACGCGGTGTGGCCTTCCGAGGGCTATCGGGCGTTTCGCAAAACCGCCGGTGGCAGTTTCAACTGGGTCAGCACCCAAACCCACGCCACCATGGCGGACGCCGTGGATCACTTCCGTGGTCAGGGCAAGAAGCTCTATGCGGCGCAGCTGTCGGAGCGGGCGCTGGACTACCGGGAGGTGGATTACACCGTGCCCTGTGCGGTGATCATGGGGAACGAGGTGGATGGTGTCAGTGCCGGTGCTGCTGAGCAGGCGGACGAGCACATCGTGATCCCGATGATGGGGATGGTGGAGTCGCTGAACGTGTCAGCGGCCTGCGCCATCATCCTGGCGGAAGCCCAGCGTCAGCGCAAAGCCGCAGGGCTGTTCGACCGGCGCCGGCTGCCCGAGGAAGACTACCTGCGGCTACTTTTCAGCTGGTGCCAGCCGACGGTGAAGCGCTATTGCGATGACCGCAATCTGCCATACCCGCCGTTTGATCCCGAGACCGGAGAGCTGATCGATGGCGTCGGCTGGATGGAAGGGGTGCGCCGTCAGCGACACCCCCACCTGGCTCCCTAACGGTCTGACCAGCTCGGTGCGCGTTTGTCCAGAAACGCGCAGATTCCCTCCCGCGCATCCTCCGCCTGGAGGTTGTCCGCCATCACCTTGGCGGTGTAGTCGTAGGCGTCCGCCAGCGGCAGTTCAAGCTGGCGGTAAAACGTCGCCTTGCCAATGGTCAGGGTGTGGCTGGATTTGCCGGCAATGGTCCGTGCCAGCTGCGTGGTGGCCTGCTCCAGCACCTGCTCGTCCACCACCCGGTTGACCAGACCAATCTGTTCGGCCCGGGGCGCGCTGATCAGCTCGCCGGTCAGCAGCATTTCCATCGCGTGTTTGCGGGAGACATTGCGCGACAGTGCCACCATGGGGGTGGAGCAGAACAGGCCGATGTTGACTCCGGGGGTGGCAAAACGGGCGCTGTCGGCGGCGACCGCCAGGTCACAGGAGGCCACCAGTTGGCAGCCGGCGGCGGTCGCGACGCCGGCGACCCGGGCAATCACCGGTTTGGGCAAGTGCACGATCTGCTGCATCACCTTGCTGCACAGCTGGAACAGCGCCAACTGGGCGGCGTGCTGGTCGAGCTGCCCGCGGATTTCCCGCAGGTCGTGGCCGGCGCAGAACACCGGCCCGCTCGCGGCCAGGATCACCACCCGGGTGGCGTTGTCCGCGGCCACCTGTTCAAGCTGTTTCGACAGTGCTTCCAGCATCGCCATCGACAGGCTGTTGCGGCGTTCTGGCTGGTTGAGGGTCAGCGTGGTTACGCCCTCGTCCCGCTCGAGGGTGATCAATGGGGTTGCCTGGTCAGTCATGGAGCCTCCTGTTGCCCCTGGCGTCGGCCCGACGCGCTTTGGGGTGTTCTTGTTGTCTGCGACCGCCACAGAGCGGCCCCGGACAGTATCGGTGACCGCTGTGAGACTGTCGAAACGACAAAAGTAGGAGGCGAAGCAAGTTGTCGGGAAGCAGCTCTGGAGAGTGTGGCAGGAAGACTACTCCCGCTCTTCCAGATACCGTTGCAGCTGTTCCCGCAGCGCCTTGGGCAGGCGGGTGATGGTGAGGGCATCGCTGTCGCGGTCGTAGTAGATCGCCTGGTTGACCAGGTCGGAGGAGAACGAGACGCTCATGCCTCCGCCGGAGCCGGCGATCCGGACCAGTTTCTTGACTTTGCGGTGGTCGGGGTGGAGGACACCGCTTTCGGGCAACTCGGCGGTCTGGGCGGCGAACTCCTTGAAACGTTCGGGCTGGTTCTCATCCAGGTAACCGGACAGCGCTTCGATTTCCACCGGCTCGCCCAGGGCGTGCTGCTCCTTGCAGAACTCGTAGGCGCGATTGCGCACCGCCCCGGCTTCCTCCGGTGCGCTGGTCTTGGCGAACGCCTCGACCGCATCGAGAAAGGTCAGGGTTTCCTTTTCCACATCCACCTGGTTGGTAAAGCCGCACAGCTTGATGAACAGCTCGCCGGGTTCGCCCGTGCCACGGCCATGCACCAGGGTGAGGTAGTTGTCGCCGGCGTTATCGCCGAGCCAGTCGTCCAGCTCGATACGGACCGCCAGGTTGAGCCGGGACAGGCTCAGGACGTCGGTGGCGTCCAGGGCCTGCTGGCTGTCAAAGCGCATGGCGCTGTCATTCTCGACAATCAGCAGGTAGATCACCTCGGCATCCGCCAGGGCCTCATGGACGATCATCAGATGGCCGTCGAATTCTTCCTGGCAGCCGTTCAGCAGCTCCTGCCACTGGCCGAACAGGCGATCGGTGAGGGCGGCGAAGGTCTGCTTCTCTTCCTGGTAGTCCTTCAGCCAGGCGCTGAAGGGGCACTCCCCCAGATCTTCCGAGAAGCGGCCGTACTTCTTGCCGGGCTTGCTGTTAAACAGCCGTTTCATCTGCTTGTGGAGGGCTTCGTAGTCGCCGCCGGGTTCCTGCAGTGCTGGTCCGGGCCGGACATGCGCCGGCTGGCCGGGCTGGTATTGGCTGGCGAACAGGGTGCGTAGTTGCTTGATGGCCATGCTGGATTCTCTCACTCATGAAACGGAGAAAGCCCCGGGGCTCATGGCCTGCGGGGCTTTCTGCGGTGTCGAACGGTCGGCTGCTGGCCGTGGTCCGGGCGCTGGGGTCAGATGCGCTGATCCCGCACCAGCTCCTGAACCAGGCTGGAGACCGCTGCCGCGATGTCCTGCTCATTGTCGACGGCCAGGGAGGCGGATGCAACGTCCGAGCCCAGATTCACCGCCAGCGCAATCAGGCCGTGGGCCGTCAGCAGCTGGGCAACCCGTCGGCGCTCGTCGGCATCGCCGGCGTTCTCTTCGGAGACCACCACCGCGGTCTTGCCCTGATCGAACAGTGCCCGCTCCAGAGCCACCGCCAGCGCCGGGGCTTGCTTGCCGTTACAGCCAATGATGACCGGCTGCTGGGCCAGACGACGGGCACGCTCCTCGGCAGAGACCGGGGTGAGCAGATCGCTGTCCTCGGCGAGTCCGGCGATCATGCCGGCGCCGATGGTGACGTTGGTCAGCCGGTCGATGACGATGAAACTGCCGCTGGCGTGGTTGCGCTGGTAGGCGTCAAAGGCCACCGGCTGGCTCAGGGTCAGTTCGCACAGGCCGATCTCATTGAGCTGGAGCTGGCTCGGATTGGCCTGCTGCTCGAGGGTGTTGACGTCGGTCTGGTGATGAATCTGCTTGACCGTGCCGGAGGTGAAGGTCGGCCCCAGCTTGATGTCGTACAGCCGGCCGGTTTCCAGCGGGGCGTCGGTCATCCAAACAATGTTGGCGTTGAAGCGGTTGCCCACTTCCGGCTCGTCGTCCGGTTTCACCAGCATGTCGCCGCGGCTGACGTCGATCTCGTCGTTCAGCGTCAGGGTGACCGCCTGGTCGATGTAGGCTTCGTCCTGGCTGCCCTCGAACGTCACCACCTCCTTGACCGTGGAGGTGCGTCGGGACGGCAGTGCCATCACGGTATCGCCCGGGCGGATCACACCGGAGGCGATGGTGCCACAGAAGCCGCGGAAGTCGAGGTTTGGCCGGTTGACGTACTGGACCGGGAAGCGGAAGTGCTCCAGGTTCTTGTCGCGGGCAACTTCGACGGTTTCCAGAATTTCCATCAGCGGCTGCCCGGTAAACCAGGGCGTGTTCTCGCTGCGGTTGACCACGTTGTCGCCTTCCAGGGCCGAGAGCGGCACGAAGCGGATGTCCTGCAGGCCGAGCTGGTTGGCGAACGCCAGATAGTCCTTTTTGATTTCCTCGAAACGCTGTTCGCTGAAATCCACCAGGTCCATCTTGTTGATGGCCACCACGATATGGCGAATGCCCAGCAGCGACGCGATGTAGGAGTGGCGGCGGGTCTGGGTCATGACGCCGTGGCGGGCGTCGATCATCAGGATCGCCAGCTGTGCCGTCGAGGCGCCGGTGGCCATGTTGCGGGTGTACTGCTCATGCCCCGGGGTGTCGGCGATGATGAACTTGCGCTTGTCGGTGGAGAAGTAGCGGTAGGCGACGTCGATGGTGATGCCCTGTTCCCGCTCCGCCTGGAGGCCGTCCACCAGCAGCGCCAGGTCCAGCTTCTCGCCGGTGGTGCCCATCTTGGCGCTGTCGCTCTTGAGGCTGGCCATGTGATCTTCGTAGATCATCTTGGTGTCGTGGAGCAGCCGGCCGATCAGGGTGCTCTTGCCGTCATCCACGCTGCCGCAGGTCAGCAGCCGCAGCAGTTCCTTGTTTTCGTGCTGTTTCAGGTAGGCCTGAATGTCTTCAGCGATTAGGTCTGATTGATGTGACATATCCGGGTTCCTTAGAAATAACCTTCACGCTTTTTCTGTTCCATTGAGCCGGCGGAGTCATGGTCGATGACCCGGCCCTGGCGCTCGGAACTGGTGGCCAGCAGCATTTCCTGGATGATGTCCGGCAGCGTCTTGGCTTCGGACTCGATGGCGCCGGTGAGCGGGTAGCAGCCCAGGGTGCGGAAGCGAACCGATTTCATCATCGGGGTTTCGCCTTCCTTCAGGGGCATGCGGTCGTCGTCCACCATGATCAGGGTGCCGTCGCGCTCCACCACCGGCCGTTCCGCGGCGTAGTAGAGCGGCACAATGTCGATGTTTTCCAGGTAGATGTACTGCCAGATGTCCAGCTCGGTCCAGTTGGACAGCGGAAACACGCGGATGCTCTCGCCCTTGTTGACCTTGCCGTTGTAGATGTTCCAGAGCTCCGGGCGCTGGTTCTTCGGGTCCCAGCGATGGTATTCATCGCGGAAGGAGTACACCCGCTCCTTGGCGCGGGATTTCTCCTCGTCCCGGCGGGCGCCACCGAAGGCGGCGTCGAACTTGTACTTGTCCAGGGCCTGCTTGAGGGACTGGGTCTTCATCACGTCGGTGTGTTTGGCACTGCCGTGGGTGAAGGGACCGATGCCCTGCTTAACCCCGTCCTCATTGATGTGGACAATCAGGTCGAGACCGTACTTGCTCACCTGCTTGTCGCGGAACTCGATCATGTCCTTGAACTTCCAGGTGGTGTCCACGTGCATGAGCGGGAAGGGCGGCGTGCCCGGGTAAAAGGCCTTGCGGGCCAGGTGCAGCATGACCGCGGAATCCTTGCCGATGGAGTAGAGCATGACGGGGTTGTCAAACTCGGCGGCGACTTCGCGGATGATATGGATGCTTTCCGCTTCCAGCTGTTTGAGGTGGGTCAGGTTATAACTGGTCATGGTGAGCGTGTACCGATTGCCGTGGGCGTGTGAATGCCGCAACTATATCAGACTGGGCTGAGGCATAAGAAGGCGAGCAACTAGAGTTTACTGGCATAAGAATATGCCGGCTTAGGGGGCGGGTGAATAAGCTGCCGGCCTTGAAGGGCGGGATCAGTGGCTACCCAGCAGCCTGCTGACGTAGCGGTCGACGTAGTCGTAACCGTTGTTCTCGATGGCCTTGAACTGGATACCCAGGTGGAATTCGTCGCGGGACACCCGACGCAGGTGAACAATGTGGCCCTGGGCTTCCACCGCTACCTTCTGGCTGGCGACTACCGGTACCGAGAAGCGGGTGGTGACTTCAATCCATTCGCCGGGCACCGGGGGGCGCTGGTGGGGGAGCAACTGGCTGACGGTGGCCATGTCGCACTTCAGCAGCAGGCCAGATCGGGACAGGTTGGCGGTGGCGCAGCTGCACTGGTCGCCGCTTGTCGTACACACCTGAACCTCCATATCCACATCGGCGCGTTGATTGTGACGGAGGTTGGGTCGTGCGGAAGCGGTTTTCATGACGGTTCCTGGTGACTGCGTGGTCTCGGTAACTTACTGAAGTGTATTGTTTCGCGGTATGGCCGGCAAGCACTGGAACTGACCTGGGTCAGTTTCTTTGGGATGTGTCTCACCGCTGCGGTAAACTCCGTCGTAATTCCAACGACGATACCCTGATGAGATATGACACAAAAAACCGAAACCCCCGAGGCCGGTAACGGCAAAGTCGGCTTTATCAGCCTGGGTTGTCCCAAGGCGCTGGTGGATTCCGAGCGCATCCTGACCCAGCTGCGGCAGGATGGCTATGACGTGGTGCCCACCTACGAGGATGCCGACGTGGTGGTGGTTAACACCTGCGGCTTCATTGACGCAGCCAAGCAGGAATCCCTGGACGCCATTGGCGAAGCCATCAGTGAGAACGGCAAGGTGATCGTAACCGGTTGCATGGGGGTGGAGGAGGATCGCATTCGTGATTCCCATCCGGGCGTGCTGGCGGTGTCCGGCCCCCATGCCTATGAGGAAGTGGTCGGTGCGGTACACCAGTACGTGCCGCCGAAGAAGGAGCACGATCCGTTTGTCGACCTGGTGCCGCCCCAGGGGGTAAAACTGACACCTCGGCACTACGCCTATCTGAAGATTTCTGAAGGCTGCAATCATCGCTGCACCTTCTGCATCATTCCCTCCATGCGCGGTGACCTGGTCAGCCGGCCAATCGGCGATGTGATGGACGAGGCCAAGCGGCTGGTGGATGCCGGTGTGAAAGAGTTGTTGGTGATTTCCCAGGACACCAGCGCTTACGGCGTCGACATCAAGTACCGCACCGGCTTCTGGCAGGGGCGACCGCTGAAGACACGGATGCTGGCGCTGTGCGAGGCGTTGGGCGAGCTGGGGGTCTGGGTGCGGCTGCACTACGTCTACCCCTATCCCCACGTGGACGACGTCATTCCGCTGATGGCCGAGGGCAAGATCCTGCCGTATCTGGACATCCCCTTCCAGCACGCCAGCCCGCGGGTACTCAAGGCGATGAAGCGGCCGGCTCACGACAGCAAGACGCTGGAGCGGATTCGCAAGTGGCGGGAGATCTGCCCGGAGCTGACCATCCGCTCCACCTTTATCGTCGGATTCCCGGGGGAGACCGAGGAGGACTTCCAGTACCTGCTGGACTGGCTGGATGAGGCCCAGCTCGATCGGGTCGGTGCGTTCAAGTACAGCCCGGTGGACGGCGCGCCGGCCAACGAACTGGACGGTGCGGTGCCGGAAGAGGTGAAAGAGGAACGTCTGGCGCGGTTCATGGCCAAGCAGGCGGAAATCTCCGCAGCCCGGCTTCAGGCCCGTATCGGTACCACCATCGATGTGCTGATTGACGAGGTGGACGAGGAAGGGGCGATTGGCCGTTCCAAGGCCGATGCGCCGGAGATCGACGGCATGGTCTACCTCAATGGCGAAACCGCGCTGCAGCCGGGGCAGGTGGTGCAGGCGGTAGTTGAGCACGCCGACGAGCACGACCTCTGGGCCACGCTGGCGGACTGACGCCACCTCAAGCCTGGCGCTGACTCAACAATGAGAACGCCAGGCCAGGGGCAAGCTGCCTCCTGGCCTGGCGTGCTTTTTTAGTCTTCCTTGACCCTGTCAATCACGTCCGAATAGAAGTCGTCGAACGCCCGGAATTCCAGGCTGTCCTGGCCGCAGCAACGGATTTCGCCGGACTCAATGTCGTACACCCAGCCGTGGATCTGGATTTTCTGGGTGGCCAGCTTGGCGGCCACTGCAGGGTGGGTGCGCAGATGCTGAACCTGCTGCAGCACGTTTTCCTCGATTGCCTCGTTGAGGTAGGCGCTGTCCAGACAGGCGTCGGTGGGGATGCTGTGACGTTCCCGCACAATCTCCATCGCCGAGCGGCAGTGGCCCAGCCACTCCTTGACGTGGGGCAGCCCCTTGAGGGCCGGCACGTCCAGGGCACCCTTGATGGCGCCGCAGTCGGTGTGGCCGCAGACAATGATATGGCGCACCTTCAGCACCGCCACCGCGTACTCGATGGAGGCGGTCATGCCCCCGGTCTCGTTGCTGTGGGGCGGGATGATGTTGCCGGCGTTGCGACAGATGAACAGGTCACCCGGGCTGGACCCCGTCAGCAGGTTGGGGTCGATGCGCGAGTCCGAACAGGTAAAGAACAGCACTTCCGGACTCTGTCCGCCCGCGAGGGCGCCAAACAGGTCCTTGCGTTCGGGGTAGACGTTCTTGCGGAAGTCCAGTACGCCGCGAACAATATGGTCCATTGATGACTCCTTCTGTCAGCCAATCTCAATCAGTACTTCGCCGGGGGTGACCCGGTCGCCCTTGCTCACGTACACCGCTTTGACGGTGCCATCGACGCTGCTGTTCACCTCGGTTTCCATTTTCATGGCTTCGGTGATCAGAACCGCCTGGCCGGCGGAGACGGTGTCGCCCTCGCTCACCAGTACGTCCACCACGTTGCCGGGCATGGCGGTGGTGACGTGGCCCGGCTCGCTGGCCCGCTTGCGGCCGCTGGCGCCTTCGGCGACGTACTCGTTGAGGGATTCGAACACCACTTCTTCCGGCATGCCGTCAAGCGACAGGTACAGCTTGCGCTTGCCCGCCCCGGAATCGCCGACACCGGTGACCGCCACTTCGTAAGTCTCGCCGTGGACGTCGATACGGAACTCGGTGGCTATCGCTGTGCCCATGCGATCCTTGCCCTGCTGCTCCGGTGGCAGCAGCTCCTCCGGTTGCAGGGTGCCGTCGGCACGCTGCTGCAGGAATTCGCGGCCAAGGTCCGGGAACATGGCATAGGTAAGCACATCTTCCTCGCTGCTCGCCAGGCTACCAATGTCTTCTCGCAATTTATTCAGCTCGGGGCTGAGCAGGTCGGCCGGGCGGCCCTCATTGACCGACTCGTTGCCGATGGCCTTCTTCTGGATGTTGGCGTTGACCGCAGCCGGCGGCTGGCCGTAACCCCCTTGCAGGTAGCGTTTCACCTCGTTGGTGATGGTTTTGTAGCGCTGGCCGGCGAGGACGTTGTACACCGCCTGGGTACCGACGATCTGCGAGGTCGGGGTCACCAGGGGCGGGAAACCGAGGTCCTCGCGCACCCGTGGAATCTCATCGAAAACGTCGCGGATCTTGTCGAGGGCGTTCTGCTCCTTGAGCTGGTTGGCCAGGTTGGACATCATGCCGCCGGGTACCTGGTTGATCTGCACCGACACATCCTCGCGGGTGAACTCGCTTTCGAACTGGTGGTACTTCTTGCGCACCTCGCGGAAATAGTCGGCAATTTCGCTCAGCAGCTCCAGGTCCAGGCTGGTGTCGTAGTCGGTGCCTTTCAGTGCCGCGACCTGGGACTCGGTGGCCGGGTGGCTGGTGCCACTGGCAAAGGAGGAGATCGCGGTGTCGATGCGATCGGCCCCGGCCTCAACGGCCTTGAGCTGGCACAGCGGCGCCAGGCCGGAGGTGGAATGGCTGTGGACCACCAGGGGCAGGTCCACTTCCGCCTTGATGGCCCTGACCAGCTCGTAGGTGGCGTACGGGGTCAGCAGGCCGGCCATGTCCTTGATGGCAATGGAATCTGCGCCCATGGCCTGCATGTCCTTGGCCTGCTGGACGAACAGTGCTGGGGTGTGGACCGGGCTGGTGGTGTAGCAGATGGTGCCCTGGGCGTGCTTGCCGGCCTTCTTCACCGCCTTCATGGCGGTCTCGATGTTGCGCAGGTCGTTGAGGGCGTCGAACACCCGGAAGACATCGATGCCGTTGTCGGCGGCCTTCTGCACGAACGCCTCCACCACGTCGTCGGCGTAGTGGCGGTAGCCCAGCAGGTTCTGGCCTCGCAGCAACATCTGCAGGCGGGTGTTGGGCAGTGCCTTGCGGAGCTGCCGCAGTCGCTCCCAGGGATCTTCCTTCAGAAAACGGACACAGGCGTCAAAGGTGGCGCCGCCCCAGACTTCCAGCGACCAGTAGCCGACCTGATCGAGCTTGTCGCAGATCGGCAGCATGTCCTCGGTGCGCATGCGGGTGGCGATCAGCGATTGATGGGCGTCCCGCAGGATGACGTCAGTGACTTCAATCTTTTTGGCGTTGCTCATTTCTCGTTCCTCCTGCGAGTTACCAGCCGGCGTGGGCGGCGATGGTGGCAGCAATGGTCAGCGCAATTTCGGCCGGGTCGCGCTTGGTTGAATAGTTCAGCAGTTCCGGGTGGCTGGGCACGAAGCTGGTGTCGAAGGTGCCGCTGCGGAAATCCTCGTGGTCAAGGATCTGCTGGTAGTAGGTGGCCGTGGTCTTGATGCCGTGCAGGCGCATGTCATCGAGGGCCCGTTTGCCGCGGGCGATCACTTCTTCCCAGGTCAGCGCCCAGACCACCAGCTTCAGGCACATGGAATCGTAATAGGGCGGAATCTCATAGCCGGTGTAGATGGCGGTGTCGACCCGCACACCGGGGCCGCCCGGGGCGTAGTAGTGGGTGATCCGACCGAAGCTGGGCAGAAAGTCGTTCTTTGGGTCCTCGGCGTTGATGCGGAACTGCAGGGCGTAGCCGCGGAACTGGATATCCTCCTGGCGATAGCTCAGCGGCAGACCGGAGGCGATGCGGAGCTGTTCGCGGACCACGTCGACGCCGGTGATCGCCTCGGTGATGGTGTGCTCCACCTGCACCCGGGTGTTCATTTCCATGAAATAGACTTCGTTGCCGGTCAGCAGGAACTCCACGGTGCCGGCGTTCTCGTAGCCCACCGCCTTGGCGGCCTTGACTGCCAGGCCGCCGATGTACTGGCGTTGCTCCGGCGTCAGTTGTGGGCTGGGCGCAATCTCGATCAGCTTCTGGTTGCGACGCTGGATCGAGCAGTCGCGCTCAAACAGGTGAACCGCTTCGCCCTGGCTGTCGGCCAGCACCTGGACCTCAATATGGCGGGGGTTGACGATGCACTTTTCCATGAACACTTCGGCGGAGCCGAAGGCCTTGGTGGCCTCGGAAATGACCCGGGGGTACTGGGCTTTCAGTTCGTCGGGAGTGTCGCAGCGACGGATGCCGCGCCCGCCACCGCCGGAGGTGGCCTTGACCATCACCGGGTAGCCGATGTCGTTGGCCAGGGCGAGAGCGTCTTCCAGGCTGTCCAGGTTGCCTTCGGAGCCAGGAGTGATAGGGACGCCGGCAGCCCGCATGCTGTCCCGGGCCTGGGTCTTGTCCCCCATCTTGTGAATCACGCTGGACTTGGGGCCGATGAAGGTGACGCCCTTCTGCTCGCACAGCCGGGCGAACTCGGCGTTCTCGGACAGGAAGCCGTAACCCGGGTGGATGGCGTCGCAACCGGTCTCCACTGCCAGGTTGACGATGCGCGCCGGGTCCAGGTAGCCGGCCAATGGGTCTTCGCCAAGGGAATAGGATTCGTCTGCGCGTTTGACGTGAAGGCCGTAGCGGTCCGGCTCGGTGTAGATGGCCACCGAGCGAATGCCCATTTCGGCACAGGCCCGCACGATGCGGACGGCAATCTCGCCCCGGTTGGCAATCAAGACTTTCTTTAACATGGGAAATTCCTCTTCAGCATGGGAGGTTCCTCGTTTATTCATCCCCAATGAAGGTCGCCAGGTAAGGTTGCAGAGAGAGTAGCGGGGTAGATCCCTAACGAGAAATTGATATTATTTTGCTTATATATAAGTAATTCCTTATGGATGGAGGCTTTGCCCTTATTTGACGCTTTCAGTCCGTCGTGTGTTGAACCCAGCCCCGGAGGCCGATCATGCCCCTCAGTATCCAGAAACTCGCCAGCCGCCTGACCTTTCGCCAGCTGCAGGTGTTCAAGGCGGTCTACGAGCTGGAAAGCTACAGCCGCGCCGGCGAACTGCTGGGGCTGACCCAGCCGGCGGTGAGCAGCCAGGTGCGGCATCTGGAACAGGCGCTGGGGATGCCACTGTTCGAGTATGTCGGGCGGCGGCTTTACTGCACCGCGGCAGGGGAGGAGATGGCGGCCTGTGTCAGCTCGGTATTTGGAGAGCTGGAGCGGGTGCAGAACAGCCTGGCGGCGCTGCAGGGACGGGTGGCCGGCGAGCTGAAACTGGTAGCGGTGAACAGTGCCCAGTACGTGGTGCCGTACCTGTTGCGGGCGTTCCTGAATCTGAATCCAGAAGTGACGGTGTCGGTGACGGTGGTCAATCGTGCCGCCGCTCTGCAACGACTCAACGAGAACCGTGATGACCTGGTGATCATGGGCATGGTGCCCTCAGAGCGGCCGCTGGCGTCACTGCCGTTTCTCGACAACGAGCTGGTGCCGGTGGCGCCGGAGGGGCACCCGCTGTTGCGGCAGGCCTCGGTGAGCCCGCAGGAGTTCCTGGACAGCCAGCTGTTGGTGCGGGAATCCGGTTCCGGCAGTCGCCTGGCCATGGAGTTGCACTGCCAGCAACAGCGGTTGCGGGTTGATCCCAGCATGGAGCTGGGTTCCAACGATGCCCTCAAGCATGGCGTGATGGCCGGGCTGGGGGTGGCGGTGTTGCCGAAACTGAGCGTGTTGTCGGAGTTGGCGCTGGGGAGTTTGCAGGCGGTGCCGGTGGCGGGGTTTCCGTTACGTCGCAGCTGGTGCGTGGTGTATCCCCAGGCGCGCCACCCGACGCCGGCCATGAGGGCGTTCCTGGAATATATTCAGCAGAACATTCGCCAGTTCGAGCAGATGTTCCTGCGCCGTAGCGGGTAAGCTGCACCGCCTCATGCAGCGGCCCTTGTGGAGCACTGCATGAGGCGGAGAGGGAGGCAGAGGGGGCGATCAGTCCTCGAGTTTCTTTTTCAGAATCTCGGTGAACAGTTTCGGGTTACCCTGGCCCTTGGAAGCTTTCATCAGCGGGCCCATAAAGCCGCCCATCAGCTTCTTGCGCTTCTTGTCGTCGGCTTCGCGGTACTGCTGGATCTGGTCGGCCATGCCGGCCAGTACGTCGTCCACCAGCTTCTCCAGTTCACCGGTGTCGGACACCTGTTTCAGGCCCTTGGCCTCGATGATGGCATCGACGTTGTCACCGTCACCGCTCCACAGAGCCTCGAACACTTTCTTGGCGCCGGCGGAGGAGACCGAGTCATCCGCAATACGCACGATCAGGTTGCCCAGCTGGGCGCCGCTGATGGGGGCGTCATTGATGGCCTTGTCTTCCGCGTTCAGTCGTCCGGAGAATTCGCCCAGGGTCCAGTTGGCGGCCAGTTTGGCGTCTTTGCCATGCTCGGCAACCTCTTCGAAGAAGGCCGCCAGGCGGGCGTCGCCACTGAGCAGGCCGGCGTCGTAGTCGTTCAGGCCATACTGCTCTTTGAAGCGCGCCTTGCGAGCATCTGGCAGTTCCGGCAGGCGGCTGCGGCAGTCGTCGATGAAGCTGTCATCGATTTCCACCGGCAGCAGATCCGGGCAGGGGAAGTAGCGGTAATCATTGGCTTCTTCCTTGCTCCGCATGGAGCGGGATTCGTCCCGGTCGCCGTTGTAGAGGCGGGTCTCCTGGATGATCTCGCCGCCGTCTTCCAGGATGTCCATCTGCCGCTCAACTTCGTGGGCAATGGCTTGCTCCATAAAGCGGAACGAGTTCAGGTTCTTGGTTTCGGTGCGGGTGCCAAACGCTTCCTGGCCCTTGGGCCTGAGGGAAATGTTGACGTCGAACCGCATCGATCCCTGGGACATGTCGCCATCGCAGATGCCCAGCGAGGTGACCAGGCTATGCAGCTTCTTGGCGAAGGCCACTGCTTCCTCCGCACTGCGCATGTCCGGTTCGGTGACCACTTCGATCAGCGGTGTGCCGGCCCGGTTGAGGTCGATGCCGGACATGCCGTGGAAGTCCTCGTGCAGGGACTTGCCGGCGTCCTCTTCCAGGTGGGCGTGGTGGATGCGGATGGTCTTGCTGCTGCCGTCCGGCAGGTCGATTTCGACATGGCCGGGGCCGACAATTGGCTGTTCCAGTTGCGTGGTCTGGTAGCCTTTCGGCAGGTCCGGGTAGAAATAGTTTTTGCGCTCGAATACCGAGCGACGGCCAATCTCGGCGTCAATTGCCAGGCCGAACATCACCGCGTCGCGGAACGCGCCTTCGTTGGGCACCGGCAGGGTGCCCGGCATGGCCAGGTCAACGGCGTTGGCCTGGGTGTTGGGCTCGGCACCGTAGGCGGTGCTGGAGCCGGAAAAGATCTTGCTGTTGGTGGCGAGCTGAACGTGAATCTCCAGCCCGATTACGACATCCCATTGCATGGTGCTTGGTCTCCTGATTCGCCCGCTTATTCCGGTGTCCGCTGGTGCCAGTCGGTCACTTGCTGGTACTGGTGGGCTGCGTTCAGCAGCCGGGCTTCGGCAAAGTAGTCGCCAATGACCTGCAGGCCCACCGGCAGGCCATCGACAAACCCGGCCGGCAGTGACAGGGCGGGCAGACCGGCGAGGTTGACGGCGATGGTGAAAATGTCTTCCAGGTACATCTGGACCGGGTCGTTGGTCTTTTCACCCTTGACGAACGCCGGCGACGGGCAGGTCGGGCTCATCAGCACGTCCACCTCTTTGAGGGCGTTGACGAAATCCTGCTGGATCAGGCGGCGAACCTTCTGGGCCTTAAGGTAGTAGGCATCGAAATAGCCCGCCGACAGGGCGTAGGTGCCCACCATGATGCGGCGTTTGACTTCATCGCCAAAACCTTCCTCCCGGGTGCGGGTGTACAGGTCCATCAGGTCTTTGGGATCGTCGCAGCGGTAGCCGTAACGCACACCGTCGAACCGTGACAGGTTGGCGGAGGCTTCCGCCGGCGCGATCACGTAGTAGGCCGCTATGGCCAGGTTGGCATTGGGCAGTGACACTTCCTTGACGGTGGCGCCCAGCTTCTCGTACTCGGCAATGGCGTTGCGAACGGTCTGTTCCATGGCCGGGCTGAGCTGGTCGCTGAAGTATTCTTTCGGCAGACCGATTTTCAGGCCTTTCAGGGGCTCATTCAGGGTGGCGGTGTAGTCCGGCACCTCCCGGTCGATGGAGGTGGAGTCCTTGGCATCGAAGCCGGCCATGACGTTCAACATCAGCGCGTTGTCTTCCGCAGTGCGGGCCATGGTGCCGCCCTGATCAAGGCTGGAGGCGAAGGCGATCATGCCGTAGCGGGATACCCGGCCGTAGGTCGGTTTCAGCCCGGTAATGCCGCACAGGGCCGCCGGTTGGCGGATCGAGCCGCCGGTGTCGGTGGCGGTGGCAGCCGGCGTCAGTCGGGCCGCTACTGCGGCTGCAGAGCCGCCGGAGGAGCCGCCAGGGACGCGATTGCTGCCCCAGGGGTTGGTGGCCGCACCGAAGTAGCTGGATTCGTTCGACGAGCCCATGGCGAACTCGTCCATATTGGTTTTGCCCAGACACACCGCGCCGGCCTGGCGGAAATTGGCGGTGACGGTGGCATCGTAGGGCGGCACAAAGTTCTCCAGCATCTTGGAGCCGCAGGTGGTGCGAACGCCGTTGGTGCAGAAGATGTCCTTGTGGGCGAAGGGCACCCCGGTCCAGGGTGTGGCTTTGCCCTGGCTGCGCAGCTCGTCGGCCTGACGGGCATCGGCAAGGGCGTTTTCTTCGCAAACGGTAATAAAGCTGTTGTACTGGCTGTCCTGCTGCTGGATGCGGTCGAGGAAGTGTTGGGTCAACTCGACGCTGGAGACTTCGCCGGACGCCAGAGCGCGGGAGAGTTCGGCTACGGATTTGTTATGCATCGCGGATTCCTGCGGATGGTTCCTGGGATGGGATCAAGCGGGGCTCAGTCAATGACCTTGGGCACCAGGTAAAGCCCGGCTTCGGTTGCCGGAGCGATGGCCTGGTAGGCCTCACGCTGGTTGGTTTCGGTCACTTCGTCAGCGCGCAGCCGCTGGACCGCATCCAGCGGGTGGGCCATGGGGGCGGTATTGCTGGTGTCGGCGGCCTGAAGCTGGTCCACCAGGTCAAGGATATTGCCGAGATCCTGTTCCAGTTCGGCGACCTGCTGATCGTTGACCCGAATCCGGGCCAGCAGGGCGACTTTCTCAATATCGTCGCGGGAAATGCTCACAAGGTGTCTCCCAGTATCATGAAATGTCTGTAAGGTCCGGTGATTGGGCGCATTTTTCAGGAACGGCGACCGTCCGGCGACTGGCCTGCGCGCGCCCGCCAAAACAAAGGGGCTATGTTAACAGATTCGCTGTAACGCGCGAGGGTGGATTGGCGTCCACACCGCGCCGCAGGCCTTATCGTGCCTTGCCTGAGTGGGGGGGCGCTGCTAAAGTTGCCGCATCATTTCCGCGACTGCACTTCTCAGGTTGAAATTACACGAATGTTGATCAAAAAAATCCGAGGTCTATTTTCCAGCGATCTGTCCATCGACCTGGGCACCGCCAACACGCTGATTTACGTACGGGATCGCGGCATAGTCCTGGATGAGCCCTCTGTGGTTGCCATACGTATCAATGGCGCCCAGAAGATGGTGGCGGCGGTCGGTACCGAGGCCAAGCGGATGCTGGGGCGTACTCCCGGCAACATCACTGCGATTCGTCCGATGAAAGACGGTGTTATCGCCGACTTCGTAGTCACCGAGAAGATGCTGCAGCACTTTATCCACAAAGTGCACGAGAACAGCTTTATCACCCCGAGCCCGCGGGTACTGGTGTGTGTCCCCAGCAAGTCCACTCAGGTGGAGCGCAAGGCCATCCGTGAGTCGGCACTGGGTGCGGGTGCCCGGGAAGTGTTCCTGATTGAGGAACCCATGGCGGCCGCCATCGGTGCCGGGCTGCCGGTGGAAGAAGCCAGCGGTTCGATGATCGTTGACGTTGGCGGCGGTACCACAGAAATCGCCATCATCTCCCTGAACGGCATTGTCTACGCCGAGTCCGTGCGGGTTGGCGGTGACAAATTCGACGAAGCCATCGTTACCTATGTTCGCCGCAACTATGGCAGCCTCATCGGTGACACCACCGCCGAACGCATCAAGCACGAGATTGGCTGTGCCTATGAGGGCCTGGACATCCGTGAGATCGACGTCCGCGGCCGCAACCTCGCCGAAGGTGTGCCCCGCGCGTTCACCCTCAACAGCGAAGAGATCCTCGACGCCCTGCAGGAATCCCTGGCACAGATCGTCCAGACCGTGAAGAGCGCGCTGGAACAGTCGCCCCCCGAACTGGCCTCGGACATTGCCGAGCGCGGTATCGTTCTCACCGGCGGTGGCGCGCTGCTGCGTGGCCTCGACAAACTGATCAGTGAAGAAACCGGTCTGCCGGTGATTGTGGCGGAAGACCCGCTTACCTGTGTCGCCCGAGGTGGCGGTAAAGCCCTGGAAGTGATTGATCGCAGCGGAATCGGAATGTTCTCCCAGGAGGGCTGATTCGTGCACTGGATCAGCCCCCGCCATGCTGACTGGCTCCATCGACCGCCGCTTGTGCCCTGGCACGGCGGCGGTCGTCGTTTGTGTGTGTTAAGGCCTCGTAGCCTGGCGCACGGGGGGCCGATCCATTAAAACCATCTTCGTTGAAGGGCCGATTCCCGGCTTCCGCCTCCTGCTGGTGGTATTGCTGTCGGTCGGGCTGTTTGTCGCCGAGGCCCGTTTTGAGCGGGTGGAGCAGGTGCGCAGCACCATCGCCACCGGTCTGGCGCCGGTCTATTGGTTGGGCAATGCCCCCTCCCAGTTCCAGGACTGGGTGGCCGGTCTGATGACCACCCGGGAAGACCTGCTGGAAGAGAACGATGCCCTCAAGGCCAGGTTGCTGATCCTGGAGCGCCGGGCACTGAAGTACGCTGCGCTGGCGGCAGAAAACAACGAGCTGCGGCAGTTGATGAACTCCTCTGAGTTGCTGGACGATCGGGTGGTGGTGGCCGAGATTGTCAGCGTTTCCCCCGACCCGTTTTCCCATGAAGTGGTGATCAACAAAGGCAGCCGTGATGGCCTGAGCGCCGGCCAGGCCATTCTGGATGCCCACGGCCTGATGGGGCAGGTGGTGCAGACCAGCAGCTTTACCTCGCGGGTCCTGCTGATTTCTGATAGTAGCCACGCGGTTCCGGTGGAAGTGGTGCGCAATGGCCTGCGGGCGATCCTGCTGGGCAATGGCGATATCGATGCCCTGGAGCTGGTGCATGTGCCGGATACTGCCGATGTACGGGAGGGCGACCTGTTGGTGAGCTCGGGTCTGGGCGGACGTTTCCCCAAGGGCTATCCGGTAGCGGAAGTCAGTGGCATTCACAAGGACCCGGGCGAGCCGTTCGTGCAGATTGATGCCCGCCCCAAAGCCGAACTCAGCCGCAGTGAGATGGTGTTGGTGGTGTTCAGTGAGCGCCAGGACCTGGACCTGCCCGCGTCCGGCATTGCGCCAGTGGATGCGTCGTCCGGAGCGGCTGGAAATGACACCGCAGGAGGGGAAGGCTGATGCTGTCGGTGATCAGTTATCCGGTGTTTGGTATCAGCATTCTGATGGGGCTGGTGCTCAGTATCTCACTGTTCCCGCTGGGATGGTTTGAGTTTCGGCCGGAATGGATTGGTTTGCTGGTGTTCTACTGGACGTTCCGGGCGCCGGCGCAGTTCGGCATCCTGCTGGCGTGGATTCTGGGGCTGCTGCTGGATGTGCTGGAGGCGACGCCGCTGGGGGTGAATGCCCTGGCCATGGCGCTGGTCGCTTTTCTGGTGCTGACCATCCACCAGCGCCTGCGTATGTTCCCCATGCTGCAGCAATGTGTCATGGTATTTCTCTTGTTGGGCATCAATCAGATGCTGGTGCACTTCATCAAGCAGACATTGGGAGCCGAAGACGCCGGGTTCAGTTACCTGTGGCCGGCGCTGACCAGCGCCATTCTCTGGCCTCCTCTGTGTGTACTGCTGGATGGACTCAATCGAAAACTGGGATAGGAAGTTCCCGTGCCGTCACTTGTTCTTGCTTCGGCCTCTCCCCGTCGTGCCGAACTGTTGAGCCAGATGGGGCTGACTTTCACCGTCAGCCCGGCCAACATTGATGAAACCCCCAAACCTGGCGAACAGCCGGATCATTACGTTCTGCGGATGGCCGAAGAGAAGGCCCTGGCCGGCTGGCGGGCCGATGGCCACGACGGCGTGATGGTGCTGGGGTCGGACACCTCGGTGGTGCGGGCAGGCCGCATCCTTGGCAAGCCCGCGTCCGCGGCCGAAGCCGGTGCCATGCTGCGAGGCCTGTCCGGCCAGCATCACCAGGTGATGACGGCGGTGGCACTGGTAAACGGTGGTCGCTGTCAGTCCCGGCTGGTGATGACGGATGTGGCTTTCCGTCCGCTACTGGAGGCGGAGATTGAAGCCTACGTCGCCAGCGGCGAGCCCATGGACAAGGCTGGAGGCTATGGTATCCAGGGTCTGGGCGGCGTGTTTGTCGACCAGATCCGGGGCAGCTACAGCGCGGTGGTTGGCCTGCCGCTGAAGGAAACCGCCGAGCTGCTGGCCGAGGCCGGTCAACCGGTCTGGCAGGCCTGGAGTGGCAGCGGTCGAGACGCATAATAACGAAAACAGCCGGTGCGACGGGCGGTTGCAGAGAACGTCCGGCGTGCCCAGCGTGGAGAGTCCCCATGAGTGAAGAAATCCTGATCAACGTCACGCCAGTGGAAACGCGGGTGGCGCTGGTCGAAAACGGTATGCTGCAGGAAGCCTACATCGAGCGCACCAGTCGCAAGGGGATCGTGGGCAATATCTACCGTGGCAAGGTGGTGCGGGTGCTGCCGGGCATGGAGGCGGCGTTTGTCGACATCGGGCTGGAGCGCGCCGCGTTCATTCATGCATCCGACGTGGTCAACGACCAGTCCAGTGATGATGGCGTCGATTCGCCAAAAACCGTGCCGGACATCCGCTCACTGCTGCGGGAAGGCCAGTCGCTGGTGGTTCAGGTCACCAAGGACCCGATCGGCACCAAAGGTGCCCGTCTGACCACCCAGCTCTCCATCCCCTCCCGCTATCTGGTGTTCATGCCCGGCGTCAGTCACATCGGTATCTCCCAGCGCATCGAGGATGATGCTGAACGGGGGCGATTGAAGGCGATCATCGAAGAAGGCGCCACCGAACAGGGGGAGCTGCAGGGCGGTTACATCATCCGTACAGCGGCGGAGTCCGCGTCCAGTGAAGACCTGCTGGGAGACATGCGCTACCTGCACCGGCTCAACCAGTCGATCCACGAGCGCATCAGCAAGGTTCAGGCGCCGGCGGTGGTGTACCAGGACCTGCCGCTGTTTATCCGCACCATTCGTGATCTGATCCGTCCGCAGACCGAGAAAGTCCGCATCGACAGCCGCGAAAGCTACCAGCGGGTGATCGAGTTCGTCGATGAGTTCGTGACCGAGTTCGCCAACAAGGTGGAGTATTACCCTGGCGAGCGTCCGATCTTCGACCTCTACAGCGTCGAGGATGAGATCCAGAAGGCACTCAGCCGCAAGGTCCAGCTCAAGTCCGGGGGCTACGTCATCATCGACCAGACCGAAGCGATGACCACCATCGACATCAACACCGGGGCGTTCGTTGGTCACCGCAACCTTGAAGAGACCATCTTCAAGACCAACCTGGAAGCGGCGCGCGCCATCAGTCGTCAACTGCGGCTGCGCAACCTTGGTGGCATCATCATTATCGATTTCATCGACATGGAAGACTCGGAGCACCAGCGCCAGGTCCATCGGATGCTCGAGAAGATGCTGGAGCGGGATCACGCCAAGACCAAGATTACCGGAGTGTCCGAACTGGGACTGGTGGAGATGACTCGCAAACGCACCACCGAGAGCCTGGGGCAGGTGCTGTGTGAGCCGTGCCCGATCTGCGACGGCCGTGGCTTTCTCAAGACCCCCGAAACCGTGTGCTACGAGGTGTTTCGGGAGATTCTCCGGGTCAATCGGGCCTATGAGGCCGAAAGCTATCTGGTGATGGCCTCCCAGGCGGTGGTGGATCGACTGCTGGATGAGGAGTCCGACAACGTGGCTGACCTGGAGACGTTTATCAGCAAGAGCATCCGGTTCCAGGTTGAGCCTTTTTACAGCCAGGAACAGTACGATGTGGTGCTGCTGTGATGTTGGCGTCCTGAGGTCTGTCGGTTGTTATGGCCCGGCGAGATGACAGCACCGAATCTGTGAGTTTCCTGTCCCGGCTGTTGCAGCGGCTGAGTAGCCTCGTTGGCTGGCTGTTGGTGGCTGTACTGGTGCTGCTGGCGCTTTATGCCGCCATTGGCCGCCAGCTGGTGCAGAACATCGGCGAGTTCCGCTCCCAATTGGAGGCGGAGTTGTCCGAGGCTGTGGGCTATCCGGTCACCATCGGTGAGCTGGAGGGGCGCTGGCGGCTGCTGGACCCGGTACTGGAAGCCCGTGAGCTGGCCCTGGCTGCGCCGAACGCCGCTGATGCACCTCTGGTTCGACTCGACAGCCTGCGTATCCGCCTCGACACCCTCAGCTCGTTGTGGCGGTTAAGGGTGGTGTTCGAGGAGTTCGAGGCGGATCGGCTGGACCTGACCCTGGCCCAGGCCTCGTCCGGCCGGCTGCACCTGGATGGCCTGCCGGACGCGACCGTGGAGGACGACGTCCGGGTTCCCATTCCCGCTGATGCTCTGACCAGCGGCAGTCAGGACTGGCTGCCAGTGCTGGGGCGCTGGCTGTCGGACCCCGCGATCCGGGTGACCCGTGTCAATCTAGGGCTGCGTACCGCGGATCAGCCGGTTCGCCACATCGAAATACCGCAGCTTGACCTGACCTACCACGCCGGTCTGTTCTCCGCCACTGGCCGTGCCATGCGGCTGGGTACCACCCACCAGCTTGCCAGTTTCAATCTGCTGGGCCGGCATTTCTTTCGCGGGGATTTTACCGGCCAGCTTTACGTTGATGTGAATTCCGGCCGACTGTTCGATTCCCTGGTCAGTCGTTACCGCTGGCGAGGGCTGGGGGTTGAGGGTTTTGACGCGGGCGGCCAGGCCTGGCTGACCTTTCGGGATGGCACGCTGGAGCAGCTGAACGGGCGGTTACAGGTGCCATTTCTGCAGCTGCGGGCCCAGGAAGAGTCGATGGCGCCGGTGGAGAACCTGTCGCTGGCCTTTGGCTGGCGGGGCACTGTGGTTCCCGGCCAGGACAGTCTGCTCAGTGGTGAACTGCATCTGCAGGATGTGCGCTGGGACTGGTTGGGGGAAACCGTCTCCGGGTTCAATCTCCGGCTCAAGCGTCGGGATGGCGAGCTGTCGCTGCAGGGGCAGGGGGTACCGGTGGGTCCGCTGGCCCGATTCAGTGCCGGTATCGGGCTGTTGCCGGTGGAGGCGTCCCATGCGCTGGAGAACTACCGGCCGACCGGGTTCCTGGATGATGTGTCGATGCGCTTGCCGCTGGCGGACGGTGCCGCCGAATTTACGCTCCAGGCGCAGTTGCGGCAGGTTGCCGTGCAGCCGTTTGATGGCGCGCCGGCGCTTGCCGGCGTCAACGGCCAGTTGCAGGTTGGCCGTGACTGGGGCCGGGTAGTGCTGGCGTCGGACGACCTGGAACTGGGGTTTCCGGAGTTGTTCCTTGATCGCTGGTCGTTCACCGATGCCCGGGCGGAGGTTGCCTGGCAGCTGGATGGACCCTTGACCCGGGTCTGGTCCGAGGGGTTGTCGCTGCGCTACGGCGAGCCGACGACGCCGCCCGGGAGGCAGACTGAGCTGGAAGGTGCCTTCGATCTTCGTCTCGACCAGGAGGGCGAAGATAACCTTGGGTTGCGGGTAGCGGTTCGTGAGGGCACGGCGGACATGCTGCCGGAATTCGTTCCCGCCAGGGTGATTGATGCTGAGCTGTATCAATGGCTTGCGACCGCCATTCCCGAAGCGCGGATAGAAGAAGGGGTGTTTTATGGCCATGGCACCGTCAGTTCCGGCGCGCCTGATTACTCTTTTACGTCCTCCATGTACTACCGCTTCAGCGATGCCCGTGTTCGCTATGACAGCCGTTGGCCTGAGGTCACCGGTGTCAGTGGCTGGGTCCAGGTGCACGATGATCGCGCCACGGTGGCGGTCGATCGCGCCCGCAGCGGGGGGCTGGCGCTGGAACCCAGTCGGGTGGAGCTGGTGCCGGACGGCGATGAACTGGTGCTGGAGGTCAGCACCGCAGCCGATGTGACTGCCCCGCATATTCGTCACTGGCTTGCCAACAGCCCCTTGGGAGAGCTGGCCGGAGAGGCGCCAGACGCTATTGAGGTGGCCGGGGACTACCACTTGGATCTGGATTTGACGTTGCCGTTGACCGGGCCAGGTGAGCCGCAGGTGAACGCCCGGGTGCAAACTGGTAACGGTGAGGTAGCCCACCCGGACAGTGGTCTGGTTTGGCAGCAGTTGCGCGGTGATGTCACCTACCGAACCGGAGAAGGCATTGTCGGGGAACCGTTTTTGGCAGACCTCAATGGCATGCCGGTGACGGTCGGCCTGGAGTACCGCGAGGCGGATGACGCGCTGGTGGTGAGTCAGAGTGGTTCCCTCTCGGTCACCGAGCTGTCGGGTTTGCTGGAGCTGCCCGCAAGCCTGGACACCGGCCTGGCCGGCCGTTTCAACTACACGGCGAGATTGAATCTGGCGTCGGACGCCGCGCCCGGCGTGTCGCTCTACTCCAGTCTGATCGGGCTGGCGTCAGACTGGCCCATGCCCCTGGGCAAGACCAGCGATGTCATGGCGCCCCTGCAGGCGATGCTGGACTGGACGCCGGAGGGTCGTCTGCAACTTGCCGGGGTGTGGCAGGACCGGCTGGCGTTCCGGCTGGCCTGGCAGGATGGCGAGTTCGACCGTGGTCAGCTGGCCATGGGGTCGGAACAGGCAGAGCTGCCCCCGGGTGAGGGGATTGAGGTGGTGGGCCGGGTTGAGGAAGTGCCGATAGACGCCTGGGTCGATCGGGTGGAGCGCCTGACCAGCTCACTCTCACCCTCACCCCCACCCTCTGACTTTGACCCGGAGCTGGTTGGGCCACCGAGACCGGAGATGGCGCCGGCAACCGCAGGTACGGCGCCATCGGCCACGGTGCCGGCAGACACCAATGCGTTGATTGAACGCTGGCTTTACGGCATCCAGTTATCCGTGGGGCAACTGAGGGTATTGGGTCAGGCGTTTCCGGAACTGGATGTGGCCGCCACCTTCAGCGATGGCGTGTGGTCTATCGATACCCGCTCTGATCGGGCTGTCGGTGAACTGCGACTGCCCATGGACAAGCAGCAGACCGTCTCGGTGCGCTTTCCCTACCTGCGTCTGGCCAGCCCGGAGGAAGAGACCATTGCCGCCATTCCTGCGCCACTGACGTCGGCCGAACAGGTGGATGCCTTCCGCGCCATGGCCATGGAAGGATGGCCGAACATCAGCGTGGTGATCGATGAGCTGGCGATGGACAATCGCTCGCTGGGGCGCTGGTCGTTCCTGCTGGTGCCCGATGCCAAGGCCGTACATGTGCAGTCGCTGTCGGGCGTGCTGGGATCGCTGTCGTTCGATGGCGATCTCTACTGGGACATTCACGACGGTCGCCAGTTGACCCGGCTGCAGGGGGACCTTCACGGTCAGGATCTGGGGGATCTGGCGCAGATGATGGGCTCGGAAGCACCGCTGAGAAACGAGCAGACCCAGTTGGTGCTGAACCTGGAGTGGCCGGGGCGTCCGGATGAGTTCACCCTGACCCGGCTGGATGGTGAGGTCAGTGTGCGGCTGGATGAAGGGGTGATCCTGGAGCGCAACAACACCGCGTTGCTGTTCCGGCTGTTCAATGTGCTCAATGCCGACACCCTCTGGCGCCGCCTGAAGCTGGATTTTTCCGACCTGTATGAGCGTGGCGTGGCGTTCGATGCAATCTCCGGCACCGCCGAACTGTCCGACGGCACCCTGAGCTGGGCGCCGGAGCTGCAGATTGTCGGGCCGTCGGGTGCCTTCAAACTGTCTGGCTCCACCGACCTGGTCACTGAGACCCTGGACATGCGCATGGTGGTTGTGCTGCCCTTGACCCAGAACCTGCCTCTGGCGGCCCTGCTGCTGGGGGCGGCACCTCCCATCGGTGGGGCCCTGTTTGTCCTCGACAAGGTGTTGGGAGATCCGTTGAGCCGATTGACCAGCGCCACCTACACGGTGCGGGGGCGCTGGGACAATCCGGTGGTGGAACTGCGCAACGTCTTCGATACTGGTGACTGATCAGAGGTTCCCGAAAGGCCTGGTCTGAAGAGAAGAGAGGCACACCGATTCCAACCGCAGGAGAGACTGAAATGACGGAACCACGCGACGTTGAGGGTGTCCGTGTCGCCACGGTGCAAATGGTCAGTGGCGAGCGTCTGGAGGACAACCTGGCCCAGGCCGCGACGCTGCTGGCCGAGGTGGCCGCGGCGGGCGCCTCGGTGGCGGTGCTGCCGGAGAATTTCGCCATCCTCAAGACCGCACAGATGGTGGCGCAGGGACAGCAGGAAATCGGTGGCGGTGAGATTCGCGACTTTCTTGCTGAGCTGGCGCGGTCGTTGGGGTTGTGGATTGTTGGTGGTTCGCTGCCACTGGCGGAGCGGGAGGATGGCAGTACCGTGGCCGATCGCGTCCGTGCCTGCTGTCTGGTGCTGGATGACCAGGGCCGGGAAGTGGCGCGATACGACAAGATTCACCTGTTTGACGCCGAAGTGGCGGATGCCCAGGGCCGTTACCGGGAGTCGGACACCTTCGAGCCCGGCGAACAGGTGGTCACCGTCGACACGCCTGCCGGTCGTCTGGGGCTGGCAATCTGCTACGACCTGAGATTTCCGGAGCTGTTCCGGGCACTGCGTCAGCAACAGGCGGATTGGGTGGCCTTGCCCAGTGCCTTTACCTATACCACCGGGGATGCGCACTGGCATCCGCTGATCCGTGCCCGGGCCATTGAGAACCAGTGCTGGCTGGTGGCTGCCGGGCAGGGGGGGTACAACAGCCCTCGGCGCCGGACCTATGGCCACTCCATGATTGTCGATCCCTGGGGATCGGTGGTGGCAGAGCAGCAGGAGGAGGGCCCGGGTTGGGTCATGGCTGCGCTGGCCCCCCGGAGGTTGCAGGAGGTGCGCCAGCGCATGCCGGTCTGGGATCACCGGCGGCTATAGCGTACCTAGTCGCGTTCGCCCTCGTCGATGCATTCCCGCAGGTAGCGGAACAGTTTCTTGCCCTGGCCGGTGTTCTTTTCCTGCTGGGCTTCACGGCGGGCGTTGCGGGCCAGGTTACGCAGGTGCTGGATGTCGGCCGCGGGGCAGTAATCCAGAAACTCCCCAACGGCGCTGTCGCCCTCCTGAACCATGCGATCCCGCCAGCGCTCCGCCAGGTGCAGACGCCGGGTGTGCTCCTCGCTGCCCGCGTGAAACGCGCCGATAGCGCGACGCAGGGCGTCGATATCGTCTTCCTGACGCATGACCTTGCCAATGTATTGCAGGTGGCGGCGACGGGCCTCGTTCTGACGGATGCGATGGGATTCCTCGATCGCACGGCGCAGGGTGTCGCCGATTGGCAGGGTGGCGAGCTGCTCGCTGGACAGGGCCAGCATCTGCTTGCCCAGATCCTGCAGGTCCTGCATCTCACGTTTAAGCTGGGACTTGCTCTTGCCCCATTCCTGTTCGCTGTCGTCGTATGGCTGTTCGGTCATGCTCGGTTCCTGGTGTGGCCGGGGCGGGCTCAGGCGTAAAACACCGTGGCCAACCCAAGGAAGGACATGAATCCTACCACATCGGTTACGGTGGTGAGTATCACGCCCCCGGCCAGGGCCGGGTCGATGTTCCGTGACTTCAGGAACAGCGGCAGCACGGTGCCGACAAAGGCCGCTCCCAGCAGATTAATGACCAGCGCTGCGGCAATCACCACACCGATCACCGGATCGCGGAACCAGGCGGTGGCGGCGGTAGCGACCACCACGGCCCATAACAGACCGTTGAGCATGCCCACCAGAAACTCCCGGTTCAGCAGCCATTTGACGTTGGCGCCACTGATCTGGCCCACGGCCATGCCGCGGATCACCAGCGTCAGGGTCTGGCTGCCGGCAATTCCGCCCATGCTGGCCACAATGGGCATCAGCACCGCCAGGGCCACCACCTTCTCGATGGTATCCTCAAACAGGCCGATCACGGCGGAGGCGATAAATGCGGTAATCAGGTTGATACCGAGCCACACCGCCCGGCGCCGGGTGGTCTTGAGCACCGGGGCGAAGGTGTCTTCGTCTTCGTCCAGGCCGGCCATACTCATCAGCGAATGATCGGCGTCCTCCCGGATAACGTCGACCACGTCATCGATGGTGATCCGGCCCAGCAGGTTGCCGTCGTCGTCCACCACCGGCGCGGAGATGAGGTCGTAGCGCTCGAACAGAGTGGCGACCTGGGTGTCTGCCAGGGTGACCGGAATCGGCTCAATGTCGGTGTCCATGACTTCCCGCACCGTGGTAGCGGGATTGCTCACCAACATCTTGGTGATGGGCAGCATGCCGATGAACTGGTCTTTCCGGCTGACCACAATCAGGCTGTCGGTCATTGGCGGCAGGTTGCGGTGACGGCGCAGATAACGCAGAACCACGTCGATGCTGATGTCCGGACGCACCGTGATGGTGTCCGTATTCATCAGGCCGCCGGCGGTGTCCTCCGGGTAGGCGAGGACTTCCTCGACCCGTTGCCGGTCCTGTTCGTCCATGGTGTCCAGGACTTCCTGGATCACCGTGTCCGGCAACTGCTGCAGCAGGTCGGCGAGGTCGTCGGACTCGAAGTCCTCAATGATGTTGGCCAGTTCCTGGGCGTTCAGCTGGCTGAGGAAATAACCCCGGATGTCGTCGCTCAGGTACTGGAGGACTTCCCCTTCCAGGTTCTTGTCAACCAGGTTCCACAGCAGGGCGCGCTGGCGGGGCGGGGAGGATTCCAGCAGGTGGGCAATATCACTGGGACTGAGGCCGCCATTGAGGATGCGGGCAACCTGTTTAAGGGCGCCACTGTCCAGAGCTTCTCCGAGGGAGCGGAGACGCTGGCGAGCCTGGCTTTGTTCCAGAATGTCCGTCATTGATCACCCAACTTTCTGCCCAAATGACCATCAGCGCTGCCGACGGTAATCCTGCGCTGGGGACCATCTGCTATGCGGCCAGGGTCTCCAGCAGCCAGGCTACCGGGCGTAGCTGATAAACTTACGTAGTATAGCGGACTTACGTTGCAGTGGTGAGAAAGCGTTGTAGGTGAATGCCGTAGAAACCGGCGTGCTGGCGGGGCGGGGGCGCTATTCGCCCTCGCCGAAGTAGTCGTTAATCAGGGCGACCAGCTGATCGAGCGCCTGCTGCTCGTCGGGGCCTTCGATGTTGAGTTCAAGGTCGGTGCCTTTGCTGGCGGCCAGCATCATGACGGGCATGATGCTCTTGGCATCCACCTGCTGGCTGCCCTTGCAGATCTGGATGCTGCTTTCGAACTCCGAGGCGGTGGCCACCAGTTTGGCGGCAGCGCGGGCGTGCAGGCCCAGCTTGTTGATGATGGTGACTTGCTGGCGAATCATAGGCTGCGTTTCAGGTGTGGCAGTTCGGTATGACGGACCTGGACGTTGTTGTAGCGTTCCGCGAAGTAGGCGCCGACTTTCTCGCAGACGTACACCGAGCGGTGCTGGCCACCGGTACAGCCAATGGAAATGGTCATGTAACTGCGGTTGCTCTGGCCGAAAGATGGCAGCCAGGAATCCAGGAACTGAATGATATCGTCCGTGAGCTTGGTGGTCATGGCCTCGTGCTCGAGGAAGTCGATTACCGGTTGGTCGATGCCGGTAAACTTGCGCAGGCTGGCATCCCAGTAGGGATTGGGCAGGCAGCGGACATCAAAGACGTAATCGGAATCCACCGGCACCCCGTGCTTGAAGCCAAAGGACTGGATCAGCAGCGCCATTTCCTGTTCCCGCCGGCCGATCACCCGTTGTTTAACCATGTCCCGCAGTTCGTAGATCGACAGTTCGGTGGTGTCGACGTAGAGATCCGCCAGGCTGGCGATGGGTTCCAGCAGGTGTTTCTCGCTGGTGATGGCCTCTTTCAGGGAGGTGCGGTCGTTGCTCAGGGGGTGTTTGCGGCGGGTGGCGTGAAAGCGCTGCAGCAGTGCCTGGTCGGTGGCATCAAGGAAGATGGTCTCGATGGTGGCGCCGGTCTGGGTCAGCTGGTGGTGAATGTCCTCGAAGTTGGCGATCTCATCCGACAGGTTACGGGCATCGATGCTGACGGCGATTTTCTTCAGCCGCCCGGTGCTCTCCTGAGCGGTGGCTTCCCGGGTAAGAGGGAACAGCAGTCCGATGGGCAGGTTGTCGATGCAGTAGAAACCAAGGTCTTCAAGTACATGCAGCGCTGTACTCTTACCCGAGCCGGAGCGGCCGCTGACGATGATCAGTTTCATAGTCCATCACCCTTGAGTGATCAGTCTGCTGTTAGGCGCCTATCATTCGATTGTACAGGGTCTCGTTGTCGCTGCACTGTCTCAGTTCGTTACAGAACGACTGTTCATTGAACTTCTCGGCCAGCTGGCTCAGCAGTTCCAGGTGCTCGCTGGTGGCTTCCTTGGGGACGATCAGGGTAAACAGCAGATCCACCGGTTGGTTGTCGATGGCATCGAAACCAACGCCTTCCTCCAGGGTGACCAGCACACCGATGACCTGGCTGCAGCCATCCAGCCGACAGTGGGGGATCGCAATGCCCTGCCCAATACCGGTGCTGCCCAGGCGTTCGCGGGCAACCAGGTTGTTGAAAATCTGCCCGGCATCCAGATCGGGATACTGCTGGTGGATGCTCTCGGAGATGAATTCCAGAACCCGCTTCTTGCTGGTGCCGGCAACACGGCAGCGGGCAAGCTCCGGGGTCAGGATGGTTTCGATGGTGAGTGATGTGTCCGTCATGGATAGACAGTGGTTCCGTAAAAAAAAGGCTGCGATACGTCAGACGTACCGCAGCTCGATCAGTTCAGGTGTGGGCAAGGCTACCTTTTAGCGGGCGCCGTTTCCATGCATACGATCAATATTTTTTTCCTTGTGTTTCAGGATCTGTCGATCCAGCTTGTCCACAAGAGCGTCGATGGCTGCATACATGTCTTCGTTTTCGGCCTTGGCGTGGATCTCACCGCCAATTACATGCAACGTGGCTTCCGCCATCTGGCGGACCTTCTCGACTTCCAGAGTCACCTGACAGTTACTGATGTGATCGAAATGCCGTTCAAGCTTTTCGAACTTGCCAGAGACGTACTCTTTGAGGGGAGCTGTCAGTTCGACGTGATGACCTGAAATATTGAGTTGCATAGGCGTCTCCTATTGTCGGCTTGCCAGCGACTACGATCACTGGCGGGGTTGCCGCGGTGTTTCCCCGCGGCGGTAGATCCCTTCGGGCCAGAGCCGCGCTGGTGAGCGCTCCCTGGCCTACACCAATCTCTTCCGTTCGTTTGACGGGGGAATGTGCATGGCCTCCCGATACTTGGCGACGGTGCGCCGGGCCACTTTGATTCCCTGTTCCCCTAGCATGGCGGCAATTTTGCTGTCGCTCAATGGCTTTTTTGGGGTTTCTGCTGCAATCAGTTTTTTGATCATCGCCCGGATGGCGGTGGACGAGCATTCTCCGCCCTCATCGGTGCTGACGTGGCTGGAGAAAAAGTACTTCAGCTCGAAGATGCCCCGGGGGGTATGCATGTACTTCTGGGTGGTGACCCGGGAAATCGTGGATTCATGCATTTCCACCGCCTGGGCGATGTCGGAGAGGATCAGTGGCTTCATCGCCTCCTCGCCGTGATCGAGGAAGCCCTGCTGGTGCTCGACAATGCGGGTGGCCACCTTGAGCAGGGTTTCGTTGCGGCTCTGCAGGCTCTTGATGAACCACTTGGCTTCCTGCAGCTGGTCCCGCATGTAGGTGTTGTCGGCGCTGCTGTCGGCCCGGCGGATCAACGACGCGTAGCTGGCGTTGACGCGAATGCGCGGCGCAATCTCCGGGTTCAGTTCCACCCGCCAGCGTCCCTGGTGCTTGCGCACGATGACATCGGGAATGACGTAATCCGGCTCAGCCTGATCAATGGCGCTGCCCGGGCGCGGGTTGAGCTGGGTGATCAAGGCCAGAACGTCCCGCAGCTGGTCTTCTTTCAGCCGGCTGCGCCGCAGCAGTTGGGCGTAGTCGCGGTTGCCCAGCAGGTTGATGTAGTGAGTGATCACCAGGCGAGCCTGGGGCAGCCAGGGGGTGTCCGGTGGCAGCTGGTTGAGCTGGATCAGTAGGCATTCCTGCAGGTCGCGGGCAAACACACCGGCGGGGTCGAAATGCTGCAGCCGACGCAGTACCGCTTCGATCTCGTCGAGCTCCACCGGGTCCTCGTCGGCGTCGTCCATCAACCCGGAGTGGATTTCGTCCAGCGGGGAGGTCAGGTAGCCGCGCTCGTCCACTGCGTCCAGCAGGGCGTGGGCAATGGCCCGGTCCCGGTCACCCATGGGGGTCAGATTGAGCTGCCATTCCAGATGATCGTGAAGGGTCTCGGAGACCGAGTTGCGGGACTCGAAATCGCTGTCACCCTCATCGTCGCCGCGGCTGGCGGGGGCAGGAGAGGGCTGGTAGATGTCGTCCCAGGCGGTATCGACCGGCAGGTCGTCGGGAATGTTCTCGGAGCCGTTGTTGTCGGCCTCCCACTCCTGGCTGCTGTCGTCATCCCAGCTGTCATCTGTGGTGGCGCTGGCGTCCTGGTCCTGGCCGTCTTCAGCGTCGTTGCGGTCGTCGTTCTGCTCTGCCTCGGCGCGGTCGTCGTCTTCCTGGGTTTCCAGCATGGGGTTGGAATCCAGCGCCTGTTGGATTTCCTGCTGGAGATCCAGGGTGGAGAGTTGAAGCAGCCTGATCGCCTGTTGCAACTGGGGCGTCATGGTCAGGCTTTGGCCCAGTTTTAGCTGAAGTGAGGCTTTCATTACCATGATGTCAGTTCCGTCACCGGTGTGCCTGGCAGGTGGGATATCACCAACCGGTCATGCCTGGTGAGCCTAAAAAGTCTTGCGTCATGCGAAGTTGCTTTTACAAGCAATTTTTCTGCCGAGTGTACTTGCTTGTGGTGGGCAAGACAATCTGGCCGGCTGCTGCTGGCCTGTATCGAGTGTAGACGGTTTATCCGCAATCCACGTTCTCAAGATACCAGCAGGCAGCGTTACGAAGACTTGATGGTCGACAAACTGACGTCAGAAATCAATGCATTTGGGGAGGGTCATAGTTTGAATTCGTTACCGAGGTAAACTTCCTTGACCTGTTGGTTGGCCAGGATGTCCTCGGACGAGCCGGAGGCGATGATGTGGCCGCCGCTGACGATGTAGGCGTTCTCGCAGATATCCAGGGTTTCGCGCACGTTGTGGTCGGTGATCAGTACGCCGATGCCCTTATCCCGCAGGTGGCGAATGATCTGCTTGATGTCACTGACCGAGATGGGGTCGACACCGGCAAACGGTTCGTCCAGCAGGATGAAGGCCGGCTCCATCGCCAGTGCGCGGGCGATCTCCACCCGCCGGCGCTCGCCCCCGGACAGGGCCATGCCCAGGCTGTCGCGGATGTGGGTGATGTGGAACTCCGCCAGCAGGTCCTCCAGTTTTTGCTCGCGGTCAGCGCGCTTGAGGTCACTGCGGGTTTCCAGAATCGCCATGATGTTGTCCCGCACGCTCAGCTTGCGGAACACCGAAGCTTCCTGGGGCAGGTAGCCAATGCCCTTGCGGGCACGGCCGTGCATCGGTAAGGGAGTGATGTCCTGGCTGTCCAGGGTGATGCGTCCCTTGTCCGACGGTACCAGGCCGACGATCATGTAAAAGCAGGTGGTCTTGCCGGCGCCGTTAGGCCCCAGCAGGCCGACAATCTCCCCGCTGCGGATCTCCAGGGAGACGTCGAGGACTACTTTCTTCTGCTTGTAGCTTTTTGCCAGGTTGCTGGCGCGGAGCACTGCCATCTTGGTTCCTGTCTAGTTGCTGTCGCCCTGGGCGCGGCCGCGGGGCTGGATGACCATTTCCACCCGGCCCTCGCCATTGCCGCCGTTATCGCCCTCCGCCGTCACCACCCGATTGCGGGTGTCGTAGAGAATGCGGTTGCCGCGGAACAGGTTGCCGGACTGCTCAATCATGGCGTTGCGCTCGAACGTCAGCTGGCTTTCGGTGGCGTTGTAGATGATGCGCTCGGCGCTGGCCTCGGTGGCGGCGGTCTGGCCTGCGGTTGCCTGGGAGTAGCGGGCGGGGGTGCCGGTGGCCTCAATGCGGCTCAGGCCCTGGTCGTCCCGGTATAGCACCACCTTGTCGGCGCTGAGGCGGGTGCCCTGCTGGGCAACCACGACATCGCCGGTGTAGGTGGCCACGCCTTGGCTGTCATCCAGGCGGGCGTGGGCGGCGTTGACGGTGATCGGGGCGTCGGAGTCCAGATCAAAGGCCGCCGCCGGGGATGCCAGCAGCACGCTGGCAAGGACGGCTGTGCACGTGCGGCTCAGTCGCTTAAGGGGTCGGGTTTGGGGCAGGCTCATAGTGTCCTTCTACCTTTGACGTCAGTTCCAGCACCCGGTCGTCGATCCAGGCGGTCATACCGGTGGCACGGGTAGTGCCAAACGCGTCTGTGAGGGTGACGGGTGCATTGGTGTGTACGGTGCGGCTGCGGTTGTCCAGCGTCAAGTGTTCGGTGCTCAGGGTGGCGGCCTGGCCGTCTTGGAGCGGTCGGGTGACAACCACATTGCCGTTGAGCGAAAGCTGGCCGGTTGCCTGGTGAAAGTCGCCACGCCGGGCGGTGAGTTGCCAGGGGCTGTCTGATGGCTGATCCTGGAGAATGGCCTCGGGTTCCACCAGGGTGGCGCGTTCACTGGTTTCAAACTGCTCGATGCGGGGGCTGCTGAGGCGAATGGCGAGATCGCCATTACTGTCGAAGGAGCGATAGTCGCCATTGATCACAAAGCCGTCCGGTTCGCTCGGGCCGCGCAGCCCTTCCGCTTGAAGTGGCTCCGGTGGCTGGTCAGAGCGCCAGAGCAGGGAAGCCAGCACCAGCGCACAGGTCAGCAGCGCCAGCGAGCGCACCTTGCTATTGAATAGCAGGGTATTGAGCATCAGGCGGTCGGCTCCAGATAGTGGGCCAGGCACTGGTCCAGCTGGCCCTGGGCTGCGAGGATCAGGTCGCAGACTTCCCGCACCGCGCCGGCGCCGCCCGGCACCGTGGTGCAGTGGTCGGCGTGCTGGCGCACATACCAGTGGCCGTTTGGTACCGTCAGGCCCAGGCCGGCGTGCTGGATGGCGGCCAGGTCGGGCAGGTCATCTCCCATATAGGCAATGTGCGCCGCCGGCATCTGCAATTGGCCGGCCAGCTCCCTCAGGGCGGTGAGTTTGTCCTCCCGGCCCTGCATCAGGTGGGGAATGCCCAGGCTGTTCATGCGTCGTTCGGTGAGCGGCGAGCTGCGACCGGTGATGACTGCAACGGTCACGCCGGCCTGCATCAGCAGTTTGATGCCGAGGCCGTCGAGAATGTTGAAGGCCTTGAGTTCGTCGCCCTCGGCGCTGAACAGCAGGGTGCCGTCGGTCATGACGCCGTCGACGTCCAGGGCCAGCAGGCGGACGTCGGCGGCCCGGGCCATCAGTTCAACAGGCCAGGTGGGTGCTTGCGTGGTCATCAGATTACCCCCGCCCGCAGCAGGTCATGCATGTTGATGGCGCCGGTCAGTTGGCCGTCACGGTTGACCACTGGCAGAGCGTTGATCTTGAGTTCTTCCATGATGTTGAGGGCCTCGGCGGCGAGCTGGTCGTCGCGAATGGTCTTGCCGTTGCGGGTCATGACGTCGGCAATCGGTGTCGCGTGAATGTCCACCGGGCGATCCAGGGTGCGACGCAGGTCGCCATCGGTGAAGATGCCACTGAGTCCGCCCTGGCCGTCGATGACGGTGGTCATGCCCAGTCCCTTGAGGGAGATTTCCAGCAGCGCGCCGCTGAGCGGGGTGTCTTCGCCCACCCGGGGAATGCGTTCGCCGGTATGCATGATGTCACTGACCCGCAGCAGCAGGCGACGACCGAGGCTACCGCCGGGGTGGGAGAAGGCAAAGTCTTCGGCACTGAATCCGCGCCGATCCAGCAGTGCTACGGCGAGGGCGTCGCCCATCACCAGTGTGGCGGTGGTGCTGGAGGTGGGGGCCAGTCCCAGGGGGCAGGCTTCCTGATCGACGCTGATGTCCAGGTTGGCTTCGGCCTCCCGTGCCAGCACCGAGTCGGTGTTGCCGGTCATGCTGATCAGCGGCGCGCCCATGCGCTTGATCAATGGCAGGATGGTGAGCACTTCACTGGTGTTGCCGGAGTTCGAGATTGCCAGTACCACGTCCTGTCCGGTGATCATGCCCAGGTCACCGTGGCTGGCTTCGCCGGGATGAACATAGAAAGCTGGAGTGCCGGTGCTGGCCAGGGTGGCTGCGATCTTTTTGCCGATGTGTCCGGATTTTCCCATGCCGGTCACCACCACCCGGCCCTGGCAGGCCATGATGATTTCGCAGGCAAGGGTAAACGATTGGTCAATCCGGTCGGTGAGGGCGTCGATGGCGTCGCGTTCAATGGCGATGGCCTGTAGGGCGGCGTCCCTGAAACTGCTGGTCATAATCTGTCCGGGTGTTCTGGCGGATGTGGCGGCAGTATACCACTTTCAGGACTGAGCGAAGTCCGGGGCGGGCTTATTCAGATTAACTGATCGTTGCCATCAGGATATTTTTGCGATCCGGCGATTGAGCTTGCGGCAGCCTTGGCATACTGTAAGCGCCAATCGTTCCAGCTTGGATAGCCGCCAGATTCTGTCATGGACCCTTCTCCCCACATTGTCCTGGAAGACGTTGTCTTCGCCCGCAACGGTCGCACGATTTTTGACGGTGTGTCGTTGTCGATCCCACGGGGGCGAATCTCAGCCATCATGGGCCCCAGCGGTACCGGTAAGACCACCCTGCTGAAAATGATCGGTGGCCAGCTGAAGCCGTCGTCAGGCCGGGTTCTGGTGGATGGCGAGGAAGTGCCGAAACTGGGCCGCAAGGCGCTTTACCGGTTGCGGGAGACTATGGGGATGCTGTTCCAGAGCGGCGCCCTGTTTACCGATCTGTCGGTGTTTGAGAATGTCGCCTTTCCCCTCCGGGTCCACACCCGGCTGCCGGACGACATGATTCGCGATATCGTTCTGATGAAGCTGGAAGCCGTTGGTCTGCGCGGTGCCCGGGACCTGATGCCGGCGGAGCTGTCCGGCGGTATGACCCGACGGGTCGCACTGGCCCGCAGTATTGCCCTTGATCCGGCGCTGATCATGTACGACGAACCCTTTGCCGGCCAGGACCCGATTGCCATGGGGGTCTTGGTGAAGCTGATCCGTGACCTCAATCGCACCATGGGTCTGACCAGCGTTCTGGTATCCCACGACGTGCCAGAATCTTTCAGTATCTGCCATCACGCCTTCATCATTGCCGATGGCCGGGTGATTGGTGAGGGTACGCCGGACGAGCTGCGCCAGCATGGCTCGGAGCAGGTGCAGCAATTCCTTCAGGGGCAGCCCGATGGGCCGGTGCCATTCCATTATCCGGCGCCGGATCGGGTCACCGACTGGGGGGATGTCCAATGACGGATGCTCTGGCGAGGCTGGGCCGCTATGGGTTGACGCTGCTGTCGACCTGGGGGCGCGCCGGTCTGTTTCTGTCTGGCGCACTGTGGGGGGCGCCCGGCCAGAATGGCGGCTTCCGTCTTTTGGTCAAGCAGTTGTATGCCATCGGCGTGCTGTCACTGGCGATTGTGGTGGTTTCCGGTCTGTTTATTGGCATGGTGCTGGGGTTGCAGGGATACACGATTCTCAGCGACTACGGCAGCGAAGAGGCCATTGGCCAGATGATTGCGCTGACCCTGGTGCGGGAGCTCGGGCCGGTGGTGACGGCCTTGCTGTTCGCTGGCCGCGCAGGCTCGGCGCTGACGGCCGAGATTGGTCTGATGAAGGCCACCGAACAGCTCGCCAGCCTGGAAATGATGGGCGTGGACCCGTTACGGCGGGTGGCCGCCCCACGGCTCTGGGCCGGTTTCATCGCCATGCCGGTGCTGGCAATGATTTTTTCTGCGGTGGGCATCTGGGGCGGCATGCTGGTCGGCGTCGACTGGCTGGGCGTCTATGCCGGATCGTTCTGGAGCAGTATGCAGTCCTCCGTGGCATTCCTGGATGACGTGGTCAATGGCTTGATCAAGAGTCTGGTGTTTGGAGTGGTCTGCTCCTGGATCGCGGTATTCCAGGGCTACGATTGTGTGCCCACGTCGGCGGGTATCAGTGCGGCAACCACCCGCACGGTGGTGTATTCCTCGCTGGCGGTACTGGGGCTGGATTTTGTCTTGACCGCCGTGATGTTCGGCGGCTTTTGAGGGGGCTTTGGGAGCGTCATGACGACACGGACTACGGAAATCCTGGTGGGGCTGTTTATGGTGGCGGGGTGTGCGGCGCTGCTGTTCCTGGCCCTGCAGGTCAGCGGACTGGCACCGGGGGCGAGGACCGACACCTACACGGTTTACGCCCGCTTCAATGACGCCGGCGGCTTGTCGGCCCGCGGGCGGGTGTCGATGGCGGGGGTCACGGTGGGGCACATCCGCGAGGTGGTGCTCGATCCGGAGACGTTTCAGGCCAAGGCAACGCTGGAGATTGACGCGTCGGTGAAAAACATTCCCAGCGACAGTTCCGCGATAATACGTACATCCGGATTGCTGGGGGAGCAGTACATTGATATTTCGGTGGGTATTGAGGAAGACCCCATGAAAGACGGGGATGTCTTCTATTCAACCCAATCCGCGTTGAACCTGGAGCGGGTAATCAGCAACTTTGCCTCAGGCCGCTGATTGCCTGATGGTTGTGAGGGCCATCCAGAATCAGAGTCGATCGATCGATTCGATTCGGCAAGGCTCGGGCTATGCCCGGGCCCAAGGCAAGAAACTAGATTGTTGAAACAAGGGAGTAGGTTATGCAAGTGATGGCGCAATCCGTATCCAGATGGACGCTGGTAGTATTGGCGATGATGTTCTCCGTGACGGTCAGTGCCGACGAGGCGCTGCGTCAGTATGTCGATGAGAGCACCCAGAAGCTGGTGTCCAAGCTTAATGAGGAGAAGGGCCTCTACGACAGTGACCCCGAGGCGTTCTACCAAAATATGGAAGACACGCTGGATGACTTTGTCGATTTCCGTCGGATCGCGGCGCGGGTGATGGGGCGTTACGCGCGCCAGGCCTCACCGGAGCAGCGGGATGCCTTTGTCGAGAAGTTCAAGCGCAGCCTATTCGACAGCTACGCCCAGGCTCTGGTGCAGTCCCAGGATTTCCAGATCGAGATCAAGGAAGCCCAGATCAATCCCAGCAATGACGAGCGGGCGTCGGTGCTGATGGAAGTCATCACTGCGGAGGGCAACCGGTACCCGGTGACCTACTCCATGTATCGCAAGGAAGGTCAGGACTGGATGATGGAAAATGTCATTGTGGAAGGCATCAACATCGGTCTGGCGTTCCGCGATCGGTTCAGCCAGGAAATGGAGCAGAACCGTGGCGATGTACAGGCGGTGATTGACAGCTGGACTGGCGCTGTTGAGCAATTGGAAAACGAGGCCGCCGGTTCGTGACCGGAGCCCCTTGTGAACTCACAGGAGCGGGCGGTGCACTGGCGTTGAGCGGTGTGGTCACGCCCGACTCCGTGCTCGCCCTGCGCCGAGACGGCGACGCCCGCATTCGTCAGGGTGAGGGCCTGCTGGAGCTGGACCTTGCTGGTGTGACCGGCGCCAGCAGTGTGCTGTTGTCGCTGTTGCTGTGCTGGCAGCGATTGGCAGCGGCGCAACAGCGACCGTTGCGCTATTGTAATGCCCCGGATGACCTCGTAGCGCTGGCAGTCCTGGGCGGGGTAGATCACTGCCTTGCCGGCCTGCAGCCGGACAGCACGCCTGAACCCGCTACCGATACCGCCAGCCATCCTGCCGATCCCCATCCAGCCGCCGGCTGACCTGCGTTCGATTATTGGGTACAATTCCCGCCTTGTATTGATTTTCCCCCGAGGACCGTTCTATGGAAGCCCGCGAAGTCGCCGAGCTGGTAAAACAGGCATTGCCGGATTGTGAGATTGACGTTCAGAGTGAAGGCAATCACTACCTGGTGGTGGCGGTGGGAGACCGATTTGAAGGTCTGTCGCCGGTTAAGAAACAACAGCTGATCTACGGCGCCCTTGAGCAGCAGTTGGCCGAAGGCACCATCCACGCGCTGACCATCAAAGCATTTACTCCCGCTCAATGGGCCGCCCGCCAGGCCTGATTCTGGCCCACGTGCAACAGGAAGACGATTTTGGACAAACTACTGATTCGTGGCCGCAAGCCGCTTGATGGCGAGATCCGCATTTCCGGTGCCAAGAACTCGGCATTGCCGATCCTGGCCGCGACCCTGCTGGCGGACGAACCTGTCACCGTAGGCAACCTGCCGCACCTCAATGACATCACCACCATGATCGAGCTGCTCGGTCGTATGGGGGTGGAGCTGATGATCGACGAGAAAATGAGCGTCGAGGTGCACGCCAACACCATCAAGCATTTCCACGCCCCCTACGAGCTGGTCAAGACCATGCGGGCGTCGATCCTGGTGCTGGGGCCACTGGTGGCCCACTTCGGCGAGGCGGAAGTGTCGCTGCCTGGTGGCTGCGCCATCGGCAGCCGGCCGGTCAACCTGCACATCCACGGGCTCCAGCAGATGGGCGCCGAGGTCAAGGTTGAGAATGGCTACATCAAGGCGCGCTCCAACGGTCGCCTGAAAGGTGCCCACATCTTCCTCGATACCGTCACCGTGACCGGCACCGAGAATCTGATGATGGCTGCGGCGCTGGCTGACGGCAAAACCATCCTTGAAAATGCGGCGCGGGAACCGGAAGTGGTGGATCTGGCGGAATGCCTGATTGCCATGGGCGCCGATATCCGTGGTCACGGTACTGCCACCATCGAGATTCATGGCGTCGAGCGGTTGCATGGCTGCCACTATGACGTTCTGCCGGATCGGGTGGAAACCGGGACTTACCTGGTGGCCGCAGCGGCGACCGGCGGGCGGGTCAAGCTCAAGGATACCCGTGAAGACCTGCTGGAAGCGGTGCTGCTGAAGCTGGAAGAGGCGGGCGCCACCATCTGCCACGGCAACAACTGGATCGAGCTGGACATGAAGGGCAACCGACCCCGCGCTGTCAGCCTGCGGACCGCCCCATACCCGGCATTTCCCACCGACATGCAGGCCCAGTTCGCCGCCATGAACACCGTCGCCGAAGGCACTGGCACCATCGTCGAGACGGTGTTTGAGAATCGCTTCATGCACCTGCAGGAGCTGATCCGCATGGGCGCTGACATCACCCTGGAAGGCAACGCGGCGATCATCAAGGGCGTCGACCACCTCCATGGTGCGCCGGTGATGGCAACCGACCTGCGGGCGTCAGCGAGCCTGGTGATCGCCGGCCTGGTGGCAGACGGCGATACCGTGGTGGACCGCATCTACCACATCGACCGTGGTTACGAGTGTATTGAAGAGAAACTGCAACTGTTGGGCGGTAGCATTCGTCGCCTGCCAGCGTGACAACAAACAAGCGGAAGGCACAATGACTGACAGCATCACCATCGCCCTGTCCAAGGGGCGTATTCTTGAGGAGACCCTGCCCCTGTTGAAGGAGGCCGGCATTGAGCTGGTCGACGACATCAAGAAGTCCCGCAAGCTGGTGTTTCCGACCACCGACCCCAACGTCCGTATCCTCATTATCCGGGCCACCGATGTACCCACCTACGTCCAGTACGGCGGCGCCGATCTGGGCGTGACCGGCAAAGACGTGCTGATGGAGCACGGTGGCGACGGCCTCTACGAGCCGCTGGATCTGAACATTTCCCGCTGCCGGCTGATGACGGCCGGCCCCAAGGGGCAGGAAGCCCCCCAGGGGCGTGTGCGGGTGGCCACCAAGTTCGTCAACCTGGCCCGTCGCTATTACGCCGCCCAAGGCCGTCAGGCCGATATCATCAAACTCTATGGCGCGATGGAGCTGGCCCCGATCCTCGGGCTGGCCGATGAGATTGTCGACATTGTCGATACCGGCAATACCCTCAAGGCCAACGGCCTGGAGCCCCGGGAGCTGATTGAACACATCAGTACCCGCCTGGTGGCCAACCGGGCCTCAATGAAAATGAAACACGACCGTCTGCAACCCATCATCGAGAAGATGGGCGCTGCGGTGGCCCGTCGCAAAAACGCGGAACCCGCGTAAACACCAACCACTCCTCACAGCAGGATTACGTTATGACAGACCTTGCCATTACCCGGTTGTCGGCCGCCCAGGCTGACTTCGATACTGAACTTGCCCGCCTCCTGGCCTGGGAAGACAGTGTGGACCATCAGGTGAATGAGTCGGTGCGTCATATCCTGCATCAGGTGAGGACCCGTGGGGATGCCGCGGTACTGGAGTTCACCGCGAAGTTTGACCAGGTCAGCGTGGCGTCGCTCGCGGAACTGGAAATCTCCCAGGCGCGCCTGCAGCAGGCCCTTGAGGCCATTCCCGCCGATCAGCGGGAGGCGCTGGAGCAGGCGGCAGAGCGCGTCCGCGGGTATCACCAGCGCCAGCGCCAGGACTCCTGGCAATACCAGGAAGCGGATGGCACCGTGCTTGGCCAGAAAGTCACGCCGCTGGATCGCGCGGGCCTCTACGTGCCCGGTGGTAAGGCAGCGTACCCGTCATCGGTACTGATGAACGCCATTCCAGCCAAGGTGGCCGGGGTTGCCGAAGTTATCATGGTGGTGCCGACGCCGGCCGGCGTGCAGAACGACATGGTGCTGGCGGCGGCGGCCATCGCCGGCGTCGACCGGGTGTTCACTGTTGGCGGTGCCCAGGCCGTGGCTGCGCTGGCCTACGGTACTGAGACCATTCCGGCGGTGGACAAGATCGTGGGACCGGGCAACATCTTCGTGGCGACGGCCAAGCGAGAGGTGTTTGGCACCGTCGGTATCGATATGATCGCCGGCCCGTCTGAGATCCTGGTGATCTGCGATGGCGAGACCGATCCGGACTGGATTGCCATGGACCTGTTTTCCCAGGCCGAACATGACGAGCAGGCGCAATCGATCCTGATCTCCCCGGATGGCGACTACCTGGATCGGGTCGAGGCCAGTGTTCGCAGGTTGTTGCCGACCATGGAGCGCGCGGAGATCATTGCCCGTTCGCTGAATGACCGGGCGGCGTTGATTGAGGTGGCCGATCTGGCTCAGGCCGCCGAGGTCAGCAACCGCATCGCGCCGGAGCATTTGGAGCTGTCGGTGGCCGACCCGGAGGCGCTGGTTGAGGCGATCCGTCACGCCGGCGCCATCTTCATGGGGCGTTACACCGCCGAAGCCCTGGGGGATTACTGTGCCGGCCCCAATCACGTACTGCCCACATCCGGCACTGCACGGTTCTCGTCGCCGTTGGGGGTCTACGATTTCCAGAAACGATCGTCGCTGATTGGTTTTTCTGCCGCCGGTGCCAGCGAGATGGGCAAGGTGGCGTCGGTACTGGCCCGAGGTGAAGGGCTGACCGCCCACGCCCGCTCCGCCGAGTACCGCATTCAGAGCGAAGGAGGGCAGGGCGATGAGTAAGTTCTGGAGCCCGCGGGTACACGAGCTGACGCCGTATGTGCCGGGCGAGCAGCCCAAGGTTCGCAACCTGGTCAAACTCAACACCAACGAGAACCCCTTCGGCCCGTCGCCGAAGGCCGTCGCTGCCATGAAAACGGTGGTGGCAGACGAGCTCAAACTGTACCCGGACCCGGAATCTGAGCGCCTGTGCCAGACCATTGCCGACTATTACGGCGTGGGCCGGGATCAGGTGTTCGTCGGCAACGGTTCCGACGAAGTGTTGGCCCACATCTTCTTTGGTCTGTTCCAGCACGACGCGCCGGTGTTGTTCCCGGACATCAGCTACAGCTTCTATCCGGTCTACTGCAATCTGTATGGCATCGAGGCCAAGCCGGTTCCGCTGACCAGCGCGTTTGAGATTGATCCGGCGGATTACCGCTGCGACAACGGCGGTATCATCTTTCCCAACCCCAACGCTCCAACCGGGTGCTTCCTGCCCCTGATGCAGGTTGAGGAAATCCTCAAGGCCAACCCGGAGCGGGTGGTGGTGGTCGATGAAGCCTATGTGGATTTCGGTGGCGATACTGCCATCACTCTGGTCAACCGCTATCCCAACCTGCTGGTGACCCAGACCCTGTCCAAGTCCCGTTCCCTGGCCGGGTTGCGGGTTGGTCTGGCCGTAGGCAGCCCGGAACTGATTGAAGGGCTGCGCCGGGTCAAGGACAGCTTCAATTCCTACCCCCTGGATCGGGTGGCGCAGGCAGGTGCTGTGGCGGCATTCGAAGACGAGGCCTGGTTCCGCGACAGTTGTGACGGTGTGATGGCCGAGCGCAAGCGCCTGACCGCGGCATTGACAGACCTGGGGTTTGAGGTGTTGCCGTCCATGGCCAATTTCGTGCTGGCGCGTCATCCCGACCACCGTGGCGAGGTGCTCGCCGCCGGTCTGCGGGAGCGCAAGGTCATTGTGCGGCATTTCAACAAGCCGCGGATTGAGGATTTCCTTCGCATTACCATCGGCACCCGGGCTCAGACAGACGCCCTGCTGGGGGCGCTGAAGGAGGTGCTGTAATGGCAGAACGCGCGGAGCTCATGGCAACTCTGGAGCAGTGGCTGACTCCCGAGACGTTCCAGGACTACTGCCCCAACGGCCTGCAGGTGGAGGGCTCCGCCCAGGTACACCGGATCGTCTCCGGTGTGACGGCGTCCCAGGCTCTTCTGGATGCCGCCGTGGCTGACGGGGCCGACCTTGTCCTGGTCCACCACGGTTACTTCTGGAAAGGGGAGCCCCAGGCGGTCACCGGCATGAAGCGGGCCCGTTTGAAAACGCTGTTGGCCCACGACATCAATCTGGTGGCTTACCATCTACCGTTGGATGACCACCCGGAATACGGTAACAATCGACAGCTGGCCGAGGTGCTGGGTATCGGCAATCCGCGTCCGCTGGATGGGCTGGTGTGGCAGGGAGAGCTGGCTGTACCGATGACCCCGGAGGCGCTGGCGGCCCACCTGAGTCAGGCGTTGGGGCGTCAGCCGTTGCACGTCGGCATGGGAGCGGAGCGCATCCGCCGTGTCGGCTGGTGTACCGGTGCCGCCCAGGGTTACATCGCCAAGGCGCTGGATGCGGGGATGGATGCGTTTATCAGTGGCGAGATTTCAGAGCCTACCACCCATACCGCGCGGGAATGCGGCATTCACTACTACGCGGCCGGTCATCACGCGACGGAGCGCTATGGGGTGAAGGCATTGGGGCAGGCGCTGGCGGACAAGTTCGGCATCGAACATCGCTTTGTTGATTGCGACAATCCGGTATAACCGGTTTGCCACCACCAAGCAGGCTTGTCCTGCTTGGTGGTTTCTAGTCCGGGCCTATTGCTCGGCTGAGCTTTTGCCTGCTCAGGCCTGTTCCCGAGATTTGGCAGACAGGCCGTAATCTTCGGCCAGGGTGCCTTTCTCACTTGGGTCGCTCTTGGGTGCGTAATCTCGCGGCGGTTCAACGCCGTCTTCACGATCATCTTCCAGTCGTGCCCGGCTGTCTTCGTCCAGACCTTCCAGCCAGTCCTCATCATTGCACAGCCGGTTGGCGCCACGGGCCATGTGCTGATTCACGTCGCGGTAGGCATCGTTGAAGCGACGCAGCAGGTGCGCGGACTCCATGAAATGCTCGTTGACCTGGGCCTGGTAACGGGTGAATTCGTTGCGCACCTCATCAATCTGCTGCTCGGCACGACGCTGCCGCAGGGTGGAGCCCTGTCCCGAGCGCCCGATGAACACGCCGATGACGATGCCGACGATAAGCGCGGCGATCGCTGCCAGAATCAGGTTAGTCATAGGTGATGCTGTCCTTTGTCGTGAATGCCTGTGTCATGAATAGCTAACCGCTGCCGTTACCGTCCTGACCCGAAGCGCTGACGTTCTCAGCGTTGGTGCCGGACTGTCAGACTTGAGGGATGGGCCGGCAGTCTGATTGTTGATCCGATTATGCGCGCGGTGGCTTACAGAGTATAGCGCCGCGGTCGCCGTCCGCCCATGGGGAGGTGTTGCGCCAAACGTCGTATATCGCAACAGGCGTCACCCCCGATTGGCGCAGGACGGCAAAATTGTGGAAAATAGCTGGCCTCCAGATTCATCCCGTGTGTGGCAACGGGCCGTCAAATGGCCTGCACACACGCCGCTTAACATGCCGGGGAGCCCGTCAGGCTCCTGATGCAACAACACCTGGGCACCACAGTATCTGGGTACTACAACCTTTGGGTACTACAACGCTTGGGCTCTACAACGCTTGGGCTCTACAACGCTGGGAACCATTGATGACACCCTGGGAACGCTACCAGAACGATCTTACCCGTCCTGACTTTCACCCCGATGCCGCCCAGGAAGACGCGGTCAGACGCCTGCAGGCGCTTTACGACAAACTGGTCGAGGCTGAGGAACAGCGCAATTCGGCCATGGCCAAGCTGCGTCGCAAGCTCCGGGGCGGCCGTCAGGAGCCGGTGCAGGGATTGTACTTCTGGGGTGGGGTTGGTCGTGGCAAGACCTACCTGATGGATACCTTCTTTGAGGCCCTGCCGTTCGAGCGCAAAATGCGGGTGCATTTTCACCGTTTTATGCAACGTGTTCACAACGAGCTGAAAACTCTCAAGGGCGAGAAGAACCCGCTGGAACTGGTGGCACGCCGCTTTGCCGACGAAACCTGTGTGATCTGCTTTGACGAGTTCTTCGTCTCCGACATTGGAGACGCCATGATCCTGGCGACGTTGATGGATGGGTTGTTCAGTCGCGGTGTCACCCTGGTGTGCACCTCCAACATTGTGCCGGACGGGCTGTACAAGGACGGTTTGCAGCGGGCCCGTTTTCTGCCCGCCATTGAATTGGTCAAGAGACACACCGATGTGGTGAACGTCGACGGCGGTGTTGACTACCGGCTACGGACCCTGGAACAGGCAGAGCTCTACCATTCGCCGCTTGGCGAGCTGGCTGAAGCCAGCCTGGCCCGCAGCTACGAGGCGCTGGCCCTTGATGCCGCCAGCCATACCCTGGAGCTGGAAGTGAACGGCCGCAAAATTCAGGCTCGCCGCCACGCCGACGACGTGGTCTGGTTTGAGTTCAATGAGCTGTGCGACGGTCCACGGAGCCAGAACGATTACATCGAGCTGGCGCGAGAGTTTCACGCCATCATTGTCAGTAACGTGCCGGTGCTGGGCGGTGATAAGGACGACCAGGCCCGCCGTTTCATCAACATGATTGATGAGTTTTACGACCGCAACGTCAAGGTGATTATCTCGGCGGAGGCGCCCATTACCGAGCTTTATGCCGGGGGCCGGCTGAGTTTCGAGATTGAACGTACGGAATCCCGCCTGCTGGAAATGCAGTCCCGGGAGTACCTGGAAGCACCTCATAAACCCTGAGCTGGTTCCAACTGCAAGCACAGAATAACGAGTGGCCGGCTATTTCGGTCACCAGACAACGAGAGGTCCACAGAAAATGAGCAACAACGTCGTAATTGTCAGTGGGGTGCGTACCCCAATGGGTGGTTTTCAGGGCAGCCTGAGTCCGCTTTCCGCGATTGATCTGGGCGCGGCCAGCGTTTCCGAGGCGGTCCGACGCGCCGGTATTGATGCAGCGGATGTGCAGGAAATTATTCTGGGCAACGTCCTGCCGGCTGGCCTCAAACAGGGCCCCGCCCGCCAGGTTATGCGTCAGGCTGGCCTGCCGGACAGCACCGGTGCCACCACCATCAACAAGCTGTGTGGTTCTGGCATGAAGGCCACCATGCTGGCGCATGACCTGATCAAGGCCGGCACTAACGACGTCATGGTCGCCGGGGGCATGGAGAGCATGACCAATGCTCCCTACCTGCTGCTCAATGCCCGCAAGGGCTACCGTATGGGCGCCGGTGATGCCGCCCAGGACCACATGTTCTTTGACGGCCTGCAGGATGCGGAAACCGGCCGCCTGATGGGCGCTTTCGCCCAGGACATGGCCGACAAGAAAGGCTACACCCGGGAAGAGATGGACGACTACGCCATCCAGTCCCTGGAGCGGGCGCAGCGGGCGATCAAGGAAGGTCTGCTGAAAGACGAGATTGTGCCGGTGACGGTGAAGACCCGTAAGGGCGAGACCGTGGTGGAAGATGACGAGCAGCCCATGACCGCCAACCTGGACAAAATCCGCACTCTGCGTCCGGCCTTCAGCAAGGACGGCACGGTTACGGCCGCCAACGCATCCTCCATTTCAGACGGTTCCTCGGCCCTGGTGCTGATGAACGAGGCGGAAGCCGAGCGTCGGGGGCTCAAACCGCTGGCACGTATCGTTGCCCACAGCACCCACTCCCAGCATCCGTCCGAGTTCACGTGTGCACCGGTAGGTGCTATCAAGACCCTGTTCGAGAAAACCGGCTGGAGTCAGGACGAGGTGGATCTGTATGAGATCAACGAGGCCTTTGCGATGGTGGCGATGATGCCGATCCGTGAGCTTGGTCTGGACCCGGAAAAGGTCAATGTCCACGGCGGCGCCTGCGCCCAGGGCCATCCGGTTGGCTCCACCGGCTCACGGCTGCTGGTGACCCTGATGTATGCGCTGCAGCGTTACGGCAAGAAGAAAGGCGTGGCCGCATTGTGCATTGGTGGTGGTGAAGCCACTGCCATGGCCATCGAACTGCTGTAATCCTTCAGCCCCGCCGGGTGATTCCGGCGGGGCGCCTCCTCCCCAACCGCCCTCATCGGCGGCCGATGAGCAACCGTGTCCTCACCGTACCGGTGGGTAATTGGTTGCGCAGTGATCCTTGTGGCTGACTTTCCCGTGGCGCTCCTACGCCTTTTGATTCAATGGCCTGGCAAGCTGGTTGGCTTTGGGTTTGTTGGCTATAGTGAGGCAGTGCAAGCCTGCCGGAACGCGCCGCGCAGTGGTGGGCCGAGCACGCCAGGAGTACGGCCGGGACTGCCAGAATGAATGGAAAATCATACTTTTGACTGATCAAAGCCCCCAGCCCCCTTAGCTATAGTGCCAACATCACGGGCACTGTGCGTGAAGTCTCCGATCGTGAGCACCAATCATCCGAGAGCACTGAAGTATCGAGTAGCGACTCAGAACAACAATGGAGTAGCCTTCCAATGACAAGAAAAACTCATCAACGGCAAACCTGGGCCAAACTGCCTTTGGCCGTAGCTGTTGCAGCTGGCATGTCCGGTCAGGCGTCAGCGTTTTCATTCTATGTAGGGGATGTGGAAGCCTCTTTTGACACCACTCTGTCCGCCGGCGCCACCTGGCGCGTTGAAGAACGGGACCGTCGACTGATCGCTCAGGGCAACCTTGGACCGGAATACGCTCCGGGCGGCTCCATGGCCAATATCGGTGCTTCCACCAATAACTATGACGACGGCAACCTGAACTTTGAAAAAGGCGACACGGTGTCCAAGATCGTCAAGGGCACCAGTGAGCTGTTCCTCAGCTACGACGTCGACAGCGATGTGCTCACTCGCGTTGGCGGCTTCGTTCGTGGCAAGTACTGGTACGATTTTGAGCTCAAGGATGAAATGCGTGCGGTGGACCCGGTGGGCAACCGCCGTGAACTTAACAGCCAGGCCAAGGCCAATGCCTCTGGCGGCGAATTCCTCGACGCCTACATCTTCACCGACTGGTATCTGGGCAATGTGCCGCTGAGCGTGCGCTACGGCAACCAGGTGGTCAGCTGGGGTGAGAGCACCTTTATCCGGGGTGGTATCAACACCATCAACCCGGTGGATGTGCAGGCCTTCCGCGCACCGGGCTCTGAGGTCAAGGAAGCCCTGCTGCCGGTGGAAATGCTCTACCTGTCGGCCGGTGTCACCGAAAACATTACTCTCGAAGCCTTTGTTCAGACCGACTGGGAGCCAGTGCGTCCGGACGACTGCGGCACCTTCTTCTCCACCTCGGATTTTGCCGCTGATGGCTGTGGCCCGGTGCTGCTGGCTGGCCAGCTGCCGGATTTTGACGCCTACAACCAGGGCTTCATCGCACCGAGAGTCGGCGACCGCGAGCCGGATGAGAAAGATCAGTTCGGGGTTGCCATGCGCTGGTACATTCCGGAACTGAACGATTCTGAGCTGGGTTTCTATTACATCAAGTACAACAGCCGCTTCCCCTACATCAGCGGCATCGTGAATGATCCGGCCAACGGCCGCCGGTTCCCGTCGTACTTCATCGAGTACCCGGAGAACATCAACCTCTATGGCGTCAGTATCAACACCACCACGCCGGGTGGCTGGTCACTGGGTGCGGAGTACAGCTTCCGCGACAACGTGCCGCTGCAGTGGAACGCCTTCGAGCTGCTGCTGGGCGGTAGCCAGGTGATCAACCCCGAAACCGGCCTGCCGGTCAGTCTGCTGCAGCAGCAGCGTCAGGCAGAAGCCGGTGGCGCCGACCTGAGTGGTCAGGCCATTGAAGGCTGGGACCGCTTCAAGGTCTCCCAGGCACAGTTCACCCTGGTCAAGTTCTTCGATCAGGTGATGGGTGCCAGTCGTTTGTCGTTCATTACCGAGTTTGGTGCAACGTACGTGCATGACCTGCCGGACACGGATGAAGCCAGGTTCGGGCGCTCCGGTACCTTCGGTATTGGTAAGCTGCCAGGTGGCGCCTGTGATGGCTCTGGCGCGACTGGTGCGGCGTTGAACATCAACACCAACTACTGCACTAACGATGGCTTTACCACTGATTTCTCCTGGGGCTACCGTGCCCGTCTGGTGTGGGATTACCCCAATGCCATCGCCGGTATCAACCTGAAGCCTCAACTGGCGTGGAGTCACGACGTTCAGGGTTATGCGCCGCAGCCGGGTGGCAACTTCAACGAAGGCAGCAAGGCGCTTGGCCTGTCCCTGGGTGGTACCTACCAGAACAAGTACACCGGTTCGATCGGCTACACCAACTTCTTTGGTGGCAAGCCTTACAACGAGATTACTGATCGGGATTTTGTCAGCGCAAGCATCTCCTACTCGTTTTGATCGGCCAGCATTCGTCTAAAGAGGTATGACAATGAGAACGAACAAAAAACTTCTGGTTTCCGGCATCCTGGCGGCATCACTGCTGACCGCCAATGCCTATGGCAAGGTTTCTGCCGACGAAGCCGCGAAACTGGGTGACACCCTGACGCCGATCGGTGCCGAGAAGGCCGGTAACGGCGATGAAATCCCGGCCTGGGACGGTGGCATGCAGTCCGTACCGGCGGGCTACAAAGGCGACGGTATCTACGTTGATCCATTCGCCAACGAGGAACCGCTGTTCACCATCGACCAGAGCAACGTCGAGCAGTACTCAGATCGTCTGTCACCGGGGCAGGTGGCGATGATCAAGAAATACGACGATTACGTGATGCCGGTGTATCCGACCCATCGCACTTCGGCCTACCCGGAGTCCATTGAGCAGCAAACCATTGCCAATGCGACCTCGGTAGAGCTGGTGGAAGGTGGTAACGGTCTGGCGAACTACCAGGACGCTACGCCATTCCCGATTCCCCAGAACGGCCTGGAAGTGATCTGGAACCACATCACCCGTTACCGGGGTGGTTCGGTCCAGCGTAACGTGGGCCAGGTTACCCCGCAGGAGAACGGTGCCTACAGTGTCGTCAAATTCCAGGACGAGCTGACCTGGCGTGCTGGCCTGAAGGATTTCGATCCCAACGAAGATCCGAACGTGCTGTTCTACTTCAAGCAGGCCATCACGGCACCGGCCCGTCTGGCGGGTAACGTACTGCTGGTTCACGAGACTATCGACCAGGTCGCCGAGCCCCGTCGTGCCTGGGTATACAACGCCGGTCAGCGTCGTGTACGTCGCGCGCCCCAGGTTGCCTACGACGGTCCGGGTACCGCGGCAGACGGCATGCGGACGTCTGACAACTTTGACATGTTCAACGGTGCACCCGATCGCTACAACTGGGAGCTGGTGGGCAAGAAGGAGATGTACATCCCCTACAACTCCTACGAGCTGGTGGACCGTGACCTGAGCTATGAAGAGCTGGTCAAGGCCGGCCATATCAACCAGCAGTACACCCGTTACGAGCTGCACCGGGTCTGGCACGTCCGTGCCACTCTGAAAGAGGGTGAGCGCCACATCTACGCCAGCCGTGACTTCTACATCGACGAAGACACCTGGCAGGCGGCGGTGATCGACCATTACGACGGCCGTGGTGAGCTGTGGCGTGTGGCTGAAGCCCACAGCATGTACTTCTACGATCAGGAAGTGCCCTGGTACGCCATTGAAGTCCTGTACGACCTGCTGTCTGGGCGCTACCTGGCGCTGGGCCTGACCAATGAAGAGAACGACCCGTACACTTTCGGTGTTGAGCGCTCTTCCCGTGAGTACACACCAGGCGCATTGCGTCGCGCTGGAACACGCTAAGACCGGGTTCAGGGTGGCTCAGTGAGGCACCTTGACCCATCGCAACAACCAACGGCAGGGGAGACCCTGCCGTTTTTTTTCGCGTAAACAACTGTTTGATATTTGTCACCGCAAGCCTGACAAGCTGTCAATTATTTTGCAGTTCACACTTTTTCTGGTTTAATCTCTGTCGCACTCATACTAAAGGCGTACCCGACGTAGGTCGCCGTTCAGAAGTCACACCTGGGGAATCGCTGAATCAGCCGGACGAACGGGCTGTGCTGGGCATCGGCCACACCATCCTTTTGCACCTCTCAGGGTTTCCCCGGAATCAACACGATTTGCTTCGACAGCCAGTTTGCAGTCTGGTAGTGGAGCTGGGGGCGGGTATCCAGTGAAGGCGTTCGACAACTATCCGGCGGCCAACGACGAAGGCCTGGCTGAGCGAACAGAGAAGGGCAGACTGGTTTGGGACCTGCTCCGACACCGGGTGCAGTCTCCCCGGCCTGGTGCCGATATCTTTCCGCGCCCGGCCCTGACCGAACGCATCTGCAAGGCCATTGAGCCGGGCAGTATTCTCCACATTGAAGCGCCTGCCGGGTACGGCAAATCCCGTGAACTGGAGTCGGCCCTGTTAAGTTCCGGCCGCGAGCTGTCGCGGGTTCGCTGGGTATCACTGCAGGACCAGGACAATGATCCCCAGCGCCTGTTCATGTTGCTGTCACTGGCATTGGGGGTATCCGATGTCGATTCGGTACCCGCGCCGGGGCGCGGCCAATCCCTCAATGATGCACTGGAATGGTTGCTGGCTAATCTCGCGAATAGCGGCGAGGCCACCGAGGTGCTGGTGCTGGATCGGGTCGACCGGGTCCAGAGCCAGGACGGCACTGCCCTGCTGACCCAGCTGCTGGATCAACTTCCCCCGGGGCTTGCGCTGGTGCTGCTTTCCCGCCGGGCCCTGTCCTTCGAGACCCACAGTTACGAACTGGGTGGGCGCTTCACTCGCCTCACCGCCGATACCCTGGAATTGTCTCGCAGTGAAACGGCAGCTTTCTACCAGCCATTGCTTGAGCGTCAACAGGTCACCCAGATTGCCGTTGAACACCTGTATCATCTGACCGAAGGCTGGCTGACACCGCTGGCGCTCTATCGCCTGGAGGTGGAAGAGCGGGGTGAAGACCGCCTGCCGGTTCAGGAAGCCCGAAGCGTCGTGGCGTTTCTCCGCAGCGCCGTCACTGCCGAACTGACGCCAACCCAAGTGCGCTCACTGGCGGTGATGGCGGAGATGGACGTGGTGTCGGACGACTTGTTCCTGGCCATTGCCGACAGCCAGTGTGACACCTCGTTCCTGCCTTCCACCGCCATGGCGCGGGGCTTGCCACTGCGCAGCGCAGGCAACCGTGGGCGCTGGTTCCGGTTGTTGCCTCTGGTTCGCGAGTGGTTGCTGTCCACCACCCTCGCTGGCCGCAAGGCTCGTGCCACTCTCGCCAGTGACTGGTTCGCCCGCGAGGGTCAGTTTACCGAAGCCCTTCGGTATGCGTTGCAGTGCCACGATACCGAACGGGCGATTCGGGTGGCCTCTGAGGGCTCCGAGGCGCTGCTGATTGGTCAGGATACCGCGTCACTGTTGCGGTTGAGGCAATCACTGCCGGCGGAATTGATCCAGCGTAGCCCGCGTTTGCAGATTGTCTATGCCTGGGTTCATGCCCTCGGGGGGCAGTTCACCGAAGCCTGCGTGCTCATCGATGGCATGTCCGCCGAAGACCAGCGTTTACTGCAAGGTCGTCTGTCGGCGTTGCGGGCGTTTCTGCTCAGTGGCGAGGGCAATGTCCGCGCGGCACTGAAAGAGGCTGATCAGGCATTGGCGACCGACGATCTGTCGACACATGCCCGGTTGGTGGCTCAATTGGTGCGATCCGGTGCCTGGTGCGCCCTTGGACGATTTGCCGACGCCCGCAGCGCGAGCCGTGAGGCGTCGAAGCTGGCGCGTCAGGCCGGAGATCCCGGGGCTGAGATCCTGACGGTTTATGCCCATGCCCGCATTGAAATGAGTAAGGGCGCATTGCGTCACGCTGAGCAGCTGCTGCGGACCGGGCTGGATACGTCGGTCAGTGAACCGGCGCGGCCGCCGCGAGTGGGCGAAGGACGGCTGATGCTGAACCTGGCCCTGATCCTGTGGCACCAGGGACGCGCTGCCGAGGTCGATCGACTACTGACCCGGTTCATTCGTCATGCCGAAAAGGGCCGGGATCTGGCACTGCTGTTGGCCCTGGCTTTGCGGGCGTTGCTGTCCAAATCCCAGGGGCAGGTCGACGAGGCATTCGCCTGGATCGGACAGGCTGAGCGCACCATGCAGGCCTGGCAGGTGGATGAGCTGGTGTACGTGCCAGTGCTGGAAGCGCTCAAGACCAGTTGCTGGCTGGCCCAGGGACAACTTGAGAGTGCTCGTCAGGCAATGGTTCGACTGGCGCCATTCCGCAAGCAGCACCGGGTGCTTGAACTGTTCCCGATGATGCCGGGGCTGCTGGATACGTTGGAGACCCGGGTGGCACTGGTCGCCGGCGACGAGTCCGCGGCCATCAGTCAACTACAGGAGCAGTACGGCAAGGAGGAGCTGAGCCGTCACCCTTATATCCATCAACTACACGTGGTGCTGCTCCAGGCCCAGGCCCATCAACGGCTGGGGCAGAGCGAAGCAGCCCTGGCGTTCTTCCAGAAGGCACTGGAAATGGCGGCGCCGGAGCATTACATCAGCCCGTTCATCGAATTGCGGGAGGAGATTGCCGAGGCGGTTCGGGAAGGTCTGGCTGGTCGACAGGCGTCTCCGCTGGTGGACGCCCTGCGGACTCTGTTTGGGTTGGAGGCCGAAGCGGCTACGCGACCACCGGTGGTGGATTTGCCGGAACCCATCAGTGATCGCGAGTTTGGTGTCCTGGAACTGATTGCCATGGGACTGTCGAACCAGGAGATCGCCGACCGTCTGCACATCTCCCTGCACACCGTAAAAACCCATGCCCGCCGCATCAACGCCAAGCTGGGCGTGCGTTCCAGAACCCAGGCCATCGTCAAGGCCCGGGAACTGGGGCTCCTGTAGCAAACAGGCGTCGGAGCCAGTCCAGGCCAGTCAGTCTGGCAGCGAGTCCAGCTTGCCAGTGTTGTCTGAGGTCTCCGCGCTGCGGGCCTGTTCCGCCAGGATCTTGCTTATCAGGGTGTCCTTGGCTTCCCAGAGTGCACTGACCCACTGCTGGAAATCGGTGCGGATGGCATCGTCGTTCTGGTAGTCCATGCCCAGGAAGCGCGCTGGAATCTCCAGTTTGCGTACATCGATGACAATCCGTGGGATCTGCCCGCACAGATAGCGCCAGAAGCTTGGCCGTCCGTCCGGATAGACGATGGTCACGTCCAGCATGGTGTGCAGGGTCTCGCCCATAGCGCCGAGCACAAAGGCCGTGCCACCCGCGCGGGGTTTCAGTAGGTGCTGGTAGGGCGACTTCTGGGCTGCGTGCTTGGCCGGTGTCAGACGAGTGCCTTCCATAAAGTTGAACACCGTGACCGGGGTGTAGTGAAATTTCTCACAGGCGGCGCGGGTGGTTTCCAGATCTTTGCCTTTGAGTGCCGGGTTCTTCTCGATCTGCTCGCGGGTGTAGCGCCGCATGAAGGGGAAATCCAGTGCCCACCAGGCCACACCGAGGAATGGTACCCATACCAGCTGTTGCTTGAGGAAGAACTTCAGGAACGGTATCCGCCGGTGCAGGGCGTGCTGGATCGCCGGGATATCGGCCCAGCTCTGGTGATTGCAGGTTACGAAGTACCATTGATCAGTGGCCAGGCCCTCAACACCGCGGATGTCCCACTCAACCCGGTGAAGCAGATTGTTGATGCCACTGTTGATGGAGATCCACAGGCCGGCAATCTGGTTGAGCACCACCGTGCAGCCCTTGCGCGCACCGGTGACGGGCAAGGCCAGTTTGAGAAGCGCGAACAGCAGCAGGACCGGAAACAGGATCAGGGTGTTCGCCAGAATCAGCACAATCGCAAGCACCCCTTTGAGGGGCGGAGGCAGGAAATTCAACATGGTTTTGGAGTCTCCGAAATCATGGACGGCAGCCGGCTGTCAGCCTTCACTGCCTCCAACTGAGGGCAGCAGGGTTGCGGCATCCCGGGCCAGGGCAAGCTGGTTCAGGCGCTGCCGGGAACGGTCACCCAGGGTGTCGGCAAACTGGCGGTCATAGAACGCCAGGTTATTGAAATGGATCATTGCCTGAATTTCTTCAACGTAGTGGGCGCCGCGTTCGGAGTAGGACTCCAGTCCCGTGGCAAGCAAGATGCCATCGGCCATACGACCGCTTTCCCTGGCCTGGGCGCGGATGGCACGAAGCTGTCGATAGGACGGGTGTCGGTTGAGGTTGTCAATGTAGGCGCTGACCGACTGGTAGGGCGAAGCAAACCGGGCCACCTCGTGGCTACGGCCCTCGCCACGGTTCCTGGGGACCAGGCCGCAGCCGGGCCTGAAACACCACTGGCCGAACAGGTTGTTGCCCTGGGTGGCGAAGCGGGAGGTGCCCCAGGCAGACTCATTGGCAGCCTGGGCCATCACCAGGGACGGTGGCACCACGTCCAGTTTGGTCGCCAGTTTCTCAAGCTGCTGGGCTCTTGGCTGGTCCTCGTTGACCCGTAGACGTTCACTCTGACGTTGCAGCCAGGCGGTTTCGGCTGGCGACAGGGACGTCTTCTGGCGCAGCGACTGGAGCACCTGGCGTTCCATCAGAATACGGGAGTTGGCCAGCACAATGCGTGGGTAGAGAAAGCTGAAGAAGGCCGCTTTCTTCTCGGTGGTATCCCGGTAATCGCTGAAATCGGGCAGGGCGTTCAAGGCCCAGTCAGGCAGTGGCGGCAGTTTGGTCTGGGCCCGCACGGTCGTGGCCCTGTCCCTGTCGGATAGTGGCTGCGGAGTGTGAAGGCCACCACTGATGGCGGCAGCCAGCAGGGGAAACAGCAACATCAGCGCTCGTACTCCGACAGTCATAACTCCTCACATCGTCCAGGGTTCGAGAAGCAGTATAACAGGTCCGGCGAAACAGCCAGAACGACGTCATGCTGGTTCTGGCATCGTGTCTTGCCATCAAGGCTGCCGGGTAGCGATCACCAGGCCCAGGGCAACGCCATCTCGGCTGTCCTGTACTGTCAGAAAGAGGCTGTCGTGGTTCTCGGTGACAAACCCCTCAAGCACCAGTTCGCCGTTGCGGAAGCGGACCTGACCATCCCCCAGATCGGTGTAGTCGAACACCTGCAGAGGCTGATCGATGGCGACCGGGCTGTTCAGTGTGCCGCTGGAGATGCGTTGACTGACATCCACGCCTGCCATTGCCAGGCGGGCCTGGATGGGACTGGCGATGGTTAAAATACTGTTCTGGAAGTGGCGCAGGCGGTTGTCGTCCGCCCCCAGGCTGAGGACGAATCCCTGCAACCGGTAGCGGCCGCTGGATGGCGCCGAGCCGTCAATCTGGCGCCCGGCAATGATCAGTCCATCGCCCTGGGGGCTGTCATCCAGGTTGAACGCCAGCAGCGCGCCGTCCGGCGAGCTGGCGCCGACACCGACGCTGTCCAGGCTGAGACGGCCGGTCTGTTCGGGGCCGGAGGGGCGAATCGATTCCTTCAGCGCCAGGGTACGGACCTGGCTGCGGCTACCGGTATCCAGCGCAGCCTGGCCATTGTTGTCCCGCGTCATCTGCCGGGTGGTCAACTCTTCGGCGACGGTGCCGCCGTTGATAGACCAGCGGCCAGTGCCGGCCTCCATCAGCAGGGGTTGTAGCCGGTTCTGGTCAAATTGGCTGACAAAGCTCACCGTATTGTAGCTGCGGCTATCCAGAGTGCTGAGCTGAAAGCCGGTGGTTCGGCGCAGGTTGATTTCCAGCGCCGACAGGAAGTGGTTCTCCACTGTGTCCTGACGTTTGAGTTCCTCACCAACGGCTTTCAGGCGGATCGCCTTGCCACCGCTGAAGTAGCCCATCAGCACCTGATCGTTATCGTCGTCGCCACTGCCAACGTAGGCATCCTGGTAGTAGGGATTGCGGGTCCAGCCAATGACCCGGGAGCTGCCCAAGCCGGTCACACTCTGGAACAGTGCCCGTCCCCCTACCAGGCGGGTGTCGTCCTGGAGAGTGGCGGCGCCGGGGGCGGAGGCATGGCTGTTGCGGCGCCAGGTTTCGGTACCACGGGAGAAAAACGACTGATCGGCGGTGTGCAGCAGGGTTTCGCGATCGTAGGGAATATCACCGGCCAGCGAGGTGACGTTGATTCCCAGCAGTTCGAAGGACGTCAGGGTCAGTCCCGGGTAGATGTAGGACACCCCGTTTTCGTCTTCCAGCCGCTCCTCCTTGGCGATGCGAACGCCCCATTGGCCGGGGCCACCGAGACTGCTTTCAAGGAAGCTGCGCCCCAGTTCCATGCCCAGAAAGACGCTGTTGTAATCGATGGAGGCGGCGCTGACCGAGCCTGAGGCGCTGCTGTCGAATAGCGCGTACTGGGCAATGTTGTTGACGAAACCGGCGAAATCGGTGCGTGCCGCAAGCAAATCAACGGCGCCGGGCACCGACAGGTTGGCCGGGATGTCGATCTCGAAGTCGTGCACCAGGTCGGCCAGGCTGGGCCAGACAAACTTGTTGATGCACAGATCGGACTGGTCGCTGTCCACACAGTCCATGACCTGGTCAAACTCTGTGCCGGTGTAGCCAGCGAGGGTCTTGCTGACCAGATACTCTGAGAACGGGTTGATCTTGATGTCGCGATCGGAATCGGCGGCGAGGGCCCGCAGCACCGCATTACCGTAGCGGGCCTCGATAATCACATCCGGGCCCTGGGGCACCCCTTCAGGGAAGTTGACGATGCGCCGACCGTCTTTGCCATTGCGGACCTCGTAGTCGACCGAAGCCAACTGGCGCAGGGTATTGTCGGAGCGGTAGACCGAGATCTGGTCGGGAGCGACGATACGCAGGTTGCGTCGGGTCAGCTCTGCGGTTGGCGCCAGGTTGCCGGGGACTTCCAGGGTGACCAGCACCTCTTTGTCGCCGAGGTCGGTACTGTTGCTGGAATCACCGGTGGAGCCGGGCTGGAAATCGTCCAGGGCATTGGTGGCAGGCGGGAACGAATTGGGCTGTCCCTTGACGTTATCAATCGATTTGCTGCCGTCACCGCAACCGGTGAGCAGGGCTGTACCCAGCAGACTGCCGAGGGCGAGGAGGCCTGTAAACCGCATAGACTGGATTCCATTGGCGAAGACTGTAAAGCCTCAGTCTATCAGCTGGGATCGACGTGAATAGTGAAAGATCCCACGAAATCGTGGCAGGAACGGGGATGTTGAGGCCAAAGCGGAAGGGCATCCGTGCCCATCACCGATGACGGAAGCTCAGTTGGGCTCCCTAGAAATAGATCTTCATACCCGCCAGCACACCTTCATCCAGATCGATGTCGCCGTGGTACTGCTCCAGATCGGTGTTGAGGTAGCGGTAGCCGGCAAAGATCTCGCCATTGCGGATGACCCGATAGCTGGCCCGGACCTCGACATTGAACACGCTCTCGGAATCGCTAAAGGACAGGATGTCCGGAGCGTAGTGGGCCGAGCCGGTAAACGACAGGCCGGGCACTTTCGGTAAGTTGACAATGGCATAGCCACCGAGGCCGAGGGCGCCGCCGTCGAGATGATCGTCGTCCCAGTACAGGCCCCGCATACCCAGGCCGGCGGTGGTGGGCAGATTGCCGATGGCGGTGCGTCCCTGGGCGTGGAGATCCAGGTTGGTGATGTGACGGCTGCCTTCATGGTAAGTGTGGCCAACCCCAAACTGGATGTCGGAATTGGCGCCAAAAGCGTTGTACTGGCCCTTGACGGAGTCGTCCGTCAGGCTCACTTCAACGTCCGCCGCCATGGCGGGCGCTGTGGCGAGGGCCAGGGCAATAAGCGGGATACGGCTGAACTTCATGGTGGTACCTCAGCAGGGGTGATTGGACGGCTGATGGGTTTCGGCCAAAGCCGCTCCATGTTAGCCGGGGAGCGATGAAATCCTCAACTTACAAGGGTGTTATGCCGCTCCGGCCCTTAATCTTCGTCGTCGTGTCGATGGCCTCCCTGATCGAGATCGGACGGATCGGCGTTCTCCGCTGGCACACGGTATTCCTCGTTGGCCCAGGCGCCAAGGTCGATCAGTTGGCAACGCTTGCAGCAAAAGGGGCGATAGGGGTTGGCTTCGTCCCATTCCAGGGATTTCTTACAGGTGGGGCATTGGACTTGCATTGGGCAGTGGTATCCGCTTGGTGAATTCGGCGACTGCGTGATGGGGGTGTTGAGCCAGACCGTCAGGGCGCGACCTTGCAGTGCTGTTCCAGCACTGCCCGCAGCATCTCCAGATTAACCGGCTTGGCGACGAACGCATTCATGCCGGCCTGGCGACACCGTTCTTCATCTTTCTCCATGGCACTGGCTGTCAGCGCCACCACCGGAATGCCGGGACGATTCTCGGCCAGTTCCCAGGCCCGCAGGCGACGGGTGGCCTCGAAGCCATCCACCTTGGGCATCACACAGTCCATGAAGATGATATCAAATGGGTGCCACATCCACAGGCTGCTGGCTGCTTCGCCGTCGTTGGCGGTCATCACATCGCAGCCGAGCTTCTCCAGCAGGCGGCGGGTCAGGGTACGGTTGACCGGGTTGTCCTCCACCAGCAGCACTCGCATCCGGCCACAGGGCAGACTCTGGTCGCGGGCGGTGGGTTTGCCGGATTGCAGCGAGAAGCGGGTAAGGAACTGGCGACTGTCGTGGTCCGCGTCTGCGAACAGCTGGTGCAGGATGGGGGTGAGGCAGGATTCCCGCAGGGACTTGCTGAGGAAGGCGTCGGCGCCTGCCTGTCGGAAATGTTCGGCATCGCCCCGCTGGGGGTTGGAGGACAGAATCAGCAAACGGGTCCGGGTCCAGTCCGGGTTGCTGCGAATCTGTCGGCACAGCAGGTCGCTGTCCATATCCGGTACAAAGCCATCCAGCACAACGGCATCAAAATGGCGATGGGCATCGGCTGCCAGACGCAGTGACGTCAGGGCTTCACCGGCGGACTTGACGGCCTCTATGTCAGTGTCGTGACGGGACAGCATTTCCAGGGTGATCTTGCGGGACAGCTCGTAAGAGTCCACCACCAGGATGCGTCGACCATGGACCTGGCGGGTGTCCGGATGAATGCGGGTGGTGCCATCCGGCGCCAGCGGTAGCGACAGCTCAACCCAGAAGGTGCTGCCTTCCCCGGGCCGGCTTTCGACGTCCAGGGTGCCATTCATCAGCGTCACCAGTTGATGGCAGATGGCCAGGCCCAGCCCCGCGCCTGGCGACTGGCGCTGGAACCGCTGGCCCAGCTGGACGTAGGGTTCGTACACCAGTGACAGCTCGTCCGGGTTGATGCCGACGCCAGTGTCCTCCACCGCCAGCCGTAGCCGAACCTTGTCGTTCTGTCGACCCAGTACCTCAACGCTGATCAGCACGTGGCCGGAATCGGTAAACTTGATGCCGTTGGAGGCAAGATTCAGCAGGATCTGGCGGATACGTACCGGATCGCCCTCCAGACCGAAGGGCAGGTTTTCGTCGACCCGCAGCTCCAGAGCCAGACCCTTTTCCCTGGCACGGTTGCCCAGCATGTTGATCAGGTCGTTGAGGGTGTCCCGCAGATTGAAGGGCACGGGCTCGAGGATCAGCTTGCCGGCTTCAATGCTGGAAATGTCCAGCAGGTCATTGATGATTGCGGAGAGGTTTTCCGAGGCATTCTGCAGCGTCTGGACGTACTCCCGCTGCTCCTGATCCAGGTGGGTGTCGGAGAGCAGGCTGGCATAGCCGAGCACCGATTGCAGCGGCGTCCGCAGTTCGTGGCTGACGTTGGCCAGGAACTGGTTCTTGGCGTGGTTGGCCTTGACCGCCTCGTCCCGCTCGTCCCGGGTCCGGATCGAGTTCTGGCGGAGGTTGCGGGTGTCTTCCAGCAGCTGCAGCCGCATGGTGTTGAGCGCGTTCTCCATCTCGCTCAGCTCGTCGGGCTCGCGCAGGGGCTTGCGCTTGAGCTGAAGTGGTTCGATCAGGGCGTCCAGGTTCAGCCGGGAGGCGTAACGGGCCATGGTTTCCAGATGCCGGGACAGGGTCAGGCGAACGATCATCAGCAGGCCCAGCGTGCCAAACATCACCACGATGGATTGAAACAGCAGGGTGAGCTTGGCCCGATCCATCAGCTGTTGGTAGGCGTACTCTGCCGAGGTGACCAGGGTGAGGGTGCCCAGGGCAAGGTTCTCGCGGCTGTCGGGGCGTTGGTAGGTCAGCGGGAAGCTGTTCTGGATCGCGTGCCCATTAGGGTGCTGGCCTGCGGAGTAGACCTCGCCATCGGTCACTGTGACCTGGGCATGGGCAACGTCCGGCAACCGAACCAGGGTGTCCAGGGTGTTGGAGACCTCGCTGTAGTTCAGCAGCCAGATGTTGTTGGCGAGGCTGCCACTGACCAGATCCGCGGCCCTTTTCTGGGATGCGTTGAGCTCCGTTGTGCGGGCGTCGAGTTCGCCAACCAGTTGCAGTCCGGTGGCCAACAGCGATAGGACAACGCTGAACAGCAGCACGTAGATCAGCAATCGCGCCGCGAGGGGTCTGACACCCAGCTTTTTCAGCATCCTGGTCATGTGGTACGCACTAGTTCCCTGTGAATGTACCTTGGGCGATTACAGTCTCGCCAGCAAGGGGTAAAACGACCGTATCAGGGGTCGCCGCAGTTTAGCAGACAGAAAGCACCTCGACACCATAGCCGGCGACCTTGGCCTGATTCCCCTGTGCGGGTGAATGCCCAGCCTGGTCTGTCGCCTGAGATGGAGTGTCGTCGCAGGCGGCAGTATGGGGCAGAGCATCATCGAATACAAAACGGAAGCGCACATTGCAGTCGTAGAGGTGGGCGCCGTAAATGCGTTCTTCCTGGCGTCCGCGCCGGAAAGAAGGGCGGGGATCATAGCCCACCACATCTGTGATCAATCCACGAAAGTCCGGGTAGTGTTGCGGGTCCAGGGCGGCCAACTGCTGTTCCGCCTCCTCACTGAACCAGACCGGCAACCGATCCGTAGGCGGCGAGTCGGCCCAGCCCAGGTGAGCGTCCGGCACCGAATCCGCAAACGGCAGGTACGGTTTGATGTCCAGAATCGGCGTGCCGTCGATCAGGTCGTGATCGCGAATCCGCAGGATCAGTCGATCACCTTCCCGGTGTAACCCTTGGTTGCTGACCACCGACAGACCAAGACTGTTGGGGCGGAACGGCGAGCGGCTGGCAAAGACTCCCATCTTGCGGTTGCCTCCGAGCCGGGGCGGTCTCACCACCGGTCGCCACTCGGCACGCACGGCCTGGTGGAACTGGAAGGTAAGCCAGAGATGGCTGCACTGCTCCAGGCCCCGAAAGGCATCTTCGCGGTCAAACGGTGAGCAGATCACCAGGTCAGCCCAGGCGTGGCGGGTCAGCCCCGGTTGCCGAGGGACACCAAACTTGTCCTGAAAACAGGAGCGGGTGAAGGCGATGGGCGTCAGGGTGAGGGCCTCGTCGGCGGGCTTTGCGCGATGGCGGATCATCGGTCCAGGTTTCCGGAGAAGTACATTTCCAGGCGCACCACAATCGACGCCTGATCCTTGAAGCTCTTGTCGCGGGGATACTCAATGGCGGGAATGATCTCACCATAGAGCCAGTTGTGATAGAGCCGGTAGCGATAGGTAATGTCGGCAAAATAGCTGGTGGTTCGCCAGCCGGGCTGGCTTTCGCCGACCACGCCGATGCGGGGATTGACGGACGCGCGGTTGTTCAGCTCCTTGTAGGTATTCAGGGTCTGGGACATCACAAACTCGCGATCCCGATGAACCCATTCCAGTTCGGTGGCGGAGAGCAGGTGCCAGCCACTGTTGAAGGATCGGGTCAGCCCCAGCCAGGTCCGCTCGCCCCAGCCGCCGCGGTGGAAGTAGTAGAAGCGCTGGTTGAGGATCAGGCTCCACTCAGCGTCCAGATCCCAGTTCTTGCGTGCCGAGGCGCGCCAGAACGCGTCGGTGGGAAATCGCAGTCGTGCCCCGACGTCGTTGCTGAGATTGATGGCATCACCAATTTGGGAAAGCAGCCGCAGGGCACCGGTGGCATCGGTGTCGGAGCGCTCGTCCGCGGACAGCTGGCGGCTGCGCCGGCGCTCCTGCAGCGGGATGAGTTCGTCGCTTTCACTTTCCACGATCAGCCGCAGTTTCTCTTCCACCGTGGGGATGTCGAGCCGGAACCTGGCTTCGGGTTTGAATTGCAGGGCGTCGCCGTATTCCGAGGCTGCTACGAACCCCAGGCGCAGGTAGCTCTCGTTGGCCGGCAGGACCTGACCGCTGCCAGACAGAGTGCGGTCGGCCCACTCGCCGAACTTCCGCACCAGTTCGGCATTGCGACGCTGGTTGCCCAGCACCCAGTTGGAAAACTGTAACCAGTAGGTATCGTTGGGCTCGCGCCAGTACTCGTCGCGCTCAAAGGTGTAGAAGTCGGCCGGCAGGGCTTCCACCGAGAGCTGTTCTCTCAGCGGCACCTCGTGGGCGTCGATGATGCTGTCCCCCAGGCAGCGGGCGCTACCCAGGGCGAGCAGCAGCGGCAACGCCAGCAGGCCGGGACATCGCCTGCGGTTGCAGGTGCTGACGGTTGCCGGTTGCTGCGCTGCTGAAGGATCAGAAAAGCGAAGCCGTCTACGGCTTGGAATACGGTTCAAACGCCACCAGGAACTGTCTGTGTAACTCATCGACCTGATGCTGGACCTGATCGACACCTTCACTATTGTCGATCACCCGGTCCGCTTTGTTAAGCCGTTCCTGGCGCGGCATCTGCGCGGCGATGATCCGTTCCACCTGAGCGCGCTCGTTGGTGTCCCTGGCCATGGTCCGTTCGATCTGGACCTCCTCCGGCACGTCCACAACCAGCACCTGCTCGACCAGTTGATGCTGATCGGTTTCCAGCAGCAGCGGAGAAACCAGCAGGGCGTAGGGCAGGGCATAGTGATCCGGCTTCAACTGGCGCACCAGTTCCTGGCGGATGCGGGGGTGCAGCAGGGCCTCCAGCCACTGGCGCTGGCTGTCATCACTGAATACGATCTGGCGCAGGGCGGCGCGGTCCAGGGCGCCCTCGGGGGTGATGATCTCGTCCCCAAAGTGGTCGCGAATGGCGGCGAGGGCCGGCGTACCGGGTTCCACCACCTCGCGGGCAACATCGTCCGCATCCACCCAGTGCACGCCGTGTGTGGCGAACATTCGGGCGACGGTGGATTTGCCACTGCCAATGCCGCCGGTCAGGCCCAGGATCGCTGTCATAGGTAACCCAGCCACCAGCCCTGCAGCGTGGTCCCAAACCACAGCGCCAGCAGACCGGCGCCTGCGAGGTAGGGGCCAAAGGGAATGGGGACTTCACGACCATGCTGGCGGAACAGGATCAGCGCGATGCCGACAACCGCGCCCACCACGGAGGACAGCAGGATGATGATGGGCAACATCTGCCAGCCCAGCCAGGCACCGAGCGCCGCCAGAAGTTTGAAATCGCCATGGCCCATGCCTTCCTTGCCGGTGACCAGCTTGAACAACCAGTAGACCGACCACAAGGACAGATAGCCGGCGATGGCGCCCCAGAAGGAACTGTTGAAGTCGGTGAACAGGCCAAAATAATTGAGGATCAGCCCAAGCCACATCAGTGGCAGCGTCATGCTGTCTGGCAGCAGTTGGGTATCGAGATCAATCATGGTCAGCGCAATCAGCGTCCACACCAGCACCAGCGTCCACAGCGTGGCCACGGATGGGCCCAGGAGCCAAAGGGTCGCCACCGACAGGATCGCCGTCAGCGCCTCAATGATGGGGTAGCGTGGCGAGATCGGCGTTTTGCAGGACGCACATTTACCCCGCAGCAGCAGATAGCTCACCACCGGGATGTTCTCCCAGGGTTTGATCTCATGGCCGCAGCTGGGGCAGGTGCTGTTGGGGCTGGCCAGCGTGATGCGTTGGGCGTCCTTGCGCTGCTTTTCGGGAAGCTCAAGAAACTCCTCGCACTGGCACCGCCACTCCTGCTCCATCATCTTCGGCAACCGAAGGATGACCACGTTCAGGAAGCTGCCGATGCAGAGGGCAAGAACAGCAATGGCTGGATATACCAGCCATGCGGTAGACAGGATATGGTCGACGACGGGCATCAGGAGTTAGACCACCTGACCCATCTGGAAGATTGGGAGGTACATGGCAACGATCAAGCCACCCACCAAGACGCCCAGTACAGCCATGATCATGGGTTCCATCAGGGCGGTCAGGTTGTCGACCATATCATCGACAACCGACTCGTAATGGTCCGCGACCTTTTCAAGCATGGCGTCCAGATTACCTGATTCTTCACCAATGGCCGTGAGCTGTATTGCCATCACAGGAAATATACCGGCTGCTCTCATGGAAGCCTGTAACTGCGTGCCACTGGAAACTTCCTCCCGGATCTTGTTGATTCCATCCCGATACACGGCGTTACCGGTGGCGCCGGCAACGGATTCCAGAGCATCCACCAGCGGCACGCCTGAGGCAAACGTAGTGGAAAGCACCCGACCAAACCGGGCAACGGCAGATTTATCAAGAATCTCGCCAACAACCGGTAGCTTGAGCACGTACTTGTCAACAAGGTCGGAGAATTTGGGAGAGCGTGACTTTGCCTCTTTAAAGCAAAACACAAAACCGACCAGACCCAAGAGTGCAATGAACCACCACTCCTGCATCCACTCGGATATGCCAATCACAAACTGGGTAAATACCGGAAGTTCTGCGCCAAAGCCATGAAACAACTCCTCAAACTGAGGGACCACCTTAATCAAAAGAATGGCAGTCACGATAATTGCCACAACCACGACCGCGATTGGGTAAGTCATTGCCTTTTTTACTTTTTTCTTGAGTGTTTCGGTTTTTTCAAGGTACATGGCAATTCGATCGAGCATCTGCTCAAGTGCACCAGCTTTCTCGCCGGAATCGACCAGGTTGCAGTAGAGATCGTCGAAGTGCTTTGGATGGCGACGCAGCGCAACTGCAAAGCTCGCCCCCGATGCTACATCGTTACGGATGGTGGTGATCAGCTCCTGAAGACCTTTGTTTTCGAGTCCGTCGGCGACAATGTCGAAACTTTGAACCAATGGGACCCCAGCCTTCATCATCGTTGCCATCTGTCGAGTCAGCATTGCAATGTCGAAGGGGGTGATCTTTGTCGAGCCACCAAAAAGCGGCTTGGCCTTCTTGCGAACCTTATCTGGTGAGATCCCCTGTTTCCGCAGTTGTGCCTTTACCAGTGCGGAGCTGACCCCGGCAATTTCGCCCTTGGTTTTATTGCCCTTACGGTCTTTGCCTTCCCACGTGTACTGGGACAGCTTCTGCGTGTTCTCTGCCATGCCTAATCCTTCGTTACCCGGTTCGCTTCTTCAAGGCTGGTGACCCCCTGAATAACCTTCTCCAGAGCTGATTGCCTCAAATTGGCGAACCCTTCCTCTTGGGCTTGCCGGGCTATCGCAATGGAGCTGGCTTCCTCCATGATCATGTTCGCCAGCTTGTCTGTGATCTTGACCACCTCGTAAATACCGACGCGGCCTTTGTATCCACCACTGCATTTATCACAGCCCTTGGGGCGGTACAACGTGAAGCCTGTTTCAATTTGTGCCTCTGTGAACCCTTCGGCGAGCAGCACATCATTGGGGATCTCCGCGGGTTCCTTACAGCTGTTGCAGAGCCGTCTTCCGAGCCGCTGGGCGATGATCAGACTGACCGACGTTGCGATGTTAAATGAAGGCACCCCCATATTCATCATACGGGTCAGTGTCTCGGCTGCGCTGTTAGTGTGGAGAGTTGACAGCACCAAGTGCCCCGTCTGGGCAGCTTTGATCGCAATGTTGGCGGTTTCCAGGTCACGAATCTCACCAACCATGATGATGTCTGGATCTTGTCGAAGAAAGGCCCTCAGGGCTTCAGCGAACCCAAGCCCAACCTTGGTGTTCACGTTAACCTGGTTTATCCCCTCAAGGTTTATCTCGGCAGGATCTTCAGCTGTGGAGATGTTGCGCTCGGGGGTATTAAGAATGTTTAGGCCGGTATAGAGAGAGACTGCGTGCGCTCAATATCTAAGTGCAACACCCTCAGATCGAGTATTGTGTTGCCATGGGAAATCACTATCACCACC
>NZ_JAKZAK010000013.1 GCF_023156385.1 Marinobacter xestospongiae
GTGTTGGCGATGGTGGCGATTACGTTACCGCCAGCGGTCACGGTGCCACCGCCATTGGGGCCGCCGGCGACGGTCAAGTTGCCCCCCGTGACCACACTGAGCAGATCCGACGCATCGGCGCCGCCATTGCGCACCAGCGTCAAACTGGCACCGGAATAGTCGCCATTGCCCCCGTTTAAGGCATCCAGTTCCAGATCGCTGATGGTGGCGTTGGCATCCAGCGGCACCGCCGCAGCGCCTTCGGTATAGCTGGGGGTGTCATCCAGGCCAGTGAATACCGGTGCATCGTTAACGGCATTCACGGTCACACTGGCGGTGTCGGTGGCGCTGGAAAACGCACTGCTACCGCCACCACTGGAGGCATCCGCGGTGCCACCGGCGACACCGGATGAGGTATCCCAGGCGCGGAAGGTAAAGGTGGCGCTGCCGGTGTAATTGGCATCGGGCACAAATCGCACCAACTGCGTGCTGGCACCGCCCAGACTGCCATCGAGCAGCCGTGCAGCGGAGGTGATGTCGACACTGCTGCCCGTGGTGCCGGAAAAACTGCTCCAGCTGGCGCCGTTATCGGTGCTGTATTGCCACACGCCGTTGGTGTTATCCACTTGCGTCACGGCGATGGCTTCCACCGCACCACCGTCGACGTCGGTGATTGAGCCATCAACCACCAGATCGGCCACCGAGGTGCCGGTGTTATTGGCATTGTTCGAACCATCGTCATCGCCATCGGCGCCAGAGCCGTCATCATCCCCGGCGTCTTCATCGATGGCCGTTAACACCGGCGACTGCCCGGCATCCAGCACCGGCGCATCATTGGCGGGAGTAATCGTGATGGTGACGGTATCGGCCGTACCGTTGGAGGTGCCGTCGTTCGGCGTGACTGTAAGGGTGGCTGTCGCGGTATCGTCAGCGGAGGTGGTGAACTCAATATTGCTGGTATTGTCGAGGAAGGTATTTAAATCTCCTTCAGCGCCTGCCAGTGTCATGGTGCCGGTGCCAGAGTTGGTCACGGTTACACCACCAAATGAGCCATCACCAGTGACGGAAGCGATGGTGCCGCGATCTACGGCCAGCGTCAGGGTGATGGTGTCGCCATCGTCATCGGATACGTTGTAGGCGGATAGGTCAATGGCGGTAGCGACGTCTTCGGTTGCGGTATCGTCGGCGGGCGTGCCGCCTAAGTCCGGGGCGGTATTAGCGGGAGCTGCTGTAAAAGTTATATTGTCTATTACAAGGCGAGTGTCATTCGCATTAGCTTCGTTTGCTATAGTAAACCCGGTAACTCCTGTCCAATTTAAACCGGAGAAAGTCTCTATTCTACCGAATAGGCTATCGTCATTGTTGTTGTCGTTATTAGGGTCTTGGTTGTTAATGGTTAAAGTGCTTCCCGATCCACCAATCGGAGTCAAAACCCAATTAAAATCAATATTCAGAGCGCTCCCAAAATCAAGCTGAGTGATATTTATTGGCGAGTTGAATGTAACATTCCATTGCCCTGCGTTAGCGTTAGCGCTAGCAATGCCCGCTACGGCGATTCCACTGCCTCCATCAACGCCGCTTGCATCAAACAACGTAAGACTAGCTGAGTTGGCAGTGCTGATCGAAACTTCAATACCAGATTCGGTTTGCGTGACTGTTGTAGTTCCGCCACCTGAGGTGTTGCTCTCAAAGTCGTAGGCTGCCAACACTCCTTTGTAAGAGCGAATCGCACCACCTGAAAACCCAACGGCGGTGGCAATTGCACCAATCTGCACAGCAAAATCCCAGTCACCACCAAAATCGGCTGCACCGGTCAACGTACGTGATGCGGCGATGTTGGCGCCAGTTGCCTCAGCGAGGGCCACAACAAAAGACTTACCCTTAGCCGTTTTCGCCACTTCACAGCCATACAGCAGGATATCGCCGTCTTTCGCCAGCGCCTGGCCGATCCTGCAGAGCTCATCCTGATAGCGCTTCAGTGAATCCCTGGAAAGGGTAGCATCGCCCAATATCTGAACGCCGCTATAGCCATGTCCCAGAACATGAATAGCGCCAAAACCATGGTGGGTTCGTGCCCATTCGGCCATTACCCGAATACCATCCTGATCCGGGGCAACCAGCACCACCTCGATGCCTTCGGAGACTCCCTCAATCAGGGTTTGATAGTCGTAAAGCCCCGTGTCGATGAACGCGACCTGGCGGCTGGAGGCCGAAGTGGGGATAACGGTGCCATCGGTAGGCAAGGTTCGAACACTCATTCGGTTACCTGCTGATCAGATAATATGGTGTTGTGGGAACAGGGAAGGGGCTGGTCAGCGGTTGCATGGACTTAGAGGCGACACTTCCCTGTTTTTATAACCTGTAGATTAGAAAGGGATTGGTAGAAAACCTAATAAAATATTGTGATTTCTGTGTTGCAGTGGGTGTCGGTGTGTTGCGGTAGGTAGGTCTTACTGTGCTGTCTGTGAGCCGCAGTCGCCGGAGCGCGACTGCGGGAGGTGTCTGGAGTTGGTGCCGGAGGATGTCGAAGCCTTTCAGAACTGGTACCCGAAGCTGGCCCATAGCCGCGGCTCACGTTGGCGGTCGTCGGACTGGGCATCCCCGCCGTCCAGTGTCCAGGCGCTGCTGAGATCGAGGTTGAGGCTGTGGCGACGGTAGCGCAGGCCCAGGCCGGCGCCGGCCAGGGAGCGGGCATCGCCCTCGTCGGCGCCGCCATTGGGAGTGCGGCCCTGGTCGTAGAACAGGTAGGGGGCCAGGCCAAAGTCAGTGTGGTAGCGCAGTTCCAGCTGGGCCAGCCAGCCGCGGCTGTCGGAGCCCTCGCCGTTGGGGTAGGCCCGCACGCCATTGGGGCCGCCGAGCTGGAAGCTCTCGGAGCCGTCCAGGTGTTTGCGGTCCGCCCATTGCCCGGTGACCCGGCCATAGGCCTGCACGCCATCGCCCAGGGTTTGCAGGCGTGCCAGGTCCAAGTTGACCTTGGTGAAGCCGTAGTCGGCCCCGGTCTGCCCCGACAGCGACTGGTCCAGCACGCCGGGGGTCAGCCCGAGGCTGCCGTAGGTGAGGCCGCCCTGGCCAAGGGCGTCGCGGCTATCGAAGCGCAGCACCAGGGGCAGGCTGTGGCTTTCGGTGGCCTTGCGGTAGTCGGCAAAGTCGATGGTGTCGTCCAGGTCCTTGTAGCGGTACTGGGCGCTGAGGGAGAGGTTTTGGGTCTGGCGGCGCACCAGCGGGTAGCTGAGCCCCGTGGTGTAGACATGGGCGGTGCCGGTGTAGCCATCAAAGCCTTTGCCCAGGGAGTAGTCGGTGTGGGCGTAGCCCAGGTCGGCGCGCAGGCCGCTGCTGCCAATGGGGCGTGAATAGTCCAGGTTGCCCAGCCAGGTCTGCTCACTGGAATACAGTGCCGTCACCTGGAGTTCATCCCCCACCGTAAGCAGGCCGCGGGCGGTGGCGCCCACGCGGCCCCGGTAGGCGCCGGAGAAGCGGTTGCCGTGGTTGTCGGCACCCACTTCAAACGCAACACGATCGCTTTCCTGCACGCGGACGTCCAGGTCACCTTCGCCCACCGCCTGGCCGGGCCGCAAGACCGGCGTGACGGCGAGCCCGGGCAGGTCCCCCAACAACAGCATCTGCCGCTCCAGCGGTGCGGAGGCGATGGCCTCTCCACTGGCCAGCGGCGTGAGGTAGGGCTGTGCCGCCGTCACCAACTGCGGGTCGTCGCTGTGGGCGGTGACCTGGCCATAGCGACCTTCCACCACCTGAATGGTGAGGGCACCGTCGTTCAGCGATTGGGCGGGCAACAGGGCGTGGGTGAACGGGTAGCCCTGGTCGCGATAGAACCGGCTGATGTTGTTGGCCAGACGGCGCAGACCGGCCAGGTCCCGGGGGTGGCCAAGGGCACTGGGAATAACCCGGGCCAGTTCGGCGTCGGAGAAGCGCTGGTTGCCCTGGAAGGTGATGGCCGTGAGGATGACCGTGCGGCCGCCCGGGTCGGTGTCGGTCAGCGCTTCACCCTGCAGTTCCAGATCCACCGATGGCGCGGTGGGGCTGAGGGTGTCGGGCTGGTTCTGTTGCAGAATCTGGCCGGCGCCCGGCGCTGTCTGTGCCTGGGCAAGCGGGGCCATAAGCGGTGCTGCCAGCACCAGGGCCAGGGTAAGGGTCTGATTGTTACTTCGTTGCATGAGTGCGGTATTCCCGTGCCAAAATCCGTTGAAGAGCCACTGATTGGCTGCCGATCCTCTCTGAGGGCGCCCGCTGGGCAGCCCTCCGTTCGTGCATTGGCGCTAGTCGGCAGCGCCTAACAGTGTCTGCTCTGGCAGTCGGATACCGCTGCCTTCCACTTCGATGTCGATGCCGGCGTTCACTGATGACGAGCGATCCTGCCGCTGCGCGACCTGCCGTTGCAGCGTGGAGATGCTCTCGCCTGGCGCTGCGTCCATGCTGGGCTCTGGCTCTGGCTCTGGCTCTGGCTCTGGCTCCGGTTCTGGGTCAGGATCTGGCTCCGGCTCCGGCTCCGGCTCCGGCTCCGGCTCCGGCTCCGGCTCTGGATCTGGATCTGGATCTGGATCTGGCTCTGGATCTGGCTCTGGCTCCGGTTCCGGTTCCGGTTCTGGGTCCGGCTCCGGTGGCGGAGTCGGCGGCAGGGCGGCGATCAGCAGCTCGCCCTCTTCAAATGTGATGGCGTAGTTGGGGTTGGCGGCGTCGGTCAGCGAGCCTTGCTGGATGGCGTAGCGACCCGTGCCCTCACCGGGGGCGCGGCTCAGGGTGCCGGTCAGGTTGTCGCCGGCGACCAGGCCGCAGTCAGCCGTTGCGGCGCCACAGCCGGCCTGCCAGGTGAGAGCGGGGTCGGCCTGGCCCTGGCGTTTGCGCAGGTCATCGGCGGTGACGGTGACCGGGCGGGGGGTGATGGTGAGGGTGCCGTCGTTGAAGGTCAGGTCGTACCCCTGTTGGCCGGAGTACAGGCCATCGAGCGCAATCCCATAGCTGCCGGCATCCTGGCCGCCACCGGTGATGCTGGCGGTGCCGAGGATCAGGCCGCTGTCGTGGGAGCCACTGGCGCTCCAGCTCCCCGGGCCGGTCTGGGCGGTGCCGTTGTAGGTGGCGCTGGCATCATCGGCGGCCACCGTCAGCGATGTGAGAAAGCTGCGCAGCAGCGGGGTGGTGTGACCTTCGTAGAGGCGCCAGACGCTGCCGGTGCCGCCCTGGGCATCGATGTCCCAGTTGGCGTCAGTGAAGGTGGAAAGGGTTTGCAGGTCGGTCAGGCTCTTGCCGATTACGCCGGCTGCCGCCGCATCGTTGCCAACGCCAATGCGGCTGGGGTTGGCATCCTGGTTCCAGAACACCTGGCTGAGCGACGCCGAATTCTGCAGATTTCCGACGGCGCCGCCGACAAGAGTACTGCCGGTTACCTGGCCGGTGGCATAACTGTTGGTGATGGTGCCGCCATTGTACTGGCCCACCAGCCCCCCCACCTGTGCGCCGGGGCTACTGACATCGCCGCGGGCATAGCTGTTGCTGATATCCATGGAACCGGCGCCGACCAGCCCACCGGCAACGCCCTGGCCCTCTGACAACACCGCCACATCCGTGTAGCTGTTTTGGATAACGCTATCGTCTCCGAACCCAACCAGCCCGCCAGCCCCAAAAAGCGCGGCCGTTACCTGACCACGACTCGCAAAGCTGCTGTTGATGGCGGTGTTGCGAGCGTGCCCCACCAGAGCACCAACATAGAGATTTCCCGCCAGGCTGACATCCGATAACCCGATATTCCTCAACGTGGCGCCTTCGGTGCCTCCAAACAGCCCAACAAAGCCTTCGGTGGGACGCTGAATGGACAAGCCGTCGATGATATGGCCCCCGCCATGGAGGCTGCCGGTGAAGCGGTTTGCGGAATCGCCAATGGGATCAAAGCCTTCGCCGTCATGCCAGTTGGCGGTGCCGCTGGCGTCGATATCGTTGGCCAGGACGAAGGAAGGGCCCAGCAGGCTGTGAGACCCGATCCCCTGCAGGCCGTAGATGTCGGTTATCACGATAGGGTCAACCCCGCTTCCACCGCCACCGGCGGTCCGCCGGAACGTCGCGTTCGCTGGATCGATACGAAAATCGTGAACAGCGAAGTCTGGCAGATTGCTGGTCTCCTGTTGCCAGCGGCCACCGGCCAGGTCGAAGACACTGCCCGCGCCGCCGTCAATGGCGCCGATGTGGGTGATACTGCCGCTGGTGTCGATGCGCAGGGTGCCGTTGTCCCAGCTCACGCCGTTGGTGAGGGCGACATTGCCGGCGGTGGCTACATTACTGTCGGTGACGGTTCGATCACCGGCAATCAGATCGACCCCCTGCTGGCCGGAATAGAGGCCATCGAGGTCCAGGCTGGCCAGGTATTCGCCGTTATTGGTGCTGCCGGCGAGGGTCAGCGCGGTGTTGGTCTGGCTGCCGGAAATCCGCGGATCATTCAGCGCATCGCCTGCGGCGGCGCCGATATTCGTCAGGTGAGCGCCGCTGCCGTCGTACTCCGGCCGCACCGTCAGTGGAGTGAGGAAACTGCGCAGCAGTGGGGTGGTGTGGCCTTCGTAGAGGCGCCAGGTGCTGCCGGTACCGCCCTGGGCGTCGATGTCCCAGTTGGCTGCCAGAAAGTCACCCAATTGCTGCATATCGACCTCAGACAGGCCAGACCCTCCGGCGGATGAAGTTTGCCCTGTGCCGTCGATGCTGTAAAAGCTGTCCTGGACGGTCTCTCCATTCCAGCCATAGCCAATCAAGCCCCCATGATTCGTGCCGGTTGCTCCGGTTACCCGTCCGGCGGCGTAACTCCGATCAACCGAGCCTCCCTCCAGTTCACCGATCAGGCCTCCCAGGTCGTTACCGGTGCCGGTCACGGTGCTGACAGCGTAGACATCTAAGATCGTGGTGGTTTTTGATTTGCCTATCAGTCCGCCAAGCTGCGATGCGCCGGTGACGGTGCCGGAAGCATAGCTGTTGCGAATCTCGCTGTTCCAGGCGTTGCCGATCAGGCCGCCGCCAAAGTCACCGGCTAACTCGACATCGGCAGTGGCGAAGCTGTTGCTGATGTCGACGCGAGTGGTGTAACCGACCAAACCGCCGACATTCTGGTTGCCACTGATTTGCCCGGTGGCATTGCTGTTGTGGATGGTGGTCTGGTAGCCATCTCCCACCAAGGCACCGACCTGGTTTTCCCCGGTAATCTTGACGTCCACCAGTCCGACATTGCGAATTACGGCGCCGTTGGTTGCACCAAACAACGCGACGTTGTCTTCACCGTAGAACCCACCGGTCGGTGCAGAAACCAAGCCGCTGATAGTATGCCCCAACCCATCGAACCGACCGGTAAAGGTATGGCCATAAGTCACTCTGCCCAGTGGCGCAAAGCCCTTTGCCCAAGCCGCCGTGGCGCTGGCATCGATATCACTGCCGAGTACATAGTTGCCCGAGAGACCGCCTAGAATACCCTGCAGATCCGTGCCGCTATTGGAGCCCTCCGTTCCCAGGTCGGTGATGATGGTGTAGTCGATGGGCGTGCCATCGCTGCCTTGCAACGTGCTGAAATGGCTAGTGCTGGCAAGGTCTACTGGCGCATTGACGTAATAATTGGCGGTATTGCCCGCTGCAAGGCTGTCCTGCCCATACAGCAGCGACAGAGTCCCGGCACCGGTGACACTCACCTCACGGTTGAATTCGATATTACGCTCGGCATTCAGGGTCAGGGTGTTGGCGCTGCTCCAGCTCACCTCATCGTTGACCAGAATGTCGCCATTGCCCCCATCCGTTCCCATGGTGGCAGTTTCGATTTCAAAATCGGTGGTAGCCAGGGCATCACTCACCGCTTGGCCGGTCATGTCACCGCCACTGGCGGCGATGGTGAAGTCTTTGGGGTCGATCAGCCAGGTGCCGGTATCGCCGCTGTCAGCGTGGGTGGTCACGGTGGTGCCGTCGGCCACCTGCACCTGGGCGGCAGAGGTTTCGATAAACCCGCTGTCACCCGCATCGGGGCTCAGGTCAGCCGGCGCGGAGGCATCCAGTGTACCCGCCACCTGCACCCTGCCGCTGGCCATATCGCCCATCAGCATGATCTCGCCCCGGTCATTGCTGGCCAGGGTGCGGGCTTCGGTGATGCCGGTGTGGTTGATGACGCTGCGGGTCAGTTCGTTGGCGGCCCTGGCGGTGAGATAAACCAGCCCGCCATCGGCGCGAATGGCGCCGCCCTGTTCGATGTGGGTTTCCAGTCGGGCTTCGTCGACTTCAATTTTCACCGGCCCGCCGAGATCGAGGGTCACCTTATTGCCCGCGCCCATCAGGGTGCTGCCGTTGGGAGTGGTGATGCTGCCGGTGTGGATGATTTCGGCGGCGATCATCGCCACCGCGCCGCCTGCGGCACTGGTGATGCGACCGGCGTTGATCACCGCATTGCCGCTGTCGCCCTCAAAACGATAGTTGCCCGCCATGAAGTCGTCAGTGGTGATGTCCAGCGTTGAGGCAACCAAGGCGCCCACATCCACCTGGGCGGTCCGGGAGAAGTGAATACCGTTGGGATTGACCAGGAACACCCGGCCATTGGCGGAGAGGGCACCGCGAATGTCGGAGACGTGGTTGCCGGTCACCCGGTTCAGTGCCGCGGCCTCGGCGTTGGGCTGCTGGAAGTGGACCGAGTGACCCTCGGCGATGGAGAAATCGTCCCAGTTGATGGCCAGGTTCTGGCTGTCCTGATGGATGGTGAGCCGGTTGCCCTGATGGTCAAAGCCGCCGTTGCCATCGATGATCCGCCCGCCGGTGGGCAGGTCGCTGGCAAACGCCGGCAGTGTCACCAGCAACAGCCCGCCCAACGACAATGACCGGGTGGGCTGCTTGCCCCGCCCGGCGGAGGGGCTTCGGGTCTGTCGTCGGGCATGCTCTCCCACGGCCTGCCAAACGCCTTTGGTGGCATTCCAGACGGTTCGGTAGGTGTGGTTCATGGCGTCTCATCCTCTGATAACGGGTCGTTTTTTTATAACGGGTGAGGATAAAGAAGCGCTGGTGGGGACGGCTATGGTGGCGCTTTATGACTTTCCCAATGTTTATCATTTTTCCTGGTTAGGTTGCATACTGGTTTCAATGCGCAAGGATTTTCTTGTCGACACCGGCGACTTGCCACAAACTTCATGAGGGGCTCTGGTCAGAGATCCCATAGCTTGGACCCATGTTGCATGCGGAATGTGTATGTCCGGTGATCGGGGCAGAGGGGAAGCAGTGGCCCCGGAACTGACTGCAAAATCACCGTCGCCATCGTCCGGGCTGTTGTCGGGCTTGGCGCTGCGTACCCTGTTGCTCAGTTTGTTGCTGGTGGGTGTGACGCTGGGGGCGATCCTGCTGGCGCTGCATGCCTTTGGTCAGTACCGCGACACCATTGCCGAGCTTGACCAGCAGCAGAACCGCGGCCTGGCAACCGCGCATTTGCTGCTTCAGCAGACCGAGGGTCTGGTCTCCAGCAGCTCACTGCTGTTGCTCGCCAGTACCCACTTCCAGCGCCGTGAGGCGATGTTCGAGATTGCCGACCGTGCCGAGTGGGTGGGCCGGCTGGTCAACCAGCTGGCGGCGCTGCGGGGGGAGTCTTCCCGCGTTGACGACATTCTGGCGGTACGCCAGCAACTGATGGCCAATGTCGCGGCCATGCAGGGGCTGGTACACCAACGGATCGATCTCCGGGCCGCACTCAGCGGTGATTCGCCGCCGAGCCGGGCCAGACTGGAGCAGCTGGCTGACGTGGAGATGCAGCTGGCGGCGATCATTCGCGACAACCGGCTGCTGTCCCGCAACCTGGGCATTTCGGTGGGCTACCACGTGACCGCCATTCGTGAGCAGGTGCAGGGCACCATCGGCGATCTCAACGCGGACATCGCGCGCCTGGAGACACTGCTTAAAGCCTCGGCGGTGGCGGTGATTCTGGCGGTACTGCTGCTCCTGGGCTTCATTCAGTTCGGTGTGGTCCGGCGCCTGCGCCGACTGCAGGCGAGTTTGAGTCGCCCCCGCCCACTGCCAGAACACATCGAGGTTCGAGGCGGCGACGAAGTGGCCCACATGGGCGCCGCGATCCGGCGTTACGTTCACAGCATCAATCTCAACGAGCAGCGCATTCTGGAAATGAACCGGGAGCTGAACTTTCTGGCGACCCACGATTCCCTCACCCGGCTGCACAATCGCCACTATTTCGAACAGGCGCTGAAGGTTCATGGTGAGGCGCCACAGGGCAGCACACTCTGTGTGGCGCTGATGGACATTGACCACTTCAAGGCGATCAATGACAGCTTCGGCCACGATGCCGGCGACAGGGTGTTGCAACACATCGCCCGGTTGATCCGGCGGGAGTTGCCCGATGAGGTGCTGGTGGCCCGCTATGGCGGCGAGGAGTTCGCGCTGCTGGCCCGGGATGTGCCATTCAAGGCTCTGCAGCGGGGGCTGGATGTGCTGCGGCGGGAGATTGCTGCGATGGTGATCGAGGTGGGGTCGCAGCGTCTTGCAGTAACCATCAGCATTGGCCTGGCCCAGCAGCAGCCCGGCTGCGCCCTGGCCACCACAGTCAAGGTGGCTGACGAACGCCTGTACCAGGCCAAGAACGCCGGCCGTAACCGGTTGGTGGCCCATTCTCCCAGACCTTCCGGCAATGAGGTGTCGTTATGATGCGTGTTTTTCTCCGGCTGAGAGTGCCCTGGTTGGCTCTGCTGCTGTTTCTGCCGCCGCTGCTCTGGGCCAACGATACCGTCACCATCGATCGCCAGATCCAGCCGCCCCACCTCGACCCCACACTGACGCCCTCCGCCAGCGTGGCCGAAGTCACTCACATGAACGTTTTCCAGGGGCTCACCCGGCTGACGAGGGAAGCCCAGGTCCAGCCGGCCCTGGCCACTGCCTGGTCGGTCAGCGACGATGGTCTGACCCTGACCTTTAACCTCCGCCGGGGCGTGGTGTTTCATGATCGCCGACCGTTCAACGCCGAGGTGGCGGCGTTCAGCCTGGCGCGACTGGTGGACCCGGACTCCGGCAATCCCCAGCGGCCGCTGTACAGCGCCATCGAGCGGATTGAGGTGAGCGCGCCGTTTGAACTGCGGCTCCACCTGACGCGGCCGGATGCCCTGTTGCCCTATCGGTTGGCGTTCTCGGCGGCGGTGATCGTTCATCCTGACAGTGTCGAAACCAATGCCACCCGGCCGATCGGCACCGGTCCCTATCGGGTGCTGCCCTGGGAGGGTGGGCCGGTGTCATTGACGGCGTTTGAGGAGTACTGGGGGCCCAAGCCGGCGATCCGCCATGCCCATTTCACCTTTACCGCCAATCGCATTGAGCTGGAGAACAGCCTCAGTGCCGGCAAGGTGGATGTCCACGCCGATGCCAGCCCGCTTCCCAGCCATTTGCAACTGGCCTTGCACCACGATTTTTCGGTGTTGCAGGGCAACGGCGAGGGCGAGGTGATCCTGGCGCTGAACCACGCCCACCCGGCGTTGCAGGACCTGCGGGTCCGCCGCGCCCTGGCCCATGCCATCGACCGGCAGGCGCTGCTGTCGATCTACGAACAGTTCACCCCGCAACTCATCGGCAGCCACTTCTCCCCCCAGCACCCGGCCTACGTGGATCTGGTGGATCGCTACCCCTATGATCCCGACCGTGCCCGCGCGCTGCTGCGTGAGGCCGGGGCGGAGTCCCTGAGCCTGACGCTGAGCCTGCCACCGCCCATCTATGCAGAACGTGGCGGGCTACACATCGCCAGCGACCTGGAGGCGGTGGGGATTGCGGTGCAGGTGGAGCGGCTGAGCTGGCCTGACTGGCTGGACCGGGTCTTTAACCGGAAGCTCTACGACATCACTTTGATCTCCCACGTCGAGCCGATGGACATCGATATCTACGCCCGGGACGATTACTACTTCAACTACCACAGCCCCGAGTTCCAGGCACTCTGGCGGCGCATTGAACGAACCCAGGATGAGCCGCAACGCAACAGCCTGCTCGGCGACGCCCAGCGCCTGATCAGCGACGACGCGGTGAACGTGTTCCTGTACATGAAGCCCCAGCACTCCATCCACCGCACCGGGCTGAAAGGACTGTGGCAAAACGCCCCGATTCCCGCGGTGGTGCTGGAGGAAATGTACTGGGCGTCGCCCTAGTGCCCCAGAGCGACGCAGTAGGTCAGTGCAGCTTCAAACGGGGATGCATAGCGCGGCTGATCTTGTCCATCAGCCAGATCACCCCGGTGCGCAGAAAACCGTGCAGGGCAACCTGGTGCATGCGATACAGCGAGACGTAGAACAGCCGGGCAACCTTGCCCTCGATGTACATGCTGCGGCCGGAGAGGTTGCCCATCAGGTTGCCGACGGTGGTGTAGCGGCTGAAGTTGATCAGCGAACCGTGGTCCTTGTAGACAAAGGGCACGTCTTCGCGGCCCTCGAGGCGGTTGACCAGCGTCTTGTAGAGGGTGTCGGCTTGCTGGTGCGCGGCCTGGGCCCGCGGCGGTACCGGACGGTCGGAGTCCGGTTGCGGGCAGGCGGCGCAGTCGCCGAAGGCGAAGATGTCGCGGTCGGCGGTGGTCTGCAGGGTCTGGGTTACCACCAGCTGGTTACCGCGGTTGGTGTCCAGGCCATCGAGTTTGGCGAGGAAGGCCGGTGCCTTGATGCCGGCCGCCCAGATGGTCATGGCTGAGGGCAGCTCGGTGCCGTCTTTCATCACCACGCCGTCGGCTTTCACTTCACTGACCGGCTGGCCGGTGAGTACTTCCACATGCTGGCGTTCCAGTTCCCGGGTGGCGGCGGCGGACAGGCGCCCCGGCAGAGCCGGAAGGATGCGATCTGCCGCCTCGATCACGCGGATGCTGACGTCCTGTGGCTGCAGCGAGTTCATGCCGTACACCGGCAGCTCGCGGGAGGCCAGTCGCAGCTCTGCCGCCAGTTCCACCCCGGTGGCGCCGGCCCCAATGATGGTGATCGGCAATTGCGCCGGCTGGCCGTGCTTGGCTTCGTGGTTGGTGCGCAGGAAGGCGTTGAGCATCAGGTTGTGGAAACGCCGGGCCTGGGCGAGGCTGTCCAGGAACAGGCAGTGGTCCTGGGCGCCGGGCGTACCGAAATCGTTGGCGGTGCTGCCCACGGCGATGACCAGGGAGTCGTACTGGACATGGCGCTCCGGCACCACTTCCACCCCCTCGTTGTCGTAGAACGGTTCCAGGGTGATCTGGCGGTTTTCCCGGTCAAGGTCGCTCATGCGTCCCAGCTGGAATTCGTAGTGGTGTTTGCGGGCGTGGGCGCGGAAGTTGATCTCATTGGTGCTGGCGTCCAGCGACCCGGCCGCCACTTCATGCAGCAGTGGCTTCCAGACGTGGGTGAGGACCGCGTCAATCAGGGTAATACGGGCTTTCTGACGCTTGCCCAGCTTATTTCCCAGGCGCGTTACCAGTTCAAGACCACCGGCTCCTCCGCCGACAACGACGATGTGATGCAGTTTATCCATGGATGCAGTTCCTTAAGTGAAGACAGCGAAAGGCTCTCAATCCATCGACTTGAAAACGCTTCGCTTTCTTCACTTGTCCCGCTCCCGGTGCATCCCCCGGAAGGCGCGCCTATGCTATCCCGATGCCAGCGGGGAAACAATGTCGCTCTCCGGTCTATTAGCACCATACCAATTACGACGATAGTGGCGGGCGAGATGTGACAACAGTGCGGCATGTGCTTACCCGGTGCTCAGTTTCCGTCGGGCTGGGAGGGCGAACTGGTTCGGGTTTCCATCCGGGATTAAGATGCCTGTCTGCACCGCGCCCTTGGACGGGCCTGTTGTGCAGTTGCTCGCTTTAAGCCGCCAAGAAAGGCAGTTTACTGAGAATTATCAGGATGTCGCGTGAGCCAGCTATGGAAAGTAGCGAGAATGATTGAGGATTTTCCCCGCTTCAAGTACCACCCAGACCCGCTAACCACGGGTGTCTTTGTTGCCCTCAAGGGGCAGTGTCCAGTCTGCAATCAACAGACAGCCTATCGTTATGTGGGACCTTTTTACTCCGAAACTGAAGTTGAGGGAATCTGTCCCTGGTGTATCCACAGTGGTGCGGCGGCCGAGTGCTACGATCTGATGTTTGTTGACGAAGACGAGGTTGAGCCTGTCTCCCAACCCGAGCGAGTCTCTGAACTGACGAAGCGCACACCAGGGTTCTTTTTCCCCCAAGGTGACCGATGGCCTGCCCACTGTGGTGACTATTGTGTCCTATTGGGATCGGTAAGTTGGAATAACGATCTCTCCAGCTTACCTGGGGTGAAAGAGGATCTGAGTAGAATCCGGGCTCGACTGGAAGTGACAGATGACCTGCTCCGAGCTGATCTTTGTCGCCCAAACAGCCCGCTTCGGGCCATTCTATTCAGGTGCGAAAAGTGCCTTACTTATCAACTGGTCGCGGATTACGAATAGCTCACTGTATAACTTGTCGCCTGCGTTGGTGATTCTGTGAATCGCGCTGATGGTTAGGTGTGTGACTCCATGGAATTGGGAGTAGGAGAATGAAGGGACTATTGGTTGTTGCCACAGTACTGGCGCTTGTACTTGGTATTGTCTGGTTACAATTCTATCTGAATCGGTTCTGGGCCCGTCGAAGGTTCATCGCTGCGATGAAACGGCCGGTTATTGACTGTGAGTCAGCGACGAAAATTCAGGCTGCATTCCTTGAGATCATGGCTCGAGGGGAGACGCCTTACCTGGTTGTGGCTACTCAGGAAGCCGGGGTTGAGGTGCCGGAACAGTGTATGGAAGGGCCTGCAACCACGCTGGATATCTCGTTTCGGGCGGCCAAACGTCTGCACTGGCAGCGCAACGTTCTGGTGTTCAGAGTGAGCTTCAACGGTATTCCTGAGTGGGTGAGGGTGCCTGCGCCGGCAATGGCAGGATTGTTCTCGGCGGAAACGGGGCGGGGCGTTGTTCTGCGGGAGTCTTTGGTGGACTGTTGCGGCCAGTTAGGGGCTTGAGGGCCCGGATGCTGCTCCTCAGGGCGCGACGTCGACTCTGAGACGGCGATGTGCCCCACCGACCCTTTCCACCAATACCGCATCCGGACTGAACGGATGCAGATGGTCTGGAACGTCTAGCCCCTCGAACCGGTGGCGCACGAAGTCGTACACCTGGGGCTCCAGGATGGGGCCGTAATAGAGATAGCCTTGAGGTTCTCCCCGTTTCAGGAAAAGCACGGAGTAAGGCGGGGCAGCCACATCAAGCTGAATGGGGCGTTGTGCGCTGTTGGCCTGTGAATCGATTCGGAAGAATGCCCAATGGTCACTGGCGGATGCGGCGAAGTCGTTGAGGTAGTAAGCGAAGTCGCTGTAGGTCTCGTCAGCATCGAGGGGTGCAGCATCGATGGCGATGACCAGAGCTTTGCCGGCAGACCAGGCTGCAAACAGCGGGCTGGTGGTTTCAGCTTGAGCTGTGACGCTGAGCAGCAACATCAGGCTGAGGAGGCAGAGTGATCGTAGCGATATCATGGCTGTTCTTGCGCTTGGGTGGATTTTGGTAAGGCTCCCGTTCCCGGTGCGGGTGGACTGACGGTACAGTGACGGCTTGTGTGAGTACAGGGAGTGTTTCAGATGACGTTGATGGGAGTGCTACTGGGCACGCTTGCTCAGCTGGTGTTTGCCCTACTGTTGTTTATGTTGGCCGTCTTTGCCGGAGCGAGCGTTGCCAATAACCGGGAACTGGCACCGCGCCGACTGGCCATGCTGAACTGGGCGATCTACGTCTTACCGGGGCTATGTGTGGTAAGCGCTGTGGTGGTGATTGTCAGCTATCTGCTGGATGCCTCTGCTGGCTATTATCTTTGGTATGGGCTGCCGCTCGCCGGAGTGTTGTTCTATGGCATTGTCATCAGCGATTCGTTGAACGCCGTTGTACTGTCCCGACGTTTCTGGTTGCCGGCGGCCATCATGCTTGCCGCCGTTATGGCAACGGGGGGATACGCTGGGGTGTTTGGATTTCTGAACAAGCAGGATGTGCTGTTGTTTCCGCCTGTGAAAGGGCTCCTTACCCTTGAGGGTGAGCCGGTGGCGGATGTCGAGATCATCCGCGAAGCGACCTATGACGATGTGGACAGTCAAACCGTGAATACGGACGCGAATGGCCGCTTTGCGTTTCCTGAATGGATAACCCGCTCGAGTACGCCGGGGGAGCCGCTGGCCGAAGCCCGTCTGCGTCAGGTGATCGCAGCGAAGTATGAAGGCGAATACTATGTATTGTGGCAGTACACCACCGACCGGGTGGATGAGGAACCGGTAATAGCTCAACGGTTGGCGAATCTGGACTGTGATCTTGCAGATGAAGAAACAGACCACTACTTTCCCATTCCGGACAAGCCGCAGTTTGACCATATTGTTGGCAGTATCTGTCGCTGGTCTTCCTAGCGCCAAGCAGGCCTATCAACGTACGATTACAGAGTGAAAAGACCACTATCCGAGGTATAAGGAGCAACACGTGAAAATCACTGTCAGCGGTATCAGCGAGGGTCAGCCGATTCCCGAATCGTTTGCTTTCGGTGTGTTCAGTGCCGAGGACCACATGAGCTTCGGTCCCAACCGCAACCCGGAAGTCAGCTGGGAAGACGCCCCGGCCGGAACCAAGAGCTTTGCCGTGGTGATGTTTGACCCGGATGTTCCCAGCGTTGCCGACGACGTCAACCAGGAAGGCAAGAGGGTGTCTAAGGATCTGCCGCGGGTGGATTTCTTCCACTGGCTGCTGGTGGACATTCCGGCATCGGTCAGTCGTATTCCGGAAGGCGAGGACAGCGACGGTGTGTTGCCCAAGGGCAAGCCGGCGGGTCCGGGGCCAATTGGCGTGCGTGGCATCAACACCTACACCCAGTTCCTCGCCGGCAATCCGGACATGGCCGGCACCTACGCCGGTTACGACGGCCCCTGTCCGCCCTGGAACGATGAGATCCTCCATCACTACCACTTTGAGGTGTACGCCCTCGACGTGGAGACTCTGGGCCTCAGTGGCGAGTTCGATGGCGAGGCTGTACGTGAGGCGATGGCGGGCCATGTCCTCGCCCAGGCGCGAGTGACCGGGACCTACACCCTTAATCCGGACCTGCGTTAAGCGCTTTCCCGGTCACGCCGATGGGCGGGGCCGGGGCATCTCCTGCCGAAGAAATACCCTTGTGCCGGGTAACAAATCCCCCCAACCGGTGTCAGTGTCTTGGAAGCAATGGATTCCGGAGGCCTGGATGCAACGTCTGAAACTGATTCCCCTGGCCGTGTTGTTGTGGCTGATGGCGGTGCCGGCTATGGCCGGTGACCCGGAACGCAGCGAGGTGGTGTTGTTCTCGCAGCCCTATTGCCCGGGGTGCCTGGCGGCCAAGCAGTTCTTTGCCGAGCAGGGCGTTGCCTATCGCGAATTCGATATCAGCACGTCCGACGCGGCTCGCGACACCTTCGAGCGACTCGGTGGCCAGGGGACGCCGTTCCTGCTGATTAATGGCCGTCGGGTACAGGGGTTCTCGGAACCGGTGGTGGCGCCGTTGCTGTCTGAGAAGCCTTGACTCAACCCTGATCAGGTCCTGAACCGTCTTTGGACTGGCTGGCCAGCGCCCGTTCGATTTCCTCATCCAGCCGGCGGGCGTAGCGGTCATCCAGACGCTGGTCGCTGTGGCCCTTCATCAGCTCGATGCTGTTGCGGAGGTTGGCAACGAAGGAACGGCAGTGGCGGCACATCATCAGGTGGGTGCGCACCGACAGCCGTTGCGTCAGTGGCAGGTCACCTTCGATGTAATCGCTGGCGATCACCGCCAGATCTCGGCACATCAGCATTGGCCAGTCTCCTGAAAGTGCTCCACCATCAGGAAAATCTTTTGTCGCGCCCGGTGGAGCATCACCCGCAGGTTGGACGTACTGACCCCCAGAATGTTACAGACTTCCGCCGACTGCCGCTGGTGGGCTTCGTAGAGCATCAAGGCCGAGCGCTGGGCCTCGGGCAGCTGGGACAGATGTTTGTCCAGGCAGTCGCCAAGGGCGCCGTTTTCCAGCAGGCTCTCGGCGGTTTCCCGGGTGCTCAGCTGGGGTGGCTGGGACCAGCGGCCGTCGCTGCGAAATCGGCTTGCCAGTTGCGGTTCCAGCGCCTCGCTGAAATCGGTCTGAACTTCCCGCTGGCTCCGGCGCAGGCTGTTTTTGGCCTGGTTGGCAACGATGCGATGGAGCCAGGTCTTGAGGCTGGCGCGCCCCTCAAAGCTGGCAATGGCGCTGACCACCCGGGTCCAGCACTCCTGCACGATGTCCTCGGCGCTGCTATGGTCAGTGTAATAGCGCGCCACTGCCAGCATACCGGGGGTGTAGCGGCGCACCGCCTCCCGATAGGCAGCGGCCTCGCCTGCCTGTAGTCGCAACACCAGTTGCTGTTCGTCGTCGTGTTCCCGAGTTGGTGGCATGTCGTTTTCTTTTATTGGTTGCATTCGTGAAGGTAAAGAGACAGAAAAGTGAACTTTGTTCCGTAACATCCTGCAAGAATAGGTGTCCATGGCCGCAGTGATTCCACTCAAAAGGTAGTCGAACCCATGATCAATCGGAAAAAGCTTGTCCTGATCGCCATCATTGCCCTGCTGGTAGGGTTGTTTGTTGTCTTTGATGGCCATCAGCTGTTGACCCTGGCCAACCTTCAGGCCCACCAGGCCTCGCTGGCACAGTGGATTGCCGATAACACCCTCGCTGCGGTGGGTGGGTTCGTGCTGATCTACATCGCGGCCACGGCGCTGTCGCTACCGGGGGCTGCGGTACTGACGCTGGCCGGTGGTGCCTTCTTCGGTAACCTGCTGGGTTTGGCGGCAGCGTCGGTGGCGTCCACCGCAGGCGCGTCGCTGGCGTTTCTGGCGGCCCGCTTCCTGTTCCGGGATACCCTGCGCCAGCGCTACGCCGAGACCGTCAGGCGGATGGATCGGGGGATCGAGAAGGACGGGGCCTTTTACCTGGCCACCCTGCGTCTGGTGCCGGTGTTCCCGTTTTTCCTGATCAACCTGGCCATGGGTCTCACCGGCATGAAACTGCGCACTTACGCTTTGGTGAGCTGGCTGGCGATGCTGCCGGGCACGTTTGTGTACGTGAACGCCGGTACCCAACTGGCGCAGATCGAAACCCTGGGGGACATCGTATCACCGGGCGTGCTGGGGGCTTTTGTGTTGTTGGGGGTGTTTCCCCTGGTGGCCAAGTTTGCCCTCGGTTTCGTGCGTCGGCGCCGGGTATACCGGGGCTTCCAGCGCCCGCAGCAGTTTGACTACAACCTGGTGGTGATCGGCGGTGGTTCCGCCGGCCTGGTGTCGGCTTACATCGCGGCGGCGGTCAAGGCCAAGGTGGCGCTGATTGAGCGTGACCGCATGGGCGGCGATTGCCTCAACACCGGCTGTGTGCCGTCCAAGGCGCTGATCAAGAGCGCCAAGGCCGCTGACACCATGCGCCATGCCGATCGTTACGGCCTGGACTCGGTGCCGGTGCAGGGTTCGTTCGCCAACATTATGGCCCGGGTGAAACGGGTGATCGCCCAGGTGGAGCCCCACGACTCGCCGGAGCGTTACCGCAAATTGGGGGTGGACTGTATCGCCGGTTCTGCGGAGTTCGTCTCGCCCTGGGAGGTAGCGGTCACCCACAGTGATGGTCGCCGGCAAACCCTGACCGCGCGCAGCATCATCATCGCCACCGGTGGCCGTCCGGCAATGCCACCAATCCCGGGGCTGGAGCGGATGGAGCCGTTGACCTCCGATACCCTCTGGTCGCTGACCGAACAGCCACAACGGCTGCTGGTGCTCGGTGGCGGGCCAATCGGTTCGGAGCTGGCCCAGGCCTTCCAGCGTCTGGGCAGCCAGGTGATCCAGCTGGAGCAGGGCGACCGCCTGCTGGCGAAGGAAGACCCCGAGGTGACCGAGCTGGTGCAGCGCCAGTTTGAACGGGACGGCATTGATCTGCGGCTGGGACACCGTGCCCTGGAATTTGCCGAGGAAGACGGCGAGCGGGTGGTCTATTGTGGCCGCGAGGGCGCGGATAACGCTGAGGAGCGGGTCCGTATCGGCTTTGACCGGGTGCTGGTGGCGGTGGGCCGCAGTGGCAATACCCGCGGCCTCAATCTGGAGGCTCTGGGCATTGAGCCGGAACGCAATGGCACGGTGCCGGTGGAGGATGACCTCAGCGTACGCTTCCCCAATGTGTTTGCCTGCGGTGATGTTGCCGGTCCGTACCAGTTCACCCACGCGGCGGCACACCAGGCCTGGTATGCCTCGGTGAACGCGTTGTTCGGCCAGTTCCGGCGGTTCCGGGTGGAGTACCGGGTGATGCCCTGGGTGACCTTCACTGGCCCTGAAGTGGCCCGGGTGGGGCTGAGCGAGACCGAGGCGCAGGCTCAGGGTGTGGCCTACGAAGTGACCCGCTACGGCATTGACGACCTGGATCGGGCCATTGCCGAGAGCGAGGACCATGGCTTTATCAAGGTACTGACCCCGCCCGGCAAGGACCGCATCCTCGGCGCTGTGGTGGTAGGACAGCACGCCGGTGAGATCCTGGCGGAATTCACCCTGGCAATGAAACACGGGTTGGGGCTGAACAAGATCCTGGGAACCATTCACCCCTATCCGACCTGGAACGAAGCGGCCAAGTACGCCGCCGGGGAGTGGAAGCGGGCCCACGCACCGCAACTGGTGCTGCGGCTGCTGGAAAAGCTGCACCGCTGGCGCCGGGGCAAACCCGGGAACGCCGCGTCCACGGCGGTGGAATCACAGCAGCTATAACAAGGGCCGCCAAACCTGAGTTGGCGGCAGCGATGAGAGACAGGAGACAACATGCCCTCTAACGCGAGCAGTGCCCGTCGCATTCCGGCGGTGGAAGTGATTTCGCCGCGCGCGGTGGACAGCTGGACCCACACCCGCTCCGGCGATCCCCGGGGCTACATCGACAGTGACCAACTGCGGGAGCTGTGGATACACACCGGCACCGCCTGCAACCTGGCCTGTCCGTTCTGCCTGGAAGGCTCCCACCCCGGTGACGGGCGTATCCCCGGCATGACCCTGGACGACGTCAAACCGTTCATTCATGAAGCGCTGGAGTTGGGCGTCAGCCAGTTCTCGTTCACCGGCGGCGAGCCGTTTGTGATCCGGGACTTCGTCAACATCCTCAACTACGCCAGCCAGCACCGCCCCTGTTTTGTGCTCACCAACGCCACCGAGCCGCTGCTCAAGCGTCGCCACCAGGTGTTGCCTCTGCTGCAGAATCGCCACGACATCCACTTCCGGGTCAGCCTGGATTACCCCAATGCCCTGCGCCATGACCGGGATCGGGGGGATGGCAGTTTTGCCAAGGCGCTGGAGGGCATTCGCTGGCTCAGGGAGCAGGGCTTTGTGGTGTCGATTGCCCGCCAGTCGGATGAGGGTGAAGACCCGGAGGAAGTGGCGGCCGCGTTCCGTCGCATCTTCCGGGAGCACGGCATTCCCGAAGACCTGGCCTTCACCGCGTTTCCCGATCTGGGAACCCCAGGCTCGGAGGACGGCAGTCCCGAGATCACCGAAACCTGCATGGAGAAGTACCCGAGCCGGGAAAGCCGGGCCCACTTCATGTGCACCTACACCCGCATGCTGGTGAAAAAGAAGGATCAGGTCCGGGTCTACGCCTGCACCCTGGTGGACGATGACCCGGACTACGACCTGGGGGCGACCCTGAAAGAAAGCATGGACCAGCGGATCATGCTGCGACATCACCGCTGTTTTGCCTGTTACCGCTTTGGTGCCAGTTGCGCCGAGCCCACCTGATTGGACCAAGGGAGACCACACCATCATGTCGATTACCGAAGCAACCCTGTTCTGGGGCTTCCTGCTGGTTTACGGCGCCATCATGTACTGGCTGTCCCCCCGCAGCACCACGGCCAAGTCGTTCTATCAGGGGGCAGATGACAAGGGCAATCCGGTCAGTAAGTGGTCACTGACGGCGAGTATCTTCATCAGCTGGATCTTTGCCAAGTCGGTCACCAACGCCGCCAACCTGGGGGCAGCCTACGGCGTGGTCGGTGGCCTGGCCTACGCCACCTACTGGCTGTCGATTCCGGTGGCCGGCTATGTGATCTACCTGATCCGTACCCAGACCGGCGCCACCAGCCTGCAGGACTTTCTCACCTCCCGCTTTGGCCGGCTGGCGGCGCTGAGCTTTGCGGCGGCGATCCTGATCCGGCTCTACAACGAGGTGTGGAGCAACACCGCGGTGGTGGGCGGCTACTTCGGCCTGCCCGGGGAGTGGCAGTACTACGCCGCGGCGATGTTGTTCACCGCCTTTACCCTGGCCTACAGCCTCAAAGGCGGGCTGCGCAGCTCGATCTTCACCGATGCGATCCAGGCGGTGGTGTTCGTGTTCTTCGTTGGCGCCGTGCTGTTCCTGATCGTCCCGGCCAACGATACCGGAACCCTGCTTACCACCGGCGAGTTCCGCCTGGAGGCGGGCATGGACCTGTTGCTGGTGGCCGGGCTGCAGATCTTCAGCTACCCCTTCCACGACCCGGTGCTGACCGATCGGGGGTTCGTCAACCGCGAGAAAACCATGCTCAAGAGCTTTGTAGTGGCGGGTCTGCTGGGCTTTGTCGCGGTGTTTATCTTCAGCCTGGTGGGGGTTCATGCCCAGCTCAATGGTATCGAAGCCATGGGCAACGCGCCGGCAGCGGTGGGGCAGTCCCTGGGGCTGACCGCGCTGTTCTTCATGAGCGTGGTGATGATGACGTCGGCCGGCTCCACCCTCGACTCCACCTTCACCTCGCTGGCGAAATCGCTGGCGGTGGACCTGCCCCGGCTGGCCCGCCGGGCGGCAGACCGGTTGCCGAGCCTGCGGGTGGGGGCCGTGGTGATGGTGGTGTTTGCGATTCTCGGCAACCTGCCAATGTTTGCCGGCACCGACATCCTCAAGGCCACCACCATCTCCGGCACCATGGTGATGGGGCTGGCACCGGTGTTCCTGTTCTACGGCTTTACCCAATGGTCGCCCTGGAGCTTCCACCTCAGCTTCTGGGGTGGCCTGACGCTGGGGGTGTTGCTGGCCATGGGGCTGGTGCCGGCGTCCTGGGCCATCGGTGAGGGCAAGTACGCCATGCTGCTGGGAGTGAACGCCTACGGCTTCCTGATCTGCAGCGCCGGTTTCTTCCTGCCGCTGGTGCTGCGCCGTCTGGCCGGGCGAGCGGTCGAGCCCAGCCGCAGTGCCAACTGAGATGGCAATGAGTCGCGAGGGTGCGGGCCGCAGTTGCCCGCTGCATTACCGTTACCGGCCCGAGCAACTGGGGCAGGACCCGGAAGCCTGGCCTGAGCAGGTGCTGTACGTCGCCGGTGGTTTGTATGGCAATCCTTTCGCCCTCGATGCAATCGAATCCATGGTGGCTCAGGAGCGGGCCGCCGGGCGTTCGGTCAGGCTGCTGTTCAATGGTGACTTCAACTGGTTCAATGCCGACGACACCCTGTTCCGGACCATCAACAACCGGGTGTTGCGACATGATGCCATGCTAGGCAACGTCGAGTACGAACTGGCCCAGCCCAGTGACAGCGCAGGCTGTGGCTGTGCCTACCCGGAGTTCGTCGACGACGGTGTGGTTTCGCGGTCCAATCGCATCATGCAACGACTGCAGGCGGTGGCCGCTGACCAGCCGGAAATTCAGCAGCAATTGCGTGGTCTGGCGCGTTGGCGCTGCGGGATCTTTGGTGGCCTAAAGGTTTTGATTTTACACGGAGATCCCGAGTCCCTGGCGGGCTGGGGGCTGGCCCGGGAACGGTTGCAGGCATCGGGGGATCAGCGGCTACGGCAGTGGTTCCGCCAGACTGGCGCCGATGTGATGGTCTGCAGCCACACCTGCCTGCCGCTGTTGTGGCAGGGCGAGGTGGATGGCCGGCTCTGTCGGGTGGTGAACAACGGTTCCGCGGGGATGGCCAATCTGTATGGTGACAGCCGTGGCCTGATCGCCCGAATCAGCGCCATGCCGCCGTTCGCGACGAATCTGGCAATGCTCGAGGGGCATGCTCAGACGGTCGCGCTGGCACCGGTCTCGTTCGATCTGCACGCCTGGCAGGGGACCTTCGATCGGCTCTGGCCGGCCGGCTCCGACGCCGCCATTTCCTACCGTGATCGCATCCTCCAGGGTACCGGATTAGATGCATCTGACATGCTTCTGTAACCCTTTCTGCAAGCCCGTATGCGATGATAGGCACTGAGGCGATGATCGCTTTTTGATCATTCCCCGGGGTTAGCTCTGCTGATGACCTTGAAATATCTTTCGAGGTCTATATAATTTAGCACTAACTTTTTGAGGCGAATGAATCACGCTATGACCACCGAAGGTTCGAATACCACCGCCATCACCCTCCGGATTCCGGAGAAGCGTGATGGCTTCCGGCTCTACCAGCTGGTGGCCCAATGCCCGCCGCTGGACCCCAACTCCATGTACTGCAACCTGCTGCAGTGCACCCACTTTGCCGAGACCTGTGTTGCCGCCGAACTGGATGGTGACCTGGTCGGATTCATCTCCGGCTACATTCCTCCGCAACAGCCCGACACCCTGTTCATCTGGCAGGTGGCCGTCCACGAGAAAGGACGCGGCCAGGGGCTGGCCAAGCGCATGCTCAAGGCCATCGCCGGCCGTGAGGTGTGCGCCAGCGTGACCCACCTGGAAACCACCATCACCGCGGACAACGAGGCGTCCTGGGCGCTGTTCCGTTCGTTTGCCCGCGACCTTGGGGCAGAGCTGAAGTACCACGAGCACTTCGAGAAGGCGGCCCATTTTGGCGGCGAACACGATTCCGAGTTCCTGCTGCGTATCGGTCCCTTCAGCCAACCAGCCATACCGTGAGCGAGCCGGCGGCTCGCTGAGGTCGGGCTGCCAACAGGCTCCCAATCACGTGCGACGCGCTGGTCGCGACCGACACTGAACAGCCTTCGCACATCTACCTCGAACCTAAAATGCTAAGAGGCAAGACAATGGATATTTTCAAGAGCACCGAATCCGAAGTACGCGTTTATTCCCGCGCTTTTCCGATGGTTTTCAACCGGGCCAAGAACGCCCACATCTACTCCGAGGATGGCCAGGAGTACCTGGACTTTCTCGCCGGTGCCGGCTCGCTGAACTACGGTCACAACAACGACACCCTGAAACAGGCACTGCTGACGTACATCGAGAGCGATGGCATCAGCCAGGGTCTTGACCTGTTCACCACCGCCAAGCACGACTTCATCGCGGCGTACAAGAAGTACATCCTCGACCCCCGTGAGCTGGACTACAAAATGCAGTTCACCGGACCGACCGGTACCAACTGTGTGGAAGCGGCCCTGAAACTGGCCCGCAAGGTGAAAGGCCGCGACGGCATCATCTCCTTCACCAACGGCTTCCACGGTGTGTCCCTGGGTGCGGTTGCCGCCACCGGTAACAAGCATCACCGCGGTGGTGCCGGGGTACCGCTGAACAGCGTGACCTTCATGCCCTACGACGGTTATCTGGGCGAGGGTGTCGACACCCTGGCGATGATGGACAAGATGCTGTCTGACAACTCCTCCGGTCTCGACCTGCCGGCCGCCGTGATTGTTGAGGCGGTACAGGGCGAAGGCGGCCTCAACGCGGCCAGCGCCGAGTGGCTGCAGGGTCTGGAGAAACTGTGCAAGAAGCACGACATGCTGCTGATCCTGGACGACATCCAGGCCGGTAACGGCCGTTCCGGTGAGTTCTTCAGCTTCGAATTTGCCGGCATCAAGCCGGACATTGTCACGGTCTCCAAGTCCCTGAGCGGCTATGGTCTGCCGATGGCGCTGGTGCTGTTCAAGCCGGAGCTGGACGTGTGGGGTCCGGGTGAGCACAACGGTACCTTCCGTGGTAACAACATGGCGTTCATCACCGCCCGTACCGCCATCGAGACGTACTGGAAAGACGACGCCTTCGCCAAGGAAGTGCAGGAGAAGACCGAGGTGCTGGGCAACGGCCTGCAGGCCATCGCTGACAAGTACGGTAGCGATTTCTACCTCAAGGGCCGTGGCCTGATGCGTGGTATTGCCTGCCCCAACGGCGATCTGGCGGACAAGATCACCTCGCTGGCGTTCGAGAAAGGCCTGATCATTGAGACCAGTGGTCCCAACGACGAAGTCATCAAGTGCCTGATGCCGCTGACCACCAGCAAGGATGACCTGAAGAAGGGTACCGACATCCTGGCCGAGTGTTTTGACGAGGTTTTAGGTACAAGTCTGAGCAAGGCATCGTAACGCCAAGGACGAACCGACAATGACTAGCCAACAACATACCGTAGAAAAAATCGGCGGCACGTCGATGAGCAACTACGAGGCGGTCCGGGACAACATCATCCTGGGCGGCCGCACCGAGGACGAGCTGTATCAGCGCATCTTCGTGGTCTCGGCTTACGGCGGTGTCACCAATGAGCTGCTGGAGCACAAGAAAACCGGTGAACCGGGCGTTTACGCCCTGTTCGCCGATGCCGAGTCGGACTGGGCCTGGGGCGATGACCTCACCAAGCTGGTGCAGTTCCTGACCGACCTCAACGGCGAGCTGTTCGAAGACCCGATGCTCAAGCAGCAGGCGGACCAGTTCATCACCGATCGCATCGAAGGCGTTCGCGGTTGTCTGATCGACCTGCAGCGGTTGTGCTCTTACGGCCAGTTCCAGCTCGAGGAGCATCTGCTCACCGTGCGGGAGATGCTGGCGGGTATCGGCGAAGCCCACAGTGCCTTCAACACTGCGCTGAAATTGCAGCAGGAAGGCATCAATGCCCGCTTTGTGGATCTCACCGGCTGGCGTGACAACGAGCTGCTGCCGCTGGATGAAAAGCTCAAGCAGGCGTTCGACGCCGTCGACCTGAGCCGTGAGCTGCCCATCGTGACCGGCTACGCCCAGTGCAAGGAAGGTCTGATGCGAACCTTCGACCGGGGTTACAGCGAGATGACCTTCAGCCGGGTGGCGGTGATCACCGACGCTCGGGAAGCGATTATCCACAAGGAATACCACCTCAGCTCCGCCGATCCCAACATCGTCGGTGAAGAGAAGGTGGTACCACTGGGGCGGACCAACTACGACGTTGCCGACCAGTTGGCCAACCTGGGGATGGAGGCGATTCACCCCCGGGCCGGCAAGGGCCTGCGTCAGAACGAGATTCCGCTGCGAGTGAAGAACACCTTCGAGCCGGAGCATACCGGTACCCTGATCACGCCGGATTACGTCAGTGAGAAGCCGCAGGTGGAGATCATCGCCGGCGCCAAGGGGGTGTTCGCGGTGGAAGTGTTCGACCAGGACATGCAGGGCGAGCCGGGGTCCGATCGCAAGATCCTCGACACCCTGGCCCGTTTCAAGGTGCGCTTCGTGTCCAAGGACACCAACGCCAATACCATCACCCATTACGTCGACAGCACGCTGAAGAACATCAAGCGGGTGGTGAAGGCGCTGCAGGAAGTGTTCCCGAATGCCGAGATCAACACCCGCAAGGTGGCGTTGGTATCAGCCATCGGTTCCGATATGAAAGTGCCGGGTATCCTGTCACGTTCAGTGAAGGCGCTGGCGGATGCTGAAATCAGCGTGCTGGCCATCCACCAGTGCATGCGCCAGGTGGATATCCAGTTCGTCATCGATGAGGATGCCTACGACCGCTCCATTGCGGCGTTGCACGGTGTGCTGATCGAACCTCACAACCACGAGTACGCCATCGTCGCGGCGTAAGTGGTGCATGAGTTGCCCGGAAAGGGAACCGGTCGCTTCCTTTCCGGGTAATGGAGGGTGTCTTGCCTCCCGATCGGGGCGTCCGGCGTTGCCGGGCGTCTCCGATCCCCTTCCGGGCGGCACTCTCTGTTTTCCCTGTTTTCCCTTTCTGCCTTTTGCAGCCTTCTGGCTACAACAGCACAATCCCCACCGCCAGCTGCGTCGCCATGGCGACCGCGGTCAATGCCAGTCTCAGCCGCAGGTACCAGGCGGGCCAAAAACTCTTCATCCACACCGCATCCACCAGGTAGAGCAGCAGATAGGCCAGCGGGAACAGCACCGCCTGGATCGTCATGGGTAGCAGCACCGCGACACCAGCGGTCACAAAGAACGCCTGGCTCAGCGCCATCACCACCACCGGCGAGACCGGATAGCAGTGCTGCTGGAGTTGCAGGCCAATGGGCCAGTAGACCCCGGCCATGAACACCAGGATCCCGGCACTGTAGAGGTAGAACAGGTCCATCATCTGGGCCTGACGCTCAGGCCACAGCAACACGGCAGCGGCACCGGCAAGGAAGGGCAGCAACCCCAACAGGCCAACGGCAACGGCAAGACGGGCAATGGCGATCACGACTTGCGCCTCTGCAGGTCAATGCTCAGCGGCGGCACCGGTGCCGGGTCCATGCCGATCATTTCGTTGTAGGCGGATGGGTGAATGATCACCAGGCGCTGGGGCTCAAACACCGCCAGGGTGTCCTTGATCTCCCAGCTGCTGCGGAACAGCAGGGTCTGGCCATGGTCATCGGACAGCACCTGACCGCGCCCGCCCATGTACAGGGTGGCCATGTAGCGCTGGCCTTCCAGGGACAGGATGTCGACCCGCTCGATGGTAACGTTGGCCGCCTGTCGCAATTCCTCCAGGGTGATACGCATGGCATGCTCCGAAGCCGTGAATGTCCCCCTGATGTACGACCGTCCCGCGGGGCGGGATCAGTTGGATGTGGCTTCGTCGCGACAGGCCTGGTGGGCCGGGCAGCCCACCAGATGGTCATTGACCAGGCCGGTGGCCTGCATAAAGGCGTAGACAATGGTGGGGCCGACGAAATTGAACCCGGCCTTCTTCAGGGCCCTGGACATGGCCTCCGCCTGTGGCGTGGTGACCGGTACTTCCTCAAAGGTTCGCCACTGGTTCTGTACCGGTCGGCCATCGACGAAGGACCACAGAAAGTCACTGAATGATTCCCCGCGCTCCTGGAACCCCAGATAGGCGCGGGCATTGCGGATGATCGACTGGACCTTGAGGCGATTGCGGATAATGCCCGGGTTCGCCAGCAGCTCCGCCACCTTGGCGTCGTCGTAGCGGACGATTTTCTGTGGGTCGAAGCCATCGTAGGCCTCGCGGTAGGTTTCCTGTTTGCGCAGGATGGTGATCCAGCTCAGCCCGGCCTGCTGGCCATCGAGACAGAGCTTCTCGAACAGCGCCAGGTCGTCGTACTCGGGGCGGCCCCAGACGGTATCGTGGTAATGGACATACAGTGGGTCGGTGCCGCACCAGGGGCAGCGTTGGGTGTCGTCAGTCATGGTTGCTTCCGGTTGCCGGCAGAATCGGGCAGGGCCGGGCCGGCTTGTCCGTGCCCTCTGCCGTATGGAAAGGGGTGCCGCCGGCGGCGCTAACCGGCGGCGCGGCAGTGGCCAGGGACAGTTGCGGGTCCGCCACCAGCCACTGTGTTGGCGTAGTGACACCGGTTGGGCAGCGGTACACCAGCGCCAGTTGGAAACCACCGGTGGTGGTGCTGATGGCCCACCAGTCGGGGTCCGACAAATCGCCGTGCAACTGGCCATCGGCGTCGATCTCCAGGGTTTGCAGGTTGCCGGCGATGCCCCGGCCGGTGGCCTTCAACCAGGCTTCCTTCAGGGTCCAGCAGCGCAGGAATGCGCTGGCGTCCGGTTCGGCCAGCAGCCAGGCCTGCTCCCTTTCGCTGAACCAGCGCTGCACCACCCGCCGCCAGCGGCTGTGGCGTCCCAGCGGTTCCAGATCAATGCCCAGCGGTTGCTCCCAGGCGGTGGCACAGGCCACCACGCCATGGCTGTGGCTGAGGGACAGCCGCCACCCGGCCGGCGCAGCCGCTGCCACCGGACGCCCGCTGACCGGTCGACACTGTTCAGGCGGGCGCCCGGCGGCGTGCCCCAGGGCCTGGCGGATCAGCCAGCGACTGTGCAGGAAATCGAGCCGACCGGTGCCGTGATGGCCGGTGGCCCGCTGCTGTTCTTCGCGGCTCAGCCAGCCGGGCAGGGCCTCGGGCTGCTGGTCGGGAACCCGGGCCAGCCAGATTTGTGGTGCCGTTGCCTCAGGGCTGCAGGCGCTGGATGAGCCAGCCATCGTCTTGCCTCAGATATTCAAAACGGTCGTGCAGCCGGGACGGCCGCCCCTGCCAGAACTCGAAGCGTTGCGGGATCACCCGGTAACCGCCCCAGAAACTGGGCAGTGGCACCTCGCCGGCGCTGAAGCGCTGTTTGATCTCCGCTACTTTCTGTTCCAGCAGACCGCGCGAGGTGATTACCTGGCTCTGTTCCGAAACCCAGGCACCAAGCTGGCTACCGCGGGGGCGGGAGGCGAAGTACTTGAGCGACTCGGTCTTGCTGACCTTTTCCACCCGGCCCTGGACGATCACCTGGCGATTGAGACCAATCCAGGGGAACAGCAGCGCCGCCTTGGGGTTTTCCTCCAGCTCCCGGGCCTTGCGGCTCTGGTAATTGGTGTAGAACACCAGTCCCTGGTCGTCGAAGTATTTCAGCAGCACCGTGCGCAGGTCCGGCAGGCCGTCACTGCCGGTGGTGGCCAGTGACATCGCGTTGGGTTCCAGCAGCCCGGCCTCGCGGGCATCGTGAAACCAGCGTTCGAACTGGCGGGTGGGGTTGTCGTCCAGGTGGTCGCGGTCGAGGCCTTCGCTCTCGAACTCCCGGCGCATGTCACCAATGTCCATAGGGCTATCCTTTGGTGGTTGAGCCTTTGAGGGGCTTCAGGGTCTTCGTCATACTGGGGCTGAATACGATGGTGTATTCTTTCAAGATCGTTGGATCAATGGAACCTGGTATCCCTTCAGCCAAGGGAAGGGATAGGGAGACGTCTGTGGCAAGGCAGGTGAGTGGCAACCGCACAATCAAACGGATCGGACTGTGGCTGGCGGTGGTGCTGTTGCTGTACATGCTGGCCGGGTTTGTGGCTCTGCCCTGGTGGCTGGAGCGTCAGGTGCCCGGCCGGTTCCGGGACCAGCTGGGGTGGCAGGCGGAGGTCGAGGACATCCGTTTTAACCCCCTCTCCCTGGCGCTGGAAGCGTCTGCGCTGAGCGCGACGGACAGCCGCGGCGAGTCCGTGCTGACGGTGCCGGAGCTGCGGGTGGATCTGTCGTTTCTGCACCTGTTTACCGGTGTGCTGGCCTTTGACGGCATCCGGGTGACGCAGCCACAGCTGCACCTGGAGCTGTTGCCGGGCGGGCAGATCAGTCTGCTGCAGGACTGGCAGGACCAGCACCCGGCCACCGATGATCCTGAACCGGAGTCCGACACAGAATCTGGGCCGATACCACTGCTGCTGCGGTCGCTGGTGCTGGCGGAGGGGCAGATCGCGCTCTGGGATCGTCGCACGGACACGCCGCGGCACTTTGATATCGCACCCCTCAACCTGAATCTTTCAGACCTGGCCACCTTCCCGCGTGATGACGGGGACAGCTGGTACCATCTCCAGGCCCGAATCGGCGACCAGCACCTGAGCTGGGAAGGCAGCCTCAGCTTGGCGCCGCTCTACTCCGAAGGGCGCCTCACCCTGGACGATCTGGATTACGACACCCTGGCTCACTTCGCCGGCGCGGCGTTGCCCTACACCCTGACCGACGGAGAGGTCAGCGTCAGCACGGACTACCAGCTGGCTTACGACAACCGGCTGTCCCTGGTCACCACCGGGGGAGCGGTGACCGTGGCGGAGCTGGCCATCCGTGAGCCGGCGGGTGAGGACACCGGTCTGGCCCTGGAGCGCCTGACCCTCACCGACATTCGCTTCAGCCTGCTGGAGCGCTGGCTGGAACTGGGACCGATGACCCTGCAGAACCTGTCGCTGGAGCTGGCTCGCGACGCGGACGGCCAGTTGAACTGGTTCAAACCGCTGGTGGCGACAGATCCCGCCGCGAATGACACCCCTGAGGATGACAGCGACAGCGCCCCGGCCTGGCAGTGGTCGCTGGCGGGCATCAACCTGACCGGAGCCAACCTGCGCTGGCAGGATCAGCAACCGCCCCGGCCGGTGAGCCTGGAGGCAACCGACCTGGCGCTGACTCTGGGTCCGCTGAGTGAGCAACTGTCCGAACCGGTGGACTATCTCCTGGAAACCGGTGTTGCCAGTGGTGGCCAGCTGTCCGCCCAGGGCCAGGTGACGCTGACGCCGCTGACCCTGGAGGCGGCCGTGTCCGCCCGTGACCTGGCGCTGGCACCACTGTCACCCTACATCGAACAGGCCAGCCAGCTGGCGATTCGTGACGGCCGCCTGGCCCTGGACGGTGAACTTGACCTGGACGACCAGAAACAGCCCATGACCGGCACCTTCAGTGGCAGCGCCGAGATTGGCGGGCTGGTGACGGCGGTGGTGGACCGGGAAGAGGAGCTGCTGGCATGGCAGCTGTTGCGGCTGGCGCCGATTGAATACAACCTCGCCCCGGCGCGTCTGGAGATCGGCCAGGTAACGCTAACCGGGCCCCAGGCCCAGCTGCTGCGGGAGGCCTCCGGAAACCTCAATATCGCTGCGCTGCTGGCTTCGCCTGCGGATGCCACGGACGCCCCGGCCGACCCCGACACCCCGACCGAGCCTGTCAGTAAGAAAGAGGCACCGGGATTGATCTTCCGCATAGGCGAACTGGCACTGAGCGGTGGTCAGGTGGCCTACACCGATCGCAGCGTCAGCCCCGCCTTCAATACCCGCCTGCGGGCGCTGGATGGCCAGGTGATTGGGCTCAGCAACATTCCGCCACAACAGGGGCGTGTGCAGCTCTCGGGCCGGGTCGGTGAGTCCGGCCAGTTGCGGCTGGACGGCACCCTGTCGCCTCTGGGAGCCGAGGGCGACAGCACCCTGACCCTGGAACTCAGCGACGTCTCCATGCCAACCTTTTCGCCCTACGCTGGCCGCTACCTGGGCTATGGCATTGACCGGGGCAAACTGGGGCTGGGACTGGATTACCAGCTGTCCGGCACGGAACTGAGTGCGGAGAACCGGGTGTTGCTGGACCGCCTGGAACTGGGCCAGGCGGTGGCCAGCGACGAGGCGGTGCAGGCACCGGTCAGCCTGGGGCTGGCGCTGCTGCGGGATCGCCGTGGCGTGATCGAGCTGGATATCCCGGTCAGCGGGAATCTGGACGACCCGGACTTCCGGCTGGACCGGGTGCTGTGGCGCACCTTCGTCAACCTGGTGGTGAAAGCCGCGGCATCGCCCTTCAGCGCGCTGGGTGCGGTGGCCGAAATGGCGGGGCTGAGCGGCGAAGAGCTGGGCGCGGTGGATTTTGTGCCCGGTGACGTCGCCCTGGCCGACGGCGAGGCCGACAAGTTGGCGGTGTTGGCCCAGGCGTTGGTCGAGCGCCCGGAGCTGATTCTCGAAGTGCGTGGTGCGGTGGTGCCGTCCCGGGATGGCCTGGCGCTGCACCGGCAGGCGTTGTGGCAGCAATTGGGTGTGGCGGAGGCCGGTGCTTCAACCCGCATCGGTGCGCTGGAAGGCGCGGTCCGTGACCGGTTCGGCGCGGCCACCCTGGATGCAATGCGCGAGCAGGCGGCTGCAGCCGGCGGCGAACCCTGGGCGGACCGGCTGGTGCGACGCCTGACGGCTGATCGCTCCCTGCCGCCGGAAACCTTGGGCCGACTGGCGGCGGCGCGAGGGGAATGGCTGCACCGTCAGTTGTCGGAACAGTACCACATCCCGGCCAGCCAACTGTTTCTGGCGGAGCCGTCACTGGATGCCCCGGCGTCCGACGACGGCCGGGTGACCGTGCCCTTCAGCCTGCAGGCACGCTGACGGCGTGCCTGCCGCCAGTGGCTGTCATTGCCATCGAGGCCATGATTCCAAGCCATGAATCCAATCCAAGAATCGACTTAATGAAAAGGAACGTTGTGAACAAGCGTCCCCTGAGCCATTTCTTTGCCTACGTTGCCCGGCTGCGCTGGATTCGCCGCTGGGGCCTGATGCGCAACGCCATAGAGGAAAACGTCGCCACCCATTCCTGGGAGGTGGCGACCCTGGCCCACGCCCTGGCGCTGATTCGTAATCGCCACTTCGACGGTGACGTCAATGCTGATCGCATCGCGACCGCGGCGCTCTACCACGACGCCACCGAGGTGATTACCGGGGATCTGCCAACGCCGGTGAAGTACCACTCGAAAGTGATGCGGGAGGCGTTTGGCGACGTTGAACACAAGGCGGAATCGGAGTTGCTGGCGCTGTTGCCGGCGTCCCTGCAGGGGGCGTTTGCGCCTTACATCCGGGAATCAACCTGGCCGGAGCAGGAGCGGGTGCTGATCAAGGCGGCGGACCGGTTGTCCGCCTGGCTCAAGTGCCAGGCGGAGATCCAGGCCGGTAACCGGGAGTTTGAGCCGGCGGCGGACCAGATCCTGGCCCGCCTGCAGGAGGAAGCGTTGCCGGAGGTGCTGTACTTCCTCGAAGTGTTTGCCCCCAGCTACCAGCGTCCCCTGGATCATTTGCTGGAATAGCCGCGGGTTCAGCTGTTGGCGCCGGAGCCGCCGACCATCCCGCTGCGCAGACCGTCACGCTGGCGGCTGCTGCGCACCGCGTCTGCCTCTTCTTCTGCACCGGAATGCGCTGCCTTTCCCACCGGCTCAGCGAGCCCCCTCACACGCGAAGTACCAGAACTGACCGCAGCGCCCAGCTTCGGTGCTGCCTTCTGCCATGTTGAGGTTGCGGACTCTGCGCGATGATGGGGCATACCCTGTGGCGCCGCCCCGGCGAGCCCGGAATTCATAACAAGAGGTCACCCCGATGAAAGATCTGCACAACAAAGTCGCTGTCGTTACCGGTGCCGGTTCCGGCATTGGCCGTGCCCTGGCCAAGGCCCTGGCGGCCAGGGGCTGCCGTCTGGCCCTGTCCGATGTTAACGAGGCTGGTCTGTCCGAAACCGCCGAGCAGTGCGGTGCCAACGAAGTCCGTTGCTACACCCTGGACGTATCCAGTCGTGACGCAATCTACGCCCATGCCGACCAGGTGGCGAAGGACTTTGGCCAGGTCAATCTGGTGATCAACAACGCCGGCGTGGCGCTGTCGGCCTCGGTGCGGGAGATGACCGACGAGGACTTCAAGTGGGTGATGGATATCGACTTCTGGGGTGTGGCCCACGGCACCCGTGCCTTCCTGCCGCACCTGATTGCCTCCGGTGATGGTCACGTGGTGAACATTTCCAGCGTGTTTGGCCTGATTGGCGTGCCCAAGCAGAGCGCCTACAACGCCGCCAAATTTGCCGTGCGCGGTTTCACCGAGTCGCTGCGTCAGGAAATGAAGCTGGAAGAACAGCCGGTGGCTGTCAGCTGTGTTCACCCCGGCGGTATTCGTACCAACATCGCCAACGCCGCCCGCATGGGCAAATCGGAGAACGCCGAAGCCCAGCGCAAGGGTTTCGACAAACTGGCCATGACCACGCCGGCAAAAGCGGCGGAGACCATTGTCAAAGGCATTCTGCGGGACGAGTCCCGCATCCTGGTGGGCCCGGATGCCTGGGGCATCGATGCCCTCAACCGGGTGCTGGGGGCGGCCTACCAGCCCCTGGTCCAGCGGTTCTCCCGCAAGAGCCTCTACAACTGAGGCGGTCTGGTGATGTGGTTCCCGGTTGCTGTTAACCAGGACCCTGCCTGCGGGTTTACTCGCTGGGGCAGCGTCGTATACTGGCGGTATCTGAGGGACCAATTCTCCATGACTTCTTCGACTTCCTGTGACGCCCCGGCGCCGGCCAGCGAAGGCCTGCGCCCCCATTATCGCCGCGATCTGCTTCGCCTGCTTTACGCCGTCACTGCCGGCGCCCTGGTGGCCTTCGCGGCGCTGCAGTTTCACAACGGCAAGCCGGCGCTGGCCGGTCTGGAACTGCTGGCCAGTGTGCTGCTGCTGACCGGCTACCTCCGTCTGGCCCGATGTCGGCATCTGCGGGTCTGGACCTACGGCTACCTGATTCCACTGTTCGCCTTCTTCAACTACGTCATCATCATGCCCCAGGCCTCGGTGGCCTCCTTCGTGTGGGTGCTGATGATGCCGGTGCTGGCGTACCTGCTGCTGGGGCGACAACGGGGGCTGGTGCTCAGCGTGCCGTTCATGGCCGCCGGCTGTGTCAGCTATACCTACTATCTCGGCAGCCAGCATTCCGCCGGCGTTGGTGTGGACCTGCTCAACATGCTGCTGTGCGCCGGCCTGATGCTGGTGTTCATCCACCTGTTTGAGCAGCGCCGGGAGGCGGCGGAAGGGCAACTGCTGGCGCTGACCCAGGTGGACCCGCTCACCGGTCTGGTCAACCACCAGCGCTTCCGTGACAGCCTGGCGCGGACCCTGTCGGAGTGTCAGCGCAGCAACAGCCCCTGCGCTCTGGTGCTGCTGGACATCGACGGTTTTCAGACCCTGCAGGCACACCAGGGGCTGGCGTTCAGCAATCGCCTGGTGGCGGCGGTGACCGAGGTGCTGACCCACCGGTTGCGCTCCACCGACGTGATCGGACGCCTGGGTGACGGGTCGTTTGGCCTGGTATTACGCGACCTTCAGCGTGCCGATGCGGAACAGTTGACGGCCAGTTTGCAGGCGCAGGTGGCCGCGCTGCGGCTGGAGGCGGACGACGGTGCATTCTCGCCGGCACTGGCGGTGGGGCTAGCCCATAGCGATCGTGATGGTCATCAGGCAGACGGTCTGGTGCGTAGCGCCAGTCGCCGGTTGCAGACTGGTGGTGTCATTGACGCCAACGGGCACGGATAGGGAGCGGTACCGATGTGTGAATTGCTGGCGATGAGCGCCAATACTCCCACCGATCTGTGTTTCAGCTTTACCGGCCTGACCCGCCGCGGTGGTGACACCGGCCCCCATCGCGATGGCTGGGGTGTGGCCTTCTATGAGGGCAAGGGCGTGCGGGCGTTCCACGAATCCGGCGCCAGTGCCAGTTCGCGGATTGCCGAGGTGGTGCAGACCCACCCGATCAAGAGCGAAGTGGCGGTGTGCCATATCCGCCAGGCCAATGTTGGCTCGGTGTGTCTGGCCAACACCCACCCGTTCATCCGCGAGCTATGGGGCCGCTACTGGACATTTGCCCACAACGGTCAGCTCAAGACCTTCCAGCCGCAAACCGGATTCTACGAGCCGGTGGGCAGTACCGACAGCGAGGCGCTGTTCTGCGACCTGCTCAATCACCTGCGGGCCTCGGGCAGTCGTGAGGCTGACCTGGATAGCCTGGTCGCCCAACTGGTGGAACGGGCCGCCGATTACGCCCGGCAGGGGGTGTGTAACCTGCTGCTGACCAACGGCGACTGGCTGTTCACCTTCTGCACCACCAAGATGGCCAGCATCACCCGGCGAGCACCTTTTGGCCCGGCAAGGCTGAAAGATGCCGATGTGACGGTGGATTTCGAGGCCGAAACCACCCCCAACGATGTGGTCAGTGTGATCGTCACCGAACCGCTGACCACCGATGAACGATGGGATCTGTACCAGCCCGGTGAGTGGCGGCTGTGGCGTCTGGGCGAAGTGATTCGGCGGGGACGACAGTCGATTACCGATTAACCGGAGACGATGGTGGAACTGTGATCCAGTTCCGCAATCCGGCGCCGGGGTCAGCCATTGGGTGGATGCCGGTGGTGACACCGGAGCGTAGTGTTTTCGTTGCGTCTTCAGCGACAGCTTGAAAGGTAGAGTCCATGACGGTAACCCACATTGCAGCCACAGCCGAGCCCGCAGCCGACGTGCTGATGCCGTCGCAACCCGTGCCAGCGTCGCCGGTGCGTCTGCCGTCGGCGCAACTGGAAAGCTGGTTGTGTCAGCACGGCCGCCAATCCAGCAGCTACTTCTCCCTGCAACAGGGCTGCCGCCACTACAGTCTGGACAGCCTGGGCTTCGTGCCCTACATCCCGGTGCCGACGCTGGCCGGTCCGGTCAACGTGGTGTTTACCGATCCGGTGGCGGCGCCCAACCAATTGCCCCGGTTGCTGCGCCAGTTCGAGCGCAGCGTGCCTGGCCGGCCGCTGTACGTGGGGGTGGGGCCGCAGATGGCCGATACCCTGGCGGGGCTGGGGCATCGCACCAACATCATCGGCACCGAGTTTGCCGTCGATCTGGAGCGCTTCAGCCTGCGTGGGCGGGCGATGAAACAGCTGCGCCATGCCAGCAACCTGCACCGGCGCCATGCCGTGTCGGTGATGGAGCTGCCGGCGGCCGGCGTGGACCAGACCGCGGTGGCGGCCATCTCCGACGCCTGGCGTCAGGGCAAGGCGGTCAAACACCGGGAACTGAGCCTGCTGACCCGGCCGCCGGTGTTTGCTGATGAGTGGGGCGTGCGGAAGTTCTACGCCTACCTGGACGGTCAGTTGGCCGGCTACGTTTTCTTCGATCCCTATTTCGACAACGGCGAGCTGGTGGGGTACTGCGCCAATATCCTGCGGGCCCGGCCGGAGGCCCACCATTCCGGTCTGCTGGACTACATCATCCTGCAGGCGATGACCCGCTTCCGGGAGGAGGGCGTGCCGGAACTGTCTCTCGGCATCGCGCCGCTGCATGGCGTGCGCGCCTGCTCCGGCGAACAGCCGATGGTGCGTCGTCTCGCCCAGCTGTTCTACCGCCATGGCAACCGGCTGTATGCCTTTGCGCCGCTGGCCTACCACAAATCCCGCTATCGTGGCCGCGAAACCCCCTGGTACCTGTGTGCCCGCGATCTGGGTGCGGCCCGCATTGCCGCGGTGCTGCTGCGCGGTACCGGCCTGCTCGGCGGCAATTGGTCGCCAAACCGTTAGCTCTGTCTCACCCTGGCGGCCTCACCGTGGAGCCACCCGCTGTCCGTCGATAAGCTGGAAAGGAATCGTGACGGATGACCTGCCCAATGGTAGCGGAAACCAAACTGATCCGGCCGCGGCTGCCCGCCGGCCTGATTGATGACCCGGATCGCCTGGCCCTGCTGGATCGCTCCCAGGACGCGCCGCTGACGCTGGTGTGCGCGCCCGCCGGCTTTGGTAAGACCACCCTGGTCAGCCAATGGCTGGAGCAGCGCCAGCCCACCCACGCCTGGCTCGCGCTGGAAGCCCGTGACAACGAGCCGGCCCTGTTCTGGACCGGCATCCGGGAAGCCCTGGCACGTATCGACCCGCATTTTGATCGCCGTCATCAGGGCCTGTTCCAGGCGCTTGCCCAGGGTTGGGAGGATGATCCGGTCGACAGCCTGGTTAACGCTCTGTCGGATTACGCCCGCACCTGGCAGGCACCCCAGCGGCTTTACCTGGTGCTTGATGACTTCCACCAGATCCATAACCCGTTGTTGCTGAACCAGTGCCAGCGACTGTTCGACCTGGCGCCGGCGCTGTTGCGAGTGGTGGTGGTGTCCCGCCACGAACCACCGTTACGGCGCGCACGCCACCTGGCCCGGGCCCAGGCGCTGCTGGTGGGTTGTGACCAGCTGCGGTTCAGCGAAAGCCAGTCCTGCCGTTTCCTGCACCAACGCCTAGCGAGCCCGGTGGATGAGGCGCGTGCCCGCAGTCTGCACCGACAGACCGGTGGCTGGCCGGCCGCGTTACAGCTGGCAGGCCAGGTCCCGGCTCACCACGAGGCACCGGTCAACGACCGGACTGACGCGCCGATGCTGTCGGATTATCTGTTGGAGGAAGTATTCGGCCAGCTTGATGATGAGCTGCAGCAGTTTCTGCTGGCGATGGCACCGTTGCCATCGTTCTCGGAAGCACTGGCCAACACCGTGCGCCAAGCGGGTGATAGCGGTGATTTGATTGCCCGTATGCGGCAGCATCGGCTGCTGGTCTGGCACCTCGACGGCATAGCTGACGGCCCGCCCTGGTACCGCATGCACGATCTGCTGCGGGACTGGCTGCTGGCCCGGCCACAGGCGCCGGAACAGGGCCGGCGCCAGCGCTTGGCCGCGGCACGGGCGCTGGCGGACACCGGCCTGGTGGGGGATGCTCTGGAGCTGTACCTGGCGGACCAATGCTATGACGACGCCGAGCGGTTGCTGCCGATGTGGCTGGCGGCGGATGTGCAGCCAATCCATGGTGATCTGCTGCAGCGGTTTCCTGCGGCCTTTCGTCGTCAGTCTCCGGCGCTGGCGGTGGTGACGGCGCTGTTTCATTTCTTTGAGGGCCAGTACGAGCAGGTTCTGGCCAGCCTGGACCACGCCGACCGGCTGTGGGCTGGGAGTGATCAGACGCCGGAGCCGACGCTGGTCCACATTGGCCTGATGTTGCGTTGCCCCAGCGTTCGCCTCAGTGGCCGCCATCAGGATGCTGCGACGCTGGTGCGGCAACTGGAGCAGGGCCTGGACAGCGGCTTGGCTGAGGACCAGAGCCAGTTACGGCGCTGGGCGCTGTACACCCTGGGGGCCAACGCCTTCATGGAGGCCGAGCTGGGCCAGGCCGAGCGTTATCTCCGGGCGGCACTGGACGATGCCCGCCACTGGCGCGATGAGCGTTGCCTGCTGCGTTGTCTGGTGGTGCTGGTTCCGGCCCTGCTGCACCGGGGGGAAGTGGATCGAGCGGCCACGGAGTATCGCACCCTGGCCGGCTGGCTCCGGGATGCCGCCCGCGACACCGAAGCGCAATCGTTGCTGGCGTACCTGCAGGGGTTGCTGGCGCTGGAGGCGAATGACCTGGTGAATGCCCGGCAGCAGCTGGAGCGGGCCTGGGCGCTGGGCAGCGAACGGCTGACGCCACTGGATCAGTTGTACCTGCTGTTCGCCCTGTTCCGGCTGGCGCTGATTGACCATCGCGATGCCGAGGCCCTGGCCCAGGTGGCTCGCATGACCAGTCTGCACCGTCGACTGGATAATCCCTGGGCCTACAACGTGCCGGCACCGGAGGCGCTGCGGGCGCTGGTGGCCTGGCGCCAGGGCGATGCCTCGGCCCTGGTGCGCTGGTCCCAGCAGCCTGCCGAAACCGAGGCCCGGCCGCGTTTTTGTGTGTTGCACGAATCCCTGCTGCGGCTGGCCGGCAGCCTGCTGATGGGGCAGCCCATCGACGAGCCCCTGGCGTTGTTGCAGCAGGCGGCGGCGCAGGGGGACAACCGGCTGTTGCTGGGACGGTTGCAAGTACTGGCGGCGCAGCACAGCTGGTATCGGGAGGAGGCCCAGGGGCAGGCGGTGGCGCTGCTGGCGGAAACCCTGGACGAGTTTGTGCCGATGGGCGCGGTGCGACTGTTTCTCGATGAAGGGGTACTGCTGGAGCCGATTCTGCGGGCCTGCGTGGCCCGTAACCAGGGCCGGACCTCGGCTCAGGCGGTGTTGCGTCAGGGCGGAGATGCCGCGGAGGCGCCGGCGCCGGAGTTGGATTCAGCGCTGCTGTCTGACATCAGCAGCCGGGAGCGGGAAGTGCTGGTGCTGCTGGGATCGGGGCTCACCAACAAGGACCTGAGTGAACGTCTGGGCATCAGCCAGGCGACGGTGAAATCCCACCTCAGCAGCATCTACGGCAAGCTGGCGGTGGCCAACCGCACGGGGGCGGTGGCCCGCGCCCGTGCGTTGGGATTGGTGAGCTAGTTCATTGCTGAGGAATCTCTGATCACTGACTGATCACTGCAGGGTGCGACGGTTACCGTTCTTGAACTGCGGCGCGATGTGTTCGTTGATCTTGGCCTTGAAACGCTCGATCAGCTCGCTGTTGTCGTGATCCCAGGGGTGGAAGCCCGGCTTGAAGTATTCCAGCCAGGTGGGAATCAGGCTGGAGAAGGCGCCGTTCTTGCCCCACATCCGCCACATCCCCTTGGCGGTGTCCTTGAGGCTGAAGTGTTTCGGGTCCTTGATCATCATCTGGGCGGTAAAGGCGGAGGCCACCACGCCCAGCATGGCGGTGCTGAAGGCCAGGTAGAAGGCGCGTTCGGCGTAAGTGCCGCCGACTTCCTGGAAGACGTCAAAGGTGACCGCCTTGTGCTCGGTTTCCTCGATGGCGTGCCAGACCCAGATCGGTTGCATCGACTCGTGCATGTCTTCGCGAATGTCGTTCCGCTCCAGTAGCATGTCGGCCATCATTGCGGTGAGGTGTTCCAGGCCGCAGGTGATCGCCAGCTGATGCCGCTTCGGCAGCTTCTTGGCGATGCCCAATACCACACTCAGCTGCTTCTCCAGTTCTTCCACCGGCATGCCCTGGTCACGCACGTGCTGGTTCATGGCAATGTGTTCCAGCGAATGCATGGCTTCCTGGCCAATGAATCCCCGCACCTCTTCCTTCATCTTGGGATCGGTGATCTGATCGCGGAAGTAGCGTACCGAGTCAACAAAGAACTGTTCGCCCTGAGGGAACAGCACCGACAGTGCATTCATGGTGTGGCTCAGGATGTAGCTGTTGTCGAGCCAGTAACGCGGGTTCTTTTCGTCGAACTCGAAACCCATGCGCTGGGGCTTGATGGACACATTGTCCGGGGTCCGGGTCTTGGCGTTGTCAGAACGATTGTCAGAACGATTGTTGGCGGTGTCTTGAGTTGTCTGCATGTTGGTACTCCTGCGCTGTTCTTTTAATGGTCGCGCTTTGCGCTCAGTGATGAAGTCCGCGCTTTGCGCATCAGTCATGAATTGAGTGTGCCGGGGTCAAACCGGCGGGAGAAGGCGAGAAGGGGACGTCGGTCGTTCAGGTTGGGCCACCCTGGCCCGGATTGACTGGCCTGACGTCAGGGGCGGGCGCCGGAGCCACGGTGCTGTCCCGTGGGGCTTCGTGCTAGCATCCAGACAGGTGTGATGCCTGTGGTGTCCGTCCGGCGCCTGTCCGATCAGTTCGTTCATCCAGTTACGAAGGAAGTACCATGGCGAATACGAGTCCTGACAAAGAACGGCAGATGCTGGGTCTGTTCCTGGTGCCGGGTGTCTACATGCGGGTACTGGCGGAAACCGTCGGCAAGCTGGGCCACAACGAACGTCAGCTCTACGAGGGGCTGAGCTTTTTTGCGGAGGACCTCAAGGCCAACGACAGCCGGGTGTTTGTGACCGACGCCATGGTGATGGCCGAGCGGGCGGTGACGCTTGCCGGTGATCAGGGCCTCAGTTTCCTGCTGGCGCGGGAGCTGCGGCTGACCATCCACGGCACCCTGGGCCTGGCGGCGCTGACCAGTCCCACCATGGGGGAAGCCCTGGACTCGGTGCGGCGCTATCTGCAGTTGCGGGTGCCGTTTCTGACCATGGCCATCAACGACACCGACGACCGTGTTCTGGTGACCACTCAGGCCCAGTTTGACGTACCCGGGCTCTATCACTTCCTGGCGGAAACGGTGGCCACCACGCTGATGCTGCTGGCGGATCAGCTGATTGACCGCTCCAGTGCGGCGGCGATGGGGTTTGAGATCACCGACGGCAAGATCCCCGGGGTTGAGGTGCATCTGACGGCACCGGAGCCGGGGTATTTCCGCAACTTCGCCAACCAGCTGCCGGTGGCGTTCCAGTACCAGCAACCGGCGGAAATGATCATCTTCCCGAAGAAACTGCTGCAGGCGAAGATGCGCCTGGCCGATGCCGATGCCTCCAGGATGGCCCGGGACCAGTGCGAATTCGAGTTGCAGAAGGCACTCAAGGACCAGGGCGACATCACCTACGCCATCCGCAACATGCTGCACATCATGCCCGGGCCGCTGCCGTCACTGGAGGCCATGGCGGAGCGATTCTGTGTATCGTCACGGACCCTCAAGCGGCGGTTGGCGGAGAAAGACACCACCTACCGGGAGATTGTCGAGGGCGTGCTCAAGGACCGCGCCATCCAGCTGCTGCGTTACACCAACCAGTCGGTGAGCGAGATTGCCTACGAGCTGGGGTACGCCGACCTGTCCAACTTCAGCCGGGCGTTCCGCAAGTGGACCGGCAAATCCGCCAGCGAATTCCGCGAAGACGGCCCCGACCCGGCGCCGGAGATGGGGCCTTAAGCGAGGCGCTCGCCAGCTTCACGGGAGCTGTCGCCTTTGTCATCTTTTCCGAGCCAACGCTCGGTTACACTGGGGCCCGTTTAGCGTCCCGTTTCAACACAGGAGGGCAGCCCATGCAGCCTGCAGACACGCACAGCAAGATCATCGGTTACCTGCTCTGGATCTTTGGTTTCCTGGGCTCACACCGGTTCTACTACGGCAAGCCGGTGACCGGCACCATCTGGTTCTTCACCCTGGGATTTTTCCTGATTGGCTGGATCATTGACCTGTTCCTGATCCCGTCCATGGACCGCCAGGCCGGCCTGCGTTTCCGGGAAGGGGGCACCAGCTACAACGTGGCGTGGATTCTGCTCACCTTTCTCGGGGTGTTCGGAGTCCACCGCATGTACATGGGCAAGTGGATCACCGGCATCCTCTACCTGCTGACCGGCGGTCTGTTCCTGATCGGTATCCTGTACGATTTCTGGACCCTCAATGAGCAGGTGTCGATCAAGAACACAGAGTCCTCCGGCTACTGAGGGAGCCTCTGATTAACTCCGAATCGCCCCTGCGCGCTCAGCGCAGGGCCGCCTCCAGTTCCTCCAGCCCCTCGTCGAGGTGGTCCAGCAGCCGTTGCAGGCTGGGCAGGGTGCGCCGGCACCCGGTGAGACCGAATTCCACCTGATCGCAGTAGCTGGTCAGCGTCATGTTCAGCGCCATCCGGTCCATGGCGATGGACACCGGGTACATGCCCTCGAGCCGGGCTCCGTTCCAGTAACCCGGTTGCTGGGGCCCCGGCACATTGGAAATCACCACATTGAAGGTCTGCCACGTTGGCGCCAGCCCGGTCAGCAGGTGGAAGCCCGCCGGCGCCAGGGTCAGTGCGGTGACGTTGACGATCTCTTCCGCCGACAGGCTGGCGTAGCGGGCCTTGGCCTCGCCGACTTCCTGGTGAATGTGGCGCAGGCGCTCGCTGCTGTCGGCCAGGTCTGTGCCCAGAGACGCCAGAATCATCCCCACCTGATTGCCCTCGGCGCTGTCGTCCCGTCGCAGGGACACCGGCACCATGGCAATCAGCGACTGCTCCGGCAGCGCGCTCTGGCTGCGCAGGTAGGCGCGCAGGGCGTGGCCGCACATCGCCATCACCACATCGTTGACGGTGGCATCAAAGGCCTCCCCCACCGCCCGGATGCGCGCCAGGCTGTAGGACTGGGCGGCAAACCGGCGAGACCCGGTGACTTTCTGGTTGAGGATGCAGCGGGGGGCGCGAAACAGCGAGTCGTACTCGGGGTTGCGGCGGGCCCGCTGCACCGTGCGCAACAGTTCCCGTGCCACCGCCGGCAGGGTACCGAGCTGGCGACCGGACTGTCCCAGCAGGTGGCTGAGACTGTCGATCACCGATCCCCGTGGCTGCGGCTGACGGTTCGCTCTGGGCGGCAACGACCAGATCGGCGGCAGCTCGCGCTCCGTCGGCGTGTCCGCCAGCATCCGCTTCATCATCCGCATCGCCGAGACGCCGTCCACCAGAGCGTGATGGACCTTGGTGTAGATGGCGAAGCGCCGGTCCGGCAGCCCTTCAATCAGGTGAAATTCCCACAGCGGCCGTTCCCGGTCCATCAGGTGGCTGTGCTCGGCCGAGACGAACGCCAGCAGTTCGCGGATGCGCCCGGGGGTGGGCAGGGCCTCGAAGCGGACGTGGTGTTCCAGATCCAACTGGGTGTCTTCGGTCCAGTAGGGCTGGCCAAAGCGGCTGGTGAGACGCTGGTTGAACGGTGCCGTCACGGTGGTCTGCTGTCGCAGCTGATCCGCCAGCTGGGCGACGTAGTCATCGGGGGCGTCATCGGGAAAGGAGAAAAGCTGCAGTCCGCCCACGTGCATGGGCTGCTGCCGCTTTTCAAGCCACAGGAACAGCTGGTCGGCCGGGCTGAGAGGTTTCAAAGGGACAGGTCCTTGTTGTCGCTGTTATTGGTCTGCCCCGATACTACCGGCCGCCCGGCAACAATGGCAGTGGCCCAACTGCCCTGAGCCGCTGCCCGGGTCGTCAGGCCACGGCGTCGGCCCGCTGGGTTGCGGGTACTTCCACCAGTACCTGTTCGCCGTCCACCAGCACCTGGAAGGTGGGCACGCGGACGCTGTCGTCTTCCTGGCAGACGCCGCTGCGCAGGCTGAAGTGCTGTTTGTAGATCGGTGAGGCCACCACCGGCTCGCCCTTGAGGTCACCGGTAATGCCCCGGGCCAGCACGTTGGCGTCGGAGAAGGGGTCATGGTGACCTATGGCGTACAGCGACGGAATCTGATGCGGCAGGTAGAAGATCGCCACCGGGCCGGCCGGGGTCCATACCGCGATGCCGGATTCCGGGATCAGGTCCTGAACGTCGCACAGGTGGTGCCATTGGGTTGTCTTGCGGGTCATTGCTGGGTCTCCTCTGGCTTAGGCGGTTTCCGCCACGGGGCGGCGCTGGCCGCGTTCGGTGGTCCATTGCTGCACGGGGTCCTTGCGCTCGTCGTTGACGAACTCGCGGAAGCGCTTGCGCTTCTCGGGGTCTTCCACCGCGGTCTTCCATTCGCACTGGTAGGTGCCGATCACCCTCTGCATGTGCTCGTCCAGCTCCTCGCCGAGACCGAGCTTGTCTTCCAGGATGACTTCCTTGAGGTAGTCGAGGCCGCCTTCCAGATTCTCCAGCCACACGCTGGTGCGCTGCAGACGATCGGCGGTGCGGACGTAGAACATCAGCACCCGGTCGATGGTGCGAATCAGCTCCTCGTCGCTCAGGTCGGTGGCAAACAGGTCGGCGTGGCGCGGCCGCATGCCGCCATTGCCGCAGACGTAGAGGTTCCAGCCCTTGTCGGTGGCGATCACGCCAAAGTCTTTGCTCTGGGCCTCGGCGCACTCACGGGTGCAGCCGGACACCGCCAGCTTGAACTTGTGGGGCGCGCGCAGGCCCTTGTAGCGATTCTCCAGCAGTATCGCCATGCCGACGCTGTCCTGCACGCCGTAGCGGCACCAGGTGCTGCCGACGCAGGATTTCACCGTACGCAGCGACTTGCCGTAGGCGTGGCCGGTCTCGAAGCCGGCGGCGATCAGCTTCTCCCAGATCTCCGGCAGCTCGCTGAGGGTGGCGCCGAACAGGTCGATGCGCTGGCCACCGGTGATCTTGGTGTAGAGGTTGTATTCCTTGGCCACCTCACCGAGCACGATGAGCTTGTCCGGGGTGATCTCGCCACCCGGCACCCGCGGCACGATGGAGTAGGTGCCGTTCTTCTGCATGTTGGCCATGAAAGTGTCGTTGGTGTCCTGCAGCGCGACGTGGTCGGTGGCGAGGATGTGCTCGTTCCACACGGTGGCCAGAATGGAAGCCACGGTCGGTTTGCAGATGTCACAGCCATGGCCCTGGCCGTGTTCCCGAATCAACTGGCGGAAGGTGCGGATGCCGTTGACCTTGACCAGGTGGAACAGCTCCTGGCGGCTGTAGGGGAAGTGTTCGCAGATGTCGGTGCTGACCTCGACGCCGCGTTTCTCCAGTTCGCAGTCCACCACGTTCTTCAGCAGCGCGGCACAGCCGCCGCAACCGGTGCTGGCCTTGGTCTCGGCCTTGACGCCGGCAAGGTCCTGGCAGCCGGCGTCGATGACGCCGCAGATGTCACCCTTGGTGACGTTGTGGCAGGAACAGATCGAGGCGGTGTCCGGCAGGGCGTCCGGACCCAGCGCCGGGGCGCCGCCCTCGGATTCCGGCAGGATCAGCGCTTCCGGGCTGGCCGGCAGGTCGATGCCGTTGAGGGCGTACTGCAGCAGGGTGTCGTAGGGGCCGTTGTCGCCCACCAGAATGGCGCCCAGCAGTTTCTTGCCGTCCTCGCTGATCACCATGCGGCGGTAGACTCCGCTGGCCTCGTCGTTGAAGCGGATGCTGCGGGCGCCCGGGCTCTGGCCGTGGGCATCGCCGATGGAGCCGACGTCAACACCGAGCAGCTTGAGCTTGGTGCTCATGTCGGCGCCGGTGAAGGCGGCCTCGGAGTCGCCGTTGAGTGCGCCGGCGAGGGTGCGGGCCATGGTGTAGCCCGGCGCCACCAGGCCGAAGATGCGCTGGTTCCACAGCGCACATTCGCCGATGGCGTGAATGTGCGGGTCGGAGGTGGTGCACTGGTTGTTGATCACGATGCCGCCGCGCTCACCAATCTCCAGGCCGGAGCTGCGGGCCAGGGCGTCCTGGGGCCGGATGCCGGCGGAGAACACGATCAGGTCGGTTTCCAGGTGGCTGTCATCGCTGAAGTTCATCCGTAGGCGGCAGTCCTCGCCGTCGACGATGGCGGTGGTGGCCTTCTCGGTGTGGACCTGCACCCCCAACTCCTCGATCTTGCGGCGCAGCAGCGCGCCGCCGTCGTCGTCCAGCTGCACCGGCATCAGCCGCGGGGCGAACTCCACCACGTGGGCCTGCAGCCCCAGGCTCTTGAGGGCGTTGGCGGCTTCCAGGCCCAGCAGGCCGCCGCCGACCACCACGCCGACCTTGCCATTCTCGGCACTGGCACGGATCTGGTCGAGGTCGTCGAGGGTACGGTAGACCAGACAGTCGGGCCGGTCATTGCCGTCGATGGGCGGCACGAACGGGAAGGAGCCGGTGGCCAGCACCAGCTCGTCGTAGGCGTAGGTGCCTTTTGGCGTCACCACCTGTTTGGCGTCGCGGTCGATGCCGGTGACCTGCTCGTCCAGGTGCAGGTCGAGGTTATTCTCGGCGTACCACTCAGCGGTGCCCATGGCCAGGTCGGTGTGGCTGGAGCCACCGAAATACTCCGACAGGTGGACCCGGTCGTAGGCCAGCAGCGGTTCCTCGCCAAACACCACAATGTGGTAGTCCGCGGCAGCGTCGGTGGCAACAAACTGTTCCAGGAAATGGTGACCGACCATGCCGTTGCCGATCACTAACAGGTTTTTCTTGCTCATGGGGTGTCCTCTCATCTTAGACCGGGGTCGGTTCAGGCTGCCGCGTTGCAGTACTGTTTGCCGAATGCCAGGTTGGCCCGGTACTCCGTTATGTCGTCGCCCTGGCGAATGCACTCGTGGTACCAGGGGCCGTCGCTGGTTTCGCCGAACAGCACGGCGCCAGTGAGCTTGCGGTCACGGATCAGCAACCGGCAGTAGCGATCGGTTTCGTAGTCCTGCCAGACCACCGAGTCGGTGTGCTCGTCGGCGTCGGTCTGGCCGCTGGAAAAAATGGGGATGCCGCTGATTTTCAGGCGAGTGGCAATCACGGCTGGTGCAAAACGGGCCTGGCTGTCGGGCTGGGCCAGCACCTGCGCCAGCACGTCGGCCTGTTCATAGCCCGGCTCCACCAGCCCGAAGGTCTGGTCGCCAAGCTGGCAGCATTCGCCGAGGGCGTGGATCGCCGGATCACTGGTCTGCAGGCGGTTGTCGACCAGGATGCCGCGGTCGCAGGCCAGGCCGGCGTCACGGCCAATCTCAGCGTTGGGGGTGGTGCCGGCGGCGATCACCACCAGGTCGGTGCTGATCAGGGTTTCGTCGGTCAGTTGCACCGCCCGCAGCTGCTGGTTGCCCAGCAAGGCCATGGGTCCGATACCAGTGCGTATGGACAGGCCCCGTGCGCTCAGGGCCTGTTCCAGCAGGGTGCCACCGACCCGGTCAAGCTGACGGTTGAGCAGGTGAGAACTGCGATGCAGCACGGTGACGGCCATGCCGCGCTGGCGCAGCCCCTCGGCCGCTTCCAGCCCGAGGAATCCGCCGCCAATCACCACTGCCCGCCGGTGGCGCTGACTCAGCTCGATCAGGGTGCGGGTGTCGCGCAGGTCGCGGAATCCCACCACGCCGTTGAGCTGCTCACCGGGCAGGCCCAGGCTGGCGGACCGGGAACCCGTGGCAATCACCAGTTGGTCATAGCCCACCCTATGGCCGCTGGCGGTCACCACCTGGCGGGCCTGGCGATCGATGCCAACCACTGGGTCGCCCTGGCGGCGTTCAATGCCCTGGCGCTGGAACCAGTCGTCGGCCTGCAGCCTGAGGCTGGCTTCGTCCGCATCACCGGCCAGCAGCGACGACAGCAGAATGCGGTTGTAGGCGGCCGAAGGCTCGCCGCTGAGCACCACTATGCGCTCGAACGGGTGGCTGGCCTGGTCGCACAGCCGTTCCAGCAGCCGCTGGGCCACCATGCCATGGCCGCAGATCACCAGGGTTCGGGGTGTGTTTGGCTGAACCGACATCGGTGTTCTCCCAACGAAAAAAGCCGGAGCGTCGGGTTCCCCGGGGAGAACGCGACGGTCCGGCAACTTTGCCAACAACGAAATGCGGATGGTCCGGTCGCAACCGGCTAACCCCATCCTGAGTCTTCTAAAGCGAGTATCGTGCCATTAATGCAACTTGTTGATTTACTGGGTTTTAGGTGGGCTGTGGCGCACAACTCGTCGAAGCCGGCGCCCCGCTCTGGGTCGCCCTGCACTGTGCTGGCGCAGGCGATGGAAGCGGACCGGGCTGGTCATCAGGCGATTGCCTCCCGGCTGGTGCTGGCTTTGCTGTCCTCGGCGGTTTCGGGCGATGGGCCTGCCACTGTCGGCTCTGCTGGCAGCGGGGCCGGTTCGGGTTCGCTGCGTCCCGGAAAGGTCTGTTTCTCGTAGAGGAATGACAGCACCGCCTGACGGTAATGCACGTAATCCGGGTCATCGGCGAGGGTAACCCGGTTGCGGGGGCGGGGCAGGGTAATGGCCAGTTCCTCCCCGACGCTGGCGGCCGGCCCATTGGTCATCATCACGATGCGATCGGACAGCAGCACCGCCTCGTCGACATCGTGGGTGATCATGATCACGGTGCTGTTGAGCTCCTGCTGAATCGCCATCAGCGAATCCTGCAGATGGGCCCGGGTCAGCGCGTCGAGGGCGCCGAATGGCTCGTCCATCAGCAGCACGCTGGGCTTCATTGCCAGGGCGCGGGCAATGCCCACCCGCTGGGCCATACCGCCGGAGATCTCACCGGGGCGTTTGTTGAGGGCGTGCTGCATGTTCACCAGCGCCAGGTTGTGTTCAATCCACGCCCGCTTTTCGCGCTTGCCCATGGACTTTTTGAACACCTGGTTCACCGCCAGGGCAACGTTCTCGTACACCGTCAGCCACGGCATCAGGGCGTGGTTCTGGAACACCACCGCCCGCTCCGGCCCCGGGGTGTTGACCTCTTGGCCGTCGAGTACACAGCCGCCCCGGGTGGCCTGCAACAGGCCGGCGACGATGTTGAGGACGGTGGACTTGCCGCAGCCGGAATGGCCGATCAGCGACACGAACTCGCCCTTACTGATCTTCAGGTTGACGTTATCCAGAGCCAGAAAAGCGCCCGACGGTGTGTCGAAGGCCATATCAACACCGGTTAACTCAAGATGCGATTTACTCATGGCAACCTCCAGATATTATTCATTCCAGGCGACTTTCTTCTGGATCAACAGCATGATCCGGTCGAGCAGAAAGCCGATAAAACCGATTGCCAGCACCGCCACCATGATGCGGCTGAGGGACTGGCTGCTGCCGTTCTGGAACTCGTCCCAGACGAATTTGCCCAGGCCGGGGTTCTGCGCCAGCATCTCGGCGGCGATCAGCACCATCCAGGCAATGCCCAGCGATACCCGCAGGCCGGTGAAGATCATCGGCACCGAGGACGGCAACACCACCTTGCGGGTGTGAGTCCAGAACGACAGTTGCAGCACCTTGGAGACGTTGAGCAGGTCCGGATTGACCGCGGCCACACCGACACTGGTGTTGATCAGGGTCGGCCACAGGCTGCACAGGGTGACGGTGATCATCGAGGTCAGGAACGCCTTCTCGAACATCGGGTCGTCGCTGACGTAGGTGGCCGACACCACCATGGTCACCAGTGGCAGCCAGGCCAGTGGCGACACCGGTTTGAACACCTGGATCAGCGGGTTGACCGCCGCGGCAAAGTGACGGTTGAGGCCCACCACGATGCCCAGCGGCACCGCGATGAGGGTGGCCAGCAGAAAACCGCACAGCACCGTCACCAGACTGGTGCCGATCTGGTCGAAGAAGGTGGGGGCGCCGGGGTAGGGCCGGATACGCACGTCCGCCTCGGGGTTGTCAGCCAGGATGCGGGCATTGCGTTCTTCCTGCATGGTGACGAAGCGATCGGCCCGGGCCCGTTCATCACTGTGCTCCTGCCACAGTTGGCCGGCCTGCTGCCAGACATCGGTGGGCGCCGGGAAACTGCCCAGGGATGTGTTGACCTGGGGCGCGACCAGTTGCCAGAACAGCAGGAACAGGCCGATGCCGATCAGCGGCAGTAGCAGGTTGCGCCCGCCCCGGGCCAGCGCCCGGGGGGAGAGCCGCTCGGTTGCCGCCGCGAACCAGCGCGGCGGCGCCTTGAGGGATTCAGACGAGGTGGCGGTTGTCATGGTGTGTCTCCCATTACTCGGCGGCGACCGCGGTGTCCCGGCCCTTCAGGCCGATGGCGAAGCTGTCGATGTAGGCGTTGGGCTGACGGGGGGTGAAGGCCACGCCGTCGATCAGCTCGCCCTGTCCGGGCCGCTCAAAGTTTTCCGCGCTCAGGTCCGGAAAGTCGTCAGCGCTGAGGGTGCCGTCGTCGATCAGCGACTGCGCCGCCTCGGCGTAGATGTCGGCCCGATAGACCTTCTTCGCAGTGTCCATGTACCAGTTATCCGGCTTGGGCTCGGCGATCTGGCCCCAGCGCCGCATCTGGGTCAGGTACCAGATGGCATCGGACGGATAAGGGTAGGTGGCGTAGTAGCGAAAGAACACATTGAAGTCCGGTACCGAGCGTACGTCGCCCTTTTCATATTCGAAGGTGCCGGTCATGGAGTTGGCGATCACCTGCGGGTCGGCGCCGACGTAGTTGGGGCGGGCCAGCATCTGGACCGCTGCTTCGCGGTTGGCGTTGTCGTTGTCGTCGAGCCAGTAGGCGGCACGGATCAGCGCCCGCAGCAGGCGAACGTGGGTGTTGGGGTATTTCTCGGCCCAGCCCTCAGTCACCCCGAACACTTTCTCCGGGTTGTTGGGCCAGATTTCGTAGTCGGTGATCACCGGGACCCCGATGCCTTTGAACACCGCCTGCTGGTTCCACGGTTCGCCAACGCAGTAGCCCTTGATGGTGCCAGCCTCCAGCGTGGCGGGCATCTGTGGCGGCGGAGTGACCGAGAGCTGCACGTCGGCCTGCAGGGTGCCACTGGTGTCGCCGTTCTCCGGGTCGTAGTAGCCCGGGTTGAGGCCGCCGGCGGCCAGCCAGTAGCGCAGTTCGTAGTTGTGGGTGGAGACCGGGAACACCATGCCCATGGGGAAGCGTTCGCCCCGGTCCCGATAGCTGTCCACCACCGGTTTCAGTGCCTCGGCGCTGACCGGGTGCACCGGATTGCCGTCGGCCTGCTGCGGCAGGTGCTGTTCCATCTGCTGCCAGACATCGTTGGAGACGGTGATGCCGTTGCCGTTCAGGTCCATGCTGAAGGCGGTGATGATATCGGCCTGGGTGCCGTAGCCGATGGTGGCGCCGAGCGGCTGACCGGCGAGCATGTGGGCGCCGTCGAGTTCGCCGGTGATGACCCGGTCGAGCAGCACTTTCCAGTTGGCCTGGGCCTCCAGTTCCACGAACAGGCCTTCGTCGAGGAAGTAACCCTGTTCCCAGGCCACCGCCAGCGGTGCCATGTCGGTGAGCTTGATGAAGCCGAGTTTCAGGTCCGGCTTTTCCGCCGGACCCAGGTCGGTGGCGCCGGCCTCCGCCAGTGCGCCGTGCATCCAGCCGCTGCAGGCCAGGACTAGGGCAATCATGTGAGGTCGTGTCATGGTGTGCTCTCCCGATGGTTATTTCAGGCACAAAAAAAGCGCCGGTCCTCTGCTGGAGGACGGGCGCCGTTGCCTGTGAAATCGCATTGTGTGTGGACGGCAGTCACTGCCGTCAGTGGATGGCTGATCAGTAAGGATGACTTTGCAGGCTTTGTGCCAGGTTTTTTATCTCAGGAATAACAGTAGGTTGTGATTTTTAGAGGGATTGCTTCGGGCAGGGGTGGGCAGAGATTGCACAGTTTCGGGGTGATGCGCTTCAGCAGGGGGCACGGCACGCTTACCACTCGTGCAGCTGTTGCCCCAGCAGCTGGTCACCGGCAATGTCCACCGGACCATGGCGGCCATTGACGGTGAACGGCAGGTGGTGACGGCCTTCGGTTTTGCCATCCATCGCCGGCGCATCAAGGCCGAAGGTGTCGGCGGCCTGGCGGTAGATGTCGGGACGGATCACGGTCTTGATGGCTGCCAGTGAGGCCTGCCTGAGCTGGCCGTGGCAGACCAGGCGGCTGCCCAGCCAATGGGCCTGGGACAACCAGGGAAAATTGGCGCAGCGCTCGAAGAAGTGTTGGTGCAGGCCTGGATGGAACAGTCCGAACGGGTGTTGCGCCAGTTGCTCTACCTGTTCGCCCAGGTACTCCCGACGGCTCAGTATCCGCGCCAGCTGGCGGTGATTCTGGGGGTTGTCGAGCCAGCGGCAGGCCCCCAGCAGGGCACGAATCAGGCCCAAGTGTACGGCCGGGTGCTGCTGGGCCCAATCGGCCCGCACGCCCAGCACCTTTTCTGGAGCGTTCTGCCAGATCTGGTGGCCGGAGTGCAGGATGCGCCCCAGCCCTTCAAGTTCCAGCAGGCTGTTCCAGGGCTCCCCCACGCAACAGCCTTCAATGGCGCCGGCGCGGAAGGCATCAATCATCTGCACTGGCGATACCGGGATAATTTCCACCTCGGCATCCGAAAGCGCTCCGGCGCTGCCCAACCAGTCCCGCAACTGCAGGTCATGACTGGACCAGGGCGCCACCGAGGCCAGCCGGATCGGGCGGCCACGTTCCCGGGCCAGGGCCCGTAGGGCGCTGGCGGAATCGATGGGATGGTCTTCGTCGACGCCGCGGTCGCGCAGTGCCTGGTACAACGGCTGGGCCAGGGTGATGCCGTTGCCGTTGCGGCTCAGCACCATACCGGAGACCACCTGGGTTGCCGGCTGGCCCCGGGTCAGCGACATCGTCAGCGGCATCGGGGCCAGCATCTGGGCGCCGTCGAGCAGGCCAAAGCTGACCTTGTCGCGAACCGACGCCCAGGAGCCCTCTTTCATCAGTTCCACCTCCAGGCCTTCGGCATCGAACAGCCCCAGTTCCCGGGCCATGATCAGCGGCGCGCTGTCCAGCAACGGCACAAACCCGAGGCGGATGTGGAAACCGGGATGGCGGTGGAGCGGGGTCGGTGCGGGCATGAAGGGGTCTCAACTGGCCTGTTGCAGGGCGCGACGTGGCGCCGCGGTGGTGGTTTCGGACTCGAGGATGTCGATCACCCGCTGGGCAATCACCGCCAGGCGTTCGCTGTGGTCCATGGCGGACTTGCGCAGCACCTGGTAGGCGGCGTCTTCGTCACAGCCTTCCCGTTTCATGATCAGGCCCTTGGCGCGTTCGATCAGTTTGCGGTCTTCCAGCGCTGTGCGGGTCTGCGCCAGCTCGGTCCTGAGGGCCTGGAAGGATTCGAACTGGGCCACCGCCGAGTCGATGATGGCGCGGACCTTCTCCGGTTGCAGCCCATCCATGACGTAGGCGCTGACACCGGCATGCAGGGCGGCCTTGATGGTGTCGCGGTCGCCGGGCTCGTTGGTGCAGAACACGATGGGGCGGGGGGCGTGCTCGTTCATCGTGCTCATGTTCTCCAGGGTGTCACGGTCTGGCAGGTCCATGTCGATGATCACCATGTCCGGTTCGTCCCGGGCCACCGCCGCTGTCAGGCCGGTGGCGTCCGGGCGCTGGCTGATGACCTCGTGCCCCTCCAGTTCCAGTGCCTGCTTTACCAGCCGGGCACGATCACTGTCCTTGTCGATCAGCAGTATGCGGAGTGGGTCGGTCGAGTGCATGACGGTCATCCTTTGATAACGTAATCAGGTTTCAGTCGGGGAGCCGTCGATTCACGCCGAACCGCTCTGCTGAGCAGGGCCGGTCCGGCGTGAACCCGTGGCTCTCCCGGGTTTACTGGTGATGGATCTGCAAGAAATCTGCCAGCGCCACGGTCCCGCCCTCCGACACAGGCGGCATCCGGGTTGATGGCGGTTGCCGGAGGCGGACGGCGGGGCAGGCCGTGCCCGGTCGTTGTGCACGCGGCGGGGTTTTTGCACCGTTTTGTGCGGTTGTTTGTCCGTCCAGGGCCTGATGCATCGCTGCGACCGGCGGTAGCGACGGCTGGCCCTGTTATTGCTTTGTATGACGCCAACAACATGACCTTTTACCCATCACCGGCACTGACGCCCGATGGCCCTGGCTTGCAGACGCGACCCCGGGCATCGGGCTTTTTTGTGCCCGGTCAGCGATATCAGGAGTTGCTGTGACTGACACCTGCCGGACCACCTGCCCCTACTGTGGCGTGGGCTGTGGCGTGCTGTTCAAACCCGGAGCGTCCCGGCTCGCTGAGGCCACCGAGACGCCCGGCGCCGTGGCCGGAGACCCGGACCATCCCGCCAACCACGGACGGTTGTGCGTGAAGGGCGCGAGCCTCCATGAAACCCTGGGCGATGACGGCCGCCTGTTGCAGCCGCGCCTGGCGGGGCGAGCCGTCGACTGGTCGGAGGCCCTGGCAGCCACGGCAGAGGCCATTCGCCAGGCCAGGGCCAGTCACGGCCCGGGGGCGGTGGCGTTCTACCTCTCCGGTCAGCTGCTGACCGAGGACTATTACGTTGCCAACAAGCTGGCCAAGGGCTTTATCGGCACGCCCCACGTCGACACCAATTCCCGGCTGTGTATGTCGTCGGCGGTGGCGGCCCACAAGCGGGCCTTTGGCGCCGACGCGGTGCCGGCCTGCTATGAGGATCTGGAACTGGCGGACCTGCTGGTGCTGGTGGGCAGCAATGCGGCCTGGAACCACCCGGTGCTGTACCAGCGCATGCAGGCGGCGGCCCGGACGGGACGGCGGGTGGTGGTGATTGATCCCCGGCGGACCGCCACCTGCGACCTGGCGGACCTGCACCTGCCCCTGCGACCGGGCTCGGACACGGTGCTGTTCAACGGCCTGCTGGTCTGGCTGGCGGACCACGGCGGCCTGGACCGGGACTACCTCGAGCGCCACTGCAGCGGTCTGGAGGCCACCCTGGCCAGTGCCCGGGAGGCGGCGCCGGACAGCGCCAGCGTGGCGCACCAGTGCGATCTGCCTGTCGCTGATGTGGAAACCTTCTATCGCTGGTTCCAGCACACCCCACGCACCGTTACGGGGTTTTCCCAGGGCGCCAACCAGTCAGTGGCGGGGACCGACAAGGGCAATGCCATCATCAACTGTCACCTTGCCACCGGTCGGGTCGGCCGGCCGGGGGCCAGCCCCTTCTCACTCACCGGCCAGCCCAACGCCATGGGGGGGCGGGAGGTCGGCGGACTGGCCAACACCCTGGCCGCCCACCTGGACTACCAGACGCCGGGGGCCCGGGAACTGGTGGCGGACTTCTGGGGAACGGACGCGCTGGCCGATGGCCCTGGCCTCAAGGCGGTGGACCTGTTTGAGGCCATCCATCGCGGCGATATCCAGGTGCTGTGGGTGATGGCGACCAACCCGGCGGTGAGCCTGCCGGACAGCGAGCGGGTCCGCGAAGCCCTGGCCCGCTGCCCCACGGTGATCGTTTCCGACTGCGTTGCCAACACCGACACCGCGGCGTTTGCCGACATCCTACTGCCCGCCGCTGGCTGGGGCGAGAAGGACGGGACCGTGACCAACTCTGAACGGCGTATCTCCCGCCAGCGGGGGCTGATGCCACCGGCCGGGGACGCCCGGCCGGACTGGTGGATTATGGCGGAGGTCGCGCAGCGGCTGGGGTACGGCGAGGCATTCCGCTACCAGGGGCCCGCGGACATCTTCCGCGAACACGCCGCGTTGTCAGGGGTTGGTAACGACGCATCCGCCGCTACCGGCCCGCGTTGCTTCGACATCCGTGGCCTCAGCGAGCTGTCGGACCGGGACTACGATCGCCTGGCGCCGGTGCAGTGGCCGGTCAATGATGCGTTTCCCCAGGGCCGGCAGCGACTGTTTGATGATGGCCGTTTCTGCACCGACGATGGCCGTGCCCGGTTGGTGCCGATCCAGACGGTCTGGCCGGAAAGCCGCCCCGACTCGAACCATCCGCTGGTGGTCAACAGCGGTCGTATCCGTGACCAGTGGCACACCATGACCCGCACCGCGCGGGCACCGCGGCTGTTGCAGCACCGCTCGGAGCCATTCATTGAGGCCCACCCCCAGGATCTGGCCCGCCATCAGCTGGTGGACGGTGACCTGGCGGTACTGACACGGCAGCGTCAGCGGTTTGTCGGACGGGTGCGGGCCAGTCGTGGTCAACGTCCCGGAGAGGTGTTTGTGCCAATCCACTGGAACCGCCAGTTCACCCCCGCCGGGCTGGCATCGGCGTTGATGCCAGCGGTGACCGATCCGCTGTCTGGCCAGCCGGAATCCAAGCACGGGGTGGCGGCACTGACGCCGTTCCGGGCCCGTTGGCATGCCCGCCTGCTGGTTCACCGGGATCGGCCGCGGCGCTGGCGGGCGGAATACTGGTGTCATGTGCCTCTGGCGGGTTGCGACAGCTGGTGGCTGGCAGGCACCGATCAGCGTCATTGGCTGGACGATGCCGATGACTGGCTGGGCGGCGCCCCGCAACTGGTGATGAGCGATCCGGCGGAGGGCCGTTTTCGGGCGGCGCGGCTGAAGGATGGCCGACTGGAAGCCATGCTGCTGGTGGAGCGGCAGCCACAGCAGCTGCCGGATCTGGCCTGGTTGGAGCAGTGCTTTCTCAGTGAAGCCCTGGAAGAGAGCGAACGACGGGCGTTGCTGGCGGCCCGGGATGTAGCGCGGGAGGACGTAGGCGCCATTGTCTGCAGCTGTTTTCAGGTGGGGCAGCGGCAGATTGCGTCGGCGGTGGCTGACGGTGCCGACTCGGTGACGGCGCTGGGGCAACAGCTGCGTTGCGGCACCAACTGTGGCTCCTGTGTGCCGGAACTGAAGGGCCTGCTGGCGGAGCTGACCTAATCCACTTTGTGCAACATCGCCAGCGGTACCCGGTAGCGCACCTCACGACCACGGTGGGTGTCGTCACAGCACACCGTGCAGGTCTTGCGGTTGACCCGGAGGATGCGGCCCTGGTGCTGGTTGGCGCCGTGGCCGAAACGGACCCGGTCGCCGGCCTGCCACCGGGCCCGGGCTGATGCCTCCCGGGGCAGGTCGAACGGCGTGGTGGCCAGTGTCAGGCCACGCTGACCGGCTGCAGCCAGCAGGTACTGGCGCACCGCGAGGGCGCGGCCACTGTGGTGCAGCTGGTCGAGGATGCGGTAGAAATGGCCGTTGTGTACCGAGCCATGGAAGCGTTTGCCCGCCACCTGTTGCAGCAGGTGGGCAAACTCGTGACAACAGGTGTGGGCCAGCAGGTTGGCGCTGGAGAGTTCGCCGTTGAAGTACCGGCGTTGCTGGATCTCGCGGCTGGACAGCCAGGTCACGGCGGTGGTGGCGCTTTGCTTGGCGGCGATCATGCGGGCACCGTAGGTGATCAGGTGCTGGCGGTCACGGGGATCGTAGCGGTGATAGGTTGCCTGGCCATGGCCAACCCGGCAGGTCAGGCTGGTGCCGGACTGGCGTTCACGGATGTGCCGGGCCTGGGGCGACCACAGCAGTTCGTGGGTGGCTTGGCAGAGCAACTGGCCCAGTTGCTGATGAGGGCTGGGAGCCATCGGGCAATATGTCCGGCCGGGTGATGGGTTCGAGACGCATCATACCCGCCCGGTCACTCGTTGTCGTCAGTGCAGCTTGAAGGCCACCGGCAGGGTGAAGGTGAACGTCTGGCCTTCCATGGAATCCGGTACCGGTGGCAGCGGGCTGGCTTCTTCCAGCAGATCCATGGCGGCCTGGTCCAGCAGCGTGAAGGACGATGAGTTCTTCACCCGATGGCTGACCAGCTCACCGTTACGATTGAACTCGAACTCCACAATCGGCGTACCTTCCTGGCCCAGGCGGCGGGCACGGCGGGGGTACTCGTAGTGGCGCCGCAGGTGCTGGTTGAGCGCGGTGAGGTAGGCGTCCACGTTCTCTGAAGCACCGGCCTGGAGTTCCACCTGCTCCGCCTGCTGACGGTTGGAGGTGTTCTCTGCCGCCGGCGCCTCCACTTCCGAGGTCGGCTGTGGCGCCGGTTCGGTAACCGGTTGCTGTACCGGTTCCGGTGTTGGTTCCGGTACCGGCTCTGGCTCTGGCTCTGGCTCTGGCTCTGGCTCAGGTTCCGGTTTGGGCTCGGGTTTGGGTTCTGGTTTGGGTATCGGCTCCGGCTCAGGTTCTGGTTCCGGTTTGGGCTCCGGGGGTGGTGGCTCCACCTGTGGCTGGGGTTCGGTAACCGGCTCCGGCTCCGGCTCTGCCTGTGGCTGGCCGGCCAGCGAGATCTTGATGGCCGCGGCGGTGGTGACCATGGTTTCGCCTTCCTGGGTTGGCGGTGTCGGTGCGTGCGGTAACACCAGCGCCAGTGCCAGCGCGGATAGGCCCAGGGCGATCAGCAGGAACAGCCATCGGACGCCACGGCTCATGATGCCGGCTCCGTCAACAGGACCACGTCCTTGTAGCCCGCCTCTTCCAAGTGCCGCAGTACTGACTCCAGATCGGCCATGGCCAGCTCGTTGGCTGCGGCGATCTTCAGCGGCGTGGTCTCATCGGGTTTTGGCAGTTGTGACACCAGAGTCTCTTCACTGACATCCTGCCCCCCCACCTGCCAGCGGCCGTTGGCATTAAGCACCAGATCCGCGGCGGGTTTCTGGTCTTTGGCATCGTCTGCCACCCCAGGCAGTTCTGGCAGTGGGGTATCCGACAACTGGCCGGCCACGATAAAGAACATCAGCAGCAGGAAGACCAGATTGATCAATGGCAGCAGGCTGTCCTCTACCCGATCCATCAGGGTCTTCCCGCTTCCGGGAGGAGGCGGTACCAGGGATTCCATAGCTTACTCGCTTTCTTGCGCCGGGGCGGATCGTTGCCAGTGAGGCTCAATGCCCGCGGTTTTCAGGGTCGTGAGGGTGCGGGTGAAGTCGGTCAGCTGTGCCTCACCTGTGGTCGCCAGATTGACTTCGGTCACCTGGGTGCGCCGTAATTCCTGCAACAGCGCCGGCAGGGCCCACTCCTGGTCCTGCCAGCGAATCTGGCCGGAGGCCTCCACCACCAGTTCCGGCAAGGGATCGCCGTCTACCGACTGCCCCGGAGCGGTGCTGTTGTCCAGCTCCAGGAAACTGGTGGGCAGCAGGCGGCTGGTGAGCATGAAGAACACCAGCAGGATAAACACCACGTCGATCAGTGGTGTAATCCGTATTGGGATGGGCCGGGATGGCCGTGGATCAACCAGCTGCATGGGCGACGCGGGCCGATGCAGTGGCGGTGCTGGTGTCCTGTCTGGCGGCCGGTTTCTGGCGTGCCGGGGCTTCCGGCTGACGCTCCACTTCTTCCGCCGCAGCCGGCATGTCGATGGCGGTTGGCTGCTCCGGAATTGCCGGTGCCAGAACGGTGACCAGGGCGCCATTCACCAGATTGTTGAGACGGCGCAGACGGAACTCCACCCAGGCCGCCAGCGCGGCGAACGGGATCGCCACGATCAGGCCCGCAGCGGTGGTGGTCAGGGCCTCGTAGATGCCGCCGCTGAGCTGGCTGGCATCGGCCCGGCCTTCGGTGGCGGCCATGGCGCTGAACGCGTCCATCATCCCCAGGACCGTCCCCAGCAGACCCAGCAAAGGCGCCAGAGCGGCGATCACTTCGAGGATTTTCAGTGGTCCCTCGAACGGTTCCAGGGCCGCACGGGCGTCCCGGGCCAGGGTTTCCCGAACGATGTTGGGCTCGTCATGGTTGAGGCGGGCGGCCATGGTGTCGGCGGTCAGTCGGCGCAACGGGTTCTGGCGCTGGAACCAGCCGATGCCGGCCATCACCCGATCGGCACAGGCCTGGCTGGGGCTGTGGTGCCAGTCGTCGATCACCCGGCGCAGGGAACGGGGCAGACGGGGGGCATAGATTGCGCCACACAACATCAGGTAGACGAAAGTAACCACCCCGGCGGCGGCCAGAACCAGCAGGACCATAATCACCGGTCCGCCCATGTCGATCAGTTGCTGCAGCGGTCCGGAGAGAAGGTCGGTCGATTGAGTGAGAGTGTTGTCAGCCATGACTGCCCCAACGAGAAAACGGAAATGAGCGAAAATGATAACGATTACTGTTAGAGATTTGAAGCCGTAAACTGCAGAAACCTGCTCATCTGTTAAACTGGGAACGCATCGGCGGGGAGTCCGTGAGCCTCTCTACGCCCCTCGGGAATGCTGTCGTCCGGCTCTGCGGGTTCAGGATGGCGGTTGCGGTTCCCATCGATCCATGCCGGAGTAGTCTTACTGAGTTATGTTGCGTCGCTGGCTTGATAGTCTGGTCAATCGGGCCGTGCTTCTGGTGGTAGGGGCCATCCTGTTGACCGCCCTTGCGGTGAGCCTGTCCAACTCCCTGGCCAGCCGGCAGGAGCTGCAGGCCCAGGCGGAAGCCCGGGTAGCCATCATGGCCGGGCTGATGGCCTCCGAGCTGGACCAGAAACTGTCGGTCCGGCTGGAAGCCATCTCGGACGTGGCCGCCCACCTGGCGATGGACCGTGTGGCCTTCGAGAGTCGGGCCCAGTTACTGGTAGACCGGCAGGTGGCCCTGCGGCATCTGTTTGATGGCATTTACCTGTTTGACGCCAAAGGCACGCTGATTGGTGCCTACCCGGAGGGGCGGGAGCACCTAGGCACCGATATCCGTGATCGACCCTACTTCCGCCAGACCCTGGGGCAGCTGACGCCGGTGATCTCCGAACCCTACCGGGCCTACGGCACCGACCTGCCGGAGATCATGGTGGCCGCGCCGGTGTTTGATCACCAACGCCAGTTGGTGGGGGTGCTGGGCGGCGCCATTCACCTGGATGGCGAGAACTTCATGGCCGACATTGCCAGCGTTCACATCGGGCGCACCGGCTATGTTGGAATTGGTACCCAGAGCGGTATCACCCTCGCCCATGGCGACGACACCAGCCAGGTGATGCAGCCGATCCCCGCCAGCAATGCTCCGGTCACCGCCGCTCTGCAAGGCTTTGAGGGTACTCAGATTTCGCCCAACAAGGATGGCAAGCGCTCTCTGGTGTCGATTCGCCAGCTCAACCAGGCGCCCTGGTTTGTCGGGGTGATCTGGCCCCTGCAAGAAGCCTTCGCCCCGGCCTCCCGCCTCACCGATATGCTGGCCTGGGTGCTGTTGGCGGTGATGCTGGTGCTGGTGCCGATCGCATTGTGGGGCTTCCGCCTGCTATTGGCACCATTGACCGACCTCTCCCAGCAGATCACCGATCGCCACCTGGGGTTGCGATCCCGCCGGGTCAGCGTTGGTGGTGGCCGGGAGATCCGCCAGGTGGCCGACACCTTCAACACGGTGATGGATGAGCGTACCGAGGTGGTCAACTCGCTGGCGGATCGTGAGGCCTTTTTTCGCTCGCTGTCCCAGCGCTCCCCCATTGGCATCCTGCAGGCGGATGTGCTGGGCCGGGTCGAGTTCGTCAACCCCGCCTGTGAGGACATCGTCGGCGTGCCTGCAGATCAGATCCGCCACCTGCCGCTGACGGCGCTGATCCACTCCGCTGATCGCCACACGGTGGTTGCGGATTGGCGTCGTATTCGTCAGCAGGGCGGGGTCTACCGCGGTCGTTTCCGGGTGGAGCACAAGCAGGGGCGGGGCACCCGCTGGGTGGATGTGATGACGACGGTGATCGACGCTCCCGGCAAGACCCTCGGTACCCTCACCGTCATTCGCGACATCACCCACGAGCTGGCGGTGGAAGCCGAGCTGAAAGCGGAGCAGAAACGCGCCGAGAGCATCCTCAGTGTGCTGCGCGAAGGGGTGTTGTTGACCGATCCCCAGGGTGCGGTTCGCTACGCCAACCAGGGTGCCTGCGAATACATGGGCAGTCCGTTGCTATGTGAGGGCAGCAATTTCTTTGATCGGGTCATCATTGAGGCCGACGGGATGCGCTGGCGCCGTGAGCGTTTCCTGGCACAGTCGGAGGTTCCGGTGCTGGACGCGGTGTTGCGCAATACCCAGGGCCAGAAGTTTGATGTTGAGCTGACCATGCTGCGGTTGAGCCCTGGCGGAGACAACGAACGTCTGGTGTTTGTGTTGCGGGATGACAGCGAGCGGCGGCAACAGGAACGTCAGTTGTCCTGGGAAGCCAGTCACGATGCCCTGACCGGGGTGATGAACCGACGCGGCTTCTCATCCACGCTGATCAAATGGCTGGAGCGGGCGGAAGAGCTCACAACCCCCAGCGTGCTGATGCTGATCGACCTGGATTATTTCAAACCGGTCAACGATCACGGCGGCCACCTGCTGGGGGACGAACTGCTGCGACGGCTGGCGGAGGTGTTCAGCCAGGCGGTGCGGCAGTCTGATTGCGTCGCCCGTATTGGCGGTGACGAGTTCGGGGTGATCCTGCCGGGCTGTGGCCTGGAGCGGGCGGAGTTGCTGGCGGAAGAGATCCGGGCCAAGGTGGAGGCGCTGACCATCGAACATGAGGGGCAGTCCTTCGGCGTCACCGCCAGCATTGGCCTGACGGTGTTGTCACAGGACGATTCCGGGCCCCGGGAAACCATCGCCCGGGCCGATGAGGGCTGCTACGCCGCCAAGGCCCAGGGACGCAATCAGGTGGTGTCGGTACCGCTGCCGCCGGAATACGAGGAAGTGACGGAACCGGGCAGTTAGTCAGAGGCTCCCCGGCCAGCCGGCAGACTGGGCGGCCTGCCACAGCAGCCGCAGCGCCAGCACCGTCAGCAACAGGTTGAACAGCTGCTGGAAGCGGCGGTTGTCCAGTTTTTTCAATACCTGCAGTCCCAGCCGGGTACCCACCAGACCACACACAATCATCGCCGCAATAAACACCAGCCACTGCTGGAAGACAAACCCGGCCAGGCCGAACACCAGGGCCTTGGGCGCGTGTTGCAGGGTCATGGCGGTGGCAAAGGTGGCCACGGTGGTGAAACGGTCGCGGTGGATCTGTTTGACGAAGGCGGCCACCAGCGGCCCGGTGGCGCCCACGAACAGCGACACAAAGGACGTCAGTACCGACGCCAGGAACACCCCCGGTGTGCCCAGGGCCCGGCCTGGCAGTGGCGGCCCCCAGCACAGGTAGAGCACGAACAGGGCAATGGTGAGCTGCCACAGGTGCTGGGGCAGGTCCACCAGCAGCCAGGCCCCCACTGCGGCACCCACCAGAACCCCGGGGGCGAAGGCGGCAATCACCCGCCAGTCCACCTTGCGCCAGGTCATTGCTGCACGGCCGGCGTTGGAGCCCAGTTGCACAAGGCCATGTACCGGAATGATCGCCGCCGGCGGCAGCCACATGGCCAGCAGCACCAGCAACAGCACGCCACCACCGGCACCCAGGCTGGCGGTAATCATTGAGGTGATCGCCGATGCGGCCAGCAGCAGCGCGGCGGTGGTGACACCAAGGCCTTCCGGTAACAGGGCGATGTCCAAGGCAGCTCCGATCAGGGGTTGTTGAGGGTGGTGCGGGCTACTCCGGGGCTGCCGTACACAGCGGGTCTTCCCGGAGAGCGGAGGTTTGGCACAGGGCTTCGGTGGCCAGCTGCACGTCGGCGACGTAATACAGTGATGCCAGCCCCAGCCGGTCCCGGCCCAGGTTGTGGTAAATCATGCCGAAAGCGATGTCTCCGGCGGAGAAACGGTCGTGGTGGCGGGCAAAGTAGCGTGCGGCCTCGGCCCGCTGGTCATCGTTGAGCAGGGCTTCGACCCGGCCCGCGCCGCCGTGGTAGGCCTGGATCAGTAACAGCGTGAACAGTCGCTGACGCTTGCCTTCGGGCAGGCTGCCGAAGCGCTGCTCGAAGGCCGGACGCAGATTGCGGGCGTTCTGGTTCATCAGTTTCAGGGCGCAGTCGAACTGGGCCAGCCGATGCCAGTGATGCTTCGGCGTGATGCCGCAGTCCCCCAGTGCCGAGCTCGACAGCTGCAGGATGCCGCGGGCGTTGGCGGCCGAGTGGGCCCGGGCCCTGCCGCCGCTTTCGATCAGCAACTGGCCGGCGAGATAACGAGGCAGCTCCGGAGGCAGTTGCAGGCGTTGTTGGGCCTGGCGGGTGGAGACCACCAGTGAGAGTGCCTGGTGCAGGTTTCCGGGCTGCTGTGGTGAGGCGAAACTGAGGTCGTCCCAGCTGCCCCAGAGGCGGGCATCCGGGTCGTTGCCAAGGTAGCGGCTGATGGCGTCGTCGAGCTCGGCGTGGGGCTGGTCACAGGCCAGTGCGAACGGGTAGCCGGTGACATCGGGGGCACCTTTGATCCAGGTATGGGCCTTGCCCCGCTGCGCCATGGAGGCCCGGGCGTCGTTAATGCGCCGCTGGGTGCCAAGTCGCGACACGCCGTTATCGATGTAACCCAGAAAGCGACCGCGACGGTCGAACAAAATGTGACGATCCGGCTGCGAGCAGTAGCCGGATGAGGACAGCACCCAGCGGCGGATGGTGACGATGTTCTGGTACACCCCTTGGCTGACCCAGTAGGGCGATGACCGCACCACCTCGGTCCAGTCGGCCTCGGTGTCCTGGGCGGCGACGGGCATCGTTACGGCAAGCAGCCAGCCGAACAGCAGCGACAGCAGTAGCCGGTCTCGCATGGTGAGGGTGTCCTTGCTGATTGTTGTGGGAACGGGCTCGACCTGTTGGCATCCTAGCCAGCGCCGCGGTGCCTTGTCCACGGCTTTGCGCTGGGGGCGGGGTGATCAGGCCAGGGCGTGGGAACAGTCCCTGTGCCCACCATGTTAGGGTATGCTGTCGCCAGCCGACCATGACGAGGGAGCCGCAATGAAGGAAGCCGAATACCTGCGATTTGATGCCGTCGCCCTGGCGGACCTGATCCGCCGAGGCGAGGTGCGTGCCGAGGAGGTCTGTGCCGCCGCCATCCGCCGTGCCGAGACCGTGGACCGTCGTATCAACGCCATCTGTCAGCCCCAGTTCGAGCAGGCCCGCCGCCATCCGCTGCCGCAGGATGCGCCTTTTGCCGGCGTGCCGTTCCTGCTCAAGGACCTGGCCCAGGAGCAGGAAGGGGTATTGTGTTCCTATGGCAGCCGGGGCTTCCGCCACAACATTGCCCGCACCGATTCTGAGTTTGTCCGTCGCAGCCGCAGCGGCGGGCTGGTGTTCCTGGGACGCACCGCAACGCCGGAGCTGGGCCTGAAAGCGGTCACCGAATCGAAGTTGTGGGGGCCGACCCGCAACCCCTGGGACCTGAGCCGGACGCCGGGAGGCTCCAGCGGTGGCTCGGGTGCCGCGGTGGCGGCGGGGATTGTGCCCATCGCCGGTGCCAACGACGGTGGTGGCTCCATACGTATTCCTGCGGCCTACAACGGCCTGTTCGGTCTCAAGCCCTCCCGCGGCCGGGTGTCTGCCGGTCCGCTGGTGGGCGAGGCCTGGACCGGCGCCTCGGTGGACCATGTGGTCAGTCGCACCGTCCGTGACAGTGCCGCCATGCTGGACCTGCTGGCGGGCCCCGCCGAGGGCGACCCGTTCCGCATCGCACCTCCGGCGCAGCCCTACGCCGAGCTGATGCAGCAGGCGCCCCGGCCGCTGCGTATCGGCCTGTTCACCGAGTCGCCCTATCACACCGAGGTTGACCCCGAGTACGTCGAGGCGGTGGAAGCCACCGGACGCCTGCTGGAAAGCCTGGGCCATGAGGTTGAGCTGGCTCGGCCCCACTATGATGGCCCCGCCCTGGCCCGCTGCTATCTGGGGCTGTACTTCGGTGAGGTGGCTGCGGCTATGGCACGGGCCCAGGACGACTGGGGAGCGAAAGACGGCGATTTTGAGCTGGAAACCCGGCTACTGGCTATGCTGGGACGGGCCCTGCCGCTGCCGGACTACGTTCGCATGCGCCAGCAGTGGAACGATTTCGGCCGCGCTCTGGGAGAGTTCTTCGGGCGCTACGACCTCTACCTCTGCCCCAGCGCCGGGCAGAAGCCGGCGCGCATCGGCGAGATGAACACACCGGCGCACCTGCAGCTGATGGCCAGGTTGATGCTCGCGCTCAAGGCTGGACGTCTGGTGCACCGCAGTGGTCAGGTTGATCAGTTGGCACTGGAAAGCCTGGCCCGGACCCCGTTCACCCAGCTGGCCAATCTCACCGGTACCCCGGCGATGTCGGTGCCACTGCACTGGAGCGCCGATGGTCTGCCGGTTGGGGTGCAACTGGGCGCCCCCAGCGGCGATGAGGCGACCCTGCTGCAGGTGGCGGCGCAGCTGGAAGAGGCGCTGCCCTGGTTCGGTCAGTACGAGCGCCTGGACACCCTGGGCTGATTGCAACGTGGGCGCTGCAGAGCCGTCCGGGTGATCCGCTTGCGGGCACCGGGCGTTTATCTTTGCAGGGTGAACAGGCTATGCTGTTAGTCAGGGTCCCGGCCAATTGGTAACGAAGCGGCCCTGACACCTGATGGCATCGAGGAGGCGAGTGAACGATGAACCAACCGATGGCAATCGAAGAGCTGGTATCCGTAGCGCAGGCTGAGGCCATGGGGGAGCTGGATGCCCCGATGATGGCCATAGTGCTCACCAATGAGCAGAGTTATGACCTGCCCATCAACTCACTGGACACCGATGCCGACAAGGCACGCTGGGCGCTGATCCTGAGGGCGGCGCGTGAACACGTGGAAGCCGATGCCGTGGCCCTGCTGTATCCGGCCTGGACCACCATCCGCAAGAAACCCGCAGTGGCTGCGGACGCCGAAGTTGAGGCTGAAAGCGGGCGTAGCGACGACGAGCAGGCCGAGCCTATCGACACCCTGTTCGTGCAACTGCATACCCGTGACCGGGTCTACTGGCGGGGGTTCGAGCAGATTCGCGATCCGCGCCACCAGCGCATCATTGGTTTCCGGGGCATTGGCGCCCTGTCGACCGATTACGGTCGCGACGATGCGCCCCAGGTCACGGCCTGGCTCGATACCCTGTTCGAGCCGCTGCCTGAAGAGGGCGAAGAAACCGAAGTGGATCGTGAACTGGCGGATCTGCTGGAAGAGCCGGAAGTGAGCGCGGCGCTGTACCCACGGCAACTGCGGGCACTGCACTGAGGCCCTTCTCCAATCCCCCCCAATCGTGCGTAATAACCGCACAATCCTCCCAGAAGCCCGGCCAGACCGGGCTTTTTCATACCCGTTCAGCCCCGGGCCGGCACCGGCTGAAGGTGATAGTCCTGCAGGTCCAGCTTGCTGGTCATCAGCCGGAAGCTGAAGGTGAAGCCTGGCCAGTTGTTGGTGTTGCGGCCGGAGGCGGTCTTGTACCAGGAATCGCAACCGGACTCCCAGACACTGTGGCTGAGCTGGTGCTGAAGCCCGGAGACATAGTCCCGCTGGCGCTCGGCCTTGACGTCGATGTAGTGCAGGCCGGGGTCCTGCAACAGGCGGACACACTGCATGACATAGCGGATCTGTGACTCCAGCATGAACACAATGGAGCTGTGGGCCAGGTTGGTGTTGGGGCCATAGAGCATGAACAGGTTGGGAAACCCTGCCACGTTCATGCCCTTGTAGGCCTCGGCGCCGTCCTGCCAGGCGTCGTTGAGGGACTGGCCGTTGAGTCCGGTGATGGTGATCGGGCTGAGGAAATCGGTGGCCTTGAAGCCGGTACCGTAGATCAGGGTGTCCACTTCATGGTGCTGGCCATCGGTTGTGACCACACCGCGCTCATCGATGTGGTCGATGCCGTCGGTAATCAGCGCCAGGTGATCCTGGTCTATCGCCTGGTACCAGTCGTTGGCGATCAGTACCCGTTTGCAGCCCACCGGGTAGTCCGGGATCAGCTTGCGGCGTTTGTCCGGGTCCCGGACGTGCTTCTTCGCCAGGTGTTTGGCCTGCCACTTGAACACATTCAGCAGAAAACCGAAGCGGGTAAACGCCAGCGCCCGGGACTCGTTGCGCCAGTAGATCTGGGTGCGATAGAGCCGGTCCAGTACCGGGTAATGGTTGAACAGGTACTGCTCAAACCCGCTGAAGGGCCGGTCCGGTTTGGGGATAACCCAGGCGCCGGAGCGCTGGAACAGCTTTAGCTCGCGCACCTTGGGCAGAATCTGGGGCACAAACTGGATGGCACTGGCGCCAGTGCCGATCACCGCCACCCGTTTGTCGCTGAGGTCGTGGCGGTGGTCCCAGCGGGCGGAATGGAAAGCGTGCCCCTGGAACCGCTGCAACCCGTCAAGGTGTGGGTAGGCGGGCTGGTTGAGCTGGCCAGTCGCAGTCACCAGAATGCGGGTCAGGAAGCGGTCACCGGTGGCCGTCTGCAGGCGCCAGAGACCGGCGTCCGCGTCGAAATCGGCGGCGGTCACTTCCTGGTTGAAGTGGATGTGGCGCTGCAACTGGTACTTGCTGGCACAGCCTTCCAGGTAGGCGCGGATTTCCGGCTGCAGACCGAATTTGCGGGTCCAGTCGCTCTTGGGCTCGAATGAGAACGAGTAGAGATGGGACTGCACATCGCAGGCGGCGCCCGGGTAAGTGTTGTCGCGCCAGGTGCCACCGACGCTGTCGGCCTTCTCCAGCAGGGCAAAGTTGTCGATACCGGCCTTCTTGAGCTGCATGGCCATGCCCAGGCCACCGAAACCGGTACCGATGATGGCGATATCGAGGGGGGTGTTCTGGGTCATGGCGGGTGTCCTGTCCGGGTAGGTTTGGAGGTTCAGCAAACAGGGTAGTCAACCTTGGCCGTGGTCACGAGGGCCAAGGGGGACAGATATCCGGGGCTTGCCAAACAGACTGGCAGAAACCGCATCAGGGCGGGGTGGTGTCCCGGCGGGAGATCAGCGTCAGGCACAGCTGGGCATGCTGGATAAAGTGGTCGAAGGCGGCGCGTTGGGCTTCAGACGGTGTGGTGGGGGCGCCGGCGTTGTCGGCGTAGAACATGCCCAGCAGGCGGCCATTGGCCACCAGGGCGCCGGTTAGCGCTGGCACCCGCCCCAGCCAGGGATCTGCGGCGGTGCCGGGGGCATCCGATGGTGGCCGGTAGATCGCGGTACCATGGGGCAGCAGTTCGCCCAGCTCTCCGTGGCCGTTCCGGGGTACCCGGAAGTCTGCCTTCCAACCTTCGGTGTGGGGACCGGCCACCCGGCGCGGGACCAGGGCGTCGCCGCTACGGTCGGTCATCAGCAGGGCCACCCGTTGCAGCCCCACCGCCCGCTGGATGCCATCGCTCACCAACTGGCACACGGTGTTGATGTCGGGTTTTTCCGTCAGCACCCGGGTCAGTTCCCGCAGCAGTTGCAGTTGTACGTCGGCATCACGCACCGGCGCCTCCTGGCGGGGCTGGTCGGTGCTCTCGGGCTGGTTGCCCGGCAACAGTTGGGCAACCTGGGGAATGCCCAGGGACGAGGCAATCTGTACCACCTCCTCGGCGTTGCTCGTCAGTTGTTCTGGCAGATCGGTGACCGACTCACCGGTCGCCCGGGCCAGGGGCGTCAGTACCCGCGCCACCGCCTCGCTGTGCCAGCCCTGCTCGGCCGCCCGTGCCAGTTCCACCGACAGCTGCACCAGATGGGCTTCCGGCGATCGTGCCTGGCCGGGGGCGACCGCTTCGCGGATGAATGGCCCCAGGGCCCAGGCTTCCACCAGCCCCCGGGTGAGCGTGACAAAGGTGGTGTGCAACACCGCCCGCTGGGCGTCGGCCTCGCTTTCATCACCGTGCAGGCGCAGTTCCAGCTCATCGGCCTGTTCGGTATCACAGGACCAGAACGTCAGCTCGCCAATGTTCATCAGCAGGGCGCCGATGAACACCTCTTCCTGGGCCTGGCTGCTGCGCCTGGGCAGCAGGCAACGGGCCTGGACTGCGGCATGGAGAGCACGTGCCAGACACCGAAGCAGGTGTGGGCGATCACTGCGCTGCAGCAGGGTGTCGACGATCAGCGAGGAAATGGCCATGGATTTGACCGCATCGAACCCGATCAGGGTGATGGCCCGACTGACGGTGCTGACCTGGGTCCGGGTCTGGTTGTAGAACACGGTGTTGGACAGTCGCAGGACCTGGGAGGTGAGCTGGGCGTCGTTGAGGATCACATGAGCCAGCTCGTTCACCGTGCTGCTGGTGCTGTCGGTGAGCTCGCCGATGTTACGCAGGGTATTGGCCAGAACAGGGAGTTCGACCTTGCTCAGGTAAGCGACCCATGCCTGGGCAGAATTCATCCGTGCGGGAACGTCGGTACGGTCGGTCAATACAGGCTGTCCAGTCACTCGCCGGGAGACATCGGGAAACCGCTGCACCACCGGGTCGGTGTGGCGCAGGGTCTCTTAATGCACAGTCTAGTTCAGTCAACCCGCGGCGTCAGGGGCGGTTAACCGCCTTTTGCATTTGGGCCGCTGCATCATTTTAGTACCTGGCCCGCAATGCCGGCGGGTAGTGGCATTCAACGACCTTCCGTGCTCGGGTTTGACCACGGTTTAGTCTATAATCCCACCCCATTTTAACGCTGCACTCACAAGGCTGCTCCGTGATTGAATTTGACCAGGTCCAGAAGTCGTACGAAGTGGGCGGCCGGGCGATCCCTGCGCTGAAGGCCACCAGTATGACCGTTGCGGCCGGCGAGGTATTTGGCATTGTCGGGCACTCCGGTGCCGGCAAGTCCACCCTCGTCCGGCTGATCAACCTCCTTGAGCGCCCCACCGGTGGGCGTATCCTGATTGATGGCGAGAACGTCACCGATTACAACGCTGAACAGCTGCGGGGATTCCGTCGCAAGGTCGGCATGATCTTCCAGCACTTCAACCTGTTGTCGTCGAAAACTGTGGCGGACAACATCGCCTTCCCGATGAAGCTGGCAGGGATCTACTCGCGCCAGCAGATCCGTGACCGGGTGGACGAACTGCTGGCCCGGGTCGGCCTCAGCGACCATGCCAGCAAGTATCCCTCGCAGCTGTCCGGTGGCCAGAAACAGCGGGTGGGCATTGCCCGGGCACTGGCGTGCCGGCCGTCAATCCTGTTGTGTGACGAGGCCACCAGCGCCCTGGACCCCCAGACCACCCAGTCGGTACTGAGACTGCTGGCGGACATCAACCGCGAGCTGGGCCTGACCATTGTGCTGATCACCCATGAGATGGACGTGGTTCGCCGGGTCTGTGACCGGGTGGCGGTGATGGATGCCGGCGAAGTGGTGGAGCTGGGTGCGGTCAGCGATGTTTTCCTGCATCCCGAACACCCCACAACCCGGGATTTCGTGTTCGAGAGCGAGAACATCGATCGCGACGAGTTGCAGGAAGACCTGTCCCACGCTGAAGGCCGCATTCTGCGACTGACGTTCCGGGGGGAATCCACCTACAAACCCCTGCTGGGCAAGGTGGCGCGGGAGTCCGGGGTGGATTTCAGCATCCTCTCCGGGCGCATTGACCACATCAAGGATACCCCCTACGGGCAGCTCACTCTGTCCCTGGTGGGGGGCGACCTGGATATCGCCATGGCCGCCCTGAAAGCCGCCGACGTGCATGTGGAGGTGCTACGCTGATGGAAAATCTACTGTCCAACGTCGACTGGCTGGAAATCGGCTGGGCCAGCTGGGATACCCTGGTGATGGTCGGCCTGTCGCTGCTGTTCAGCGTGCTGATCGGCCTGCCTCTGGGGGTGCTGCTGTTCCTGACCGGCAAGCGTCAGCTGCTGGAGCAGCCGATGGCCTATGCCGTGCTGTCGTTTGTGGTGAATGTGCTGCGTTCGGTACCGTTCATCATTCTGTTGATCGTGATGATCCCGGTGACGGTGATGATCATCGGTACCTCCCTGGGGGTCGCCGGCGCGATTCCGCCGCTGGTGGCCGGTGGTGCGCCGTTCTTTGCCCGCCTGGTGGAGACTTCGTTGCGGGAAGTGGACCGGGGCATCATTGAGGCGACCCAGGCCATGGGCGCCACCGTCCGCCAGATCATCTTCGGTGCCTTGCTGCCGGAGGCGCTGCCGGGCATTATTGCGGGCATTACCGTGACCGCCATCACCCTGGTGTCCTACGCCGCCATGTCCGGTGTGGTCGGGGGCGGTGGTCTTGGCGATCTTGCCATCCGCTTTGGCTATCAGCGCTTCCAGACCGACGTGATGGTGATTACCGTGGCGTTGCTGGTGGTGTTTGTACAGCTGCTGCAGATGGCCGGTGATCGCCTGGTGACCTATTTCAGCCGTCGCTGAGCGGGTTTGAATAACGACTCCAAAACCAAGAGGTAAGGATATGAAACTGAAAAACGTCCTGGTGGCCCTGGCCGCCGTCGCCGCTGCTTCCGCCGCCCAGGCTGCGGACAAACTCAGTGTTGCCGCCACTGCCGTGCCCCACGCCGAGATTCTGGAGTTCGTTAAGCCCCAGCTGATGGAGCAGGGCGTGGATCTGGATGTCAAAGTGTTTACTGATTACGTTCAGCCCAACATCCAGGTGGATCAGGAGCGGATGGACGCCAACTTCTTCCAGCACCAGCCTTACCTGACCGAGTTCAACGATGGCCGTGGCACCAGCCTGGTCAGCGTGGTGGGTGTGCACGTTGAGCCGTTTGGCGCCTACTCCAGCAAGATTGAATCACTGGATGAGCTGACCGAAGGCGCGACCATCGCCATCCCAAACGACCCCACCAATGGCGGCCGTGCCCTGTTGCTGCTGCAGCAGGCCGGCGTGATCACCCTGGAAGACAGCAGCAAGATCACCGCCACGCCCCGTGACATTGCCGAAAACCCCAAGGATCTGGAGTTCTACGAGCTGGAAGCAGCCACCCTGCCGCGGGTGCTGGATCAAGTGGACGTGGCCATGATCAACACCAACTACGCCCTGGAAGCCGGCCTGAACCCGTCTGAAGATGCCCTGATCATTGAGGGTGCGGAGTCACCGTACGTCAACATCCTGGTGTCCCGTGAGGACAACAAGGACAGCGAAGCGATGCAGAAGCTGGCTGACGCCCTGACGTCCGAGGCGGTGAAAGGCTTCATCGAAGAGAAGTACGAGGGTGCCGTGGTGCCGGCATTCTGAGCCAGTCGCCTGGCGAGTAAAGAAAAACCGGTCGGGTTCCGACCGGTTTTTTTTGATCTGCAGAAAAGGTTGCGCGGTCAGTCACCGCTCCAGTTGCTGTAGGGGTCCGGCGTCATGCGCAGATAGTGACGGACTTTCTTGTAGCCCTGCGGGAAGCGCTTGCTGATTTCGTCCTCATCCTGCAGGGAGGGCACTATCACCACGTCCTCGCCTTTCTCCCAGTTGCCCGGGGTTGCCACCTTGTGCTCATCGGTCAACTGCAGCGAATCGATCACTCGCAGGACTTCCTTGAAATTGCGACCGGTACTGGCGGGATAGGTGATGATCAACCGCACTTTTTTCTGCGGGTCGATCACGAACAGCGAGCGCACCGTCAGGGTGTCGTCGGCGTTGGGATGGATCATGTCGTAGAGGGTGGAAACCGTACGGTCGGCATCGGCGATGATGGGAAAGGTCACCGTGCATTCCTGGGTTTCATTGATATCGTGGATCCACTCCCGGTGGGAATCCAGCGGATCGACGCTGAGGGCGATGGGTTTGACGTTACGGCGGGCGAACTCCTTGTGCAGTTTCGCCGTCAATCCCAGCTCGGTGGTACACACCGGGGTGAAGTCGGCGGGATGCGAGAACAGCACCCCCCAGCTGTCCCCCAGCCAATCGTGGAAGCGGATGGTGCCTTCGGTGGATTCCTGCTCGAAATCCGGCGCGGTATCTCCCAGTCTCAGACTCATGCGGTGTCCTCCTTCATTGTCGGGTCAGGCCGGCCCGACCCCGGACCGGCCAGTTCACCAGTGTCCTCTGAGTTACCATGGGGATGGCTGTCGGAGAACACAAGGGAAGCGCTGAAGAGCGGACGTAAATCAACGTTCATCAGAACCAACGTTCAACAGCGGCTCCCCCGTGAATCCATATCAGGATTTCACTCCCAGTTCGCGCTGGCGGTTGAAATGCTCCTTGGTCAGCTTGAACACCACTGGGCTCAGCAGTGCCAGGGCAATCAGGTTGGGCAGTGCCATCAGGGCGTTGAGGGTGTCGGCCAGCAGCCAGATGAAACCCAGGTCCGAGGTGGCGCCCAGGGGAATCGCCAGCACCCACAGCACCCGGTAGGGGATGATGGCCTTGACGCCAAACAGGAACTCAACGCTGCGCTCACCGTAGAACGACCAGCCAAGGATGGTGGTGAAGGCAAAGATCGCCAGGGCAATGGCCACGATGTAGTTGCCGATACCGGGCAGGGCGTCGGCGAACGCCATGGAGGTCAGGGCCGCGCCTTCGGTACCGCTGGTCCAGGTGCCGGAGGTGATGATCACCAGGCCGGTGATGGAGCAGATAATAATGGTGTCGATGAAGGTTCCCAGCATGGCCACCATACCCTGGTTGATCGGGTTGTTGGTCTGGGCGGCCGCATGGGCGATGGGCGCTGAGCCGAGGCCGGCTTCGTTGGAAAAGATACCCCGGGCCACACCGAATCGCAGCGCGGCCCAGATGGCGGCGCCGGCAAACCCGCCCTGTGCGGCAATGGGGGAGAAGGCGTGGGTGAAGACCAGTTGCAGAGCACTGGGAATCTCACTGGCGTTGATGGCCAGCACCACCACACCGGCGGTGACGTAGGAAATGGCCATCAGCGGCACCAGCGCGCTGGCGACCTGACCAATGCGCTTGATGCCGCCGATCAGTACCAGCCCGACCAGCACCATCAGGATGCCGCCCGAGGCCCAGGTGGGCAGGTTGAAGTTGGCTTCCAGCACATCCGCCACCGAGTTGGACTGCACGGTGTTGCCGATACCGAAACCGGCAATGGCAGCAAACAGCGCGAACAGTACGCCGAGCCAGGCCCACTTGGGGCCCAGGCCGTTGCGGATGTAGTACATCGGGCCGCCAACGTGGGCACCACGCTCGTCCACCTCGCGGTAGCGAACCGCCAGTACCGCTTCGGAGTACTTGGTGGCCATGCCCACCAGTGCGGTCAGCCACATCCAGAACAGTGCACCGGGCCCGCCCAGAAACACCGCTGTGGCGACACCGGCGATGTTACCGGTACCCACGGTGGCGGACAGCGCCGTCATCAGTGCCTGGAATGGCGGAATCTCGCCGGCCTGGTCGGAGCCGCTGCGGCCCTGCCACATCAACCGGAAGCCGGCGCCGAGTTTGAGAATCGGCATGAACTTGAGGCCAATGCTGAGGAACAGCCCTACCCCCAGGATCAGCACAAGCATCGGCGGCCCCCAGGCCAGCGAGTTGATCTGTCCCACAAAGTTTGAAATCGCTTCCATCTGCGTCTCCTGGTCTGGTTCACGCAGGCGTCACCCGTTTCTGAAGGCGGGCTGTGATGGCGCCTGCGCCGGTTTTAATTGTTGGCAAGGTCAATAAAAGATTGAGTTTAGCTGTTGAAACGCTGGTGTAAACCATTGCTGTAACAGGGGATTGACCGAGGTGCCGGGATCGGGGACGGCAGGGGCATTGGCAAGCAGGCATGGGTGTCGTACAACATCGTCTGGTTTCAGTGGGAGCTGTGATCCGCTCCCTTAGCCCAGTTCAGGAGTTTGCCATGACCACCACGCCCAGCCATTACCTGCCACAACAGCGCGAGGTGACCACCCGAGGCCTGCGTTTCTGGGTGGAAACCCGGGGCAATCCGGACGGCGAACCGGTGCTGTTCATCATGGGGCTGGGGGCGCAGATGACACTGTGGCCGGAGGCCCTGCTGGATGCCTACGCCGACGCCGGGTTCCGGGTGATCCGCTTTGATAACCGCGACATCGGTCTGTCCAGCCACCTCAAGCAGCACCTCAGCGGCCACCCGATGATGATGATGGCCCGGCACCGGCTGGGGCTGTCGGTGGACGGTCCCTACAGTCTTCATGACATGGCCGGTGATGTCCGCGATCTGATGGATGCGCTGGCGCTGGAGCAGGCGCACCTGGTTGGCGTCTCCATGGGGGGCATGATCAGTCAGCTGGCGGCGGCGCGATGGCCCGAGCGGGTGCGCTCGCTGGCACTGATCATGACTTCAACCAACAGCCCGCGGCTGCCTTTGCCCCAGCCCAGGCTGGTGTGGAAACTCGCCGGAGTCGGTGCCAAGGGGCACGATGAGGCCTCGGTGGTGGCCCGCAGTCTGGCGTTCTGGCAGGCGATCCAGAGCCCGGGGTACCCCACGCCGGCGCCGGACGTGCGGGCGCGGCTGGTGGCGGACTACCGTCGTAGCTACCACCCGGCTGGTATTCTGCGGCAGACCCGGGCGATTCTGTCCACGGGCAGCCTGACGCCCTGGACCCGGCAGATTCGCGTGCCTGCGGCGATCATTCACGGTCGCCAGGACCCGCTGGTGCGGCCGGTGGCCGCGGAACAGCTCAAGTATCTGTTGCCACAGGCGCGGCTGGAACTGATTGAGGGTTTGGGGCATGACCTGCCGGTGCCCTTGCTGGCCCGGATTGCCGATATTGGTCTGGCGGTGGCGTCCCAGTCGCGGACGGGGTGAGCAAAACCCAGCGCTCAGAAACGAAAATGGCCAGCCGGATTGTCATCGGGCTGGCCATCAGGTCGAACTCTCCACGGGGGTGGTCCTCCGTGTTGGTTATTTTTCTCTGGTGTCGTCAAGACCGCTTAGCGTACACGCATGCCGGCTTTCAGGCTGCGGGTCTGGGCCGCACGGTTCAGTGACTCCAGGGTCATGCTCTGGCGACGACCCAGGGTGAGCGCCTGCGGCTGCTCAACGGTGTCAGCAACCACAGCGCGGTTGCGACGAAAACGGATAGCCAGGCTGTTCAAACGCATGGTACACCTCCTAAATGCATTAGCCATCCCAGGAGTCCGATAAGGCTCCTGTGGTTTCCGGGTTTGCCAAAGTTTCAGTCCATCGATAGGACGCCGTTGCCGGGATCGGTCGGCGCCTTCCTGGAGGGCCTCCAGGAGTGTTCGGAGGGGTCTCCGGAACACAGTGCTACTGTATAGTAAGTGACCATCTATCAACAATACGTAGGGGCACTGATTCTGCGTAAATTTTTATTGCAGAGTGCATGTAAGTGTGTCCCGTTGAGGGGCAGAATTGCAGGCTGTGACCTTCCTGTTTGTGGTGCCATTGCCTATGGTTATAGAGAGCCCCACTCCAACCTCGTCTCAACCCAGGAGGTCGCGTTTCATGCGCTCACTGAAAGTATCCGATGTGATGTGGAACCATATCGAGCCGATCCGTTGCAGTACTCCCCTGGCCAAGGTGGTCAAGGCGTTGCTCAGTAACCATGTGTCCGGACTGCCGGTGGTGGACGATCACCGCAAAGTGATCGGGTTTGTGTCCGAGCAGGACTGCATTCATGCCCTGCTGGTCAGCAGTTACCACTGCGAGGGTGAACCCATCGTCAATGATGTGATGTTTCATGCCCCGGTCACGGTGACCCCGGAAATGGCGGTGGTGGACCTGGCCCAGAACCTGGGGGCCGGCAAGCCCAAAGTCTATCCGGTGGTGGACCATGACCGTCTGGTGGGCATCGTCACCCGCAGTGCGATCCTGGCGGAACTGGCAAAACTGGGCTGCGGCCTGGAGACGGGCCGTTACGCAGAGACGGACTGACCGTCGGCCGAGTTGGTAGTTACACGTATCATCCTGATCGGAGGACTCTGGTAGAACATAGCGTCCTATCCAATCAGAGGTCCCCTATGTCCAAAACTGCCCATCTCGGTGGCCGACGCCGCAACCTGGTGTTTGCGTTTGTGATGTCGGGGTTGATGTCGCTGCTGATGTCAGCCGTGGTGACCCTGATCAATACCGGCCTGGACGCCGGTTTTCCGCAGCGCTGGTTGCATGCCTTCATTGTGGCCTGGGCTGTCGCCTTCCCGTTGGTGTCGGTGATTGCTCCGCTGGCCCACCGCATCACCGACGCGGTGATGGCTCGCCTAACCAAACCCCCACAGTAACCCGAAGTCCATGGACGGCATCACATCGGGTTCTACCTGGGCGCGAATGTTGTAGTCCAGTTCCTGACAGTGACGCTGGAAGGCCCCCAGATAGCGGTCACCCTGGGCGCTGATGATGGCCTGGGCGCGATGGCCGCTGGCGACCTGGGGCCGGTGGGTGACCACCGCCACTTCGTTGTTGGCGAGCCGCACCAGGCAGCCCGGTGGGTAGGGCGTCAGGGCCGCCAGCAAGGCCTGGCACAACCGTGGCCGGGCACTCAGACTGCCGGCTTCCCGCAGCGATTTGCGGGCGTCGCCGATCGACAGGCGGGGACGGTAGCCGCGCCGGGTGATCAGTGCCACGTACAGTTCCGCGTACGACAGCAGTTCCGCTTCCGGCAGCAGGTCGCCGCCTTCCAGCCCCCGGGGATAGCCGGCGCCGTCCGCCCGCTCATGATGCTGACGCACAATGTCGAGCAACAGGCTGTTGTCGATACCGGCCTGGCTGAGGGCCTGGGCGCTGCGTTCCGGGTGGCGGTGGATGATGTCGCGCTGGTCATCGCTCAGGGTTCTTGGTGATGCATTGAGCCGGTCGAGGATGGGGTGCAGGGCGATGTTGGCGGTCAGCGCCGCTGCGACCAGGATACTGGCGCGGTTGTTGTCCAGGCCGAGTTGGTCCGCCGCCATCTGGCAGACAATGGCGTGAAACAGGGTGTGCTCGAAGGCGGTGGGTTCCACCGAGTACAGGTGCACCAGTGCCAGGCACGGGTCGGGGGCTTCCTGACAGCTGCGCTGCACCAGCCGGGTGAGACCGAGCAGGCGCTTGAAGGCACTGGCCTCGCCGGCGGTAATGGCGTTGAGGGTCGCTTCCAGGGTGTTCAGCAGTACCGGGTAATCGTAAAACGGGTTGCGGTCGCGAACATCCTCTGTGGCTTCCGGCGTCTCCTTTTTCTCCGGCATACGGGGGTGGAACAGACCCTGTTCGAACAGCTGCTCCAGTTGGGCGTTGCTGTGGATCACGTAGCCCTGGGTCAGCAGCACCCGGCCGTGGGCATCGTACACCGTCCAGGGCAGTGGCTTGCCGACCACCAGTGCACCGGGGGCGACACGGACAAGATTGGTCACAACGTTCCTTTCCCTTGTGATGAGGTTCCCACCGGGTAACGCAAATTATTGTAATGTAGTTGAAAGCTACTCTACCGGATCTGTGGGGGGACGGACAGGGCGCACGCTGGCAGAAACTTGAACAAATGTCATATTTTGTCGGCGGGGGATTTCCAGTCTGGCCCTTTCGGATATGCTGTGGTTTGGCCCATTGATCATTGCGGTACACGGACAGTTCCCAATAACAACACCAACATGGACTCCTGGCATGTACTCCCGGCTTCGCAGTAACTTCCGCCTCTCCATCATCACCCTGCTGGGTGCCAGTGCGGTGCTTGGAATCACCCCGTTTGCCCTCTATCGGTTCTGGCAGGGCACCATCCTGGCGGGGCTGATCGATCTCAGTATCCTGGTCAGCATCTGTGGCGCGGTGGTGTACGCCTGGCGTACCAGTGACACCTACCGGTCCGGGTTCTTCCTGGCCATTGTCGCCTGTGGCGGCGGCGTTGCGGTGGCAACGGTGCAGGGGGAAGTGGGGCTGTTCTGGCTCTATCCCTCGCTGATTACCAGCTTTTTCCTGACGGTGGCGCCGGTGGCGGTGCTGATCAACCTGGCGGCGGTGATGGCGCTGATCATCCATGGCGCGGCGTTCTCATCCCAGGAGCAGATGTGGTCGTTCGTGACTACTGCCGTCGTGGTGAGTTGCTGTGCCTACGTGTTTGCCCTGCGCAACGAAAACCAGCGTGCCCGGCTGGAGCAGTTGGCCACCCTCGACCCCCTGACCGGTATCAAGAACCGTCGCTCCATGGACCGGGAGCTGACCGCGGCGGTGGCCAGCCATCGCCGTAACGGTCTGTCCTATGCCCTGACGTTGCTGGATCTGGATCATTTCAAGCGTATCAACGACCAGTTTGGTCACAGTGTTGGCGACGAAGTGCTGGTGGAGTTTGTCAGCCTGCTGGAGCGGCACACCCGCAAGAGCGATCAGCTCTTTCGCTACGGTGGTGAGGAGTTTGTACTGCTGTTGCCCGGGGTGGACGAATCCGGCCTGCAGGCGGTGATGAACCATCTCCAGCACAGCCTGCGACGTTCCCTGAAGAGCCCGGCGGGGCCGGTCACGGCCTCCATCGGCATCGCCCTGCTGCGGGAGGGAGACGACGCCGCCAGCTGGCTGGCCCGGGCCGATGAGGCGCTTTACCAGGCCAAGGCCGCCGGCCGTGACCGCATCATCTACGCGGAAGCACTGGCGCCGGTTACCGTTGCTGGCTGATCGTCGGCCTGTTCCGGCGTAAACAGAAACAGTCGGCTCATCAGCAGCACCGAGGCTGAGGTCAGGCCTGCGGTGAGCCCGATCCAGAAACCGGCGGCCCCCATCGCCGGTACCAGCCAGTCGGTAAACGTCAGCACATACCCCAGTGGCAGGCTCACGCCCCAGAAAGAGAACAGCATGATCAGCATCGGGATGCGGGTGTCCTTGTAGCCTCGCAGGGCACTGATGCAGGTAACCTGGATGACGTCGACGATCTGGAACAGCGCCGCCCACAGCAACAGCGCGATGGTGACCGCCTGAACCTCCGGGTCACTGGTGTAGAGCTGGGCGATCAATCCCGATCCAAGCCAGAGTCCGCTGGCAAAAACCAGCGCGATGGCACCGGCCAGCAGCAGCGAGCTGCGGGAGATCAGCCGGGCGGTGTCCGGAGCCCTGGCGCCCACCAGGAAGCTGACCCGCAGGGTCAGTGCCATGCCCAGGCTCAGTGGCACCATGAACATCAGCGAGGTGACGTTGAGTGCAATCTGATGGCCGGCCACCACCACCGGTCCAAGCGGAGCCAGGAACAGCGCGATCACCGAAAAGATGCTGGCCTCGACAAAGATGGTGAAGCCGATGGGTACCCCGATCGCAAGGATGTAGCGGATCTGGGCACCATCCGGCCGGCACCGGCTGGCCAGCAGGTGAAAGCGGCGATAGGCCGCGCTGCGGTTGAGATAGATCACCAGGGCCAGCGCGGCAATGCCGTTGGCAATGGCGGTGGCCCAACCACAGCCAACCCCGCCCATGGCCGGCAGTCCCAGCTTGCCGTAGATGAAAATGTAGTTCAGCGGCAGGTTGCACAGCGTGCCCAGCAGCGAGAACACCATGATCACCTTGGTGTGGCCGAGGCCATCGGTCAGTCCCCGCAGAGCGACAATCAGGAACAGCGCCGGCACGCCCCAGATAAAGGCATCCAGATAGCCCTGGGTGATACCGGCGGTGGTGCTTTCCAGTTCCAGCATCGCCAGGATCGGTCGCACGTTGGCCAACGCCACCATCATCAGCACCGCACCGACCGCAGCAATGTACAGCCCCTGCCAGGTGGCGGGCATGATGCGATGATTGTCGCCCGCGCCACGGTAACCTGAAATGATCGGTTGCAGTGCTCCCAGCAGCCCCATGAAGAACAGGAACAGGGGCATCCACAGACTGCTGCCAATGCCCACGGCAGCCAGATCCTCGGCGCTGGCGTGTCCGGCCATCACGGTATCGATGGCGCCATTGGCCATCTGCGCCAGTTGCGCCACCAGAATCGGCGCGCCCAGGCGGATCAGCGTGCCCCACTCCGACAGCGTGCGCTGAACCAGCGGCTGGCGGCTGGCGGGGAGAGGTTGATGGGTGTCGTCCAGGGTCTGCACGGCGAAGGTTCCAGGTCTTAGTGTTTGAGGGGCGCGGTCCGGTGTCACGGCGACGGATCAGGGTGACATCCGCGGTGATGGGTCGGCGCCCCGGGGAAGACCGTCCATGATAGCTCGTGGCGCCTACTTAGTGCATAAGGGAAGATGCTTGTGGATAATAACCGGCTCGTCACAGAGCGGACACGCTGTTGTCATCAACCCGTGATCCCGGATGCGCAGATGGGCGTATGCAGGGAGAATGGTCGTCACTAACGGAATTCGACATGCTGAGCCCAGAAGCGCAAGCGGTGCAGGCCGCCCTCATCGAGCAGGGCCTGGAAACGCCCCTCAACGAAAACGTACTGACCCGGGATCAGAAGGTGACACGCATCACCGAGCTGATGGCGGAGGTGGTCGCCACCCTGGGTCTGGATCTCAACGATGACAGCCTCCATGACACCCCGCAGCGCATTGCGCGGATGTACGTAGACGAAGTGTTCGCCGGCCTGGACTACCACCAGTTTCCAAAGATCTCCCAGATCGACAACAAGATGGGGGTGGATGAGATGATCCGGGTGCGGGACATCGCGGTGCTGAGTACCTGTGAGCATCACTTTGTCACCATTGATGGCCTGGCACGGGTGGCGTACCTGCCCCGGAACAGGGTGATCGGCCTGTCCAAGATCAACCGCATCGTGCGTTTCTTTGCCCAGCGGCCCCAGGTTCAGGAGCGGCTGACCCACCAGATTCTGGTGGCGTTGCAGACCCTGCTGGAGGTGGACGACGTTGCGGTGCAGATCCAGGCGACCCATTACTGCGTCAAGGCGCGGGGGGTGATGGACGTCAGTTCCGAGACAGAGACCCTGGCTCTGGGCGGGGTGTTCAAGAGCGATCGCGACCGCCGTCGGGAGTTTCTCGCTGGCTGATGCCCCGGGTGTGGGCGGCTGACAGTGTGGTAAAGTGCGCTTCCTTTTCGCAGGCAACCGGAGGGTTGCCGCTATCCGGTCGGGGAGTTGCGTGGTATGGCACTGCTGGTTGTTGTCACGGTCCTGTGGGCATTTTCGTTCAGTCTGATTGGTGAGTTCCTCGCCGGCCGGGTGGACAGCGATTTTGCCGTGCTGACCCGGGTTCTTCTGGGCGGGCTGGTGTTCCTGCCGTTGCTGCGCTGGCGCGGTATTCCGGCGGGGCTGCAGCTGGGCACCCTGGCCGTGGGCGCGCTGCAGTTCGGGATCACCTACCTGTGCCTGTATCGATCCTTTGCCTACCTCTCCGTACCTGAGGTCTTGCTGTTCACCATCTTCACGCCGCTCTATGTCACCCTCATTGACGATGCCTTCTATCGCCGGTTTACCCCGATGGCGCTGGTGGCGGCGGCGATTGCCACCGTGGGCGCGGGCATCATCCGCTACGATGGCCTGAGTGAGGACTTCATTGCCGGTTTCCTGCTGCTGCAGCTGGCCAATGCCACCTTTGCCGCCGGTCAGGTGGGCTACAAACACTTGATGCGGCACTACGCCGGCGTGGCCAATCCCCGGCACACCTTCGGCTACTTCTTCCTCGGCGCCCTGCTGGTGGCGCTGCCTTCCTTCCTGATCTTCGGTCAGGCCGACAAACTGCCCTCCACCGGGCTGCAGTGGGGCATCCTGGCCTGGCTGGGTCTGGTTGCGTCCGGTCTCGGATTCTTCCTGTGGAACCGGGGCGCCTGCGAGGTGGACGCCGGCACCCTGGCGATCATGAACAACGCCCTGGTACCCGCCGGTCTGCTGGTGAACCTGCTGATCTGGAACCGCGATGCGGATCTGCTGCGCCTGGCTCTGGGCGGCAGCGTGATCCTGCTGTCGTTGTGGGTGAACGTCCGGTTCCGTCCCCATCGCCTGCAAACCGCCTGATACGGCGCGGCGTCCAGGCGCCCAGGTTGATCTTTCACACTTTTTAACCATCTTTATTCTAAGGTCTTAAGAATCGGCCTTGGCGTGTTTGGTAAACTCGCCTTGATAAAAATCAATTCCTTGCGAGGAAGTTGGCTCTTGGCAGCCAACCAGCGTGGAGACGCCCAGAATGCGTAAGAACCTGCCGGTGACCCAGCAAGAAGTCCGGATGAGAGAGGGTGGGCGGCTGATCACCACCACCGACCTGAAAGGGGTCATCACCTACTGCAACGACGAGTTTGTCGAGATCAGCGGATTCTCACGCGAGGAGCTGGTGGGCCAGGCCCACAACATCATCCGTCACCCTGACATGCCCCAGGGCGTGTTCAAGGGTATGTGGGATACCCTGAAAGCGGGGCGACCCTGGCTGGGTATCGTCAAGAATCGCGCCAAGAACGGCGATCACTACTGGGTCAGCGCCTATGTCACGCCGATCTGGGACGGCAAGACCATGGTGGGCTTTGAGTCGGTCCGCACCGCACCCAGCCGGGAGCAGGTGTCACGGGCTGAGAAACTCTATCGCCGGCTGTCCGCTGGCCGTCACAGTGATCACCGTGGCCGGGTTGCATCGATTGTCCGTTCCGGCTGGCCGCTGCTGGTCTCGCTGGCGGCTTCCCTGGTGGCGCTGGGGCTGGATCACAGTGGTCTGGCGCTGGCGCTGATCGTCGCCGGGCACCTGGTGGCCGGCGGACTGCTGACCCAGTCGCTGTCCAGTCGCCTGCGGCGGTTGATCGATCTGCGACCGGATGCCTTCAAGGACCCGGTGGTGGCCAAGACCTACACCGATGAAGACGGCCTGTTCGCCCAGTTGGCGATGGTGCTGATGAGCGAGGAGGCCCGTATCCGCACCGTGCTTGCGCGGATCGAGGACCACTCCGATCTGTTGCTGGAAAAAGCCCGCTATAGCCATCGGCTGATCAGTGAGGGCGCCGATTCCATCGCCCTGCAGCGCGCCGAGACCGATCAGACCGCCTCTGCGATCAATGAGATGACCGTGTCGATCCAGGAGGTGGCCGAGAGCGTGTCCAGCAACGCCCGGGATGCCGAGGAAGCCAATCGTTCGGCGTCTTCCGGCAGTGAGCTCAGTGCCCAGGCGCTGGCGGCGATTGAACAGCTGGTTGGTCAAGTGAATGCCATTGGTGGTGCCATTGGCAAGCTGGGGGAATCCACCGAGAGCATCGGTGAGGCAACCCGGCTGATTTCCGACATCGCCGAGCAGACCAATCTACTGGCCCTCAACGCGGCCATTGAAGCCGCCCGTGCCGGTGAACAGGGCCGGGGATTCGCGGTGGTGGCCGACGAGGTACGGTCGCTGGCAGCGAGAACCCGGGAGTCCACGGTCAGCATCCAGAACATCATCGACGATTTCCGCGAGCAGGTGAGCCAGGCGGTGCAGGCCACCCGGGAAGGCGAGAGCATTGCGGGTGTTGGCCTGGAGAAGGTGCAGTCCGCAGAGCAGTCGCTGCAGGCCATCGTGTCCGCCATTGGCCGAATCTCCGACAGCTTCATTAGCATGTCGGCCGCCTTTGAGCAGCAGAGTCAGGTGTCTGATGAAATCAACCAACAGGTGGTGAGCATTGCCGAACTGGCGGACAACAGCACCGAGAAGGCGGATTCCGCCAAGACCTACAGTGAGGAACTGAGCAATATGTCGGTGGGTCTCAAGGATCTGGTGGCGCGCTTCATCACCCGCAACTGAGCCCGCCCGCCATGCTTGCGAAGGGGGAGCGAGCGGCCCGCCGGGTACGAATTGGCGGGCATTGGCCTGGTTGACTGGCATCCTGTGTGGGGGACTGGCAGAATTTCGCTCCAATTGCCGTTTGCAACGGTACCCCGGGTCAGCCCTGGCGTGCGGTGGCGGCAAGCCATAATTGATATTAATAAGCTAGCTTATACACACAGGATAACAATATGACTGACTCCAACATGGCGTCGGACGGATCGGCCAAGCGTGGCCTCTGGTCGTCCCGACTCGCCTTTATCCTCGCTGCCACCGGTTCGGCGGTCGGCCTGGGTAACGTCTGGAAGTTCCCCTACATCACCGGCGAGAATGGCGGTGGCGCCTTCGTGCTGGTTTATCTGCTCTGTATCGCGGTGATCGGCATTCCCATCATGATGGCGGAAGTCTTTATCGGTCGCAGTGGTCGCCACAATCCGGTGGCCAGTATGCGTCTGGTGGCCGAGCGTAACCTGCGCTCACCGTTGTGGCGGGTGTCGGCCATCATCGGTGTGCTGGCGGCATTCATTATCCTGTCGTTCTATTCGGTGATCGGTGGCTGGGCGGCGTCCTACATCACGCACGCCGCAAGCGGTGACTTCACCGGCCAGAGCGCTGAGGTGGTCAACCAGATCTTCGGCGATCTGCTGGCCAGCCCGGGGCAGCTGCTGATGTGGCATTCACTGTTCATGGCGCTGGTGATCCTGGTGGTTGCCCAGGGCCTGAAATCCGGCCTGGAGCGTGCGGTCAATATCCTGATGCCGGCACTGTTCGCGCTGCTGCTGCTGGCCGTAGGCTACGCCACCACCACCGGCCACTTCATGGAGGCGGTGAGCTTCCTGTTCAGACCCAACTTCGGCGCCCTAACGGTTGATGGGATACTGATCGCCCTGGGTCACGCCTTCTTCACCCTGAGCCTGGGTATGGCAATCATGATGGCGTACGGCTCCTATCTGGGGCGCGACATCTCCATCGGCAAGACCGCGGTGACGGTGTCGGTGATGGATACCGGTGTTGCGCTGCTGGCGGGTCTGGCGATCTTCCCGGTGGTGTTCGCCAACGGCCTGGAAGCCGGCGCCGGTCCCGGTCTGATCTTCCAGACCCTGCCGCTGGCCTTCGGTCAGATGCCGATGGGTACCTTCTTCGGCACCCTGTTCTTCGTACTGCTGGTGTTTGCTGCCTGGACCTCCGCCATCTCCCTGCTGGAGCCGGTGGTGGAATGGTTTGAGGAGAAGACTGTGGTGAGCCGCGGTGGCAGTGCCATCATCGTCGGGATTGCCTGCTGGTTGCTGGGGATCGCCTCGATCCTGTCCCTCAACCTGTGGTCAGACGTGACCCCGCTGGCGATGTTCGAGCGCTTCGAAGGCAAGACCATCTTTGATCTGCTCGACTACTTCACCGCCAACATCATGCTGCCGCTGTCCGGTCTGCTGACGGCTGTGTTTGTTGGCTGGTTCGTGGCCAAGGAAAGCCTGCAGCAGGACATCAACCTGTCCAACAGCGCGTTCGGCCTGTGGCTGAACCTGCTGCGTTTCGTCACCCCGGTCGCGGTGGTGATCGTGTTTGTCTACAACCTGATGAGTTGAAGACCTGTGCCACGACCGGCCATCCGGTCGTGGCACGCCTCTCCCTGAATTGGTTGCTACTCCATCTCCGTTGCCCGGCGGAGGGTGTCCCGATGGGGACGCACGGCGGCAATATCGCCTTTGGGCGCACTTTCCAGCATTTTTCTCACCGCCATCATCTGCTCCACCGATGCTCGTATCTGGGCTTTCTGGGCGTCGCTGAGGTTGGGGTTGTTCTCCAGCTGTGACAGCATCGCCGACGGGTCTGCCGGCATCTGGTTCATCTGCTCGGCCACCTCGAGCGCCATCCAGGCGCGGAAGACCCGGTCGCCAACCCGCCCCCATTCCGGTACATCGTCAAAGCCGTGATCTTCCACCACGTCTTCCAGCAGGCCGTAGGAGGGGTGGTCGGTGACCTTGGCCAGGGTGCTGCTGAACAGGTGCTCAAAGTTCGGCAGTTCGTTGCCATTGGGTCGGGCCTGGCGTTCCAGCTCCTGGTCGAGGTCGGCGAACTCTTCCTCCATGGCGTTGATTTGCTCCATGACGTCGATGAAACGACGAACCTGGTCGTCGGACAGGCTGTCGGCGAGGGCAGTCCCGGACAGGGACCAGGTCAGAGCCAGCAACAGGCTCAGGGCGAGTGTTTGTAAGGGGGACATTTCTTTCTCCAGGCAGTGTGAGGATAGACCGGTGTTCCGGCCCGCTATCGTTCCCCCATATTGCCACCACCAGGACAGTGCCTCCACTCGGATAGCGCGACCCCCAGATAGCGCCACCACCCGGGTGCGGCAAGCGGTTCGCGACGCCCGGCTCAGCTGGCTGGGCGCTGATTCGGCTGCAACCAGGCGGCGGGGACGGATGCCCGCAGATGCTGGAGAAAGGCGCGCTGGCGTCGGGCCAGCTGGCCGTGGGGGTAGATCAGCCAGATCGGCAGCGAAGGACCCTGCCATTCCGGCAGGCAGGGCACCATGGTGCCCGGGTGGCTGCGCAGGCGTCGGGCGGTGAGCCAGTGGGGCAGCAATCCCAGCCCACGGCCGCGGGCAATGGCGTCGCCCTGTAGAGTGAACTGGTCCACCCGCAGGCAGGACACCGGCGGGTTGAGGGGGTAAAGACCCTCGCGGGGATGCTGGAGCACCAGGCCGTCATTGCTGTCCCCCAGCAGGTCCACCCAGTCGTAGTGGATCAGTTCCCGGGGATGCTCGGGGTGGCCATGGCGCGCCAGATAGTCTGGCTGGGCGTACAGGCCCTGGCTCAGGGTACCGATGGGCTCCTGGCGCAGGCCGATGTCATCCAGCTGGCCAAGCCACAGGCAGGGGCCATCGATGGTGTCGGCGCAGGGGCGGGCCACCTGGGTGTGGATCACCACCCGCACGCCACGGTGCCGGGCCATGAAGGTCTCCACCAGGTCGGGGAACCAGCCCCGGGTGAAGGCGCCGTGACAGCGCAGCACCAGGTCGCCGCGGATTTCCTCCTGCAATTCATCCAGCGCGCTGCGGCCCTGCCGAGCAAGCTGCAGAATGTCGTCGCAGTAGCGGTAGAACAGTCGTCCGGCTTCAGTGGCACTGAGACGGTTGGATTCCCGTCGCAGCAGAGCCTGGCCCAGCTGTTTTTCCAGCTGACGGATGCGCCGGCTGAGGGTGGACTTGGGCAGGTTGAGATCGCGGGCGCTGGCGGTGAGGCTGCCAGACTGGATCACAGTGGCGAAGGCCTCCAGTTCCTTGAGGTCGAACATGGGGTGTTCCGGTATTTGCAACAGATCGTGCCAGTTTATCACCTGCCTGAATTTAACGCGAACCATTATCATTCGCCTTTTTTAACGCAGGAGAGTGTCATGGTTGCGGATAGCCTGAAGCGCGCAGTGGCCCTGAATCGGGCCGGTTGGATCGGAATGGCACTGGTATCGGGACCGGTGCTGGCCGCTGACCCGGTGGCTCTGAATGAGCTGGTGGTGACTGCCGCCGGCTACGAGCAGGAGGCGACCAAGGCGCCGGCCTCTATCAGCGTCATCGACCGGGAAACCCTCGACAAGGGCGCCTATCAGGACGTCACCGACGTGCTCCGGGACGTGCCCGGTGTGGTGGTTCTGGGGGGCGGTTCCGGCGACGGTGGCAGCGACATCACCATGCGTGGACTGCCGGCCAGCTACACCCTGATTCTGGTGGATGGCCGCCGGCTGTCCAGTCGCGAGAGCCGGCCCAATGGCAGCGCCGGCTTCGAGCAGGACTGGCTGCCGCCGGTGGAAGCCATTGAGCGGGTGGAAGTGGTGCGTGGCCCCATGTCGACCCTGTACGGCTCCGATGCCATTGGCGGCGTGATCAACATCATCACCCGCAAGGTGCCGGATGCCTGGGCCGGCAGTGTCCAGATGGAAACCATCATCCAGGAAGATCAGGCGTCCGGTAACGTCCAGCAGGCCAACTTCAGCATTGGCGGGCCTCTGGTGGACGACCTGCTGGGGCTGCAGATCTACGGCCGTCAGCACAGTCGGGAGGAGGATGAGATCATCGGTGGCTTCGAGGAGAAGGAACTGCAGAGCATCACCACCCGCCTGGCACTGACCCCGAACCCGGATCACGATGTGATCCTGGAAGCCGGCGTGACTGACCAGCGGCGGCGATCTTTTGTCGGCGTGTCCGGCCAGGCCGACGGTTGCCGCGGTGGCTGTACCGACTCCGACAACAAGCACCAGCGCCAGCACTACGCCCTGTCCCACACCGGGCGCTGGCAGCTGGGCACCTCCGACACCTTAGTGCAGCGGGAGACCACGGAGAACCGCAGCCGCGAAATGGAAATCACCAACACCGTCGCCAAGAGCAGCCTGGTGACCGTGCTGGGGGATCACATCGTTACCGTGGGCGCCAGCTACGAGGAAGAGTCGCTGGACGACCGCACCTCCAACCGCATTTCCGACCGCACCCGGGTGGATGGCTCCAAGTGGGCGCTGTTCGCCGAGGACGAGTGGATGCTCAGTGACAGCCTGTCGCTGACGGGGGGCGCCCGGCTCGATGATGACGAGAACTACGGCAGCCACGTCAGCCCCCGTCTTTACGCGGTGTGGCAGCTGTCGCCATCGGTCACCGTCAAGGGTGGGGTCTCCACCGGTTTCCGTTCCCCCAACCTGCGGGAGATTACCCCGGACTGGGGGCAGATCAGCCGTGGTGGCAACATCTATGGCAACCCGGATCTGGAGCCGGAAACCTCCCTCAACAAGGAGGTCGGCCTGCATTACCGTGGCGCCACTGGTGTGGCCGCCGGCCTGACCCTGTTCCACACTGATTTCGAGGACAAGATCACCCGGGTGGCGTGCCCTATCAGCATCTGCACCGACGGTCCCAACCAGTTCGGCTCCGACCCCACCTACCGGGTCAACGTTGATGAAGCCATCACCCGCGGTGTGGAGATGAATCTGTCGACGCCGCTGGGGCAGTCCCTGGCGCTCTCCACCAGCTACACCTATACCGATTCCGAGCAGAAGTCCGGAGCCTACGATGGTCAGCCGCTGGTGCAGGTGCCAGAGCACCTGGTGAGCCTCGGGCTGGACTGGCAGGCCAGCGACCGTCTGGCGCCGTGGTTGAAGGTGCGCTACCGCGGTGAAGAAAGCCAGCCGGTGACCGGACCTTCCAGCCGTTCCGTCGTGGCGCCGTCCAACACCCTGGTGGATGCCGGTATGGTCTACGACCTGACCGAGCGCACCCAACTCAAGGCCGGCGTCTACAACCTGATGGACAAGGAAATCCGCGACGACGAATACGGCTATCACGCCGATGGCCGCCGCTACTGGCTGGCCCTGAACGTCGGCTTCTAAAGGCGCGCTTCCGGGCCTGGCAATTGGCAGAGCCGGGTCCAGAAGCTCATGTCGGCGGAACCCTCATCAATCAGCGCCAGATACCGTTGGGTCTCCGGTTCACTAAGCCATTGCTGGCAGATGGCTTCCGCCAGTGCCTGAGTGCGGGCCAGCGTGACGTCGGCGTAGAGGCCGTCTGCACCCCGCAGCAACCAGTGGCCCAGCAAGCCGTCGCGATGCAGGAAGAACCCTTGCTCCGCGGCCTGGGCCCGCGCCAGCAGCTGCGCTTCGGTGATGCCGGGACGCAGCCTGAACAGCGCAAACTCCATGCCCTGAAACGTTTCAAAACCGGATTTGATCAACACGATGGACTCCTTCTGTGAGTGAAGTGTCCAGTCTGATGGAGGCCTCCTGACACCCCTGTGTCAGAGCCGCTTCAGATAATCGTCAAGGCTGACGTGCTCCGGGCTCGCCAGGGTTGCCGGTGTCAGCTGCAGAATCCGGTCCACCCGAAAGTCCCGGTAGTCCTGCCGCAGTCCGCACCAGCTGCCCAGGGTCCACTTGTTTCCCCAGTAGAACAGCCCCAGAGGCCGGATCGGACGTTGGCTGATGTCGCCATTCAGTGCCTGGTAATGCATCGCCAGTGCGGTGCCCTGGCTGATGGCCTGATGCAGCGTCTCCCAGTAGGGTGGTGGGGTGGCCTTGGGGGTTGCCGGTGCCTGTACGGTGCGGGGCGCCCGGGCATGCTCGCTGGCGAGGGTGGCGGGCAGGGCGGCTTCGATCTTGCTCTGCAGTGATCGGGCGCTGGCGGCCAACTGGCCGCTGGTGCGTGAGGTGGCCAGGTTAACGGCCAGCACCAGCGCATCCAGCTCGCCGCCGGTCAGTTGCAGCGGGGGTAGCTCAAACCCTGGCGTCAGCCGGTAGCCCACTCCGGCTTCGCCGTACACCGGTACTCCGGACACCGACAGGTCGTCGATGTAGCGGTACACCGTGCGTTCGGACACCGCCAGCCGCTGGGCCAGGGCCCGGGCGGTAATGGGCTGATGGGCCCGTAACAGGTTGGTGAGCTGGAACAGTCGATCGGATTTGCGCATGGCACCTTCCTGGTGTTGAGCGGTTGGGGCGTCCCTGCCCCAGGTACTGGGGTCAGCCGAAGTTGCGTTTTACCAGCTTTTGCAGCTCACCGACCAGGCCGCCGCGAAATGCCAGCACGCAGATAACGAAGATGGCTCCCATAATGATGTGAATGTAGTTGCCCAGCTCGCCGCCGGACAGGTAGTTCTGCATGGTGACGATGGCGCCGGCGCCCAGCAGCGGGCCGAACACCGTACCGACACCGCCCACCAGGGTCATCAGCACCACCTCGCCGGACATGTGCCAGTGCACATCGGTGAGAGAGGCAAGCTGGAACACCAGGCTCTTGGTAGCGCCGGCCAGCCCCGCCAGGGCCGCGGAGATCATGAACGCCACCCACTTGTAGTCGTTGACGTTATAACCCAGAGACACCGCCCGGGGCTCGTTCTCGCGGATGGCCTTGAGCACCTGACCGAACGGCGAGTGGATGGTGCGGTTGATCAGCCAGAAGCCGAACAGGAACACCGCCAGTACAAAATAGTACATGGTGAGGTTGTCGGACAGGTCGATCAGGCCGAACAGTTCACCGCGGGGGATGCCCTGCATGCCGTCTTCACCGCCGGTGAATGGCGCCTGCAGGTAAACGAAGAAGATCAGTTGCGCCAGCGCCAGGGTTACCATGGCGAAGTAGATGCCTTCGCGTTTCACCGCCAGCTTGCCGTAAAGCGCGCCCAGCAGGCCAGCGGCGGCGGTACCCAGCAGAATGGCCAGCTCCGGGGTCAGGTTGGCGTTCATCATCAGCCAGCCGGTGATGTAACCGCCAGTGCCCAGGAAGGCGGCGTGACCAAAGGACAGCAGACCAACGTAACCCAGCAGCAGGTTAAAGGCGCAGGCAAACAGCGCGAAGCACAGGATCTTCGCCAGAAACACCGGATAGAGCACAAAAGGTGCCACCAGGGCGACCAGCAACAGGGCGATGTGGAGTTTCGACAGTTTCATCGTGAGTTACCTTCTCTCTTATTGTTGTGGCTGATGCCGCCGGCTCAGGCTTCCTTGCCGAACAGGCCAGAGGGTTTCAGCAGCAGCACGATGACCATCACCAGGAAGATGACGGTGGTAGACGCTTCCGGGTACAGGTATTTGGTCAGCCCTTCAATCACCCCCATCGCGAGACCGGTGAGGATGGCGCCGCCGATCGAGCCCATGCCGCCGATCACCACAATGGCGAACACCACGATCAGCAGGTTGGAGCCCATTTCCGGGGACACTGAATACACCGGTGCGGCCATAACACCGGCAAAGCCGGCCAGGGCAACCCCGAAACCGAAGGTCAGGGTGACGATCAGTGGCACGTTGATGCCAAACGCCTGCATCAGCTGGGGGTTTTCGGTACCGGCCCGCAGGTAGGCGCCCAGTTTGGTTTTCTCGACCAGCCACCAGGTCAGCCCGCACACCACCAGCGAGGCAACGATGATCCAGGCGCGGTAGTTCGGCAGGTACATGAAGGGAAGTCGGGTGCCGCCCTTGAGTTCCTCCGGAATGGCGTAGGCCAGCCCTGAGGAGCCATAGACGTGGGTGAAGATGCCCTGCAGCATCAGCGCCACGCCGAAGGTCAGCAGCAGGCTGTAGAGGTGATCTTCATGGGCAATCGGCCGCACCAGGAAGCGCTCCATCAGGATGCCGATAAAGCCCACCACCAGCGGCACTACCACCAGTGCCACCCAGTAGTTCATGCCAAAGTAGCTCAGCGCCATCCAGGCGAAGAAGGCCCCCAGCATGTACATCGCGCCCTGGGCGAAGTTGATGATCTTCAGCAGCCCGAAGATGATCGCCAGCCCAAGGCTGAGCAGCGCGTAGAAGGAGCCGTTGATCAGCCCCACCAGCAGCTGCCCGAACAGTCCGAACAGGTTGATTCCAAGAAACGTCATCATAGCCTTTGCTTGCTCTTGCCAGTCACTGTCGACGGCCCGCCGGCACCGGGGTGCGGCGGGCCGATGGGGCGCTTAGTCGGCGAAGTTGCATTCCGGCAGCATCGGCGCAAAGGCCTGGTCACCCGGAATCACGCTCAGCACATTGAGGATGTCGTCGTTGTCGCGGCGCTGGTCGGCGGGCTTGATCTCGGCGTAGTACATGTCGTGGACCATGCGGCCGTCGGCGCGCAGGTAGGCGTTGCGGGCGAAGAAGTCGTCAGGCTTGAGCTCCCGCATCTTGGCCATCACCGCGTCGGAGTCGTCGGTGCCGGCGGCTTCCACCGCGCGGAAGTAATGCATCGCCATGGAGTAGGCGCCGGCGTGGCCCATGGCCGGGATGCTGCCATGACGTTCCTTGAAGCGGTTGCTCCAGGCCCGGGTTTCATCGTCGTAGTCCCAGTAGAACCCGGTGGTCAGGCGCATACCGGCGGCGGTGTCCGGGTCCATGGCCTGGGCGGCGGGAGTGAACACCAGCAGGCCGGCCACATCGACCATCTCGGTCAGCCCGAACTCGGTGGCGGCCTTGAGTGAGTTGACGGTGTCGGCACCGGCGTTGGCCAGGGCCACCACGTCAGCACCGGAGGCCTGGGCCTGCAGCACGTAGGAAGAGAAGTCGGTAGTGGCCAGCGGCGCGCGCACCACACCCACCACTTCACCGCCGTTGTTCTCAATCACCTCGGTGGCAACGGATTCCAGGGCATGGCCGAAGGCGTAGTCGGCGGTGATGAAGAACCATTTCTTCTTGCCGGAATCCACCATCGGTTTAACGGTACCGTTGGCCAGCGCTGCCACGTTGTAGGTCCAGTGAACGTTGTAGGGCGAGCAGGAGGCGGTGGTGAAGGCGTTGGATGCGGCGGTAGAGATCATCGCGATCTTCTTGGCATCGGTCAGTACCTTGGTGGCGGCGCCGGTCACCGCTGAGGAGACCAGGCCACCGACGGCGTCGACCTGCTCATCCTCGACCCATTTGCGGACAATGGCGGAGCCGACGTCGGCCTTGAGCTGGTCATCGGCACTGACGATCTCGATCGGGGCGCCGAGCACTTCGCCGCCAAAGTCTTCCGCGGCCATTTCCAGGGCCGTCACACAGCCAGGGCCACAAAGGTCAGAGTAGACACCGCCCATGTCGGCGAGCACGCCGATCTTGATCTTGTCATCCGATACGTTGGCGACAGCGGCGGTGGAGGTGGCAGCGGCGACAGCCACAGCGGCCAGGGTCTTGGTGAACCGGTTCATGTTGTTTCTCCAATTGAGCAAGTTGTTGTTGTTTCTCAGGTATGGTGGCCGGGAGTGCCGGCTCAGACACCCAGGTAGGTGTTCAGTAAGGATTCTTTTTCCGCGAGTTCGTGGGCCTGGACTTCCTCCACCACATGGCCGTGTTCCATCACGTAGTGACGGTCGGCGATGGGGGCGGCAAAACGGAAGTTCTGCTCCACCAGCAGGATGGTCAGCCCCCGCTCTTTCAGGGCGATCAGCACGTCCCCCAGCTTCTGCACGATCACCGGCGCCAGACCTTCGGTGATTTCATCCAGCAGCAGAATGTTGGCGCCGGTCCGCAGGATGCGGGCCAGTGCCAGCATCTGCTGCTCGCCGCCGGACAGTCGGGTGCCCTGGCTGAAGCGACGCTCGTAGAGGTTGGGGAACATCTCGAACAGTTCCTCCACACTCATGCCGTCGGAACGGACGGTGGGGGGCAGCATCAGGTTTTCCAGCACATTGAGGCTGGAGAAAATGCCGCGCTCCTCGGGGCAGAAGCCCAGGCCCAGATGGGCTATGCGGTGGGCGGGCATGTCGATGGTCTCAGTGCCATTGACGGTGATGGAGCCGGTCCGGCGTCCCACCATGTTCATGATGGCCCGCAGGGTTGTGCTGCGGCCGGCGCCGTTGCGTCCCAGCAGGGTGACCAGCTCGCCCTGGCTCAGGTGCAGGTCGATGCCGTGGAGGATGTGGGACTCGCCGTAGAAGGCATGGACATCCGCCAGACGAAGTTTCTCTCGATGGGTGCTCACGCCGTCTCCTCCTGCTGCGCATTGGCCTCGGCCGCGGCGGCGGTGCCCATGTAGGCTTCCTGCACCCGCGGGTCGGTGGACACAGTGGCGTAATCGCCTTCAGTGAGAATGGCGCCGCGCTGCAATACGGTGATACGGTCGGCCAGCTTGGACACCACGTGTAGGTTGTGCTCCACCATCAGGATGGTGCGGCCGGCGGACACCTGCTTGATCAGGTCCGCGACCCGGCCAACGTCTTCGTGGCCCATGCCCTGGGTGGGCTCGTCCAGCAGCATCAGCTCCGGGTCCAGTGCCAGCGTGGTGGCAATCTCCAGTGCCCGCTTACGGCCGTAGGAGAGGTCCATGGTGCGGGCATCGGCAAAGCTCTCCAGCCCGACCGAGGTCAGCAGCTCCATCGCCCGGTCGTTGAGGCGGTCGAGGATGCGTTGCGGTCGCCAGAAGTGAAAACTGTTGCCCTCCTTGCGTTGCAGCGCCACGCGCACATTCTCCAGCACAGTGAGCTGGGGAAAGACCGCGGAGATCTGAAACGACCGTACCACCCCGGCCCTGGCGATGGCGGCCGGTTTCATCGGTGTGATGTCCTGGCCATTGAACAGGATGCGGCCGGAGGTGGGGCTGAGAAATTTTGTGAGCAGGTTGAAGACGGTGGTCTTGCCGGCGCCATTGGGGCCAATCAGCGCATGGATGTGCCCCCGGGTCACCTTCAGATTGACGTCATCGACGGCGGTAAATCCCTTGAACGCTTTCACAAGGTTCCGGGATTCGAGAACATAGTCTGCACTCATTTGAGAATCCAAGTTCGTTTGTTGTTGTTGTATTGAGTTCCTGGCGACCTGTCGCGAGCCGGTGGTGCTGCAGTTTGCAGACTATCCGGCATGCCCTGGTCTACAGGTGCTTACGTTAACGTAAGGTTTCCGCCAACGTAGCAACGGGAATCACGCTGACACAAGTACGACTTTGGTCGAAGTCTCTGTTGAAAAAAGCGACAAAAGCTTGTGTTGCCGTGGGTTGGGGCGTGTTGTATTGGATGAGCAAGTGAATAGGTCGCAGGAATATACTTTACGTTTACGTAAATGCCATCTAGCCTGATTGTTAACCATCCAGACAGAAGAGCCATGAGCAAAACCTACTCCATCAGTGAACTGGCAAGCGAATTCGACGTCACCGTGCGCAGCATCCGTTTCTACGAAGACCAGGGCCTGCTGCACCCCAGCCGGCGTGGTCAGACCCGGGTCTACTCCAGCAAGGACCGGGTGCGCCTGAAGTTGATTCTGAGGGGCAAGCGGCTGGGTTTCTCCCTGGCCGAGTCCAAGGAACTGTTTGATCTGTGGGACAACACCCATCGGGGCAGTGAGCAGCAGCTCAAGCTGATGTTGGATATCATCGAGAAGAAGCGCGAGGGGCTGCGTCAGCAGCTCAGCGACATTGCCATGGCCAACCTGGAGCTGGACAACGCTGAGGCCCGCTGCCGCAGTGCCCTGGAGGAGCTTGAAGCAAATCAGGGGGGCGTTGTCCGGGACAATTCTCCGGCCTGACATGTTCGCCGCCTGTCGTCGGTCACACCCTGTCGTTGGCCTCACCCTGTAGTTGGTTGCACCCTGTAGTTGGTTGCACCCTGTAGTCGGGCAAAGCTTCGTTAACGGTTGCGATTGGCGCGGAAAAAACAGAGTTCGTCGCTGTTCATGCCCTGTTCCTGCACCGCTGTCAGGTACGTTTTGACCCGGGCCCGGTAGCGCAATGAGCGGTTGATCACCAGTCCCTCCCCCTCATTGCCGGGCAGGATGTTGGCCGGGTCCATGAGCGCCTCCAGCGGCATCAGCAGGAGTCCCCACAGCAGGCCATAAAAGCGGTGAACCCGGGTCCGGTACTGGTACTCCGCCAGCAGCGTGTCACCCTCAAAGACCTGGGCCTGGGTGGTTTCCGATTTCATCCAATAGGTTGGAATCAGTCCAAAGGTCCAGCCCGAGATTTCCCCCGCCACAGTCTGGTCGAAGTAATCGTCCTCGGCGTCGGTGGTGACGGTGAAGCGATAGCGACTTTCGGGATGATCGTCACAGAACGGCACCTGCACCTCGTCCAATGGCTGATCGGCCAGATCTCCCCCAATGAAACCGGCACAGCCGGACAGGCTTGCGATCACCAGCAGTGCCAACGGCAGGCATACGTCACGTACCCCGAACATCTTGCGACTCCTTGTCTGAACAACCGCTTACCTTACGGGCCTGACGCGCAATTGGGAATGCCCCGGCGTGGCGCTGGCGGTATTTGAATCACTGGGCGATGAACAGGATCGACGCCGGGTCACCGGTATCCGGGTTCCTGGGTTCCTGTTGCTGCAGTGATCGGAAACCGCTGTCCCGCAGCAGCGTCTGCCAGGAGGGCAGGCTGCGGTAGTACCACGGCGCGGGGTCGCCAAAGCCGGGGCCGGCTCCGCCCCAGCTGCCCGTGCGCCAGCCATCCTCGTCCGGGTGACTGTGCGGGCCGGGATGCAGGGTTTGGATCACCAAGTGGCCGTCACTATTCAACCAGTTCGGCAGGGCTGCGAGCAGGCGGGCAACCGGGCGGTCTCCCAATAGCGAAAAGTTGCACACCGCGAGGTCAAACCGCTCCTCGGGAGCCTTGGCTGGCAGATCCTCGTAGCTCAGGACCTGATAGCGACCCGGGCCGGCGTCGCGGGCATGCCGGATCAGTGCCGGCATGGCGTCAATGCCAAGGCAGTCGATGCCGTCGTCTGCCAGGGTGCGAGTCAGCCAGCCTTCGCCGCAGCCAACATCAAGCACCTTCGCTGGCGCAAGATCGCGGATGGCTTGCACTATCGCCCGGTTGGTCACCCGCTCGCGGCTGGCGATGCGGTGTTCCCGGATCGCCCGGGCCCAGGGCTCGGCGTTGTCGTGCCAGGCACGGAGGATATCGTCGTCTGGGGTGCTCATAAGGGTCCTTCCTTGCCGGAAAACTGAATCTACCAAAAGCCGCACAGGGCCGAAAGCGCGCCATATTTCCGGCGGATTGCTCGGAAGGGGTTGAAAGCTGGTTTGCTTGCGAACTATATTGTTCGTGCGTGAACTAAATAAGTTCGTGATCGCGCTTGCCTCAGTGTTGACCGGAGATGCCATGGACCGCCGCCTTTTCCTGCTGTTAAACCGTGCCCAACACCGGGTGTTTCGCCACGTCGAGCGACTGAGTGACGAACAGTTCGGTGCCTCCGTCAGTCAGCTGGGGGTGCTGCTGGTACTGGCGAATAATCCCGCTGCCCGGCTGACCGAGGTGGCCAGGGAGCTGGGGCTCAAGAAGCCAGCAGTGACCGGCCTGGTCAACCGTATGGAGGCCTCGGGCCTGATCGCCCGTGAGCCGTGTCCGGAGGACGGTCGGGTGTCGCGGTTGCTGCTGACCGAGCAGGGGCGTGCCCGCGCCGCGATGATTCCGCCGTTCATTACCGAACTGAACGAACAGATGATGGCGGGCTTCAGCGATGATGAGATCGATGTGGTGCTGAAATTTCTCAATGCATTGCTGACCCGTTTCTGATGGCCCAAGGCCAGGAGGTAGAAATGAGCTATCTGACCCAGACACTGCAGACCGAGGCCGGTCACCAGATTGTGGCCCGAGTGTTTCCGCCGGCAACGGACAGCCGGGCCGTGGTGATTGTCGCCAGCGCCACCGGCGTGGCCCAGAGTCACTACGAAGACTTCGCCCATTGGCTGGCTGAACAGGGCTACACCGCCGTCACCTTCGATTACGACGGTATTGGTTTGTCGATCGATGGCCATGTCCGCAACAGCCGTTCCACCATGCTGAGCTGGGCCCGCTACGACTGCCCCGCGGTGCTGGATTTTGTTGAAGCGCGGTTTCCCGGCCAGCGCCGTGTCTGGATTGGTCACAGCGTTGGCGGTCACCTGTTGGGCATGATGGACAGCACCGATCGCATCGATCAGGCAATTACGGTGGCCGCCGGTACCGGCTATTGGTGGCATAACTCGCCGCCCACCAAGCGCATTGCGTGGCTGTTGTGGTACGGCCTGGTGCCGACCGTGGTGCCGCTGGCAGGCTACTTTCCGGGGCGCAGGCTCAACATCATGTGTGACCTGCCCAAGGGCGTGATGATGCAGTGGCGGAAATGGTGCCTGCATCCGCAATACGCGGTTGGTGTGGAGGGCGAGGTGCTGGAGCGTCGGTTTGCCAGTGTGCAGACGCCGATCACTGCGCTCGCCTTCAGCGATGACGAAATGATGTCCGCCCGCAACATCGAAACCCTGCATGGCTTCTTCACCGCCGCACCGAAGAAGATGCTCACCGTGCGGCCAGACGACATCGGCTGTCGCCGCATCGGCCACATCGGCTGGCACAAGGCCCGTTACCGGGCCCTGTGGGAGCAGGTGTTCAGAGAGGAGTTGGCGGCCTGACTCGCCGTAGCGGCAGGCCTCTCCGGATCAGCGCATCAGCTCGGTTGCCCGTTTGAGCAGGGGCTGGGCCTGTCGGGTGCGGTTGCGGGCAAGCAGGGCGTCTGCCCGTGACAGATAGGCATCCGCCAGCGTCTTCTCGGTTTCGACAATGATGTCGAAGCCCTCGGGGAGCTTGGGCTTGAGGGACTGGACGTCGTCATAGACGGTGTCCAGGTCGCGACTGCTGCGGGCGGCCTTAATGGTTTTGCCCCATTGCTCAAACCGCTGCGCGTAAAAGATGCGAGCTGCATCGGCGGGGAAAGGCAGGCCTTGCTCACCGGCCTCCACACGCTCTCGGTAGCGATTGAGGGCGTAGACGGCATCTTCAAGCGCGGCCAGCTTGGCCAGGTTGTCCTGCACTTCCGGTACGTCCTGGAAGAAACGGTTGCCAGTGGCGAGCAGATGAGACTGGGTCTCGGCGTCGTTGGACTCAAGCGCCGTTGCAGTCTGGCGGTTGAAACTCTTGCTGGCCTCTTCAGACGGTAGCGGCAGCGTGCCGCCCAGGAACTCAAGGTTGGAGGCCAGTTGCTCCAGGTTCTGCGCATCCTCGGTGGTTTTGAAGTCGCCCTGGTTCAGGCTGGACAGCAGCTCCTCGGCAATGGCCTGCTGCAGGGTGGCCTGACGGCGCTCAATGCGATCCTGAACCTGCAGTAGTTGCTGGTCGCGGGGGAACAGCTTGGCGGCTTCGCCCGCAATCTCGAGCGCCTTGGGAGTATCTGGCAGCCCGGTGGTCTCCGACGGTTCCAGGGCTCGATCCATGCGGTCAAGGTAATGGCGCATCAGATCCGGTTGCCGCAGCTTCAACAGTCCGGCCCGCTCGATGTCGGGTAAGTCGGTGATTGCTGCAAGCAGTTGCCTTGGCGGCAGTTCGCGTACTTCGTCCAGCTGTTCGGTGGCCGATTCCAGCTGGCGAATCTGGTTGGCGGCTTCAACTGACTCGGCGGAGTTGAGCTGCCAACTGACAATGGCGGCGGTGATCGCCGCGGCGGTTGCGGTGGTCTGCCCGATCATCGTCCAGGGAATGGGGGCGAGGGCTTTGTCCAGTTGCTTGAGTGACAGGGCCTTTTCGTCGCCCAGCAGTTGCCGCTTTACGGTCAGCCACAGTTTGATGGGCATGTTGCCGGGGCGGCTCAGCTTGGCGGCCCGACGTTCTTCCAGGGTCAGCGGTTTGCGATCGAACGGGTGCCTGGAGCTGAGCAGCTCGTAGAGAATACATGCCAGTGCATAGAGATCGCCGCGGGTGGACGGCTCGCCGCCTTCTGCCAGCTCGGGCAGGGCGTACGCCGGGGTGTAGCCGTAAATCGACGTTTCGTCGTGTGCCGGATTCAGGAAGTCTTCGTGCAGTGGGTCGGTCAGGGCCCGGGAGACGCCGAAATCCAGTAGTTTGACCTGGCCATTCTTGGTGAAAAAGATGTTGGATGGTTTCAGGTCGGCATGGATCACATCGTGCTGATGGGAGTATCTCAGCGCCGACATGATCTGCTCCAGAATGGCTTTGACGCCGGTCCACTTCAGCCCGTTGGGGCGTGAGCGCTGGATCACCCGGGATAGCGACTCACCTTCCAGCAGCTCCATCACCATGAACCAGGTCTCGCCGTCCTGCTCCAGATCCTGCACCCGTACGATGTTGGGATGGGAGAGCCGGCGGGTCTTGGCGGTTTCGCGGGCAAGCAGGCCAAGGGAGGCGGTTTCCTTGGCGGTCTCGGGTTTGAGGATCTTCAGGGCAACGTTACAATCGGTTGCGCCGGCCCGTTCCAGGTGGGTATCGACCGCGCGATAGACATCGCTCATGCCGCCGGAGGCAATCAGTGCCTCGATGCGGTAGCGATCATTGAGGACTTCGCCGAGCCATTTGTGCTTTGCTGCCGTGGTCATGGCCGTTATCCCCCGACCAGTACGGTCGGGTTGCCAACCACGATCTTGCCGCCATGGGCGGTGGAATCGCCCAGTCGGGCGACTGGCAGGCCATTGGCGAATACCGTGGCCGACCCCTGGACAATGACGTCGGGCGGTCCAACGCACACCAGCTTATCGGTCAGTCTCGCGATGGGAAGTCCACCCACGAATACATTGGGTGATGCAGCAAGGGTCGGGCCACCTACGTGTGCAACCGGACCGTTGAATGCAGGACAGGCGTGAAAAGCGCCCAGGTAAGCAGCAGGCTTGCCCATGGAATCAGTCCCTGATTGATCAATCTCCGTTAACGCACAGGATGATCGGCTATTCCGGGCAGAGGGTCAACCCTGGCACGTGAGCGGCTTCGCAGAACCGGTGGGTGCGGGTTTCACATAAATTGACACTCTTGCAAAAATTGAATAGCCTCGCTGTCTCTTATCTTTAGACCTTGGATGTCCCTTACATTCCAGTTGCCATCAAGCAAGTTGCCATGGATTGGTTGGTTTGCCCGTTCTGTTCCCAGCGAACGGCAGACCACGCTCAGAGGGAAGGACGAAATCGATGCAGCTAGAGCTTTCCATATCCAGCTATCAGCGTTTGTCGCCGAGCGTTACCGGCAGCCACCGCGTCGGCGTGGGGCAAACGGTGGTCGTGGGGCGTGCGCCCGAGTGTGACTGGCATCTGCCGGACCCCAACAAAATCCTGTCTTCGCGGCACGCCGAAATCCGCAGCGAAGGCGGTACGTTCTCCATTGTGGATACGTCCACCAATGGCGTGTTCATCAACGACTCCCAATCCCCGATAGGCAAGGGCAACGCCGCCGCAATCAGTGACGGTGACCGATTGCGTCTGGGTGATTTCGAAATATGTGCGACAGTTCACGCTTCGGGAGATTCGTCGCCGGCGCCGGCGACTCAGGTTGAGCCCACCCCCGACCCCGCTCCGATTCCCGAGCCTATTGGCGTGACCAGCCCATCGGCGATCCCGGAGCCTGCTGCTGCCAGTCAGCCAGTAGAGGATTTCCCCGATGTGCTGGCGGCAGGTCTGGGGGAAAGAATGATGGCGGATACCCATGTACCGATGCCGGAACCGTCGATTCCCGGTGGCTGGAGCTGGGATCAGGAGCCAGCTCCGGGGGCGTCGCAACCGGCGGCAACGAAAACTGCCCGGCCGGCGCCGGGGCGTGCGCCAACCAGCGAGGCCCCGCCACGACAAACCGCTGAGCCGGATGCGCTGGAAGCCCTGTGGGACGGTCTTGGCATCAGCCCAGAGCGGGCGTCCGGTATGGGGACCGAGTTTTATCGGGAACTGGGTGGTCTGACCCGGGCCCTGCTGGATCGATTGCTGGACATGATCCATGCCCGGGCACGTCAGAAGCAGCAATTGCGGGTGGCTCAGACCCTGTTCCAGAGAAGTGAGAACAACCCTCTCAAGTTCTCGGCGACACCCCAGGATGCGCTGGACAGCTTGCTGCTGCGTCCGCATGCTGCAAACCTGAAGGCGCAGCAGGCGGTGAATAACGCCTTTGACGATATCATGTCCCACGAGCGGGCCCTGATGAAGGGGATTGAGGCGGTCGTGGCCGATATTCTGGCCGAAACGCCCGGCGCGTCCGGAGCCGAAGGTCGTGGCCTGTTCTCACACCGTAAAACGTTGGAAACAATTCGGCGTCATCGTGCGTGGCAACTGGAGGCCTACGGTGACGGCGACAGGATGCTCAGAAGTGATGTCTTCATCGAAGCCTATGAACGGGAAGTGGATCAGAAAGACGGGAGTCCCTAGTGATGACGAAAACAATGCGGTTGGTAAGCGTATTCGCAGCCTTGCTCACCCTGGCCGGTTGTGTGGTTGCCAATGCGATTGTTGAACCCTATACCAATCTGCATTTCCGGGCGTTGGGCAGCATCAACCCGGACGACAATGAACGCGCTTCGCCATTGGTGGTTCGCGTATATGAGCTGAGCTCGGCTGACGGTTTCGAAGGGGCGGACTTCTTTGATCTCTACGATAACGCGGAAGCCGTTCTGGGCGAAGATCTGTTGAGTTCCACCGAAATGGTGCTCCGCCCCGGCCGCAGTGTGACCCACGAAATGCGGCTTGATGAGGCGACCACCCATATTGGCGTTATTGGCGCGTTTCGTGACATCGAGAATGCCGACTGGAAACTCAACCTGAAGGCGAATCCACAGGAGTACAAGAATCGTGACATCATGATTGATCGGCGCTCGATCACTCTGATTCGCGATTAAGTCGGGACCATTTTTATCCCGGCGGTATCTGCTGGGCCCGTATTACACAGGAATCTGACATCATGGAACGATTGGCCAAAGTCGCCTGGTCTGAGGGTATGCTGCTCAGGCCGCAGCATTTCCAACAGCAGGACCGCTTTCTCTATCAGGTCGCCAGGGAGCGTCATACCCGCACCGATGTCCATGGCTATGGTCTGTCGGAGGTGGAGCTGGACCCGCAGGCGCTGGGCCTGGGTCAGGTATCGGTGGTTCGTGCCGCGGGCATTTTTCCGGACGGCATGCCGTTTGAGTTCGATCAGGGCAACGCTCTGGTGATGGAGATTCCCGCCGACGCCCGCGATGAACTGGTGTATCTGGCGTTGCCCATGGAAAAACTGGCCGGTACCAACATCGCCGCTGATGCAACGTCCCAGACGGCCCGTTATCGCTTCGAGGAAGGTCGTCTTCTGGATGACTCCGCCGACGATGGCGAAGAAGAGGTACTTGGGCTGGCCCACCTCAACCCGCGTTTGAAGTTGGGTCGTGATGACCTGGCCGGGTTCGCCTACCTGGCAGTGGCGCGCATTGTCGAAGTGGTCAACGAGAAAGACGTTAAGCTCGACCGCAGTTTTATCCCGCCCTGTCTGGATGTTGCGGCCATGCCGCCACTGGCTTCGTTCCTGCGGGAAACCCTGGGCATGGTCAAGCAGCGCGCCAAGGCGCTGGCGGTTCGCATGCAGAAAGGTGCTGAGCAGTCCTCCACCCTGTTTGACGTGCTGATGCTACAGACACTCAACCGTTGGCAGCCGATGCTGGAGCACCTGAAGATTTCTTCCCAGGTCCATCCGGAACGGTTCTACGAGTTGGCCATCACGCTCACCGGTGAGCTGGCACTGTTCACCCGGACGGAAAAGATGGTGCCGGCATTGCCGCCCTACCGACACGAACAGCTGACCGAGACCTTTGGTGACCTGGCGGCGTTACTGAGCCAGTCCCTCAGCACCGTGCTCGAGCAAACCGCTATTGCCCTGCGCCTGGAGGAAGCCCAATACGGCATTCGTGTGGCGCCATTGCCGGACGGCAGTCTGTTGGATTCCGCGCAGCTGGTGTTGGCGGTGAAGGCGGATCTTACCACCGAAGACATTCGCCGACGGCTGCCGGCTCAGATCAAACTGGGTGCGGTCGAGCACATCCGCGATCTGGTCAACAACCACCTGCCTGGGATTCCGGTCAGCGCCCTGCCGGTGGCTCCGCGCCAGATTCCCTACCATGCCGGGTATCACTATTTCCTGCTGGACGGCAAGAGCGAGCGTTGGCAGCATCTCAAGCAGAGTGGCGGATTGGCCATTCATGTTTCCGGCAACTACCCGGGGCTCGAACTTGAGCTGTGGGCCATTCGGCAATAGCCGTTGACGGATATTCAGCAGGGATTGCTCTATGAACGACAGCACCATCATCAAGCCGCGCCCGGGAGCCAAGCAGGTTCCCACCTCCGCACCGGAAGCGGCCGCTGCACCAGACCAAACGGTGATGGCCGATGCCGCTTCGGCAACGCCTTCCTACAGCCGTTTCAAGTTGCCGGAGACCAGTCTGGGAGCTGTGTGCGACCAGGCCTCAAGGCTGCTGTCCCTGGCCGTTCGGTTACTGGGCGCGGCCCGGGTTGATGACGTCGCCGACCTCCGTCGTCAGTGCATGGATTTGGTTCGCGAGTACCAGGCCAATCTGAAAGCCGCAAACCTGACACCGGATACGGTGGAAACTGCGTCCTACTGTGTCTGCGCGTTGATTGACGAGATTGTACTGAACAGTGAGTGGGGGCAGAGCGGGCATTGGGCGGCGCATTCGCTGTTGTCTGAGTTCCATTCCCAGACCTGGTCCGGTACGCATTTTTTCGACCTGGTTGCTGGCGCCCGGCGCACCACCAATACCGAAGTGATGATGCTGCAGTACCTCTGCCTGTCGCTGGGCTTCAAGGGCAAGTACCGGGTTGAGGAACGGGGCCAGGAAGAACTCGATACCCTGCGGGATTGCCTCTATCACGAGATCTGCGCCAAACATGGCCGCTTTGCCACGCCCTTTGAAAAGTCCTGGGAGCAGAAGATTGAGTCTGGCCCCGGCGTTACCCGGGGTGTGCCAGTCTGGGTTGGGGCGTCCGTTTGTGCAGTGGTGCTGTTACTGTTCTATCTGGGTTTTTCCCACACCCTCGATTCCAGCTCGGAGCCGGTACTGGAGGCGATGAACCAGCTGGCAATCCCGGCTGTTCAGGAGCCGACCGGCAACGCCAACCCGAATCAGGCGAATTATCTGCGCCGTATCCTCCAGACCGAGATCGATAAGGGGCTGGTTGAGCTGGATGCAGAGGACAATGGCCGCGTTACCTTGCGCATTGGCAACGAGTCGCTGTTTGAGTCCGGCGGCTCTGAGTTGCGTGAGGACACCCTGCCATTAATGAACAAGATTGCCCGGGCACTGGAATCCACGGAAGGCTCCGTGATGGTGACTGGTCATACCGACAATCAGCCCATATCCACCTCCCGCTACCCCTCCAACTGGCACCTGTCGTTGGCTCGTGCCACCGCCGTGTCGGATGAATTGGCCGGTGCCGCCAATCTGGAGGGCCGGTTGTGGCCGGAAGGTCGTGGGGAGGCTGAGCCCCGGTTCGACAATGCCACGGCAGAGAACCGGGCCCGCAACCGACGCGTGGAAATCAGTCTGATTCCCTGAGACCCATGACGGAGTATTTGAGGTAAAACCCTATGGCATGGATTCGCCGGATGCTGTCCAAGATTACGCTGCGAGCCCTTTTTATTCTGTTGGGCTTCGTTGCGCTCGTTATTCTGGTCTGGTTTGGTGGCCCGTTGCTGGCTATTGCCGACTGGAAGCCGTTTGAGTCCGTGCTGGCCCGGGTGACGTTCCTGCTGCTGCTGGTGATTTCCTACTTGGCGATTCAGTTGTGGCGGACCCGTCGGGAGCGCAAGGACAACGAACGGGTAGTCAGCGAAATGATGGCCTCCGAGGAAGGGGATGAGCTGTTGCGGGAGGAGCTGGAAACCCAGCGCAATAACCTGCGTAAAGCACTCGCCCTGGTCCGTAAGTGGAAGCCGGGTCGCTTCCGCTCTGTCTATGAGTTGCCCTGGTACATGATTGTGGGGGCGCCGGGGTCTGGCAAGTCCACGGCGTTGCTCAATTCTGGCCTGGAGTTTCCGCTGAAGAGCGAGATGGGGCTGGATTCGGTCAAGGGCGTGGGTGGTACCCGCTATTGTGACTGGTGGTTTACCAACCGGGCGGTCATTATCGATACCGCCGGCCGCTACACCACTCAGGAGTCTGGCGACAAGCGTGATGCCAAAGGCTGGAATGCGTTCCTGGGCCTGCTGAAGAAGTACCGTTCACGCCAGCCCATCAATGGTGTCATTGTAGCTGTGAGTGTGGCGGATCTGCTGGAGCAGACGCCGACCGAGCAGGCGCTGCACGCCCGGGCGATCAAACAGCGGGTTCAGGAGCTGAAAAACCGCCTTGGCGTGGTGTTTCCGGTCTATGTGATGCTAACCAAGTTCGACCTGCTGGACGGCTTTGTTGATACCTTCGGCATGCTGTCCGAGCAGGAGCGGGAAGACGTGCTCGGGCTGACCTTCGAGCTGGATTCGGTCAAGGACCCCGAGCGTCTGCCGGTGGTGTTCGACGAGGAGTTCAACCAGTTGCTAGGACGGCTCAGCCACTTCCTGCTCCATCGTTTGCAGCAGGAGCGGGCCCCGGATACCCGCCGTCGTGTCTATGAGTTCCCCAAACAGGTCGCCCTGCTCAAGGCGCCGTTGTGGAATCTGCTCAAAGACGTGTTCTTCCCCTCCGCCTACGAGGAAGTACCGTTGCTGCGAGGGGTGTACATGGTGTCCTCCGAGCAGGGGCAGCCGGCGTTCGACAAGGTCTCTGGCCTGGTCGATCAGCAGTTCAAGCTTCAAACTCCGAAAGAAAAACGCGATCTGCGGGGCGTCCCCGACGATGGTTTCTTCCAGCGCAAGCTGTTTGACCAGATCATCTTTTCCGAGCATGGCCTGGCGGTGACCGACCGCAGCAAGGCCAAGCAGATGACTCTGACCCGCCGGATTGCCTTTGCCGCCATGGCGGTGCTGACGGTGGGGCTGGCAACTGCCTGGTACCTGGACTATGCCAAGGCGCGGGATTCCATTGACCAGTTCGCTGCCCGCACTGAGTCTCTGGATCAGCACCTCGAAAAGGTGCCGGAGGAGGCCGACTGGCTGGTGCTGGAAGGGCTGCTGGACGAATCCGCCCAACTGGTTGGCGGTGAGGCGGAAACCGCCATGCCGGGGTTCTCGTCGTTGGGTTATTTCCAGGTCCAGGGCCTGCGTCAGGCTGCCGAAGGCGTGCATGGCCGGGTGATGCAGTACCGTTTGGGCGGCACCCTGAAGCGGACGCTGGAAGAGGACATCCGGCTTCACCTCGACAACCCGGAATACCTGTACGAGGCCCTCAAGAGCTACCTGATGATGGGGGACCGCAGTCGCTACAACGAGCAGCAGGTGGCGCTGTGGCTGGAGTATCTGCTGAGCCAGCAGTTGCCGGGCGAGATCAACCGGCCCCAGCGTGAGGCTCTGCTGGCCCATCTGCAGGACTACCTCGCCCTGGAGCAGCCTTTGCGGGTCTCGAACTCGCTGGTGGAGCAGGCGCGGAATGAGTTGACCGCTGTGCCTCTGGCGGAACGGGCTTACCAGCGCATCAAGATGGATGCCCAGGCCGCCGGTCTGCCGGAATTCCGACTGCCGATGGTGCTTGGCACCGTGGCGTCGGAAGTGTTTGAGCGCCGTTCCGGCGAAAGCCTCCATGAGGGTATTCCGGCGCTGTACACCAAAGCTGGTTACCAGGGTGTGTTTGAGCCGGAGCGTGATCAGATCGTCAGTCACCTGCTTGAGGATTCCTGGGTTTATGGCGAGGACTCCAAGGACTATCGCAATCTGGATGAAGCTCGAATCAAGTCGCTGGTCGAGGACCAGTACTTCCGGGACTACATCTACACCTGGGAGTCGTTCCTGTCGGATCTGAAGATCCGTTCCTTCGGCAGTCCTGAGCAGGGGCGTTACCTGACCAACCTGCTGAGTGGACCTGACGCTCCGCTTAACCGCCTGGTATCGGCGGTGAAGTACAACACCCAGCTGTCACTGGATACCGGTGATAACTCGGCCCAGATGGATGCCGCCAAGGATCAGGCGATGGATGAAGCTGCCCGTAAAAGCCGGGCCTTCGACCGACTCAACCGTCTGATGCCTCTGGCCGGTGAGGAGCCGCAGCAGACCACGCTGGTGGATGATGCCTTCAAGGTCATGCACAACATCAAGGAAGAGACCTTCCAGTCGCTGCAGGACAAGACACGCATCATGTCCCGATACTTTGCCGAACAGGCCAGCGGCGGTAACAACTTCCAGACCGTGTCCCGGGCGGATTTCAACGCTGCGGTCACCGGTTTCTATGCCACCGTCAGCAACACCCAGTCGTCCCACCTGGAGTCGATTGTTTCCGGCTTTGCCCGCGAGTCCCGGGGCCTGGTCCGCACGTCCGCGACCCAGAAGATCAATGGTCTCTGGCGTAACGAGGTCTACCGGGAATACAGTTCGGCGATTGCCGGGCTGTACCCGGTTGATCCGTCGGCGAGTGAAGAGATCAGCCTGGCCGACTTCAGCCAGTTCTTCGGCTACGGCGGCACGGTAGACAACTTCTTCCAGCAGTATGTGGCCGAGCATGTGGATACCTCCCGGACGCCCTGGAAACTGTCCACGGACCTGAACATTCGTGGTTCCAGTCTGCGCTTCTTCCAGCGGGCAAGCCGCATCCGGGAGGCCTTCTTTGTCGAGGGAACCAAGACCCTGCGGGTGCCGTTCTCAGTGCAGACGGTTTACCTGGACAACCGGGTCACCCAGTTCTCGTTTGAGGCAGGTGGTAGTGAACTGAATTACCGTCATGGACCGGCTCGTCGCCACCCGTTCGTGTGGCCTGGTGACACCAATGGTGGCGTGCGGGTTGCTGTCAATCCTGGCTCGACCTCGGATGCCGTGGTGCAGCGGTCTTTCCAGGGTGAATGGGCGCTGTTCCATATGCTGGATGCCTACGACGGCCTGTCCGGTGAAGGCCGTGAGCTGACCCTGGAAGTGATGCTGAGTGACTATCTGGCCCGCATCAAGGTCGAGCCGTCCTCTGTGAAACACCCCTTCCGTAGTGGGCTGGTCCAGAACTTCACTCTGCCGTCCCGGCTGTAGCGCGAGGAGTATCGATTGATGTGGGGATACATGGGGAAAGTACCTGGACGTGGTGATTTTATCACCGTGGATGTCCGCCCCGATGTCCGGGACCTGTTCTTCGAGTGGTGCCAGGCATCCCTGGCCGTGAGCCGGGACCAGTTGGCGGACCGCTGGATGGATGCCTACCTGACATCACCGATCTGGCACTTTTGCGCAGCGCCGGGTGCGATTCTTGATGTGGGCCTGGTGGGCACCCTGATCCCGTCAGTGGATCGTGTCGGCCGCCATTTCCCGTTTCTGGTGGTTCGGGAGTTCAGCGGCCAGACCCTGGATGGCTGGCGTCAGCCGGAATGGGCCTCGGAGATGGAGGACTGCATCCTGGCGGTGCTGGACGATGGTTGGCAGGAAGAAAGCTGGCAGCAGCGCCTGGCCGAGGTGGCCGCCCCTGAGCCGTCACCCGCCACCATGAAGTGGCCCGCGGGGGAGGGCAATCTGGTATTTCCGTCCGCGGGCAGCGAGTCAGACTGGCTGCAGGCCATGTTGAAGAAAGATCGCCGTAACACGGTCTGGTGGACCCAGGGATCAGCGTTTGTCGAGCCTGTGACCCTGTTGACAGACGGGCTGCCAAAAATCGGCCAGTTTGTCTCAATGATGGTGGGCCAATGGCCCAGTCATGGCTGGCTGGAAGCCGAGTTCTACGGGGAGGGACGCTAGGCGTGCGATTGTCTTCAGCCCAGTTTACCCACACGGGCGCCGTGCGGGATCACAATGAGGACGCGTTTCTGTCGTTTCCCGAGGACGGTCTCTGGGTGGTCGCCGATGGTATGGGCGGGCACCAGGCCGGCGACGTAGCCAGTCAACTTATTTGCGACACCGTGACCTCTGAGCGTCTGCGACATGGTAACGCCCTCGCCAATGAGGATCTCAAACGGGCATTCCTGCTCGCCAATGAGCGGATTCGCCAGTATGGCGAGCAGCAGCACCCGGGCGCGACCATGGGGTCGACTCTGGTAGCGTTGAAGATCGTCGATGAGCGCTATCAGGTCTTGTGGATCGGTGACAGTCGGGCCTACCTGTTACGTAATGGTCGTCTGCAGCGTCTGTCCAGGGACCACAGTCAGGTGGCGGATTTGGTGGAGCAGGGGGTGTTGTCAGAAGAAGAGGCAGAGAGCCATCCGCTGTCAAATGTTATCACCCGGGCGCTGGGCGTTGAGGATGAGCCAGTGATTGATGTGGTTGAAGGTGAGGTATTGCCTGGTGACCGCTTCCTGTTGTGCACCGATGGCATCAGTAAGGAGTTTGAACTGCAGGAGCTTGAAGCCCTGCTTGCTGGCGAGCCGATCGATGACATCAATCAGGCGATCCGTCACTCCGCGCTGGTCAAAGGCTGTCGGGATAACATCACCTCGATCATCGTACAGGTGGATCATCAGATGGCGTGGAACGATCGCCCCGCCGTACAGGGGGATTCCACGCTGCCGCTGGGTCAGTGGAACGTGTAACGGACTATGAATGAAGTGGATGCAGGATTGCTATGACCGACGTTGATTCCCGCCTGTTGCCGTTTGAGGCCCTGCTGGCTGACATCTCAGAAGATGCACCTTGCGGTGATGACACCCGTGAGGATGCATCGCCGCTGTCGCCCTATTTTACCCTCAAGGATGTGCGGAACCAGGCTCGTGCTCTGGAGCGGCAGGTGTTCTCTGATGAGGATCCGCCGCAGATCTCCCAGTGGCGTCAGTTATTGGATGATATCCCGCCGCTGCTGAAAAGCCGTTCCAAGGACCTTGAGTTTGTGGCCTGGCTGATTGAGGCCCTGTGTCGCGAATACGGCTTTGACGGGGTCAGGGAAGGTTTTGATCTGGCCCGTGAAATGATTGAACGCCACTGGGATCAGATCTACCCGTCACCGGATGAGGAAGGTCTGGATACCCGGATCTCGCCACTGGTTGGCCTTAATGGGGTCGATGGCGAGGGAACCCTGATTCGTCCCATCATTTCCGTGCCTTTGTTCTTCAGCAGCGACGGACACTATACCTTTGCCACCTGGCATGCCGAACAGGCCGCCGAGGTAGCGCGGCTAGATGAGGACAAGGCCGAAGCCCGTATTCGCAGTGGGTCGGTTTCACCGGAGGCGCTGGAAACCGCGGCCAAGGAAACACCGATTGAACACTTGGTGGCGATGCGGGTTGCCATTGAAGCTGCCAGCCAGTCCTTCGCTGCCCTGTCCGATGCCATGGACGAGGCCATGCACGGGGAGCCGCAGCCGACCACCAATATCCGTAAGGCGCTGGAACGCTGCCTGCTGATGCTCAACCACCACGCTGGTGAGCGTATTGATCAACATCTGTCCCAGCAGGCGGATGAAGCTGCTGAGGCGGTTGCTGTGGAAGAAGCCGCCAGCGCGGACGGGGAAGCGCCGGTTGCAGAGGGCCGACGCAGTGTGGATCCGGTCAAGGTGGCGATCGAGAGCCGTAAAGAAGCCCTCGAGCAGCTGCAGCGGTTATCTGATTTCTTTCTAAAGACTGAGCCGCATTCGCCGGTGTCCTATGCCATTACCCGGGCAGTTCGATGGAGCGAGCTGTCCTTGCCAGAACTTATGGAGGAGTTGATAGATGATGGCGGAGCCCGTGACGGGTTCTTCAAACTAACCGGTGTGCCTGCCCCCGAGCGGGAATGACCACTCGAAAACTAACAGTGACGCTCAACAGGAGACAGCGACATGGAAAGCATCCACAACAAACTGTCCCGGGTCCGCAAGCCCCGGGTACACATTACCTATGACGTAGAAACGGAAGGGGCCCTGGTCAAGAAAGAGCTGCCGTTTGTTGTCGGTGTCATGGGGGATTTTTCCGGTAACAACAATACCGATCTGAAGCCGTTGAAGGATCGCCGCTTCATCCAGATCGACCGGGACAATTTTGACGACGTGCTGCGTCGTATGAGCCCGAAACTCAAGCTCAAGGTGAATAACAAGCTGGCGGATGACGATTCCCAGATGTCCGTTGAGCTGGCGTTCAATTCCATGGATGACTTTCAGCCGGCCGCGGTGGTCAATCAGGTAGAGCCTCTGCGACACCTGATGGAGACCCGTAACAAGCTGCGCGACCTGCTGACCAAAGTTGACCGGTCGGAAGAGCTGGAAGAGCTGCTGGAACGCGTACTGAATAACTCAGACGACCTGCAGGCGCTGAGTTCGGAACTGAATCGCACAGAGGAGGACAAGGAATGAGTCTTGAAACCCAGGCTACGGACGCGGTTGTCGAAGAAGAAGGCGGAGCCCTCAGTCTTCTGGATCAGGCCATTGGTGCTACCAAGCAGACTGAGAGCAGTCGAGCGGAGGAGCTGATCCGCACTCTGGCTGAAGAGGCGATGAAGGGGACGGTGACCTGGAACAAGAACCTGACCATCACGTTCTCCCAGGCTATTACCCGCATTGACCAGATGATTTCCAGCCAGCTGTCCGAGATCATGCATCAGGAAGAATTCCAGAAGCTGGAAGGTTCCTGGCGTGGCATGCACCACCTGGTGATGAACTCCGAAACCAGTGCCATGTTGAAGATCCGCGTGCTCAACCTGAGCAAGAAGGATCTTCATAAAGATCTGTCCAAGGCGGTGGAATTCGACCAGAGCCAGATCTTCAAGAAGATCTACGAGTCTGAGTTTGGCACCCCGGGCGGCGAACCATACGGTGTGATGATCGGTGACTATGAGTTCAGCAATCATCCGAATGACATCGAAACACTGGGCCTTATGTCCAACGTTGCGGCTGCCGGTTTCTGCCCGTTTGTGTCCGCCGGTGGATCCGGCCTGTTCGGTTTTGATAACTGGACCGAACTGTCCAAACCACGGGATCTTGAGAAAGTGTTCGAGTCCCTCGAGTACACCAAGTGGCGCTCGTTCCGCGACAGTGAGGATTCCCGCTTTGTTACCCTGACCATGCCTCGTGTTTTGGCGCGCCTGCCTTACGGCCAATCCACCAAACCGGTGGAAGAATTTGGTTTTGAAGAGTTCGAAGTGGACCCTGAAACCGGTATGGCGGTGCGCCCCGAGCACGAAGATTACTGTTGGATGAACGCGTCCTACGTGATGGGCAGCCGAATGACCAACGCCTTTGCCAAGTATGGTTTCTGCACCGCCATCCGTGGTGCTGAGGGCGGCGGTAAAGTTGAGGGGCTGCCGGCCCATATCTTCCGCAGTGATGATGGTGATCCTGACTTGAAATGCCCGACTGAAATCGGCATCACCGACCGTCGTGAGGCGGAGCTCAGCAAGCTTGGCTTCCTGCCACTGTGCCACTATAAGAATACCGATTACGCCGTGTTCTTCGGTGCCCAGAGTTGCCAGAAGCCAAAGATCTACGACAACCCGGATGCTACGGCTAATGCCGCCATCTCGGCCCGTCTGCCGTACATGATGGCCACCTCCCGCTTTGCCCATTACCTCAAGGTGATGGCTCGGGACAAGATTGGCTCCTTCATGGAGGCTGATGACGTTGAAAACTGGCTGAACCGCTGGATTCTCGGCTACGTTAATGCCTCCGAGGGCGGTGGTCAGGAAATCCGGGCCAAGTTCCCGCTGGCAGACGCCAAGGTCAAGGTGCGTGAGATCCCAGGTAGCCCGGGTTCCTACAACGCCATTGCCTGGTTGCGCCCCTGGCTGCAGATGGAGGAGCTCACTACCTCCCTGCGTCTGGTCGCAAAAATTCCAGAGATTGGCAACTAAGACCGTTTCCCGGGGCCCAGATGGGCCCCGGGACGGTTTGGAGTCCTCATGAGCGCAGCGTTGTCGTTTGTCGACAAGGATTATCTGAATCAGCGGAAGTCGCGCAAATCCCACCAACCGGGACTGAACCGGGGGTTGGCGGAGCGCTTGGTGGCTGAGTCTGACGATCAGCGGGCACTGATGCTATTCCTCAGTCAGTATCATGGACGTGCGGGCTGGACCTCGGATGAGGTTCGGGCGGCACTGTCGAAGGTGATCCTGAAGCTGGACCGCCTGCTCAATGCCCAGCTCAATGAAATCCTGCATCACCCCGAGTTTCAGGACCTGGAAGCCAACTGGCGGGGTGTCAGCCTGCTGGTGGAGCAGGCTGCACTGGATGATCGACAGGATGCGGTGAGGATCAAGGTTCTGGATGCCTCTTGGGAAACCGTTGCTGCGGACCTGGGTCGAGCGATCGAGTTCGATCAGTCGCGACTGTTTGCCAAGGTGTATTCGGAGGAGTTTGGCAGCCCGGGTGGTGAGCCGTTTGGCTTGCTGTTGGGCACGTACAGCGTCAGTCATCGGACCCGCGGCGGTGCAGCCAACCTGGACACCCTTCGGGAGCTGGCCCAGGTAGCAGCAGCTGCGTTCTCACCGTTGATTCTCAATGCGGCTCCCAGCTTCTTTGGCGTTGATAACTATGCAGAGCTAACCGGTGTTCGCGACCTGGAAAGCCATTTTTCCCAAGTGGAGCTGACGGGTTGGCGCTCGCTGCGGGAAGTGGAGGACGCGCGTTTTCTCGGCCTGGCGGTGCCCCGAATGCTGATGCGCCCCCCTCACCGGGAACTGGGCGAGGGCGCCGAAGCCTTCGGATTTCTTGAGCATCGGCAGGTGACCGACAAGGACTATCTGTGGGGGCCGGCCTGTTTTGCCTTCGGTACCGTGGCCATCCGGGCATTCTGTGAATCCGGCTGGTTCTCCCATATTAGGGGCTTTCGTGCTGGCCGGGTGGCCCATGGCACCGTCGACAACATGCCGGAAATCTCCGACATCAACCGAACAGGGCGCCTGTTCCCGACACGCCAGGCAGTGGACTGGCAAATCAGTGACCGGATGGAAAAAGCCCTTGCCGAGGAGGGGTTTCTGCCGTTGGTGCCTTTGCCCAACACCCCCATGTTGGTGTTTCACTCGGTGCCTTCGATCCAGCAGCCGAAAACGTACGAGCCGCTGGCTGCCAGTGTCAGCGCCAAGCTGTCGGCCATGCTGCACTACATCCTTTGCGTGTCCCGTTTCGCTCATTACCTCAAAGTGATGGGGCGGGATCGTGTGGGGGGCTACCGTACCCCGGAGGAATGCGAGTCCCAGCTGCAACGCTGGATACACGGCTACACCATGGCTACCGAAGGCGCCTCGGATGAACTGCGGGCGCGCTTCCCGCTGCGTGATGCCAAAGTGTCCGTCAAGGCGCGGGCCGGCGAACCAGGTAAATATTACTCGATCATACACCTTCAGCCCCACTTTCAGCTGGACCAACTGGTCACCGGAATGCGGCTGATTACGGAATTGACACCGGTGGACGGGCATTAGCCCGCACTGCCACATGAGTTGACATTTGGAGGACTCAGGAATGGATGCCATCAAGCAGCATCTGGCCAGCGGACAACTGCAGCAGGCCATTGAAGAAGCAACGCAGATGATCAAGGCCCAGCCCGGCGCCGCCGATCTGCGCGCATCACTGATCGAGCTGCTGTGTGTGGCCGGTCAACTGGAGCGAGCCGACGAAATGCTGGGCTCACTGGCCCGCCACCACCCGGACTGGCTTGCCGGTGCCGCCAACCTGCGCCAGCTGATCCGGGCTCAGCAGTCTCGCCTGGCGTTTCGGGAAGGCAAACTGGCCGAGGAAGTCGTGGCTACGGAAGGCGCAGACTTGGAAGCCCTGCTGGCGCTGCGACTGGCCCTGAGCCAGGACGACGTAGCGGCGGCAGAACAGGAAGCAGCGAAACTGGAACAGACCCGCACGGCGGCGACCTTCCGTTTTGGCGACGCTGAGGGAGATGCCCGGGATTGTGACGACGCCCTGTGTGGCTTCATCGAGGCCCTGGGGGCCGATGGCCACTTTTACCTCTGGCGCTGGTCTGAGATTGAGGCCATCGACTTCCACCCGCCGACGTCACCGGTTGAGCTGATCTGGCGTCGGGCGGACGTGGAGCTGGTATCCGGCAAGCAGGGCGAGGTGTTTATACCGCTGACCTACGTCGATAGCCAGTCCGACGAGGAGCGGCTGGGCCGGGTGACCGATTGGCAGGAGCGGTCGGAAGGATTGATCACTGGCATCGGTCTCAAGCTGTTCCTGGTTGGCGATGACGCCATCAGTCTGGAATCGCTGAAGCGCGTCGAGCGCGTCGAGCTTGCTCATGCCGGTTGATAGCTCGGTCCGCCTGCAGATGAGCCTTTTGGACCGGCTCGCCGCCGACGGCAATGCCCGGGCCACGGTTTCGTCCATCCGCCAGTCGGTGCGTCAGGACCTGGAAGCGCTGCTGAACACCCGCCGTTCCTGGCTGGAGCTGCCGGCGGAACTGCGGGAGCTGAAACAGTCGGTGCTGGGATTCGGATTGCCGGACTTCACCGTTATGGACCTCAGTACTACTGATGCCCGGCAATGGTTATGCGAGGAGATTCGTCAGACTATTATCCGCTTCGAACCACGCCTGGCCCGGGTGACGGTTGAAGCGGAAGATGGGGACACCCCTTTGGATCGACAGCTGAGACTGCGTATCGATGCCATTCTGCTGGTGGACCCGGTGCCGGAGCCGGTGGCGTTTCAGTCCGACCTCGAGCCTATTAACCTGTCGATGACCCTGCAGGAGTGTGCGTGATATGAGTGACGAACTCCTCCAGTACTATAACCGCGAATTGGCCTACCTGCGTCGTCAGGGGGCCGAGTTTGCCAAGGCCTACCCCAAGGTGGCGGGTAACCTGCGGGTGAGCGACGAGTCGGTGGAAGATCCCCATGTCTCGCGTTTGCTGGAGGGGGTCGCATTCCTGACCGCCCAGATCCGTCAGCGACTGGACGATCATTTTCCGGAGTTGACCAGCATCCTGATGGGCAACCTGTTCCCGGACTACATGGCGCCGATTCCATCGATGACGATCCTGCAACTCGCCGCTGGTGCCTCGCAGACCCATTGCGCCGCCCTTGATCCGCAGCAGCGCTATGAAACCCAGGTCGAACGGATGCCGGCGTGTGAGTTCCGCTCGCCATCCAGTCACTATCTGGCGCCGGTGGAGGTGGTTTCCGGGGCCTTTGAGAACGCGCCCTTTGATGCTCCCCGTCCTGCTGGCTCGGAAGGGGCCCAGAGTGTGATCAAGCTGCGTCTGAAGTCGACGCTGCCATTCAGTGAGATTGATCTGCCGTCGTTGCGGTTCTACCTCCACGGCCAGACCCACCTGAGCAACGAGCTGTATGATCTGATCCATCGATCCGGTGTGGGTTTCGCGGTGGTACCGACCCACGACACCCGTCAGATCCGTTTCTTTGGCGCCAAGCAGTTGCAGCCGGTGGGTTTTGAGCCGGAAGACGCGTTGGTGCCGTATCGCAAGCGCAGCTTTGACGGCTTCCGTCTACTGGTGGAGTTTTTCCTGTTTCCCGAAAAATTTCTGTTTGCCGACCTGTCGGACCTGGCAGGCACCTGGCCGGAACACGACGAAGTCGACCTGTACATCTACCTCGGTGAACAGTCGAGCGAGCAGGAAAAGAGCTTTGTACCGGAGCACATGAGGTTGTGGTGTGTGCCGGCAGTGAATCTGTTTGACGAGTCTCTGGAACCAGTCGCCAATGATGGCAGCTGCCATGAGCACCGGCTGGTATCCCGGTTCCGTGGTGCGGAAACCTTTGAAGTGGTCAGTGTTCAGTCGGTCAGCCTGGTGGAGAACGAGAACATCCGTGAGATGGCTCCCTTCTACGGTCTCGGCCATCCCCGCTGGCAATCCGGGCTTGATGTCTACTGGCACCTTGGCCGCCGGGACGCGGACTGGGCGGGCGGCCAGTTTGAGCCGGGTTTTGAGACCTACCTGTCGCTGGTGGACCGGCGTTTCAACCACCGTACCCAGGATGATCTGCCAGAAGACGAGACCCTGATGGTCAATGCCTGGTGCTGTAACCGCAACATTCCGGAGCGGCTGCCCTTCGGCGGTGGCGAGCCCCGGTTCCGGGCTATCGGTGAACCGCTGGTGGAGGAAGCGGTGGCGCTGGTGCCACCGACCGCAACCACCCGTCCGGACCTGTCAGACGGTACCCGTTGGGAGTTTATCCAGCAGCTCAACCTGGAACACTTTGCCGGTGACGATGCCCTGGAACGCCTGAAGGCGGTGTTGCAGCTGCACGATTTCCGCCACACCCCGGAGACCCAGGCACTCATCGAAGGCATTGAAGACGTGACCATGAAGCGCGTGGCTGCCCGGGTTGGCAAAGGGGTCCACAGCGGCCTGTGCCAGGGCACCGAAATCCAGGTCACCTTCTCCAAGCCCAGCTATGCCGGCACCAGTATTTACCTGTTTTCGGCCATCCTGGATCGCTTCTTTGCCCAGTTTACCCAGGTCAATACCTTTACCCGTGTGCGCATCCGCCTTGGTGGTCATCACCGTGACTATTGCCTGTGGCCAGCTCGCGCAGGCGAGCGGGAGCTGCTCTGATGGCAACGCCGACCACCCTGTACCGCGCTGTGTGGAAAGCCGAACGACAGCTGGTTGGTGACCGGAAAGGTTATCACCGGGTTGGCCATGACGGTTGGCCGAAGAAAGAGGTGGTGCGTTTCCGCTCGAGCCAGAACCTTGGGTTTGCCGGCCAGGATCTGGTGACACAGCGCGCCCAGCGTAGTGAAGACGGTGTCGTGCAACACGATCTGACGGTTGATCTGATGGGACTGACCGGTGCGCGAGGGGCGTTGCCAGCATGCTTTACCGAGCGGGTGCTGGAGTTGGTCAAGCAGAAGTCGCCGGCCACCCGGGATTTTCTGGATCTCTTCAACCATCGCCTGGTTTCACTGCTTTACCGCAGCTGGGAGAAAACCCAGCCTGCGGTTCATCAGGAGCGTGAGGAAGAAGACATCTTCACCTACATCCTCAAGACCCTGACCGGTTGTGAGGAAAACTGGCAACTCTATTACGGCGCGGCCTTCGCCCGCCATGCCCGCTCCGGCAGTATGTTACGGGCGGTGTTGGAAGACATTACCGGTATGCCGGTGGATGTCCGTGCGATGCAGGGGGAATGGGCCCAGGTGTCCCCGGACGATCAGTCCCGGCTGCCAGACGACGATTGTCCCAAGGGGCAGTTTGCCAACCTTGGCGGGGCGATCCTCGGTAGCCGGGTGTGGATTGCGGACAAGGGCGTGGAAGTGGTTTTCCGTCCCAAATCCCGGGAAGAATTGGTCACGGTGCTGCCTGGCGGTGCCTACAGCAAGACCTTGTTACAGGTAACCCAGCGTCTGGTCAGTGGCCAGACCCGGGTTCGTTATCGGTTGTCGGCCCGTGCCGCCCACCTGACCCACACGATACTGGGGCAGCAGGGCAAGCTCGGCGCTGACAGTTTTATTGGGGCCCGACCGGAATCAACCAAAATGGTCGAGGTCAGTTTCAAGCCAAGCCAAGGAAAGGATTGAATAGCATGTCTGCGATGACACTCAAGTCACTGGTTGAGAAGCTCAATGAGGCGGGTAAGGAGTCGCTGGAAACGTCTGTGGGTCTGTGTTTCCAGCGCACCCACCACACCGTAGAGCTGGAGCACCTGCTGAAGAGCATGGTGCGGACCGACGATCCTGACCTGGTGGGGGTGTTCCGTCACTTTGGCCTGGATCTCGGTCGCCTGGACGCCCAGCTGGAGGCAGGCCTGGAAACCTTCCGCACGGGCAGCGGCGCTACGCCCAGCCTGTCGCCCCGGATGGTGGACCTGTTCCGTCAGTGCTGGCTGGATACGTCCATCGAGTTTGGTGAGCCCACCATGCGCGGTGCCACTCTGCTGTACAGCATGTTGAACGACCCCGCCATGGCGGCACTGGCGACCCGCAATGCCGGCGAGCTGAACGGCATTGACCCGGCCCGTCTGCTGGCCGAGTGGGCCAACATCCGGGCCTCGCTCTCCGCGGAGGAGGCCGCCGCCTCCAGCAAACCGGCCAAGGCCAAGGGCAAGAAGGAACAGCACCTGGCGCAGTACACCGTCGACCTCACGGCCCAGGCTGCCGACGGACTCCTGGACCCGGTCATCGGCCGCGACGATGAGATCCGTCAGGTGATTGATATTCTCACCCGTCGTCGTCAGAACAACCCGATCCTCACCGGCGAGGCCGGCGTGGGCAAAACCGCGGTGGTGGAAGGACTGGCGCGTCGCATTGCCGAGGGGAATGTTCCCGAGATCCTGAAGCCAGCGCGTCTGCTGACCTTGGATCTGGCGCTGTTGCAGGCTGGTGCCGGTGTGAAAGGGGAATTCGAAAATCGTCTCAAAGGGGTGATTGAAGAGGTCAAAGCCTCGGAACGGCCGATTATCCTGTTCATCGATGAGGCTCATAACATGGTGGGCGCCGGTGGCCAGGCTGGCCAGAACGACGCCGCCAACCTGCTCAAGCCGGCCCTGGCGCGGGGAGAGCTGCGGACCATCGCGGCGACAACCTGGGCGGAGTACCGCAAGTACTTTGAAAAAGACGCTGCCCTGACCCGCCGTTTCCAGGTGGTCAAGGTGGACGAGCCGGATGAGGCCATCGCCGTTCAGATTCTCCGTGGTCTGGTGCCGACTCTGGAGGCCCACCATGGTGTTGGCATTGCCGACGATGCCCTGCGGGCTGCGGTGGTGCTGTCGACCCGTTTCCTGGCCAGTCGTCAGTTGCCGGACAAGGCGGTGGCGCTGCTGGATACCGCCTGTGCCCGGGTCGCCATGAGTCAGGCCAGCGTGCCGTCGCCAGTGGAGCGGGCGCGTGCGGAGGTGACTGCCCTGGAACAGGAACTGGACCTGCTGTCCCGCGAATCCCGTTTTGGTATCGATCACAGCGCGCGCCAGGACCAGTTGGACACCCGCCTGCATCAGGCCCGTGAGTCGCTGGTTAGCCTGGAGGCCGAGTGGGACAGCGAGCGGGAGCTGGTGGCTGAAGCCGCCGGTATCAGCAAGGTCCTGCTTGACGAGGAAAATGACGACGACAAACAGCGCCTGAACGAAATTCGCGCCACCCTGGCGGAGCGGGAACAGGTGATGGTGCACTGGCAGGTGGACACCCAGCTCGTATCCGAGGTGTTGTCCGACTGGACCGGCATTCCCCTGGGCCGGATGCAGTCTGACGAAGTGGCCGGCATCCTCAAATTGGCCACCACGCTCAAGGAGCGGGTCACCGGCCAGGATCACGCCCTGGATGACATTGCCCGTACCATTCAGGTGGCCCGGGCCGAACTCGCCGACGAGAAGAAACCCCTCGGGGTGTTCCTGCTGGTTGGCCCCAGCGGTGTTGGTAAGACCGAAACCGCACTGGCACTGGCGGAGCAGGTCTACGGCAGCGAATCGAACATGACCGTCATCAACATGTCCGAGTTCAAGGAAGAGCACAAGGTTTCCCAGTTGGTGGGGTCACCTCCCGGATACGTTGGCTATGGCGAGGGCGGGGTGCTGACTGAAGCGGTACGACGCAAGCCCTACAGCGTAATCCTGCTGGATGAGATGGAGAAGGCCCATCCCGGGGTGCAGGACATCTTCTATCAGGTGTTCGACAAAGGCTCACTGCGGGATGGTGAAGGTCGGGATGTGGATTTTCGCAACACCGTGTTGCTGATGACATCCAATGCCGCTTCCGAGCACATCTCGGATCTGTACGCTGATGAACTGACTGCGCCGGAGCCCTCGGCCCTGAAGGACGCCATCTGGGACGACCTGCTGGCGACGTTCAAGCCGGCGTTCCTGGGCCGCACCGTGGTGTTGCCCTACCGGCCACTGGGCGGAGAACAGTTGCAGACCATCGCACGGATGCAGCTGGACCGGGTCTGTGAGCGGGCTCAGCGTCAGCACGGTGTGACTCTGGGTTACTCCGACGAGGTGATTGAGCGGATCGCGGACAGTGGTCACCAGGCCAGCACGGGCGCGCGAAACATTCAGCAGGTGATCCAGCGGGACATCCTGCCGAAGCTGTCGGATATCCTGCTGAATGCTATTGCCAATGATGACAAACTGTCAGACCTTAACATTGTTGTAGAGGACGAAACCTTCCAGGTTTCCTGATTGGCTAACAGAGCACAGAACAAAAGGTGGTGAGGCGTGAAAATACACATGGCGTTGCAAAAAGTCTCTGGTATTTGTTTCGCTGCACCGTTTAAAATTCTGTCGCTGCTGTTAATGTTCATTGGCGGTTGTGCCAGTCATGGCGATTATGTGTATTTATATGACGTGTATGAAGAGTACGCATATAGATTGCAGGAGCGTGACTACGGCTACATCATGGAGGATGCGTTATCCTCCTCCATGCGCAACCGGGGTCTGGAAGACCCAAAGGAATTCAGTGACTATTACCCAGTATTGTCAGATTTGCCCGATATACTGGTGAAGAAAACGGCGCACTATGAGTTGAGGGATGGCGGTTTCGGCTGCCTGACCCTGAACGGATTTGATCGATTTGATCGACCAGCTGTTATTAAGATGGAATTTAAAAGGGAGCAGGAACGCTGGAAGCTGGATTATGTTTCAGTCGATTACCTCGATTCACCAGCCGGCTTTATCGAAGCGGCTGTGTGTCCGAAACGGCGAGCATAATATCAGGGACTGGTGCTATGTTTGCATCCCCTTTGCATTGCTATCTGATGGTTGGACAGTGAGCCCAGAATCCGCGGTTCTGGCCTGATGCCGGAACTGGGATAACCATGTCCTCGTTACAGGACGTAACTTAAAACGCAAGGAGATACACATGCAAGCGAATACCTATCTGGAGTATGAAGGTATCAAGGGTGAAGCCACCGCAGAACAGTACAAGGATATGATCACTGTTCTGAGCATGGACTTTAACGTTCATCGCGAGATCTCTTCTTACACCGGTACCGCCATGGACCGTGAAGCGTCCGCTACCCGCCTGGGTGATATCACCATCACCAAGCTGCAGGACAACGCTTCTCCGGACCTGTTCAAAGAAGCCACCATTGGTAAAGGTAAGAAGGCTACCTTCTACATCACCAAGCAGGGCGAGAAAATTGAAGAAATCATGAAAATCGAACTGACCGATGCCATGATCTCCAACTACTCCGTGTCTGTTTCCGGTGATCGTCCGGTTGAGTCTGTCACCATTTCCTACACCGAAATGACCATGACTGTGACCCCGACCGACGACAAAAACAGCGTTACTGCTCCGCTGGTTTACGGCTACAGCGGCCTCAAAGGCCAGAAGCTCTGATCCAGGGTTTCCAGCCTGCAGAGGGAACCCGTGTGGTTCCCTCTGTTTTCATTCACCGAAACCAGGAAGGCGCGGCGATTCATGGGCAAGGAAAAGCAACACCACTTTCTTCAGATTCACAGTTCACTCGGTAAGGACGCGCTGGTCCTTGAGCGGCTGAATGTGCGTGAAGGCATGTCCCGTCTTTTCGAGATACGGGTTGGGTTTACCGCCAACCAGCGTATCAGTGACATGAAGAAGCACATCGGCGAAGGCGTGAGTGTCAGCCTGAAACTTGGGTCCCAGGGAGGCGGCGGCGAGCGCTACTTCCATGGCCATTTCCTGAGCATCTGGGAACTGGGCAAACCCTTGCACAACAGCGATGGCCAACGCTACGAGGCCATCATCGTTCCGCGGGCCTGGTCTGCGGCCAATCGCACCAACTGTCGGATTTTCCAGGATAAAACGGTCAAGAAGATCGTTGAAACTATCCTCGGGGAGCACTCGGTGGCGTTCAGCTGGAAGGTCAAGAAGGGCCTTTACAACTACCGCTACTGCGTCCAATACAACGAAACCGACTGGGATTTTGTCTGCCGCCTGCTGGCTCACGAGGGTCTCTCGTTCTTTTTCCAGCACGCTAATGGCTCCCATACCATGGTCATCACCGACCATGAGAAAGCCTATCCCAAGGCTGCCGAAGGGTCCGTCGTGTTCTGTTCCCGACCGACCGGATCGGCCCACATCTCCAGCTGGTATGCCGGCTTCAAGGCCACCGCCAACTCCATCATTGAGCACGGCTTTGATTTCGAGACCCCAAAACAGAAGGTCAAGGACACCAGTAATGAGAAAGTCCCCGGCGGACCTTTTGGTTCCCGGGAACTGTTCGGATATTTTGGCGAGGATCGTCCCATCAAGGACGGCGCCAGCCTTGCGGCCCTGCATCTCAAGGGGATCGCCCAGGAATCGGAAAGCTATCGGGCAGTGTCGGACTATCGCTCTTTCGGCGTTGGTCTGAAGTTCTCATTCAAAGAACATGAGGATGAGATCCCGCCCCACAACGAATTCGTGATCACCGAGATTGCCATTGAAGCGTCGGTACCCCTCAATGCCGACAATCAGCCGTCGATGGGCAATTTCTTTTACACCAACAGCTTCCGCTGTGTGCCCACCAAGGCGCCCTACGTCCCCCGCAAGCTGCCCAAGCCGATGGTGCCGGGGCTGCAGACCGCGACTGTTACCTGCGCGCCGGGGGAAGAGATCTACGTTGACGAGCATGGCCGCATCAAGGTGCAGTTCCATTGGGACCGGGAAGGCAAGTACGACCAGAAGAGTTCCTGCTGGATTCGTGTCGCCCAGTCCTGGGCCGGTGAGAACTGGGGGGCCCAGTTCATCCCCCGGGAAGGCCAGGAAGTGTTGGTGGAATTCCTCAGTGGTGATCCGGACCTGCCACTGATCACCGGTTCGGTCTACAACGGCAAGAACAAGATGCCGTACGAACCGTTGTCGAAAAAGAACATCTCCGGCTTCAAGACCCGCTCCACCACCAAAGGGGGCGGCGCCAACTACAATGAGATCAGTTTCGACGACACCATTGGCAAGGAGTTGCTGCTGGTCCACGCCGAGAAAGATCACGAGCTGACGGTAGAGCACGACCAGACCGACGACATCAAGAACGATCGCACCACCGAAGTCGGCAATGACGATACCTTGACCGTCCTCAACAACCAGACCGTCGACATAACGGGTGACCAGAAGGTCACGGTGGGCAAGACCATCACCGTTGAGGCCGGCCAGAGCATCACCCTGAAGACCGGCGCGGCCAGCCTGACCATGGAAGCGTCCGGGGCGATCTCCATCAAGGGCACCAGCATCAGCGTGCAGGGCACCACCATTGACATGAAAGCCGCCAAGATCAGCCTGAACTGATCCTGGCGGCCATGGCTAGGGAGTTTTGCCATGCTGGAAACCCTGCTGGAACAGCGCCAGGCGCTGTTCAACAGCCATCAGGCGCCACTGGCGTTGTTACGACAGCTGGACCGACGGCTGCTGTTGTGGTGTGAACACCACCCGGATACCCGTCAGCCGGCAATCTGGCCGCTGACCGACGGGGCCATCGACAGCGGCCGTTTGGCGCTGTTGTGGCTGGAGACCAACGCTCGCCTGCAGCCAGCGACCCTGGACACCCTGCTGGCGGAGCTGAAAGACAGTTTGGACCAGGACACCGTGACGGCGGTGCACTGGCAACTGGCGGCCTGCCACAGTGGCGTGTCGCTGCCGGCCGAGGGGATGGTCGCTGAGGCGGCGCCGACGCCGGAAACCGACCTCTGGTCGGTGATGGCCCTGGCGCGTCGGGGGCTTGAGGCGGACTGCCCCTCGCCCTGGTGCGAATGGTTGGCGGCTCTAGAGGCCCTCCGCGCCGGTGAATCGGTGGCTGGAACACGGGAGTTGATGCCTCGGTTGTGGCTGGTAGCACAGACGGTCTGGCCGATGTGGTTCTATCCGCTGCTGCTTGCAGCGCAGGAAGAGCAGCGGCCGACCTTGGTGAACTGGCTGACGGGCCACGTTGACGGCACCGATGTGATCGAGGCCATGGGCGCCTCTGGCTGTGCCCAGTTTGAGCCCTGGTTGCAGGAACTGGCGGAACAGGGCGGCCCCGACGCGGAGGTGGCCGCCACAGAACTGGAAGGGTTGCAGACCGAGGGTGATGATCCCACCGGTCTGCGATTGCGCCAACGGCACTGGTGGGCCAACTGGGCGGGACTTGAAGGCGCGCCCTGGTCTTTGTTCGGCGGCCACTGGTAGACCGTTACCCCGCCCCTTGTCTGTGCCCAGGGATAACCGGGTGTCTGAACACCGGGGCGGTTGAAACAGGGGAGATCGGACAGTGAGCTGGCAACTGGTCAAATTGAACGGCGAGATCGCCGGTGTGGCCATCGCCGATTGGTTGACGGCAGGGTTTGATCTGCCCGAAGACCAACCACCCGCGCCGGCTGAAAGCGCCGGTGACGCCGATGATGGCCTGCTGTCCCCTGAGTGGCTGCGCAGCCGCCTGGACACGCGGCTGGCGACCTGGCTGATACTGCCATCGACAGAACAATCCCGGCGGGAACACTGGCAGGCGGCGCTGGCCGATCTGCCGGTTCAGGTGAGTTTCGGTAGAGCCGGCCTGGCGCTGGCTCTGAGCGCACTGCGCACCCATGACCGGCCGACCCGGCTGATGGCCGCCGATCAGATCGACGGACGCCAGTGGTTGTCGCTGACATTGGCGCCTGGCAAGCAGGGCGTGACGATTCAACACAGTGCGATGGATGGTCGGCTGGCGGGGCACAATGACCTGACCTCCCTGCTGGCCCAGGCCCAGATGGCGGAGCCCACCATCGAGGTGCTGGTGTGCCCGGACTACCCCCGGGATGCCGGTCTGGAGCGGCTGATGCCATTTCTGGCGAGCCTGACCTCCTGGAGTCGGCCCGAGTTGCGTTGGGAATTCCCGGAGCAACTGTTGCCACCCTGCGGTGTGGTCGGTGCGATCTGGGGGCTGTACTGGTTGTTGGACGGCTACCGCCTGGGGGACTGGCATCGTCCCGGTGCCCTGCTGAGTCTGGATGAGCACAGCCCGCTGGCCGGAGTGACGGTGGTGGCGCCGGTCCAGGGCAGCGGTGCTCCGGCGTTCGGGCCAGCGGCCCTGGATGCCCCCGCGCTGGGTGACGCGACACAGGATGACGAGGCAGCGGAGGCCGCACGTTACGGCTGAAGGCAAGCTGAAGGTAATAGTAACCGAACCGCAGGCCGTGACAATCAAGGGAGCATGAGGTGATGAACCTGCAGTTAACAGGGAGTGTCGGGTGCGGCGGTGCGAATCGCGCCCAGGATGTACGATTGGTACGGGCCCTGGTGAACGTTCACCGCCGGGCCCGGTCCCAGGCGGCGTTGCCCATCGAAAGTACCGCCGGCCATGAACTGGATGCGGCCATTGCACGCTTCCAGAGTGATCGCGGCGTCAGTGTGGCCTCAGGCCTGGTTCGTGCCGGCAGCCAGAGCTGGACCTGGCTGCTGGAAACCCTGGCAGCCTCCCGGACCCGTCAGCCGGTGGTGGCGCCGGGTCAGGGACGCCTGACCTGGGAGGCGGAAGGCCAGGAAGGCGGGCGCTACCACAGCCGCATTCTGCACGTGCCTTCGGCGTCATCCGGCCTCACTATCGGCCGTGGTTACGACCTGCGCGAACGGACCCGTGCTGAAGTCACCCGGCAACTGGCGGCGGCTGGCCTGGCGGCCAACCGTGCCAACACCCTGGCAGGCGCAGTGCGGTTGTCCGGCGCGGCGGCGGAACAGTTCATCATCGACAACGACCTGCTGGATTTCGAAGTAACGCCCGCTGTCCAGTTGTCGCTGTTTGAGACGGTTTACAGCGAGATGGAACAGGATGTGATCCGCATCTGCGGCAAGCAGGATGTGCTGGAGCGCTATGGTCCAACCGATTGGGCCGGCCTCGATGGCCGTATCCGCGACACCCTGGTGGACCTGCGGTTCCGTGGCGATTACACCGGCACCACCCGGCGCCAGGTCCAGCCGCCGGTGGTGGCCAACGACCTGGCTGCCTTCCGTCAGGTGCTGGGCAACGCCAGCCTGTGGAGTAATGTACCGGCGGACCGCTTCCAGCGCCGGGTGCGCTACCTGGCGTAAGGGGGCGGCCATCGGACACTGCGGTTGGCGCGGTGAAACGGCAGAGACGAAGGAGCTTGAGGGATGCAACGGTGGTGGCTGTTAGGGCTGTTGATAACCCCCCTGTTGGTGCAGGCCGGTGGTATGGAGCCACCCCAGGTGGACGGTCGCGCCATGGACGTGGGCGTAACCCGGTATCAGGGTACCCTCTGGCGTTTTGTCCGCTTCAACACCGAGACCGACTACCCCTGCCTGAGGTTTGAGGCCATCGACCCGGATCGTGGATGGCAGATCAGCGCCCGGCAGGACGTCTGCGACATCGCAGTATCAGACGGTGAGGTGGTGGATTTTCGTGACACCGCCTACACCGGTTTTTCCGCCATTGGCTTCAACCGGGAGCTGGGCGGGTTTGAATTTGACGTGGAGTACATCCGGCGCGCCGCGCCCGGGGAGCAACGGCTGGCGTGCAGCCTGCCGGTCACCCGGGACGGCCGTTTCGGCAAACTGACGTGCCGATAACCGTGTGCCGCCCGGAGGCGGCACCGACCGGATGTCATATCGCAGTGAATTAAGGCAGGGATTGCACAGACATGGCCAGTCACATCGAGATCGTGCGAAACGATGGCACCTACTACATAGCACCGCCGGACTCCGTTCAGGGTTCGGATACTACCGAGATTGCGGACGGTTCCGGTTGCTGGGATTCCTGGTTACGGGAGCGGTTTGGTGAATCCCTGGATGCCAACCACAGTCAGTGGACTGGGCTGTTGGAGGCGAATGGCCTTCCTGCTCATCTGGCCAACAATGCCACCCAGCTGTTTCCGCACGTTGCAAGGCTGGTGTACGAAGGCAAACTGGTCATCCGCCGCAAACCGGCGGACAAACTGTCTCCCGGGGTAGGCGGCGGCGACACCGCGGGATGCACTTCTGCGCGTACCTCTAGTAGTGGTGGCGGCGGATCATCTGGCTCTGCCAAGGGGTCAGGCAGCACTTCCTCGTCCACCAATGAAGATGATCCGGGGGCAGCCAGCGGTGAATCGCAACTGCAGGGTGACCCGGTAGCGCCGGTAACCGGTGAGGAAATCCTCGACATCGAGGATTTCGTGATCGACGGCCCCATGCCGCTGGCCTGGGTTCGGCGCTACCGTTCCGGCTATTGCGATCGCCAGCTTGGTCTGGGCGCCGGCTGGGCCATGCCGGGCCTGCGGCGGATCGATCTCGATGACGACCACCTGTGGGTGCTCGACGACGACGCCCGTTCCCTCAAGCTGGATTTCCTCAAGCCGGGTGAAATGACCTGGCAGGTGCACACCGGATTGCGCTTGGAGCGTCGCCGGGACAACCGCATGATCCTCACCGAGGCTGACGGCCGGGCCTGGATTCTGGCCACCGAGGACGGCAGGACCTGGTGGCCCACCAGTGTCCAGAACCTCACCGGTCAGCAGTGGCGCTTTCGTTACGATGCCGCCTTCCGCCTGACCCGTATCCAGCTCAATCCCCAGGTATCCGTGGTACTGCGCTATGGCAAGAGCGAGCCTAGCCTGGTACGGGAGCTGCGTCTGGAACGGGGTGACGAGAGCCGGCTCCTGGCCCGGTATGCTTACGATGAACACGGCAACCTGGTGCGTGCCGAGAGCGACCACGGCACCGAGCAGTACCAGTACGCCCAGCACCTGCTGACCCACCGGGAACTGCCCACCGGTTACGCCTTCCTCTTCGAGTGGCAGGGCCAGGGCCGTCGCGCCCGCTGCCTGCGCAGCCGCGGTGACCAGGGCCATCACGACTTCCGGTTTGACTACCAGCCCGAGCGCTACCTGACCCAGGTGCACGATGCCCATGGCCATACCCAGGTCTTCCATTACGACGACAGCGGTCGCATCATCGCCCGTCAGGACCCGGACGGCGGCGTCTGGCAGTGGGCCTACGACGGCCTGGGCCGGCTGATGCAGGAAGCCCGCCCCGATGGCGCCACCACCCGTCACGTGTTCGATGACAAGGGCCGCAAGGTCGAGACCATCGAACCGGACGGCCGCAGCCACTGCTGGCACTACAACGAGTTGGGCTTCTGTATCGCCGAGCAGTGGCCGGACGGCCGCACCCTCACCCGCCAGGTGGATCTGGCCGGACGCCTGCAGAGCGAACAGCGCGCCGACGGCAGTCGCTGGCACTACCATTACGACGCCGATGGCTGGCCCAGCCGTGCCACCAGTGATACCGGCGAGACCGTGGACCTGGGCTGTGGCAATACCGGCGAGGTACTGGCCAGCGCCCGCAATGGCCTGTTGCAGCGGTTTGCCTTCCACCCGGACGGCCGCGTCGCCGGCCGGCTGGAGCAGGACCTGGTCACCGAGTACGACTACGAGGGTCAGCGCCTGCTGGCGGTCCATCAGTACCCGGAGCAGGCGCCGGACCAGAAGCGCAGCCGCCAGTACCGGTACGACAGCGCCGGCCGTCTGACCACCTTTATCAACGCCCAGGGCGACCAGCACGGTTACGAGTATGACGATCTGCTGCGGCCCACCGCCTACCGCCGTCCTGATGGCCACCGGGTCCGTTACCAGTACGACCTCAGCGAACGCCTGACCGCGATTACCCGGGCCGATGGCCAGCAGTGGCAACTGGGCTGGAACGCCGCCGGCCAGGTCGACCGCTGCGCGGCCCCCGATGGCCGCGATATCCGTTTCCGCTACAACGCTGCCGGCCACATCACCCACCGCGAACACCCCGGCCTCTGGGTCCAGCACACCGAGCGGGACCCGGCGGGCCGGGTACTGAGCCAGACCAGCCAGGGCCGGGACCGCAAGGCGGTCAGCCGCCATTACCGGTACGACGCCTTTGGCCGCCGCAGCCACGCCAACTGTGCCGACCGCAAGTTGCGCTGGCAATGGACGCCCCAGGGCCAGGTGGCGGAACACCACCAGGATCACCACCGCCTTGCCTACGGTTACGGCCCCGGTGGCCGGCTGGAACGCATGGACCTGCCCGACGGCACCCAGGTCCACTATGGCTACGACGCCCAGGGCCGCTGGGATACGTTGGCGGTGAATGGCGACACTCTGATCGAACGCACCCTGGACACCCAGGGCCGGGAAACCCAACGCCGCGCCGGCAACAACCGCCAGAGCCAGCTTCACGACCGCTACGGTTGCCTGATCAAGCGCAAGTGGCAGGGCCAGACCCAGGCCACCCGGCGCTACCGCTGGGACCAGGAGTCGCGGCTGGAAGTCGCCAGCGACAGTGACACCGGCGACACCCGCTACCGCCGGGACGGCCAGGGCCAGTTGGTGCAGGAAAACGACACTGTCTACCACTACGACCTCGGCGGTAACCGGGTACCGGAGGGCGGCGTGGTCGAGAACGACCGCCTGCTGCGCACCGCCAGCGACCGCCGCGAGTACGACGCCCTGGGCGCGGAAATCCGGGTGGTGGGCAAGACCACCGAACACCGCCAGTTCGACGGCGAAGGCCAGCTCATCGAAGTACGGCGCCCGGGCCTGAGGGTCACCTACGGCTACGATGCCTTAGGCCGCCGGGCCTGGCGCAAAACCGAGGCTGGCACCACCACCTACCTGTGGCACGGGGACGTGCTGCTTGGCGAGCAGAGCCCCCAGGGCCAGTGGCAGTGGTATCTCCGGGACCCGAAAACGGATGAACCATTACTTACCCTGATTGACGGCGAGCCCTGCTTCTACGAACTGGACTGGCGCATGATGCCCATCCGCCTGTGGAGCCGTGCCGGGGAAAAGCTCTGGCAGGCCAACGCCAACGCCTGGGGCCAGTGCCAGCCGGACACCCCGAAAGGCCACATCCACCAACCCATCCGCCTGCCGGGGCAGTTTGAGGATGAGCTGACGGGGATCGTGCAGAACCGGTTTCGGGAGTATGAGCCACAGGTGGGGCGTTATCTTTCGCCCGACCCCATAGCTTGGGATGGAGGGCTCAACAGTTATCGGTATACAAAGAACCCAGCCGACTTTGCAGACCCCTTGGGGTTGGAACAGAAGAGTTTATCGGTAGCTGATGTAGATGAAGCGTTCAGTAGTGGAAACGAAGATGCTGTCTGCTTGGAACCTTTAAGCGCACTTTTAGGATATGGCGGTGCCGGTCGTGCTCCCGTTACTGTTAAGTTTGTCGATTCTAGAGTGGTGCTGTCGCCACAAACGGCCACTCAGACTGCAGGTCGTTTGGGACTAGGAACCGCGCTTGCAACCGTGGCGGGTGCGGTCACGACGGCGGCAGGTGTGGTGTCACTGGCGATGGGGCCGGCGCCTGGGTTGAGGTTCAAAGAACCGCGTATCGAAACTGTTGAGGCCCCGGACGGAGCTACGCTGGAAGCCTGGACTGTCAAACCTCTCACCTTGGATCAGAAGAGTGGGATGGTTAGGGAGCATATGAACCGGCAGTATCGCGCAGCTTACCTTCAAGAGCAGGCGTCAGGTACTTGCACTGGAGACTTGCCGGATGCTGCGCGAGACTATTTCGAGGCTGAAAAGTTGCTGCATTCGCCGCTGGAAAGTCCGTTGGAAACGTTGCAGGAACAGGCTTACAATGACTATCTTGCTAATGGTGGCACGCTCTCGCAACATGAGTGGCTAGGGCAAGGTGGAGGGGAAGTTCCGGTTGTTTCTGGCAGTTTACTTCGTCAGCCAGTCAAGTCATTTACTCGACCCGATCAAGCCTTCATTGATGATAAGTTGGCCTCGGTTCCGCCCAAAGATCGGGAGTTGCTATCAGCTTATATTGATAAGGTTTATTCAAATAGAAACTGGAAATGGGATGATATAGATCCTAATTTGTCTGAGTATAAACGAAGCAAGCTAAGAAATAAGGCTAGGTCTTTGGGCTTGGTTCCAGAGATTCAAGTTGATAAAGAGACAAAGTTTGCTGACTTTGATGATTACGCAATTGTAGATACTGTGTTGCCTGAAGAACTTCATAAGGCAAGTGATGCTCAGCAATTTAGATATCTTGATGAACTTATTGGAGGAAAACAAGAAGGCTATACTTGGCATCATCATCAAGATTCTGGGCGTATGCAATTGTTGCCGTTGGGGCTTCATAAAATAGTTGGCCATAAAGGTGGAAGATCCCCTGGTCAATGGGCAGAAGGTGATAGATGATTATGGAATTGAATTATGAAATGGGGCATCGCTATGGAGAGCGAGAGTCTCTGGATCAAGCTGAAGCTTTATCAAAACTAGATGCACTTATAGAGGAGCTTTTTGATGAGTTTCATTCCGAGCCAGATGACGAGCATAGGCAAGTCTATGTTTTAGAAGGGAGTGGTAGTTCCCTTACTGCGTTTGTTGATGGTTACACTGTCTTGGAATATCAAGAGGCTGGCTCGATTGCAACTCTCTATCGGACTATAGAATCTGAAAAGGCCTTGAAGAAGGACTTTGTTGATTTTATTTTGACGGGTCTGAAAGTTTTAGAAGATCGTGATTGGGTTTCAGAAAAAGCAAAGCTTGAATTGATTTCCCCTAGTATTTTTAGGTCTAAGGGGGATGGAAGTGGTTATCCATTGCATGAGGCTGCATATAGAGGGGATTTGGGTAGGGTCAAGCAATTGGTGTCTCTAGGGTGTGATGTAGATCTTCAGGACTCTGATGGTGCAACCCCTATAATGCATGCCATTGTGGAAGGTAACTATGATGTTGTTAAGTATCTTGTTGATCATGGTGCCGATCTTTCTATCAAAGACGATGATGGTTGTGATGTATTCGAGCTATCAGAGTGTTTCCGAGAAATAGGTATTTTATTAAAGGGTAAAGTTCGGCACTGAATGTAGGTGATAGGGTAAGTCCAGATTTATTCTGCTATCGGAGAAGTGCCGGGAGCTGTCCTTACAGAAACCAACAGGCTACTAGCCCGGTTTCTCATGGCGGATAAAAAAGCGGCTGAAAGTGTTACGATGTCAAGTTCCTACATGCAAAATCATCGCCAGCACCCGCTTCCAGAATGGTACTTGGACCTTCTCGCCACTTGCACGTCGCTAGGTTTAGGCCGATTTCTCCGGAGGCCACATCACCTTCAATGCTTGATTACTGCTGCTACAGGAAAACCGCGGAAAACCGGGACAGATATATTTTTCACTTGCCTGCTGGGAGGGCATCGGTACCCGGAGCAGGATCGCAGCCGTCGGCGTCTAGTCTTGTTCGTTTAGGTATAGGTTCTGTGGCTCGCCACCCTATGGCGCTTAGTTTCTTGCTGGTTAACGATCAGGGCGTACTTGTGCTGGTAGGCTCTTTACACCGCCTTTGGGTAGCAGGTGATGCTATGGCCCAACACCAACCTTGAACAGCCCGCTTTCCTCATCCATCTCCACCCGCACCTCATCCGGACCAAACTGATACAGATACTCTGGCACCTCTTTTCCCTCAAACCGCCGCTGCACGAAGTCGTACACCTGGGGCTCGAGGATCGGCCCGGGGTAGAGGTAGCCTTGGGGGGTGCCTGCTTTTATGAACAGCACTGAGTAGGGCGGTGCGGTGACGTTGAGTTCAATGGGGATGTCGGGATTGGTCTGCTGTGAATCCAGTTCGAAGAAGGCCCAGTCGTCACCGGCGTTGGTGGCGAAGTCGTTGAGGTAGTAGGCGAAGTCGCCGTAGGTTTCGTCGGTGTCGCTGGGAGTGGCGTCGATGGTGACGACGATGGCCTTGCCAGCGGACCAGGCCTCGGCCAGCGGCGTGTGGGTGGTATCGGCCTGGGCGCAGGCGCTGGTGAGCAGCGCCAGGCCGAGGGTGATCAGGGAGCGTAGTAGGGCCATGATTACTCCAGGTTCTTCAGCGGGATTGGCAGGTTATTGGTGATGGTGCGCTGGTTGAAGAAGAACTTGAAGCCGTAGGCGTCACCGTATGGGTTCAGCCGCTTGTCGAAGTGGGGCGTGTCCGGGTTTGAGAAATCCCCGCCCCAGCGGTAGCCGGCGGTCTTCAGGTCGCTGATCAGGTTGGTGGCGCCGTCGGTCTGGCGGCCGGCGGCAAAGGTGCGGCTGTTGTTCCAGTTGTTGCCATCGACGATGTTGCAGTCAATGGCATGGCCGATCAGGTGCTGGGAGCGTGTGGCGGGGGTGACCACCGCGCCGGAGACCGGCACCCCGTTCACCCGGAAGGCCTGGTTCAGCACCAGTTGCACCGAGCGTTCGCCGGCTTTGGTGTTGGCGGTGGTGATCAGGTCGGCGGCGGCTGAGGCCACCACTACGTCGTTGTCCCGGACCGAGGCGTGGCTGAGCACCCGGAAGCCATCACCGACTTCCATGTGGTCGAGCAGGGCGCTGTCCAGCCTCACCAGGTCGCCGGTGCTGGCGTAGCTTTGGTCCAGCCAGCGTTCAAGCTCGCTGGCGGTCTGGCTGTCCACTCGGCCGTTTACGGCCTGGGTGACATTGCGGGTATCGGTCACCAGGGCCTGGTTGAACCGGCGATAGGGGTGCGCGGTGAGGCACCACTGGAACATCTTTACCGCCTGCTCGGTGCCGGGGCCAAATTCGCCGTCGATAATGGACAGGGGGATGTCTACGGCCACCAGGGCTTCCTGCAGGGTGGTGACATGGTTGCCGGCGTTCGGCCGTTTGTGGCCGCCCCAGGTCTGCTGCTTGTCGCTGTCGCCACGCTTGAGTTCGAACGGGCCGAAGGGGGAAGGCGTTGCCATCGGATGTCCTTATCTGTGTCAGTACCTCGGTGGCGTGACCGGGGCACGGGTTGGTTGAATCTTCCTTGGGGCGGACGTTAAGGGCCGCCCGAAACACTGTCAATGACGGCTTTGGTGACATATTGCTCCGCCAAACAAAGCGTTGTAGCGCGCCGTTTGAAGGTCGCGACCGCAGGAAATAGGCGCTAAAGTGGCAGCCTTTTCCAGATCGCGCCGCAGGGAGGTCGAGCAATGTCGTTGATGGGAGTGATTCTTGGCACGCTGGGGCAGTTGATGCTGGCCTTTATGTTGTTCATGTTCAGTGTGTTCATGGGCGCCGGTGCTGCCAATACCACCGAGTTGCAGCCATGGCAGACGGCGCTGTTGAACGGGGCCATCTATGCCCTGCCAGGGCTGTGTGTGCTGACGGCGGCGGGGGTTATTGTGAGTTACCTGGCGGGCGCTGAGAGTTCACAGTATCACTGGTACTGGCTGCCGGTGGCTGTAGCGGTGTTTTATGGCGTTTTTGTCGGCCTGTTGACGGGCCGTTAAGGATGGAGGCGCGGAATCGGAACCGATGGCGAGGCATCCCTGTGGATTGGAACCGTGTCACATTTTCGGTGCTGATTACAAAACGTCACACTGGGGTATACTGGCTGCTTTGGTATGGGAGCGACGTTTGCAGCGATGTTGCTATTTTGCCGTCATGGAATGGTAATTGACAGTGGCGGGGCGCTTGGATAACTTTTGATTCGAATTTAGCCAGGTATTGGCTTTTTTGTTCAGGGATCAGGAACATGTATGTTTTCTTAACATGTGCAATGCGTGTTTTGAATACCTGCCTGCACAGGCATAGCGATGATGTTTGCGCCTGCCTTCCCCCGATAAAAAGCCAGCCTGCCCCGGGATGGTGTTGTCTTGATTAAACGCATTTGGATTCCACTTGTCATTGTGCTGGCTGCTGCAACAGCGACTGGAGTATACGCAGGGATGTTCAGTTTTCTGAAAAAGTACGACGTGTTGCTTTTCCCGTCTGTGGAAGGGCGCCTCACCAATCAGGGTGAACCCCTGGCGGGCGTGGAAATCATCCGTGAGGCCACCTACGACGAGGTCGAGGCCGAAACGGTCGAGACCGACGCCGAGGGCCGGTTCTCATTCCCGGAGTGGACAACCCGCTCAAACACACCTGGTAAGCCTCTGATCGAGGCCCGCCTTCGTCAGGTGGTGGCAGCTAAATATGAAGGCGAATATTACATCCTATGGCAATACACAACGGACCGGATTGACGAAGAACCGGTGATCTCGGATCTGTTGAAGAATCTGGATTGTGATATAGCGAATGAAGAGATCGATCACTATTTCCCAATCCCGGATAACCCGCAGTTCGACCATATTATTGGCAGTATCTGTCGATGGAAAACGTCATCATAAGGATATGTTATGCAAGCATTATCGCCTAGGCTGGCCTCTGAGCTGGCGGATCTTGTGTATGAGATCCAGTCTCCAAGCAGTATTCCGAACCTGGGGCTGAAAAAGAGCCAGGAACTGAAGTCCGCTTTTGATATCGATCTGTCCAATGGCCCGGTGACCGGGACCACGGGTGGTTTCTTTGGGCTGTTCTCCAAGACCTCCGGCTTTGCGCTGGTGGGGCATGGCAAGAACCAGTTCCAGGGCCAGCACGTGGTGGCCATCCGGGGTACCCAGGACGGTCACGACTGGCTGACCAACGGCAACGTGGGTTACTCCACCTGCGCCAGCGGTTCCACCGTGCACGCCGGCTTCAACGAGGCGTTCGAAAGCATGAAGGGGGCGTTCGAGTCCCTGCTGTCACCGCACCTGACCGGCACGGACAGCCGCGGCGTGCATTGTGTAGGTCACAGTCTGGGTGGCGCCCTGGCGTCGCTGACGGCTGACTGGATCAAGGATCGTTACCGCAAGCCGGTCAACATCTACACCTTTGGTGCGCCCCGGGTCGGCCTGGAAGGCTTCGCCCAGCACACCACCCACGCCGCTGCCCGGCTGTACCGCTGCACCCACGGCGCCGACCCGGTGCCCAACGTGCCGCTGTGGCCGTTTATCCACGCGCCGGCCAACGGTTTTGAGTACCGTCTGGACAACGGCTCCGGGATCGCCATCGACGCCCACGGCATGGGCAAGAACAAGGTGCCGGGCTACCGCAACACCGCCAACACCTCAGACTGGAGCCGGTTGCATCAGGCCTCTCTGGACTTCCTCAAGCAGCCGGTGCGGCTGGACTACGAGCGTCGTCACGAGGCGTCGTTCTCCGCCTACTGGTCCGAGCGGATTTCCGCCGCGCTGATCACCCTGCTGAAGGACGCCGGTTACTACACCGCCGTGCTGGCCCAGGCTGCCGTCAGCTCAACGTTGACCTTCTACGACCTGCTGGCTCGTACCATTGAGCAGGTGGCGCAGTCTTCGCGGGAGTTGGCGGACCAGGCCCGTGGGTTGCTGGGGCACATGCTGGCGTTTGCCCGTGTGGCGGTCACCGCGGTGGTGGAGCTGACCTTCAGCTTTATCCGCTGGGTGTTCGACAAGACCGTTGGTGCGCTCTACCGCGCCGTTCGTGAAGCCTTGCAGCGGGCCTGAGCCCGCTGCCGGAAAAGGATAGCCGCCGATGCTTTTCGACGATGCCTTCTACCTGCGTGACGAGCTCAACCAGAGACTGGTGTTCACCAAGGTACCCCGGTTGGACGAAACCGGACATCCGGTGCAGGAAGCCTTCCTGCCCAGCGTAACCTATGCCCGGGAGGCCCTGGCCACCATCGTGGATGCGGCCCAGGACCCGTTTCACAATGTGATGGTGGAGCTATGGCTGCATGTCCATGGCAAGCCCTGGGCGATTCCGGATACCGGAGACCAACTGATCAAGGACATCGCTGACAAGATCGGTTCCGGCGAGCTGTTCGTGTACCGCGAACGCTAGCCCAGGCTCACTGCCGGCCCCTGGTCACCCTGGCCCGTTACTGGTGTGGAAACGCTGGTAACGGGTTTTTTGTGTTTGGGATTGTAGATAGCTGGCGTTGTGGCCTGGTGGGGGTATGGAGTGTTGCTAGCGATCGCCATCGGGCGCCAGGTCGGACTGAACATCGAACTGGTGGATCTGGAACGGTGCGCTGTCCCGGTCGGCCGGCTGAGCCAGGGTGATGCCCAATTGGGCGCGGCCGTGGCGGAACTGGCCCAGCAGTGAGAATCGTAGCAGGTCGAAGTGCTGAGTCCCGATGGGGATGTCGGCGTGGCCACCCACGTACTGCAGTTGGCTGAAGGACTCCAGCGGTCCGAGGCGGGTCAGTAGATCGCGCAGGGGCTGGCCCTGAGGGCTTTCGAGGCGGTCTCGCAGCGGCGCTGTCAGTATCGGTGCAAGGTCGGCGGGATCACCGGTCAGGACTGCTGGCAGCCGTTGCTCAAAGTACGGCTGGGCAATCTCCACGTTGCGTGAGGACTGGATGCCGAACCATACGGCGACCGCTACCACCAGAACAAGGGCGGCAAGGCCAAGGCGGATCAGCCAGGTCATCAGGGTTTTGGTCATGGGGAGATAAAAAAACCGCGGCCGGTGGCCGCGGTTTTCCGTTGGCTCAGTCGGCGAGCTTCGGTCCGGCCGCCACGATGGCGTCGGAGACGTCGAACTTCTTGAAGTTGTCGACAAACTGGCCGATCAGCTCCTGGGCCTTGGCGTCATACTCGTCGGCGCTGCTCCAGGTGTTGCGTGGGTTGAGCAGCTGGCTGTCGACGTCCGGTACGCTGGTCGGCACTTCCAGGTTCAGGGTCGGCAGGTGCTCGGTCTCGACGTCGTCGAGGTCGCCGTTCTGGATCGCGCTGATGATCGCGCGGGTGGTGGGGATGCTGAAGCGCTTGCCGGTACCGTAGGCGCCGCCGGTCCAGCCGGTGTTGACCAGGAACACCTTGCTGCCGAACTCGTCCATCCGCTTCATCAGCAGCTCGGCGTAAACGCCTGCCGGACGCGGGAAGAACGGTGCGCCGAAGCAGGTGGAGAAGGTGGATTTCAGCTTGGAGGAGGAGCCCATCTCGGTGGAGCCCACCAGCGCGGTGTAGCCGCTGAGGAAGTGGTACGCCGCCGCTTCCTTGCTGAGGATGGACACGGGCGGCAGCACGCCGGTCATGTCGCAGGTCAGGAACACAATGTGGGACGGCTCGCCGGCACGGTTCTCCAGAACGCGCTTCTCAACGTGTTCCAGCGGGTAGGCGCAGCGGGAGTTTTCGGTCAGGGAGACGTCGGTGTAATCCGGCTCGCGGGTTTCCTCGTCGATGGTGACGTTCTCGACGATGGCACCGAAGCGGATGGCGTCCCAGATGATCGGCTCGTTCTTCTGGCTCAGGTCGATGCACTTGGCGTAGCAGCCGCCTTCGATGTTGAAGACCGTGCCCGGGCCCCAGCCGTGTTCGTCGTCGCCGATCAGGAAGCGCTCAGGGTCGGCGGACAGGGTGGTCTTGCCGGTGCCGGACAGGCCGAAGAACAGGCAGGTCTCGCCATTCTCGCCAACGTTGGCGGAGCAGTGCATCGGCAGTACGTCTTTTTCCGGCAGCAGGAAGTTCTGTACCGAGAACATCGCTTTCTTCATTTCACCGGCGTAGCGCATGCCGGCCAGCAGCACCTTGCGCTTGGCGAAGTTGATGATCACGCAGCCATCGCTGTTGGTGCCATCACGCTCCGGATCACACTGGAAGCCGGCGGCGTTGAGGATCTGCCACTCCTGCTTGTCGGCCTGGTTGTAACTCTCCGGGCGGATGAACAGGTTGCGGCCAAACAGGTTCTGCCAGGCGGTTTCGGTGGTCATGCGAACCGGCAGGTAGTGCTCGGGGTCGGAGCCGACGTGAACGTGAGACAGGAACTGGTCCTTCTCGGCGATGTAGGCTTCCACGCGGTCCCAGAGGGCGTCGAACTTGTCGGCGTCGAACGGGCGGTTGATGGGGCCCCAGTGGATCGCGTCCGCGGTGCTGGGCTCCTCAACAATGAAGCGGTCCATGGGAGAGCGGCCAGTACGCTTGCCGGTCTTGACCACCAGTGAACCATTGGCCGCCAGTTGGCCTTCGCCTCTTTCCAGTGCCAGCTCGACCAGTCGTGCTGCGCTCAGATCAGTATAAGTGTTGCTCACTTCGACCTCGCCCTCGGGGTGTCTTCGTGATCACTCGGAATACCGGTCTGCACGCTGTGCCTGCCCCCGGAAGACCGGGGTGGGGTTGACGGAATTCTGAGCAATCGGGTCAATTCAGGCGCGCTATTATGCCAGAGACGCCAGTAAAAAACGACTGCCCGGAAAGCCGCGCCAGACGCGGGCTCCGGGCCAATCGGTCGGGCCGGCTTGCGAAAACGCGAATCATTTCACAGGCCGGTCCGGAACGCGTGGTCAGTGCAGGGAATGACCGGTAAACAGGTGATCGATGTCGTTACGGTTGTAACTGTAATGGGCGTGACAGAACTGGCAGTCCATATCGATACTGCCCTGTTCTTCGAGGATGCTGTAGCACTCGTCGGCGCCGATGGAGCGCAGGGCCTCCAGGGTGCGTTCACGGGAGCAGCTGCAGCGGAAGGCGACCGGCTCGGCGTCAAAGATGCGCACTTCCTCTTCGTGGAACAGCCGGGTCAGCATGGTTTCACTGTCCAGCTCGAGCATTTCTTCGCTGGTGGTGGTGGCGGCCAGCTGGCTGATGCGTTCCCACAGCTCCTGGTCTTCAGGGCTGCTGCCGGGCAGGCGCTGCAGCAGCAGGCCGGCACTGCGCTGGTCATCGGCAAACAGGAACAGGCGGGTATCGATCTGCTCCGAGCGCTGGAAGTAGTCCTCCAGGCAGCCGGCCAGGGTGTCCTGTTCCCGCGGTACCACGCCCTGGTAGCGCTGACCCTGCTGTGGAGTGATGGTGATGGCCATGCGGCCTTCGCCCAACAGGGCGTTGAGGCCGGTTTCCGCCGCCGCCGGGGCGCTGTAGCGGGCCAGGCCACGGACATGGCGATCGTGGCTGCACTCGGTCATCAGGGTGCTCAGCGGGCCTTCGCCCTGGGCCTGCAGCGACAGCGTGCCCTCGAATTTCAGGGTGCTGCTCATCAGTACGCTGGCGACCAGGGATTCACCCAGCAGTTGCCGCACGGTGGGCGGGTAGGGCGCCTGGCTGGCGGCTTCGCGGAAGCTGTCGGAGAGCTGGACCCAGGCTCCCCGGATCTCGCTGTGTTCAAAGATAAAGCGCTGGAACTGGTCCTGGGACGCCATGGTATGTCTCCTGGTACGGCCAAGCCGAGGTTGAACGTTGGGGAAGGCGGATCAGAGCCCGTTCTGTTCCCGGAATCGCTGGATGTCGCGACGGTCTTTCTTGGACGGCCGCCGTGCCGGTGGCAATTGCGCGGCCTGCAGGGTCTTGCGCTGCCAGGCCATGTCCTCCCGTCGTTTGATGCTGTCGTCGGTCTCGTGGTAGAGCTTCTGGGCCTCAGGGGCGCCGCGTCGGCGATCGCTGATGTTGTCCACGATCACGATGCGTTCCTGCCAGCCCTGGCGAAGGGTGACCTGGGCACCGGTTTCCACCAGTTTGCCCGGTTTGCAGCGCTGGTTGTTGTAATGCACCTTGCCGCCTTCAATAGCGTCCTTGGCGATGGATCGGGTCTTGTAGAACCGGGCTGCCCACAGCCATTTGTCGAGCCGGACCCGGGATTCGGTCTGGTTGCTGTCGCTCATGTCTCCCACCTGACGAGTCTATGCCCACATTATAACGGCATCAGTCGCCGGATGGCACCGAGCCCGATGGGCTGGCGCAACAGAGGCTCAGCCCGGATTTCCGGCATGCCCCTGACGCTGGCGGCGCAGTTCCGGCAGCACTTCGTCGAAGTGGTGGATACCTGGCAGGTGCGGGTGTCGCTCCCGGTGGGGCTGGCGGCTGTCGGGCGCGAGGATGGCGAGACACTGGCCGATGCCGGCGGCATTGGCGCTTTCCAGCACCGGGAAGCTGTCGTCCAGCATCATGGCGCGGTCGGCCTGGTAGTGGGTGGTCTGGGCCAGATCCCGCCAGAAACTCGGGTCTTCCTTGGGCTTGCCAAGCTGGTGGCTGGAGACGATGTGATCCACCTTCTTGTCCAGACCGGTGCGGCTCAGCTTCAGCGCCAGCGGATCGGGGTGGCAGTTGGTGACGATCACCGTGCGCAGTCCGCTTTGGCGGGCGGTCTCAAGAAACTCCTCGACGTGGGGGCGGTAGGCAATGCGGTCACCGACTTCCGCCTTGAGGGCGTTGACGTCCAGCTGCAGTCGCTCACTCCAGTAATCGGTGCAGTACCAGTTCAGCGACCCTCGTTCGGCCTGGATCATCGGCAGGATGTGGTCCCGGGCCTGGTCCGGGGTGAGCTGGTATTGCTGGGCGTAGCGCGCGGGCAGGTGCTCAAGCCAGAAGTGGTTGTCGTAATGGAGGTCCAGCAGGGTACCGTCCATGTCCAGCAGCAGGGTGTCGAGGGTTGACCAGTTCAGCATGGGAAATCACAGCCTGAGGAATTCACCCTCAGGCTGACGCAGAACCGCAGCGGGTGCAACCGTGGAAAACGCGGAGATAGCCCGGTATTGCTAACCGGAGGTTCCTTAGCGCTCGTCGGGGTTGACCGGCTCTTGCAGCCGGCCGTTCTGGGTGCAGCCGAGGCAGCGCACGAAGGTGGCCTTGGCCGGGCCCAGAACCAGCACCTCGCCGGCTTCGCTGGCGTTGCCGCCCAGCAGCGAGAAGGGCAGCGACACCACATACACCGCCGCGCCAACCACCGTGGTGGCCAGCAGTACCGGCCGCGCCACCAGGGCGTCTACGGTCATGGCGGCGGCGCTGGGGGACTCGTCCACGGTGCGGGCGTGGCCGCTGGTTGCGGACAGGCTGAGAATGGTGGCGGTGGCGACGGCAAGCAGGGATCGGGAAAGCCGGGTGGTCATGGTCGGTCTCCTTGGGGTTCGACGCGGCGCGCTCCGTATTGACCCTGACGGCAAAGGGCGCGGCCCGGATTTCCTAACTATGGTCCAGATTGGTGAAAATTCAACCGTTCTGGCTGTCGCTGACAGGTCATCACTGACAGCTCAGCGCTGACAGCGCGGACAGTAGACGGTGGTGCGCTGGTTCATACGGATTTCCTTTAATGGCCGCTGGCAGTGGTGGCAGGGTTCGCCGCCGCGGCCGTACACCAGCAGCGACTGGGCAAAGTAGCCCGGCTTGCCGTCACTGTTGACGAAATCCCGCAGGGTGGTGCCGCCTGCGAGGATGGCGGCGCTGAGTGTCTCCCGGACCGCAGCCGCCAGTCGATGATAGCGGTCCAGGCTGATACGGCCGGCCGGTCGCTGGGGATGAATGCCGGCCTTGTACAGCGCTTCGTTGGCGTAGATGTTGCCGACGCCCACGACCACGTGGTTGTCCATCAGCAGTGACTTGACCGGTGTCTTGCGACCCTGGGCCTGGCGTCGCAGGTAGGGGCCGGTGAACTCGGGGGCCAGTGGCTCCGGGCCCATTCTGGCGAGCAGCGGATGGCTCTCCGGCTCCGTGCTCCACAGCCAGCAGCCGAACCGGCGTGGGTCGTTGTAGCGCAGCCGGACGCCCGAATCGAGCCGCAGTTCGACATGATCGTGGGTTTGTGGCGGACTGTCGTCGGTGATCACCCGCAGGCTGCCGGACATTCCCAGATGCACGATCACGGTGCCGTCACCAATCCGAAGCAGCAAGTACTTGGCGCGTCGTTCAACGGCGTTGATTCGCTGCCGTTGCAGCTGTTCCGCCAGGTCCGTCGGTACTGGCCAACGCAGGCTGGGGTTGCGCACAATGACCTCCTCAACGGTGGCCTGTTCGCAGAACGGGGCGATGCCCTGGCGGGTGGTTTCAACTTCCGGCAGTTCCGGCACGATGGTACTCCTGGGTGGATCGGAACCCTGATTGTGGGAGCCGGTAACGGAATGTCAACGGCCTGTCTGGGCGGGATTCCGGCATTGTGTCATTGGCTTGCCGCGGGGTGAAGAGCGGGGGCCGCGGGCTGCGGTAAAAAGACGTTGAAAATGGATGCAAAAGGTAACTTTCTGACAACGCAACTCGCTTGTTTGGCGTACACCCGTAAGCTACAGTAGCGGCACTTGTCCCATTTGCGGGCCTGACTCCTGAGAACAGCCCCTGACAACAAACCCAATACAATAATCGGCGCTGCCCGGCGCCATCGTGATCCCCCCGAGGAATTCTGGTATGTGGTACAACGGTCTCCTTGACCTGTCGGTGATGCAACTGGTGCTGGTTGCACTGGCCCTGACGCACGTCACCATCGTCAGCGTCACGCTCTATCTGCACCGCCATTCGGCGCATAACGCCCTGGATCTGCATCCGGCGCTGGCTCACTTTTTCCGCTTCTGGCTGTGGATGACCACCGGCCAGAACACCAAGGAATGGACCGCCATCCATCGCAAGCACCACGCCAAGTGCGAGACGGAGGAAGATCCCCACAGCCCGGTGGTTCGCGGTATCCGCAAAGTGCTGCTCGAAGGTGCCGAACTCTACGCCGAGGCTGCTACCCCGGAAACCCTGGAGCGTTATGGTCAGCGGACGCCGGAAGACTGGATTGAGCGTAATGTCTACACCCGCCACAAGATGCTTGGTGTGGCGTTGATGGCGGCTCTTGATCTGCTGCTGTTTGGCGTCCACGGGATCTGGATCTGGGCGGTACAGATGATGTGGATTCCGGTGTGGGCCGCTGGCGTGGTGAACGGTATTGGCCACTACATCGGTTACCGCAACTTCGAGTGTGCCGACAACGCCCGCAACATTTCCCCGCTGGGGCTGTTGATCGGTGGCGAAGAGCTGCACAACAACCACCACACCTACCCCAATTCCGCCAAGCTGTCCCGGCGCTGGTATGAGGTGGACATCGGCTGGGGCTACATTCGTCTGTTCCAGTTGTTCGGCTTGGCCAAGCCCAAGGGCGTGCGTCCCATCGTGCACTACGTGCCGGGCAAGCAGGATGTGGATGTGGAGACCGTGCAGGCGATTGCCAACAACCGTTTCGACATCATGCGTCAGTACCGCAAGCGGGTGATGGAGCCGGTGTTGCGTCAGCAGCGGACGCTGATGGAAGACGAGATCAAGCCCCGCTACCGCAAGCTCCGTCAGCTGCTGTCACGGGAGGTCAGCCTGATTGAGCCCCGCGAGCAGGCCCAGCTGGATTCGGTGCTGGAGAGCAACCCGGTGCTGCGGCAGATCTACGACAAGAGTCAGGAACTGCAGGCCCTGTGGCGTCGCCGTGGCGTTAAACCGCAGGAAAAGATGCAGGCCCTGATGGAGTGGTGTCGCGAGGCGGAAGCCAGCGGTATCCGCTACCTGGAGGAGTTTGCCACTCACCTCAAGGCTTACTCCTTACGCCCGGCTGCGTAAGCGCTTACTGTTAGTCCGACGACGCCCCGCTTGGGGCGTCGTTGCGTTCACCCACCCGGAACAGGTTGTAGCTCACCTGGCCGGCGCTCTTCTGCCGGTGTAGCTGCCAATGCGGCGGTGTTGCAGGTACCGCGCCATCACTTTCGTGCTCAACATAGACCCAACTGCCGGTGTGCAGCCAGCCGTCGCCGGCCAGCGCCGGGTAGAGGTTGTCGAGCCAGTTCTGGCGGAAGGGCGGGTCCATGAATACGATGTCGAACGGTTGCGCCGGTGGCGTGGCCAGGAAACGCTCGACCGACTGGGTTTCCACCCGGCCACGGCGGCACTCGAGCAGGCGCAGGTTATCCCGCAAAGCCTGGGTGAGGGCGCTGGTGTGGTCCACGAAGGTGACCTCGGCGGCCCCCCGGGACAGCGCCTCCAGCCCCAGAACGCCGCTGCCGGCAAACAGGTCCAGGCAACGGCTGCCCGCCAGGTGAAACGACAGCCAGTTGAACAGGGTCTCACGGGTGCGGGCCGGCGTGGGACGGACCCCGCCGGCATCCGGGAACCGCAGCTTGCGACTGCGCCAGTCTCCGCCGATGATGCGCAGTTCCCCGCTGCTGGCGCGGGACGGTTGTTTGGCGGGGCGTTTGCGGGGCATGGCGGTTCCGTGGAGTGAGCGTCGGCGCCTATGGTAGCCGAAAGCGGCAGGCCACCAAAGGGCGGGTTTGGACGCCGCCAGCCCCTGCCGCTAGAATGGGCGCTTTCCTTTTGGGGCGCCCGGCGACCCGGGACGTTCCCGCCCATTCCAGACTGATGGTAAGACTATGACGGCAGAGTGGATTTCAATCGGCCTGTTGGCCCTCCTTGTGTTGTTGTTCGTTGGCGATCTGGCGGCGAACCGCCGACGGGTGCCCCGCCCGGAGCCGGTACCCCAGCGCAAGCCGGAGGCCACAGCGGGAGCCGCGCCACAGCCGTTGCCAACAGCAGCCGCACGGGATCAGGCCCCGGCGGCTGAAGCGCCTGCTGTCACACCGGCCGAGCCCGCCGCGGCGCCTGACGTTGTCGCCCCGGAAACGGTGCCGGAGCCTGCTCCAGAGCCAGAGCCAGAGCCAGAGCCAGAGCCAGAGCCAGAGCCAGAGCCAGAGCCAGAGCCAGAGCCAGAGCCAGA
>NZ_JAKZAK010000014.1 GCF_023156385.1 Marinobacter xestospongiae
GCTTTGCCTCAAATGTGGTGTTTGATGGTGAATACCTATATGTCTTTACCACCTATGACCCTACTATTCGCGTATACGACAAAAGCGGCGACACTCTGATTAATCAGTTATTGTCAGTGCCAGAACCATATCAATTTAACCCGTTAAATGTGCCGACCTTGCTTGATGAGACGTTTTATATCTCATTAAATTGTGCTTCTAAACCGAAAGATGCCTTATTAGTGGTCAGCAAATCTGAGCTTCTAGGGCAGATGGAGCCGACTCTGGAATATGAAGAAAAACCTGCGATAGACGTACAATGCGTGAAAGAGCCGGATGACTCTGAACATTATGAGGTGACGGTGCGTGGCGATGATTTAGACCTCCTCTTTCGGCATGCAGGTGTTGCCGCTCTCGATATTGTGGGTGAATATGGAAAAGGCCCGGATGAAAACCCCAATCGCAATGAAGACTTTAATGGTCTGATTAAAATCAAACTGGCCGGCATTCCCGTAGATAGTCGTAATGATAAAGATTTGGAGCGGTTGGCTTATCAAGTTGAGCGTGGAGCTAAAGATAGCTATTTCGGTGCTGGCATTCACGCCATTCGAGCTGAATGTGAGTGGCTGGACTAAAAGGGAGCGATGTTTCAATGAGTGAGATTAATTTAGGGAGCTTCTGATTAACTCCGAGTCGCCTCTGCGCGATCTGAGGGCTGTGGCTGCAAGGCGCGGTTCGCAGGTAATGGCACCGCTGCAGATGCAGCCCTTAAAGCGCGCCCTTCGGGGCCATCAGAGCGATCCACTCTCGGCGTTGATCAGAGGCTCTCTAGCCTCCTGAATTCAGACAATAACCCCGGTACTTTGAGATAACGAGGTAGAGAAAGGAGGGTCGCTGCCGGCCCCCTTATTCCCTTTAACGATCAAAGTGAAGCATTGATGGGATACCGATAACTGACCCAGAAACAACGACACCAGATTTCTACCCTGCGTGTGGCAGACAAGAGCTAACCATAGATCGCCACGATTCTTCGCTGCCACAACAGCACCGTCTGCCGGGAGCTACAACGCGACCTCAGGGGGGGGGGCTACCAAGCCGTCTGGAGCTGATCCTGGTAGCTGATCACGACCATCGAATCCTGGTCGTAGTTGTAGTGCCTGAATCGGAGCATGGGAGCGGTCCTTGTCGGCCTGCGAGATTCTGATGCTATCAGAGCGAGATGGTGGATTCCGGGACTTTTTCACAGCCCCCACGCCCACCGGCTCACGCACCGGTTTGGAGGTCGAGGGGGCGGAAAAGCGCTCGCCAGGCAGCCGACGGTTAAATCCATATGCGTACAGTAGCAGCCTTATGGATGCCATTAGCTACACAGCAGCTAGAACCAATCGAGCAAAAACCATGGAGCAGGTCTGCGAAAACCATTCGCCCGTGATCATCACTTGGAGCAAGGCGCAGTCCGTGGTCATGATTTCTCTTGAGGACTATGAGGCATTACATCGGCATCAAACAACCGCAGCCGAACCTGCTTCTCCAGTTCCAGAACCACCAAAAGCACGACCCCAATAGCCACTACCAGCAGCCCCTCCCGCAATCCGACCGGTCGGGTGTCGAATATCCGCTGGGCCCAGGGCCAATAGGTTATGGCGAACTGTCCTGCGGTGACGCCAAGCACCGCCATCCAGACAATGGGGGTTCCCCGGATCATTCGCCAGGTAAGCACGGTGTTCTGCATGTTGCGGATGAAGAACAGATAGAAGATTTCCATCACGACCAGTGTGTTCATCGCCAGCGTGCGGGCCAGTTCTACCGAATACTCCGCACTGATGGCGTAGAAATAAATCCCGAAAACACCACTCAGGAACAGTGCTGATACAACCAGAATCTGCCAAACCAGCGCGCCGGAGAGTAACCGGTCGTTGCGGGGTCGGGGGTGCCTTAGCATGGTGTTGGCTTCCGTGGGTTCAAAAGCCAGTGCGACCCCCAGGGAAACGGCCGTAATCAGGTTGATCCAGAGAATCTGGATCGGTGTCACTGGTAAAGCAACACCACTGAGCAGCGCAACAATAATCGCGCTGGCCTCCCCGCTGTTGGTCGGCAGCGTCCAGCCAATCACCTTGCAGAGGTTATCGCGGACCGTGCGCCCTTCCCGCACGGCCGCCACGATGGAAGCGAAGTTGTCATCCGCCAGCACGAGGTCGGAGACCTCCTTGGCCGCTTCCGTGCCCTTGCCGCCCATGGCGATGCCAACGTCCGCCCGCCGTAACGCCGGGGCGTCGTTCACCCCATCTCCGGTCATCGCGACAATCCGCCCCTGGGTCTGCAACGCCTTGACCAGGCGCAGCTTGTGCTCGGGGCTGGTGCGGGCGAAGACGTTGGTGTCCAGCGCCTTGACGGCAAGCTCCGCGTCTCCCAGCCGCTCCAGCTCGGCGCCGGTCAGTGGTGGAGCGCGCTCCGGCAAGCCGATCTGATGGCCAATGGCGGATGCCGTTGCGACATGGTCTCCGGTAATCATCTTCACTTCGATCCCGGCCCCAAGGCATTCCGCAATCGCCGCAATGGCCTCTTGCCGTGGCGGGTCGATCAGCCCCACCAGCCCGATGAACGCCATGCCCGAGGCCAGGTCGGCCGTATCAAGCACGACTTTGTGTTCGGGGACCGGCCGGCAGGCGAACGCCAGTACCCGCTGCCCCTGCCGGGCGATGCGGTCCGCCTGTTGCCGCCAGAACTCGCTGTCCAGCGGCACCGTGTCACCGGCGCCATCCAGCTGCCCGGAGCACAATTCCAGCAGCGCTTCCGGGGCCCCCTTGAGGTAAATCATGCCATGCCCTTCATGGTCGTGATTGAGGGTGGCCATGAAGCGGTTGTCGGTATCGAACGGGATCACATCGGTGCGCCGCCAATGCCGTCTCAGGTCATCGGGGTAAAGCGCGGCTTTTCCGGCGAGCGTCAGCAGCGCGCCTTCCATGGGATCACCCTGCACCTGCCAGCCGGTCTCCCGCTTGCTAAGCTCGGCGTCATTACACAGCGCCCCACTCCGGATCAGCTCCCGGACAGCCGCAGGCATCTGTTCAACCGACACCACCTGGCCATCCTGCGTCAGCTCCCCGTCCGGCGCGTAGCCCTCTCCCTCAACGCCAAAATGCTGCTGACCGGCAATCACGGTGACCACACTCATTTCGTTCCGGGTCAGGGTGCCGGTCTTGTCCGTGCAGATCACCGATACGGAGCCGATGGTCTCAATCGCCGGCAGCCGTCTCACGATGGCGTGTCGTCGGGCCATCGCCTGAACGCCCACCGCCAGAGTAATGGTCAGGACCGCCGGCAACCCCTCCGGAATCGCGGCCACCGACAACCCCACCACCGCCATGAACAGCTCACGAAACGGCTGCTGCTGAACGAAAACGCCGTACACCAGGATCAGGCCGGCGACCACCACAATCAGCAGCGTCAGCCAGCGGGCCAGCGCCGACATCTGTTCCAGCAGCGGGGTTTGCAGGGTTTCCACCTGGGTCAGCATGCCGCTGATCCGGCCGACTTCGGTCGCCAACCCGGTGGCAACCACCACCCCCCGTCCCTGACCGCTGGTTACGGTGGTGCCGCTGAACGCCATACACCTGCGCTCGGCCAGCGACGACTCCCCCGCCACCGGGTCGACAGCCTTCTCTACCGCAATCGACTCCCCGGTGAGAATGGCTTCCTGAATCTGCAGGCTGTGAGCCGTAACCAGTCTCAGATCGGCCGGCACCCGATCACCCGCCTCCAGCAACACCAGGTCGCCCGGGACCAGCTGATCGCCGGCCACGGACTGGCGCCGGCCATCGCGGATCACCGATGCCTGCGGCGCCAGCATGTGACGGATCGCGGCGATCGCCCGGGCGGCCTTGCCCTCCTGGAGGTAACCGATGGCGGCGTTGAGCAGTACGACCGCCAGGATCACCGAGGTATCCAGCCAATGCCCAAGGGCCAGGGTGATCGCGGCGGCGCCGAGAAGAACGTAGATAAGGATGTTGTGGAACTGGAGCAGGAATCGGGTAAGTGGGCGCTGGCGTTGTGGCTCCGGCAGGCAGTTCAAGCCATGTTGCTGCTGCCGGGCTCTGACCTCCTGGTCTGACAGGCCACCAGACGTGGTCTGCAATGCCTCAAGCACCTCAGCCACTCCCTGCTGATACCAGTTCCGCATTTTATCCATGACCGGATCTCCAGGCTGTGAGACTCCACGGCTGGCGAACCCTCGCCCGGTCACGACTGACCCAGCTTGCTTGCCAGCACCAAATTGCATTGTGCAACAGTGGCTCAACATCGGTTTGATCCAGGCCAAGACTCCGCACCATGACCTGCAGAGCTATATGCAGCACAACTCTGGAGAGAAGAGCCTGGCTGAAAGCCTGAGCACTCAGGCCTGGGTCATCGCCACCTTGGCGCCAATGCCGACAAAGACGCAGCCGGTGAGGCCGTTCATGGTGCGCCGCAGCCAGCCGGGGGTGGCCAGGCGGTTTGATCTGGCGACCAAAGCCGCCACGGCGCACTGCCACACCATGGCCAGCAGAAAGTGGATGGCCGCCAGCATCAGCGATTGCAGGAAGACGTTGCCGGCCGGGTCAACAAACTGCGGCAGGAACGCCATGTAGAACAGCGCGGTTTTGGGGTTGAAGACGTTGGACAGCAGGCCCTCGCGGAAGTCCCGCCGGAATCGTGGCGGTACCGTGGCCGACGCGACAGGGGTGGAGTCCATAGCGGGCTTGCGCCAGGCCTGGCGCAGGCTGGAGACGCCCAGCCAGATCAGGTAGCAGGCGCCGGCCCATTTCAGCAGGGTAAAGGCCCAGGCGGTCTGTACCAGGATCACCGAGATGCCCACCGCCGACAGCGTGGCGTGCACAAACAGCCCGCTGCAGATCCCCAGACTGGTGACCGAGCCGGCCCGCAGCCCGGAACGGGCGGTGTTGCGCACCACCAGCAGGGTGTCTACCCCGGGGGTGATGGTCAGCAGGAAAATGGCCACCAGGTAGGCGCCAAGCAGTTCGATGGACGGCATAACTCACCACAAGCACAGGCGGCCCGGGCAACCGGCCACCTCAGCGTGATCAGTCGTCCCGAGCCAGGAGTTTCTTGACCGCCGCCGACTTGTAGAACGGCGACAGGCGGCGGCGCAACACCTCTTCAAGATACCCCTCCTCCCGGAGCACGTCCACAATCGGCAGGGCAAAGGCGTCCAGCTCCGCCATCACCATGGCTTCATCCACCCCCACATCCTCCAGCAGCACCGTTAACGGCTGATCGCCGTAGCGTTCAAACAGCTTCTCCACCACCGCCCGGCAGCAGCCCTCGAAGTAGGCGGTCTGGCGGAAGCTGAGCCAGAATTCGTAGCCCAGCACCACAAACTCCTGGAGCTGGATGTCACCAAGGCCTTCCTGCAGCTCAGCAATGGTGTGGTCTTCCAGGCTGACCCAGGCCGCCATTACGGTGTCCCGCAGTTCGTCGTCGGTCAGTGCCTTGTGCAGGAAGGCCTCACTGCGGCTGATCAGCCCCGGCAGGCTGTCTGACAGCCAGCCCTTGATGCGGCGTTCGAAGGTCTCGTCCAGGCCGGGCACGGCTTTGTTGGCCATCTTCTTGCCAAACTTCATCACCGAGCCCACCCCCGGCACCGATTTGGTGATCAGGTTGTCTTCGTAGAGGTAGTTCACCAGCCCCTGGTACACCACGTTGGACACCAGCTCCTGATAGACCGGGTGCGCCATGATGCTGCTGATCACCCGTTCCCGGTGGTGCTTGAGCTCAAGCGCCTCCTCCAGAAACGCGGTGGCCTGCTCCCGTGACAACACGTCCTTGAGCCGGGTCTGCGCCTGCACGTCGGCATTGAGGACCTCGGTCGCCATCTCTGCCGCCAGTTCCGGGATGCCGGCATCGAGTTCCATATCCATCACCAGCCGCTGGATTACGCCCATCACCTGTTCGGCGGAGCAGACCCGGTTCAGGGTCAGCTGGCCGGCGTAGCCAAACAGCGCCCTGACCTCCCGTTCCAGGGATTTGCGCAGCTTGGCCCCTTTCAGGGCCGCCAGCTCGTGTTTGACGTGCTGCTCCAGCAGCTCGGTGGCGAGATCGAGGGTTTCGACTTGGGACATGGGCAGCGTTCCTGCTTGATTGTTTTGCGCAGGCTAGCACGAAGCGGCCGGCAGGCCCTTTGCCCAATGGGACGGCCACCGCCTGCGCCGCGGCCAAGCCTACTGGAAGTCGTTGAAGTGGTGACGCTCGGCGCCCAGGGCCAGACAGACGCTGCCGGGCCCCAGGTAGATACTGCTGGTAATGCCCATCTGCGACAGCAGCAGTTCCACGCCCTGGCGTTCACAGGCGTCGCGCAAGCGGTTGATGCCGGGCAGCTCTTCGATCTCGGGCCAGGACAGACCACAGGACAGGCTGACATAGGGCGTCAGCAGCCCCGCCTCAACCCGGCCAATGGCGTAGTTGATGACCTTCTCCACCGCCACCTCGAAATTGCGGGTCTTGGCCACCGGCTGGCCCTCGGCGCCCTGGCCGAAGATCACCGGGGTGATGTTCAGCGCCCGGCCGAGGAAGGCCACCAAGGCGGATACGCTCTTGTCACCCCGACGCCGGGCGCGCTCGCGGATGTAATGCAGGTCCCGGGGGATCACACAGGTGTAGATGCGGTCGGTAAACGACTCCACCTCATGGCGCAGGGCGTTCTTCGACAGTCCCTTGTCCAGCAGGCTGAGGGTGTGGGCCGCCAGCAGGCCCTGGCCGGCGAAGATCTGTTTGCTGTCGATCACCCGCATGGAAAAGCTGCCCTCAACGCCGGCGGCATCCCGTACCTCGCGGTACTGGGCCATCACCGTGTTCATTGCGGCGGAAGCATTCTGATAGATCAGGCTACGGGAACGGGTAACGGTTTCGCAGATGGCGACGTCAAACTGGCTGACGATCCGCTCCATGAACAGGTCGTGGATCTGCTCGGCGGTAAAGGCCTGGGTTTCTGCGTGGTGGCCTTTCTGCAGCAGGCCACTCTGGTAGAACTCCTGGGTGCGCACCGGATCATGCTCATCGATGTAGGTCTGGTGGTCGATGGTGGCGGTGATTGGCAGCACAAACAGGTCGTGCTTGCGCCTGAACTCATACGGCAAGTCGCAGGCTGAGTCTACGATCAGACCAACGCGCATCGGGACCTCCGGGTCTCTCCAGCCGGTTGTCCGGCTGCTATTGTTATCATTGTTGTGAGGGATGCCATGTGTACCACAAACTGGTCACAAATTCAGCACCCCTGCCCGGCCCCCACCGCAACGGCGATCCGGATATCAGCCTACCCGGATTTCAGCGCGCTGAGGTTTTTGCGCAGCAGCTCGCGGTTGTCCTGCTGCCAGGGGTGGAAATCCCGCCGCAGGTAGCCGAGAAACTCCGGCAGACAGCGGCGCAACACGCCAGGCTTGCCCCAGAGAAAGTTCAGCCCGCCGAGCCAGGTTTTCAGGCTCCAGAGCTTGCCATCCCGCTTCAGCAAACTGCAGGTGTTGAGGAAGGTGTACTTGAAGAAGTTAAAGGTGACGAACAGGAACACCACCCGCCGCAGCCGCTCGTTACCGACACACTGGCGATACACATCAAAGGCCACCGACTTGTGCTCGGTTTCTTCAATGGCATGCCAGCGCCACAGCCGCTGCATCGCCGGGGTCGCCCCCTCCATCCACTCCGGGTGGCTTAGGATGGCGTTGGCCAGTACGGCGGTGTAATGCTCAGCGCCGCAGGTACCCGCCAGCTGACGGCTGGCCGGCAAGCGGCCGACCCAGGCCATGTGGCGATGGAAGCGGGCGTCGATGGCGTCGATGTCATACCCCCGCGCCTTGAGGCCCTCGTTGTAGTCCCGGTGTTCGCGGCTGTGCAGCGCTTCCTGGCCGATAAAGCCACGGATTTCAGCCTTGAGCTTGGGGTCGTCGATGCGGTCACGGTACAGCCGCACCGCATTGATGAACTGCTGCTCGCCCTCGGGAAACTGCAGCGACAGGGCGTTGAAGAAGGCGGTACGAAACGGATCGTTGCTGTGCCACCAGGTCTTGAGGTCCGGGGACACATCGAACTTGAGGTTGCGTGGCGCCACGGTGACGCCGTCCGGCGTAGTGCTGATAGACGCAGTGTTGGTGGACGTAGTGCTGATGGACATGGCAGCCTCCTTATTACACTTATTGTTGTTGCGGAGCCTTTCCGGATAACAAAGCCTCTACTGGCAACTTAAAACACCCCTCCCCGCTTGTACATTCCCTGATCAACAATCGTCCCAAAGTGACCAGCGCGCCCCAACCAACAGACATAAAAAAGGGGAGCCTAAGCTCCCCAAAGCACACACAATGGCTCAACGCAGGATAATCAGTGCTCTTCCGCGGCCGCGCGGGCGCCGGGCGCTTCCGGGTCCGGCGTAAACCCAATCAGCTTGCTGCGCTCAATCAGCAGGTACAGCACCGCCCCGGTCGCCAGGCCCCAGCCCGCACCGTACACCGCCAGGACTACGCCCATGGTGCCGGCAATGCCGCGCTCGGTGTTGTTCTCCAACTGCTCCAGACCCACCATCAGGCAGATGTAACCGGTCAGCAGCAGGGTCAGTGACAGCGCGATGGGCAACACCGGCTGGAAGAAGCTCACCAGCGGCAACACGAACAGCGCAATGAACCCGGTAATCCAGAAGGTACCGCCGCCGCTGTAGATGGAGTCCATCGCCTTGCGGCCGTACTTGTAACGTTCCGCCATGGTGGCGGTCACCGCCGTCCAGATCGGCCCGGCCAGCCCCGGATAGGGCGCGAAGAACGCGTGCATGCCGTTGCGGATGGCGGTGACCAGGTGTACCCGATCGATGCTGCTGTCGATGTCTTCGTCTTTGCGCAGGTGGTCAACACGATCCATCAGCGACTTCCCGACAATGATGTCCCCGAAGGCAATGATGTAGGCAATCACCGCCGTGGGCACCGCCAGCATGAACACCTCAGCGGACGGGAAGCCAACGGTGAACGGCAGGTAGTTCCAGAGCTCCCCGAACGCCGGCTGGGTAATGCCCCACTGCACGTCCGGCACGTCGTACTCGCCGGTGGCAAAGCCCACCAGGATGGCAACCACCATCCCCGGCACCATGCCGTAGTTGGCGATCTTGCGGGCAATGGTGTTGGTCTCGACAAAGCCCTTGAACGACAGCGAGAACATCAGGTACAGGCACACCAGACCACCCAGAATCAGGGAAATCGGCGTCTCCGCCAGCCGGCCACCGGCCTCAATCTCTCCCATCAGCGCCGCAATACCGGCGCCAATGATGATGCCGCCTTTCATCGAACGGGGAATCAGCTGTACCAGCTTGTTGCCCATGCCGGTCAGGCCCAGCACCAGAAAGATCAGGAACACCAGGAACTGCAGCGCGAACAGCGCCTGAATCGCTTCCGCCCCCGGTTCGAACTCACCAAGGAACAGCAGCACCACGGGAATCCCCGGGGTAATCCAGCCCGGCACCAGCGGCACCCCCAGCAGGGCCGGCAGCATGAAGCCGATACCACACACCACCACATAGGCCAGGGCAACGTCGTAAGGCACGCCCAGGTACTTCTCCAGCAGCGGGATCATCGCCAGGCTGACCACAAACATGATCAGTGCCTGGACCATCTCCGCCACTTCCCAGCGGTAGTGAACAAAAGGCAGGCGGATCTTGAACGGTCCGGCCGCCCAGTAGGGCTGCTCGGCGCCCTCATTACGGTGATACATTTGCATAGCGAAACCTCCTGGCACCTCCGGCGGGAGGGCCTGATGTTGTTTTTGTCAGGGATTGAGAGGTGATGCGGCGGGGCGAGCCGGGACCGGCCCGTCCCCGCGCCGTCATCAGTCGAGCTGGCGAGCCTGGTCGCGCAGCACGAATTTCTGGATCTTGCCGGTGGACGTTTTCGGCAGATCGGTAAAGACAACCGTCTTGGGCACCTTGAAGCGGGCCAGACGCTCACGGCAGAAGTTGATCAGGTCTTCCTCGCTGATCTCACCGGCTTCCGGTTTCAGCGCCACGAAGGCGCAGGGAGTCTCCCCCCACTTCTCATCAGGGCGGGCCACCACCGCCGCCTCCAGTACCGCCGGATGACGGTAGAGGGCGTCTTCCACCTCGATGGTGGAAATGTTTTCACCACCGGAAATGATGATGTCCTTGAGGCGGTCCTTGATTTCCATGTAACCGTCCTCGTGCCACACCGCCAGGTCGCCGGTGTGGAACCAGCCGCCGCGGAAGGCTTCCTCGGTGGCTGTGGGGTTCTTGAGGTACCCCTTCATCACAGTGTTGCCGCGCAGGAAGATCTCACCAATGGTCTTGCCGTCCTTCGGCACCGGCTCCATGGAGTTGGGATCACCCACCATCATCCCGGCCAGCGTCGGATAGCGCACACCCTGGCGGGCCTTGATCGTTGCCCGGTCGTCCAGGCTGAGCTCATCCCAGCGCGACTTCCAGGCACACACAGTGACCGGGCCATAGACTTCGGTCAGGCCGTACACGTGAGTAATGCGGATGCCCATTTCTTCCACCGAGCCGATCACCTGGGCTGGCGGCGCGGCCCCGGCCGTCATCGCGTTGACGGTGTGATCGATGCCACCCTTGGCGGCTTCCGGCACGTTCAGCAGGGCATTGAGGACAATCGGTGCGCCGCACATGTGGGTGACCTGGTGATCGCGGATTAGCCGCAGGATCTTCTCCGGATCAACCCGGCGCAGGCAGACGTGGGTGCCTGCCAGCGCGGTAACGGTCCAGGGAAAACACCAGCCGTTGCAATGGAACATCGGCAGGGTCCAGAGGTACACCGGATGCTGCCCCATGGACCAGACCGCCTGGTTGCCAAGGGCGTTCTGGAAGGCGCCACGATGGTGGTACACCACGCCCTTGGGGTTGCCGGTGGTACCGGAGGTATAGTTCAGGGAAATCGCGTCCCACTCGTCCGCCGGCAGGTGCCAGTTGAACGCCGGGTCACCCTCCTGCAGGAAGGCCTCGTAATCCAGGTCACTGACCGCGGTGCCTTCGCCGTACTCGGGATCATCCACATCGATCACCAGCGGCGCGTGCTCCAGGTGGGCAACCGCTGCCCGGATCACCTCGCCGAACTCGCGGTCGGCAATCACCACCTTGGCTTCGCCATGCTCCAGCATGAAGGCGATGGCCTCCGCGTCCAGCCGCACGTTCAGGGTGTTGAGCACCGCGCCGATCATCGGCACACCAAAATGGCACTCCACCATCGCCGGAATGTTCGGCAGCATCACCGCCACCGTGTCACCCTTGCCGATACCACGCCCGGCCAGGGCGGACGCCAGCCGGCGACAGCGGTCGTAGGTCTGCTGCCAGTTGTAGCGGATATCACCGTGGATGATGGCGGGGTAGTCCGGATAGACGCTTGCCGTGCGGGCAATGAAATCGATCGGGGACAGAACGGCGTAGTTGGCGTTGACCGGCTCCAGGCCGGACTCAAAGATCGAGGTCATGGGACGTTTCCTCTTTGCACCCTGTAGTTTTTATAGAATGTTTTATGGAACGTTTTGTGGGACGTCGCTCCAGGAAATCATTTGTTTTTATGAGTCTGCTATTGGTAGATCTATGAGAACCCACTAAGGTAACTTTTCTACCATTGGGTACGGATACTATTTCAGCCAGAGCAATCTAGCAATAGACCCGTAGTATTATAGAATAAATACTATATTGCGTTGTCAGCATGACAGAAATCCCCCAGATTCCCGACTCACTGCCCCGGGACCCCGAGGCCTGCCTGGTCGTTGATCACCGCGCACAGGTGCTCGCCTTCAACGACACCACCCAGCGCTGGTTACGCCAACATGACCACGCATCCGGTGGTGGTCGCCCCGACACGCTGTTACCGGTAAACCTGGCCGCGCTGGTGCGGGCCTGCCTGCAACAGGATCGCGCCATTGAGGACGTCGAAAGCCGCCTCGGCGACCACACCTACCTGTGGCTGCTGGTGCCGGACCAGGCCCACCAGCAGGTGATGATCCGCGGTCGCGACGGCAGCGCCACCCTGGCGGCGCTGGACGAGGCCACCCGCGCCAGCCGGCTGTACCGGCTGATTACCGAGAACACCACCGACCTGATCTCCCGCCACGCACCGGACGGCAGCTTCATAGACGCCTCGCCTGCCTCCTGGCGACTGCTGGGCTACTGGCCGGAGGAGCTGCGCGGTCAAAGGCTGGATCAGGTGGTACTGGCCGACTCCCTTGACCAACACCTGGAAGAGGCCCGGGTACGCCTGCGGGACACCGGCTACGCCACCCTGACCGTGCAGATGCGACGGCGCGATGGCGAACTGCGCTGGTTCGAGACCGCCAGCCGCGCCATCCGCGAGACCTACACCGGCGCGGTGATCGAGGTGGTCAGTGTGTCCCGCGACATCACCGCCCGGGTCAATTCGGAAGAGAACAACCGACGCCTGGCGCAGGTAGTTGAGGCCAATACCGACCTGGTGCTTTTCGTCAGCCGCAGCGGCGACATCAGCTACATGAATCCCGCCGCCCGCTCGGCACTGGCGGTGGAGGGCCAAAGCCTGCCGCCGCTGAGCGCGTTCTTCGATGCCAGCGAACTGCAGCGGATGGTCACTGAGGGCCTGCCCCGGGCCAACGAAAGTGGCGTCTGGGAAACCGAGGCCCGGCTGCACATCCACGGTGGCGGCGACACCCTGCCGGTGTCACTGGTGCTGCTCTCCCACCCTGCCGCCAGCGGCCAGCCCTATTACTCGCTGGTGGCACGGGACATGACCGAACGGGAACTGCGCGAGCAGGAACAGCGACGCCACCAGGAAGAACTCGCCCACACCGCCCGCCTGGCCACCCTGGGGGAGCTGGCCTCCGGCATCGCCCATGAGATGAACCAGCCCCTCGCCACCATCGTCAATTACGCCAACGCCAGCCAGCGCTACCTCCAGCAGGCCGACGACAACCCAGGCGCCCTGGCCCGGGTGCAGGATGGCCTGAAACGGATCACCCAGCACGCCAACCACGCCTCGGAAGTGATCAAGCGCCTGCGGGCGTTCCTGCGCAAGGGCCAGAAGCGTACGGCGGCGATCGACGTCAACGACGTGGTCACCACCTCGGTTCGCCTGTGCCAGTGGGAAGCCGACAAGCACCAGGTGGCGATCCAGTGCCAACTGGCGCCGGACCGCCCCAGCCTGACCGCCGATCCGGTGCTGCTGGAGCAGGTGCTGATCAACCTGATCCGCAACGCCATCGACGCCAACCGCGAGCGCCACGCCGGCCAGCCTTCCCGGATCACCCTGATCACCCGTCACCGTGCAACCGGCGAGGGCCAGACCGAGACCCTGATCGAGGTGATCGATCAGGGGCCGGGGCTGGACGAGGAAGGCCTCAGCCAGATGTTTGCGCCGTTCTACACCCGCAAGCAGGACGGCCTGGGCCTGGGGCTGTCCATGAGCCGTTCCATCGTCGAGGGCTTTGGCGGTTACCTGGAAGCCAGCCCCGACGACGGCGGCGGCCTGAGACTCTACTGCCGCTTTCCAGTACGATTGGCCAGCGCCACGGATACCGACGACTGAGGACTGAACCTTGAAGGAGCACACGCTATGACCACCCCGGAAACCGCCCTGGTGCATGTGGTGGACGACGACGCCGGCATGCTGGAATCCACCCAGTGGCTGCTGGAATCCGTGGGCCTGCGGGTGCGCGGCTACGCCGATGGTCGCCAGTTCCTCAATACCGTCGACCCGGCTGCCGGTGGTTGCGTGATTCTCGATGTGCGGATGCCGGGCCTGGGCGGCCTCAATGTGCAGGAAGAAATGGACAAGCGGGGGCTGACGCTGCCGGTGATCTTCGTCTCCGGCCACGCCGATGTGCCGATTGTGGTTCGCGCCTTCAAGTCCGGCGCGTTCGACTTCATCGAGAAGCCGTTCAACGAACAGTTGCTGCTCGACAGCGTGCAGCAGGCCCTGGAGCAGCAGCGGGAACCGGTCGCCCTGCAACGCACCAGCGGTGCCGTCCAGGCTGACACCGAGGCCCGTCTGGCCAGTCTGACACCGAGGGAACGGGATGTGTTCCTGCCCCTGGCCCAGGGCTACACCAGCCGGGAAATCGCCGAGCAGCTGGACGTCAGCGTCAAGACCATCGATCTCTACCGCGCCCGGGTGATGAAGCGGCTGGGCGCCGAACGGCTCCCCGATGTGACCGGCCTGGCAATTGCCGCCGGCCTGCTGGACCCGCTGGCGCTGCGACCACCGTCGTCAGCCTGACCGGCGAGGACTGTTATCACAGCGCCTCCCGGGCCAACTGTGTCGCTCGCTCCCCGAGGCGCCGGATCGCGCCGGCCACAGTGTCACTCCAGGGATTGGCACCGTTCAGGCGCAGGCAGTTCTCGTATTTGTCACTGGTGGAGAACATCGGCCCCGGGGCAATGTTGATGCCTTCATCCCAGGCCTGGTGATACAGCTGGGTTGCCGACACCCCCGCCGGCATCTGTACCCACAGCACAAAGCCGCCCTGGGGATCACTCACCGCCGTCCCCTCCGGGAACGCCTCCGCTACTGCCGCCCGCATCCGCACCAGCGCTTCCTTGTAGCGCGGCCGCACCGTCCTCAGGTAGCGATCGTAACTGCCCTGCTCCAGCATGCGGGCCACCGCCAACTGGGGAATCGTGGCCGTCGCCAGATTACTGAAATACTTCTGCTGACGGGCCTGGGGCAGGAAGCGGCCGGGAATCATCCAGCCCAGCCGCAGGCCCGGGGAAATGGTCTTGGAGAAGGAGCTGCAGTAGATCACCTGCCCGGTGCGGTCAAAGGCCTTGGCCGGACGTGGCCGCTCGCCTTCGAACTGCAGGTCTCCGTAGATGTCATCCTCAATCAGCGGCACGCCGGCATCGGCGAGCATCGTCACCAGCGCCTGCTTACGCTGATCGCTCATCCGCGCGCCCATGGGGTTGCTGTGGTTGGTGACCGTCAGGCAGGCCTTCACCGGCCACTGTTCCAGCGCCAGTTGCAGTCCTTCCAGACTCATGCCATCGGTGGGGTGACAGGGAATCTCCAGCACCTGCAGCCCGACCACTTCCAGCGCCTGGAGGATGCCGGGGTAGGACGGCGACTCCACCGCCACGATGTCACCGGGCTCGGTAACCGCCCGCAGGGCGAAGATGATGGCTTCCTGAGCGCCGTTGGTGGCAATGATGTCGTCCGGCGCCACCAGACAGCCCAGAGCGGTCATCCGCTGGGCAATCTGGCGCCGGTACACGGTCTTGCCGGGGTAGGCATAGTCCAGCGCTTCCAGGCCGTGGCGGGCGGCCCACAGGGTAGCCTGCTGAATCTGCCGTACCGGCAGAAAATCGGGGTGGGGAACCGCCCGTGCCAGCGGTATCAACGACTTGTGGGCATCAGAACACAGATCCAGCGCCATGTCCCGGGCGGTTGCCGGCACCGGGCGGGCGCGGCCCTGGCTCATGGTCAGCTCCGCCAGCGGCCGCTGCGGTCGCCGCACGAAGTAACCGCTACGCTCGCGGGGTTCCAGGAAGCCACGGCCTTCCAGAGTCTGGTGAGCCTGCAGGATGGTGGAAATACTCACCCCGAACTGACGGCTGAGCACCCGCACGCCGGGCAGTCGATCCCCGTCCCGGTAGACGCCATCCTGAATCAGGCCCTGAAGCTGGTCGGCAACACGATTGTATAAAGATCCCATGGTCCTATCCTGCCAGACGACAACATGGAGCCAGCAGTACAGTTGCCGGCCATCTATACCGGTACAGTAGCACCATATCGCAATCTGTACCGGTTCATTTACCAGGCGACTGACTCTGTGTCGGCCCGTGGCCGAGCGTCACAATGGTTATCCATCCCCGGATGAGGACCAAAATCATGACCTCCTACCCACCACCGGCACTGCCGACCGCTGCCATCGCTGGCGCTGCCAGCCGCCAGGATCTGTTGGGCCTGTACCGCACAGCCCCGGCGATCACAGCCCAGGCCGGACAACACCACAGCGTTGACAGCGGCCTGGCGAAGCTCCATAAACTGGGGTTCCAGGTACGGCAATCCTCGCCCGGACACTGGCTCGTCAGCCCGGCCGGGCAGTCAACCGCCATCCACCTGTACGGTTCTGCCGAACTGTGCCGGTTTACCCAGGGCCCGGCTCAGCGCTACGCCCGAAAAACACCACACGATTCACCAGCACCAGAGCACGACAAGGAACCCACATGACCACACTTCCTATCTATCAGGTTGATGCCTTTACCAATCGCGTGTTCGGCGGCAACCCCGCCGCCGTGATGCCCCTCGAACGCTGGCTGCCGGATCAGCAACTGCAGCAACTGGCGCTGGAGAACAACCTGTCGGAAACCGCTTTCATCGTGCCCGAGCCGGCCGACAGTGAACTGGACTACCACATCCGCTGGTTTACCCCCGGCGCCGAGGTCGCGCTGTGCGGCCACGCCACCCTGGCGACCGCCTGGGTGCTGTTCAACCGGCTGGGGTTTGATGGCGAACGGGTCAGCTTTCGCTCCCTGAGCGGCCCGCTCCACGTCGCCCGCAAGGACGATGGCTGGCTGACCCTCGACTTCCCGCGCCTGGGCTACGACGCCGGCCCTACGCCAGCGCTGCTCAAACAGGCACTGCCGGAAGCCGGCGACATCACCTACTTCGTGTCCAACGACCGCAACCAGATGGTGATCCTGGACAGCGAGGAAGCGGTACTGAACGCCCAGCCGGACATGCGTCTGCTCAAGCAACTGGACCGCCAGGGGGTGATCGTCACCGCCCGGGGCAGCAACAGCGACTTTGTCAGCCGCTACTTTGTGCCCGCCGTGGGTATTGATGAGGACCCGGTCACCGGCTCCATCCACTGTGCGCTGACCCCATACTGGGCCGAACAGCTGGGCCGGGAGAAACTGACGGCCCATCAATTGTCAGCCCGCGGCGGGGTGCTGGAATGTGAACTGAAGGGCGATCGGGTGGAAGTGTCCGGTCAGGCAGCCTTCTACATGGAAGGCCAGGTTCAGCTACCGGGCTGAGAAGCGCTTTCCTGAACCTCGGCATCGGCGGCCACAACCTGGTTGCGGCCGCTGTGTTTGGCCTGGTAGAGGCGTTTGTCCGCCAGGCTCAGCAGCCGGTCAAACAGCTCTCCCCCGGCTGGCAGTGACACCCCGGGCTGCCAGGTGGCGCAGCCGATGCTGACAGACACCTGGCCCAGGGGGGAACCCTCGTGGGGCAACTGGGCATCCAGCAACGACTGCCGCAGCCGCTCGGCCAGCTCCCGGGCGCTGGCGGCGTCCTGCCCCGGCAACAGCATGGCAAATTCCTCACCGCCCAGCCGGACAGCCAGGTCGCCGGCACGGCGACAATAATCCTTCATGATGGCCGCCAGCTGAACCAGGCACTCATCACCGTGGGCATGGCCATAGCGGTCGTTGTAGGCCTTGAAGTAATCCACGTCGATCATGATCAGCGAAATCGGCAGGCCGCTGCGACGGGCCCGTCGCTCCTCGATGCCCTTGGCCTCATCGAAGTAGCGCCGGTTGGCCAGGCCAGTGAGGTGGTCGGTGCGGGACAGCAGGAACAGCTCCCGGCGATTGTCTTCCAGCTCCCGGGTGCGCTCCTCGACCCGCTGTTCCAGCTGGTCCCGTTCCCGGGCCAGTTCCGCCGTCACCTTGTCACGCTCCGAACTGTAGCGGGCAATGGCCTCCCGCAGCGTCTCGAAGCCCTCCAGCACCAGATCGATTTCGTCCCGCCACTGCCGTTCCGGCCGCCGGATCACCAACGGCGGGTTGTCCCGATCCGGCGACAGCTGCTGGCTGTATTCGGCAATCTGCCGCAACGGCCGGTTCAGCCGGAACACCATGACCCGATAGACCACCGCGCACACCACCAGGATGAAGGCCACAAACTTGGCGGTCGCCACCACCACAGACATCAGGATGTTGTGCTGCAATTGCTGACGGTCGTAGCTCAGGGCCAGCTCCCCCAGGGTCGCGCCCTCGGTCCGGGGGTGGGGAATCGGCACCACCAGATCCGGCACCATCGCCACCACGTCCTCGCCGGCCGACACGGTTTGCCCGGTCAGGGTGGACAGTTCCACGGTACGGATCTCCGGATGGCAGGCAATCATATCAATCTGCCGCGCCAGCACCTTCGGCTCAATATCCCAGATCGCCACGGTCAGCAGCGGCACATGGCTGTTGGTCACCGTGGTCACCAGCTGATGCACCCTCGCCACCTCGGTGCGATACTGCAGCCAGGTCTGGGTTGCCGCCACCAGCAGGACGGAGATCGCCGCAATGGTACTCACCCGACGCAGGATGTCCCGGGTGATGGAGCGGAACGGCCGCACTGCAGGCAACAGGCTCATGGTTCAAGCAGCTCTTTGAAGTCGAAAGAATAACCATCCCGCTGCGGGTTCAGGTGGCGACTGTAACGGGTGAAGTCGATGTCCGGCACCGGCTCGCCAAAACGGTCCAGATAACGCCGGGCCAGCTCCGGGGTGAACAGCGTGAACATCGGCCGTTGCATTTCCACCCCCTCGGTGTCGGCAAAATCCACACCGTGGTGGTAATCGTATAGCAACACCAGCGACCAGCCTCCCGCCATGAAGTGACCACCGGCCAAGGCTGTCAGCTCACCCCGGATACGCCGGTGCATGGCCTCGTCCGAAGTATTGATGGCTGAGAACAGCACATCCACGCCCGGAGTCCGGCCCTGCTCCCGCAGCGCTTCCATCGCGCCAAAGGCGATCAGGTCATTGCCGGCCCACAGCAGTGTGGCCTGCGGGTAGCGCTCGAACAGCAGGGAGGCCTTGAGTTTGCCCAGATCCCGGCGCCAGTCGGCGTGGACGATCTGGTCCAGCACCAGGTCGGAATTGGCCGCCACCACCGCCTGCATTGCCCGGTTGCGGCGAATGGAACTGTCGGTGGAGCGATCACCGGAAATCGCCAGCATGTGGATCTTGCCATCCTTGCCGTAGAGGCCCCGGCGCCGGGCTTCCTCCAGCAACGCTTCGGCGGTCAGCCGGCCGGCGGTTTCCGCCACCGGAATCAGCGATCCCAGCAGCTCCCTGAAATGCTCCCGGGGGGCGCCATGGCGGGCCCGTTCTTCCGGGCGCAGGCCGTTGTAGGCCAGGAACACCGGCACACCGGCCGACTCGGCAATCCGCATCTGCTCGGCGAACGAGCCTTTCTCCACCGATAGCAGCAGATAATCCGGACGCCGTTCTTCGGGACGGCCCGCCACTTCCCGGGTCAATTCAATCTGTCGCAGCGGATCACGGCCGGCGTACACCACCTCAAGCTCGACCCCCAGACTCCGGGCAGCCGCACGCATACCGTTGGCGGCGTCGTTCCAATAGGGCTCCAGGCGGGTACCAGGATTAATGAAGGTGACCGAAAATGCCCAGGCGCTGAGAGGCAGCCACAGCAGCAGGGCGGTCAATAGAATTCGAAACACGTTTCACCTTGAACAGGTTGGAGGGCCAACTAAGCCGGCCACATTCTAACCAATCCGGAGTTTCCGAACCATGTAAAACCGGCCATGGGTCGTTATACTTCCGTGCCAATTGACTCGGCAAGGCTGTTATGAGCGTACCCACATCCCTACCCCGGAACCGTCACGTCGATGTAATCATTATAGGCGCTGGCGCCGCAGGTTTGATGTGCGCCGCCACGGCCGGATACCGGGGCCGACGGGTACTGGTGCTGGACCACGCCAACAAGGCGGGCAAGAAGATCCTGATGTCCGGTGGTGGGCGCTGCAACTTCACCAACCTCAACAGTACCCCGGCCAACTTCCTGTCAGACAATCCCCACTACTGCATCTCCGCGCTCAAGCGCTATACCCCGCAGCACTTTCTGGAGCTGGTGGAGCGTCACGGCGTCGAGCATGTGGAGAAGGCCGCCGGTCAACTGTTCTGCCAGGACAGCAGCAAGGACATCGTCAACCTGCTGTTGACGGAATGTGACTGGGCCGGCGCCGACATCCGGCTGAACACGGCGATCCAGAGCATCGAAGCGGTGGCCGACGGCTACCAGCTCACCACCAGCGCCGGCGCCTTTCGCTGCGACTACCTGGTGGTGGCCTGCGGCGGGCTGTCGATTCCCACCCTCGGCGCCAGCGGCTTCGGCTACGACATCGCCCGTCAGTTCGGCCTGGAGGTGCTGCCCACCCGCGCCGGGCTGGTGCCCTTCACCCTGCAGCCAGACCTCAAAGAACAGCTGGCCCCGCTGTCCGGCGTCAGCTGCCCGGTGGAAGTCAGCTGCAATGGCATGAGCTTCCGCGAGCCCATGCTGGTCACCCACCGCGGCCTGAGCGGGCCGGCGATGCTGCAGATCTCCAGCTTCTGGCAACCAGGCGACGCCCTGGCCATCGACCTGCTGCCCGGCGAAGCCGTCCAGCAAACACTGCTTGGCCTGCGCAAACAGCAGCCCCAGAGCACCCTGGCCAAATACCTTAACCAACACCTGCCCAAACGCTTTGCCCAGGCCTTCAACGACCTGAATCACTGGCAGGGACCGTTACAGGCCTACAAGAACAGCGACCTGGAAGACGTCGCCAACACCCTCCAGCGCTGGCCCATCAAACCCGCCGGCACCGAAGGCTACCGCACCGCCGAAGTCACTCTCGGCGGTGTCGACACCCGCCAGCTTTCTTCCAAGACCATGGCCGCAAACGACCACCCCAACCTCTATTTCATCGGCGAAGTGGTGGATGTGACCGGTCATCTCGGCGGGCATAACTTCCAGTGGGCCTGGGCGTCCGGGGTGGCGGCGGGGAATGAGGTTTGAATCTTGGGAGCCTCTGATTAACTCTGGATCACCTCTTTGAGATTAATCAGACATGAGCTTGTGGCGGCTTGATTAACGACTCGGCCGGAATGCCCAAGCCCTCGTGCAGCTTCCAGATCATTTTCAAGGTTAGCGAGCGCTTGTGATTCAATATCTCGTACACACGGTTGCTTTTGCCGATCATCGGTTCCAGATCTTTGACGGTCAGGCCCTTGCGCTCCATTTCAAACTTGATGGCCTCAACCGGGTCAGGCAAATCCATCGGGAAATGCTTGGCCTCATACGCCTCAATCAGGGTCACCATGACGTCCAGCATTTCACCTTCTGGCGTATCGGGCGCGGCCATCATCAGGCTCTCAACGGCTTTTAATGCCGCACGATAGTCGGCATCGGTCTTAATCGGCATAATGTCCATCGCGAATCCTCCGACAACTTGCCCGTTCCAGGGTCGCAGAAAGGTTAAAGTTGAGGGCCTGGGCTTTTTGCAGAAGATCACTGTTAATGGAGAGGTTCGCCGCTTTCTTGGGAGCGGCTGCGTTGCACCGCTCATCCATCGGAGCCTCCGGTCAGCGACTTGAAAGACCGCTTCAGTTTATGCGCGGGCTTATGCGCACACAAGAACAGCAAAGACTTGTATGAAGCGGTCATCGAGTGGATGGATGCCGTGGCTATCGGGGGCCTGTTCTTCTGTCGCCGGTAAATCCGCATCACATCACGCCCCCTGAACAGCTCAGCTAAACACGCCCTTAAGACCCGGCTCGCTATACTGAGACCTTCGCCAAACGGAGAAGGAGCGAACCAAGCCGTGGACATTCACATTCAGCAGGGCTGGTCGCCGGAGCAGGCTGACCTTGTCGCCGGTCTTTATGACGAGGCCTTTGGCGCCAAGTTTGAGCGCGCGATTCCCGACAAAGCGAAGCGCCTGGTGCTGCTTGCCAGGAGCTTTGAGCCGGACTTTTCCTTCGTCGCGCTCCAGGGCGACCGGATTGTTGGGCTGGCGGGGTTTCAGGAGTCGGCCGGTTCACTGACGGGCGGACTGGGCGCCAGCCAGTTGATTGACACACTGGGCGTGATACGGGGGCTGTGGGCCTGCTGCGTCTTCGCGTTGTTCGAGCGTCAGCCGGAGCCGGGTGAGCTGGTCATGGACGGGATTGCCGTCGACCGCAGCGTCAGAGGCCAGGGTATCGGCTCCGGTTTACTGGATCGGATCATTGGCTATGCCGCTGACAACAGCTTCCGTTCGGTGCGGCTGGATGTCATCGACAGCAACCCCAGGGCGAGGAAGCTGTACGAGTCGAAAGGGTTTGTGGCCACGAGAAACGAGCGTTTCCCGTATCTGGCGTGGCTGATCGGCTTCTCCGGTGCCACAACCATGGTGCTGGATGTTCAGGCGCCCAGCTCGCGGAACATCTGAACCAGGTGCCGATTGGCTCCGGAGAGTTGCTCCGGGGCCAATCGATGCTCACGCTTCAGGCAGCAATGGCCTGGCGGCGACGACGGAGCGCACCCAGACCGAACAGTCCCAGCCCAAGCAGGGCAACAGCGGAAGGCTCGGCGACGGCGTATTCTTCATAGTCGTAGGTGACGGTTACCGAACCCTGCCACCAGTTTTTCTTGTTGTAGGCATACACCCAGGTATCGTGATCCGAGGTATCAGCTTCGGCCTTCAATACGTTCTTGATGTCGAAGGTCAGCACGGTATCCAGGAAGTCGGCCAACGACAGGCTGGACAGATCCAGCAGGCCATCGAAGGAGCCGGTCTTCTGGTTGCTGTCTGAGCAGCTGGCGCCCCACCACCCCTTACCACTGCAGGACGCGGATTCCTGCGTCATTGACGCGGATACCGGCGCATTGGGGTTGATCATATCGATGTAGAAGTAGCTCTCAGCCTTGGCATAGCCATTGGTGTAGTCGTGGGACAACCAGGAATTGTGGTTGTCCTGGGCCGCGACCTTGGACTTTAACGACCAGTCGCTTTCGAACTCGATCGAAACCCCGGTCAGCATGCCCATGGAGCTGTCGAAACCATTCAGGGCCAGACCCTGATTGCGAGTCCGAACCTCCATCGGATCGTTATTGATACCTTCCTTGTCATAAAATTCCAGGCTTCCGAACCCAAAACTGGATGTGTCCGAGATGGACAGGGCGCTGGCAGCGCCAGAAAAGGACATCAATGCAATGGCGGCTGCCATTCCGGTAAGAGCTTGGGACTTCTTCATGACCACGACCTCTGCGTGTGTGGGTTCGCTTCGAGCTAAGCAATCCCTTTACCGATCTCCCAAAATACCCTAACTTTCATCATATTATCGTGACCTTTCTGAATCGCTTCCGGCACGACATGTAAAGCATCCCGACAGGGCGCCTCTGGGCGTAAAAATACCTGACAACTCCAGCAGTGTTTGGGGCGCCAGGCCCCGTCCCAGGCGCAACAGGACCAACCATGGACGATGTAACCCAGCAGTTTCTGAGCAACAACCAGACCACCGTCGATCTCACCATCGCCCTGCTGCTGGGCGCCCTGATCGGTCTCCAGCGCGGCTGGAAGGCGCGGGACCGCAAGTCCGGCGAGCGCATTGCAGGCATCCGTACCTATGCCCTGATTGGCCTGCTGGGTGGTATCGCGGCGTTGCTGGCAAAGGAACTGACGGTGTGGGCCTGGCCGGCCATCCTGTTGAGTATGGTGGCGGTCACCCTGGTGCCTTACCGTCGACGCCTGGAAGAAACCCGCAACTTCAGCATCACCGGCATCGTCGGCCTGATACTGACATTCTGCTTCGGCTCGGTGGCGGTCGCCATTGATCCGGTGCCGGCGGCAACAGCAGCGGTGGCCACGGCGATCCTGCTCGACAACAAGACCGAGATCCACGCGCTGATCCGCAAACTGCGGGCACGGGAGCTGGACGCCGGACTCAAGCTGCTGCTGATCACCGTGGTGATGCTGCCGCTGCTGCCCAACCAGCCGATGGGACCGGGCGATCTGCTGAATCCCTACGAGATCTGGTGGATGGTGGTGCTGATCGCCTCGGTATCGTTCGTCGGCTATTTCGCCATCCGCATGGCGGGCGCGGCCAAGGGCATCCTGTTCACCAGCCTATTCGCCGGCCTGAGCTCCTCCACGGCCCTGACCCTGCATTTTGCCCGCCAGTCCCGCCAGGCCCCGGAGCTGAGCCCGCAGTTCGCCTCCGGCATTCTGATTGCCTGTGGCACCATGTTTCCCCGCATCCTGATCTACTGCCTGCTGATCAACCGGGAACTGTTGCCGGCACTGGTGACACCGGTGATCGCCATGACCCTGTCGCTCTACCTGCCAGCGCTGGTAATCTGGCACATGAACCGTGGCTCGCTGGCGGTGGAACAGCCCCGTCTCAGCCAGAACCCGCTGGACCTGAAGACCGCACTGGCCTTTGGTGTATTGCTGACGCTGATCCTGCTGGTGGGGGAAGCCCTCAAGGGCTGGTTTGGCAATACCGGGATCTATTTCCTGGCCGCCACCTCGGCGGTGGCGGACGTGGACGCCATCACTCTGTCCCTGACCCGTATGTCCCAGGGGTCCATCACCCTGGAAACCGCAGTCCTGGGCATCATCATCGCATCCGCCGTCAACAACCTGGTCAAGACCGGCCTGGCTGGCGGCATCGGCACCCGTGCCCTGGGGCTGCGGGTGGCGGTGCCGATGCTGCTGTCCATGGTCGCCGGTCTGGCCGCCATCTGGCTGGGGTGAAGGATCGCGCCGTACCCCACCGGCTCAGGGCTGGCAATCGCCAGTCATCCGGTTGATCCAGGCGGCCACCAGGGCAACACCTTCACCGTGGCTGAGGGCGCGGCCAATCTCCGGCATGCGGTCCCCGGGCTCGGTGGACACCATGCGGGCGTGGAGAATGGATTGCTCCGCGTCCCCGGGCACCACATCCCAACTCCGGCTGCCACCACCGTAGGCTACGGGGCGTTTGCATAACCCATGCTTGCTGGGCTCCGCCGCCAGGCTGCGCCAGTATTCCAGATGCAGGCCGGTGTTGCTGGCGCCACCTTCCGGGCGATGGCAGTGGGCACAGTTGATGTCCAGGTAGCCCTTGGCGAGCGCCTCCAGCTGCTGGTCGGATTGCTGCGCCAGGCCCTGTTCATCGCCGTCCCGATAGGTCGGCACCGCCGCCACAGTCGCCAGGTCTGTCGGTAGCCCGGAGAGCACGCCCTGTTGCTGCCAATAAGTCAACTGGTTGACCTCTCCATCGCCGTAATCCAGCGGTCCATTGAGGTTGCGCGCCTTGGGGCCGATGGGGGTGATGCGACTGGTGTCACCGGCACTGAATTGGTGGCACTGTTTGCACTGGTTCTTGTCCGGTACCTGATAGTCGAAACTCATCTGCTGGCCATTGTGCACCAGTGTCGAAGGCACCGACGCCCCGGCAACCTGCAGGGTGGCATCGCCGCCCTCGGCGTCCCAAACGTACGGCAGCGCCACCCAGCCATTGGGGCGATGGATCAGCAACCGGGTCTCGATCAGGGTTTCATTGGCCAGCCCGCGAAACGCGGTGTCCGCCGGCAGCGCGAAGGTCTTGCTGATGACTGTGCCCACCGGGAACTCAAAAGCCTCCAGAGGCTGATAGTCCGCGTGCGTGCCCTCGGGCACGAAGACAAATCGGTACTTGCTGGCGTAGTCGGTGAACAGCGGCGTGTTCAGCTCAAAAGGCAGGCCACCACCGTTGGCGCCGGTAGTGGGGTCAGAGGCGTCGGCAAACAGGCGGTAGCTGCTCAGATACTGGCAGTCCGCGGTCTGTAGCGCCTCCTGGTTGATGGCGCCGGCGGACTCGCCGCAAACGCCGGCTTCCTTGGGGCCAGGCTCGGGATCAGCGCTGCTGCCCCCGCCGCCCCCGCAGGCCGTCAGCAACAACAGGATGCCCAGGCCCAGGCTGGTCTGAAAACGATGTGTCATGGTACCTCCCACTCAGGACTCCGCCAGCAGCACGGCTGACGAAGTCCTGATCCACAGTTAACGTCAAAGGCTGGTCGCGGTTACAGATTGCAGGAGGCGGCACTGGGATCGCCGGTCTCGACGCTGCCACAGCCGTAGGCCTGGCCAGCGATGGTGGCGGATGACGCCGGCAGCCGACCGTGGGGCTGGTCGCAGGCCAGAATCTCGGCCTGGGCAGCTTCATACAGCAACTGCGGCGCAGGTACCGGATTCTGGGGATCGGTGGTGTCGAAGGCATCAGGGTCGGTGGGATCGGTCAGGTAGATCTGGCCATGGCTGACACCGCCGTTGTCGCGAGCGCAGATGGCATCTTCTGCAGCAAACGGCGCGCCGGTGGTGGTGCTGTCCGCACCGGCATTGGCCAGCAGCTCACCGATGCCGTCGTAGAGAATCGCCGGTACCGTCACACCGCCGGCCTGGTAACCCAGGATGATGTCTTCAATCAGGTCGCCCCGGGGATTGGCGCCGGAGTTGCTGATCTGGTTGTCGTGGATGCTGACGTTGCGGGGTACCGGCTCCCAGCCGTCATCGATGATGTCGGTGTAGGTGGGGTTGGCGTAGTTCAGCTGCTCGTCTGCGATGAAGTAGCTGGTGATGGTGACCGACGTGGTGTCGTGGTCGGCAATGGTGTTGTGGTAAACCTCGACATCGCTGCTGGACAGCAGAATCACCCCGGTACCCGGCGGCACGATATGCACGCCCGCGGCAAAGTCGCTGGAGTTGGCGAAGTTGGTGGTATTGTTGGCGGTGATGTCGTTGTCGAACACCCGCACCGTGGAGCCGTAACGCTCGTTACCGATCGGCAGGTCAAAGACCAGGATACCGCCGGTATTGCCGGTGGCGACATTGTCGTAGACATCGGCGTTGACCGAGTTTTCGATCTCGATGCCGGCGACATTCTCCACCGCCGTGTTCCGGCGCACCACAATGTGGCTGGACTGGCCGACATAGACCCCGGCATCGGCGGAGCCCCGCACGTAGGAGTCCTCGATCAGGATGTTCTCGCACTCCACCGGGTACAGCCCGTAGGCACCGTTCTCCTCATTCAGCTCCCCTTCCCAGACCGTTGCCACTGATTTGATATGGATACCGTTGGTGTCCTTGAGCTTGATGGCGTTGTTCGCCGCCTCGTAGACCCCCAGGTTCTTGATGGTCACATCCACCCCATTCTGGATGAACAGCCCATCCCCGCCAGCGGACGCGGAGAAATCAAGAATCGTTTCATCCTTGCCGTAGCCGAGGATGGTGATGCCCTGTAGCGAACTGCCGTCGCCGTCCGGGTCACCATCGAAGGTCAGGGTATCGGCGAGCTCGAAGCGGCCTTCCGGGAACACGATCACATCCCCGGATTCGGCATTGATGAAAGCCTCCTTGGCGGCCTGGGTAAGATTCTCCGCCGGCAGCATGATCGCGCCCGCCGGGAAAGTCGGGCCATCGTTGCTGTCGGAACTGCCACCGCAGCCAGCCAGCAGGACACCGGTCAACAGACCAGTGGACATCAGGAACAGGGTTCTGGAATTGGGTTGTCTCATCGCGAGGGTTCTCCGTATTGTTGTTATTGACTTGTTGCTATCGATACCTTCACGGAAACCCTATGGCGCCCGCCGCCGGCTGGCGAGCACTACCGCCGTGCAGAATCCTCCGACGACTTTGCAGATCCTTGAATTGCTTTTGAATCAATCAGCTGGCAGGGCGGAAATCGTCCTTTGTGCAAATCCTGCAATCCCCGCAATTGCCACTTTTGCACAGTCAGACGTGGTGTTCGGCAATCCTGGCCAGCGAGGCCTGGCGGGTTGACGGGGAAGGCACAGCCGGCGATGTCAGGCCGGCTTGCCGGTAGTCGGTGGGGGTCGTCGCCATGATCTCGCGAAACGCGCGATTGAACGAACTGAGGGTCCGGTAGCCGACATCCAGGGAGATGTTCAGCACCGGCAAATCAGGCTCTGCTAGCAGTCGCCGGGCCGCATCCGCCACCCGCAGCTGGTTGATGTAGTCATTGAAATTGCGATAGCCCAGGTGCTGGTTGATGGCCCGGCGCAGGCGGTATTCCGGCAGGCCGCTGGCGTCCGCGAGCTTGCGCAGGGTCAGCCGTTCGGTGCGATAGAACCCGCTGGCCATCAACTTGCCCAGCTGGTCGGCATCGGCACTGGCTTCATCGGCCCCGGGAGCGCTCAGTGGGCCCTGTGGGCTCGCGGCCACGGTTGTTGCTGGCAGTGGTTCCGATGGAGGTATTGCGGGCTGCGGCTGTGGCTGTGGCTGTGGCTGTGGCTGTGGCTGCGCCAGGGCCAGCATGCCATCCCGGGCCTGGACCAGACACAGCAGGGTAATGAACGCCGCTGGCGCCGTCAGCAGACTGCGCAGGCTGTCGGTGTACAAGCCGGTGTTGAGGCAAACCGCGGCAACTGACACAGTGCTGCCGACCACCAGCAGGAAGCCGAGCCGGGCCCGACGCCGGGTTTCCACGAGGTCATCCCGCCAGTGGCTCACCACCTGCAACAGACCATGAGCCAGCAGGGCGTATTCGCAATACTGACCCAGCCGGAAACCGACAAACACCACCCAGGCCTCCGCCTGCCCGGTAGCCACCAGCGGTCGCGCCAGGGCCGGTGCCAGCACGCTGTAGCACGCCACCGCCGCCCACAATGGCCGCCAGCGCGGGCGGCGGGCGAAGATCAACAGGCACAGCCACCAGAACAGCGCCGGCAGCGCAGTTTGCAGGTCTGCCATCAGCCAGCGCCAGGACGGCGCCACCCGCGGTTCCAGCAGGAACGCCACGGACGTGACAATCAGCAGCAGGAACACCTGCCCCACAGGCAGGCGTCGATAATCCCTGACGGCAATGGCGAACAACAACGCCAGGCAGCCCAGGGCAAAACCAGTCATCAGGAGCACAATGGTCGCCTTATTCTTGTTCGATGCGTACTGTCTAAGATGAGTACTATCTAAAATGAGTACTGTCTGAGATACGTACTAGCTGAATAGTGGCCAACCGGTTTCGGGTCTGTCCATGTCGGCGGCAGGTCTTTGCCAGCAAAACGTGAACCAGTGCACGAGGCAGGATCGGTTGCGGCGCCCGGGATCAGCGCCCCGCCCGCCGCAGGGTCAGGTTGTAGCGGCAGTCGCCGGTGACCGGATGGGTGCCCGGCTTCAGCGTCAAAACCCCGTGATAGCGAAACCGGGAAGGTCCGCCCCACACCACCACATCACCATGGTTCAGCGGCACCCGACGCGGCCGCTCGCTGCGTTTCAGGCCACCGAACTGGAACACCATCGGCAACCCCAGGGACACCGAGACAATGGGCTGACTCAGGTCCTGCTCATCCTTGTCCTGGTGCAGTCCCATTCGAGCCCCGGGCTGGTAGCGGTTAATCAGGCAGGCATCCGGGGAGAAATCCGCAAACCCGGCCAGGGCAGCGGCCTGAGTCGCCAATCGGGCAATCGCCACAGGCATGGCGGGCCAGGGCCGACCGGAAACCGGGTCCGTCGCCTGGTAGCGATAGCCGGCCCGATCGGTGACCCAGCCCAGTGCGCCGCAGTTGCTCATCTGCGCCGACATGGTCTGGCCGCCCGGGGTCACCATCCGCCGTAGCGGTGCCTGCGCAACCACCGAGTCGATCGCCGCCAACAACTGATCGGCAACCTCACAGGCATACGCCGGCAACACCACCGCACCGTCCGCCAGCGGCAGCTGTTCAGGCCCGGAGCCTGGCTCTGCAAACAGATCCTCCAGCATTACCTTACCTGTCGTTGGGGGGCGTTTTTGCGCTCCCGATGTCCCGTGCGGTTAATCCATCAAACCAGCGCATTACCGTCTATGGTAAAGGGTACGGAGCCTCAGGGAACCTCTGATCAAGTTCAATCCATTGCCATCCTTTCTCCCCGGCGCCGAGAAGGAGCGTATCGTGCCGCTGCCCAATCGCCAGTCTGCCCAGATCTCCCTGGCTCTGCTGGTGGCCATCACCGTCACCCTGGCCATGCTGATCCTTACGCTGGTGCTGATAGCACAGAGCTACCGGGGCCTGGAGAACGCCAAGCTCGCCGCAGCCGAGGAGTCAGCGCAGCAGCTGGCAGTGAACATCAACGACCGCATTGAGGCCATCACCGCACCGTCGCGGCTTGCCCTGTCGCTGCTGGAGCACGACCCGCTGATGACCACCCCAGGGCTGTCCGCCCGCCTGCAGCGGCTGTCGGCGCTGGCCGCGGTACTGGAGCAGAACGACATCGTCAGCGCGGTGTTTGCCGGCTACGACAACGGCGAGTTCTTACTGCTGCGCCAGGTCACCCGGCACACCCGCCCGTTGTTTCCCGACGCGCCACCGCAGACCGCCTTTCTCCTCCAGACCCGCAGCCGCGACGGTGGCAGCATCAACGGTAGCTGGCACTATTTTGACAGCGACCTGATCCAGCTTGCCGAGATCCCCCGGCCGGACTACCGCTACGACCCCCGCAACCGGGGCTGGTACCAACAGACCACCGAACCCGGACGCACCCGGTTGTCGCCACCCTATGTGTTTTTTACCACCCGGGACATCGGCCTCACCCTGTCGCGGCGGGTTGCGGAGGGCGTGATCGGTATCGATGTCACCGTCACCGCGCTCAGTCACCAACTCGCCGGTTTTGAGCACACGCCGAGCACCCGCATTGGTATCGTCAATGCCGAACGTCAAGTGATCGCCTATTCCCGCCCCGAGGAACTCAAGGCGCCAGGCCCCTACCCCAACCAGATGCGCGAGCTGGACACCCTGACCGATGACACCCTGGCCCAGATCAGCCAGCTCGATCCGGCCCAGGGTATGGTGCCTTTCGACCACCACGAACGTACCTGGTTCGGCCTGGCACTGCCGGTCGCCGGTCTCGACGACGGCCCCCTGCGCATCCTGCTGGCCATTCCGGCAGACGAACTGCTGGCGGAAGTGTGGGATTCCCTCGCCCACCAGACCCGCATTGCGGTGGCCATTTCCATCTTTCTGCTGGTGCTGGGCTGGTTCCTGGGACACCAGGTGGGCAAGCCCCTGGCTCAGCTTGCCCAGCGGGTGAGCGCGCTGTCGCAGTTTCGTTTTGACACACCAGTGCGGGTGAACTCCCGCATTCTGGAAGCATCCCGGCTCAGCTCCGCGCTGGAAGGCATGGCCGGCACCATTCGCAGCTTCCAGAACATTGCCCTGACCCTGAACCGGGGCCGCAACCTGGAGGAATTGCTGGACGACGTGCTGGCCCAGATTCTTCATATCATCGGCCAGCAACAGGGCGCCATCTACCTGTACGCACCCCGTCAGCAGCGGCTCAACCTGGCGGTCAATGCCGGCATGCCGGTGCCTGCCGGGGTGCCGGACATTGATGTCGCCAGCGATGACAGCGACCTGGTCCGTCACCTGCGACCGATGATGCCCGGCCACCCGCTGATCGCAGTGCTGCGCAATCGCCGCCAGGACCTGGTGGGGGTGCTGGTGATCGACATGGCCAAGACTGATCCCGGCAAGCTCAGCGACGACCTGGTGATCTTTGTCGAGGAAATTGCCGGCTCTGCTGCGGTGGCCATCGAAACCCGCGAACTGATTGAAAGCCAGCAGGCGATGCTCGATGGCATTATCCGGCTGGTGGCCAACGCCATCGACGCCAAGTCTCCGTACACCAGCGGCCACTGCGAGCGGGTGCCGCAGTTGGCCCAGCGACTGCTGGACGCGGCGGTGGCCAGCGACCAGCCACCGTTCCGCGACTTCCAGATGAGCGAGGACGAGGCCTACGAGTTCAAGCTGGCGGCCTGGCTGCACGATTGCGGCAAGATCACCAGCCCGGAGTACGTGGTGGACAAGGCCACCAAGCTGGAGACCATCCACAACCGCATTCACGAGATCCGCACCCGCTTTGAGGTGCTGCACCGGGACGCCGAGATCCAGTGCCTTCGGCGTCAGCTGGCGGGCGTGTCCGCCACCGATGCCGAACGCCAGCGGGATCGGGAGCAGGCCCAGCTGCAGCAGGAATTCGTCCAGGTGGCCACCGCCAACATCGGCGGTGAAGCGATGTCCGATGAAGCCATTGCCCAGTTGCAGCGTATAGCCGGTCGCACCTGGCAGCGGCATTTCAGCGACCGCCTGGGGTTGTCCCGGGACGAGATCGAGCGACTGCAGGGCCAGCCGGAATCCGCCCTGCCCGCCACCGAGACATTACTGGCGGACAGGCCCGAACACCTGGAGCCCTGGGGCGAGCGCCTGCCACCGGTCACCCGGGACGATCCCCGCAACCGCTGGGGTTTTGATATGCCGCTGCCGGCCCATGCCTACAATCGGGGAGAGCTGCACAACCTCACTGTGCGCCGCGGCACCCTGACGCCGGAGGAGCGCTTCAAGATCAACGAACACATCGTCCAGACCATCTGCATGCTCGATGCCCTGCCGCTACCCGACCGGCTTGCCAACGTGCCACGACTGGCCGGCACCCACCACGAGCGTCTCGACGGCGAAGGCTACCCCTGCCGGCTGGACGCCGCGGCCCTGGGCATCCCCGAGCGGATCATGGCGGTTGCGGATATATTCGAGGCCCTCACCGCGGCCGACCGCCCCTACAAGGATGGCAAGACTCTGACCGAATCCCTGTCGATCATGGTGAACATGGCGAACGAACGGCACATTGATGCCCAAGTGCTGGGGCTGCTCATAGAATCCGGGGTCTATCGCCAGTACGCCGAGGCCTGCCTGTCTCCGGGGCAGATCGATACGGTGGACGAAGCCGCCCTGGTGTCCCGTCTGGCCAAGTGAACGTCATGGCCGCGCTCCCTGGAGACTTTTGTCATCGAACGATTGCGGCTAATCTAGGGCAAATTTGCAGCACGCCAGAGCAAGACGCTGCTGGCTGATATCGTAGTCACCCTCCCAAGGATCACACCATGTTGTTCCCGATGATCATCGGTGGCCTGATCGGCTACCAGTTTGGACGATTCCCCGGTCTGCTGATCGGCGCCGTTGCCGGCGTTATCGTGGCCGGATTCCTGCGCAATCGGCTGCGGGCCACCCTGCAGTCGCGACTGCAGGATCTGCAGGCCTCCTTCATTGAACCGGTGTTTGCGGTGATGGGCGCGTTGTGCAAGGCCGATGGCGTGGTGACCCGGGACGAAATCCAGGTGGCGGAAGCGTTCTTTGACCGCTTCCGCCTCGCCGGCCAGCAACGCGAGGCGGCCAAGGCGGCTTTCAATCGGGGCAAGGCGGCGGATTTCGACCTTGACGCGGAGTTGAACCGCTTCCTGCAGGTGACCCGCGGTCAGCAGATGATGCTGCAGATGTTCCTGCAGGTGCAGGTCTCGGCGGTGGCTGCCGACGGTCAGGTCCACCCCGCCGAGCACGACATGCTGGTGAAGATCGCCCGCACCCTGGGGCTGCCGGAAAGCCAGGTGGAACAGCTGGAAGCGATGTTGCGGGGCGCCCATGCCGGACGGGCAGGCGGCGCGGGTGCCGCCAGCAGCGGCCAGCAGCTGGAGGATGCCTACAAGGTTCTGGGGGTGTCAGCCTCCGCCACCGACGCCGAGGTGAAGAAGGCCTACCGCAAACTGATGAGTGAGAACCACCCGGACAAGCTCGCCGGTCGTGGTCTGCCGGAAAGCATGCGGGACATGGCCGAAGAGAAGACCCGGGAAATCAGCCACGCCTACGACATTGTGACCGCCGCCCGTAAAGCGTCGGCCTGAGCCGCCCGCGCCTTTCCCGGTGCCGGCCCCTTCGGGCCAATCGAGCCAACCGTCAGCGCTTGATCGACGTGACCACCGGATCGGCCTGGGGCGACCGCTCCACCTGCACCCGATTGCGGCCCTGGGCTTTGGCCCGGTACAGGGCCGCATCGGCGCGCTCGAACAGTTCCTTGGTCTGCTCGGCGTGGTCCGGTATCAGAGTGGCAACGCCAATGCTGACACTCAGGCGGATACGGTCATCCGACACCCGGAATTCCGCCTGCTCCACCACCTTGCGGATACGCTCCGCCACCCGCACGGCCCCTGCTTCCGGGGTGTCCGGCAGCAACACCACAAACTCCTCACCACCATAGCGCGCCGCCAGGTCCTGGGGCCGGGTCACAATCTGGCGGATCTGCTCCGCAACGCTCTGCAGACAGTCATCCCCCACCAGGTGGCCATAGGTGTCATTGAACTGCTTGAAGTGATCGATATCCACCACCAGCACGGACAGCGGCTGCCGGAACCGATAGGCGCGTACGCACGCTGACTGGAACGCCGAATCGAAGTGGGCCCGGTTCTTCAGCCCGGTCAGGGCATCGGTGGAGCTGAGTTCCAGCAACTGGGCGTTGAGTCGCTCCAGATCCCGGGTGCGCTCCTGCACCCGCTCCTCCAGCTGGGCGTTGGCCTGCTGCTGAATCCGCAGCGACCGTTCCTGGGTCAGACGGACCTTGCGCTCTTCCCGCAACAGCCGCTGCTGGGCCTGGAATGCGGCCCGCTTCTCACGGTTGAGCCGATCGGCCAGGGCAATGGACAACAGAATCACCCCAAGCGCGGAGCCGAGCTGGGTGGCGTTCTCGGTAAACACATTGCGCGGCAGCATGGTGAACTTGCTGAGCGCCAGCACGATGCCCCCGGACAGCATGAACACCCAGGCGCCGGTGTAGTAACGCGCCGCCGTATCCCGGTGCCACCAGCGGTACACGCCGAGGAACAGCATCAGCGAGCAGGTCAGCGTGGCCAGGGTGATCGTAGGCACAATCAGCATCCGGTACGGCAACAGCACGCTGGCTACTACCAACAGGCCCGCCATGGCGATGGCGGCGATGGTCACCACACTGAGCCGGGGGTGGGTTCGCGGTACCACGGTCAGGAAGCGCATGGTGAATACCGCGCCAAATACGATCACCAGATTGAGAAACGCCACGATGGCCTGATCGTTCCACCAGGTTGCCTCGGGCCACAGGTACTGGAACGACAGCCCCCGCAGGGAGGCCAGAAACAGCGGCATGGCGGTAATGTAGCCAACGTAGTAGAGGAAGCTGCGCTCCCCCACCGCGAGGTAGACAAACAGGTTGTAGAGGATCATCACCAGGATGATGCCGAAATACACCCCCTCGGCGATGCTGCCGGCCTGGTCGGAGGCGTGAAAGGCCGCCTCGTCCCACAGTGTCATCGGTACCTGCATCGAACTGGTGGTTTCCACCCTCAGGTACAGCTGCAATGGCTCATCGGCGGGCAGTGCCAGCGGCAGCAAAAAGTTGCGGTGGTGCACCGGTCGCTGGTGGAACGGCAGCTTGTCACCCAACACCTGGTGCTCAACCACACCACCTCCCCGCACCAGGAACGCATCGATGCGATCCAGCACCGGGTAGGCGATTTCCAGCAACGGGGTGAAGGTCTGCGATCCGGGATTAATTGTCAGCCGAAACCAGAACACCTCTTCGCCGTAGCCGAAGTTGATGCTTTCGGCGTGATTGTCCATCCAGGCGGAGGGCGGCAATGCGCGGATCTGCTCGATGCCCAGGCCATCGGGTGGCTCGATCAGGTAATCCAGGTAGCGGGTCAGATCCACCCGCCGATCCTGGTCTGACCAGGTCAGGGTGTCTGCGTGAGCGCCGGTGGTCACCAGCAGCCAGACGAGCACGGTGATGAGTGTCAGGAAACGCATGGTTTGGCGACAGCCTTGTCATTATTGTTTGAAAAGTGTCCGACCAAAGTATGACTGAAGGGCCCGGCGGGTGCGCCGGCAGGACATAAAAAAACTCAAATAGATAACAAATGGCTACACATCACAGAATTTGACATTCCCTAAAGGGTTACAGCCCGTTAAGGTTCGCCCGCAACTTATTGTGTGGTCAGGACGCTCGCCCCTTGAATACCCTCAACCACGACAGCAACCAACCACCGGACCCTGCCCGGAATCCAGGCCGAAACCACGGTTGCGACCTTGGTTGGTTGGACAGCTCAGGGGGCTGTTGCCATTATTGATTAGGCTTCCTGGTTGCCATGGGCCCCAGGTTCGGGCTCTAGTGTCCCGTCTGGTCAATTTGTTGACTTACTGAGCCACTGACAACCCGAAGAGCTAGGCGTGCTGGTGACGGTTTGGTGGTTCCAAATCGAGGCAGTACAACGACGCTATTCGGGTTGTCAGTGGCTCCCGAAGGGCTTGTCTCTGAGGGCTCTGAGCCTGTGTTGCCACTGCTTGATGTGGAACCACCACATCGGCACAGCGGCGCCTTGGTCAGAACACTCAGAGACAAGCAGTAAGTCAACAAATTGACCAGACGGGACACTAATAGCCGGGAATGCCCGTGAGCGGGCCCTGACGACACGACACCGCCCGACGCGATACAGGAAACAGGCGCATAACCGATGTCAGACAGCAGACTGTTTACCGACTTCCACGAACGACTGATGAAGCTCAGCCACAGCACCGAGTTCATCAACGAATCCAGAGACCGCAAACTGGCTGCACTCACCACCATGTGTGCCACGGCCCTGGACGTGGAACGGGTCAGCGTCTGGCACCTGAGCCATGGTCATGATCGCCTGACCTGCGAACACCTGTGCGTCGATGGCGACACGGTGGTCCAGCAGCACTCGCTGGAACTTCATGCCCAAGAACATCCCCGTTACTTCGAGGCCCTGGGCAGGGCCAGACTGATTGACGCCATCGACGCCCCCCACGACAAGCGCACCGCCTCCTTTGCCCGTGACTACCTGATTCCAATGGGCATCCAGTCCATGCTGGACGCACCGGTGTTTGATGGCGCCCGGCCCAGCGGCGTGATCTGCCTGGAGGCTCTTCAACACCGGGAGTGGACCCTGCCGGAACTGTCGTTCGTGGTCGCCATCGCCGACACCATCAGCCTGATCAATACCCACACCGCCTGGCTGGAATCGAAGCGCAAACTGGACTACCTGACCCACTACGACAGCCTTACCGGACTACCCAACCTGCACAGTCTGCGGGACCGGGTGGAATATCTGGTGAGCAAGGCCAATCGTCGGCGCCAGGGCCCCTTCGCCCTGCTATGGCTGGATCTGGACCGACTCAAGACCATCAACGATGGCCTGGGTCCACAGGTCGGCGATCAGGTGATTACAGAGACCGGTGAGCGCCTGAGCAACCTGCAGATCAATGGCAAGTACCTGCTGGCGCGAATTGGCGGTGACGAATTTGCCCTGCTGCTGCGGGCCAGTGGCGATGGTCATGGCCTTGATGGGCTGGTCAAACAGGTCCAGCAGTCGATACAGGCCCCGTTCATGCTCCAGGACCAGCAGCTCAGCCTCACCGCGTCCCTCGGTATCTGCCGTTACCCGGACCACGGTCATGACGCCGAAACTCTGTTGCGCAGTGCCGAAGCTGCCATGTACCACGCCAAGAAGCGGGGCCAGGGCCAGGCCTGCTGGTTCGACTCGTCCATTCAGGTGACCGCCCGTTCCCGCTTTGCGCTGGAGCGGGACCTTCGCTACGCCATTCTCAACGATGAACTGACGGTGCACTACCAGCCCATCTTCGACGCTAGCGGCAAGCTGATGGTCAGCGCCGAGGCGCTGGTGCGCTGGCAACACCCGGAACGGGGGATGCTGCCTCCCATTGAGTTCCTGGAAGTGGCCCGGGGCGCGGGCCTGATGAATGAGCTCGGAGACAGCGTATTGCGGCAGGTCTGTCGCGACATCCAGGTCGCCCGGGAGCGTCAGCAGCCACTGCCCGTGATCAGTGTCAATCTGGCGGCGGAGCAGGTGCTGACGGCGGAACTGCCGGAACGGGTGGCGGCGGTGTGCAAGAACTTCGGGGTGTCCCCGCAGGCGTTGCAGTTCGAGGTCACCGAGGACGCCATCCAGGGCGATTCCCAGACCCTGCGGACCACCCTGACCCAACTGGTGGCCGCCGGATCGGAGCTGGCCATCGACGACTTTGGCACCGGCTACTCCTCCCTGGCCCGGCTCAAGAGCCTGCCGTTCTCACGGATCAAGATCGACCGTTCATTCATCCGCGATATTCCCACCGACGAGGACGACTGCGCCATCACCCTGTCGATCATCGGGCTGGCCAAGGGCCTGGGACTGTCGCTGGTGGCCGAGGGGGTGGAATCCCTGGAGCACGAACAGTGGCTGCAGTCCCACCACTGCGATTACCTGCAGGGCTACCGCTACAGCCGTCCGGTCTGTTTCGATGACCTCTGCAACCGCTTCCTCGACGACCTGCCGCGACCGGCTCAGGACTACCAGATCTGAACGCCAGTGCAGGGTGGCGCCGCCGATCAGCCGGAGAGCAGCTCGATGGGGTAGCGGATGGTGGTCTGGCTGACTCCCGGCTCGGCGCCAAAGTTCACCAGCTTCAGGCGGTTGCAGATCTTCAGCTCCAGCATCGGCTCGTTGAGGGTCGACTCCACCACCTCACAGCTGGACACCACACCACTGGCTTCGATCACCAGCTCCGGGGTGATCTGTCCCTGCAGCGATGGCTTACGCCGTAACGCCCGGTTGTAGATGCTGTAGATTGCCGATTTGTTGGCGTCCATGGTGCGTCGCAGGGATTCCCGCGAACGCTCGCGGTTGTCGCGGCGGTGCTGGGTTCTGGCCTCTTCCGCCGCTGCCGCGGCCACCACCTGTTCGGCCTGCTGGACCTCCGCCTGCTCCCGCTGTGCCAGTTCGCGGCTCTGGCTCTGCTGGTTCAGGCGGCTGTCATCCACGCCGCTGCTGCGGCTGGCGGTCGCCCGGGCAGCGAGGGCGTCGGTCTTCTCCCGGGCGATGGGTCTGGCGGTCAGATTGGCCTCCGGCGCATCCAGCTGGATCGAGTCTGCGGCCACACTGAGCTGGGCCAGCTCGCTGCTCATCGCCAGCACACCGCTTTGACTGGCCTTCTCCCGGGCCTGCGCCACGTCCGCCGGTGTCGGTTCCGGTTCAGCCGCAGCCACCGGTTCCGGCGCTGGCTCAGGCTCCGGTTCAGGCTGAGGTGCCACCAGTTTTGGCTTGGGCGGTGGCGGTGCGTCCACCACTTGCGGTTCGGGTGCGGGCTCAGGTTCCGGCACCGGGGCCGGTTCTGGCCTGACCGGCTCCGGTGGCTCCGGCGGCTTCTCCTGGATCAGCCGTGCCAGTTGCGGTGGCAGCGCCTCGCGCTCTTCCCGCGCCTGCTCTGGCAGGTCTACCCAGGTCACGTAGCCGGCAACGGCCAGGAACAGGGGCGTCACTACCGCTGCGATCAGTCGCAGGCGGCGCTTCTCTCCGGGTTCGTCGTTCCAGGGCAGGCCCAGTCGTTGAGAGTTCGCCATTACGCCCCCTGCTCCGCCTGCTGGCTCACCGCCAGGGAAATGCTGGCATAACCGGCGTCCACACAGGTGGACATGATCTTCTTCAGCAGCTCATAGGGCAGCTCCCGGTCCGCCACGATGGTGATCGGCCGGCCAGCCTCCGGTGCCGGGGCATCGGAGCGCTGGGCCTGGTAGTCCAGCTCGGCCTTCAGCGACGGTTCCACCGTGCCCTCGTAGGCCAGCAGGTCCGCCCGTTTGAGCACGGCCCGACCATTGATGACGATGTCCTGCTGGGTCACGGTCAGCGCCAGCACGTCCGCCGGCGGGGTGTCCGCACTCGACACCGGCAGCTGGATGCCCTTGTCCGGGTTGATCACCTGAACGTCGCTGGACGAGTTCACCATCAGGAAGAACACCAGGATGGTGAAAATGTCCATCAGCGACACCAGGTTCAGCTTGCTCTGCTGCTTGCCCCGGCGCTGGTGGCGCTTGAGGCGCTTTGCTTTGGCTGATTCTTTCATGCCCGTTCCTTAACCCGATTCACGCCCGGTCTCCGGCGCATCTCCGATGGATATCTCCGGAAACAGCTCGGCGTCCACCACACTGCCCGCCACCACCGTTTCATAGGACCGCACGGTGTCCATGGTGGTGACCAGGGTCTGGTAGGAGGTCTGCTTGCGCGCCATGATGACGATGTCCCGCTTGTCCGGTACCCGCGATTTGATCTCCTGCATCACCTGACCCAGCAGGTCGAAATCGTGACCACCGTCGCGGTTGGGAATGCGCTTGATCACCCCGGCGCGGTTGTCCGATACCACCAGTGCGTCGTCCCCCAGCACCACCTGCAACTGCAGGGTTTCGGCCGGGTCGCCGGCCTGGCCGCCGGACTCGGGAAAGTTCAGCTCCAGCACGCTGGTATGGGCAAACACCATGTTCAGCAACAGAACTGGCACCAGCACGATCATCAGATTCATGAACGCGGTGATGTCCAGATCGGCGTCACTGCGCAGGCGACGATGTTTCCGCCTCATAGTGAGACTCCTGTGTCGTCGGCGTGATCAGGCAACCGAGCCAGCATTGGCCGGTTTGTCCGCAGCCGCCGGCGCGGCCGGTTTCTGGGAGCCGGTGGCTGGCGCCGGGGCGCGACCGTCGGCAACCAGGTTGAGCACCTTCACCCCGGCCATCTCGAAACTGTCGACAATCTCATTGGTCTTGGTCTGCAGGACCGAGTGCAACAGCAGCAGCGGGATGGCGGAAATCAGACCGAAGGCGGTGGTGTTCATCGCCACCGAAATGCTCTGGGACAGCAGGCTGGCCTTCTCGGCGGGATCGGCCGAAGCCACCGCGGTGAAGGCGGCAATCAGGCCGATGATGGTGCCGAGCAGGCCCAGCAGCGTGGATACGTTGGCCAGGGTGGAGAGGTACTGGGTCCGTTTCTCCAGTCGCGGCATGACCTCCAGCAGGCCCTCTTCCATGGCGTACTCGATGTCCTCGCGGGACTGGCGGCGGGCCAGGCGCTGCAGGCCGGCGCCGATCATCGCCGACATCGCGCTGCCGGATTCGTTGGCGTAGTTGAGCGCGCCCCGCAGGTCACGGTTGGCCAGTTTGTGGTGCAACTGGCGGAAATCCCGGCGGTTGGTGACCTTCTGGGCGGACAGGTACACGTAACGCTCGATGGCAACAATCAGCCCGATCACCAGAATGAAGGCGATCGGAAACATGAAAAAGCCACCTTCCTGGAAGAAGCGAATGGCGGTTTCAATCATTGGAAGTCACTCCCGGTTGGATAGTTCTGAATTTTCGTCATGGCTACTTTTTGAACACTCATCTGTTTTCAACTATTCATCGTTTCCCGAACACGCCTGTATCACCTTATGCTTTTGTGTCCAGAGAAGACTAGGGCGCTGGCTTTGGCTGGGCTGCGGCGCCCTCCTCGAGGTTGGCCATCGCCGCCTGGAAGCGCCGGTGGTAATCCAGCAACCGGCGAAACTCCGCCCGCTCCAGTGGCGCAATACCGGTGCCGACCATCAGTTGCTCGTCGGCCCGCTTCAGCGCCTGCACTTGCGGGGGCAGCCAGGGCACCAGGTACATCACCGTCGGCAGCTCCTGATCAGCGCGAATCCGGGTTCCCTCAATGGTCACGACGTCGGCATCCCCTGGCTGGGCCTGGGCAATACCGGCAAGCAACAGCAGCGCTACACCGGCAAGCGAGGGTTTGCTCAGGGGGCGCGAAACGGCAGGAGCCATTCGGCGGGATCGACGTTTCTGCATAAGCTCTCCCGACATCATTCAATCCGACGGTCCAAATCAAATATCCATTCACTGACCTGGGGATCTTCCTCCGGCTGCAACGACTGATAGCGCTGATACAGCGCCAGCGCCTCGGTCAGTTCGCCACGGTACAGTTCCAGCAGAATGCCCAGGTTGCGCAGCGCCGGCTGGAAGTCTGGGTTCACCGCCAGGGCCTGGCGGTAATAGCGTTCCGCAGTCTCAAAATCGGCGTCTTGCCGGGCCAGCACCCCCAGGGCATTAAGGCTGTGCAGATGCTCAGGGTGCGCCGCCAGCGCCTGCTGAAAATACCCCCGGGCCTGATCCCGCTCGCCCTGGCGCATGGCAATCAGCCCCAGGTTGGCCACCGGGCCGGCCAAGGACGGATGGGCCTGATGGATCGACTGCAACTGCGCTGCGGCGGCATCAAGATCCCCCGCCGACAGCTGCGACAGCGCCGCCTGGTAGGCGGTGCGGGTGGCCTCATCGGGCTGCCAGGTGATACTGTCAGGCGCGGGTTGCCGGGCGGCACACCCGGCCAACAGCAGCAACGCTGCCAGCAGGCAAGAGCCGTGGTGACGCCTGCGGTTACCGCAATTCATCGATCACCTCCGCGGTCTGCTCGGCTTTGTTGTAGCGGGCGGGCAACAGCTGCGCCAGGGCCTCGAAACTCTGGCGAACCCAGTCATCGTAGAGGCCGTTCCAGCTGCGTCGGGCGTTCTGCTCATGAATGTCGATGGCGTTGTCTTCAAACGGGTAGGCCTGCTCTTCCAGCAACAGCTCGTACTGCATCAGCTCCAGTTCACTCAAGCCCTGGGGTCGTTCCGAGTCCATCAGCGCCGCGCCCAGCTGGGCGTAAAGATCGGCGATACGGTAGCCGGCTTCGGTGGCAAAGTCGGCAACGCCATAGCCGCTGGTTTTCCGGTAGGCCGCAACGGCCGTCTCCAGGGTGCGGATCTTGGCCGGCAGGGTCTGCTGCAGCGGCAGCGTCAGCTCAATGGCCAGGAACGCCTGATAGGCTTCCTCCGCCAGGGCCGCGGAGGCTCCCGCTGCCTGGTAGCGCAGGTAGTCGTCGACGCTTCCGTTCCGGGTTTCGCGGGCATCCACCGCCGCCACTTGCCGCTGCAACCAGTAGCGGCGTTTGTCGACATCGTCGCGTTCGGCGTAGAGCTCTGCCAACCGGTCCGCCGCCGTCATGTAATCCGCCAGCGGTTGCGGGTAGCGATTGGCATAGCGGCGCCAGGTCACGATGGCCTCGCCGGTGTTCCCGGCGCGGTCGTACAGCTCCGCCACCAGGATCAGGGTCTGACGTCGCTCGTCCTCGCTGTCCGCCAATGCCAGCAAACGCCGGGTTTCGTCTGCGGCCTGTTGCCACTGGCCCGTTTCGCGGTAGGCCAGCGCCAGCTTGGCCGGTAGTTCGTCGTTCAGTTCATGGTCGGGGTAGTCGCGCCGGAAGCCGCCCAGCACCGCGATGGCCCGATCCCAGTCGGCCAGCTCAATCAGATAGCTGGCGGCGTCGTACTGGGCATTGGCGCGCAGGGCCGCCCCCGGAGCCACCCGGCCCACCCTTAGTAACTGTTCAACCGCCGCCACGGTGTCGCCGGCGGCCAGCAGATCGTCGGCCTGACGGTAAACGCTGGCGGCCAGGTTCTCGGTAATGTCGGCGCGACGCTGGTCCTGCGGTGCCATCACCAACAGTGCCTCCTGATAGGCCTGTTCGGCGGCCGTATAGGAGCGCAACTGGTAGAGACTGTGGGCCTTCAGCAACTGGGCTTCCGCCATCAGCTCCGGTTGCGGCAGCGGCTGCCAGTCGATCAGGCGCTGGGCATGGCGCAGGGTCTGCTGATACCGCTGGTGCTCAAATTCATGCTGGGTCGCCACGTACAGCACATCCAGCGCCCGGGGATCGCTGGCAAACCGGGTCACAAACCGCAGTCGGTTGCGCTGCTGCCGCTGCATCAGTGCTCGGCGCTGTTCCGTCGCGGACTCAGCCGTCGCAACCGTCGCAACGTAATCCCGATAGGCCAGGATGGCTGCATAGCCTGCCTCGGCGGCACGGGGGTGGGCGTCAAAGCCATAGGCCACCTGCTCAAACGCGGCGATTGCCTCGGGCCACTGGGCCAGCGCCAGGTGTGTTTCTGCCAGCAGGAACAGGATTTCCGGGGTACGGGCGTGATCCGGGAAGGTCGCCACGAACTCGCCATAGTAGAAGGCCGCAGACTGGTACTGCGCCCTCGCCTGCTGCCGCTCTCCGGAACCCTCGGCCCGCTGCGCCAGCGCGTAGTGACGATTGGCCAGTTCGGTCAGCAGGGGTTCCAGCTGTGTCCGCAATTCGTCGCGCAGGGGCGCCGAAGCCTGTTGCCAGTAGCCGCTGGTGATGCCGTAGTTGAGGATGAAATCCGCCTTCCAGCGGCCGATGTCGCTGCTAAAGCCGGCCCGCTGCAGGGTATCGATAATGGCCAGGTGGTAGCGCGGCGACCAGCGGCTGTCCGGGTGGTTGGCAATGTAGCGTTGGAACACCTCAATGGCATCGGAGTAGCGCTCGTTGGCCAGCAGCTGCTCGCTGTAGCGGTCATAGACCAGGGTTTCGTAGGGTTTGCCACCGATGTCCCGGAACAGCCGCTCGACGCTGTCGGCGCCCCCGAGATGGGTGAACGCCAGTCCCATGACCCGGAACAGGTCCTCCACCATGGTGCGATGGCGCTGGTCGACGCCGGCAACCCGGGTATCCGCCGGTAACACCCGGTCCAGCACCCGGGTGAAACTCATCAGGCTGCTCTGATACTGAGCCAGCTTGAATGCGCACCAGCCGATCATGAAATGGGCATCCGCCAGGAAGCGCTGGTCCTCGCCATCGGCGCCGGCGATCACCGCCCCATATGCCTCAGCCGAGGCGCGGTAACGCCCTTCGGTAAACAGCTGCTCGCCACGACGAAACTGGGCTTCGGTTACCAGTGCCGACGCCGGGTAGTCGCGGATCAGCCGCTCCAGGGTCTGCAGGTGCGCCGTCCGTTCGCCCTTGAGATCGTAGGCCTTGGCCAACTGGTAAAGCACCTGGTCATTGCTGGCCCGATCCGGGTACTGGCGCAGCAGGCGCTGGTAGGCCGCAATGGCCGGCGCCAGGTCATCGACCGCCTGGTCCGCCAGCCGCTCCTCTGCCTGCTGAAAACGCAGGTCCGCCAGCCGGTGCTGTACCTGCACCAGTCGTTCCTGGTCCTCTGGCTGCCGCGAGGTCTGCAGCAACGGCAACAACGCTTCGTAGCTGGCGATCACGTCGGTCAGCGCCATGGTTTCGGTTGTGCGCCCGGGATCGCTGTTTCCGGTTCTGGGGACCCCGTTCCCACTCGTCTCATTGGTCGAACCAACCGCTGACAGGTTGCTCAGATCGGCGGGCTGGAGCGTTGCCAGGGTGTGGGGCTGAACCTGCGGCTCATCGTCGCCAAACCAGTCGTCCGGGGACAGGCTCTGGCAGCCACCCAGGCTGGCCGCCATGGCCAGCACCAGCCAGGACCGGCGCGGGGTAAAGGCAGACTGTCTAATCATCGGTCTGCTCCTCTGGGCGGTCATCGACACCACTGAACACCGCATCCGCCAACCGGGCCTGGGCGTGGCGGCTGGCCACAAGGTAGCGTTGCACGGTCTGCTGCTGGCGGTCGAAATCCGCCTTGACCCGGGCCAGCAGTTCCGCCCGGGCCTGGCTCAGGGCCAGCTCCAACTCGCCAGCCAGGGTCTCAAGACGCTGGCCGCTGGCGCTGATCCGCCGGGCCAGGCTGGCGTTGCCGCCGGTTCCGGCCATTTCCCCGGCCAGTGCCGTCCGGCGCTGGCGGAACTCGGCCATGGCCTGGTTCAGTTGCCGCAGCTGTTTCTGCGCCGCCCAGCGATTGACGCCGTAATCGTCTGCCACCTGCCAGTCAAAGTAAGCCTGGATGCGGGCGATCTTGCGGCGCTGGGATGCGGTGCGTTCATCGTCGGGCAGGGTTTCCAGTGTCGCCAGCACCCGCTGGATACGCCGGTGAGCGGCCCGCTGCGGCTCACTCATGAAGAAGTCGGCGTCCTCCGCCGCCAGCGCCGCGTCGATGCGACGCTGGAACCGCTGCTGCTGGCTGAGCCACTGATCAGCCTGCTGCGCCTGCAGAGCGGCGCGGGTGTCGGCGATCTTGCGCTGGCGCTGGCTCTGGCGGGTTACCAGCATGGCGTCGAAGGACGCCAGTTTGTCCTGCCAGTCGGTCAGCAGACGCTGCAGCCGGTAGAGCTCGTGCAGATCCCGCAGCGCCAGCTGGAACGGTTCCTGCGACAGCAACTGGGCCAGCGCGGGGTCGCCCGGCTGGAGTTGCAGTCGACCATAGGCGTCGCTGCCCAGCGTCGGGTCACCCAGAGTCACGGCACTCTGGGCCGGTGGCTGGCCATCGGCGACCGACGCCAGCGGTTGCAGGGCGCCGACAATGCCGGCCTCGGTCAACTGGGCCCGGGCCTGTGCCAGCTGTTGCTGCAGGGTCTGGTAGCGCTCTGCGGCACCGCGATAGGCCGCCATGGCCTGTTGCGGCCGCTGCAGCTGTTCCAGCACATGGCCACGGGCATAGGGCACCTGCTGTAACCAGGGCGAGAACAGGCGCCGCTGTTGCAGGGTATCCAGAGCCTGCAGCGCCAGTCCCCAGGATTCGGTCCCGGCACTCGCCAGGGCATAGTGGTACAGCGCCTGGTCGGAGAACGGGCTGTCCAGACGGATGGCGGCCAACCGGGACTGGGCATCGCGGTGTCGCGACTGCTGCAGATACAGTTCCCCCAGGCTGAGCTGAGTGCGTTCCAGCAGCGCCCGCGACTCACCGTCCTGCGCCGGTGCCGTGGCCCGGAGCTGCGACGCCAGCTGCTCCAGTGTCGCCAACGCCGCCTCACGATGCCCCGCCGCCAGCCGTGCGCTGGCCAGGTTGTAGCGCAGATAGTGACGGTACAGACTGCCGGACGGTAACCGCGCCACCAGCGCCTCCACCTTGCTGTCAGCACCGGCCCCGTCAACCCGCAACGCCAGCTGGCCCTGCAGGTACAGCCACTGCTCATGGTCATCCGGAGCGTCCGCCGCCAGCACCTCTGCAGTCACCCTGGCCAGGGCCTGCTGCGAGCGTGAGTTGTCACCTTCGAGGTAGTACACCTTGCCGAGGTAGAACCAGGCCAGATTGCGGCTGAGCGCATCAACCCGGCTGTCCTCCAGCAACGCTTCGAACAGGGCCTGGGCCTGGCGGGTCATGCCGTAGGCCAGCATCACGCTGCCGCGGATCAACTGCGGATGATCGCCGTGGCCCTGGATGCCATCGCGGGCCTCGGCGACCGCAAACCCGGTCAGCGCGTCCAGCGACCGACCCTGATAGTGATCGTACAGGATGGTGCCGTAGCCCAGGTCCTGGGCCCGCTGCGGCCAGTCATCGCTGGCGGCAGCGGCCACGGACGGGGCACTGGCCAGTGCCAGCCCAAGACCGAGCAATTGGAGGGTTCGGGACAGGGTCCGACTCACGGCGCGCTCACTCCCACTCGACGATCTCGACATGGGGCTGGTAGTCCGCAGCGCTGTCCTGAACCCGGATTTCCAGCGAAGCGATGTCCGCCCCCTTGTCAAAATCCAGGGTCGCCGCTTTCTTGTAGGCGCGCTGGTCGGCGCCCACGCCCTCAACGAAGACGGTGACCTGGTGGCTGCCGCTACGCAGGTTGCCGATGTACAGCCGCTGCATACCACCGCGCTGGAGCGCCGCTACCTGACGGTCGGTGTACAGGTGCGCCGCCACCACCTCGTCGTCCACTTTCAGCTTGACGCTGTCGAGGGTGAGAAAGCGGCCCGTGTCGACACTCAGGAACACAGCAAACTGGGTGCTGGCGGGAAACAGCAGATCCTCCTCCAGAATGAACAGATCCCGGTTGAGTTCGATCACCCGGCGCTTCAGCTCCTCAACGCTGACCGCTGCCCCCGCCTCCGGCTCGGCAGCCTGGTCCTGCGCGGCCCCGGCCAGCGGCAGTGCCAGCAACAGCCCGCTGAGCAAGAGCCGGGGCAACCCTGAAACGGTGTTCTTTGTCATAGCCATAACCTTGTTCGCGAGGCCCGTGACGCCGGGCTCAGTACTCAAGAATCAACGAAGCCCGGGTGACGAAAGCGTCGAAGGAATATAACGGTTCCTCACCGGGCAGGTAGTTCCCGGGCGCAGTCACGTCCCGAAAGTTGTCGTAACTGAAATCGAGGTAGTCCAGCAGCAGGCTGAACTGCAGCCGATCGACACCGGGCAGGCCGCTCTGGCGCCATTCGTAGCTCACTCCGGCGCCCAGGGTGGTACCGGAGAAACGGCTGAGTTCCTTGTCCCGGGCCAGGTGGGTCAAAGCGTTCTCATAGGTATACAGGTCGCTGTAGAAATCCGCCTGGTCCTGGGTGTAGTAGCGGACCCGACCTTCCACAACCCAGCGCGGCCCCAGCGGATGCACGTAGGCCATCTCGACGGTGTGGGCCTGGATACCCCAGCTGTCGTTGAAGAAGCGATATTCGCCCCGCAGCGAGGCCCGGTACGGCAGGTAATACAGCGCCCGACCGGCGACCGCCAGGCTGGTGCGGGTCTGCGGGTAGCGTTCCGGCTGGTAGAGGAAACTGCCCGGGTCCGCCGGGTCCAGGTAACGATTCTGGCGATAGGGGTTCTGCAGGAAACCCTCATCGGTGACTGCTTCCAGATCCAGCCCCAGCAGACTGTTTTTGGTGAGCACCTGGGAAATTCCGAGCTGGTAGTTGCGGCGGTCGGCGTCCTCTTCAAAGCCGTCGTTTCCGGTCATACCGACTTCATCCCAGCCCTGGGCGTAGCCCATCTTCAGGGTGGTGAGACCGCCGAAGAACTCCTGGTTGACTGACAAGTAAAGAGTGTTGGCCTCGTAGTCGTTCTCAGAGCTGTTGGTATAGCCCAGGCTGAGGATGGCCTTGTCGTAGAGGTAGTCCACCCCGGCGGTGTACTCGGTGCGTTCCTCGGTGTACTTGCTGGCGGTGGCCAGCACGTCCACCGAGGCGGCAGACACGGAATCGACGTAATACTGCCCGGTGAACGACAGCTGGGGGCCGGCACTCTTGCGCACCAGCACCGACGGGCCATCGATCACCATGCCACCGCCGTCGTATCGGTGGTACAGCACATCCACCTTATCCACCGGCAGGGTGGCGGCCGATGCGGTGGTGGCCAACAGCGTCATCGCCAGCAACAGCCAGCGCGAGCCCCAATCAGTTACAGCCACAACCACCTCCGGAGCCGCCTTCGGCACCACGGGCCGATTCCCGCGCCTGATATACGTGGTGCATGTAGGCATCGGCGTAGCCATGGCGACTCGGACTCATGATCGGGTCTGCCAGGTTGGCCCGCTCATAGGGTTTGACCCAGGGCTCAATGGCGCTGCAGCCAGACACCACAAGCAGGGCCAGCAGGGAAGCGATTATCAGCGGTTTCGTCATTTTGCGTTACTCATGTCACGACCAGCGGGTCACAGTGCGTCGATCTCAGCGTTTACTCCCGCACCAGTTCTCGTACCTGCTCGGCGTAATGGTCTTCATAGCCCGGCTGGTAGCCCCGGTGCAGGTAGCGGGCGTTGCCGTCACGGTCGATCATCACCGTGGTGGGCATGGCGTCGACCTCGTACAGCTCACTGACCCGGCTTTCGGTGTCGTACAGGACCGGATAGGACACCGGTACCGCCTCCAGAAAGCGATTGGCATCGGCGGAGTCGGCATCCACATTCACCGCCAGCACGGTGAAGCCGAGATCCTTGTAGTTCTGGTAGATCTCATCCATCAACGGCATTTCCTGGCGGCAGGGGCCGCACCAGGACGCCCAGAAGTTGAGCATCACCACCTGGCCGCGGTAATCCTCCAGGCGCAGGTTCTCGCCCTGGTTGCTCGTGAGGGTGAAATCCGGCGCCGGCTCACTGGCCCGGCCCGCCAGGCTGAACAGCACCAGCAGCAATGTCAGGCCGGTGCGGCCGGCTGCAATGAGGGTTCGGTTCATACGCTGAAAACTCCTGTTGATAACCTAGAAAAAGACCGACAGACCACAACGGATTTCAGTATTGAAGGCGGTTTTCTCGTCTCCCAATACATCGATCTTGTACATGTGTTCACGCACCCCCAATTCCACCGCCAGGCTGTCGGTGAACAGCACCTGGTAACCGAAACCGACGTTGGTGGTGAAACGGTTGTCCCCCGCAAAATCGGTCGCGCCGGCGCCGGCCACCAGGTAGAAGTTGGTGTTAAAGGCGTGATCGGGACCAAAAAAGGCCTCACCCGGCAGCAGCCGGTAACCGAAGTTGAGGTTGTAGTAGACATACTCCCGCTCACTGTCGGTGAGCAGCTCCACATCGCCTGCCAACTGCTCGAAACTGGTCTCCCCGCCCTCGGCAAAACCGATGTTGGACTCCACGAACAGCGATTCGCTGAGGTTGTAGCCCAGACGGGCGCCGTAGACGAAGGACGAACCGAAGTCCTCGATGTTGAGGACACCGGTGAAGGCGCCGACCTCGAAGTTCTCTGTGTCGATCAGCGCCTCGTCTACCGCCACCGGTCTGACGTCCGGCTCGATCAGGGTGGGTTCTTCCGCCGCCCAGGCCGGAGCCGCACACAGCAGCAATGGCAGCCAGGCTCGCCGCGACAGGGTCAGAAAAAGATGCTGAGTCCTAGTTTCCATTCGGTTGCTTCTTCGTTGGTTTGTCGATCGGTGAAGGTCTTGTAGTCCTTCACCTCGGCACGCAGAAAATAGCGGTCGGTCATGTAGAAGCGGACCCCCAGGCCGGCATTGGCCATCGGGTTGTCGCGGTTCTCGGTGTCCGCCAGGGTGGTCTTGGGTCGGATGGCGATATGGCCATAACCCAGGGTAAAGAACGGCGACACCCGCCAGTCCGGGAACGGCTGGTGCACCAGATTGCCGCTCACCATCAGGATCTCCGACGCGGTTCCCAACGCCTGGGAGCCCCACAGCTCCAGCGACAGGTTCGCTGTCATCCAGTAGCCGGCGTAAACGGCGGTGACCGGGGCACGGTCAAATTCTCCCATCATCAGCCCGGCCTCCCAGCGGCGGGTGCTGAAATCGTCGAACCGCGGCTCGGTCAACGTCACCGGCTCGCCGGCGCCGTCCAAGGTCAGCAGCACATCGTCCACATGCACCCAGCCTTCCCGGCCCCGGCGATCCCGCACCCGGAACCAGTCGGTCTTGCGCCGCACCAGGGTCAGCCACTCCCCTTTCTCACTGACCCGCACCACCGGATAGGCCGCCGCCGGACCGGTGTGCCACGCCACGTAGGGTTCCGCCACCTGAACCCGGGGCAGATCCGCCGTCGCCCCCCGGCCATCATCAGCCAGGGCCGGGGATACCAGCAGCGGCAGCACACAGGCCAGCAGCCATGCCACTATCCTCAACCTGGCAGCGCCAGGCTTGCTGTCGGGGGCTGTGCTGAGCGCCACGCTGTTATCAAACCCTGAGTCGATATCACACATCGGCAGCCGTCAGTCCTCAGGGGTGTCGAAAGGGTTGTTGTAGTACTGGCCGCCCAGATCCAGCCATTCGGCAATCAGTTTCAGCTCCACTTCGGTCAGAAAGCCCTGGTGACTGCCGCCGCTGCGGAACCGGTCCAGGAACCGGCTGCTGGCGCGGGCCCCGGCGGTGTTCATGGACGCCGGAACATTGACGGTGGTGAACACCGGGATGGTGTTGCCCTCGGCATCGAGAATGGGAACGCCGTCCTCATCCCGCTCAATCTCGCCCGTGTCCACCAGCACGTCCGTCAGCGCGCCATCGATAATCTCCTGCTCGTTGTCGTTGAACAGCAGCTCGCGGTAGGCATTGAAGTGATCCGGCTGGTCCGGCGACGGCCCGTCGGACAGGTCCAGCTGGCTGTCGGGCAGCCGCAGGGCACCATCGGCGTCCTGATCGGAATGGCAACCGGTGCAGGTGTAGTCGTCCAGAACCGTTACCCCATCGGCAGCGATGATCTGCCGGTCCAGCCCCCAGAGCGGGTGAATGTGCTGCTCGTAGTGAATCACCGTGCGGCAGAAGCCGGACCAGCTGGCAGCGCAGGCCGCCGATACCGGTGAGGGTGTGCTCAGATCCGAGTAGCGGTAAGCGAACGGCGCCGCCTTGGCCACCACCGCGTCATTACTCCACTGGTCCTCGAACACCAGGTCGGGCTGCAACTGGCGGATGCCATTAATGCGGCTGTAGGTCTGCGCCATGGTCTCGCCCATGTCGGCCACCAGGGTGGGGTCGGTGTTGGGAAACTCCAGACCGGTGGTGCGGGCGCCACTGTAGACCGAGGCAGGTCCGGCGTCGGGCCGGCCGTGGGGCACGTCGCTGCCGGGGTCGTGGCAGCCATGGCAGCTCAGGGTCTCACCAGGGCGCACCTGCAGCCAGTTCTGGTGACGGGCAGACAGCCGTTCGCCGTTGCCATCCACCACACTGATGGCGAAGGCCACGTTGGCAGGCACCGCCGCCCGCACCGAGCCATCCGGCTCCACCGGCGCGTAACCGAGAATCTCCCGCATGCCCTGGGCGGCGCTGCGGCCAAAGGCGGAAAGGTCAACCTCCCGGACCTCGTCATCGGGAATCGACACCGGTTTCTCGAACCGGACAAACATCGCAGGCCGTGCCGCCGGCTCGGTCTGTAGCGGGTCCGCCAGCGTGCGGATGCCACCGGGTGCGGTGTCCGTGCCGTCAACGTCGTACACGCTGCGGATGTGCACGGCGCCGTAGCCGCTGTTGGCCAGGGTGGCGGCTTCACTGTCCAGGATCGCCGGCGCCAGGTGGGTCGGCAGCGGGCGGTCAATCATCAACACCGCCTCATCCACCTGCACGCCTTCCTCCGGCGCCTGCACCGGCAGCTGGGTCACGCTGGTCTTGTCCAGCAGCCAGAGCCCGAAAATCGGCAAGGCACGGTCGTAATCGTCCGGCGCGGCCAACCGTTCCTCGGTGCAGTTGACGATGCGGTCGTCGCCCTCGGCAAATGCCTCCCGCAGACGACAGGGGCTCCAGCTCACCAGGTAGCGATCGGTGCCGTCGAACAGCGGCGAGGCTGCGCCATAGCTGCCGTTGAGGTTCGGCTCGCCAGAGCCATCGTAGCCTGCCACCACGGCAACCTGGCCATCGCCTTCGCTGCCGTCGAGCCGCTGATCCGCCTCCACAAAGGCAGTGGTGTCGAGCAACGCCGGCAGCGCCGCCAGGCTCTGGCTGGCGAACGGTCGCACCTGGGCCAGCACCTGGCCGTTGTACGCCAGTGGACGGAAGTAATGCACCGTCTGCCCCTCAACGGAATCGTGGGAGTGACGACCGAATACGTACGCCAGGTCAGTGCCATCCGGGTTGACCTGGTAAAGGTTGAAACCGTTGTTGCGGGTCTGGCCGGCGTTGTCCCAGCGGCTGAACAGGATCTTGCCGTTCGCCAGCACGGTGGGGTCCAGATCGTGGCTCTGGTTGAAGGTGATCTGCTCGATGTCGCTGCCGTCGCTTGCCATGACATGGAGCACAAACGCCGGGGCATCGCGGTCCTCGTCCAGGGCATCGAACTGGGGTTTGCCCTCGTCCAGCAGAATCGCCTTGGCGGTGCGCTGACGGGTGGAGGCAAACACGATACGGCCATCCGGGAGATAGTCCGGAGCAATGTCGTGGCCCGCCTCGGCCTGGGTATCGGAGGCAATCACCCGGCGCAGGAGATCGTTGGCCACGTCGTATTCCCAGATGTTCCAGGTCGACGTCTGGTCGTCCACTTCCGGCGCCCGCAGGGCAAACAGCAGGCGGTTACCGTCGTAGGAGACCGCCAGGTCCTTGACGTCGTAGCGCAGTTCGCCCTCGTCATCGAGGAAGCGGTCATCGGCAAACAGCGACGAGGTGATGTCCCGCAAAGCCGCACTGGGGGCTGCCCGGTCCTTCAGGTACAAGCGGGCACCGGGACGAAAGGCGTCGGGCTCACGGCGGTCATCGCCGCGCAGTTCGTTGCTGTCGGGGTCAACGTCGAGGGTACGCTGGACGAACGCCACCGGCTGCTCCGCCACCACCGGGTCCGGCGCCTGGCCGCTGCCACCTCCGGGTCCACAGCCCGTCAACACGGCGACCAAAGCGCACAGAGAGGCCCGCAGAGTGAGCGTACAACCGATCGGGTCACGGCTGGAATATGTCGTTGAGCGGGCCAATGAACTAAACCTCAAGGCGCATTGTGATAAGGGGCCAGATAGTACAGGATGCACAGAGTACGTTTAACACTTGTTTACATTCCAAACGCTTCGTGTAAACAAACGTAACCATAAGCGACAGGTCTCAAAACTGAACAAAGAGCCAGTGAATTTCTTCCGGATTTCACCGCCCCCACCCTAAGATGAGCAACCCTGAAAGCCCCGCCAGGCCTTGCGTGACAAGCTGTCACGTTATGATGACAGCGTCGTGGAAGCGGACCTGAACACCGAAAAATACTCCGGGTCCCTGCCATGAGGGGACGAGGCATGAGAAGGGCAGGGAGGGCATAAGAGAGGCACGAGGAACAAAAGATGACAGCCAACGGCAGTAACTGGCCCGTGGGACAGCACACCCACCGGATTCTGATGCAATCCGGCCGCCTGATCGGAATGGGTTGCCTGCTGGCCTCCCTGGCGCTGCCCTGGCAGTCCGCCCACGCCGGCGCCCGCGAGCAGGCCCAACGCATGCATGAACGCCTCACCGGGGTGCGGCCGTCGGCCGGAGTGCTGGAGACCATGGCCCTGGAGATTCAGGGTGGCAATGCCCAACAGGCTGCCTACACCGCCATGGACGACCGCGCCTTCTACGATGTCACCCTGAAGAATTTTGCGGCGCCCTGGACCAATGAGGCCCAGTCCAGCTTCGTGCCGCTTAACGACTACACCGCAACGGTCATTGGCGTGGTTCGGGACGAACGGGATTTCCGCACCATCCTCTATGACGACATTCTCTACGTCGGTGACGGCGCGCTGAACCTGCCCCCCTACGCCATCGACAACAACGATCACTACCGGGAGCTGGAAGCCGGCGGGTACAGCCTGCAGGACCACCTCGATGCCACCACCCAGTCCAGCCGCAACGGCCTGCCGTCCACCGCCACCGCTGGCGTCATGACCTCCCGCGCCGCCGCCCAGGCCTTCTTCAGCGCCGGCACCAACCGGGCGATGTTCCGCTTCACCCTGATGAACCACCTGTGCAACGACCTCGAGCAGGTGAACGACGTCACCCGTCCGCCGGACCGCATCCGCCAGGACGTGTCCCGCAGCCCCGGGGGCGACAGCCGGGTATTTCTCAACAACTGCGTGGGCTGTCACAGCGGCATGGACCCACTGGCCCAGGCCTTCGCCTACTACGACTTCGAGTACGACGCCGACAACGATCCGGACGGCAACTTGGGCCGCCTGGTCTATAACACGGTGGGCGCGACGGACCCGGACACCGGCACCCGGGTCCAGGGCAAATACCTGATCAACGCCGCCAATTTTGAACCCGGCTACATCACCCGCGACGACCGCTGGGACAATTACTGGCGCGCCGGCCCCAACCGGCGACTGGGCTGGGATAGCGCGCAGAATCCCGAGGGCGGAGGCTATGGCGCCAAGTCCATGGGACAGGAGCTGGCCCACTCCGACGCCTTTGCCGAATGCCAGGCCAAGAAGGTGTTCCGTACCGTGTGCCTGCGTGATCCGGTGGATGGCGCTGATCGCAGCCAGATCGCCACCATGGTGTCGAACCTGCGTGCCAGCGGCTTCAAGCTCAAGCGGAGCTTCGCCGATTCCGCCGTCTACTGCATGGGAGACTGAATGATGCGGTATCTGTCGACCCCGCCCCACTCTACGACCACCGACACTGGCTCCAACACAGGCCCCGGCACTTTCCGCAGCACTTTCCGCGGCACTACACGCACGCTACCGGGTCTGGCCGTGCTGGTGCTGATGCTCGCCGGCCTGACCGGCTGTGGCGGCGAAGCCACCGAGGCGCTGCCAAACACCGGCACCCCACCCCCCAACAGCAACTACAGCGGTCCGCCACCGGCCACCGATGACGTCCAGAACTTCAAACGCACGGTCTGGGACAACCTGGTCGCCAGCAACCGTTGCGGCACCTGCCACAACGTTGGCGGTCAGGCTCCCACCTTCGTCCACGAGGGCGACATCAACATCGCCTACGCCCAGGCCAACACCGTGGTTGACCTGACCGATCCGGGCCAGTCGGTGCTGGTCAGCAAGGTGGCCGGCGGTCACAACTGCTGGCTGGCCAGCGACCAGGCCTGCGCCGACACCATCACCAGCTACCTGGAAGACTGGGCCGGCGACGCCAGCGGCAGCGCCAAGACCATCGACCTGGTGCCGCCGGTGATTCGCGACCCCGGCGCCACCAAACGTTTTCCGCAAACCAGCGGCAGCTTTGGCACCCAGGTCTACCCGGTGTTGCAGACCTATTGCGCCGACTGCCATGTGGAAGGCGTGCAGACGCCCTACATCGGCAGCGCCGACGTCGACACCGCCTACGCCGAGTCCCAGAGCCGTATCAACCTGGGCAACCCGGCGGCATCGCGCCTGGTGGAGCGGTTGCGGGATGATTTCCACAACTGCTGGGACAACGATTGCACCACCTCCGCCCTCACCATGCAGATGGCCATCGAAGACTTTGCCAGCAGCCTCACGGCCCACGCTCCCGATGGCGACATGGTGACCAGCAAAGCCCTGGCGCTGCTGGGGGATGGTCTGGCGGCAAACGCCAGTGGCCGCTTCGAGGACAACGTCATCGCGCTGTACGAGTTCAAGGCCGGGGAAGGCCGCACGGCTTTTGACACCAGTGGCGTGGAACCGGCCCTGCACCTGAATTTGATCGGCAATGTCGACTGGGTCGGTGGCTGGGGCATCAACGTGGGCGCCGCCTACGATGACGATTCCGGCAACCGCGTCCGCAATGGCAAGGCCCAGGGTTCAACCATGGCCAGCCGCAAGCTGCATGATCTGCTGACCGCCTCCGGCGAATACAGCATTGAAGCCTGGGTCGCCCCGGCGAACACCAGCCAGGAAGACGCCCGCATCGTCACCTACTCCGGGTCGGCCACCGCCCGCAACGTCACCCTGAGCCAGACCCGGCAGAACTACGAGGTGCTGCACCGCAGCTCCACCACCGACCAGAACACCGCCTTCGCCACCGCCGATGGCGACAACCGCCTGCAGGCATCGCTGCAGCATGTGGTGGTTAACTTCACTGCCGGCGAAGGCCGCAGGATCTACGTTAACGGCGAGTTCACCGGCGATCTGGACCCGGCGGAGGCCGGCCTACTCAATGAGTGGGACAACAGTTTCGCCCTGGTGCTCGGTAACGAGACCGACGGCAACTCCCTGTGGGAGGGCACCCTGCGAATGGTGGCGATCCATAACCGGGCCCTCAGCGATGACCAGATCCGGGCCAACTTCGAGGTGGGCGTGGGCCAGAAATACTACCTGCTGTTCAGCGTCGCCCACCTGATTGACGTGCCGCAGAGCTATGTGGTGCTCGAAGTCAGCCAGTTCGACAGTTACAGCTACCTGTTCTCCGAGCCCTTCTTTATCAGCCTGGATGAAGACCAGCGCCCCGATGGCATAGAACTGGCCGGCATGCGTATCGGCATCAATGGTCGGGAAGCCGCCGTCGGCCAGGCCTTTGCCAATCTCGACGTGGTGCTGGACGCCGACCGTTACAGCCCGGGCAGCGGCCAGCCGCTGTCCCGCCTGGGCGCGCTGATTGCCCTTGAAAGCGGCCCCGCAACCGACGAGTTCTTCCTCACCTTCGACCGCCTGGGTCGCCATGAGAATGTCCGTATCGAGAGCCCGTTGCCGCCGCAGCCAACCCCGGCAAACGGCGCCCCGGCCTCCCATATCGGCCTGAAGACGTTTGATGAGATCAACGTCTCCATGTCCCGCATGACCGGCGTGTCCACCACCCACCCGACGGTGGCCGACACCTTTGCCACCGTGCGTCAGCAATTGCCGACGGTGGAGAACATCAACGGCTTCCTGTCGTCCCACCAGATGGCCATCACCCAGCTGGCGATCCAGTACTGCGACGCCCTGGTGGAAGACAGCACTCTGCGGAGCAGCTTTTTCCCCGGTTTCAACGTCAGCGCTGCCACCAGCAGCGCGTTCGACACCGCCGGCCGCAGCCAGGTGATCACGCCGCTGATCAACGAATTTGTCGGTCAGGATCTGGCCAGCCAGCCATCGGTGGCCGACATCGAAAACGAACTGAACGGCCTGATCGACCGGCTCAGCGCCTGTGGCGGCAACTGCGCCAGCGATCGCACCGCCACCATCGTCAAGGCCAGCTGCGCCGCCGTGCTCGGCAGTGCGGTCACCCTCGTTCAGTAAGAGGAACTGCCCATGTTTATCAAACGTTCGCGCAACAAGGCCCTGGCCAATCATCAGCCGCTGCATCACCCGGACCACCGCCGCCCCATCACCCGGCGGGAGTTCATCGCCCAGGGCTTCCGCGCCGGTACCGCAACCGTATTCGGCGCCTCCGCCCTGAGCCTGTTTGCCAACCCGCGGGCAGCCCAGGCGGCACTGTCGTCAGATCTGGAAGCACTCAAGAGCAGCTGCGGCCTTGGCGTCCAGGGGGCCGGCAAGATTCCCTTTATCTGTTTTGACCTGGCCGGCGGCGCCAACATCGCCGGTTCCAACGTGCTGATGGGCAAGAGCGGGGGGCAGCAGGATTTCCTCACCACCGCCGGCTACAACCGCCTGGGGCTGCCCGGCGACATGCTGCCCAATGACCCGGCGTTCGTGAATCAGGAGCTGGGACTGGCGTTCCACACCGACAGCGGCTTCCTGCGGGGTATCCAGGCCCGCACCGGCGCCGGCACACGGGCCGCCACCAACGGCGCCATCATCGCGGCACGTTCGGAGAACGACACCGGCAACAACCCCCATAACCCCATGTACGGCATCTATCGGGCGGGCGCCGACGGCTCCCTGCTGTCACTGATCGGCTCCCGCAGTTCCGATTCCGGCGGCAACTCGCTGGCACCGATGGATCTGATCGACCCGGAGGCCCGCCCCACCAAGGTGGACCGCCGTACCGATGTCACCGGCCTGGTGGACGTGGGGGATCTGGTGGGGCTGCTGGACCAGAGTGACGCCGTGGCGGTCATGGAATCCATCCAGCGGATCAGCGACGCCAAGATGAACCGGGTGAACACCCAGATCACCGCAGACGAGGTGATCAAGGACCTGGTCCGGTGCGGGTACGTCAAAAGTGCCGACCTGGCGGATCGTTTCGGCGATCCCAGCACCTTGGACCCGGATCTGGACCCGGACATCGTTGGTCCCGGCGGCATCTTTACCAGCGCCCAATACAACGGCGAATCGGAGTTCCGCAAGACCGCGGCGGTAATGAAGCTGGTGGTGAACGGCTTTGCCGGCGCTGGCACCATCACCATGGGCGGCTACGACTACCACACCGGCGAGCGGGGCACCGGCGAACGCCGTGACTTCCTGGCCGGCGAGTGCATGGGGGCATGCCTGGAGTACGCCGCCCGGCGCAACATGCCATTGATGATGTACGTCTTCAGCGACGGCTCGGTGTCCAGTAACGGCCGCATCGATGACTCCGCCGAAGGCCGTGGCAAGGGCGAATGGACCGGCGACAACCAGCAGACCGCCGCCTCGTTCTTTCTGGTTTACAACCCCAATGGCCGCCCTGCCGCCATCCGCAACCAGATCGGTTATATGCGCGCAGACGCCTCGGTGGAAACCGCCTCCAGCCCGGCAGCCAACAACGTTAATCAGTTGGTCCAGACGGTGCTGCTGAACTACATGGCGCTGCATGGTGAACAGGGCAACTTTGGCACCACTTTCCCCGCCCACGGGCTTGGCAACGCCACCCTGCAGGACAGCCTGATCGCGTTGCCTGGGATTGTCAGTGGTACGATCTAATTCGGCCCCTTAAGGCCCCGCCGGAGGCATCAGTCCTTCGGAGTAATGCAGCTGACGCTGGTCGTCGATGATGATGGCGTCGATCCCAGGCAGCCGGTTGATCATCGCCAGCCCCTGCTCGGCTCCGAGCACGAACACCGCGGTAGACAGGCCGTCGGTCACCAGCGCCCGATCCCCGAGGATGGTGACGCTCTGCACGCCTTCGGCGGGCCGGCCGCTGGACGGCGCGATGATGTGATGCACCCGGGTGCCGCTGTCGTCGATAAAGAAGCGTTCGTAGTCCCCGGAAGTCGAAATGGCGACATCGGCCAGGGGCAGCCGCACCACCATGGTCTCTTCCCGGCGCGGGTCGCGGACCCCCACCACCCAGGGCCGGCCCCGCCGGTCGCCCAGCAGGCGCATGTCACCGCCGGCACTGAGGCGGGCGTGGCGAATGCCACCGGCGCGCAGCAGCTCAATGCCCCGGTCGACAGCGAAGCCCTTGGCGATGCCCCCCAGATCGGTCAACAGGCCGGTTTGGCGGAAATGCACCGACCGGTCTTCGGGGTCCAGTTCAATGTCGCGGTAGTTGATGCGGGGCAGATTGTGGGCCAGCTCCTGCTCGCTGGGCTGGATGCGCCGACGGTAATCGTAGAAGTACCCCACTGACCCGAAACTGATGTCGAACGCGCCGTCGCTCAGTTCCGACACCCGCCGGGCCTGCTCAAACACCCGGTACAGATCGTCGCTCACCACCACCGGAGCGTCCGCCGCCTGGCGATTGACCCGGGACAGCTCGGAATCCTCCCGGTACCGGCTCATCCGGTGGTCAATTCGATCAAACTCGGCAAACACCTGTCTGCTCAGGCGTTCGGCCTGGTCCCGGTCCGCCGCCCAGAACTCCATCTCGATGGGCGTGGTCATGGCACTGCCGCTGAAGCGGAACCACTCCGCCCGGGCGCTGGTGCTGATCAGTCCGGCCAGGACCAGCAGGGCGATGGCGCGCAGGATCATACCACCACACCTTCAAGGTCGGGCAAAGGCTGCGGGAAAATCGACAGCACCTCGCGGAAACTCGCCTCCAACGGCGCTTCGATGGTCAGCGGCTCACCGGTGCCGGGATGCCGGAATCCCATCCGGGTTGCCGCCAGCAGCAGCCGCCCCTGACCGAAGCGTTCGGCGAAGTAACGGTTGTGGCGGCCGCGACCGTGGTTGGCATCGCCAATGATGGGGTGACTGATGTGCTTCATGTGGCGTCGCAACTGGTGTTTGCGGCCCGTCTTGGGGGCCAGCGCCACCAGGGCGTAGCGGCTGGTGGGGTAGGTTTCGATGGCCACGGCAATCTCGGTGGTGGCAAGAGTGCGATAGCGGGTCTGGGCTTCCCTCACCGGCTGTTCCTGGCCTTTCAGGCGGCGATCCTCGGGCTCTTCCCGCAGCGGATGATCGATCAGCCCCTGGGCCGCGGGCCAGCCCCGGACCACCGCCAGGTAGGTCTTGGCCACCGCTCCGGCCATCATCTGCTCCCCCAGCACCCGGGCCATGGCGGCACTGCGGGCAAAGACCAGCACCCCGGACGTGGGACGATCCAGCCGGTGCACCGGGTAGACATGACGGCCGCCATTGAGCGCGCGGGCATACTGCAGGGCGAACTCGGTTTCGTGGCGGTCAATGGGGCTGCGGTGTACCAGCAAACCGGCGGGTTTGTGCACCACCAGCAGGTCATCGTCACGGTAGAGTTCGGACAGGGGATTGGGGGTTGGCTGACAGGCGTTCATTGGCGGATATTCTACGGCCTCGGACCGGGCTTGTCCCCTCCCGCCTCTTTTTCATCTTCATTCTCCCTCCTGCTCACCTTCATTCTCCCTCCTGTTCCTCCCATCCTTCTTCAGAAGAGGGTGAACACGCCTTCACGTTGATAATCGTTCGTATTTTTTTTACCCTCTCAGTCCGCAACTTTCCCCTTGTTGGAACCCTCATGCCCAGTTTTTTCCAGATTCGTCATCTGGACGTCGAGATCGCCTCGACCTCCATCCTCCGGGACATCAGCCTCGACTTCCACGATGGCGAAGTGACCGCGCTGCTGGGCCATAACGGCTCGGGCAAGTCGACCCTGCTGAAGGTGCTGGCTCGCCAGCTCGAGCCCAGCGGCGGCGAACTCGCGCTCCAGGGCGACGCGTTCGGCACCCTTGGCCAGCGGGACTTTGCCCGCCAGGTCGGATTCCTGCCCCAGTACACCCCGGCCACCGACGGTCTGACCGTGCGCGAGCTGGTGGCGCTGGGACGCTACCCCTGGAAGGGCCCGCTCGGTCGCTATCGCGATGAGGACCAGCGGCTGATCGACCAGGCCATCGACGACACCGGCCTGCAGGCCTTTGCCCAGCGCTCAGTGGACACCCTGTCCGGCGGTGAACGCCAACGCGCCTGGATCGCCATGCTGCTGGCCCAGCAGACCCGCTGCCTGCTGCTGGACGAACCGATCTCCGCGCTGGATGTACTGCACCAGGTCGAAACCCTGCGCCTGATCCAGCGCCTGGCAGAGCAGCGCGAGCTGACGGTGGTCATGGTGCTGCACGATGTCGACCTGGCGGCCCGGTTCTGCGATCGCCTGGTGGCCCTGAAAGCCGGCGCGGTAACGGCCGACGGCACGCCGGCACAGATCATGAACGAGCAGGTGCTGGAATCCATCTACAGCGTGCCCATGGGGGTGATGGAACGCGCGCCCGGCCAATGGGTGTCCTATGTCCATTAACGATATGTCCATTAACGATCTGTCCATCAACCACTCGCCCTTTGAACAGGCCCAGGCCGTCATGTCCGTGAACCCGATCCGCCGTTTTTGCGCCCGCCTGGCCCTCGCCATCACCACCTGGCTGTGCCTCAGCGTCAGCCAGCTTGCGCTGGCCGACACCTGGCAACACGAGCGTGGTTCGATTTCCTTCGACAGTCCGCCGCAACGGGTGGTTGCGCTCAACTGGGCGGCCACCGAGGCGCTGGCCCTGCTCGGGGTGACGCCTGTAGGTGTGGCGGATCTGGAGTACTACAAGGTCTGGGTACAGGACCCGGCTCTGCCGGAAGGCGTCGCCAACGTCGGGGCCCGCAGCGCCCCCAGTCTGGAGGCCATCAGTGAACTGGCTCCGGACCTGATCGTCACCTCCGGCCAGCTGGCGCCCGCCTACGAACAACTGGCGGCCATTGCCCCGACCTATGTCATCAGCGTGTACGACGAGGGCACCCAGCCCTATCAGCAGGCCCGCACCATGCTCACCACCCTGGCCCAGATGCTGGACCGGGAATCCCGGGCGGAGACCGTGCTGGCCGACATCGACGCCACCCTGGCGGACAACCGCGCCCGTCTTGAGGCCGCCGGTCTCACCGACCGGCCGGTGGCCATTGTCGGCTTTATGGACGACCGCCACGTTCGCATCAACACCCCCAATGGCCTGCTCCAGGCCGGCATCGAGGGCCTGGGGCTGACCAACGCCTGGCAGCGGGAAGGCAACTTCTGGGGGTTCTCCCTGGTCGGATTGGAGGAACTGGCGCCGCTGCAACAGGCCCGGCTGGTGGCCATTTCGCCAACGCCTCCGGGCCTGAAGGACCAGCTTGCCGGCAGCCCGTTCTGGAAACACCTGCCGATGGTGCGTCAGAACCAGGTCTACCAGATCGACCCGGTGTGGACCTTTGGCGGCGTGCACTCGGTACGCCGGCTGGCCAACACCCTGACCGAACAACTGCTGTCCGGCGGCAGTGACAATGTCCGCTAAGGCGCCCTCACTGCCCCTGCGGCTGCCTTCGAGCACCGTACTGATCTGGCTGCTGGCGTTGTTCGCCAGTGCCCTGCCCTGGCTCGGCAAATTGCCGGTCGACGCCTTGCTCGCTGCAATCTGGGCCCCCAACACCGACGACTTCTCACAGGTACTGGTGCATTACAGCTGGGCCCCGCGGCTGGCCATGGCGCTGCTGATCGGCAGCGGCCTGGGCCTGGCCGGCGCGGTGCTGCAGCAGATCCTACGTAACCCGCTGGCATCGCCCACCACCCTTGGGGTGGAGTCCGGCGCACAACTGGCGATCGCCATCGCCACCGTCTATCTCCCCGGCCTGATGGCCCTGAGTCCGGACCTCACCGCGGTCACCGGCGGTATCCTTGGCACCGGGCTGGTCATTGCCCTGACCTGGCGCCTGGGCTTTTCTCCGGTCACCGTCATCCTCGCTGGCATGGTGGTGAGCTTCTTCCTGGGAGCCATCAACGCCGCCTTCATGCTGTTTCACGGTGAGTACCTGGGCAACCTGTTTATCTGGGGCGCCGGCTCGCTGGTACAGAACGACTGGAACCAGTTCCAGACCCTGTCGCCGCGAGTGGTGGTGCTCGCCATCGCGCTGGTCCTGCTGATGCGGCCACTGCAGCTGCTGCAACTCGGGGCTGACTCTGCCAAGGCCCTCGGTGCCCGGGTCACAGCGCTGCGATTGCTGGCGATGCTGCTGGTGATCCTGCTGACGGCCTCGGTGGTCAGCCGGGTCGGCGTGGTGGCGTTCGTTGGCCTGGCGGCGCCGGCGCTGGCCCGCCTGCTTGGCGCCCGCACCCTGGCCCAGCACCTGCTCTGGAGCACCCTGCTTGGCGCCGGCCTGCTGTTGCTGGCCGATGCCCTGGCACAATGGGCCACCGCATGGGCCGACGGCAATCTGGTCCCCACCGGTACCGCCACCGCACTGATCGGCGGACCGATCCTGCTGCTGGCCCTGCGGGGCATGAAGAACGACCGCCACATGCCCGGCCAGGCCTCCGAACCGGCCAGCTTCACCCCGGAACGCAAGCCTCTGGCGCTACCGCTGATTGCGTTGCTGGTGGTATTGGCGCTGGTGGTGGTGTTGGCCATCGCCTGGTCACCGACGTTGTCTGGCTGGCAGTGGACCGCGATAAGCAACTGGGACCAGGCCTGGGACTGGCGCGGCCCCCGTTTGCTGGCAGCGCTGGTTGCCGGTGTGGTGCTGGCCATCGCCGGTACCCTGATCCAGCGTCTGACCGGCAATGTCATGGCCAGTCCGGAAGTACTGGGAATCAGCGGCGGCGCCGCCCTGGCGATGGTGGTGCTGTCACTGATGGGTCTGAATCCGGGACGTGCCGGGCAACTGCTCGCCGGCAGTCTCGGTGGCGCTGCGGTGCTTACCCTGCTGTTCGCACTGTCACGGCGACATCGGTTCTCTGGCCATCAACTGTTGCTGGGCGGGGTGGCTGTGTACGTCTTCATGGACGCAGGCATCCGCATGGTGCTGTCCGGCGGTGGCACCGAGGCCAACAAGCTGCTGACGTGGCTGTCCGGCTCCACCTGGCTGGTTACTGAAACCGAAGCGCTGGCACTGGCGCTGGTGGCCGCTGCTCTGGTGGCCGTCACCGCGCTGGTCAGTCGGGTGCTGACAATCCTGCCGCTGGGAGAACCCACCGCCTTGTCACTGGGCCTGCGGGTGCCTCTGGCCCGTGCCGGGGTGCTGCTGATTGCCGCCCTGCTGACCGCGGCGGCGACCATCATCATCGGCCCGCTCAGCTTCGTCGGCCTGATGGCTCCTCACCTGGCCCGTCTGCTGGGGCAGCAAACCGTAGCCCGCCAGATGCTGCTGGCAGCGATCATCGGTGCGGCCCTGCTGACCCTGGCGGATTACCTGTCTCGGGTGGTGATGTACCCCAACCAGCTGCCGGCGGGCATTCTCGCCGCGATCGTGGGGGGGACTTACTTCCTGTGGGGACTGAGTCGTCATGACCGTCGCTGAGTATCACCCGGAGCACCATCAGGACGAAGGGCCGGCCTTCTCCCGGCTGCTGGCCCAGGCCGGTAAGCAGCCGGACCAGCTGCGCCAGTTGCTGCCGCAACCGAAAGCCCCGGACGCGGCGGCCGGCGCCCTGTCACTGACCCAGATCCTGGAGGAGCCCGACGCCTTTGCCGATCTGCTGGCCGGCATCGCCAGGCAGCGGGGCGGCGATGTCCGCTCGCTGGCGTCGGTGCTTCACCAGAATCTGGCCCTGCAGGTGCTGGGTCCGTGTACGGTGACCCTGTTTCTGGACGGCCATACCCGGCTGCCAGCGGCAGACGCGATCTGGCTCGATACCGCAGATCCGGAGGGGCAGTGGTATCTCACCCCCGACACCGGCGCCGATACTGTGGATGAGGCATGCTATATCCGGGAGATGGCGACGCTCAGCCGCCAGTGGTATGAGGTGTTTCGTCGCCAGTTGGGGGTAAGCGCCGGCGCCTACTGGAGCAGCACTGGGCTGGCGCTGTGCGCGCCCTACTCCGCTCTTTACGATAGCGCCAGACCGGCGGAGCTGTGCCACCAGGCCAGCCACTGGCTACAACGCTTCGACTGCGACGCCCGGCGCTTTATCGACTGGATTCCCTTCACCTTCGGTGAGCTGGACTGCGCGATTCCACAACGCCGGGGCTGCTGCCAGAAGTACCGGCTGCCGGATGGCGGCTATTGCGGTACCTGCGGCATCTACCGCAAGGAGCGGCTGGCTCTGGTCGCCAGCCAGAGTCCCCAAGGTGCTGTTGATTGAAAACGACCGCTCAGGGCTTTTTATTGAACAGGACCGCTCAGGGCTCCTTATTGAAAAGTACCGCTCAGGGCTGTTGATTAAAACAGACCGCTCAACACAGTGCCGCCGGCCACCAGCACCGCAACGCCCAAGGCAATACCGGCAAGTTTGAGTCCTTCCAACACTTCAGTATCCGCGTGCATCCCTTGTCTCCTTGCTGGGGGAAAATCGCTGTCTCACTTCCCCGGGTCTTGACCATGGCATTTGCCACTGGAAAATCGCCTCCCGTGATGTCATCCGCTCGGGAGGGGCTTGGTCAGTTTGCAACCGACAGGACCAATATAAACGATAAGAGTTCTCATTTGCAGCGTTGCCAGCACCATTCCCACCGTCATTTCACTGCAACAAAAGTGTCATGTTTAAAAGCTTGTTTCTTCTATACTTGTTGAAGCACGTTCACGTAATTTTCAGCGTCTCAGGAAATCTTGCGCTATGAACTGGTATAAACGCAGTATTCTCAATCGAGTATTGGCCATCGTGGTGGTCGCCAATCTGGCGATCGCCATCGTGGCGGCGATCTATTTCGCCTTCTCCCTCGACTCCAAGGATGAATACGACCAACTGGCCGGCACCGAAATGGTAACGGCTCTGGAAGCGCAGGATGTGCTGATCACCTTCAAGACCCAGGTCCAGGAGTGGAAGAATGTGCTGATCCGTGGCTCCGATCCGGACCAGCTCAAGAAGTACTGGGGCCGGTTTCAGGAGCGGGAGGGTGATATCCAACAGGCGCTGGATGACCTGATACCACGTCTGCTGAACCCGGAAGCCGTCAGTCTGATGAAACAGTTCCAGCGGGCACACCGTTCCATGGGCGAGGCCTATCGCGAGGGCTACCAGGCCTTCGTTGCGGCGAACATGGCAGTGAGTGCCGGCGACCAGGCGGTGCAGGGCATTGATCGGGAACCGGCACGACTGATTGACGAAGCTGTGCAGAACATTCGAGAGCAGGCCATCGACCATGCCGGCAGTCTGAGCAACGACGTCGACACCAACACCAAGGCCGTCGGTTCGCTGCTGCTGATCACCATCATCCTGGGCACCCTGGCGTGCATGTGGGTGCTGGTCCGCGCCGTCATCCGTCCGACCCAGACCATCATTGGTCAGTTGGAGAAACTGGGGGACGGTGACCTGTCCGATCCGGTCACCATCCAGCGACCGGACGAACTTGGGCGGCTGGCCGGCGCGGCCCGCAAGCTGCACGAATTCCTCAGCCACACCAGCCGACAGATGTCCGCCACCGCCGATCAACTGCACCAGACCCGAAATGTCATTTCCGACAACGCCACCCGGGTGTCCGACCAGTCGCAGCAGGCTCATCTGCGCATCGACCAGATCGCCACCGCGATGAATGAGATGTCGGCCACGGCCCAGGATGTTGCCACCCATGCCGCCTCGGTGGCCAGCCAGGTGCAGGAGACCTCGGAGAAAACCGATCAGGCCGATGACCAGATCAATAGCGCCACCAGCAGCATGAATCGGCTCGCCGAGCAGATCCGGACATCGTCGGAAACCGTCAGCAAACTGGCCAGCGATGGCCGCCGTGTAGGGGATGTGATGAAGGTGATCCGCGAGATCGCCGAGCAGACCAACCTGCTGGCGCTCAACGCCGCCATTGAGGCCGCCCGCGCCGGTGACGCCGGTCGCGGTTTTGCCGTAGTGGCAGACGAAGTCCGCAACCTGGCGGCCAAGACCCAGGATGCCACAGTGGAGATTGACCGCATCATTGAGGCCATCGCCTCTGGCTCCCAGGACGCCACAGAGTATATGCAGGCCAGCGAGGTAGTCACCCAGGAGACCTCGGAAGCCGTCGCCACCGTGCGGGAAACCCTCGCCAGCATCAACCGACGCATGGCCAGTGTCAGCGACGCCACCACCCAGGTGGCCACCGCGGCTGAGGAGCAGACCAGTGTCAGCGAGGACATCAATCGCAACATTACCGACGTGGCGGAGATCTCCGAGTCGATGAACCAGGCCGCTACCGAAAACCGGGACACCGTGCCCGAACTCGATCGCATGGCTCAGGAAGCCGAAGCGATCGCGGCCCGCTTCCGCCGCTGAGCGGCCCTCGCCCTACCTATTCCGCAACAAAACCCGGACACTCACCCGCCACGGACGGCGGTCCCCAGTCGGTTCGGGCCAGCGCCAACGAACGACGTGACAACCTGTCCTGTCTTTCCTAGACTCAGAAACCACCTTTTCTGACGAATCTCAGACGGCCCTGATCAGCAACACTCTGATCACAACAGCTAAACCAACAACAGTCAGACCAACAACAATAAGGGCCCCGACCGTCCGGAGCGCCCCACTGAGTAACTGGATTCGCCCATGTATACTGCTGGCTGGGCCCGTCGCCCGATTGCCATCGAACCCCAGGGGTACGCCATGCATGGCTACGGCCAGTGGCACCACCGCGCCCGCGGTGTCGAAACCTCCCTCTACAGCCGCGCGCTCACCCTATCCTGGGGCGACGACCGTCCACTGCTGTTCTGCTGCCTCGACCTGGGCTACATCACCCGCGCCATGCGCAAGGGCGTGTGCCAGCGGCTGGCCAATTTCCTCGGCTCGGCGTTTGATCCGGAACGGCTGGTACTGACCTGTACCCACACCCACTCCGGCCCCGGCGGCTGTGCCCAGGAAGGCCTCTACAACCTGGTAACGCCAGGCTATGTGCCCGAGCATGTCGACGCCATCATCGAAGCAACCTGCGATGCCCTGCTGGCCGCCCTGGACAGCGCCCAACCCGGACGGCTGCTGCTGACAGAGGGACGGTTCGGGGAGCCGGTCGAGGTCGCCTGGAACCGCGCCCTCAAGGCCTACAACCGCAACCCGGAGGTGATCCCGGTGGATCGACGCCACAGCCACCGGGCACTGGACCGGTCGATGCCGGTGCTGGCGGTCGAACGGGATGGCCAGATCCAGGCCCTGCTCAGCCTGTTCGGTGTACACGCTACCTGCGTCGGTAATCAGCAGGGTCGCTACGACGGTGATAACAAAGGCTATGCTGCCCTGGCGGCAGAAGCCAGCCTGGCGGAGGCAGGTGCCACCGAGCCGGTGGCGATCTTTGCCCAGGCCACCGCCGGCGATGTCTCCCCGCATTACCATGGCCCCGGCCAGAATCGCCGCCGTCGCCGCCTGCGGGGGCGGGCCGAGTACCGCTACGCCCGCCGCAACGGCCAGCACCAGGCCAGCCTAGCCCTCGCCGCCCTGACGGCCGACAGCGTCGAGATTCGCGGCCCGATCGATGGCGTGCTCAGCTACCTGGACTTCAGCCACCGTCGCGCCGCACCGGCCTTTGCCAACGGCGAGACCGACGCCTGCACCAGCGAACCCTGCCACGGCGTGGCGTTCTTTGCCGGCACCCCGGTGGATGGCCCCGGCATGCCCCGAGCGCTGGCGCGGATGGCGGCGCTGCTCAGTCGACGGCTAAAGCGGCGCCGGCTCAGCAGGCCGTCCCCGTCTGACAGCCCGCACTACCAGCGGCTGTACCGCAGCCAGGGCAACAAGGACATCCTGCTGGAGGCTGGCAGCAAGCGGTTGCTGGGTCAGCCGCTGCGCCAGCTGCGACTGCCGGACGTTGCCGATCCCGCCGTCGCGGAACTCAAACGCCAGGCCCGTGCCGGCGCCCTGGATCACAGCCCGCTGGTGCCTTCGGTGCTGCCGCTGCAGATCATTACCCTGGGCAACGTCGCCATGGTGTGCTGTCCGGGCGAGTTCACCACTGTGGCGGGTCAGCGCCTGCGGGAGACCGTAGCCCGGCAACTGGCCACGCTGCCCTCCGCCACCGCCATCGAGCGGGTGCTGATCTGCACCTACTGCAACGAGTACATGGGCTACGTCACCACCTTTGAGGAATACCAGGCCCAATGCTACGAGGGTGGCCACACGCTCTATGGCCAGTGGACCTTGGCGGCGTTTCAGACCGAATTCTCCGCCCTTGCCGGCGAACTCACCAAGCCCGCCGGTGCCCGCCAGCACGACCGTGACACGGTACCGGCGGAGGTACCGGCACGGGAACTGGCGCTGCGCTCCAACCTGGTGCCGCCGCAGCGCTGATGCAGGTCGGCGGCAACAAATATCCATTGAGGTCAAAAAACGCTTGCATTGGGCCAAAAGCGTAGGGTAGTTTTTAGCCATCAATCGCAGGTTATTCGTTAGCAAGATTCTGATTCTATGAACTTCAACGCCGTTATCGTACTAGTCAAAGTCATCCTGGTGGTCGTGGTGCCAACCGGGGGCTTTGTCGTGGACGGACGGGAGAATTAACGAAATCACCTGACACCAGACACCAAAAAGCCCCCGGCATCGAAAGATCCGGGGGCTTTTTTTTACGTCGAAAAAACTTGGGAGCCAATGGGCTAAGGACTACAACATGAACGGCGCACAACACATTCTCGAGGCGTTCCAACGCCACCAGATCGACACGGTTTTTGGCTACCCTGGCGGTTGCATCATGCCGCTGTACGATGCCCTGGTGGACGCCGAAGGGGTGGAGCACGTGCTGTGCCGTCATGAACAGGGCTGCGCCCTGGCCGCCGATGGCTATGCCCGTGCCAGCGGCCGGCTGGGGGTCTGCATCGCCACCTCCGGTCCCGGCGCCACCAACCTGATCACCGGGGTTGCCAACGCCCACCGGGATTCCATTCCCATGCTGGTGATCACCGGCCAGGTACCATCGGCGCTGATCGGTACCGATGCCTTCCAGGAAACCGACGTGCTCGGAATGGCCCTGGGTATCGTCAAACACAGTTACCTGGTCACCGAGGCCGACGAACTGCCGGCCATCCTGGAGGAAGCCATCAGCCTTGCCCAGCAAGGCCGCCCGGGGCCGGTGTGGATCGACATCCCCAAGGATGTCCTGCTCACCGATATTGCGGCCATGGCGTGTCCGTCCGCCGCGCCCGACATCGCTCAGGCCGCCCAGTCCACCCTGACCACCACAGCCCCGCCCTGCCCGGACCTGAGCGACGCCCTGGCGTTGCTGCACAACGCCCGCCAACCGCTGCTCTACAGTGGCGGCGGTGTCGGCCTGGCGGGGGCCGAAGCGGCCTTTCGGGCCTTCGCCGACACCTCGGGCCTGCCCGGTGTGGTCACCCTCAAGGGCATCGGCAATCACGGCAAACACAGCCCTCACCAGTTGGGCATGCTCGGCATGCACGGCTCCCGTGCCGCCAACCTGGCGGTGGACGCCTGCGACCTGCTACTGGTGATCGGCGCCCGTCTGGACGATCGCGCCACCGGCAAGCTGGCCGATTTTGCCCCCAATGCGAGAATCATCCATCTCGACGCCGACCAGGCCGAGTTCCACAAGCTGCGCCGGGCTGAGGTTGCCTTGCGGGGGGATCTCAACACCATGCTGCAGGCCCTGACCCAGGCGCTCAGCAACCGCCCCCTGGCCATTGCGGACTGGCAGGCCCAGTGCCGCACCTGGGCCACCACCAAGGGGTTTCCGGCCGCCGACAATGAAGCCACGGTGGCACCGATCCATGGCCCCGAGTTCGTTCGCCAGCTGTCCCGGATTACCCCGGACGACGCCATCATCGCCTGCGACGTTGGCCAGCATCAGATGTGGGTCGCCCAGCACTACCAGTTCGATCATCCCCGCCATCACCTCAGCAGCGGTGGTCTGGGCACCATGGGCTTCGGCCTGCCCGCCGCCATCGGCGCCCAGTTCGCGCGCCCGGATCAGGTGGTGATCAACGTATCCGGCGACGGCTCGTTCATGATGAACGCTCAGGAACTCGCCACCATTCGCCGCTACCGGCTGCCGCTGAAGCTGATCATCCTCGACAACCAGTGCCTGGGCATGGTGCGCCAGCAGCAGGAACTGTTCTACGGCAATCGCGAGAGCCAGATCGACCTGGACGACAACCCGGATTTTCTCACCATGGCCCGGGCGTTCGACATTCCCTCGCTGCACATCGAACGCAGTGACCAGATCCGCCGGGGCATCGAAACCATTCTGGCCTACCAGGGGCCGATGCTGCTGCATGTTGCCATCGCCCGCGATGACAACGTCTGGCCCATCGTCAAACCCGGCGCCGGCAACCGCGAGATGCTGGACGAGCACCAGCGCAACCGCAAAGAAACACCAACCACCAAGACCAGTAAGGAGACTGCCGCATGAGCGCCACCACCGAACACACCCTCACCTGCCGAATGCAAGCCGAGCCCGCTGCTCTGGAGCGGCTTTGTCAGGTGGTCCGGGTGCGAGGCTTCCGCATCCGGCAGATGAGCGCAGACAGCGCCGACGGCCAGCTCACCATCGGCCTGACGGTCAGTGGCGAGCGCCCCATCGGCATGTTGCAGTCACAGCTGGAAAAGTTGCACACGGTGGCCCAGGTCAGTACCGAGACAACGCTGGCACTGGCCCGGGCCTGAGGCGATCGCGACGTCAGTCGCCGGCGCCGAGAATGCCGGCCAGATCGGAGCTGTCCACCAAAGGGTCGTCCAGGTCGAGGTGGATTTCGGAGTGGGCCAGGGTCCAGGCACGGCCGGTGATTTCGCTATTGACGGCCCGGAAGCCACCCACCGTGGCTTCCCCCAGCAGGGTGCCGAGGAAGGAACTGCCCCGGGGCGACACCGTCTCCAGGGTCTGGCCCTCCTGAATCTGGCCACAGTCGTGCATCAGCGCCAGGCGGGCGGTGGTGCCGGTGCCGGTGGGGCTGCGGCAAATCACTCCCGGGTGAACGTAGGTGGCCGAGGGCGACCGGTACCCGCTGGCCGTCGGTTCCAGTGGCCCCATGAAATGAGCAAAAGGCAGCGGCCCCACCGGCCCCAGGTCCGGGTGCTCCTGGGTGACGGCCGGACGGGCCGCCTCCACGAATGCCTGGCCAAACCTTGCCAGCGCCGGCATTTCCTCGGCGACCAATCGGAAGCCCAGCGCCGCGGCGTCCACCATGGCGAAGTAGGCACCGCTCCAGACCAGGGTAAACGGCACCGTGCCATAGTCCGGCACCGTCGCCTTGAGGTTGCGATCGGCAACAAAGGCCGGCTCGCTGCGGGTGGTGATCGACTCCACCCGGCCACCCCGGTTATGGGCGGTGATGTGGGCCAGCCCGGCCGGCGACTCCAGCACCAGCTGCTGCTCGCCCTCTTCCATCGGTACGATGCCGTTCTCCAGGATGGCGGTGGCGGTGCAGATGGTGTTGGAGCCGGAGTACAGCGGGTACCCCATGGCTTCCATAATGATATAGCCGGCCTGGGCCCTGGGGTTGCCCGGCGGCACAATCAGGTCGATGGACATGAACGGATCGCCGTAGGGTTCGTTCAGCAGCCAGCGGCGAAAACCGTCGCCGTAGTTCTGGATATAGCGCATCTGCTCCAACACGCTGCCACCGGGCAAATGCCCGACGCCACGGGTGACAATCCGGCTGACATCGCCGCCGGACTGCATGTCCACCAGCTCGATGGAGCGCATACGGTGCCCGGGCGGGCAACGGGAACTGGTCCACGACATAACCTGACTTCCTCTTGTGACCGAGATGGCAGACAGCGGCTCAAACGCTGAGATTCCCCTCAGGATAGATCATCGGACAAAGCAGACAAGCAGGGAGCAAGGAGCAAGGAGCAAGGAAAGAACAAAACGGGGAAAGCCCGGATGCGCCAGTTCGACGCAACCGGGAAGTACCGGGATCAGGCGTCCTGCCCGTCCTCCAGGAACAGCCGCTGAATGCTGGAGAAGTCCAGCTGGCCATTGCCTTTGACGGCGTGGAGGGAAAACAGGTTGCGGGCCAGGGAGCCCATGGGAATCGCGGCCTGATTCTGCACCGCGTTATCGAAGGCCAGGCCCAGATCCTTGTTCATCAGATTCACCAGGAAACCACCTTCATAGTCCCGTGACGCCGGCACGCCGTCCATCACCCCCGGCCAGGGGTTGTAGACGTTAAGCGCCCAGTTGCCGCCGGAGCTCTGCTTCATGATCTCCGACAGCACCGCCGGGTCGAGACCGTTCTTGACGCCCAGGGACAGGGCCTCACAGGTGCCGGACATCAGGATCGCCAGCAGCATGTTGTTGCAGATCTTGGCCACCTGCCCCGCGCCGTGATCGCCGGCGTGGAAGATGTTCTTGCCCATGCCCTCGAGAATCGGCTTGGCACGCTCAAAGCCGGCCGCATCGCCGCCGCAGATGAACGTCAGGGTACCGGCCTTGGCGCCGCCGACACCGCCGGACACCGGGGTGTCCATAAAGGTGATGCCGCGCTCGGACGCCTCAGCCGCCACCTTGCGGGCGGTTTCCGGGGCAATGGTGGAGGAGTCCAGCACCAGGGTCTCGGTGGGCAGATTGGCCAGCAGGCCATTGTCGCCCAGGTACACCGCCTCCACATGCTGACCAGCCGGCAGCATGGTCACCACGCAATCTTTGTCAGCCGCGGCGGCCTGGGCCGAGTCGGCCGCTGAGGCGCCTTCCGACACCAGCTGCGCCACCGCGTCTGCGGACAGGTCAAACACCGCCACCTCGTGGCCGGCCTTGACCAGGTTGGCGGCCATCGGGCCGCCCATGTTGCCCAGTCCGATAAATCCGATCTTGGCCATTTCCGTTCTCCTTGTTTTTGTACCGGTTTGTTGTAACGGTCGCCGGAGCCGGGCATCGGCTCCGGTCTGGATGGGTGCCCCGGGAACTCAGCGGAAGAAGTCGTCAATCCATTCCGGGTCGATATCGTTCAGCGCCGGGTAGCGCCAGCGGGGTTGCTGATCCTTGTCGATCAGCAGCGCCCGCACACCCTCGGCAAACTCACCTTTTTGCAGACACCGGATCGACAGCGCCAGCTCCTGCTCAAACACTTCCGCCAGGCTCTGGTGGCGGGAGCGGGCCAGATGGCGCCAGACCAGCGACAGCGATGTCGGGGAGGCACCGGCCAGCGCGCGGGTCGCCTTGGCCAGCCAGTCGCCGTCTTCGCCCGCCGCCTTCAGCTGTGTCACCACCTGCTCCAGGGTATCGGCATCGGTGAGCTCGTTGATGCGGTCAAAGTGATCCCGCACCGGTGACGCCGGCCGGTCTTCCAGCGACGCCTTTTCAAAGCGGCGCAGCGCCTGGTTGATCACGGCTTCGGCAGGCTCACTCTGCCAGTCCGCTTCCTGCAGAGCGGCGATCACCGCCGGCTTGTGCTGCTGCGAGACAAAGCGGTCCGCCAGGCCGGTGAACAGCGCGTCCGGGCCGTTCATCCGTGCCCCGGTCAGGCCCAGGAACAGCCCGGTGCGGCCCGGCATGCGGTTAAGGAACCAGCCAGCGCCCACATCCGGGTACAGACCAATGGTGATTTCCGGCATCGCCAGCATCGACTTTTCCGTCACCACCCGGTGGCTGGCGCCGGCCATCAGACCAATGCCGCCACCCATGACAATGCCATGGCCCCAGCAAACGAAGGGTTTGGGGAAGGTGTGGATGACCTGGTCGAGGGCGTATTCCTCGGTGAAGAAGGCTTCGCCCACGCCGCCCTGGCCGTCCGGCTTTGGCTCCAGCATGTCGCGGTAGAGGGCCACGATATCGCCGCCGGCACAGAATGCCTTATCCCCTTCGGCGTCCAGCCAGACCGCCAGGATGCCATCGTCCTCACGCCACTGTGCCAGCTTTGGTGCCAGTTCGCGGATCATCTCCAGCGACAGGGCGTTGAGGGATTTCGGTGCGCTCAGCCGGGCAACGCCAACGCGTCCCCCGTTGACCGCCCATTCTTCAAATACAATGCTTTCGTTACTCATGGTGCAGCCCACGCCGATCAGCGGTTTTTCCACTCGGGAGTGCGTTTTTCCAGGAAGGCGTTGACGCCCTCGCGCTGGTCCTCGGTGGAGAACAGCTCCACGAACAGTTCCCGCTCCATGCGCCAGCCGTCACGGTGGCTGCGACCATCACGGGCGCTCATCACCAGCGATTTGCAGCGGGCGATGGAAGACGGGCTCTGCTGGCAGGCCATTTCCGCCAGTTCCTGAGCCTTGGCCAGGGCTTCACCCTTGCCCACGACCTCTTCCACCAGACCAATCTGCAGCGCCTTGTCCGCCTTCACCCGCTCACCGCAGAGGATCATCCGCTTGGCCCAGCCTTCACCCACCAGCCATGGCAGGTTCTGGGTGCCACCGGCACAGGGCAACAGCCCGACGCGGGCTTCCGGCAGGGCCATCTGGGCCTGCTCTTCGGCAATACGGATATCGCAGGCCAGGGCACATTCCAGGCCGCCGCCCATGGCGTAGCCATTGATGGCGGCGATGGAAACACCACGGAAGTTGGTCAGCGCGTCGAAGGCATCGCCAAAGGCCTGAGCCATGACCGCAGCCCGGCCGATGTCGCCGTCGGCAAAGGTGTTCAGGTCGGCACCGGCGGAGAAGAACTTCTCGCCCTGCCCGGTGATGACCAGGGCAAAGATGTCCCGGTCCTGGTTGAGCCCTTCAACCACGTCCACCAACGCGGCCAGGGAATCCTGGGTCCAGGTGTTGGCAGGCGGATTGTTGATGGTCAGGGTGGCAACGTGCCCCTGCTTTTCCACTTCGATCAATGCACTCATGTCAGGAATCCTTGGTTGTTCGTGGGTCGCTGGCGTTACTGGATGGCTTCCGCCACCCCCGACTCCAGCAGGCGGCGGGCGATGATCAGCCGCATGATCTCGTTGGTACCCTCGAGGATCTGGTGTACCCGCAGATCCCGGACGTAACGTTCCAGCGGGTACTCGCGAATATAGCCATAGCCACCGTGCAGCTGGAGGGCCTCGTTACAGACCTCAAAACAGGCGTCAGTGGCAAAGCGCTTGGCCATGGCACAGTGCAGAGTGGCCTCCGGGTCGGCGTTGTCCAGCTTGAACGCCCCCAGACGCACCATCTGCCGCGCCGCCACCAGATTGGTGGCCATGTCCGCCAGGCGGAACTGCAGGGCCTGGAAGGCCGCCAGCGGCTTGCCGAACTGACTGCGCTCATGCAGGTAGTTGCGGGCCCGCAGCAAGGCGGCCTGGGCACCACCCAGGGAACAGGTGGCGATGTTCAGGCGACCACCGTCCAGGCCCTTCATGGCAATGGCAAAGCCCTCGCCTTCCTCGCCCATGCGGTTCTCCACAGGCACCCGCACGTCCTCAAAGGTGATCTGACGGGTCGGCTGACTGCGCCAGCCCATCTTGTCTTCGTTCTTGCCATAGTGAATGCCGTCGCTGTCCGCCGGCACCACAAACGCCGAGATTCCCCTGGCGCCGCTGTCCGCATCACCGGTGCGGGCCATCACCACCAGCACCTGGGTACCACCGGCACCGGAGATGAACACCTTGCTGCCGTTCAGCACGTAGTGATCACCGTCCCGTACCGCCTTGGTACGCAGGCTGGCGGCGTCGGAGCCGGCGCCGGGCTCGGTCAGACAATAGGAGCCCAGCCACTCACCGCTGGCCATGCGCGGGGCAAAGTCGTCCCGCACCTGACCGTTGGCAAAACTGGCCACCATCCAGGTGGCCATGTTGTGGATGGTGATGAACGCGGCGGTCGAGGGACACGCCGCGGCCAGCTCTTCCACGATCACCGACGTGTCCAGCCGGGACAGACCCATGCCGCCCTGGGCTTCCGGGGTGTAAAGCCCGCAGAAGCCCATGGCACCGGCGGAGCGAATCACCTCCACCGGAAAGATGTGGTCCTCATCCCAGGTGGCGGCGTGCGGGGCCATTTCATTCTGGGCAAAGGCCCGGGCCGCCTCACGGAACGCGAGCTGGTCTTCGCTGAGGTTGAAATCCATACCGCTATCCTCTGCTCCCCATCATCAGCGAAGGTTGATGGAGAAGTTGGCGTCCACTTCCATCTCGCTGTGGAACCAGCGCGAGGTGATGGTCTTGGTTTCGGTGTAGAACCGCACCGCCTGCTTGCCGTAGGCGTGCTGGTCACCGTAGAAGGAGCCTTTCCAGCCGGTGAAGGAGAAGAACGGCAGGGGCACCGGAACCGGGATGTTGATCCCCACCTGACCCACTTCAATCTCGTGCTGGTAGCGACGTGCGGAACCGCCACAGTTGGTGAAGATGGAGGTACCGTTGCCGTAGGGGCTGTTGTTGATCAGCTCGATGGCCTCGCCCAGGCTGTCCACTTCCATGCAGCACAGCACCGGTCCGAAGATTTCTTCCTTGTAGACGTCCATTTCCGGAGTCACACCGGCAAACAGGGTCGGTCCCACCCAGTTGCCATCCGGCAGGCCTTCCACGGTGCAGCCACGACCGTCCAGCAGCAGCTTTGCGCCCTGGCCCTCACCGGTGGCAATCAGCGATTCCACCCGGTCCTTGGCCTGCGGGCTGATCAGCGGGCCATAGGCCGCTTCCTTGTCGTTCCAGCCACCCGGACGGACTTTCGCCAGGGCGTCTTTCACCTCGGGAATCCACTCCTGCGCGGCACCGACAAACACCGCAACCGAGATGGCCATGCAGCGCTGACCGGCCGCACCCACTGACGCGCCCACCAGGGCGTTGATGACCTGCTGTTTGTCAGCATCCGGCATCACCACCATGTGGTTCTTGGCGCCGGCAAAGCTCTGCACCCGCTTCATGTTCTTGGTGCCGGTCTCGTAGATGTAACGACCGACGGGGACCGAGCCGACAAAGGACACCGCCTTGATGGCCGGGTCGGTCAGCAGGGTATCCACCTGATCCTTGGCGCCGTGAACCACCTGCAACACGCCCTTCGGTGCGCCGGCCTGTTCGAACAGCTCAACCAGACGGGTCGGGGTCAGCGGGTCCTGCTCGGAAGGCTTGAGGATAAAGGTGTTACCGCAGGCAATCGCGACCGGGAACATCCACAGCGGAATCATCGCCGGGAAGTTGAACGGGGTAATACCGGCGCACACGCCCAGCGGCTGGGTGTAGGAATAGGTGTCGATTTCGCGGGCGACGTTCTCAACGGTCTCGCCCATCATCAGCGACGGAATGTTGGCCGCATGTTCAACCACCTCGATGCCCCGCCAGACATCGCCCTTGGCATCTTCGAAGGTCTTGCCGGTTTCCTGGGCCAGGATCTCGGCGATCTCGTCGTGGTGCTCCTTCAGCAGGGCCTGATAGCGCATCATCACCCGGGCGCGCTCGGATACCGGGGTTTCCTTCCAGCTCTTGAAGGTTTCAGAGGCGTTGGCAATGGCCCGCTGCATTTCGTCATCGGTAGCGCAGGGGACCTTGGCGATCACTTCGTTGGTCGCCGGGTTGGTGACATCGATCCATTTGTCGGTCTGGCTCTGAACAAACTCGCCAGCGATGTAGAGAGGTACGTTCTTCATGGCTGTGTTCCTGTTGTTGTTGTCTTGCAGGCGACCCGGATGGGGCCACCATCGGTTGGCAATGACTTGATGCTAGCAAAGGAACCGAACCGGAGTGATTGACTAAATTTCGCGCTTGATGGACTATTTTTCGGAAACCACGAAAGGATGAGTCGCCCAATGACACAGACGTCACAATGGCCAGTACCCGCCGACAGCGTTCGGTATGTCGTGCCAGCCCCCGCCATTAAGGCACTTTCGGAAAATCCGCTGACCCGGGAGCTGTACCCCCTGGCCTTCGGACACTACCGCAAGGCGGAGGGTCACCACATGCACCGGGAGCACCATCGCGACTATCTTTTGATCTACTGCACCGACGGCCGCGCCTTCCTCAACATCGAGGGCAGCCCCTACACCGCCGAGGCCGGGGACCTGTTCCTGCTGCCCCCCGGGGTCGCCCACCGCTACACCGCCGACCCGGACCGGCCCTGGACCATCCACTGGGTGCATTTCGCCGGCCCGCTGGCGACGGAGTTCCGGGATTACATGGGTTTCGGTCCCGACACCCACTGCCTGCATCTGGGGGTGCAACCGCGAGTGCTGGTGGATTTCAACGGTCTGCTGTCGGTCCGACAAACCGGCTTTCGCAGTCGCGGGCTGGTGCACGCCGCCAATCGGCTGCGCCAGTTGCTGGCGGCGATCCCGCTGACCGTGGACGCCGCCGCCCGCGAGCAACAGCCCGACCTGGAGATCATCCACAACTTCATGCGCGAACATCTGGAGGAGCGCATTACCCTGGAACAGCTGGCGGAACTGGCCGGCCTGTCGCCGGCCCACTTTGCCACCCGCTATCGCAGCCAGACCGGCACCACGCCGATCCAGCACTTTATCCACCTCAAGATCGAACGGGCCTGCCAGCTGCTGGACACCTCGGGGCTGACCTTTGCCCAGATCAGCGCGCGCCTGGGCTATGACGATGCCTACTACTTTTCCCGGTTGTTCAAGAAGGTGATGGGGCAATCGCCCAGCCACTATCGCCATGCCAGCCGTCACTGACACAGCCGCATACACAGCGGCAGCGACGGGGCACGCCTACCGGCGTTCTCCCGGCGCTGGTCAAACCTTGGCCAGATCCCGCCAGCCCGCACCATTACCGGCTTCTGACAGGTTGTTAGCGGTCCCGCTCACACGGTTATCCACAGAATCTGTGGGCATTCCCCAACGGCACCATCGACGCCCCGGTCCGTTATCCCCAAGGGGGTGTATTTCCAACACCCTGATCATTTCCACACCAACTCACCAAATCCCTTGCGGCACAAGGGGTGCAGTGACTTCTCCTGACGTTTCACACACGGTTATCCCCGCAATTTGTGCACAACCCGGGCCAGAGTAAGGGAAAACTAGCCAGACCGCGGTCATTTAAACGCCACATCCCGACAGCCCTTGTGCCCCAAGGCATTGGCCGGGTTACCCTGACCTTTCACACACAGTTATCCACGGTTTGTGTGGAAAAAAGGGAAACGCAATCAGGATACCGGCGTAACAAGCCGGGAAACCTGTGATTACGCCCCTGTTTTACAAGCGCCAGGCAGTAAACGTGCGCGCAAAACACCATTAATGGGGATAACCCTGGCCGGCCTCGGTAAAAATCCCTCAACCGACGAGACCTGGAGGCCACCACCATCAACAACCAACGGACTCTGGCCAATAATACGCCACAGGCCGTCAGCCCTTGTGCCACTATGGCTGGAAGGGTTTCTCCTGACCTTTCGCACACAGTTATCCACGGTTTGTGTGGACAAGGCGAGGCCTCTGATCATTTTACCGACACAACCCGAAATCCCTTGCGCCCCAAGGGATGAGACTGGTTCTCCTGGCCTTGCGCACACGGTTACCCACAGTTCGTGTGGACAACCAGGCCTGTCGGACCGGGATTCCGACTGGAGGAAGCCGCTTTATCCACTTTCCGGGCGGCTGTGACACCTCGAAAGCAACAAAGCTGCTAGCTTGCTTATTTCCACACCACAACCGCCCAGGCCATGGGGCACAAGGCTTAGGGCATGTTACCCTGACCTTTCACACACAGTTATCCACGGTTTTTGTGGACAACCTCGGACTTGGCCGGGATAAACGACATGGCCCGTTCGGCCAGGGCGGTAATGGTGAGGCTGGGGTTCACCCCGAGATTGGCCGACAGCATGGAACCATCTACCACATACAGGTTCTGGTAGTTGAAGACCCGGTTGCGGGCATCGATCACGCCCTCCTCCGGTGACTTCGCCATGGCGCAGCCGCCCATACAGTGGGCCGTCATCGGCACGTTGAACAGGATCTCACTGAGGGAGCTGAGACCGATCCCTCCCGTTGCCCGGGCGGCCTTTTCCGTAAAGGCATTGGCCTCGGGAATAAACGTGGGGATGGGATCACCGTGGCTGCTCAGGGTCTTGCGGAACGGCCAGAACCAGGGACGGCGCCAGCGCATGTTGATGTGACCGTCAATTGTCTGCATCACCAGAAAGATCACCGTCTCCGAAGCGAAGCGGTAAGGCACCAGACTGCGCAGACCATCCAGCGGTCGCCGCACCAGCAGCTTCAGGATTGCCCACAGCCACACCAGCGCCCTGGACGGCCCGGGGCGACCACCAGTGAGCACCGTCAGCAGACTGCTCAGCAGGTTGGAGCCTTTGGGGTACCGCACCGCCTCGATGTGGGTGTGGGCATCAACGTAGATGCCGGAGCCGATCGCCACCCCTTGCGACAGGTCTTCCTGGCTGCCGGGATAACGCACCCCGAGGATGGACTCGGAATTGGTGCGCACCCGTTTGCCCAGGTCGTCGGAGATGTTGGGCAAAGAACCGCGGTCCTTGAGGCTGAACAGCAACTCCTGGGTACCCAGTGACGACGCCGCAAACACCACGTTGGCGGCGGTGATGCGGGTCGTCCCCTGGCGCCGGTCAAACGTTGCCCGCGTTTCGATCTGGTACCCCTCGGCGCCATCCTCACAACCGGCCAGCGGACGCACATCCACCACCCGGGTTTCCGCCCGGACCTCAGCCCCCAGACGCTCCGCCAGGTAGAGGTAGTTCTTGTCCAGGGTGTTCTTGGCGTTGTGGCGACAGCCGACCATGCAACCACCGCAACCGATGCAGGAATTGCGACTGGGGCCCTCACCGTCGAAGTAAGGGTCCGGGTAGCTCTGCCCCGGTTCATCATCGTCATCGCCGAAGAACACCCCGACCCGGGTGTAATAGAAGCTGTCCTCCACCCCGGTGGCCCGGGCCATGGTTTGCAGCCGGTTGTCGGCCGGTCCCGGACGACGGTTTTCCGCCACCCCGAGCATGCGCTGGGCGGTGTCGTAGTGTTCCGGCATGACCGCCTGCCAGTCATCGAGACCGGCCCAGTTGCCGTTCTGCCAGACCGAGTCCGGCGGCACCAGCAGGGTCTGGGCGTAGGTGATGGAACCGCCGCCCACGGCGTTGCCGTGCAGGATCATGACATGACGGAACAACCGCAGACTCAGGAACCCCTTGAGCTTGAGAAACGGTCGCCAGAGATAATCCCAGAATTTCCAGTTGGTCGCCGGCAGGTTGTCCGGTGTCCACCGCCGTCCCTGCTCAACAACCAGCACGCGGTAGCCTTTCTGGCTGAGCCGGTAGGCCGAGACACTGCCGCCAAAACCGGAACCAACGATCACATAGTCGTAATCGTGCTCTTCCATCCTGATGCTTCCTGTTTTTGTTGTAGGAAGCTCATCATGCTACGACAGTCGGCAGCAGACAACGCAGGCACCCGGGGCTGTCGGGGCCAAAATCGCCATGGCTTCAATCTACGACTTTCGTATTAATCCACAAGCGACTAGTCTGGTCAGGAATAAACCAACAACGAATGGAACAAGGCCATGTACACCATTGAGATCGACGAAACCCTGGATGTACCAAGGAGCAAGGTGTTTGCCGTATTTGCCGAGCATGAGCGCTTTGGCAAGTTGCTGGGGGCTCCGGCACGGCGGATCAAGGACAGCGACCAGGCGGACCCCAATGGCCTCGGGTCGGTTCGCAAGATCGGCATCGGCCCCATCGGGCTGGAGGAGACCGTGGTCGGTTTTGAGCCGGATTCACTGATCGAGTACACCATCACCAGCCTCAGTCCGCTGCGCAATCACTTCGGCCGTATCCGCTTTGAAGACACCCCGGAAGGCAAAACCCGGGTCAACTACACCATCAGCTTTGACGATGTCATTCCGTTCACCGGCCACCTGGTCCGTGGCGCCCTGGAACAGGGCCTGCGCAAGGGCATCAAGCGACTGCCCCGGCTGGCCTGACGGCCGCCCGGGCCACAGACCAGCCCGAGTCCGCCCGGCGTGACGTCGGGCGGACTGCCCAACCGGGCACTACCTCCCTACCGTTCATAGCCCGGCACCGGTGGTTACCGGCGTTCGTGGCACCTCATTCCTTACACCGCATCGTTTGTTACATCACGTCGTTTATTAAATCACGTCGTTTGTTACAACACGCCGTTTGTTACACCATGTCGTTTGTTACACACTGTTACTTGATACAAATCAATTTCTTGACTTGGGACAAACGTCCCTATTCCGGAGTTCAGTAACCTCCGCCGCCGTCCCCATCGAACCCGCCGTTCGCCGGCTCGGTTCCCCTATCAGTGGAGTACTCCATGGCGTCTGAACCCGTCGTACTGTTTGACAACGGCCATCACAAATGCCTGATGTTCGATTCACTGGTGGTTGGCGAAGGCGTGCAGTCCAACCAGTTCCTGCTGGTGGATGGCAAGCACGAAGCGCTGATCGATCCCGGTGGTGATCTGACCTACACCCCGCTGGCGGTCGCCGCCTCCCGCTACATGAACATCCGCGAGATGGACTATGTCTTTGCGTCCCATCAGGACCCGGACATCATCGGCTCCATCGACCGCTGGCTGGTGCACACCAAGGCCCAGATCATCACCTCCCGGCTGTGGGCCCGCTTCCTGCCCCACCTGGCATCGGGCTATGTCTCCAACCAGCTGAGCGTGAACGTTTACGACCGCATCACCGCCATCCCTGATAAGGGAGCCCGGGTGCGCTTCGGCGACAGCTACATCCAGTGTCTGCCGGCCCACTTCATGCACTCCGTGGGCAACCTGCAGTTCTACGATCCGGTGTCAAAGATCCTGTTCTCCGGTGACCTGGGCGCCTCCATGGGCGGTGAGGAAGATCACCAGCCAGTGGACGATTTCGATGCCCACATTCCCCACATGATCGGTTTCCACAAGCGCTACATCTGCTCCCGCAAGGTGTGTGAACTGTGGGCCAATATGATCAGGGAACTGGACGTGGAGAAGATCGTGCCCCAGCACGGCAAACGCTTTGAGGGTAGCTACATGGTCAATCGCTTCCTTGACTGGGTCGCCTCCGTCGACTGTGGTGTCGATCTGACCACCCAGGAACACTACCGCGTGCCCACCGAATACGCCTGAACCTCCGAACCTGCCGGGAAGACCCGATTGTCATAACGGGTCTTCCCGTTCCCGCCCCTGTTCCACCACCCGCCCTCTTGTGTACAGTTGTTCACAACGAAGACAAAACAAAGACAAGAGGTCAGGAGGACCCATGACAATAACGACCTTAGGGGTATCGTAGGGAATCCACCGGTGTTTCATCTGGCCGGGTTCCTGCCGTCAGTACACAGGCAAAGGAGGCTATCATGGCCATCAGCTCAAACCGTCTCATCGGACTGACTGAAGAACTGCAGATCGAACAGAGTTGCCAGGTGCAGGACCTGCACATCGGCTGGCACAACGAGTACCAGGCGCAACACCAGAAAGACCCCGCCGGCCACCAGCATCGGGCGCCAGTGGTGACCTGGCAGCGGCACGGCATCACCTACCAGTATGTTCCCGGGCTGGTGTTCGTAGCCCAGGATCAGGGCTACGAGGTGGACGTTGCACAGCTGATCAGCGACATCAGCCAGCAACTGCGGGCGCGGGGCAATCCACAGTCCCACGCGGCCTGAGCCGGGTTGCTGTCAGCGAGCCTCGGATTGATTCCGGGGCTCCGGGCCCAACCGCTGCAGTTGCGCGTCGTAGAGTCCGGTCAGTAACAGCTCGCCGTCCGCCGCCACCCGGAACTGGCCATAGCGTGCCCCTTCGTAGAAGTCACCATGGCCTTCCTGAAAGAAGAAGGCGTTGGAAGCCAGCTTGACGCGATTGTTACGCACCCGATATGCCACCAGGCGCTCGTTGGCGGCCAGTTCGCCGCCGTCATACAAGCCCGCCAAGGTTGCCACGCCCCGTTCATCCACTGTCACCCGAATGCGGCCATCGGTCGGCTCCGTCCGGCCGCTGGCATCCATCGCCAGCCGCTGTCGCAGTGAGCGGGCGAGCTGGTAGCTAAGGGTCATGTAATCTCCCTGCATCAGCGACCGCGGGTCCACCGGGGCCAGATCGAGGTAGATGATCTCGCCATCACGCAGCAGCGATTCCTTCTGCCAGATCGATACGTTGACCAGCACCAGGGCCAGCACCAGCCCCGCCAGAATCAACCAGTGGCGATGTTTCCGGGAAAGACGTCCGGTGCCTGTCTTGCTCATTGTCCACCCCTCCCGAAGCGTACCAGCCACAACCGCAGCAGCAGCAACCCGGCGCCGATGCCCATCAGGATCAGCGACTTGGTCATCAACGTCAGTTCCAGCAGGTAGTAGTAAGCGGAGCCGTATCCCAGCAGACAGGTCAGCGCCAATGCCATCAACGGCCAGTTGCCACCGGCGAACCCCAATACCAGCAGCCCCGCCCCAATCGCCAAACCCGGCGCATAGACGGACAGCAGCACCAGTACCGGGACTCCCAGCCACAACGCCCGCCACTGGTGGGCGCTGGCGCTGTTGGTCTGGCGCATCAGCACGACAGCGACCGCTGCGCTCACCAGCCCACACAAGGCACCAGCCAGCTCAGTCGACACCCAGGGCAGGCGATCCGGCCCCGGCGCCAGCCAGGCCATCAGGTCTTCTTCACCCGTCAGCAAGGACACGGTCAGCAGCACCAGCGCCACGCTGACCCCGCCGGCCACCGCCTGAACATGGCGCACCCGCCCCGGCCAGCGGAATTCCCACAGCCAGGCCAGCGCCACCAGCAGCCAGAGCAGCGGCGCGGTCAGCAACGGTTCCCCGGCCACCGCCATGGCATTGGCCAGGAACAGCCCTGCCAACAAGCCACTCAACAGGCGATGGACATAACTTGGCATCACCAGGGCAAGCACCACCTGGACCAGGGTCGCGGGCCACCAGATCAGCGCCACAAGATCCCAGTTATGCGCCACCACCGCGTACAGCCATAGCCCCTGACCGGCCAGGCTCAGCACCAGCCCCACCTGCTCGCCGTAGTCGCTGACCGACACCCTTTGCAATCCCCAGGCCGCAACCATCAGCAACAGGCCCAGCACCGTGGCCACCGGTGTTGCGATCGCCGCCCAGTTGAAAGACAACACCAAAAATCCAAGCAGGAACAGCGCGCTGAACCAAGCGCCGATGGCGGTCATCACCCTCAGGTACCAGGGGGGCGACGGCTCAGCATCCATCGCCTCCGCAGCCAGCTCAATGCCCTGATCCTGAAGCTTCTCGCGGAGTTGCTCCGCCAGACGGGTCATTGCGCAAGCTCCCGTTGCAGCCGGCGTAACCAGGCGGTCGCCGCCATCACCATGAGCAGGACGATGAGTCCCAACATCAGCCAGATACCGGGCTCATCAATGTCCAGCAGAGCCCGCGCCAGACCCGCCGTTATGATCACAATCACCGACAGACATCCGCCGGCCAGCATGAACAGATCCGGCTGTCTCACCCGGTAACACCACACCAGCAGCGCCAGCCAGGCGACCCAGGCCAGCCCCGGCCAGAGCTGGTTCAGTGCGCCATCCACAATCCACACCAAGGCCAGCCAGCTCACCGCAACCCCGCCTGCAACGGCGACCAGACGCAAAGGCCAGGGCGAGGCATCAACGCCCGATCGCTGAGCCCAGCCATGCGCGATAGCCCAGGCGCTCAGGTTGAGTGCACTGAGCAGCCAGTCCAGCGGACGGCCACCCGCCCACTCCAGGTTCGACAGCCACCAGGCATCGAAGTACAGCGACACCGACAGGTTCACCAGCGCCAGCATCAGCAGCCACAACACCACGCTGGCACTGGCCAGGGCCCAGGGCACCAGCAGCACCGCCCAGAGCGCAAACAGCTGCCAGGAATCGGCGCCGGTTTGGTAGGTCTGACCAAACAGCGCCAGCAGGCCGCCAAGCAGCAGCCCGGCAACCACCAGGGCAACGTCCCGGCTGAGGCCCTGTGGCATCCGCAAACTCACGACAACCGCCGCCACCAGAGCCCCCTCAACCAGGGCAAAGCGCCCAAGGCGGCCCAGCTCGCTCCAGTTGAAGGCAATCAGGAACAGCACCCCCAGCGCCAGGCAAAGCCCGCCGAGCCACAGCAGGGCCCGGTCCAGAAAGCTTGCCCAGGGGCGACCGGAGCTGGCCAGCCCGACGGCCACCAGGGCCTGGGGAACCTGATCCGGCGGCAGGTCACCCCGGTCTATCCAGGTGCTGATCAGTTGGCGGATGGTTGCCATAGACATTCCCTGTTCTGAGATCCAGTCGGCGCCACATGAAAGTGGCGATCAACAGCTATACTGCCATGAGTCAGCAGCGTTTGGCGTGGGTATATGTTCGACAGCGTATTCTTCCAGATCGGTGTCATTGTCGGCCTGTCGGCGGTTGCCGGTGCCATTGCCCAGTGGCTGCGACAACCCCTGATTGTTGCCTTCATCGCGGTCGGCATCCTGCTTGGGCCCTCCGCCTCCGGTATGGTTCTGCACAGCTCGGAGATTGAGCTGTTTGCCCGCCTGGGTATCGCCCTGCTGCTGTTCGTGGTCGGCCTGAAGCTTGATATTCATGTCATCCGGACCGTGGGGCCGGTAGCTCTGGCTTCAGGTCTTGGCCAGGTTTTCTTTACCTCCGTGGTAGGGTACCTGATCGCATTGCTGCTGGGCATGCCTCACGTGGAAGCCATCTATGTGGCCGTTGCCCTCACCTTTTCCAGCACCATCATTATCGTGAAGCTGCTGTCGGACAAGCGCGAGGTGGACTCCCTGCATGGCCGGATTGCGGTGGGCTTTCTCATTGTTCAGGACATCGTGGTGGTTCTGGTGATGATCGGCCTGATCGCGTATGGCGAGGCCGGCAAGGACGTCAGCATCAGCGGCGAAGCGCTGAAGATTCTGCTGAAAGGCTCCGCCCTGCTGATCACCGTTGCCCTGCTGATGCGCTACGTGCTGCCACACCTGCTGCACCGGCTCGCGCGCTCGTCTGAGCTTTTGATGCTGTTCGCCATCGCCTGGGCGGTACTGGGCGGCGTAACGGGGGAGTTGCTTGGGTTCAGCAAAGAGGTCGGCGCGTTCCTTGCGGGCATTTCCATTGCCTCCACGCCCTACCGGGAGCAGGTGGCCGCGAGGCTGGTCAGTCTGCGGGACTTTTTGCTGCTGTTTTTCTTTATCGAGCTGGGGGCCACCCTTGACCTCAGCACGCTGGGAGCGCAGCTGGGCGCCTCGGTGGTGTTCTCGGTGTTTGTTCTGGTGGGCAACCCCATCATCGTGATGGGCATTATGGGGTACATGGGCTACCGCCGGCGCACCGGTTTCCTGGCTGGGCTGACGGTGGCCCAGATCAGCGAATTCTCACTGATCCTGGCGGCCCTGGGCCTGAGCCTGGGACACCTGCAGCAGGAGACCGCAGGGCTGATTACACTGGTCGGGTTGATCACCATCAGTGCCTCGACCTACATGATCCTTTACTCCCACGCCCTCTACGAGAAGCTCGCCCCCTGGCTGACCTGGTTTGAACGCGACATACCCCATCGGGAACTGGAAAACCAGCCACGGTCAAACACCAGGATCGATGTGCTGCTGATCGGTCTGGGGCGCTATGGCGCGGCACTGGCCGCCAATCTGCGGGCGCACGAGGGCTGCGGCATTCTTGCCGTCGACTTCGACCCGAGCGCCGTGCAACAGCATATGCGGGAGGGCTATTCGGTACATTACGGCGACGCCGAAGATCCGGAATTTGTGGCAACGCTGCCACTGACCGATACCCGCTGGGTGGTCAGCACCATTCGCGACCTTGCGATCAACAAGACCCTGCTCCATGGCCTCGAGCGACAGCACTACACCGGCAAGGTCGCCATCGCCTGCTCGAACCACAGGGATGCCGAAAAACTTGAACAGGCCGGGGTGGACCTCGTCCTGATTCCATACTCCGACGCGGCCAGGGAGGCTGCGGAACAGATCATGCACCACGGCTGCGACGACAATACCGGGGGAGACAGACCATGAAACGCTTCAATCGTATGCTTTATGTGACCGAACCGTCAGTGGACCAGGATGCCGCCATCGCGCGGGCGGTGGCTATTGCCGGTGACCACCAGGCCAGCCTAACCGTCCTTGCCGTGGTGCCGGATACCAAGATCAGCCGGCAGGCACTGTCAGCGTTCTTTCCGGACGGCCTGACCAACCGAATCATGGCACAGGAGCAGCAACGCCTGACGGACTGGGTTGCCCCTTTCCGGGACCGGCTTGCCATCCACACCGAGGTACGCTGCGGCCGAACCTTCCTGGAAGTCATTCGGACCGTATTGCAGGGTGGCTATGACCTGGTCCTCAAACCGGCGGAAGACCCGGCCTGGATGGACCGTCTCTTTGGTGGTGACGACATGCACCTGCTGAGGAAATGCCCTTGCCCGGTGTGGATGCTAAAGCCCGGTGACGACAAGTGCCACCGGGTAGCGACGGCGGTGGACTTCGACCCCAATGATCTCGACGCCGGAGAGTTCGAGCTGAGCCTGGAACTGCTGGAAATCGCCAGCGCGGTGGCCATCTCTGACGTTTCCCGCCTGCACCTGATCCATGCCTGGGAAGCCCCGGAAGCCGGTTTTATCAGCTCCTGGGCCGATGCCCCGGACAAGGCAGAAATGCAGCTGCTTGAAGGCGAAAGGGAACGCCACCGGACCGCGACTGAAATCCTCAAACAGCGGCTGGCCGAGCGTATTGGCAACGAGGCCTACCAGTACCTCGATCCGAAAGTGCACCTGGTGATGGGGCAACCACAACACGCCATTCCAATGGCAGTCCGCGAGATCCAGGCCGACCTGCTGGTGATGGGCACCGTTGGTCGCTCCGGCGTGGCCGGGCTGATCATGGGCAATACCGCAGAGATGATTCTGAATCAGGTAACCTGCTCCGTGCTGGCCATCAAGCCGTCAGGCTTCGTGTCTCCGGTTCCATCAGACACCCCCTGAAAAACCGGCCAAAAAATCACCGACCGCCATCGCCCCTGCTGGCTGATTTCTTGCGACGGATCAAGCACTCACGGCAACAGGCTTTCCTTATTTGCGCCGCCCTCCTAGTATGATGGCTACGCCCTCCCGATCCCCTGAACAGGTTTTACCGGTATGAACAGCACACTTCGGATCCTTCCCTGGATCTTTCTGGTCCTCCTTCTTGGTGCCTGCGGCGAGGCACCCGATACACCGGCCCCCGCGGTGGTTCAGCCGGTCAAGATCCTGACCCTTGGCGGCAGTGGCCAGACACTGTCCCGTGAGTTCCCCGGCACAGTACGCGCCACCCAGCGGGTCTCCATGGCGTTTCAGGTTCCGGGACGCCTGGTGGAATTCCCGGTCAAGGAGGGTCAGCAGGTGCAGGCGGGCGACCAACTTGGACTGCTGGACGATGCCGACTACCGCAGTAACCTGGCGGCCGCCCAGGCCGACCTCACCCGCACCGAAGCCAACTTCAAACGTGCCCAGGAGCTGATTGGCAAGAACTACGTCTCCCAGGCGGAATTCGACAGCATCCGGGCCAGTTACAACATTGCCCAGTCCAATCTGGAGAAGGCCCGAAAAGCCCTCAACGACACCCGGTTGATTGCTCCGTTCGACGGCGTGGTGGCCCGCACCCTGGTGCAGAACTTCGAGGAGGTGCAGGCCAAGCAACCGGTGCTGAGCCTGCAGAACAACAACGAACTGGAAGTGATTGTGAATGTGCCGGAAAGCCTGGTGGTGCGTCACAACGACGCCGAGGGTTTGCAGCTGACCGGCACCTTCGAGGGCATCCCCGGCGTCGAATTCCCACTTGAAATCAAAGAGTTCGCGACCGAAGCCAACCCCGAGACCCAGACCTTCGACTACGTGCTGTCAATCCAGCAGACCGAGGGCTACAACGTCCTGCCCGGGATGACCGCCAATGTCCGCGCGGCCCAGACCTCACTTGAAGGCAGCGACAGCTACCGCATTACCCTGCCGCTGGCCGCGCTGACGCCAGCAGAAGACAGCCAGCCATCGGTCTGGCTGCTGGACGATGACAACCGCGTGCACCGCCAGCCGGTCGAGACCGGTGAATTCGCCGGCCAGGACAGCATTATTGTGAGCTCGGGCCTGACCCCGGGTGACCGGGTGGTGATCGCCGGTGTCTCTGCCCTGCGAGAAGGGATGCAGGTCAAGCCCATCGACAAGGTGGAGTTCTAGGGCAATGAATATCGCCGAGTGGAGTATCCGCAACAGTGTGATCACCTGGGTGGTGGCGCTGGTACTGGTCGTCATGGGGTATTACTCCTTCAACAACCTCAGCCGCCTGGAAGACCCGGAATTCACCATCAAGGAAGCCAAGGTGCTGACGCCCTACCCCGGCGCAACCGCGGCCGAGGTGGAGGAGGAAGTCAGCGACCTGATTGAGCGCGCCGCCCAGAAGATGGGTCAGCTGTTCTATGTCGAGTCGCATTCCTACCGTGACAAATCCATCGTCTCGGTAAAGATCCGCGATCAGTACGACAAGCACAGCCTGCCCCAGGTCTGGGATGAACTGCGCCGCAAGATCAATGACGTGCAGGCGGACCTGCCCCCAGGGGCCGGCCCGTCCCAGGTCATCGATGATTTTGGCGATGTCTACGGGGTCTATCTGGCTATCACCGGCGAGGGCTACAGCCAGAAAGAAGTGTATGAGTTCGCCAAGTTCCTCAAGCGCGAGCTGCTGCTGGTGGAAGACGTCAAGAACATCAGCCTGTACGGCGAGCCAAAGGAAGTCATCTACGTGGAGTTGCGGCGGGAGAAGATGTCCGCCCTTGGCATCTCCCCCAATGACATCTACGCCGCGCTCGGCGACAAGAACACCGTGGCCTACGCCGGCTACGCCCGGGCCGGCGACGACCGCCTGGCGGTCAAAGTGTCCGGTGAGCTGGATTCGGTGGCACAGTTCAATACCCTGCTGATCACCAGCCCCCGCAACCCGGGCCAGCAGATCCGGCTGGGGGATGTGGCCTCCATCACCCGGGGCCTCAAGGAACCGGTCGCCAACCTGCTGCGCTACGACGGCCAGCCGGCGGTCGGTCTCGCCATCTCGACCCGCAGTGGCGGCAACGTGGTCACCATGGGCCAGGGCCTGGAAGACAAGATGAAGGCGTTGCTGCCGCAGATTCCCCTGGGTATGGAACTGAACGTGGTGTCGATGCAGTCGGAGGCGGTCACCGAAGCCATCGACGGCTTCACCACCAGCCTGCTGCAGGCTGTCGCCATCGTGGTGCTGGTGCTGCTGGTGTTCATGGGACTGCGCAGTGGCCTGATCATCGGCGCGGTGCTGCTGATCACCATCATGGGCACCTTCATCTTCATGGACATCTTCGACATCACTCTGGAGCGGGTGTCATTGGGGGCGCTGATCATCGCGCTGGGTATGCTGGTGGATAACGCCATCGTGGTCACCGACGGTATCCGGATGCGTCTGCAGCAGGGCCAGGATACCCTGGCCGCCGCCCGCGACGTGGTGCGCCAGACCGCCCTGCCACTGCTGGGCGCAACGGCCATCGCGGTGACGGCGTTTGCCGCCATTGGCACCTCCCAGGACGCCACCGGTGAGTACACCCGATCACTGTTCTCGGTGATTCTGATCTCGCTGACCATGAGCTGGTTCACCGCCGTCACCATCACCCCGCTGCTGTGCCACCAGTTCCTGAAACCGGCCCAGGGCGGCGAACAGGCGGCCTATCAGTCCGGCTTCTTCCAGCGCTACCGTCATCTGCTGGAATGGACCATCCGCCACCGGGTGATCACCCTGACGGTCACCCTGGCGGTGTTCGCCTCAGCTCTGGTGGGCTTCGGCTGGGTCAAGAGCAGTTTCTTCCCGGACTCCACCCGGGCCCAGTTCTACGTCGATGTCTGGTACCCCGAGGGCACCGACATCGCCAGTACCCGGGATCAGGTCAAAGCGTTTGAGCAGCGGCTGGCGGAGTATGACGCGGTTACCCACGTGACCACCCAGATCGGCGGTGGTTCGCCACGATTCCTGCTGACCTACAGCCCGGAACAGCCGGCGCCCAACTTTGCCCGCCTGCTGGCGGATGTGAACGACTACCGCCAGCTCACGGCGATTACCCGTCAGGTCCAGAATGACCTGGCTGGCCTGCAACCCGGCACCATCGTCAACGCCCGCCAGTTTGTGCTGGGGCCGGCCACCGGCGGCAAGATCCAGCTGCGCATCTCCGGTCCTGACCGCCACGAGTTGCGCCGACTGGCGGCACAGGCAGAGCAAGTGATCGCCGCCCACCCCAACGTCAAAGGGCTGCGGGATGAATGGGGCGAAAAAGCCCAGGTGATTGAACCGGTCGTGGCCGACGCCCAGGCCAAGAAACTGGGACTGGGCCGCGCCAACATTGCCAATGCCATGGCCTATGGCGTCGATGGTGTGCGGGTCGGTACCTACCGTGAGGGGGACGAACTGCTGCCCATCGTAGCCCGGGCACCGGTCGAGGAACGGCTCAGCCTCAACAACCTGGACCAGATTGCAGTGTGGAGCCCGGTGGCCCGGCACATGGTGCCCCTGGGTCAGGTGGTCGGCCATTTCGACGTCGGTTTTGAGGACGCTCACATCTGGCGCCAGGACCGCATCACCATGCTGCGACTGCACTTTGACCAGCGCCAGGGCCTGTCCTCCGAACTGCTCAACGAACTCAAGGCCGACGTCGAGAAAGCCCTCAATGTCGACGTTCAGGACTACCTCGGTCTGGCACCAGGCACCGAGGTGGAGCATACCGCCGACACCCTGCCCATCCGCTATCGCGACCGCCTGCCAATTCGTGACATGCCGGGCTACTTCGTGGCATGGGGCGGTGAGAACGAAGACTCGGTGAAAGGCTCCACCTCCATCGCCGAATCGGTGCCGGTGTTCTTCGGGCTGATGGTGTTCATCGTGTTGTTGCTGTTCAACTCCATCCGCAAGACCCTGGTGATCTGGCTGGTGGTACCCCTGGCCATCATCGGCGTCACCGTGGGCCTGCTGGCGTTCAACCAGCCGTTCGGCTTCATGGCCCTGCTGGGCTTTATGAGTCTGGCCGGCATGCTGATCAAGAACGCCATCGTGCTGGTGGATCAGATCGACCTGGAACTGCAGTCCGATCCGGAACCGGTCCACGCGGTGGTGGAGTCCGGCGTCAGCCGCCTGATCCCGGTGGCGATGGCGGCCCTGACCACCATCCTGGGGATGATTCCACTGCTGGGGGACGCCTTCTTCGTGGCCATGGCGGTCACCATCATGTTCGGCCTGGGCTTTGCCACCATCCTGACCCTGGTGGTGGTCCCGGTGCTGTACGCCACCATCTTCCGTTACCCCAACCCCTCACGGCCAGCCGGGACGTCGGCCGCACACCACCAGAAGGACGCCTGACCATGAACCGACTTGCAGCCCTTATCAGCGGCCTGGCCCTGCTACTCGGCGGCTGCGCCAGCCAGACCGAACTGACCTCGGTGGCACTCGACCGGGAAGCCCGCGGCCATTACGGCCGCATCCTGGTACTGTCCATCAGTGGTGACCAACTGGTGCGGAAGACCGTGGAAGACCAGATTGGCGCCACCCTGGCCCGCGCCGGCGTCACTGCCGTCGTCGCCTACCCCGCCCTGCCCGGCGAGCTGGATAGTCTGGGCAAGCAGGCCCTGCGCCAGCAAGCCGAGGCCCTGGTGCTGGCGGAAAACGCCGAAGCGGTGCTGGTGGCCTCGCTGATCCGCGACGAAGTGCGGGAGGAGTACGTTGCCCCACAGATCAACCAGGTCGCCACCCCGGCCCTGCACCCGGGGTTCGGGCCCTACGTCGGTTACCACTACGATACCGTGGTGACGCCGGGCTACTTCACCTCCCAGCGGGAAGTGTTCGTGCAGACCAGCCTGTTTGACGTGGAAACCGGCCAGGCGGTGTGGCGGGCCCAGTCCAGGACCCTCAACCCGGTTGATCTGAACGACAGCGTGGCCGAGTTCAGCAAGGTGCTGGTACACCGGCTGCAGGACGATGGCATGTTGCCGGCACACTGAGCCACGGCCGACTGCCCGCCGCCGGAGCATTTGCCCCTGTCCCGTCGGCGCGATGTCCAGTAAACTCTGGGGCTTTCTTTCAACACCCACGCGGCCGCCACCCCTTCCATACCCGGTGGAGCGGCCTCGTGTCCGGCACAATCAGAGAGACAGCGTAATGGGTAGAGCGTTCCAGAACCGCAAAGAGTCGATGGCAAAGACGGCCGCGGCCAAAACCAAGGTCTACAGCAAGTACGGCCGTGAAATCTACATGTGCGCCAAGCAGGGCGGTATCGACCCGGATGCCAACCTGTCCCTGCGGGGCCTGATCGACCGCGCCAAGAAAGACCAGGTGCCCACCCACGTAATCGACAAGGCCATCGAGAAGGCCAAGGGCGGCGCCGGCGAGGACTTCAACCCAGCCCGCTACGAGGGCTTTGGTCCGGGTAACTGCATGGTGATCGTGGACTGCCTCACCGATAACCCCAACCGCACCTTTGGTGACGTCCGCTTCTGCTTCACCAAGACCAAGTGCAAGATCGGCACCCAGGGCAGTGTCAGTCACATGTTTGATCACTGCGCCATCCTGGCGTTCAAGGGCGACGACGAAGAAGCCGCCCTGGAAGCGCTGATGATAGCCGATGTCGACGTCACCGACATCGAGAACGAGAACGGCCTGATCACCGTGTTCGCCCCCAACACCGAGTACGCCAAGGCCAAGCAGGCCCTGGCCGATGCCTTCGAAGGCATCGAGTTCGAGGTGGACGACATCCAGTTTCTGCCCCAGACCACCACCGTGGTTGAGGGAGAAGACGTGGAGATGTTCGAGAAATTCCTCGACATGCTCAACGACCTCGACGACGTCCAGAACGTCTATCACAACGCCGAACTGTAACACCGGCGTTGTCAGTACAAGCGTCCCGTCTGGCCAAAACAGACAGGACACCAGGGGCGGCACTGCGGTGCCGCCTTTTTTGTGGCCGGCGTCCCCGCCCTTCCCGGAGCCTTTCGGCCCTGCCGGATATTGGCTAAGCTGTCGCCCCAAAAGGCGTGATGCCATCGCGCCAATAACCACCGCACGGAGTCATACCGGCGGACGATGAGGGAACAACAATGCTGCCACTGATTCTCGGCCTGGTGCTTTTCCTGGGCGTTCACTGCCTGTCTATTGTCAACGAACCGCTGCGCAACCGACTGGTGGCAAAGCTGGGTGAATGGCCGTTCAAGGGGCTCTACTCGGTCATCGCCGCCGTGGGGCTGGGCCTGGTGATCTGGGGCTATGGTCAGGCCCGGCTAGACCCGACGCCACTGTACATCCCGCCGCTGTGGCTGAGCCATCTGGCGATGTTGCTGCTGCTCCCGGTATTCCCCATGCTGCTGGCCGCCTATTTTCCGGGGCGCATCCAGCGCACCCTGAAGCACCCGATGCTGGTGGCGGTCAAGCTGTGGGCCCTGTCTCACCTGCTGGTCAACGGCATGGCCCATGACGTGGTGCTGTTCGGCAGCTTCCTGGCCTGGGCCGTGGTGGATCGTATCTCCCTCAAACGGCGCACGCCCCGGGCCATTCCGGCGCTGCCCGGCGGCCGCTTCAACGACGCCATCGTGGTGATTGCCGGTCTGGCGATCTACGGCGCGTTCATCACCGGCGGCCACCGACTGCTGATCGGGGTGGACCCCATTGCCTTTTAACCGGCAGTTCCAGACCATGGCGCTTCGTCATTGCACCGATGTTGCTTTGATATAGTGCCAATGTTGCTTCGATATAGCTCCGAGGATACCCCATGAGCCGTGTTGTAATCCTGAAAACAGGTCAGTCCTACCCCGCCATCATTGAACAGTTCAGCGACTTTGAGGACTGGTTCATCGCCGGCCTGTCACCAGAGCTTGAGCTCACGGTGATCAACGTCACTGAAGACCAGGACCCGGGGCAGATTGACGACTGGGATGGCATTGTCGTGACCGGTTCTCCGGCCATGGTGTCCGAACGTGCGCCGTGGAGCGAACGCACCGCCCGCTGGCTGGCCCAGGCGGTGGCACAGGACAAGCCGGTGCTCGGTGTATGTTACGGTCACCAGCTGCTGGCCCACGCCCTTGGTGGCGAAGTCGGCTATCACCCCGGGGGTCGGGAATCCGGTACCTTTGAGGTGCGACTGAACGAAGCCGGCGAGGCCGATCCGCTGCTGGGCTCCCTGCCCCGCGCCTTCCCTGCCCAGCTGACCCACCTGCAGTCGGTCCTGAGCCTGCCTGCCGGCGCGACCCTGCTGGCCAGCTCTGACCACGAGCCGCACCAGGCCTTCCGCGTCGGCGACCGCGCCTGGGGCGTGCAGTTCCATCCGGAGTTCACCGCACCAGTGATGCGTGCCTATCTTGGTGTACAGGCGCCGGCTCTGGCCTCGGAGGGACTGTCACCACAGGCCTTGATCGACGGCGTGATTGACACACCGGAAGCCGCATCCCTGCTGCAGCGCTTCTCTGCTCTGGTTCAGGGGCTACACTGACCACCATCAAAAAAGGCCGCCAAAATGGCGGCCCAATCCGGAGGGTTCCTGGCCCTACTGTGTCAGTGAGCGATCACTGCAACAGGTACAGCGACAGATCGTCAAAATAGACGTCGTTGTCGTCGCCGGCTTTACGCTCGCCACCGACCGACACCCGGATCTGCCGCACACCGGCCGGCAGGAAGCCCTCGACAGTTACATCCTGCCAGCTCTTCACCGAAGACACTGTGCGTGGCTCGGAGCCGGCCCAGTCAATCACCGCGCCGGAGCCATCCAGCAGTGTTACGACCAGGCTGGGCTGATCCTGGTTCGACCAGGTGGTCATGCGGGCGGACAGTTCCAGGTAGTTCTTGCCGGCATCGATGGTGTCGGCGTAACCGCTGACATCCACCAGTTGGGACATCCGGTCCTCACAGCAGTCCCCCGGCATACCCTGGCCAAAACCACGACCGGCGAAGTAGTAGTCGCCACTGGCAGCACCAAAACCACCGTTGTTGGCCGCGGTGATGGCGCTCACCAGACCACTGTCCAGGGTCCAGCCGGAGACATCGCCGGCCTCGCCTCCGCCATTGGCGAGCAGGTTGTCACTGCGGCTGCCGGCGAGGTTGAAGCTGTAGGCGTTGCTCCAGGGCGACCAGTTCATCTGGGTGTCCCGCACCCGTGCACGCCAGTAATAGCTGCTGCCGGGCTTCAGTGACAGTTCCGGCCAGGGCTGGCCGGGGTAGGCGTCCATGGACGAGGCGTGGGTATTCTGGTTGCTGTAGCGCTTGTGCCAGCGATAGTAGGCATCGGCACCCGGGCGAATGGTCTGGCGTTCGAGCTGGGCGCTCAGGTCCAGCCGGAACAGGTCCGCCCCCTGTTGGGTATCGATGGGCTCAAAGCCCTGATACTTGTCGCCACCCACCTGATCCGCGGCGGCGTAAAACAGGTTATGCCGACGGGTATCGTTGCCCCAGATATCAAACACCGGGCCACTGAAATCCGCACTCTCAGACACCTGCCAGTGCACTTCGTGTACCTGCTCCGGCGACGCCACCTGCACGGCCAACTCGACGTCATTCGCCGAGACTTCACCGGTACCGGCGGTCGCCTGTGGCAGGTTGCTGTGATCGCGGTGCCGGAACGTCACCTGGTCCACCACGTTGAAGTCGGTGTCACCGTCGTAGCCGCCTTTCTTGCGCTCCAGGGTCATCGACGGCTCGTTACCGAAGTGGAAGGTCAGCAGGCTGTAGCCAAACTCACTGCGGCTGACCTCGAAGGTATCGTAGTCGCTGACCTGGCTGTCCTGGTGGCCGGCGTCGTTGAGCGGCTCAATGTAGCCGGAGGCGCTGGCGGCGTTGAGCCACAGATGCGGTGCATCCAGTGACTGGCCGCGGGAATAGGCGTGGGTATGGCCGAAGAAGTGGCCAGTGACGGCCCCGGTCTCACGGCTGTAGTTCTCAAGCTCCGTCACCATCTCACAGGAGCCGATGCTTTCGCCGACGTTCCACATTTCCGACAGGCAGCCGTGATGGAACATCCCCATGACAAACTGCTTGGAGGACATTTCCGCCTCGTTCAGCGTCTCCCGCAACCACTGCCGCTGAACCGCCAGGGTCTCACGGTTGAAGCTGCCATGGGCCCCGGAGATCGGGTAGCTGTCCAGTCCGACCAGACGCAGGTCGAGGAAATCCAGGTAGTACCAGTGCTCTTCATACCCCACCGAGCCGTTGTCCGGCGGCGACATGTAGGTGCGGTAGAGCTCCAGCTCGGCGTTGTTGTAGTAATCGTGGTTGCCGGGCACGGTCACCAGTGGCACATAAGGCGTAATGGCCGCCATGCGGCCAAACAGCTGGTCACGCCAGTTCGAGCGGGTGCCGCCGGTCTGCACCACGTCGCCGGAAATGGTAATGGCGGCAATGTTCTCGGCGCAGGTCTCGGGCTGGCTGCCGTCGCACTCCTCGGTCATGAAGCCATCGGCGACCACGTTGTTCAGCACCACCTCGTAGATTTCCCGGTCCAGCTGGGTATCACTGAGGGCGATGATCTTCGCTTCGGTGACGCCGTCGCCGGCCTGGGGCCAGGTCTTGAAGGCAAATTCCTGGCTGACCCGCTGCTGCTCATCGGCACCGGTGAGCACAAAGTACTCGTACAGGGTGTTGGAGCTGAGGCCGTTGAGACGGGCCCGATACACCAGGCCATCGTCCGAATTGATCTCGGCCGCCACTTCGCGAAACGCATCGGAACTGCCAAAGGGTCGCGCCCATACCTGCGGGCTGGCCTCTTCGGTTTCAAACATCACCGTCATGGTGTCGGTGCCCGGCGCCTGCAGGTAGGGCCGGACGATGAACGCCGGCGCCTGGTCCGACTGGGGATCGCTGACACCCGCGCCGCGGTCATCGTCATCGGAGTTGTTGCAGCCGGCCAGCAACAGTGCGGAAATCCCCACGGTCAGCAGGGGCCTGATTGGACTCGCCATAAATCTCTCCCGAATTGGTCTATACCAAAATTGGTGGGTACCAACATAGGAGGCCCAGATGTCAGCGCTGTGATCGTTCCATTGCGGATTGCTGACGCTTTTGTGACAACTGGTACGTACCAGTTCGCAACATCAACCATTAACCAGCGCCTGTCATCGAACGGTCACATCGAGACGCTGAGATAGGCGGACCACTCATGACACCTGTTACAACATGGCTCTGAACCGGGAAACCACCACCTACCACACCGTGGCCGCCAATCTGCAACGCTGGATTCAGTCCGGCGACCTGCCCCCCGGCAGCCCGCTGCCCTCGGAACGCGCGCTCTGCGATCGCCTGGGCGTCAGCCGGGTCAACGCCCGCGATGCCCTGCACTTCCTCGAGAACCAGGGCCTGGTCTACCGCATGAACCGGGTGGGCTGGTTTGTCGCACCCGAAGTCTTTATCTACGACCCTACCCGCACCCACAGCCTGCTCGATGAGGCCCGCCATCATCAGCGCCGGCTCACCACCGAACTGTTAACGGCGGAGCGGATGGTGCCGCCACGCCAGGTGGCCCGACGGCTGGGCATGAGCGAACAGCCGCAGGCCTTCCAGGTGATGCGGCGGCGGGCGGTAGACGGCCGCTGGGTACTGCTGGAACAGTGCTGGTTCCGGCAAGCCGCCTTTCCGAAGCTGCTGGAGCAGGACCTGTCCGGGTCTCTGACGGCACTGGTCCGGGATCGGTATGGCTACCGGCAACGGCAGCTGGAGGTGGCAATCTCATCGAAGCCGCTGACCGACGACCAGGCCCAGCACCTGCGGGTGCGGGAAGGCTCACCGGCGTTGCAGCTGGTGCGGGAGGTGCAGGCGGGCGGGGAATGCATCGTGGTGGAGGTGGAATACTGGCTGCACGATGCCATCGAAATGCGGATGGGAGGGCGGTCGGCGGAGTAAACCACCGACCGGAAGCCGGAGATGCTCAGGCTTTCTTGACGAATTCGGACTTCAGCTTCATCGGCCCGATACCGTCGATCTTGCAATCGATGTCGTGATCGCCTTCCACCAGGCGGATGTTCTTGACCTTGGTACCCACCTTCACCACCGAGGACGAGCCCTTGACCTTGAGGTCCTTGATCACCGTTACGGTGTCGCCGTCCTGCAGCGGATTGCCGTTGGAATCCCGAACCGACAGTCCTTCCTCGGCCGCCTCCGGCTCGTTGGCAGACCACTCATGGGCGCATTCCGGGCAGACCAGCTGGATACCGTCTTCGTAGGTGTATTCGGAACCGCAGGCGGGACAGGGAGGCAAGGTAGACATGGCTTTCCTTCATCAGTGACTGAAACTAAGGCGGGGCATGATACCAGCAATGCGTCCGCCAGCGGGTGTTTCACATCAAGGAAGCCCTCAATCCTCAGCAAAAAACCGTTCGATCTGGCGGGCGTGGGTCTGGGCATCGCGATAGCCCAGTTCGATCAGCGCATTGGAAAAGCGATGGTCGAACAGCAAGTAACTGGCAAGACTGCCCCCCGTCAGCGAGCGGCCCTCCGAGCCAACCAGATTCCGCAGCACCAGCGGCATGCCGTCCATATATCGGGCGGCAATCTCATCAATACGCTCGCTGGGGGAGATTTCCAGCAGGCGTACCGGCTTCAGCCCCAACCCGGCTTCCTCCAATCGTTCTCGGGGAACCAGATCCACCAACTGATTGATCAGCCGCAACCGGTCAATGTCGTAATCCAGAGTATCCAGGAACATGCCATTGAAGACGTGGGCGACAATCTGGGCAAAGCCCGGCGCCGCGCCGGGGTTGTGGGCCGGCCGGGTCGACGGACACATGCTGTTGGCGCTCACCCCCACCACCAGCACCCGTTCAGCGCCCAGCCGCAGTGCCGGGCTGATGTGGGCCATCTGCCGGGTCACCCCATCACCGAAGTATTCCCGGTTGATGGGCACCGGCGGGAACACGGTGGGAATCGCCGACGAGGCCATGGCATGCTCCAGCCCCAGCTCGGTGCGGGCCCCCGCCCGCTGACCCACGGTCCAGCTCTGCAGCGCCTCGTGACCGTCGAAAAAGCACACGTTCTGCCCGGTGGCATAGCCGCAGGCATTCACACCAACCGCGGACAGCCGTCGGTCCCGAATCGCCTGGCGTACTTCGGCAAAGTCGATCTCCCGGGCCAGCATCTCCCGCAACGGCCGGTTGTTGAGCAGCGACAGCGGCCGGTCGCTGTCGCTGCCGGCCAGCAGACGGCGGGCAACCGACGTCATGTTGCGGAGGATGTCGTAGGTGTTGCTGCGATAGACCTGGTCCGGTTCCAGCGCCTGCCAGAACTGCTCCAGTCGCGACACATTGTGGCGGAAGATATCGCCGCCGCCCGCCAGCGCCAGGGCATTGATGGCGCCGGCGGAGGTGCCGACAATCACCCGGAACGGGTAAGCCCAGTCCGGAAACATGTCGGATATCGCCCTCAGCACACCGACCTGATAGGCCGCCCGGGCTCCGCCTCCTGTCAGTACGATGCCGGTTTCCATCATCTCCCCTTTGGTGGTTGCTGCTGGCGGACACGGCCACGACGTGGCGGCAACCACCACCACACCAGCACCACCAGCAGGCCGAACAGACTGTAAGCCGCCACAAACACCCAGGCCGGAGCCTGGACATACAGCAACTGCTGCATCCAGTGGCCGATGAAGGAACCGGCGTAACCAGGCTGACCGCCGGATGCCCGCAGCCACATTTCCAGTGTAGTCAGTGGGCACAGAATCCCCAGCCAGGCCTGCGCCACCACCACGGCAATGGTCGCCAGGTGGCACCAGCGAAACCAGCCATTGCGCACCCAGCGCCAGTGGCGGATACCGCCAACCAGCGTCAGCACAAGCCCCACGACCACGAACAGCACCACAGCCAGGTGCAGTGCCAGTACCGCATCAGCGAGCCAGAGATAGATCTCGGGATGGGATGTCATGCCGCCAGCTTTGCATACCAGGCCAAAAGAGCCAATTGCCGAGCCACTCGGCGACCTGGCCCGCACCGCCATTCCGGCAGGCGGCCGCATCACCAACACTGCGGAATGAATGTTCATTCACCTGCCGGAGACACGGTGCCATGACGACGCCTTCCGCCACACCCGACGACAAGCGCCAGCGCATCCTGGCGGCCGCGCTGACCGTGTTCGCCCGCCAGGGAGTCCATGGCACACCGGTGCCGCCGATTGCCGCCGCCGCTGGCATCAGCGTCGGCGGCCTGTACCGCTACTTTGCCAGCAAGGAGGCCCTGGTCAATGCGGTGTTTCAGGACACCAAGCAGGCACTGGCAACCCACCTGCTCACCGACCTAAACCTGACCACTCTGGATCGCCCCCTGTTCAACGAACTCTGGCGCCGGCTGGCAGATTTTGCCCGCGATCGCCCCGATGCCTTCCGCTTCCTCGAGCTACAGGATCACCACAGTTACCTGGACGCCAACAGCCGTCTCAGCGAGTGGCAATTGCTGATGCCTCTGCGACAGCTGATCGAGCAGGGCCAACAGGCCGGTGTGCTCAGTCAGCACCTGCGCCCTGAAGTCGCGATGGCGCTGTTCTGGGGCGCCTTTGTCGGCCTGTTCAAGGCCCAGCGCCTGGGCTACCTGGAGCTGGACTCCGACGACCTCCAGCAGGCCCGGGACGCCTGCTGGCAGGTTCTCAGCCACACCTCCTGACCCGTTCATCTGAGCCGTTCATCTGACCACAGGAACCACACCGTATGAGCTCCAACACTTCCCCCCACGTTTACGATGCAGTGGTCATTGGTGCCGGCATCAGCGGCATTGGCGCCGGCATTCGGCTGAACGACGCCGGGTTCGACAACTGGGTGATCCTGGAGAAAGCCGCCGACCTCGGCGGTACCTGGCGGGACAATACCTACCCTGGCTGCGCCTGCGACGTGCCATCGGCGCTGTACTCCTATTCCTTTGCCCAGAAACCGGACTGGAGCCGCGCCTTCGCCGGCCAGGGAGAGATCCTCGACTACGTCCGTGCGGTGGCATCACAGCACAGGATTACCGACCAGATTCACTTCCAGCAGCCAGTGGAGCGCGCTCAGTGGCAGGAACAGCCTGGCCACTGGCGGGTTGAAACGCCCGACCGGTGCTATCACGCCCGTACGATCATCGCCTGTTCCGGCTACCTGCACGAGCCGATCGTGCCGGACATTCCCGGGCTGAAGGCGTTTCCCGGCACCCTGTTCCACTCCGCACGCTGGAACCACCACCACAGCCTCCAGGGCGAACGGGTGGCGGTGGTGGGTACCGGGGCCTCAGCCATCCAGTTCGTGCCGGAGATCCAGCCCGACGTCGCCAGACTCCACGTTTTCCAGCGCACACCGCAATGGGTACTGCCGAAGCCGGATCACGCCATTCCTGACATCGAACGCCGGTTTTTCGAACTGCCGCTGACTCTGAAAGCCTGGCGCACCCTGCTGTATGGCGGTTTCGAGACCTTTGGCGTGGGCTTCCGCAACCCCAAACTGCTGGAGCAGATCCAGAAACTTGGCCTGGCCCACCTTCGCTGGGCGGTGCAGGACCCGGCATTGCGGGCAAGCCTGACCCCGGATTACACCCTGGGCTGTAAACGGGTGCTGATGAGCAACAACTACTACCCGGCGCTGAACCAGGCCAATGTCCAGGTCCACGCCACCGGCCTGAAGGAAGTCCAGGGACGCACTCTGATCGGCCAGAATGGCAGCCGGGCCGAGGTGGACACCATCATCCTGGGCACCGGCTTTCACGTCACCGAGCCACCGATTGCCCAGCGGATCTTCAACGACGCTGGCCAATCGCTGTCGCAGATGTGGTCGGAGGGGATGCAGGCCTACCGGGGGACCACCATCAACGGCCTGCCCAACGCCTTCATGGTGCTGGGCCCCAACCTGGGGATCGGCCACAACTCGGCGTTTATCGTGATCGAGGCGCAGCTGAACTACATTCTCAGCACGCTGCGAACCATGCGGGCCAAACGGCTCAGCCGCATCGAAGTACGCGCCGATGCCCAGGCCCGCTACAACCAGCGGGTTCAGGCCGATCTCCGGAAAACCGTATGGAACACCGGTGGCTGCTCCAGCTACTACCTGGATCGCAACGGCTTCAACAGCGTGGGTTTTCCCTGGAGTACCCTGACCATGCAGCGGCTGCTGAAACGCTTTGACGCCCGCAGCTACCATCTGAGCAACCGCGACGAGCCGGTCTTTGGGGGTGGCTCATGAGCCACCGCAACGGTTCGCCCGCACGCGCGCTGGTGCTTGGATGTGGTGGTGTCGCCGGCGGCGCCTGGAGTATTGCCATACTGGCCGAACTGGAGCGGCAACTGGACTGGGACGCCCGCAACGCAAGCGTATTGGTGGGTACCTCGGCAGGCGCCGTGGTCGCCGCACTGCTGGCCGCCGGAGTTGGCGTTAAGACTCTGGTGGCCTGCCAGCAGGGTCAGGGCAGGCAATGTCAGTGGCAACACGACCGTGACAGCGGCGGCGCCCTGCCGCCCTGGCCCGCCGCCCGCTTTACCGGCAGCGGATTACTGGGACTCGGCCTCCGTGGCGAGGTCTCCCCCCTGACGGCGTTCTGCGGCCTGCTGCCCACCGGCCGGCTGGATATGACCCCCTTCCGCCGTCTGATCGACAGCGCGATTCCCGCCGGTCAGTGGCCAGATCACCCGGCGACCTGGCTCGTCACGGTGGACACCGACAGTGGCGAGCGCGTCGCCTTCGGGCACCCTGGGGCTCCCGCCGCCGCCGTGAACGACGCCGTCTGCGCCTCCTACGCCGTACCCGCCTGGTGTCCACCAGTAAGCATTCAGGGCCGCCGCTACATTGACGGTGGTGTCGCCTCCCCCACCTCGGCGGACCTGGTTGCCGACACCGCGGTGGATGAGGTGGTGATCCTGGCACCGATGGCGGCCCGTAACCCGGATCGCCCGCGGGCCCCACTGCCCTGGATTGAGCGCCGGGTCCGACACTACATGACTGCGATAGTCGATCGTGAAGAGGCTCTGCTGAGGGCCGCGGGCAAGCGCGTTATTCGCCTGGAACCCGGTGCCGCCGACCTCACCGCATTCGGCTACAACTTGATGGACCCGGGGCGGCGCCAGCGGGTACTGGACCAGGCCTGCCTCAGCGCCCCGGCGTTGGTGGCCAGGGCCATCGCAGACGCCTAATCGGCGGCGCCCTGAGTGTCCGTTATCAGGGCGTCGCCAGCTTCAGACCAATGATGCCGGCAACGATCAGCAGCACACTGACGATCCTGGCCAGGCTGGCAGTCTCACCCAGTAGCACCATGCCCAATAGCACCGTGCCGATGGCGCCAATACCCACCCAGACGCCGTAGGCGGTGCCCAGCGGCAGGCTTTTCAGAGCCACCGACAGCAGGCCAAAGCTCAGCGCCATGGCGGCGATGGTCCACACCGACGGCCACAACCGGGTAAAGCCTTCGGTGTATTTCAGGCCCACGGCCCAGCCGACCTCAAACAGGCCAGCGAGAATAAGAAGAATCCACGCCATTGCGATTGATCCCTTTCGGGCGGGGTCGTCCCCAATTGGAATCGGAGTGGTGAGGTCGTCCTCACGTCCAGTGACAGGACGGTCAGGCCCAAAGGCCTGACCGCAGTAACAGAAGATACGAACTGGCAGACCGGAACACAGTCCGGTCAACTACCTACCTACTCATGCGGGGCAATGTTAACCCTGAGGTGGGGCGTACTTGGCAAACACTTCCGCCTCGGTCAGGTTCTCGGTCTGGTTGGCGAAATCGTAGAACGCCGGTTTGTGATCAATGAAGATCTGTTGTCCCAGATGGAACTGGTCCTGCTGATCCGCAAACAGCCCGGCCGGCAGCACATACTGATTGGCCCCCTTGAGCCGGTAGAACAGGTGGGTACCGCAGTCCCGGCAGAAGCCGCGCTGGGCCCAGTCGGAGGAATCAAACACTCCGACATGATCGCTGCCATCGATGGTCACGTCGGTACCGCAATCCACCGCCAGCAGCGGTCCTCCGCCCCATTTCCGGCACATGCCACAGTGACAGGCGTCGGCTTCCCGGGAGGCTGCGGCCACCTGCAGGGTAACGGCGCCACACAGGCAGTTGGCACTGGCTTTGAACGTCTCAGACATGGTGATCTCCCTGTCATATAAGATGTCGTATAGGATGTCGCATCAGGTGGCACATGAGGTTGGTGACGATCCGGAGTTGATCAGAGACTCCCTAACGCTTCCTCGCCCGCAAGGCCGCCTCGTAGGAACGGCGCGCCCATAGCGCCGCCTGCTCCGGGTCTTCCAGCATTTCTTCCGGTGCCTGGTAGTAGGACATTCTCACCAGGCGGCCATTCTTGGGGTACTCAAACGCCGGCAGACCAGCGGCGTCAAAATGCCCCCGACAGTCTTCATCAGCTTTGAGGTAGAGCGGGTCATCACTGACCAACGCGAACATCAGGCCGTCGTGGTAAATGCCATAACCACCGAACATCCGCCGGGCCTGGATCGGGCCAAAGGGCTCGAAAACCTCTCGCAGGTGATCAACGTATTCACTCATGAAGCTCAGCCGTAACCGGTAAGAAAGGGAACCTCTGACACTATAGCTTGTGTCGTCAGGGATGTTTACGGAACAGCGCCACATCTTTGGCCGGAACCTCCAACTGCCACCCGTACTGTCGAGCGAGCCAGGCCAGCGTCGCTTCCCGGTAAAACACCACATGGGTGGGATCACGGCGGTAATGCCAGTTGGCAAAACGCTCATCGTCGGTCTGGAAGCAGGTCATCACCCCCAACCAACCGCCGGGACGGAGCAGGCTGTCGAGTTGCGCAAAGGTCTGCCAGGGGTCATGCAGGTGCTCCACCACCTCCGTGCAGGTGATGAAATCGTAGCGCCGGCTCAGCGCCTCAGGGTTGGGGTGGAAAAACGGATCGTACAGCGTCACCGGCCACCCCTGTTCTGCCAACATCGCCGCCAGCGCCGGCCCGGGGCCACAACCAAATTCCAGACCTTCGGCGCCGGAGACCAGGCGCTCGATCAGCGGACTGGTCAGACGACCCAGGAATCGCCGGTAGCCGGGGTCCTCCGGGTTATTGTCGTGCAGATCGTAGACCTGCTTTTCGGCGTCGGCATCGAGCCAGCACTCGGGATCCATCAGCGTGGCCTGGCAGTGCGGACAGCGCCAGTACGGCACCGTTTTCACAGTAATCAGATGGATCAGGCCGGGCTGACGACAGACGGTGCAGACAGCCGGAGGCGTAACCACGCCCCCATCACTCGCTTCGGACATGGGTCAGTGGTGGTGCTGCATGGCGCCAGCGTCCTGGCCTGACCCCATACCGTCGTGATCCATATTGCCATGATCCATCTGGCTGTCATCCATCGATCCGCCATCCAGGGAATCCACCGCCAGTTCCACCTCCAGCACCGGGGCGCCATCGAAGGTCAGTGTCAGCGGGATGCGCTCACCTTCGGTGAGCTGGCCATCGAGTTGTTCCAGCATCAGGTGATAGCTGTGAGGCTTGAGCGCCACCGACTCACCGGCCGGAATGACCAGACCGCCATCCACTGCGTCCATCCGCATCACACCACCCTCCATCCGGCTTTGGTGAATGGAGACATGGCCGGCCCGGGGGCTCTCCGCGGCCACCAGCGTGACATCGTGGTGGCCCTCATTGCGGATCACCATATAGCCGGCGCCCATCATCACGCCGGGCGGCGTCGGCCGGCTCCAGGGATGATCGATGTGCAGGTCACCGGTAGCGTAATCGTGGGCACTGGCCAGCATCGGCAGAGCCAGGGCGCCGGCGGTCAGCAGGCAGGTTGCTAGACGCTTCATGATCTCTCTCGTCCGTCAATGGAGTTTGCGCCTAGTCTTACCTGCCTGCCAGCCCTTGGCAAGGGACGAAATGCCGCAGGCACGGGCCTGGACCAAATGAATCGGGGAGCATTCGGGAGAGAGCACGCCGATGATTACATGTCGTTTATGCTGGACCATAAAAAGGCGGGACGCGTTATTCTAGGGCCACAAGGAATCACACACGATTTGGTATCCAGGGAGTCCAAAGATGAATGTAATGTCAGTGCTGAACCAGCTCATGAACCAGGCCCAGGGCGGCCAGTCGCACCAGGGCGGCAGCGGGTCCGACATCAACCGGATGGTCAACAACCTGGGCAGCCAACTCTCCGGCGGCAGGAGCAGTGGTGGCAGCGGCAACAGCGGCATTGACATGAAAAGCCTGCTCGGTGGCGGAGCCCTGGGCATGTTGCTGGGTTCCAAGCGGGGCCGCCGGATGGGCGGCACGGCACTCAAGTACGGGGCCCTGGCCGGCGTCGGTGCCCTGGCCTGGAAGGCCTATCAGAATCACAAGAGCAACAGCCAGGACACCGTGCCGGCAGCATCAGCCCAGCAGGGTCAACCGCTGGAGCAGTTGCAGGGTGCCGATCAGGAGCGTCGGGGTCTGGAGATTCTGCAGGCGATGATCATGGCGGCCCGGGCCGATGGTCACATCGACGCCAATGAGCGGGCCCTGCTGACCGAGGAAATTGAGCGGCTGAGCCCGGACGACGAACTTCAGGCGTGGATTCAAACCCAGTTCGATGCCCCGCTCGACGCCCAGGCGCTCGCCCAGAGTGCCGACTCGCCCCAGGCCGCACGGGAAATCTACGTGGTCAGCGCGGTGATCATCGACGACCAGAACCCGATGGAACGGGCCTGGCTGGATCAGCTGGCTGGCGCCCTCAACATCGAGCCCAACCTAGCCCGGGAACTGGAGCAGCAGATCAACGCCGAGCAGGTCTGATACGGGAATTGGGGTACAATCGAAGCCTGTGGCTGACGACACCGTCAGCCACGCCCATCCCCCAACGAAGGAAGCTCGCAATGCCAATCTGGGTCGACGCCGATGCCTGCCCTGTCCCCATCCGGGAAATCCTCTGTCGCGCCGCCACCCGCTGGAAGGTTCAGACCACGTTCATAGCCAATCACGCCATCAATCTGCCCCCCAGTCCGTGGATCAGTCGCCGGCAGGTTCCCCAGGGGTTTGACGTGGCCGATAATGAGATCGTGGACCAGATGAGCAAGGGCGACCTGGTCGTCACCCAGGACATCCCCCTGGCGGCGGAGGCCATTGAGAAGGGCGCTGACGTCTTCAATCCCCGGGGCCAGGTCTTTACCAAAGAGAATATTCGCCAGCGCCTGGCGATGCGGAATTTCATGGAGGAGATGCGTAACGCCGGCCAGGTGACCGGCGGGCCGGCCCCCTTCAGCCAGGGCGATCGCAAGGAGTTCGCCGACCAGCTCGACCGCTGGCTGCAGCGCAACGCCAGGGGCTGAGCCGGTTCCGTCAGCTAGTGTCCCGTCTGGTTAATTCGTTAACTTACTGCTTGTCTCTGAGGGTTCTGACCAAGGCGCCGCTGTGCCGATGTGGTGGTTCCACATCAAACCGTGGCAACACAGGCTCAGAGCCCTCAGAGGCAAGCCCTTCGGGAGCCACTGACACCCCGAATAGCGTCGTTGTACTGTCTCGATTTGGAACCACCAAACCGTCACCAGTACGCCTAGCTCTTCGGGGTGTCAGTGGCTCAGTAAGTCAACGAATTAACCAGACGGGACTCTCCAGAGCCCTTCCGGACGCGCCAGCAGGTCTTCCCGTGGCACATCGTTGAGGGCCCCGACCAGAGCCTGAAAGCCCTGCTCCAGCTGATCGTCAGCTTCGGTGCTGCTGACGCTGGCACGAATGAACTGGGGCACCGCCCGGCGCCCTACGGCAAAGGCTTCCGACGACTTCACCAACACCCGTTTCTGGCGCAGCGATTCTTCGATCTCAATCGCCCGCCAGGGTTCGGGAATCTCAATCCAGAAGTGCGAGCAGTCCAGCCGGCTGTGATAGTTGAGTCTCTGCAGCAATGGCTCCACGATGGCCTTACGCCGCTCCACTTCCTCGATCTGGGCCAACCGCAGGCGGTCGGCGGTGCCATCCAGAATCCATTGGCTGGCCACTTCCAGCGACAGAGGCGTGGCCATCCAGCAGGAGGCGCGAATGGCGCCGGCAAGCCGGTTCCACAGCGTCTCCGGCACCTGTACGTAACCCACCCGCAAACCGGCGGATACCGCCTTACTCAGGCTGCTGATCAGCAGCGTGCGCTCAGGCGCAAACACCTGCAGGGCCGGCGGCCGCTCGGTGGAGAGCAGGCCATGGGCATCGTCCTCGATGATGATCAGGTTGTGTTTGCGGCACACCGCCGCCAGCGCCTCCCGTCGGGCCACCGGCATGTTGGAGGTGGTGGGGTTCTGCAGCGTCGGGGTGCAGTAGAGTACGGAAATGCGGGTATTGCGGCAGACGTCGTCAAGGGCCTCGGGCACCAGGCCATCACAGTCAACTTCCACCCCTTCCAGCCGGATCCCCAGCTGGCGCGCCGCAGAGATCAGGCCCGGGTAGCTCAGTTGCTCCGTGGCCACCGTCTCCCCCGGTTTGACGATCGCCGGCAGACAGGCCATCAGGGCGTGTTGGGCGCCGTTGGTACAAAGCACCTGTTCGGGACGGACATCCACCTGACTGTGGCGGAACCACTGGGCACCGGCTTCGCGGTAACGATGCAGACCGCCCTCAGGGGTGTAGTCTGACAACTCCGCCAGCACCCGGGGCTGGCGGGCAATGGCTTCCAGAGCCTGACCCAGCAGTGCCACGTCCTGCCCGGGGATGTGCTTGTTTCGGCTGAGGTCAACCACGCTGTCATCCAGGCTGATGGCATTGCGAAACCCTTCTTCCCCGGCCGGTCCCTCGCCGTTCAGTTTGACGTAGGTGCCATCCCCCACCCGGGAACTGACCAGTCCTAACCGCTCCAGCTCCCGGTAGGCCCGGCTGACTGTGCCGGCGGTGATGTTGAGCTGGTGTGCCAGCAGGCGATGCGCCGGCAGCTTGGTCCCGGTCGGCAGGCGTCCCTCGCGAATTTCCCGTTCTATGCCAAGTGCCAGTCGCTGGTACTTGGGCCCCTTCTCGTTGCCGAGCGCATCACACATAAATGACACCATGTCATTTCTATAATTGACACCCATTTTTCACCCTATTAGCCTCGAATCAAGTCAATTTTTCGATGCATTGTCCTGTATCGACCGACTCAATACTAGCAGGGATGGCACATTGACATGGATCATTTGGATCAAAAGCAGACTTCCGGCACACCTCGGCCAGCCTGGCTGGACAAATCCATCCTCGGACTGCTGTTCGTCGTTGTCTGTTTTACCTGGGGCACCACCTGGCTGGGTATCAAGGTGGCGGTGGAAACGGTACCGCCGCTGTCATCGGCCGGCCTGCGGTTCCTGATCGCCTTCCCACTGTTTGTGGTGTTCGCCCGGATCATGCGGGAGCCCATCCTGTTCCCGGCACGATCCCTGGGTTTTGGTCTGCTGATCACGGTGTTCTACTTTTCGGTACCGTACTACCTCATCAACTTCGGGGAACAGTACGTCTCCTCCGGCCTGACTTCGCTGCTGTTCAGCTCCATGCCGGTGTTTATCCTGATTTTTTCAGCGCTGATCCTGAAAGAGAAGATCTGGGCCAGCCAGGTGCTGGGCATCGCCATCGGGTTCTTCAGCCTGTACATGATTCTGCAGGCCGAAGGCGTGCGCATGGACCAGAACAGCTGGTGGGGCGTGGCCGCCATCCTGTCCGCCGCCATCATGCATGCCCTGTGCTACATCCTCACCCGCAAGCACGGCGCCCAGATCAGCGTGATTACCTTCAACACCCTGCCCATCGGTCTGGCCGGGCTGGCACTGTTCGCCTGCGGCCTGGTGATCGAACAGCCGGAACTGGGGGCCGCCTCGACCCGCTCCTGGGTGGCCCTGCTCTACCTCGGGCTGGTGGCCTCGGTGGGGGGATTCATCGTCTATTTCTACCTGCTCAAGCGGATGAGCCCGATTCTGCTGTCGTTTGTCTTCATCCTGTTTCCGGTGGTGGCCATTGCCATTGGCGCCTGGTACGAGGGACACGGTGTTTCCCGGGATTTCATCGTGTTCTCGGTGGTGATGCTGCTGGGCTTTGCGGTCACCAAGCTGCCGCTGGAAAAACTGTTTTCCCGATCATCGTCCCCGCTGTCCAAACCCAGCGGGGCAACGGCCTCCCGACCCCAGCAGTAGGTACCCCATGGATGTTCTGAACCCCAACACCCTGAAACGCCTGTTCGACCACGGCCGCCGCGACTACCCACGGGAGTGCTGCGGCATGGTGTTTACCGACGGCACCGTGCACGAGGCCGACAACATTCAGCAGACCCTGCACGAGCAGTGCCCGGAAACCTACCGCCGCAACGCCGCCACCGGATTTGCCTTCTCCATCGCCGACAACCGGATGCTTGGCGACAGCTTCGAGACCGACAACCCGGTCCAGGTGATCTACCACTCGCACCCGGATGTCGGCGCCTACTTCAGCCAGCAGGACCGGGACAAAGCCCTGTTCTGTGGCGAACCCATTTTCCCGGTGGCACATCTGGTGCTGGATATCCGCGCTGGCACACCAGTGGGAGCGAAGCTGTTCCGCTTCGTCGAGGGCGATTTTCAGTGCACCGAAACCTTCAATGAAGAAGGTCTGCGCATCCATAAAAGCAACACTCCGCTACTGACCTAAGGAGAAGGCCATGGCTCAGATCCAGCTGCCCGAGATACTGGCAAAAGTCACCAAACTGCCCGCCAAAACGTTCCAAGTGGAGGGCGACACCGTCGCTGAGGCGGTCAAGCACCTGTGCCGTGAGCACGACGTGCTGGAAGCTCACCTGTTCTATGACAACGGCCAGTTCAAGGACCATTTCCTGTTCACCATCGATGGTGAGCTGGTGACCGCCGACACCCCCATGGTGCCAGGCAGCAGCCTGGACATCCTGCTGGCCACCTCTGGCGGACTGGACACCCCGGACGCCCCGCTGAGCAAGGACGAAGTGGAACGCTACGCCCGCCACATCTCGTTGCCGGAGGTTGGCCGGCAGGGCCAGCAGCGACTCCGCAACAGCCGGGTACTGATCATCGGTACCGGCGGGCTGGGTTCTCCGGTATCGCTGTACCTTGCCGCAGCCGGCGTCGGCACCCTGGGCCTGGTGGATTTCGACGTGGTGGAATCCAGCAACCTGCAACGCCAGGTGGTGCACAGCGAGAGCACCATCGGCCTGAGCAAAGTGGAATCGGCCCGCCGCCGGCTATTGGATGTCAACAACACCATCCGGGTGGAAACCCACGAAACCGCATTGACCGCCGACAATGCCATGGCACTGATTGGTGACTACGACCTGGTGATCGACGGCTCCGACAATTTTTCAACCCGTTACCTGGTCAACGATGCCTGTGTCCTGCAGGGCAAGCCCCTGGTCTACGGCGCCATCTACCAGTTTGACGGCCAGGCCAGTGTCTTTGGCTACCAGGGCGGCCCCTGTTATCGCTGCCTGTTCCCGACCACGCCCCCCGCCAGCCTCGCCCCCAACTGCAGCGCCGGCGGGGTGATCGGTGTGCTGCCAGGCATGATCGGGATGATTCAGGCCACCGAAGCGTTGAAGCTGCTGCTGGAACTGGGCCAGAGCCTGTCAGGACGGCTGCTCCGCTACGACGCCCGCGCCATGAGCTTTGGCGAGGTCCGCTTCGGCAAGCGTGCCGACTGCCCGGTGTGCACCGCCGATCCCCGCCACTATCAGCTCAGCGACAGCACTCAGGCCTGCGCCAGCACACCCGCGCCGGCGGTCAGCCTGGCACCGCAACACTACATCCAGCCGGCCCGGTTGGCGGAGCTGTTGGCCGACGCCTCGCAACCGCCGCTGGTGGTGGACGTTCGTGAGCCCAACGAGCTGGAAATCTGCCGTCTTGAACACTGCCACAACATTCCACTGGCGGATCTCGACGAGCACCTTGACGACCTGCCCGACTCGGCGCCGATCTACCTGCTGTGCCTGGGGGGCGGACGTGCCGAGCAGGCCGCCAACCGTCTGCGGCAGCAGGGCCTGGAACAGGTGTATGTGATTGAAGGTGGATTGAAACGCTGGGCCAGGGACGTTGATCCGACCCTGGCGATGTACTGAGCAGTTTGCGGGAGCAACCGATGATTTACCCGTCAATGATTCACGCGGTGGGCAACACCCCCATCGTTCACCTGCAGCGATTCTCCAAGTCACTGGGATTTAACGTATTCGCCAAGCTGGAATCCCTCAACCCCGGCGGCAGCCACAAGGTTCGCATTGCCCTGGGCATGATTCGCGATGCCGAACAGCAGGGCATTCTGCGTCGAGGCAGCGGACAGACCATCATTGAGCCCAGCGGCGGCAACACCGGCATCGGTCTGGCGATTGCCGCGAACCTGCTGGGCTACCATCTGGTACTGGTGATACCGGACAACTACAGCAGGGAAAAACAGAAACTGCTGCGGCTGTACGGCGCCGAAGTGGTGCTGTCGGACAGCCGCCTGGGCAACAACTCCCACGGCGTTCGTGCCCTGGAGCTGCAGCTGGAAAAGCCGCATTACGTGATGCTGAACCAGCAGCGCAATCCGGCCAATCCACAGACCCACCGGGACCAGACCGCACTCGAGATCCTGGCGGATTTTGAAGACACCCAAATCGATCTCTTCATCGCCGGCATTGGCACCGGCGGCCATATCACCGGTGTCGGGGAGGTACTGCGTGAGACCTGGCCCCGGCTCACCATCTATGGCGTGGAGCCGGAAGGCTGCGACCTGTTCACCGATCGGCACGCCCCCCACGGCATCCAGGGGCTGTCCATCGGCATCGTGCCCAGCATCCTCAACACCGACCTGATCGATGCCATGGTCAAGGTCAATGAGCAGGAATGCCTGGACATGGCGCGACAGATGCTCCAGCAGGAATCGATCAGCATGGGCCTCTCCTCCGCCGCCAATTTTGCCGCCATAGCCAAGCTGGGCAAAGGCGACATTCCACCCGGGACCAATGTGCTGACCATGGTTTATGACGGCATTGAATCCTACTTGGACTACTTTGGAGAATCCGACCAGGGAGGCTAGATGGACAGCTCCGGATTGCGCTACCGATTGGAAAACCAGATTGACGCCATCGTCCAGGGAGCCCTGGCCGCCGCGGAACGTCTCAGCCTGCTGGAGGAAGGCTTTCTGCCCCATGCCCTGGACCGGGCGGCCGACCTGCTGATGGATGACCTGATGGCCTTCGCCCAGCGGGACCCGGCGGCCCATGGCCGACCACAGCTGATACTCGACGCCGCATGCTCGTTTCAGGCGGTGCTTTATTACCGTCTGGCCCACGAGTTCTGGCAACTGCGGGTCACCTCCGACGCACCCTGGGATGTGGTCGCGCTGAAGCTGGCCGCGCTGGGCAAGCTCGACTCCGGCGCCGACATCCATCCCGGTGCCCGCATCGGCTCACGACTGGTGCTTGACCATGCCTATGGCACGGTGATCGGCGAAACCTGCCGCATTGGCAACGACGCCTACATCCTTGGCGGCGTCACCCTGGGCTCCCAGGGCATTGCCAACAATCCGCCCGGCCAGCGCCACCCGATCCTCGGCAACAATGTACAGATTGGCGCCTTCGCCCGCGTGCTCGGTGCCATTACCATCGGAGACAATGTCTTCATCAGCCCCGGCTGCGTGGTGACGGAGAACATTCCCGGCAACAGCCGGGTCTCCATCGTCAACCAATTGCAGGTGGAGCGTCAGGAGCAGCAGTTTCCCCGCCGGGCGCCCCGATTTATTGGCTCCTACGCCGACAACAATCGGCTGATCGCCCTCTGCCAGGGCTTCAGCTACCTCACGGCCACCCTACTGGACGACGAACACCGCCCCGTGGCGTCCACCACCCTGTCGCCCAGCCCGGAGGATCCCCGCCGCTACGAGATCCAGTTCGGGCTGTCCGCCGCCCGGGCCCGGACCCTGCTCGACAGCCGCCTGCACCTGACCCTGTCAGACAGCAGCTCGGCAATCACGCTGCTGAGCCCGCAGGGCCTGAATGAAGTCATCGCCCGCATTGCGCTGACCGGCCCCCATCTAGCCAATAAGGAGAATCTGTCCCATGACTGCCGCTATTAAGAGCACCGAACCGTGCTTTAACGACGAGCCCTATACCCGCGCCCTGGAGGCCACCATTCTCCATGTCGATGGCGACCAGTTGCTGCTGGACCGGACCATCTTCTACCCCACCGGAGGCGGCCAGCCCGGTGACACCGGCACCCTGACCCTGGCGGACGGTCGCCAATTGACGGTCACCGACACCGCCCGCGACCCGGACAATCCGGAACTGATCTGGCACCGCGTCGCAACCGACGACACCGACGATACCCCCCACCCCGGCCAGGCGGTCCACTGTGAGATCGACTGGGATCGACGCTATCGCCACATGCGCATGCACACCTGTCTGCATCTGCTGTGTTCGTTGATCGATGCTCCGGTCACCGGCTGCAGCATCGCGGCGGACAAAGGCCGGCTGGATTTTGACCTGCCCGATCCGGTGGACCGCATCATTGTCACCGAAAAGCTCAATCACCTGATTCATCAGGGTCTGGATGTCCGCCACTTTTACACCGAGCCGGAAAGCATTGCCTCACTGGTGCGAACCGAAGCGGTGTCACCACCGGTGCTGCAGGGCGCGGTGAGAATGGTGGAGGTCACCGGTACCGATCTGCAGCCATGCGGCGGCACCCATGTGCAGAACACCCGGGAGATCGGACCGGTGATCTGCACCAAGATCCAGAAGAAGAGCAAGACCAACCGCCGCTTCAGCCTGACCTGGCAGGACAACGTCGCCTGAGGTGCCCCTCGCCCGACAGCGCTGTTGGCCGCTGTCGGGTCAGAATGATTCTCTTTTAAGCCCCCGACGAATTGGGTAACCTTGCGGCTTTTCACCCAGGAGAGGCTGTTATGCCGCAAGCACCCGCCCCATCCACCGGCAGTCGGGCCCCCAGCAGCTTTGCAGCGCTGGCCCGGCTGCTACGCTATGCCCGTGGCTATCGCCGTCAGATCATCGCCGCCACCACCTGTTCGATCATCAACAAGCTGTTCGACATCGCCCCCGAGATCCTGATCGGCATTGCCATCGATGTGGTGGTCAACCAGGACACCAGCTTCGTTGCCTCCCTGGGCTTTGAAACCGCCCAGCAGCAGATCATCGCCCTTGGGGCGCTGACGTTCTTTATCTGGGCCGGCGAGTCGCTGTTCGAATACCTGTTCCAGATTCTCTGGCGTAACCTCGCCCAGCGGCTGCAGGCCGACCTGCGTCAGGACGCCTATGAGCACGCCCAGCGCCTCGACATGAGCTTCTTCGAGCAACGCAGCTCCGGGCAGCTGGTGGCCACCATGAACGACGACGTCAACCAGCTTGAGCGCTTCCTGGATGGCGGTGCCAATGCCATGATTCAGGTGGTGGTGACCATCCTTGCCGTGGGCGCAGTGTTCTTCGCCATCTCACCGCTGGTGGCGTGTCTGGCGTTTACCCCGATTCCGGTGATCATCTGGGGCACCTTCTTCTTCCAGCGCAAGGCTGGGCCACTGTATGCCGATGTGCGGGAGAAGGTGGGTGACCTGTCGAGCCGGTTGTCCAACAACCTGGGAGGCATTGCCACCATCAAGAGCTTCACCGCCGAGCAGCGTGAGGCCGAGCGCCTGCGCACCAGCAGCGAAGCCTATGTGGAGGCCAATCGCAAGGCGATCCGGGTCAGCTCGGCCTTTATTCCGGTGATCCGCATGGCGATCCTGGCCGGATTCCTGGCCACCTTCACCGTCGGCGGCATGATGGCGCTGGAAGGCAGCCTCAATGTCGGCGCCTACGGGGTACTGGTGTTCCTGACCCAGCGCCTGCTTTGGCCGCTCACCGGCCTGGCCACCGTCATCGACCTGTTCGAACGGGCCATGGCCAGCACCCGCCGCATCCTCGATTTGCTGGAAGAGCCAGTGCAGGTCCGCGACGACGGCAAGCAGCCGCTGTCCGCACCGGTGCGTGGTGACGTCGCCTTTGAACATCTCAGCTTCCAGTACCACAACAGCAGTGCCGGCATCCAAGACATCTCGCTGAAAGTGCCTGCCGGCCACACCCTGGCCCTGGTTGGCGCCACCGGTTCCGGAAAATCCACCCTGATCAAGCTGCTGATGCGCTTCTACGATCCCGCCAAGGGCCGCATCACCATTGACGGCACCCCGATCGACACCGTATCCATGCAGTCGTTGCGCCAGGCCATCGGGCTGGTCAGCCAGGACGTTTATCTGTTCGAGGGCAGTATCCGCGAGAACATCGCATACGGCCGACCGGACGCCAATGACGCCGACATCATCGCCGCAGCCCGTACCGCGGAAGCCTGGGAGTTTATCGAGCAACTGCCGGACGGCCTCGACACCCTGGTGGGCGAGCGTGGTGTGCGGCTGTCCGGCGGCCAGCGCCAACGTCTGTCGCTGGCACGGGCGCTACTCAAAGACCCGGCCATCCTGATCCTCGATGAGGCCACCAGCGCCGTCGACAACGAGACCGAGGCCGCCATCCAGCGCTCGTTGCGACACATCCGCCACAATCGCACGGTGATCGTCATCGCCCACCGCCTGTCCACCATCGTGGATGCCGATACCATTGCGGTGATTGACGGCGGCAAGGTGACGGAGACCGGAGACCACTCATCGCTGCTGGCCGAAGACGGTCTCTACGCCGCTCAGTGGCGGGTCCAGACCGGTCACGCTGACCAGCTACAGCCGGCCTGACCAGAGGCGATCTGACACATCGTCGCGCTGACAGCCAGTGACGTTGCGGTAAGAGACACCGGCATCCAGATGCTATCTTGGTAACAACTCAGCAAGGGTTGGGAGCACGACCATGGCGCAATGCATCCGGGCACTGCTGGTGTCCGCCACCATCATCACCACGTCAGCCTGTGGCGCGGCCCCAGAGCTGTACCACTCGGAGCAGGCCCGGTTCCGGCTGCAAACGGTGGCCTCGGGCCTGGAACACCCCTGGAGCCTGGCGTTCCTGCCGGATGGCTCGCAACTGGTCACCGAGCGGGCCGGTCGGCTGCGGCTGATTCGTGACGGTCAACTGACGGCAACGCCCATCGCCGGACTGCCGGAGCTGGCGGTTTCCGGCCAGGGCGGCCTGCTGGATGTGGTCCTGCACCCCGACTTTGCCGACAACCACCTGCTGTTCCTCAGCTACGCCCATGAGAACGACGATGGCCTCACCACCCGGGTCAGTCGGGCAAGACTGGAGGGCGCACGGCTGGTGGACAGCGAGGTCATCTTTGAAGCCCTGCCCCGCTCCGGCACCAGCCGTCACTTTGCCGGCCGCATGGCCTTCGATGATGACGGCCTGCTGTATGTCGCGGTCGGTGACCGCGGTGATCGCCCCCGCGCCCAGGACCTGGGGGACGATGCCGGCGGCGTTCACCGCATTACCATCAACGGTGATCCCGCCCCAGGTAACCCCTTCCAGAGCCAGGCCAGGGCCCGTGACACCTTCTATACTTACGGCAACCGCAACATTCAGGGCATGACCAGACATCCGCTCAGCGGCGATATCTGGACCCACGAGCATGGCCCCCGAGGGGGCGACGAGGTCAACATCCTGAGCCCCGGCACCAACTATGGCTGGCCGGAGATCACCTACGGCATTGGCTATTCCGGATTAGCCATTACCGACAAAACCGAGCAACCAGGCATGGCCCAGCCCCTGCACTACTGGGACCCGTCGATTGCGCCATCGGGCATGGCGTTCTACACCGGCACGGAGGTGCCTGGCTGGCAGGGGGATCTGTTCGTGGGCGCCCTGAAACTGCAGAAACTGGTACGGCTGACCATACGCGATAGCCAGGTAGTGAACGAGGAAGATCTCATCACCGAGTTCGGCCGCCGTATCCGCGATGTGCGGATGGGGCCCGATGGCGTGCTATGGCTGCTGACCGATGAGGGCAACGGCGAGGTGGTACGACTGGTGCCAGAGTAGCCCCGGCGCCCCCGGCAGCGTACAGCACCAGTCGGCAGGGCCCCGATCCGTCTGGCTCGGCCAACGGGCGGCGTCAGTGAGATCGCTCGCTGAGGGTCCGTCCAGTGAGAACCGGGGCAGTGAGAATCGGGTCAGTGAGGGTCGTTAGTGCGTTCGGTCTTGTCGTACTGCGGCAGATCGTCCGTAATCTGGAACCAGTCCGACTTGGAACCGACATAGATATGTGAGGCGGGTCCTTTGCCGAGATCGCCATCAAGGGTGCCCACCCGCAGGCGAACGATACCCGGTATGGCGTCCACCCGGCTGTACAGCGGGCTGCCACAGCTGGGACAGAAGGCCCGGTACTTGCCCGGCAGGGACTCGAACTCCCGTACCTGGTCTTCGCCCTCGGTGAACTGGAAACGCACCGCCTGCAGCGGAGCACTGGCGGAAAAGGCACCGCCCTGGGCACGACGACAGCGCTGGCAATGGCACAGGGACACCGGCCCCACCGGACCGTCGTATTGATACTTGATGGCGCCACACAGGCACTGGCCGGTCAGCATTGACTCTCTCTCACGATACTGGGTTGGCCGCCAATAATACCGACACGAACCTTGAAGAACTACCGTTCAGGTACCAACGTATAGAGAGCCCACACAGCGGAAATCGAATGGAGGTCACCATGGCGTTCGACGCACTGCCGCCCATAGGTCTGGGAACCTTTCGCCTGCAAGGCGATACCGCCAGGGATGCGGTGAGAACAGCTCTGTCCCTCGGCTATCGCCACATCGATACGGCCCAGATGTACGAAAATGAGGCGGAAGTGGGCGACGGCATAACCGCCAGCGGCATTCCACGGCGGGAAATCTTTGTCACCACCAAAATCTGGCATGATCGCCTCAAGCCGGCGGAACTGGGACGGAGTCTGCGCCACAGCCTTGAGCGGCTGAAGACGGATCACGTCGACCTGGCTCTGGTGCACTGGCCGTCGCCAGACGACCAGGTTCCCATGGAGGACTATCTCGGCGCTCTCAAGCAGGCCAGGGAAGACGGTCTGACCGACCACATCGGTGTATCCAACTTCACGACGGCCCAGCTCAACCAGGCGCGGGGGATTCTCGGCGACACCCCGATCTTCACCAATCAGATCGAAGTGCATCCGTTCCTTGCCAACCGCAAGGTGGTCGACCATGCCCAGACCCTCGGCATTCAGGTCACCGGTTACATGCCGCTGGCGGTCGGCCGGGTCATGGAAGACGACACCCTGATAGATCTGGCGCGCCATCGCAACGTCACCCCGGCGCAGATTGCCATCGCCTGGGCGGTATCACGGCACATTGTGCCGATTCCCTCGTCGGTGCGGCCCGACCATCTGAAAGCCAACCTGGACGCCCTGAAGATCAAGCTGGCACCGGAGGAACTCGCCGCCATCGAGCGACTGGACCGCGGCGAACGCCTGGCCGACCCGGCGTTTGCACCGGCCTGGGACTGAGCGCTCAGCTCTGACCGTACTGGCGATCCAGGTAATCCAGGATCGCCGCCGACTCGAACAGGGCCTCGCCGGTATTGGGGTCTTCCAGATAGGGCACCTGCACCCGCTGATGCTGCTGGAAGAAAGCATCCCGTTTACCACCGGGAATGGGCCGGTAAGGGCCTGGCTTGATACGCTGTCGCGCCGGACCCACTTCGGTCCAGTGCTCTTTACCCAGGTTGTGCAGAGTGTAGGGAATCTCGTACTCGCACAGCCTCTCCCGCACCAGCCGCGAGAACGGGCTGCCTTCAAAGCTCCACAGATGCAGCGGTTGTTCCGGCCGCCTGGCCGGACGTGCCCGCAAGCCCCGCAGCACGCTCGCTGCCGAGCCAATGGAACTGAGCACTGGCTGGTGAGGTCGCAACCGGTAATAGCCCGGCACCGGCCGATCCGCATACTGGCGGAACAGGTACTCAACGATGTCCCGCGACTCGTACATCACGGTGTCGGTGTTCGGGTCCAGCAACAGCGGAAACAGCTGCTTGCCACCCGCCGCCTCTGCCTCAGGCCGGAACACCGTCCCGCCCTTGGGACACGGCCGGATGTCCACATCCAGATTGAGAGCGGTAAGCGCCTCCCGCACCCGGCGGCAGTAGGGACAGGCTTCCATGTCGTAGAGCACCAGTGGCAACTCCGGCTGCGGCGCCGACCGCACCACCAGGCAACCACGCCAGGCGGTCATGGTCGAAGTGGCCACCGATCCCAGGACATTGAGGTTGTGGGTTATCACGTTGGGCATGTTAGGCATCCTCCGGGTGGGAATGGGCAGTTATCAGACAGGGGCCATTATGCTTGACTGACACCCGCTGGCATTGACCGCCGAGTCGTCGACTGCGGTCGGACGGGAGGAAAGGCGTTTATAGACCGGCGCAAGCTGCTGATTCCAATGGGCCTTACAAGCAGAAACAAATCTGCAATAGAAACAAGGGGCCTACTGGCATTTTTTAACGTCATGTAGAAGTTTTCAACATAGAACAGGGGGCACTTTTGGGCTATGGTTAGACAATGTTTGGATGCCCCACCCAACCGGGAACTTCGCCATGTCGCGCCACGTACCCAGCCCCATGCGCACTCGCCTGCGCACGCTCCGTCCAGGAAGGACACTCCGGCACTGGTGCGCCCTGCCGCTGCTGGCCCTGTCACTGGCCCAGCCGGTAACCGCCGATACCATTGCCCCCCAGGGCCACTGGAAAAGTCAGGTACTGGATTACGCCGATCGCTCACTCACCGGCCAGCAGGCGCTGAGTGTGGCCGCTGTCCCCCTCAACGGCCCGGGCATCGAGCAATACATCAATGCCGATCGCGCCATGAGCCCCGGCTCCATCATGAAGGTGGTGACCACCTTTGCGGCACTGGAAATCCTCGGGCCCACCTATCACTGGGACACCAACTTCTATACCGATGGCCGGTTTCAGGGACGGACCCTGGATGGCAACCTGTACGTCAAGTTCGGTGGCGATCCCAAGCTGACCATTGAGCGCCTGCGCACCACGCTCAGCGAACTGCGGGGCATGGGGCTGGATACCATCACCGGCGACCTGGTCCTCGATGGCGAGGTGTTCCAGCTCTCCGGCGGGGTACCGGCGTTCCAGGACAATGGCAACAACCCCTACGCACCGTTTCTGGTGGAGCCTTCGGCTTACCTGACCAACCTCAATCTGCTGCACTTTCAGGTGCGGGCAGATGAACGGGGTACCCAGGCCTGGGGCTCCCCCAACCTGGCCCGGGTCCACATCGATAATCGCGTAACCGCCGTGGCGGAAGGTGACTGCCCCTCACGCCGCTCCTTTGCCTGGGAACCCGTGTTTGCCGACAACGGCCAGATCACCGTCCGGGTCAGCGGCAAACTGCCCGAGGGCTGTCGCACCACCGCCTACTTCTCACTGTTGCCCCACGAGCAGTATTCCGCTGCGCTGATCCGATCACTGCTGAGTGATCTGGGCATTCGCCTGCAGGGCCGGGACCGGCTTGCGGCCGCACCGGAGGACGCCCGCCTGCTGTTGAAGATGACCTCACCGGACCTGGTGTCGGTCATCCGCGACATCAACAAGTGGAGCAGCAACGTCATGGCCCGCCAGCTGTTGCTCACCATCGGCTCGGAAAGCCGCCAGGACAGCGACACCGACGACCGGGTCGCCGGCATCCGGGCGGTGTACCAGTGGCTTGAGGAAAAAGGCGTCAATACCAATGGCATGGTGATTGATAACGGCGCCGGCCTCACCCGCCACGGCCGCATTTCCGCCCGCCAGGGAGCCCAGATTCTGCTGCAGGCCTGGAACAGCCCCTTCGCTGCAGACCTGATGGCGTCGATGCCCCTGATCGCGATGGACGGCACCATGGCCAGACGGCTGCGCAACGCCGGTATGGATGGTGAGGGCCGCATCAAGACCGGCTATCTGGAGAACGTGCGCTCCATTGCCGGCTTCACCCGCGATGCATCCAATACCACCTGGGTGGTCGTAGGTATGGTAAACGACGACCCCGCCTGGAACGGCCAGTCGGTCCTCGACCGGGTGCTGTACTCGCTGCACCACAAGCCCCCGGTAGGTACCACCCTGTCCAAGGCGGAATGATTGACCGGCGCCCACGCGCCCCGTCCTGACTGATCTGACGCCTGCGTGGTCCCCGGCAACGGAAGGGCCCATGGTATCGAACAACCGCTCACAGTGGCCGTCGGCGTATCGCCGGCTGGCCATTTGCCTCCTCATCGCCTGCGCAGTGATCACCAGTGGTTGCAGCTCCAACCGCCTGGCCTACCGTTATGCCGACTGGGCGGTGGTGTGGTGGGTGGAGGATTACCTCACCCTCAACGAGGATCAGTCCCAGCAACTGCAGACAGACCTGGACCGGCTGGTGCGCTGGCACTGCCAGGTGGAGCTGCCCCGCTATGCCCAGTGGCTGCGCCGGCTGGAACAGGACCTGCAGCCGGAAGTCGCCGATCGCACGGTGCTGCAACATCACCAACAGCAACTAACCGCCTTCCTGCCGCCGCTGCTGGAACGGCTGGGCGACCCGGCCTCGCGGTTACTGGCATCGCTGTCAGAAACCCAGGTTGAGGAACTGGCTGCCAATATGGAGTCCCGGCACCGGGAACTGCAGAGTGAATATCTGCTGGCCTCGCCGGAACAAACCGGGCAGGCGCGGGCGGAGCGGATTCAGGAACGCGCCGAACGCTGGCTGGGGTCCCTGAACCGGCAACAGCAGGACATCGTGGCACAATGGGCCATCAACCGGGGAGCCCAGACCCGGATCTGGCTGGACGGGCGTCGCAAGTGGCAGGAGGCGTTCCTTGCCTCCCTCGCCAGTCGGCACTCAGCCGGCTTTACGGATCGTCTTGGTCACCTTATCGAACACAGCGAAGAAGCCAGGGGCGCCCGCTATCGAGCCATGACCAGTGACAGCCGCAACGCATTGGTGGACCTGAACTACCGCTTGCTGTTGAACGCGGATCAGCGTCATTGGCAACACCTGCGGGCCGAAGTCGCGAGATTGCGGGAGGATGTTGAGGCCCTGGCCTGCGGCAACGCAATGACCGCAGACCAGTTGAACGCAGCCCCGCTAGGCCGGTCCTGAGATCGCCTCAGCCGACCACGACGCTTAAACCGTCAGATAGCCGCCATCGGCGTTGATGCAGGCACCGGTGGTATAGCTGGAGGCCTGTGACACCAGGTAGAGCACGGTGCCGGCCATTTCATCCGGATCGGCCACCCGCTTCATCGGTATGTGAGCCATTGCCTGCTTGCGAATGGCGTCGTTGGTGGTCAGGGCGCTGGCGAACTTGGTGTCGGTCAGGCCCGGCAACAGGGCGTTGACCCGAATGTTCTGCTGCCCCAGCTCCATGGCGAAGGACTTGGTCATGGAAATAACGGCGGCCTTGGTGATTGAGTAGATGCCCTGGAAATGGCCAGGATTGACGCCGTTCACCGACGCCACATTGACGATGGCGCCACCGCCATTCTTCTTCATCAGCTGAGCGCCACGGGCACACATAAAGAAGTAGCCGCGAATGTTCACATCAACGGTCTTGTTGAACGCCGCCAGGTCGGTGTCCTCCACCGGCCCGAAGTAGGGATTGGCCGCGGCATTGTTGACCAGGATATCGATCTTGCCGTGATTCTGCTCGATATGGGTCCAAACCGCCTCGATTTGCTCCATATCGCCAATATGGCAGGCATAGGCCTCGGCACTGCCACCGGCCTCGCGAATGCTGGAAGCGACTGCCTCACAGCCATCAATTTTACGGCTGCTAACGATGACATGGGCGCCCTGTCCAGCCAGGGTACGGGCGATGCTCTCGCCAATGCCCCGGCTGGCGCCGGTCACCAGAGCGACTTTTCCTTGCAGGTTAAACAGATCGTTGTTGCTCATTGACCAATCTCTCCGTATTAGCGAAAACTCACCAGGGCCGGGTCTTCGGCCTCCAGGTGACTGTAGTTGTTGAACACCGCCAGACTGCGGCGGCCGCCGGAATAGAGCACCCGGGTCACACTGGTGTTGGCGATCACCTCATTCAGCCCCAGGGTGCGGGCATCATCCAGCCCTAGCAGATGCTGCACCATCACCGAGATCGGGCCACCCGATGTGGTTACCAGCACATCGCTGCCATCGGCAAAGGCCACCAGCTCTTCGAAGGCGGTCAGTACCCGCGCTTTGAACTCAGGCCAGGTCTCGCGGTAGTCCGAGTCATGGTCACCGCTGGCCCAGCGCACCACGGCGGCCACGAACGCGTCCTGAAACGCTTTCGCCGGTTTGGGAAAAGCCTGAAGATCCCGGGCCATGCGGGCCCGGTCAGCCCATTGCGGCCTATAGCACTCGATCACTGCGGTATGATCAAACTCGTCCAGGCCGGCCATCACCCGCATATCGGGCAGGTCACGGCCGAACCCGCTGGCAATGGCCTCAGCGGTTTCCCGGTGACGCTGTAGCGAACCTCCCACCACAGCCTGGGGCGAAACCTTGCCCGCCAGCCAGCGTCCCAGTACCCGTCCCTGCTGCCAGCCCCGTTCCGACAACTGGTCGTAGTTGGCTTTACCAAAACTGGCCTGGCCGTGGCGAATCAGGTAAATGGCTGCCATTACAGCTTACTGGCCTGGATCAGCCGCTGGCAGCGCTGCTGCAGATAGTTGGCGGCCTGGCCGAAGGCTGCAAACCGCTTGTCAGCGGTCTGGCCATGGTAGTAGCGGTAATAGATCTGCTGGATGATCACCGCCAGCCGGAACAAACCGTAGACCTCGTAGAAATCAAAGCTGTTGATCGACAGCCCGGCGCGGTCAAGATAGTAAGCGACCACTTCCTCACGGCTCAGCATGCCCGGCTGGTGCGTGGGCTGACGCCGCAGCATTTGCATACCGGGATCATCATCGGCCTGAATCCAGTACGCCAAGCTGTTGCCCAGATCCATCAGCGGATCGCCAATGGTGGCCATTTCCCAGTCCAGCACGCCGATCACCTCAAACGGGTTGTCGGGGTTGAGCACCACGTTGTCAAAGCGGTAGTCGTTGTGGATCACACACTGACCAATGTCATCGGGCATCTTGTCCTGCAGCCACGCCATCACCGCCTCGAAATCACCAACATCGTCGGTACGGGCCTTGCGGAAACGCTCACTCCAGCCACCAATCTGGCGCTGTACATAGCCGGCGCCCTTGCCCAGACGGTCCAGGCCGGTCGCCTTGGCATCCACCTGGTGCAGCTCCACCAGCTTGTCGATTACGTTCAGGCACAGCTTGCGGGTATCGGCCTCATTGAGGGCCAGGTCGGCGGGAAAATCCTGCCTCAGGATGACGCCCTTGAGCCGCTGCATCACATAGAAATCGCAGCCCAGCACCTCATGATCATCGCAAATTGCTACAATGTCGGGCACGTACGGGTACACCGGCTTGAGCGCCTCCATCACCCGGGCTTCCCGCAGCATGTCATGGGCGGACTTGGCGATCTTGCCGAACGGCGGTCGGCGCAGTACGTAGGATCGGTCGCCGTAATCCACCTGATAGGTAAGGTTGGAGGCGCCGCCCGGGTATTGCCGGATGACTGGTTCTCCGGTCAGCTCTGGCAACGCCTGCTTCATGAAGCGGTCAACCGCCGCCACATCCAGTTCTTCACCCTTGCGGATTGCCACCGCCTGGTCGATCTGGCTCATTGCTTTTCTCCTATTGGGCAGCCTTCGCCATCTTGCCCATCCAGCGTTTGGTTTCCTGGTGCATTAACCAGTCGAATGCTCGGGGGACGTGTCGCTTGAGAACCCACATTCGACGTTCCTTGGCATGGGGCAGCACCCAGAACTGGCCAGTGCGGACTGCGCGATGAATGTCTTCCGCCACTTGGTCGGCCCCCACACTGGAGCGCTTCATCAGTTTGTTGACGTTCTGCTGCATGCCGGGAATGTCCGACCGCATGGTGCTCGCCAGGTTGGTCTGGAAGAACGCCGGGCACACACAGCACACGCCGATGCCGGCATCCCGCAGTTCCTGGCTCAGGGTTTCCGACAGCGCGATCACGCCGGCCTTGGAGACGTTGTAACTGCTCATCACTGGCGCCAGCATCAGTCCCGCCATCGACGCCACATTGACAAAGGTACCGGCGCCCTGGCGCTTGAGCAGCGGTGTGAACGCCTTGCAGCCCCGGACCACCCCCAGCACGTTGATATCAAGAATCCATTCCCAGTCCGCCAGGGTGCTGTCTTCAATGGTACCCGCCGAGGCGACGCCAGCGTTATTGACCACCACGTCTACGCCGCCCCAGCGATCCAGCAGGGTATCGCAAGCCCGTTCCAGATCGGCCAGTTGCCGCACATCGCAGTTCAGATACAGGGGCTCACCACCGGCGGCGCGAATCTCCGCCTCCACCTCGGCGCCCTGCTGCGGGTTGATATCACCAATACAGACCCGGGCACCGTCACGGGCATAGCGCAGGGCAAGGGCACGACCAAGGCCGCTGGCGCCACCGGTAATGAAAATTCGTTGCATGGTTTGCCTCGTCGTTGACTCTGTGAGCGTTGCCGGCGCTCAGCGGTATTTTCTCAGTTCCATCCGCGCCACGGTGGCGCGATGCACTTCGTCCGGACCGTCCGCCAGGCGCAGGACCCGGGCGTAGGCAAACAGCTGGGTCAGCGGGAAATCGTCATCACTGACACCGGCGCCGCCGTGGATCTGGATCGCCTGATCGACGATGGTCTGCAGCATCTGCGGAATCACGGCCTTGATCATGGCCACCTCGGCAAGCGCACCCTGAATGCCTTTGGTGTCCAACAACCAGGCGCATTTCAGCGTCAGCAGCCGGGCCTGCTCAATCGACATGCGGGCGTTGGCAATGATGTCCGGGTTCCCCCCGAGCTTCGCCAGCGGGCGGCCAAAGGCCTCGCGGCTCACCGCCCGTTTGATCAGCAGCTCCAGGGCCCGTTCCGCGGCACCGATGGCCCGCATGCAGTGATGCACCCGCCCCGGCCCCAGACGACCCTGGGCGATCTCGAAACCGCGACCGGGCCCGGCAATGAAAGCGCTGGTCGGCAGGCGCACGTTGTCGAACACCACCTCGCCGTGACCGTAGGGCTCGTCGTAGGCGCCAAACACCGGCAGCATCCGCTCGATCGTCACACCCGGCGTGTCCAGCGGCACCAGGACCATGGAATGCTGGCGATGCTTGTCAGCCTGGGGATCGGTCAGGCCCATGAATATCGCCACCTTGCAGTCCGGGTGACCAATGCCGGTACTCCACCATTTGCGACCGTTGAGTACCACTTCGTCGCCTTCCACCGTGGCGGTGGCCGCCATGTTGGTGGCATCGGACGACGCCACTCCCGGTTCGGTCATGCAGAACGCCGAGCGGATCTCGCCACTGAGCAACCGCGGCAGCCACTCGGCTTTCTGCTGTTCCGAGCCGTAGTGAATCAGCACTTCCATGTTGCCGGTATCAGGCGCATTGCAGTTGAAGATCTCCGGCGCGATAAAGCTCTTGCCGGTTTCTTCAGCGATCAGCGCGTAATCGGAATTGAGCAGACCGCAACCATGGGCCTCGTCGGGAAAGAACATGTTCCACAGTCCCTGGGCCCGGGCCTTTTCCTTGAGTTCACGGATAACCGGCAATTCCACCCAGCGATTGTCCTGGGCCGCCAGCTCGCGATGGTATTGCGCTTCAATCGGAAAGATCTCGTCCCGCATGAATGCCTTGACGCGCTCGAGATAGTCCTGCCCTTTGTCGGAAATAGTGAAGTTCATGGTGATTCCCTCATCAGTCGATTGGCACCAGTCTAGGAGCCCTCAAGTTATCAAGCGACTGAATTATTTTAATCCGCTATCATAAGGCTGACTTATTCACAGATCCGCGAACCATGGCACTGAATCGACTCGACCTGAACCTGCTGCACGTCTTCGACACCATCTACCGGGAAGGCAGCCTGACCCGCGCGGCCCGGGCATTGCACCTGACCCAGCCGGCCATCAGCCACTCTCTCGCCAAGCTGCGCGAACACTTTGACGACCCGCTGTTCACCCGCCAGGGCAACCAGATGGTGCCCACCCCGCTGGCCCGGCGCTTCCTTGCCTCCATGCGACCGGGGCTGACCCAGATCCAGAGCGCCGTTAACCAGTTCCACGCCTTTGATCCCGCCAGCCATCGTAAAACCTACGCCCTGGCCATGCGGGATGTGCTGGAGTCCACCTTTCTCCCCAGCCTGATGGCACGTCTGGAACCCTATCCGGAACTGGAAATCATCAGCCAGCGGGTGGCCCGGCGGGATATGGAGACCCAGCTCGCCGCCGGCAAGCTGGATTTTGCCGTCGACGTGCTGCTGCCGGTGTCCGAGCAGACGGCCCATGAGCGGCTGCGGCAGGATCGCCTGGTGGTCATCGCCCGCAGTGACCATCCGCTGGCCCACGAGCCGCTGACTCTGGACGACTATCTGGCGGCCAGTCATGTACTGGTATCATCCCGGGCGGAGGGCCCCGGTATTGAAGATTTTGAACTGTCCCGGCAAGGGGTTCAGCGGCGCATTCGTCTGCGCTGCCAACACTACTTCGCAGCCTGCCGGGTGGTCGCCCAAAGCGACCTGCTGCTGACCATGCCGGAAACCTACGCCCGTATCATTGCCGAAAACACCGGCCTGGCCCTGCTGACCGCGCCCACCAACCTGCCCGATCTCGATGTCCATCTCTACTGGCACCGGCCATATGAGCAGGAGCCGGCACTGGCCTGGTTTCGTCAGCAACTGCACCGCATCGGCCAGGAAACGGCTGATGTATCAGGGGCGGGCTAAACTGCCCCGACCAGATACAGGAACGCGGCAAACCCGCTACCGGTCACCAGCAACGCCGCCAACACAATCCCCAGCCCCCACCACATGGCAGCGGCATCGGAGATAGCGACGTCGTGGCCGCGCAAGGTTCGGTAAAACGCCCAGGGACCCAACAACAACGCGCCGACACCGGCGAACACCAGCCCAATGGCGACACCGGCGAAGGTCCAGGTTGCCAGCACGGTGGTCCGGTCCGTGAGCTGGTCGACCACACCATGTCGCTGCAGAAAGCGACGACAGAACAGCCACAGCAGCCCAAACAGCGCGATCACAAACAGCACAGCCCCCAAGAGGGTGAGAACACGATAGAACAACTGGGTAACTCCTTGTTACGGTTGGGATCGTTCAGCAAACCCCATTCAACGGGGAATGTAAACCTCAGGCAGCTGTTCAAAGGCTGGCCGGGAAAACAGGTAACCCTGGAATAATCGCACTCCCCGCTCCCGCAACCAGTCGTACTCCGCCTCGGTCTCAATCCCTTCGGCCACCACCTGCACCCCCAGGCGCCGGCAGGTCAGTAACAATCCATCCACCACCGCCTGACTCTTGAGATGCTGCTCGATATTGCGGATCAGCATCATGTCCAGTTTCAGCAGGTCCGGCGGGGTATCCATCAACACATCAAAGCGGTTGTAGCCGGCGCCGAAATCGTCCAGCGCCACGCTGAACCCCATCTGCTGGTAGCTGGCAAGAATCGACAGAAGATGCTCCTTTGACGTCAGCGCCTCGCCTTCGGTGACCTCGAAGATGATCCGGCTGGTATCGAAGTCGTAATGTTGCGCGGCCGCCAGGGTGGTGCGAATACAGTACTCCGCCCGATAGACCGCATTGGGCAGGAAATTGATGCTCAGGCGGGCGGTCATCCCCAACCGCGATGCCAGCTTGACCGCCCGCACCCGACAAACCTGGTCAAAGGCATAGCGGTTGGCGTTATGGACCCGGCCGAGCACTTCACCCGCCGGTTCGCCCTGCTCGCCACGGACCAGGGCCTCGTAAGCGAACACTGTACGGGTCTCGGCATCAACGATGGGCTGGAAGGCAAAACTGATGGAAAAATCCAGTCCCGCGCCACAGGCGCACAACTCACAGTGGGACTCGTCAAACAATTCCTGTGGAACCGACATGCTGCATCCTTTGTCATGAAAGCCGGTAAGACAGTTTCAACACCAGCATAGAAGCTCCAGTGGCACATCAAGCAGGGTCCGGAAGAAGGCTCCGGGCTGGCGAGGGCCACTGCCACAGCTACACTGGTTTCAGGATAGAACAGCCTCACAACCGATGTCGCATCTTGCGACTATTTGCTTGTACGACCGATGGATAAGGAATCCCTATGGCCAAGACTACCCGCATTGCAATCACCCCCGGCGATGGCATCGGCCCGGAGGTCGTCGCCGAAGCCGTTCGCTGCCTGGAGGTACTGAGACAGCAACACCAGCTGGAGCTGGAGTGGGTCCGCTTCCCCTGGCCGTCCCATGCCTGGCACGAGGAACATGGCGAATCCATGCCGACAGACGCATTGCAGCAGTTGCAGGCATTCGACGCCATCCTGCTCGGAGCCCTTGGCGATCCCGGTCCGGTGAACGATCCCGACCGCTACCTGCTGCCGGACAGCGTGTCGCTGGCACCGTTGCTGCAGATGCGCAAGGGCTTCGATCAGTGGGTCTGTGAACGCCCGGCCCGGCTGCTGCCCGGCGCTCGCCAGTACCTGGCGGATGACCGAGCCCGCGACATCGACATGCTGGTGATCCGGGAGAACTCGGAAGGCGAGTATGTCAGCCAGGGCGGCCGGCTGCGCCAGGGCACCCGAGACGAAATTGCCACCCAGATCGAGCTGTTCACCTACCGTGCCACGGAGCGGATCATCCGCTACGGTTTCCAACAAGCCAGACTGCGGGCTGCGCAGCGCCGGGCCGACAATCAGTCGCGTCAGTTCCGTACCCAGGATGGCCGCCAGTGTGACAGCCAGGTCTGCGTGATCACCAAACGCAATGCCCTGCGTTACTGGGGCGACCTCTACACCGAGGTCTTTGAACAGGTGGCCGCAGACTACCCCGATGTCGCCACCCACCACGAGCTGGTGGACGCCGCCTGCATGAAGTTCGTCCAGTGCCCCTGGGCGTTTGATGTGGTGGTAGCCAGTAACCTTCAGGGGGACATCCTGACCGACCTCGCGGCTGTGCTGTCCGGCGGCATGGGCGTGGCGCCGTCCTGCAACCTGAATCCCGACAACCCGGAGCTGCCGTCGATGTTCGAACCCACCCACGGCAGCGCACCCGACATCGCCGGCCAGGGCATCGCCGATCCCACCGCCATGCTGTTCACCACCGCCCGGATGCTGGAGTGGCTGGGCCGTCAGGATCGCCGCCTGGCCGAAGCCGGAAAACGGCTGTTTCAGGCCGTCGCGGATGATCTTGCCAGTCAGCACGGCCAGGCCCGGGATACCCGTACCATTGGCGATGCAGTATGCCAACGGCTGGGCTAGGCAGCCCTGGCAGGGTGATCCGAAGCTTTCAAAGGTTCCCTTGCAACACAGGCATTTAAAATCCTCGGCTTAAGGGCTAGGCTGGGAAAGACCAACTCAATTCGGGAGGTGCACCGTGACGGATCATAAAGGCAAACTGTCTCCCCTGCTGAAGCAGGCAACCGGTATCGTGGCCGCCAAGGGCGAAGGCTGCCATATCATCGACCCGGAGGGTCGCCGTTATCTGGATTTCACATCCGGTATCGGCGTCACCAGTACCGGCCACTGTCACCCCAAAGTGGTTGAAGCGGCCCAGAAGCAGGTCGCCACCATGATCCACGCCCAGGCCACCACGGTGATGAACCCGCGCTTGCCGGAACTGGCAGAGAAACTGGGGGAACTGACCCCGGACAACATCGACGCATTCTTCTTTTCCAACGCCGGCACCGAAGTGGCCGAAGCCGGCATCCGCCTGGTGCGTCAGGCCACCGGTCGCCCCAACATCATTGTGTTCCACGGCGGCTTTCACGGCCGAACCATGGGGTCACTGTCGCTGACCACCTCCAGCGTTGGCCTGCGGGCCGGCGTCAGCCCGATGATGGGCGGCGTGGTGGTGGCGCCCTTCCCCCACGTGCATCACTACGGCTGGTCGGAAGAGGAAACCACCGACTTCTGCCTGCGGGAACTGGACCGCATCTTCGTGACCTACTCGGCGCCCAAGGAAACGGCCGCCATGATGATCGAGCCCGTGCAGGGCGAAGGCGGTTACGTGCCGGCCAACCGGCGTTTCATGGAGGGGTTGCGGGAACGCGCCAACAAGCACGGCATCATGCTGGTGTTTGATGAGGTGCAGGCCGGCTTTGGCCGCAGCGGCCAGTTCTGGGGGCACGACCACTTTGGTGTCAAGCCGGATGCCATCATGATCGCCAAGGGGCTGGCCAGTGGCTTCCCGATTTCCGCACTGGCGGCCTCGGAAGACACCATGGCCAAGGGCTGGCCCGGCTCTCAGGGGGGCACCTACGGCGGCAATGCCGTCGCTGCTGCCGCTGCCCTCGCCACCATTGACGTGATTCGTGAGGAGCAACTGGTGGCCAATGCGGAGGCAATGGGTAAGCGACTGCGGGACGGCCTTGAAAGCCTACAGAAAGACTATCCGGAAATGGAGGATGTCCGTGGCCTTGGCCTGATGCAGGGGGTGGAAATGCGCCGCGACGGCCAGCCGGATGGCGAACGCGCCGGCAAGATTCTCAAGGAATGCGAGCACCACGGCCTGCTGATGCTCCGCTGCGGCCCCTACCAGGAGATCGTGCGCTGGTTGCCACCGCTGATCGTCAACAGCCAGCAGATTGACGAAGCCCTGGGCATCTTTGAGGAAGCACTCAAGGCCACCGCCTGATCTGCTGTTTTCTCAGCCAGCGGCACCGCCCAGGCGGTGCCGCTGGCTGGAGACGCCCCCTATCCCGCGTACCCCAGGGACTTGTTCACCTCATTGAACAGAGACTCCCCCTGGTGCCAGCGATCAAAATTCTCCAGAAACTGATCGGTCAGTGCCCGCCGCCAGCCGATAAAATCCCCTGCCATGTGTGCCGTCATGATGACGTTGTCCCGTTCCCAGAGTGGGTGCTGCGGCGGCAGTGGCTCCTCCTCGAAGACATCCAGCGCGGCACCGGCGATCTGGCCCTGGTCCAGCGCGGCCACCAGATCATCGGTCTTCACAATCGGTCCCCGACCAATGTTGATCAGGCGTGCGGTGTCCCGCATCGCGGCAAAGGCCTGGGCGTCAAACAGGCCCTCAGTCTGCGGTGTCAGAGGCGCGGCAATGACCACATAGTCTGCCAGCCCCAATTGCTCCATCAGTTGCTCCTGGCTGTGTACCGCAACAAAATCCGGGTCGTCATGACGTTCCCGCCGGGCGATACCATGGGCGTGCATTCCCACCGCGGTCACCAGCCGGGCAATCTGACGACCAATCGAACCGGCTCCAACCACCAGCACCTGCCGGCCCTCAGCCCGCTCGGTATCGCGATGTTGCCACTGGTGCGCCAGCTGGTAGCGGATGGATTGCGGGAAGTCCTTGGCGAACATCAGAATCGAGCACAGCACGTATTCGGCGATGGTGCGATCAAAGATGCCCCGGGCGTTGGTTACGGTCACGTGGCCTTCGATCAGGGCCGGAAACATCAATGCATCCACCCCGGCACTGGTGGCGTGTATCCACTGCAACCGGTCCGCCGCCGGCCAGGCCGCCGCCAGCGCCTCGGTGCGGAAATCCGTCACCATCATTACGTCGGTCCCCGGCAGGGTCTCGCGTAGCGAGGCTTCGTCCGAGGCGAGCCGGACCTCGGCGCGGCTGCGCACCGCCTCCAGCCCCGGGGGCTCAGGATCACCCGGGGCAGTCAGCACAGTGACGACAGGACGGACATTGGTGGACATGGCAGTTCTCCATTTGATTGCTAGACATCAGCGCAGTCACGGTTTTAACGAGGCCAGAATCCCCCGCAAACGGTAACGGTTTCCTCAGTCTGGGCGCTGGGAAAAAGCCGGTCAAATTCAGGGGTTGTCCCGCCTGCGTTTCCTGTCTAACCTGCATGAAGGTCCTGAACAATGGTCGTTCGACCTCAGGCCTTCGCCTATGTGATCTCAGGAGGTGTGTATGCCGGAAGCAGCACGGGACGCAACAACCGCCCAGCCACGCAAGATCAAGTACCGCAAGTCTAAAGCCCGCTGGCATCCATCGATGCAGGCGATACCGGTTCCAGGCATTCGCCGCATGGTCAACATGGCCGCCACCATGAAGGACGTGATACACCTGTCCATTGGCCAGCCCGACCTGCCCACGCCCCCGCACATCGTCGATGCCTACATCGATGCCCTCAGGGCCGGCCAGACCGGCTACACCATGGACGCCGGCCTGCCGGAGCTATTGGTGGCACTGCGGGACTATTACGGCAAGCGCTACAACCGCAAGCTGACGCGGGACAATATCCTGATCACGTCCGGGGCCACCGAGGCCATGTACCTGGCCATATCCGCCACCGCCGCCCCCGGCCGCCAGTTCATCGTGACCGACCCGTCGTTCCTGCTGTATGCACCACTGATCCGCATGAATGGCGGTGAGGTGAAGTTCATACCGACCCACCCGGAGAACAACCACCAGCTCGATCCCGACGAAGTGATCCGCGCCATGGGATCGCGCACGTTCGCCATTATCCTCAATTCCCCCAACAACCCGACCGGCGCGGTCTACCCCCGCAGCACCATCGAAACCATCGTTGAGGAATGCGCTTACCGCGGCATCCAGATCTACAGCGACGAAGTGTACGACCACCTGATCTTCGATGACGACGACTACGCCAGCGTGCTGAGCTGCGCCGTCGACCTCGATAACATCATGTGCATCAGCAGCTTCTCGAAGACCTACAGCATGGCCGGTCTGCGGGTGGGCTGGGTGATTTCCAGCCAGGCCGCGATCAAGTCGCTGCGCCGTTACCACATGTTCACCACCTCGGTAGCCAACACCCCCTCCCAGTTTGCCGGAGTGGCGGCGCTGACCGGCGACCAGCAATGCACCCGGGACATGGTCAATATCTATCGCGAGCGCCGCGACAAGATCATGGACCTGATCGACGAAACGCCACACCTCACCGGTTACAAGCCCGGCGGTGCGTTTTTCTCGTTCCCCAACCTGCCACCTCATGTGGACGGCTCCGATCTGGCCCTGCGCATGCTCAAGGAGACCGGTGTTTGCGTGGTACCTGGCGATGCCTTCGGGGAGGATACGGCAAACGCCCTGCGGTTCAGCTTCTCCACCTCCTGTGAAAAACTGGAGGAAGCGTTCGACCGCATCATCCCGTGGATGGCCAAACAGCAGTTCTGATCAAACAGCAGATCTGACCAAGCAACCCGACGGACACAGACCGCACCATGGCAGCCCTGGAACACGCCACCATACAATGCCCCTACTGCTGGGAAATGCTGGACATCAGCATCGACCCCAGCGTGTCGGAGCAGACCTATGTGGAGGACTGCCAGGTCTGCTGCCAACCCATCGTTATCACGGCTGCCATTGACGACCGGGGTGAACTGACCGTCACCGCCGAGGCGGAAAACGCTTGAACCGTCGCTGACGTATGCCCGGCCGTGGGCGTCAGCGACGGGTGACCGATCAGTAATACGCCACAGCGCCCCCCAGCAAGGCAATTACAGGTAGAATAACGACAGTCCGACTCACTCCGACCCTAGAGGCCCGCGATGAAGCAACTGCTCTCCACCTGTCTGTTGGCCCTGACCGTCAGCGCCTGCGCCAGTTTCTCCCCCTATTCCATCAGCGAGGGCACGCTGGAGAACCATCTCGCCCGCGCCATCAATGACTTTGACCGGCAGCAGCTCCAGGCCGGTTCCCCCCTGAGCGTCACCCTGAACGATGCCGACATTACCCTGGGGCCCGACGGCCGTGACGTCGCGGTGATCGACATCGACGGCCAGATTGCCGTCAACGCGCTGATGACCAAGATTCCGGTGGATGTGTTTCTGAAAGTGGAAGGCGCGCCCGTGTACGACGCCTCCGAGAAAGCCATCTTCATCCGCCGCCTTCAGTTGCTGGACAGTCGCGTGGAATCCAACCTCTTCAATCAGGACCTCAAACCGCTCACCGACACGGTGATGCGGGCCGTGGCCCAGTTGCTGGAAACCGTTCCGGTGTACCGGCTGGATGAGTCCGACGCCCGCCAGCGGCTGTTTGGCATGGTGCCCATGGACATCCGCGTTGCCCCCGGGCGCATTGAGTTGGTGATGGACGAGCAGAAAGGTCGCGCGCAATGATCACCATGGAATTCCTGGTCACCTGCCTGGTGCTGGTGCTGATCCCCGGCTCCGGTGTGCTCTACACCGTTGCCACCAGCCTGGCTCGAGGCCCCCGCTCCAGTGTCGTCGCCGCCTTTGGCTGCACCCTCGGTATCCTGCCCCACCTGGCGGCAACGGTGCTCGGTCTGGCCGCCATCCTGCACACCAGTGCCGTGGTGTTCCAGGTGCTGAAGCTGGTGGGCGCGGCCTACCTGCTCTACCTGGCGGTACAGACCTGGCGCAACCGGGGCGGGTTTGCCCTGGAGGAAAGTGATGACGGTGAAGGCTCCGGCAACCTGGTGGTACGCGCCATCCTGTTGACCATTCTCAACCCCAAGCTGAGCCTGTTCTTCCTCGCCTTCCTGCCACAATTCGTCACCGTGGGTGCCGAACAGGCCACCACCCAGTTGGTGGTCCTCAGCGCCGTCTTCATGGCCATGACCTTTGCCGTCTTCGCTGGCTACGGCTTCCTCGCCAACCTGTTCCGCCGAGCAGTGATGGAGTCCCCCAAGGTCCAGGGCTGGCTCCGCCGCGGCTTTGCCAGCACCTTCGCCGCCCTCGGCGCCAAGCTGGCCCTGGCGGAGCGGTAGCTGATCGGTTCAGCCATTGCGAAGTCAGGGCCTCCCTTTGCCCAATATGGAATGTTAAAAAAGGAACTTTAGTAGTGATTCACACCATCAAATCACTGGTAGCCGGCGGCCTGCTGCTGGCTACAACAGGTTGTGCAACAACAGACACAGGCAGAGCGATTGCGTTGCTCGAAGAGGACCGGGACCAGGAAGCCCTGGTGTATCTTGAGAGATCCGCTCAGGCGGGAAGCAAGTATGCGGCGCTGCTCGCAAGCTTTCTTTACTTGTCCGGCGATCAGATTCCGGCCGACTTCGACAGCGCAGAGAAATACCTGAAGCTGGCACGAAGCCTGGAGGACGTACATCAGGGCCAAGTAATTGACTACTTCACGGTTCTGGCCGAATCACAGTGGATGTTCTACGACGGCGATCCAGCCAACGATGAAACTGCGGCGAACCTGCTTCGCTCAGATAATTACGCCGACTACGCACCGGCGCTCCGGCTGCTGGGAACAGCCTATGGATTCGGCATAGGCGTTGAGAGAAACCATCGTTTGTCCAAGCTCCTGTACGAACGTGCGATCGAGCATGATGACGGCAGCACAGCAAAGTCCCACTATGCTTGGTGGCTGGTCGCGCATCCAGACGAAAATTACAGGAACCCGCCCCATTCCCAGCGACTTCTGAATGAGATCATGACTGATTCGGAGTGGCCGGATCATCCGATCGACTACAAAATAACCGCCGCGATCTTTGCGGCCAACGGCGACTTCGACCAGGCGCTCCACTATCAGGGGGAAGGCATCCAGAGGCTCAAGGTGCTCGAAGACAATTCCGCCAATTTCCACCGACAACTGGCGAGTTACCGATGTCTAGAGCGAGCCTACGGACACCGGATTGCCTGGCATTATGAGCCGGAGGATACCCCCTTCGACTACCATGCGATCACACCTTGCCGCTAATTGCCATCAGGCAAAAAAAGGCACGCCCACATGGGCGTGCCTCAGACTGCTGACAAACCCTCGCCATGGTAGCGGGGGTTTGTTGTAATTGGGCCAGCGACTTTCCAGAGGCTGCCC
>NZ_JAKZAK010000015.1 GCF_023156385.1 Marinobacter xestospongiae
CTCCCGAAGGGCTTGTCTCTGAGGGCTCTGAGCCTGTGTTGCCACTGTTTGATGTGGAACCACCACATCGGCACAGCAGCGCCTTGGTCAGAACCCTCAGAGACAAGCAGTAAGTTAACGAAGTAACCAGACGGGACACCAGGCTTTTCAACAACCCAGTCAGGCGGGATAAACACATGCCACAGCGCAATACCAACCTCACACATCACGCAACCGGGGTATTCGTCGATGAAAATCATTGGTGGACTGATCGGAGGCTTACTGGTCCTGGCACTGTTTCTGGGGCCGGCCTTTGGTCTGTACTACGTGTCACGGGACACTCTGGCGTCGTTGAGCTACGAAGGGACAGAAGAGGCCGTCATCACCGATTGTGAATCCATCCGGTTGTCGGGCTCGAGCCCTCGCTATCGGCGTGTGCCTGTGGCCGTCACGGAGTCCGGGAGGCGGGTGCGGGGTACGGTTGATGAAGTGCGATTTCTCTGGAAATGCGACGATCAGATCGGCAAGCCGGTCGAGGTGACGTTCGATCTGCAGAATGCGAGTGCGGCGACGATCAACAGCTTTCATCAGATGTGGTTCCTGCCGATGGTACTCGCCACCGTCTGCCTTGTGCTGTACCCGGCGATGATCAAGGGGTATGTGAAGAAATACCGTCGTTGGCGGCAGAACCAAGGGGGCTGATGACGCCCTCTTCACGTTCCGGCATTCAGGCGGCCAACCGACCGCCTGCCAGGGATCTCTGGTCAGAACGAGTAGCGCACCGTGGCCGTCAGGTTGCGAGGCGCACCGATGTTGTGCTGGCTCACCTGGGTGCGATAGCGCTTGTCGAGCGCGTTCTCCAGGTTCAGTGCCAGGCTCAGCTGCGGGTGCATCCGATAACGCGCCATCAGGTCCACCACCGCACGACTGTCCTCGCGGTACAGGGCCTTTTGTGCATCGCTGTAATAGGAGCCGTTCTCCCAGACCTTGCTCTGCCAGATCACACCACCACCCAGGGTCAAGCCCTGCAGGGTTTGGCTGAAGTCGTAGCTGGTGGAAAGCTTGAACTGGTTCTCCGGCACCACGGAGGTGTTGAGGCGGTTGTCATCCCCATCCCGGGTGATGACGTGGGTAAAGCCCCCGGCGAGTTGCCACCCAGGCGTCAGCTCGCCGCTCACTTCCAGCTCCCAGCCATTGGTCTTGGTATCACTGGCCGCAACATAGGCCTGACCACCGTCCGGCGTCAGCTTGTCGCCATCGGCAACCGCCAGGTTGTCCTTGAGGGTGTGGAATACCGCAGCCGTCGCATTCAGACGCCCGTTCATCAGCTCGGTTTTCACACCGACTTCGTAGTTCTTGCCCTGCTCCGGGTCCAGCGTAGTGCCGTCCTCATCCTCATTGCTCTGGGGATTGAAGATGGTGGTGTAGCTGGCGTAGGCAGACCAGTTGGGGACAAACTCGTAGACCAGACCCAGGTAGGGCGTGAACTGACCGCTTTCGTCCAGATCACTTTCCACATTGCGGTACTTGCTGACCCGACCGCCGAGGATGATTGCCAGTTCATCCACCGGGCGCAGCCGGGTGGTAACGTAGCCCCCGGACTGGCGAATGTTGGAGGTGCTGCGGCCAGAGGACTCAAACGGCAGGTGCTGCGTACTGCCATCGAACTCGTAAATGTTGTCCACCGGCACAACGTGGCGCCGGAAGCCCGGATCATCCTTCTCCAGCCGAGCCCAGTTGAAGCCGGCAGCCAACTCATGCTCCCGGCCAAACAGGGTGTAGTAGCCCGACAGGCTGCCGTCCAGCGTGTTCTGGGTCGGTTTGTCGATACTCTTGCCGAACGTCACCCCAGAGGAATTGTCCTCTGCCTGGATATCGTGGGCGGCCACGCCATAGAGTTGATCGCCGTCGATGCGGGTATGGGTCGCCGCCAACCTGGCTTCCCAGCCATTGTGAAAGCGGTGATCCAGGTTGGCGAAGAACGTGCTGTGGTCCATGTCGAGATAGGAGGATCTGGTGTACGGGTTATCAAACCCACTCAGATGGGTCCGGTTGCCGTCAGTGTCCGCATAGGGGAAGCCGTGCATGCTGGTCTGGCGATTGCGCATCCGGAAGTGTTCGATACCACCGCGCACCACCGTCTCCGCTGACAGGTCCGCCTCTATCACGCCGTAGAGCGTGCTTTTCTCACTGCTGGCCCGCTCCATCCAGGATTGGTTGTCAGTGTGGGCGGCGACCACCCGGGCACGCACACTGCCGTCCCCGGCCAGGGGACCGGACACGTCCACCTCGCCACGATAGCGGTCCCAACGGCCGGCCTTCACGCTCGCGTGTCCCTGGAACTCCCGGGTCGGCCGCTTGCGAACCAGGTTGATGGTGGCACTGGGGTCTCCGGCACCACTGAGCAGCCCCGTCGCTCCCCGCACCACCGTCATCTGGTCATAGACCGCCATATCGCGACCCGACGCACCACCGCGCCCCCGGAACCCGCCCAGGGCCGACGTATTGATGCCATCGAACTGGTAGTTGTTGATGCCAAAGCCACGGGAGTAGTAGGTGATGTAACCGGTTTCCGCATCCCCATGCTGGGACCGTAAGATGCCCACCGTCTGCTCCAGCGCATCGTTGATGGTGCGGACATTCTGATCGTCCATCTGCTGGCGGGTGATCACCGTCACCGACTGCGGTGTTTCCCGCAGGGTCAGCCCCAGCCCGGTTGCGGTGTCGCTCTCTCCGATCAGGGTATAGGAGCGGGTGTGCTCCGTGGCCATCGCCAGAGCCGTTGCCGACACCTCCACCGGCGCCAGGGCATGGTGTGCGGCCGGGATCACCGAGTAGCCTCCGTTTGCCGAGGCCAACGCCTGCAACCCGGTCCCCGCCAGCAATCGGGCCAGCCCCGCCGCTGCGGTATAACCGCCGTTCAGCCCCTGGCTATGCACCTCCGCAGCGTCCGCCGGCAACGACACCGCCACCCCGGCCTGGGCACGGAACTGCTTCAGCGCCGCATCCAGGGGCCCCGGGGCGATGGCGAACCGGACGGTTTGCTCCACGCGCTGGGACGCCGATGTCGACGACCCCTGGGCCACCGCCACCGGTGACAGGGTGGCGGCAGGCAGGATCGTGGCAAGACCCCACAACATCATGGAACACTTGGTTTTTCGTATCAGCATTACTCATTCCTTTTTGATGGTTCGGCAGCGTGTACGCAACGCCGCTACCAACAAAGACGAATGAGAATCAAAAACAACAACGCCCGGTGCGTCTTTTCTCAACCATCGCGCGACTACGCCTCCAGCAACGGCAGGAAGCCGTCGACCGTGTGGGTGACGTGCTTGCGGACGGTATTGACCGACACCCCGAGCTGACCGCTGATGGCGACGTAATTCATGCCCTCGAGCCGGGATAACCGGAAGATCTCCCGGGTGCGGGCACCAAGTTCACCCAACCGACTATCGATCGCCACCAGGGTTTCGATGAGGCTCTCCCGGGTCTCCGGCGAGCGCTCAAACACTGGCGGCTGCAACGTTAGGGAATCCACATACGCCTGCTCGTGACGGCGTCGACGGATCAGATCCACCATCAGGTTACGGGCGATGCGGCCCAGGTAGGCCCGGGGCTGTCGCAGCTCTTCGCACGGACGCTGCCTCAGCACACGGATAAAGGTGTCCTGGGCCAGCTCGGCGGCGGTCTCCGGACAGCAGAGTCGCTGAGTCAGCCAATTGCGCAACCAGCCATGATGCTCCTGATACAGCACCGCGATCTCCGCCTCCCAGTTCAACATTGCCGCCACGCACGCTCCCTCCGACCACACCAAAGCAAATGATTATCATCCGCGACAATATTACCTGAACTTAACGCTTCTCTGAACAACCGGGCCGGCTCCATGTTGATCACAAACAACTCGGTGCCAGACACACTTCCTGGCATTTCACAGCCTCTTCGCCGTCGCCTTGCCGTTACCAAACGGATCGAACCCGGTGTAGGCGCAGCACGATGCCCACCCTCGACTCTCGGCGAATGGACGAACCAGCAACCACACCCGATAATGCCCGCCCATTTTCATGCTCCGGACTAACCCGTGAAAGAGCTGCTCGACGACATCTGCCACCACGTCCGCCCACTTATTGGGCAGGGCCGGGTCGCCAACTACATCCCGGCCCTCGGCCGTGTGAACCCGGACCAGTTTGGTATCGCCATCTACAGTAACAACGGGGATCTCTATACCGCCGGCGATGCCAACCAGGCATTCTCGATCCAGAGCATCTCCAAGGTCTTCAATCTGATCCTGGCGATGCAGCACTGTGGGGAGGACATCTGGCAACGGGTGGGACAGGAACCGTCCGGGCAACCCTTCAACTCCCTGGTGCAGCTGGAGTATGAGGCCGGCATTCCCCGTAACCCCTTTATCAACGCCGGCGCCCTGGTCATCAGCGACATCAACTACGCCCACATTGCCGCCCCTCAGCAGGCCATGCGCTCGTTCGTCCGCCGCCTGTCCGGCAACTCCGAACTGCATTACGACCAGGCCGTGGCCGACTCGGAGTACGAGACCCGTGCCCGCAACGCCGCCATGGCCTACCTGATGCAGTCGTTTGGCAACTTCCACAACAACGTGGAGGACGTGCTGCGCTATTACTTCAACAACTGCTCACTGAGAATGTCCTGCATCGACCTGGCCCGGGCTTTCAGCTTCCTCGCCAACGGTGGCTTCTGTCGCCACAGCGACACCCAGATCCTGGCCCGAGGAGACACCAAGAAGATCAACGCGCTGATGGCCACCAGCGGGCTGTACGATGAAGCCGGCAACTTCGCCTATCGGGTCGGCCTGCCGGGCAAGAGTGGTGTCGGCGGCGGCATCGTGGCCATCGTTCCCGGCCAGTTCTCCGTCTGTGTCTGGTCACCGGAGCTGAACGAGGCCGGCAACTCCCTCGCAGGTATGGCGGCGCTGGAGATGCTGAGTGAGAGGATCGGTTGGTCGATTTTCTAGGGAACCCTAGATTAACTCCCTAGGCTGACAGCCGCTTCTCCATGTAATGGGTGCCGTCTGCCGTTTTCAATGCCTGAAACCCCAGCCGCTGGTACAGCACCACAGCCGGATTACCGGGAAACACTCGCAACCGCAGGCGCTTTATTCCAGCCTTGTGGGCCCGGGTTACGACATGTTCGATTGCCTGGGTTCCAATGCCCTTCCCCTGCCAACCGGGACAGACCTGCAGGTTCCGGACGTAGCATGCCAGATCGTCCCAGCCCAGCTGGATAACACCGATAACCTGTCCAGCCCCGGTGATCTCAAGGTTGTCCAGTTGCCGCCAGTCCCGCTCAAACTGCTCAGGGTCCCAGCTCATCCCGGCTTGAGAGTAATAGCTCGCCATATTGTCGCGACTAAGACCCTCTGCAAACGCCTTGTCCCGGGCCGGGCGAAACGCGATGGCACCGCCCGGGGGGATAGCCGCAGATCCAGCAAGACCAAGCCGTGAAAGAATGAACGATGCCCGCTCGGCAACGGAGCCGGTCGGAACCTCAATCACCTGATAGCCGTACTGTTGGTAGTTGGCAAGCATGTGTTCACAGGTTCGCTCCGCTTCAGCGAAACTCTGCTTTCGCTCTGCGTCGTTGACGAAGATCTCCTGCCAGGGTGGAAACAGGAACACCTGCAAGTGGTACCGCAGAGACCGACAGCGGTCTTCAAGACCGGGAGGAAGCGCCAGCCCTTCGAGTCGGGCATAGCCCAGGCAGTCGATCAGTCCCCGGTCAAAAAACACCGGATCAGCACACGCCAGATAAGCGCCATAGCGAGCCACTTCCGCCCGGATCATTTCCTCAAGAAAGGCTGCACGATCCAGCCACGGCAGGGCCTGCCCCTGTTGTTCAAGCTGCTGTCGAATCACCGCCCGCCCCACTTCCGGAGCACCGTCAAAGCCCTGCTGTTTGAGGTATTCAAGGGTGGTGGTCTTGCCGGAGCCAGGGCCGCCGGTGAAAATCACACAGCCAGCTTCTGAGTTGGACACGTACCTATCTCCCACGCTCACCGGTTACCGTGTGAATTCCGCATCAGCAGTGATCATATTCAAGCAAACGGCTTCTGCTGCATCAGCTTCTGAACCATGGGCCGCATGATCAGGTCCATGGCCAGGGACAGTTTGGTGCCGGGGATGACCAGGGTGTCGTGGCGGGAAACGCTGCTGCCGGCGATCATCTGCAGGAGGTAGGGAAAGTCCACATCCAGCGGGTCGCGGAAGTGGATGACGATCATGCTCTCGTCGTCGGTGGGCACCTCCCGGGCCACAAAGGGATTGGAGGTGTCCACCAGCGGGATACGTTGGAAGTTGATGTGGGTATGGGAAAACTGCGGCACGATGTCGTGGACGTAGTCGTCCATGCGGTTGATGATGGTTGTCACCACCGCATCCTGGCTGTAACCCCGCTTGAAGGTGTCGCGGTGGATCTTCTGTATCCACTCCAGATTGACGATGGGCACCACACCAATCAGCAGGTCGACGTACTGGGCGGTATTGAAGCTGTCACTGACCACACCACCGTGCAGTCCCTCGTAGAACAGCAGATCGGTGTCCGCCGGCAGCGCCTCCCATGGGGTAAACGTGCCCGGCTTATGGCCGCTGGCGATCAGTGCCCGGTCTTCGTCGTGGACGTATTGCCGGCTCTGGCCGCTCCCGGTGTGGCAGTAGTCGTAAAACAGCGCTTCGAGCTTGTCGATGTGGTTGGCCGCCAGAGCAAAATGGTTGCGCTCACCAAACTGGCCCTTGGCCGCCAGTCTGGCCATCTGCTCGCGGTTATAGCGGTGGAAGCTGTCACCACTGACCATCGCCGCGTGAATGCCCTCGGCAGCAAACAGTCGGCTGAAGATCTGCCCGGTGGTGGTGGTCCCGGCACCCGAGGAGCCGGTCACCGCAATGATCGGATGACGTCTCGACATACCCTCAGCCCAGCCTGTCCAGCAGCTGAGGCTTCTCGATGACATAGCCCTGGGCATAGTCCACACCGAGCTGGCGCAGGCCATCCAGGATCTCGCGGGTCTCAACCTGAGTGGCGATGACTTCCCGCTTCATGTAGTGGGCCATTTCCACCATGGACGCCACGATGGCGCGATCGGTCTGGCTGCTGGTGACCTGACTGGTAAAGGCACCGTCCAGCTTGATCAGATCCACGGGCAGACTGCGCAGCAGCTGATAGGAATTGGGACCGCTGCCGAAATTGCCGAGACAGAAACGGCACCCCAGCTCCTTCATCTCGCGAATGAACTCGGCCACGCCGGGCAGATCGTTGATGGCCGCCGCTTCGGTGATCTCGAACCACAGCCTCTCGATTGGCGCATCCTTCTGGCTGAGCTTGTCGTAGATGAACTCCAGTAACGATTCGTCGTTGAGTGAGTAACCGGACAGATTGATGCACACGCCCCCCAACTGCTCGGCCCGTACATCCGACTCCCGCAGCCAGTCCAGCATGTGGCCGACCACCCAGCGGTCCACCGCCTGCATGCGGTTGTAGCGCTCCGCCGCCCGCACAAAATCGCTGCCAGTGATCAGGTTGCCGGCATCGTCGTACATGCTGATCAGCACCTCATACTGGGACCCCATGCGGGCACCGGGATGCAGTGGAATGATTTTCTGGCAGCGCAGCAACATGCGCTCTTCGTCCAGGTTGCCAAGACTGGCAAGCTTGGCGGCAATCTGTTCCTGGCGGTTCTGCTCGGTCTCGTTCGCCGCGTAATAGGCCAGCCGGCCATCCCCCAGCCGCTTGGCGCTCTTGCAGGCATCATCCACCGCCCGTAACCAGCGCTCGGGGGTGGACAGGGACGGCAGGGGCGCGGCCAGACCGGCAGAGGCCGACAACTGGTAGCGACGCCCGGAGTGAACCAGCTCCAGCGCCTCGATATCGCGAATGACCTGCTCGGTCACAGTCTCGGCCTGCTCCGCTGGCAACAGCCAGGCGAACTCGTTGCTGCCGAACCGGGCCAGGGGCATGCCGCCGTCCACCCGGGACTGGAGGATCTCCGCCACCTGTCTCAGGGCGCCATCCCCGGCCTGGTAGCCGGCGGTGTCATTCAGCAGCCGGAACTGACGCAGGTCGAGCTGCACCAGGAAGCGTTCGTCCTCATGGCGCTCCAGCTGCTGTTCCAGCAGACGCTCAAACTCACGTCGGGCCAGCAGACCGGTGAGTTCATCGTGAGTGGACGCCCAGGACAGCTGATCGTAAACCTTGCGCACCATGCGATCGATGCTCTCGTCCACCAGCGGTCGGTCGTACTGGCTGTCGGGCACGATCCTGCCCGCTTTCATACGGCGGGCCAGTTCTTCAAGATCCAGCTCCACCACCCGCATACCCTGGTGGTTCACAAACACAAAGCGACTGAATTCCCGGGCCACCCAGACCAGGCGAATATACTGGGCGGTCTCCGGGGTTTCCTGATCCCGCAGCCAGTCGCCGGTGCGCAGCTGCTGGGCCCGGTGCAACCACCGCAGCAGGCTGTGTTCGCTGTTGCTGCCATCGTCGGTGCTGTCCCGGCTGCCCTCAGCCTCGGGCATGTCAACGTACTCCACGTCCTGATCCGGCTTGCGCACCAGGAACTGCTTGAGCTGGTCCCGGATCTGGGACGGCGGCAGGTGGTTGCTGGAGATGGACGCCAACCCGTCCTGGATCAACCGCAGCAGTTCCGGCAGGTTGATGTCGCTGTCGGGGTCTTCGCCGAAGGCAATCAGCAAGTCGATCACCGCCAGGTAGTCTTCCCACAACTGGCTGTCAGCCCCTTGGCGAATCCAGGTCAGCGACAGCAGGTCACGCCAGCCTCCATCAAGCAGACTGACGATGACCTTCGGCACCCGGCGACCGGCGAGACGCTGATCCAGCGCTTCAGCCACCGCAGTTTTGGATTCCGCCACCTTCTGGGCCCCTTCCGAGGCCGCCGTGACCCGCTCGACGTTGCGACGATAGACCAGGTTCTGACGCTCGATCAGGGTGTCCAACTCATGGACCACGTGCTCGAACACCCCGGTGTCCTGCTCAAAGTTGGTGGCAATCTGCTGCACCAGCTCATCGATACGGCGCTGGGTAACCGGATTGATCCGGCCGCCCTTGACGCTGAGCTGGGCCAGCCGATTGAGCACGCCCCGCACCGGGCTGTTTTCGTCATCGAAGAACGAGCGGTCACGCAGAACCACCTTCAATACCGGGACTTCCAGCTGCTTGAGGTGGCGCTGCACCGCCTCGTTGATACGGGGGCTCTCGGAAATACTGCTGAAGAAGCGGTCCACCACATCGAGGGCGTCCTGCTGCTCGTCATCGAGGCGACCGTCGGCATCGTCCCGCACCCGCGCCACCACCCGGTCTTTCAACGGCGTGTGGTCATCCGCCTTGGCGACAGCGGCCAATTGCAGTTGCTGCAGTTCACGCTGGAACTCCCCGGTGGACAGTGGCCTAGCGTTGGGTGGAAACGCTACCGGGTCCGAATCCCCCCGGGCCAGGCGACTGGCCTGCAGGGTAGACAACAGGTTGCGCACCGTGGCAAACGCCGACTGCGCGGCCTGGGAATGACTCTGGAACCCCAGTCCCGAGGCGCCGGCCTGGGCCGCGTCGGCGCGAGGCCTGGGAGTCGCCCCGACATCCGCCGGTGACGGCGTGGCCGGCGCTGCAGCAGGTTCGGCCATCGGCGGAGCCACTGTTTGCTTGCGCTCAGCCTGGGCGCTGACCGGTTTGCGCTCACTGAGGTACTTGCTGAGATCCAGATCCGGCAGGATGCCGTGACGAATGAGAATCTGATTCAGTTCCTGGTACAGCTCCGCCAGGCGGTTGAGCACCGTTTTCTCGAAGGTTTTCAGGCACACCTTCTCCACCGCCCGGCTGGCCTTGAGCAGTGCCAGGCCGGCATGGAAAGACTCGCAGATCAACGCCGGCCCCAAGGGATTCTGGTGGCCGGTGTCGTTACTGACACCGAGCTTGTCGAGGCGCAGTTTGAGCTGCAGCAGATCGCCACGGTACTGGGTGTCAGCCTTGGTCACCATCACCCGCAGGGTCAGCCAGTCCTCAAACTCGCCCTTTTCGACCAGCGACAGCTCACCGCCATCGGCACTCTTGCCGGCCGGCTTCAGGGGCGACGACAGGGCCTGGCTCATCTGGTGCCAGATCACCTTCTGGCGACCGGCCAACAGCCCCGAGGCATCGAGGAAGTCGTTCGCCTGCTGGTCGCTGGTGGCATGCTGCGCCGCTTCCTGCAAACTGGCGGTCATCTGACCGAAGCATTCCTGCATCAACGGTTCCAGATAGCGCACCACCGAGCGGGCACACTGGTGAAGCACAAACTGGACCCGCTCGCTGGGGGCGTTGAGGGCCGGACGCTCCTGTTCCTGCTCGGCCCCACACAGTTGCAGCATGGCAGCCACCGCCTCCGGCTTGATGCTGGCAAACGCCACGCCGGCAGCGCCTGAGGTGCGGCGCACCACATTGACCCGCAACTCATGGCGGGTCTGGCCATCGGCGGCGCGAAAGCGCACATCCACCGCATGGCTGTCGCCCCGCTGGAGCTGCTGCTCCATACGGCGTTCAGAGTCCGGGGAAAAGCGGATGTAGAGCCCTTCGGCGCAGAAGTCTGCGATCTGGCACGGCAGCACCGTGCCATCGTCCAGCACCAACTGAGCGGCGAGTTTGATAGCCCTGCGGGGACTGGAACGACGATCCTTGGAATCCATTGACGACCTGATACCTGGCGAAGCCGATACGAGAGTGGCGGTGCCCTCCCGCTTCCTTGTTCTGACCCGGCGTGGCAACTGCCACCCGGATTACGTTGGCTGTAGTATAGCGGCTACCAAGGTAGGAGAAAAAACCCGTGATTTTGCGTAGCCTTCCAGTACATGCAGACGCTCTCGCCGTATGGTCCCGACGCGGTTGCCTGCTGGTGCTGGCATTGCTGATCTCCGGCCTGCTTTGCGGCTGCTCGTCGCTGCGCTACTACCAGCAGGCCGTCGCAGGTCAGCTTGATCTGATGTGGTCCGCGCGTCCGGTGAGCGAGGTAATTGCCGACCCGGACACCGATCCTGCGTTGCGTCAGCGCCTGGAGCAGACCCAGGCGGTCCGACGTTTTGCCCGCGACCAGCTGGCACTGCCGGTGGGCGACGCCTACCGCGACTTCGTCGCCCTCGACCGCCCCTACGTGGTGGTCAACGTGGTGGCAGTGCCGGAGTTTTCCCTGCAGCCCCACCAGTGGTGTTACCCGGTGGTGGGTTGCCAGGCCTACCGCGGCTATTTCGATCCGCAGATGGCCAGGGCCGAGGCCCAGACTTTCCGGGATCAGGGCTTTGACACCCTGGTCAGCGGCGTCACCGCCTATTCCACCCTGGGCTGGTTCGACGATCCCCTGCACAGCGGATTCACCCGCCTGCCCAGTGAGCGCATGGCCGCCCTGCTGTTCCACGAACTCGCCCACCGGGTGGTGTACGTCGCCGGCGATACCGCCTTCAATGAAAGCTTCGCCACGGCGGTGGAACTGGCCGGACTGGAACTGTGGCTCAGCCGGCAAGGTGAACAGGCGCGTTTCCAGGCCACCCTGGCGCGCCTGGAGCGGCGGGACCAGACCCTCGCCCTGGTCGCCGCCGCCAGCGAGCAGTTGCAGGCGTTGTACCACAGTGAAGACCCACTGCCGCCCGAGCAGCTGCGACAACACAAGGCCCGCATCCTCTCCGAATTGCGTCAGGCCTATCTGGCCAAAACCCGGGAATGGCACGCGCCGGGTCCGTTCGGGCTATCGCCGCCGGCATTCAACAACGCCCACCTGGCGCTGTTTCGTCAGTACAACCAATACCTGCCGGCCTTTCGTCAACTGCTGCGCGAGCATGACCATCATTTTGCCGACTTCTATGACGCTGTCAAAACGCTCGCCGCACAACCCCCAGCGCAACGGCAACGCCGGCTGCACACGCTGGCTACCGCCGCTGCCGGCCAACCCGATCCGGATCATGGGGACTCCGATTAACGGCGGATCACCTCAGGCCCTCAGAGCGGTTTGACGAACACCTTGGAGTTGCGCTGGGCGTTGTAGGTAGCCAGCTTCGGGCCAGGCAGTGCCTGCACCGTGGAGGGCTGGAAGCCACGCTCGCGAAACCAGTGCTCGGTCTGGGTGGTCAGCACAAACAGCCGCTGGATACCCTGGCGTCGGGCCATCTGCTCCACCGTGGCGAGAATGTCATCACCACGACCGGCGCGGCGGTAGGCCGCATCCACGGCGAAACACGACAACTCACCCGCGCGTTCGTCGGGAAAGTGGTAGAGGGCCGCACAGCCAACCACGGTACCATCCCGCTCCGCCACCACAAAACGGTCGATCTCAGTTTCCAGCATCTCCCGGGAACGGCGTACCAGCACCCCCTGCTCTTCCAGCGGCCGGATCAGCTCCATGATGCCGCCGATGTCTTCCACCCCGGCGGCGCGAATCTGCTCGTAGGTGTCGCCACTGACCAGAGTGCCGGAGCCGTCGCGGGTGAACAGTTCTTCCAGCAACGCACCGTCGGCGGCGTAGCTGATGATATGGGCCCGTTTGACGCCTTTGACACAGGCATCGCAGGCAGCCCGCAGCAGGTCGGCATCGTCGCCGGTCAGGCGCCCGGCGGCCAGCCGGTCAGACGCCTGGCGGGCGGACAGCTCCCGCACCAGAGCACCTTCCTCGTCGAGCACGCCCTGGTGGCGAGTGAAGATGATCAGTTTCTCCGCCTGCAGGGCGGCCGCCACCTGACTGCCCACGTCCTCGTAGGAGAGGTTGAAGACGTCGCCGGTGGCCGAATAGCCCTGGGGCGGTACCAACACGATGTGACCCAACTCCAGCAGCCGTTCGATGCCTTCGACGTCAACCCGCCGAACCTTGCCGGTGTAGCCGAAATCGACCCCATCCAGCACCCCGACCGGGCGCGCCGTCACAAAGTTGCCGCTGCTGACCCGGATGCGGGCGTTGTGCATGGGGGAGTTCACCAGCCCCATGGACAGCTGGCTCTCCAGGTGGCTCCGCAGGCCGCCGATGGCCTCCAGCACCAGCGGAAGCTGGCCTTCGCCGGTAATACGCAAACCACGATGGAAGCGGGACGACTCGCCGGCTTGATCCAGCCGTCGCTGGATCTGGCTGCGGGCGCCGAAGGTGATCACCAGACGGATGCCCAGACTGCTGAGCAGCGTCAGGTCATGAATGATGTTGATCAGATTGTCGTGGGCAATGGCATCACCGCTGATGGAGAGCACCACAGTACGGCCACGATGGGTATTGATGTACGGCGACGAGTGACGGAACCCGTGCAGCCAGTCATTCGATTTCAAGGAGTTACTCCAGGCAAAAACGTTGGATCAACTGCCGCAACAGAGTCACCGTGGGGGCCACCTGGGACAGCGCCAGGAACTCATCCGGCTGGTGGGCCTGGTCGATCGAGCCCGGCCCCAGCACCAGGGTCTCCATGCCCAGTTTCTGCAGCCAGGGCGCCTCGGTGGCGAAGGCAACCGCTTCCGCGCGATGCCCGGTCAGCGCCTCACAGGCCTTGACCAGCTCGGCGTCGGCAGCAGTCTCGAACGGCGGCACGCCATCGAACAGCGGCTCGAAGGTGAGGTCCAGTTGACGCGCCCGGGCCAGCGGCTGGAGCCGCTCCAATATGGCCTCGCGCAGCTCGGTCATCGCCATGCCCGGCAATGGCCGAAGGTCGAAATGCAGCTCGCAGCGACGACAGATGCGGTTGGGGTTGTCGCCACCGTGAATGCAACCAAGGTTGAGAGTCGGCACCGCCACCTCGAACGCCGGGTTGCGGTAACGGGCCTGCCAGTCTGCCCGCAGCGCCAGCAGCTCACTCATGGCTTGGTGCATGCCCTCGAGGGCATTGCGGCCCAGCGCCGGATTGGAGGAATGGCCAGACTGACCCTCGAACGCCAACCGCTCCATCATGATGCCCTTGTGCATACGGATGGGACGCAGGTTGGTAGGCTCGCCGATCACCGCATAGCGGGCCTTGGGGTAGCCGGCTTCCGCCAGTGCCCGGGCGCCGTCCATCGAGCTTTCCTCGTCGGCGGTCGCCAGCAGGATCAGCGGCTGCTTCAGCTTTTTCCCCGCCAGCTCCCGGGCCGCCTCGATGGCCAGGGCGAAGAAACCCTTCATGTCGCAGGTGCCCAGGCCGTACCAACGATCATCCCGCTCCGTCAGGGTGAAGGGATCACTCTGCCAGCGGCTGGGGTCGTATGGCACGGTATCGGTGTGGCCAGAGAGCACCAGACCACCGGGACCGCTCCCCAGGGTGGCCACCAGGTTGAACTTGCCATCCCGACCAGGGACCGGCAGCACCTCAGTGCGAAAGCCCAGGGGTTGGAGCCATTCCTCCAGCAGGTTGATCACCGCAGCGTTGCTCTGGTCCCAGTCCGGGGAAGCACTGCTGACCGACGGCAGCGCAATCAGCCGGGCCAGCATGGTCTGGATGTCCGGCGGGGTTGCCACCGGGTTTGCCTGGGTCATCACCGTTCTCCCATCGCTGCTGTCCATCACCACTGTCCATCACCACCGCATGACCACCGTATCACCACGGCGCCATCACCACGGCCCGGTCGCCGGTACTTTATCGGGATGATGGCTGGCCACCTCGCCGCCACACTTCCAGGGTGGCCACGGCGCGAACCATCATCGGGTAGGCCACTTCGCCGCCGTCCACCGCCCGCGCTACTTCCAGCTCCCGGTCATCGGCCCGATCCAGACGGCCCTGGACGGTTCGGCCATTGTTCAGAGTAACCCGAACCCGGTGGCCAAGCCATTGCGAGGCACTCTCCACCGTCACCGTTCGCCAACCCGGCTGGGTCAGACTGCGGTCCCGGGGCACCACCGGTTCGAGGGCCTCGGTGGGCAGCTCGGAAACGGCGGCAGCCACCCGGTTCAGGAACAGCCCGGGGACCTCGGCGCCGTTGTACCGTGCCGCCAGTTCGGCACCGTCGTTAGTCGTGCCGTCAGCTCCAGAGTCCGTATTGGCCGCGCGGACCGGCAGTCCCCAATGGCCCTGGCGCGGGTCCAGCACCACCACCAGCTCGCCGCCGTCGGCCAGCCAGCGTCGATAGAGCGCCTGCAACTGGCGACTGGGCGCCAGCCCGGCCTGCCGGAAACGGGCCTTCAGCGCCGCCAGCGCCGAGGCGGTCCACTCGTCAACCGCCAGCCCGGACTCCCGGGCGCAGTAGGCAGCGATTTTCCGCATGGTGCCACCATCCCGCAGTGTCAGGGTCAACGGACCGGGGGCGTCCTGCCACAGCGACTGCGGCTCCAGCAACCGGAACCGGGCGCCGGGCCAGTCGATCTCGATACTGCCGGTGCCATCGGTCACCAGCTCGGCATGCAGCCGGTCGGGGCTTTGTCGCAACAGCGCTTCACCACTCACCTCGGTGATGCCGATGCGCACCAGGTCGCCGCTGCCCAGGCGCTGACGATGGTCCGGTCCGCATACCGGTGCGAAGGAATCGTTGCCGCCATTGTCGCCAGCGCTGACCCAGCTGCGGAACATCGCGGCGTCCAGCGCCAGACCAACGTCCCGGGCCTGAAACTCCCAGTGCGACGGCAAACGGGCCGGGTCGGCCAGCAGTTGCAACAGCGCCCACGGTGACGAGGCATCCAGCGAGGCCTCGCCAATCTCCAGAGGCTGGGTCAGGTGGAAGGACTGGTAGCCGTTACCCCGCAGGGTCAACTGACCAGCCACGCTGGAATGGATACTGCCCCACTCCAGCACGCCAAACGATTCCAGCTCGGCGCGGGCCTGCTTCAGGTCCTGCTCCGTCAGCCACCACACCGCCGCCTTGTAGGCCCCGAAGACCACCAGGGCCATCAAAACCAGCGTCACCAACAGTTTCTTCACTCTGGCCTCCCTACATCCTGTCCCGGTCTGCCAACGCCACTGCGATCAGTGCCGGGAAATCAGGGTGCCGACACCTTCGTCGGTAAAGATTTCCAGCAGGGTGGCGTGGGCCACCCTGCCATCGATGATGTGGGAGGTCCGTACCCCACTCTCCACCGCGTTCAGGGCGCAGCGGATCTTCGGCAGCATGCCGCCGTGGATGGTGCCGTCCTCAATCAGGTCGTTCACTTCCTGGGCGGTGAGCCCGGTCAGCACCTCACCGTCCTTGCTCTTGAGCCCGGAGACGTTGGTGAGCAGGATCAGCTTCTCGGCTTTCAGCGCCTCAGCCACCTTCCCCGCCACCAGATCGGCGTTGATGTTGTAGGACGCGCCGTCTTCGCCGACCCCAATGGGGGCGATCACCGGAATCACATTGCTGCGGGTCAGCATGTCGATCATCTCGACGTTGACCTCCTGCACCTCGCCAACGTGACCAATATCGATGATCTCTGGGCGGGCCAGTTCGTCCGCGTGGTTTTTCACTTCCAGCTTGCGGGCGCGGATCAGGTTGCCGTCCTTGCCGGTCAGCCCCACCGCCGTGCCACCCTGCTGGTTGATCAGTGACACTATCTGCTTGTTGACCTGACCACCGAGCACCATCTCCACCACGTCCATGGTTTCGCTGTCGGTCACCCGCATGCCGTTGACGAAGTGAGACTTGATGCTCAAACGTTCCAGCAGCTCACCGATCTGCGGACCACCACCGTGCACCACGATGGGATTGATACCCACCAGCTTCATCAGCACCATGTCACGGGCAAAGCTGCGCTGCAGGTCCTCATTCTCCATGGCGTTACCGCCGTACTTGATGACCACCGTCTTGCCGGTAAACCGTTGGATGTAGGGCAGGCCTTTGCTCAATACCGCAGCCACCTGCATTGCCGTTTCACGATCCAGTGCCATTCTCTGCCTTACTCATCGAAGTGTTGTTGGGGTGGGCCGGCGGCCGTTGCCTGCCGGCCCTGGGTAGGGAGCGATTCAGAATTCCGCCACCAGGTCCGGGGCGACTTTCTGGAGCTGTTCCCGGAACACGGTCTTGATGCGTTCCAGGGCATCGCCGGACTCCGCCTCGAAGCGCAGTACCAGTACCGGCGTGGTGTTGGAGGCGCGACACAGGCCCCAGCCGTCCGGGTAATCCACCCGCACACCGTCAATGGTGCTGATGCTGCCATCGCCGAAGTCACCTTCGCTGCTGAGTTTCTCCACCAGCGAGAACTTGCTGTCCTCGGTCACCGCCACGTTGAGCTCCGGGGTACTGACGTCCTCGGGGAAGTCGGCAAACACCTCGTCGCTCTGGCGGTCTTCCACCCCGAGGATCTCCAGCAGGCGGGCGGCGGAATAGAGGCCATCGTCAAAACCGTACCAGCGTTCCTGGAAGAAGACGTGACCGCTCATTTCCCCTGCCAGCAGGGCGCCGGTTTCTTTCATCTTCGCCTTCATCAGCGAATGGCCGGTTTTCCACATGATCGGCCGGCCACCGGCCTCGTTGATCACACTGGCCAGGCGGCGACTGCATTTGACGTCGTAGAGCACGTCCGAGCCCGGGTTGCGGGAGACCACGTCGCGGGCAAACAGCATCATCAGCCGGTCTGGCCAGACAATCTTGCCGCTGTTGGTCACCACACCCAGACGGTCGCCGTCGCCATCGAACGCCAGACCAAGGTCTGCGCCTTCACTTTTGACCCGTTCAATCAGGTCACTGAGGTTCTCCGGCTTGCCCGGGTCCGGATGATGGTTGGGGAAACTGCCATCAACTTCGCAGTACATCGGAATGACTTCACAGCCCAGCTCTTCCACCAGGATCGGTGCCAGTTCGCCGGCAATGCCGTTGCCGGCATCCAGCACCACCTTGAGCGGTGCCGCCACGGCGATGTCGCCAAGTATCCGATCGAGGTAGGGACGACGGACGTCTTCCTGACGGCTCTGGCCCTGCCCCGTGGCGAAATCGCCGGTCTGGATGCGTTGCAGCAGCCCCTGGATGGCGTCGCCGGACAGGGTGTCCCCGCCCAGCATCATCTTCAGGCCGTTGTAGTTGGCCGGATTGTGGCTGCCGGTCACCATCACCCCGGAACCGGTTTCCAGCTGGTGGGTGGCGAAGTACAGCACCGGCGTGGGTACCGCGCCGATGTCGATCACGTTGCAACCGGTTGCCATCAGGCCATTGCCCAGGGCCACGGCCAGCTCGGGACTGGAGTGACGGCCATCGTAGCCGACACAGAGGGTATCGAGGCCACGCTGGCGTGCCTCGCTGCCAATGGCCCGGCCGATGGTTTCCACCACCGCCGGCGTCAGCGTCTCACCGACAATGCCGCGGATGTCGTAGGCGCGGAAGATGCCCGCATCAACCGACACCTGGGCCGCCGGCTGTTCCTCGATTCCGAGTTCATCCGCCGCACTGTCCAGGCTGTCACCCAGGCCCAACAGGTCGTCGTCGCCGTCCAGCATGTCGATGTCCAGCATATCCTTGTCCTGGAACAGCGGTTCTTCGGCTGCTGGCGCCGCCTTGGCGCCTGCGGCCGACTCGGAGGCAGGGGCAGCAGCCCGCGCAGCGGGCTTGGCTCGTGCGGCTTCAGCAGCCTTGAGCAGCCGCTTCTCAATCGCCTGGGACAGGCGCTGGAGCACATCCGCCATGGTCGCCAGGGTCTCCCAGGACATGGCGGGCAATTTCTGGCGCTCGCCACTGAAGGTCTTCTGGGCCCACTGGATCAGCGCCGTGGACTCCTGACGCAGGGACTTCTGGGCCTGGCCCAGCAACAGCCAGACGACCACCGCGGCCACCAGCAGCGGCGCTACCACCATCGCCAGCGCCAGCATCGGGTTGAGCACCGGAGCCAGGCTCATACCCGGAGTCACCTGCAGGGTCCAGTTGGGGATGTCGAGACTGCGTTCCACCACGGCACCCTGGCCGGAGCCCTGGGCCACCACGGTATTGGTATTGCCGGATACCGTCTGCACCAGGGCCACCCGGGCACTCTGCTCTGCACTAGCACTGGTCAGTGCCGGCGCCAGGATATCCGCGTTCATCACCACCAGCAGACTGCCTTCCACCGCCTGACTGGTCGGGTTCCTCACCGGCGCGGCAATCTGCACAAACCAGTTACCATCCCGGGGGAAGGCATCCGGATTCAGCGCCCGGCCGGACTCGGCACGACGCGCCAGGTCCAGGCTTGCAAAGCCAAGTCGAACCGACCCCACCGCCGAGCGGGGCACCCGGCCATAGGGGAACAGGTGGACTTCCTGAATCCCCGGCATCAGCCGTTGCAGATCGGCACTGATCTGCTGGGTGGCCGCCTGGTTGCCCAAGGCATCACGGACCTGATCCAGCTCTGACATCCCACCGACCAAGGCCTGAAGGCCTGCCACCCGCTGCGCAAACCGGGCTTCGGCCTGGTCCGCCAAACGCTCCACCACCGCCTGCTGGCGGCGATTCTCCGCCGGCTGGAACACCAGCAGGTAGAGCAGGGCTGCGGCGACCGCGGCGGCAATCACCACCACCGCAGCCTGCATTCCGGCGACACTGCCGAGTCGCTTCAGGGAAGGCTCCCCTTTACCTTTGTCGGCTTTTCTCTTCTGCTTGGCAGAAGCGTCCTTTTTGTCTTTCGGCTTTGCCGGCACGTCGTCGTCCGACGCCTTTTTCTTCCCCAGTTTCATAGCCAACCCTGCATGCCAGTTGCGTATCGGTGACGACACGATGATTCGTAGGAATATGATTTAGAGCAACAAATGTTTAGTGGAAAAGTATAGTCACCCTACCCGAGGGAGAGCGAATCCCTCAGTGCTTGCCAGTGGAGCCGAAGCCACCGGCACCACGATCGCTGCTCTCGAAGCTGTCCACCAGCTCAAATTCCGCCTGCACCACCGGCACCAGCACCAGCTGGGCAATGCGCTCCCCGGCCTCGATGGTGAACGTGGTGTTGCCCCGGTTCCAGCAGGACACCATCAGCTCGCCCTGATAGTCGGAATCGATCAGTCCCACCAGGTTGCCCAGCACAATGCCATGCTTGTGACCCAGCCCGCTGCGGGGCAGGATCATCGCCGCCAGCGAAGGATCTCCGATGTGGATCGCCAGGCCGGTTTTCAGCAGCTCGGTCTGACCGGGTTCCAGGGTCAGCGGCTGATCCAGACAGGCCCGCAGATCGAGCCCGGCAGAGCCATCGGTGGCGTATTCCGGCAGTGGGATGGTATCGCCGATGCGGGGGTCCAGCACCCGGACCTGTAAAGATTGTTTGGTCATCCAGATTCCTTAATAAACGTTTGCGTTCCGCGCCGCAGTAAACGGCATCAGCCGGCACTGGCCCGGTCACGGTAGCGGTCGGCGATCAACGCCACCAGTTTGGTCGCCAGTTCGGCCTTGCCCTGGGCCTCGAAGGGCTGCTCGCCGTCGGCCCAGAACACCGTCACGGCGTTGTCGTCGCTGTTGAATCCCAGCCCGGGGCGGGACACATCGTTGGCAACGATCATGTTGAGGTTTTTGCGTTGCATTTTATCGCGGGCGTAGCGGGCCACGTCTGTGGTCTCCGCCGCAAATCCGACGGTAAATGGGGCGCTCTCGCGACAAGATATTGTCGCAAGCGTATCGGGATTGCGCACCAGAGCCAATGACATGGCGCGCTCGGATTTCTTGATCTTCTGATCCGCACACTGGTCTGGGCGGTAATCCGCCACCGCCGCCGTGGCGATGAAAATGTCGCAACCGGCATCGACCGCCTCACTGGCGCCCGCCAGCATATCGGCCGCTGTCACCACCGGCACCACCGCAACCCCGTCCGGCGCCGCCAGGGCCACCGGCCCGCTCACCAGCGTGACCTCGGCACCCGCAGCCCGGGCCGCCGCCGCCAGGGCGTACCCCATTTTGCCGGAGCTGTGATTGCTGATGTAGCGCACCGGGTCGATCGGCTCACGGGTGGGACCGGCGGTAATCACCAGTCGCAGCCCTGCCAGCACACCGTCAACCGGCGCCTGCAGCCTGGCCAGCAGCGCCTGGGGTTCGAGCATCCGGCCGGGGCCGGTGTCGCCACAGGCCTGCTCGCCCTGGTCCGGTCCCCACAGCGACACCTGGGGGTCGTCCGCCAGCAGGGCGACGTTGCGCTGGGTGCGGGCATTGCGCCACATCGCCTGATTCATCGCCGGCGCCAGCACAATGGGCGCCTCGGTGGCACTGCACACGGTGGTGAGCAGGTCATCCGCCATGCCCTGGGCGAAGCGGGCAAGGAAGTCCGCCGACGCCGGAGCCACCAGCACCAGCTCGGCCCACTTGGCCAGCTCGATGTGCCCCATGCCGGCCTCCGCTTCCGGGTCCAGCAATGAGGTCCGCACCGGCTCGCCACTGAGGGCCTGGAAGGTCAGCGGCGTCACAAAGGCCTCGGCACCGCCGGTCATCACCACCCGCACCTCGTGCCCGGCCTTGCGCAGCAGGCGAACCAGCTCGGCACTCTTGTAGGCCGCGATACCGCCGGTTACTCCCAGCAGGATGCGTTTCTGCACCATGTCCTCTCCCGTTTGATCTCGCCAAAAGCCTTGAAAATCAAGGCACCCTGTTAGCAAACCCAGGGGCGTATAAGATAGCACCGCTGGCCGCCCATCGACAGCCCGCCAACTGTGGTAGTCTCATCGTCACGGACACCGTAAACCCGGCTCAGGACGAGCCGTTATCGACATCAAGGGAATGGATTCACCATGTCACAATCTTCCTGGCCCCGGGACCAACGCCCCAGGGAACGCCTGCTGGCCCATGGCGCCGGCAGCCTCTCCGACGCCGAACTGCTGGCCATCTTCCTGCGCACCGGCACCAGCGGCACACCGGTGATGGCGCTGGCGCAGCAACTGATCGAGCGCTTCACCAGTCTGCGGGGCCTGATGACCGCCAGCCAGCGCCAGTTCTGCGACGTCCGCGGCCTGGGCAGCGCCAAGTACGCCCAGATCCAGGCCGCCATGGAGATGGCCCGGCGAGTGATGGACGAACCCCTGCGCCAGGGCGACCCTCTACGCTCTCCAGAGGACACCCGACGCTATCTGTGCAGTCGCCTGGGCACCTATCCCCACGAGGTGTTTGCCGGCCTGTTCCTGGACAACCGCCACCGGGTGATCCAGTATCGCGAGCTGTTCCGCGGCACCATTGACGGCGCCGCGGTCTATCCCCGGGAAGTGGTGCGTCAGGCTCTCGAGGATAACGCCGCCGCGGTGATCTTCGCCCACAACCACCCGTCCGGCGTCGCCGAGCCCAGCCAGGCGGATGTCGCCCTCACCAAACGACTGCGGGAAGCCCTGGGGCTGGTGGACATTCGGGTGCTGGACCATATGGTGGTGGGGCACGGTGAGGTGGTTTCCCTGGCAGAACGGGGGCTGCTGTGAAAACGGGGGCTTAGCCGATGGCCTGGCCAAATTCCCAACAATTTTTTGCTTTGCCTGGGCAGTTCTGGTATAAAAGCGTCCCTTTCTGGCGGCGTCTGGCGGGCAGCGTGCACTCAGGGGCGCAATAGCAGAGGCGCGAGTAGCAACCAGAGACGCAATTTAACGAATTCGTTCTTTAGTAGACCAACGCTCAGGTCGGAGGCAAGTATGTCCAGAGTTTGTCAGGTTACCGGTAAGCGACCGGTCACCGGTAACAATGTTTCTCACGCAATGAACCACACCAAGCGTCGTTTTCTGCCGAACCTGCAGAACCATCGCTTCTGGGTCGAGTCCGAGAAACGTTTCGTGAAGCTGCGCGTATCCACCAAGGGCATGCGCATCATCGATAAAAAAGGCATTGACGCTGTGCTGGCCGATCTTCGCGCCCGCGGCGAGAAAGTTTAAGGAGCCGCATCATGCGCGAAAAGATCAAGCTGGTATCCTCAGCAGGCACAGGCCACTTCTACACTACGGTGAAGAACAAGCGTAACACCCCGGAAAAGATCGAGATCAAAAAGTACGATCCGGTGGTTCGCAAGCACGTGGCGTACAAAGAAGCCAAGATCAAGTAATTTGATCTCCGGCCACAAAAAAACCCGGCAACCGCCGGGTTTTTTTGTGGCCGCCAATCGGCTCAGAAAGTCTCCAGATACCCCTTCGGCAAGGCGATATCCATCGCAATTGGCAGGTGATCCGACATTGGGTAGCTGACCACCTCGGAACGCCGTATTTCCAGGCTGGGGCTCACCAGAATATGATCCAGCGCCCGCTCCGGCCGCCAGCTGGGGAAGCTGTGGGCGGTCTCCGGCAGCGGCACCAGATTCGCCGCCTTCAGCGGCGTACCGCTCAACAGCTCTTCGGCATGGTTGTTCATGTCCCCCATCAGCACCACATGCTGGTACTGACTGATCAGCTCATGGATATACCCCAACTGCTTCTGCTGCGCGGTTTTGTTCAGGGACAGATGCATCATCACCAGCACCAGCGGATCATCCTCGGCACCGTAACGGGCGATGATCGCACCGCGCCCCGGAATCAGCCCCGGCAGCCGGTGCTCACAGACATCCAGGGGCCGGAATCGGCTCAACAGACCGTTGGAGTGCTGGGCCAGCTGACCCAGATTGCGGTTGAGCTGCTGGTACCAGTAGGGAATGCCCGCCGCCTCCGCCAGGTACTGAACCTGGTTGATGTAGCCACTGCGCAGACTGCCGCCGTCACACTCCTGTAGCGCCACCACATCGTAGCCACGCAACAGCCCGGCAATACGGTCCAGATTCTCGATACGACGACGATGGGGCAGGAAGTGCTGCCAGCTGCGGGTAAGGTAATGGTGGTAGGAAGAGGTATTGATGCCCACCTGGATATTGAAGGTCAACAGGCGGATATGTCGATGGGGCTCGAAGTCCGGAACATGGACCTCGCCCGAGCAGGCACCCCGAGGTTGAGACTCGGTGCCAAGCATGCCATTGAGCTGCTTACGGATTCGCTTGTACATGGACGGCTCGCCTCACTACCTCCAGGCCTTTCGTCTCCCTGACACACACCGCCGGACCCGTTCAGATCCGGCGGCGCAGCGAATCAGCGCGCGTCGCGCTCCTTCGCCACCAGGTAGTCTACCACTTCCAGCATGGCTTCATGGCTACCCGCCCCAGTGCCGGTGACCGTGTACTTGCCATTTACCAGCATAGTCGGAGTTCCGGTGATGCGGGCACCACGGATCTGCGACTGGGCCTGCTGGAACTGGGCACTGACCCCGAAGCTCTCGTAGGCGGCTACGAACTCAGCCTTGTCGACACCATAGTCCGACAGGAACTCACCCAGGGCATCGGCGTCGTTGAGCGCCCGACGCTCCACCGCCAGTGCCTTGAACAGCGCATCGTTGGTGGTGTCATTGAGCTGATCGATGGCCTTGAGGGCATAGAACGCCATGGCATGAGGGGTCCAGGAACGCCCCAGCGCAGCCGGCACCATCTCAAAACTGACGTCTTCAGCCTGCTTGTCCGCCCACGCCTCAACCAGCGGCTTGAAGCGGTAACAGTGGCCACAGCCATACCAGAATACTTCAGCCACCTCGATCACATCGGGGTTACTGGTGCGCACCGGATTGCTCAGGCGCTCATAGTGGCGCCCTTCTTCCCAGGAACCGTCGGCGGCCTGGGCTGAAAAAGCCGTGAGCGCCAACACCAGGCTCAGCGCCACGTTCAGTAGTTTGGTCATCGATTTTCTCCACATTGCAAGGGATTGGCCCGACGGGCCCGATTCGTCGTCATGCCCGCGCTGTGACCATGCACCAGCCAAATAGTTCTGGCCAGGCAGCTTACGCCCTGCTCATCCGGGCTCCGACGATGCCCCAAATTATCGATAAACAGCCACATTTATCCACGCCTGGCAGGTTACGCCATGTTAATCCAGCCAGTTCGGCCACAAAAAAACCCGCACACGGCGGGTTTTCTGCCACAACGTCTACTGGCCTTAGTGCAGGCCGGACACGTAGTTGGCAACCGCTTCGATCTCGGCATCCGTCAGGCGAGATGCCACATCAGCCATGATCTGGGCGTTAGCGGTGGCAGCACGCTCACCATCGCGGAAGGCCCGCAGCTGCTTGGCCACGTACTCGGCGTTCTGACCACTCAGACGGGGATAGCCGGCCGGCTCGTTACCCTTGCCCTGGGGGTTGTGACAGCCGGCACAAGCCGGAACGCCAGAGGCCATGTTACCACCGCGGTAGATCGCAGAACCGCGCTCCACCAGCGCCGGGTCGGCCTGGTTCAGGCCCACGGGCTGTTGGTCAAAATAGGCTGCCAGGTCCTGCAGGTTCTGGTCAGACAGACCATTCAACTGGCCAGCCATCTCCGGAATGTTCCGGGTGCCATCCTGGATATGCTTGAGCTGGCGGGTAAGGTAGACCTCGCCCATGCCGGCCAGTTTCGGGTAGTTGCCCATGAGTGGCTGGGCACCGCCCTGGCCGTGGCAGCTCTGACACGCCATACCCGACACCAGCTCTTTACCAGCTTCAGGATCTCCCGCCCCGTAAGCCACGGCACTGAGGCTAACGCCGAGAACTACTCCTGCGATCAGTTTTTTCATGCTCGCTCCGCTTCTCTCTCATCTTAAAACCGATTATTCGTCATACAGCCGGCGGGCCTGGGCCAAGGAGGTGCTGCGTGAACCCGGCTCGCCGAACACCTCTTACCGGCAACGTGGCCGCCACCGGAAAGAACCCCAAACCGCAGGCAAGAGGTTGACGGGCCGTCTGCGAAGGGCCTTTTTGCCAGAAAACGCGAGGCTGGGCCTTGACCTAAGACAGTTTCACGCAGCCTCGGTTCTCCGGGGCTGTCAGCAGCTACGCTCGGCGTGCCGCCTGAAATTGGTGTAGCATTATACATTAATCCCTGATAACTGAAATCCAATAGGAAAGCCTAAATTCGTGTCGGCCGAACAGCAGTCCAAACCCGTATCCTTTAACAGCGCCCGCTTCCTGATCAGCGCCTCGCGGCTGGACGAATGTCCGCCCGACGACGGTGTCGAAATCGCGTTTGCCGGTCGCTCCAACGCTGGCAAGTCCAGCGCCATCAACTGCATCACCGGCCATGGCAAGCTGGCCCGCACCAGTAAGACACCGGGACGCACCCGGCTGATCAACTTCTTCAGCCTCAATCGAGAACACTGCCGTCTGGTGGACCTGCCCGGCTACGGCTACGCCAAAGTCTCCCGCAACATGAAGGAAGACTGGCAGGAACACCTGGGTCATTACCTCAACGATCGCCGCTGCCTGCGGGGACTGGTACTGGTGATGGACATCCGCCACCCGCTCACCGAGTTCGACCGGATGATGGTGGATTGGTGCGAGCACAACCAGGTGCCACTGACCATCCTGGTCACCAAGGCGGACAAACTGAAGTTCGGGCAGGCCAAGACCGCCATGCTGACCATCGCCAAGGAACTGAAGCAGCAGCAGTTCGTGGAAAATCTGGTGATGTTTTCCGCCACCACCAAGCGCGGTCTCGATGAAACCCGCGACATTCTCAGCCAATGGTTTGAGTCCCCCGCCCCGGTGGCATGACCGGCCAGACAGCCGCCGCCCGCCTCTAAAAAGCCGGCGTCCCGCATCGGGACCCCGGCCAAACGTCAGGGTTATCGACGTGCTAAAACCCGAGCGAACGCTCAGGAGACGCCCCGGAAGTCCGAATCCTTGGGCGTGTATGTACGACCCGGCGACAGATCCAAAAGTTCCGGGAAACTAATCAGCCTCCGGCAAATCCGGCCGGTACCGCTCCCGCAACGCCAGCACCGCCTCATGATGAGGCTCGGTAACGTAGGGCAGCTCCAGCGTCAGCACCTGGAAGATCCCCTGCTTGAGCTTGGTCTTGTTGAGGCTGCAGGACAACTCGGTGCCATGGGCGGTCTTCAGGAACGCCATCCAGTTGGTGATCACCAGCCACACGTTCAGCGCCAGCGCGGTGCGCATCTCGTCGGTCTGCGGCTGCAGCACCTGACCATCGGACAGCCCGGCGAAAATACGGTTGATGGCGTCCAGGCAGCGGTTGGTGAAGCGGCGATAGTCTTCCCGCAGGCGCTCGTCACTGTCGAGCAGGAACTCCAGATCGCGGTGGAAGAAACGATAGCTCCACAGCCCGTCAAACACCGACTCCAGGTAGAACATCTTGTCTTCCAGGGTCAGTGAGCGCCCCTCCGGCACCTGGAGGTAGTAATCCACCAGCTTTTCATACTCCAGGAAGATCTCGTAGATGATGTCGGACTTGTTACGGAAGTGGTAATAGAGGTTGCCCGGCGAGATCGCCAGGTGGGCGGCAATGTGGTTGGTGGTGACGTTGCGCTCGCCCCGCTCGTTAAACAGATCCAGACTGGCAAGGATGATTTTATCTCTTGTTTTCATAGACTCACTGCTTGCACTCAGCGCTGTCCGGCAACGCATCGTGGGTGGCAATTCCGGCATGGCCCGATCGGCCACCCCTTCCCTTGACTGACTAGAGTATATACTCTAATAATACACCAAAGATCAAATCGAACAGTTTCTGTACAGCCGCAAAACCCTGAACGGCAGCCCTGAACAGAAATGCAGTCCTGAACCAACACAGACCTGCACAGACACACCCGGGAACCGGCCCGACACAGCGCACTACCGGCCAGCCTCCCGGCCACGATAAAACGCCATCCGCCCGTGCTGACACGGTCCGGGGAGACGAGGAGAGAATCATGGGTGCAACCGTCATCGAGTTGACCGAAAGCAAGAAGCAGATTCAACACATCGGCCAGGTTTTCAACGCGCAGCGCGCGGCCTTCCGCAAAAACCCGATGCCCTCGGCCACGGAACGACTGGAAAACCTCAAGCGCCTCAAACGCGCCCTGCTCAGCAACCAGGAACGACTGCTCGAGGCCATCGACCAGGATTTCAGCTGCCGCTCCCGCGATGAGACCCGGATTGCCGAGATCATGCCGTCGGTGCAGGGCATCAACTACGCCATGAAGCACCTGGACGGCTGGATGAAGCCATCCAAACGCCACGTGTCAGTGCTGTTCCAGCCCGCCAGCAACCAGGTGTTCTACCAGCCCAAGGGCGTCGTCGGCATCATCGTGCCCTGGAACTACCCGCTGTTTCTCGCCATCGGGCCGCTGGTGGCCGCCCTGGCCGCCGGTAACCGGGCGATGATCAAGATGTCCGAGTTCACCCCGCACACCTCCGCGCTGGTCCACGATATCCTCAGCGCCACATTCCCGGAAGATCTGGTGTCCGTCATTCTCGGTGAGGCCGATGTCGCCGCGGATTTCTCCGGCCGTGCGTTTGACCACCTGCTGTTTACCGGTTCCACCTCCGTCGGCCGGATCGTCATGCGGGCCGCCGCCGAGAACCTGACCCCGGTCACCCTGGAGCTGGGCGGCAAATCCCCGGCACTGGTGTCCGCTGATGTTCCCATGGCCGATGCGGCGCAACGGATTGCCTTCGGCAAGGCTTTCAACGCCGGCCAGACCTGCGTCGCCCCGGATTACGTGCTGTGCCCGGCCGACCGCCTGCAGAGCTTCGTCGACGAATTCCGCAGCCAGTTCTCCACCATGTACCCAAGCCTGCGGGACAACGATGACTACACCGCCATCATCAACGAACGCCAGTACGACCGGCTGCGGGGCTACCTGGACGACGCCCGGGACAAGGGCGCCGAGATCATCGAGATCAACCCAGCCGGGGAGAACCTGAGTGACGGCACCCGCAAGATTCCGCTGACCCTGGTGCTCAACACCACCCCGGACATGAAACTGATGCAGGACGAGATCTTCGGCCCGATCCTGCCAGTGGTGAGCTATGACAGCCTCGACGACGCCATCCACTACATCAATGAGCGGCCACGTCCGCTGGCGCTGTACTATTTCGGCTACGACAAGGGGCTGCAACAGCACGTCACCGAAAGCACCCACTCCGGTGGCATGTGCATCAACGACGCGCTGATGCACGTTGCCCAGGACGACCTGCCCTTTGGCGGCATTGGTGACTCTGGCATGGGCCATTACCACGGCAAGGAAGGCTTCCTGACCTTCTCCCACGCCCGCTCCATCTTCACCAAGCAGCGCTTCAACAGCGGCAAATATGTCTATGCCCCCCATGGCACCGCCATGCACAAGCTGGTGTACAAGCTGTTTATCCGCTGAGCTCCACTGCCGGCCCGCGCTGACCGCCGGGCCGGCCACCCAGCTATACCAACCTCCCTGCCAACCGGATTGCGCACCAGATCATCGCTGTCACCGTACCGACGCGAACTTCGGCCCCAGTTGCTGCTATCCTACGCGCCTGGAGAGCACAAGGAGCCCAATCATGCCCACCGTCATCTACCCAGGAACCTTTGACCCCATCACCAACGGCCACACCGATCTGATCGAGCGGGCCGGCCGGATGTTTGACCAGGTGGTGGTCGCCGTTGCCTACAATCCCAAGAAACAACCGCTGCTGACCCTGGAAGAGCGGGTTGAACTGGTGGAGGAGTGCACCGCCCATCTGGACAATGTCCGGGTGACCGGTTTCAGCAATCTGCTGGCGGAATTTGTGCGAGAGCAGAACGCCACGGTGATCCTTCGCGGCCTGCGCGCGGTGTCGGATTTCGAGTACGAATTCCAACTGGCGGACATGAACCGGCGCCTGGCTCCGGAGGTGGAAAGCGTGTTCCTGACACCGGCCAACCACCTGTCCTACATTTCCTCGACGCTGATTCGGGAGATCGCATCCCTGGGCGGTGATATTTCCGAATTCGTGCCGCCGGCGGTGGCCGCGGCGCTGGCCCGCAAGTTCGGTCGCCAATAGTCGCTCTGTTGATCAGCATTCCGGGGGCAACAGCCACCACTTTGCCCCCGGTTTCCGGTAAAATACCGGCGTTCTTTGAGATTCCCGAGGTGATGCCTGATGGCCTTGATGATTACCGACGAATGCATCAACTGCGACGTCTGTGAACCCGAATGCCCGAACGAGGCGATTTCGCCCGGTGATGAGATCTACATCATTGATCCCAACAAGTGCACCGAGTGCGTCGGCCATTACGATGAGCCCCAGTGCCAGGCGGTATGTCCGGTGGACTGCATTCCGGTCGATCCGGAACGGGAGGAGACCCGGGAGCAGCTGATGGACAAATACCACCAACTGACCGGGTAATAACACAACGCGGCGGTCGGCCCGGCCCACTCTCTGGTACCGGGCCCGACAGCCGCCGGCTTTCAGATCAACGGCGGCAGCGGGATGCTGGTCTCGTTAACGCCGATCACCCGGTCCTTAAGCCGGGCCTCGATGCGATAGACATCGTCATCCCTCACAATCAGGCCCTGGGCCTGTAGCGGACGGAGCACGTCCCGGGCTAGCTGCGGATTCTTGTCCACCAGTGCCGCCGGCACCGCCAGCTCCAGATCCCCGACCAGACCATCCATGACCACCCGCAGATTCGCCCGCTCAGCTTCCGGCACCAACGGATGCTGCAATGATGCCCGCCCGGTGATGTCGCCTTCCGGTGTCTGCAATAACAGTTCCGGTACCGCCACCGTCAGACCATGGCCTGCCAGGGCTTTCAGGGTATCCGACAGCTCCGCCATCAGCGCCAGCTGTCGATCTACCTGGGCCCGGGTGGGTTGCCCGGAAGGACGCGCCAGACTCTGCAGATCGGCGAACAGCTCGCTGAGGCGATTCCAGCTGTCCAGGTGGGCGCCCTGAATGGCGAAGCTCACCCGTTGTTGACCATAGTCGGTGTCAGCCACCGCCAGTTCATCCACCTCCAATTCCGCCTCGCTGTCGAAGCGCTGCTGGTCATCGGTGGCGGTGGTTTTGCCCCGCACCGCAATGTCCTTCAGCACCACCGCCGGCTGATCGGTATCCGCCAGGGACACCTGCGCCAGCGTCAGCTCGCCGCCGCCCTGCCAGAGCTGCCCGCGAACCTGCTGCAGCTGCTGGCTGAGCCGCAGATCGTCGAACGTCAGCCGCACCCCTGGCGCCCTGGCCGCCATTCCTGGCCAGCGCAGGTCGATCTCGGCATCACGGCCCTGATTGGTGATCCGCGCCCAGCCATAGGCTTCGGCGGCGTTAAAGGACTCCCCGGTGGCGGTGTTCTCGACACTGACCGCCGGCACGTTCAGCTCCAGCGTCACCGTGCCCCACAGTCGCGATGCCATCACCAGGTGCGGCCGGCGCTCGCCGAACAGCGGCTGCCCCAGGACCTGGAAACGCTCTGAGGTGGTGACGTCCAATTCACTGCCCAGCAGGCCGTGACTGACCTCGCCCTGGAACGGAATGGTGATCGCCCGCCCCGTTTCGGGGTTGGTGAACACCAACCGACCGCTGACATCGGCGCTGAGGTAATGCCGGTCGTAGCGGCCGGTTTCCAGCCGGAACAATGCCTGAGTGCGGTTCAGCTCCGCTGCCGCCCGCTGCCACTGGGTTTCGGTGGCCTTGCCCACCAGCCAGGGCGCACTGGCCGCCAGGGCCAGTACCAGCGCCCCGGCGGCCAACATCCATGGTCGTTTCAAACTCTACTCCGTCGCTATATGCGGTTGTTTACCGGCGGTCATTTACCCGCCAGGCGCTCCAGTAACACCAGCTGGGACGCAAAGCGTTCTTCGCCCTCCGCCGGGTGGTTCTGGATGTACTGGCCATCCGGCTGCAGCTCCCAGCTCTGACAGTTGTCATGGAGGTAGGCGTCCAGATCACTGCGCAAACGCTCGGCCAGGTCCCGGTCATCCACCGGGAAAGCCACTTCCACCCGGTTGATCAGGTTACGGACCATGCCGTCGGCGCTGGAACAGTAGATCTCCGGCTTGCCATTGTTACCGAAGCTGTAGACCCGGGTGTGCTCCAGAAAACGGCCGATGATGGAGCGCACGTGAATGTTCTCCGACAGTCCCGGCACCCCCGGCCGCAGGCAGCAGATGCCACGGATGATCAGGTCCACCCGCACCCCGGCCTGGGAGGCGCGGAACAGCGCCAGCATTACCTCAGGTTCGGTCAGCGCATTGATCTTGAAGATGATATGGCCGTTCTCGCCGTACTCCGCCTCCCGGTCGATCAGTTCGATCAGCTTCTTGTGGAGGGTAAAGGGTGCATGGAACAGCTTCTTGATCTTCAGCGCCTTGCCCATGCCGGTGAGCTGCTGGAACAGTTTGTTGACGTCGTCCCCCAGGGCGTCGTCACAGGACAGCAGGCTGTAATCGGTGTACAGCCGGGCATTGCCGGCGTGATAGTTGCCCGTTCCCAGATGGACGTAGCGCTTGAGCCGGCCTTCCTCGCGGCGCACGATCAGGATCATCTTGGCATGGGTCTTGAAGCCCACCACGCCGTACACCACGATCACCCCGGCTTCCTGCAGACGACTGGCCAGCTCCAGGTTCTCCGCCTCGTCGAACCGCGCCCGCAGTTCAATCACCGCGGTCACTTCCTTGCCGCGCCGGGCCGCGTCCATCAACGCTTCCACAATCTCGGAGTCGGCGCCGGTGCGGTAAAGGGTCTGGCGAATGGCCAGCACCTGCGGGTCCTTGGCGGCCTGACGCAGGAAGTCGATCACCGGCGTAAAGCTCTCATAGGGATGCAGCAGCAGCTGCGGCTTCTGACGGATGGCGTCAAACATCGCCTCGGCGTTGCGGATCTTCTTCGGCACCGAGGGCGAAAAACCGGGATAGGTGAGGTCGTCCCGGTCCACCAGGCCACCCACCGCCATCAGCCGGGTCAGGTTAACCGGGCCATGGACCTTATAGAGATCACGCTCGGTGAGGCCAAACTCCCGAAGCAGGAACTGCACCAGTTCCTCAGGACAGTTATCCGCCACTTCCAGCCGTACGCCGTCGCCAAAGCGGCGGCTCAGCAGCTCGCCCCGCAGGGCGGACGCGAGGTCTTCCAGGTCGTCTTCCAGCTCAAGGTCGGCGTTGCGGGTCAGCCGGAACTGGTAGCAGCCCTTGACCTCCATACCCGGGAACAGCTGATCGGCATGGGCGTGAATCATCGACGACAGAAACACCAGGTTGTCGCCACCGTCGCAGACCTCGTCCGGCAAGCGCACCAGCCGCGGCAGTGAACGCGGCGCCGGCACGATTGCCATACCGGTTTCACGACCGAAGGCGTCCTTGCCGTCCAGTTCGACAATAAAGTTGAGGCTCTTGTTGACCAGCCGCGGGAATGGGTGGGACGGGTCCAGACCAATGGGGTTCACCACCGGCAGGATCTCTTCCTCAAAATAGCGCTGCACCCACTCCACCTGGGCGGGGGTCCACTCCCGGCGGCGGACGAAGTGAATGTTCTCCTTCTCCATCTCCGGGATCAGCACGTTGTTGATGATGTCGTACTGTTCGGTGATGTACCGGTGCGCCACCTGGCTGATCTCATTCAGCAGCTGGTTGGGCAGAATGCCATCCGGCCCCGTACTCTCACGACCGTACTTGATCTGCTGACGCAGCCCGGCCACCCGGATTTCAAAGAACTCATCCATGTTGCTGCTGAAAATGCAGCAGAAGATCAACCGGTTGATCAGCGGGTGGGTCGGGTCCAGAGCCTGCTGCAACACCCGGTAGTTGAACTGCAGGTGGCTGAGTTCGCGATTGAAGTAGTTCTCGCTGGCCGTGGGATCAATGGTCACAACTTCCTCCACTGAATCCACCTCGGCCTTGCCGGCCACCGGTTTCAGGGCATTTGCAGAATCCGTCGTCATGTCGTGTCGTCCTCGCAGTTCGCCACGGCCAGCCTGGGCTCAGCCGCGTTGTTGGAGTATCCGCGCCGCTCGCACGGCGAAGTAGGTCAGGATGCCGTCGGCACCGGCCCGGCGCATGGCCAGCAGGCTTTCCATCATCACCTTGTCGCCGTCCAGCCAGCCGTTCTCCGCAGCCGCCATGTGCATGGCGTACTCGCCACTGACCTGATAGACAAAGGTGGGCACCTTCAGTTCGTGCTTGACCCGGTAAACGATGTCCAGGTACGGCATACCCGGCTTCACCATCACCATGTCCGCGCCTTCCGCCAGATCCATGGCGACTTCGTGCAGGGCTTCATCGCTGTTGCCCGGGTCCATCTGGTAGGTTTCCTTGCTGCTCTTGCCCAGGGTGGAGGACGTGCCCAGCGCGTCCCGGAACGGACCGTAGTAGCTGGATGCGTACTTGGCAGAATAGGCCATGATCCGGGTGTTGATATGGCCGTTTTCCTCCAGCGCCTGGCGAATGGCGCCAATGCGGCCATCCATCATGTCCGACGGCGCCACCATGTCGGCACCGGCATCGGCGTGGCACAGGGCCTGATTCACCAGCGCCTCTACGGTGACATCGTTGAGGACATAGCCATCATTGTCGATGATGCCGTCCTGACCGTGGGAGGTGTAAGGGTCCAGTGCCACGTCGGTGATCACCCCCAGCTCCGGATGCGCCTGCTTGAGCGCCCGGATGGTGCGGGCAATGAGGCCCTGGCTGTCCCAGGCCGCGCTGGCCGACAGGCTGCGGTCCTCCGGCGCCACCACCGGGAACAGGGCAACCGCGGGAATCCCCAGCTCCACCAGTTCCGCCGCCTGCTCCACCAGCAGGTCGATGCTCAGGCGCTCAACGCCCGGCATGGAAGGCACCGCCTCCCGCTGACCTTCCCCTTCCAGCACAAACACCGGAAAGATCAGGTTATCAACACTGAGCCGATGCTCCCGCACCAGCCGACGGGTAAAATCGTCGACCCGGTTACGACGCAAACGGCTGGCGGGGAAGGCACGATGGATGGGAGAGTTCACTGCAACCTCCTGTAGGAGTCTATTAGGAAAGGAAATTCTTCCATCATACACCTCTGCCGCGAGGAGCACAGACCCCGACACGACGAGGGTAGCAACCAAATTGTTACAGATTAATGACAGCGCCGCCCAGACCGCACCAGCCCTGACCTGCGGCGCGACCCAGGGCACCGGCATTGCGGCAACTGCGTACCGCAACGGACGCCGCGCCACGGATTGCCCCGGCGGCGTTGACACAAAGAATGAATAGTGATTCACTTGTTTTAGAGGAAACAGCCATGGCCTATCGCGAAACCGAAAAGATGCGCCAACGCAAGGCCCAGACACGCCAGCGCATTCTGGATTGCGCCCGCCAACGGGTCTTCGAGGGGGGCTTCGGCAACGCCCAGGTAACCCGCATCGCGCAACTGGCCAGTGTGGCCACGGGTACCATCTACCGCCACTTTGACTCAAAGGAGGAGCTGTTCGCGGAGATCTTCCGTGACGCCACCGAACGGGAGGTCAACAAGGTGTCGGAGGATCTGGCCAGTCACGGCGATGCCGTCAGCCGCCTGGGCAAGGCGCTGCGACGCTTCGCCGAACGGGCACTGGATGCCCCGGTGATGGCCTGGGCGCTGATTGCCGAACCGGTGGACCCGCGCGTGGAGGCGCAACGGCTGATTTACCGCCGGGCCTACGCCGAGCTGTTTCAACGCACCATTGAAGAAGGGATCGAGGAAGGCTCACTGCCGCCACAGGATGCGCATTTCAGCAGTACCTGTCTGGTAGGCGCGATATCGGAAAGCCTGGTGGGGCCACTGTCGCCCACACAAGCGGGCGATGGCGATATCGTCGAGCCGGAACACACTGACCCGCTGGTCGACACCATTGTGCGCTTTTGCCTGCAGGGACTGACCGGCAACCGGAGGTAAGTTATGAACGCCCAGCACCAGCCCACGGCCAGCTCCATCGACGAGCAGCCAACCGACCGCTACCTGGCGGTTACCCACGAGGTCACCAACCAGCCAACCGCGCTGGAGAACTACAACCTCTACCAGCAGGACACCGCCCTGCAGCAGGCCGTGGCGCGGGAAGGCGCGAGCTGGGCTGAGGATGAGCTGGTGCGCTTTGGCGCCCTGGCCGGTCAGGCCGAGACCATTGATCTTGGCTTCAAGGCCAACGAGAACAAGCCGACCTTCAACACCCACGACCGTTATGGCCACCGTATCGACGAGGTGGAGTTCCACCCCGCCTACCATGAGCTGATGACGATTGCCCTGGAAAACGGCCTCCACAGCAGCCCCTGGACCAACCCGGGCGCGGGCGCCAACGTCGCCCGCGCGGCCAAGTACTACATGCACTCCCAGGTCGAGGCCGCCCATGGCTGCCCGGTCACCATGACCTTCGCCGCCATTCCGTCGATCCGCCATCAGCCGGACCTGGCGGCGCAGTGGGAAAGCAAGATCCTCCACAACAGCTACGATCCCCGCAATGTCCCGGACAGCGAGAAACAGTCCGTCACCATTGGCATGGCGATGACAGAAAAGCAGGGCGGCAGCGATGTCCGCGCCAACAGTACCCGGGCGTTGCCGATGGGCCAGGGTGGCCCCGGCCAGGCCTACGAGCTGGTCGGCCACAAGTGGTTTGTCTCAGCCCCGATGTGCGACGCCTTCCTGGTACTGGCCCAGGCCCCCGGTGGCCTGTCCTGCTTCCTGATGCCGCGCTGGCGCCCGGACGGCAGCAAGAACCCCTGGCAGATCCAGCGCCTGAAGAACAAGATGGGCAACGTCGCCAACGCCTCCAGCGAAGTGGAACTGCGCGGCGCCCTGGCGTGGATGGTGGGCGAAGAAGGCCGTGGCGTCCCTACCATCATCGAGATGGTGGCCATGACCCGCTTTGACTGCATGATTGGCAGTTCCGGCGGCCTGCGTCAGGCTGCCGCCCAGGCCCTGCACCATTGCCGCCACCGCAGTGCGTTCGGCGCCACCCTGGCAGACCAGCCGCTGATGCAGAACGTGCTCGCAGACCTGGCGCTGGAGAGCGAAGCCGCCATGGCCCTGACCCTGCGGGTCGGCCGCGCCCTCGACAATCCGGACAACGAACAGGAGCAGCTGTTCACCCGGCTGGCGACACCGGTGGGCAAGTACTGGATCTGCAAGCGGGTACCCAATCACGCCTACGAATCGATGGAATGCATCGGCGGCAGCGGGGTCATGGAAAACTGCATCATGCCGCGGCTGTTCCGGGAGTCCCCGGTCAACGCCATCTGGGAAGGCAGCGGCAACGTCCAGTGCCTGGACACCCTGCGGGCACTGCAGAAGTCGCCGGACTCGCTGGAGGCGTTTTTTGCCGAGCTCGACCTGGCCCGCGGCAGCGACAATCGCTTCGACCGCTTTGTCGATCAGCTCAAGGGTGACTTTGCCCGCACCGACGACATCCAGTACCGCGCCCGCAACCTGGTGGACCGGCTGGCGCTGTCACTGCAGGCCTCGCTGCTGCTGCAACAGGGCACCCCGGCGGTGGCGGACGCATTCTGCGCCGCCCGCCTGGAGCACCACGGCGGCCTCAACTACGGCAACCTGCCCCGCGGTGTGGATGTCCGCGCCATTATCGAGCGGGCCACACCTGTAGTCGATTGACGGCGTATAGTAGACTGACGGCGTATCACACAGCCCCGGCCGGTCGCGTCCTGCGTCCGGCCTGCCCTGCTCCACTGCCGGAGGTTTCTCATGTCCGACGCCCTGCGCCGCCTGATCCAGGCCGATCCGCAACAGCCCACCATCACCCCGCATATCGGGGTAATGACCCTGCATTTCCAGGTCTATGGCTGCGACGACCTCAAGGCCAAGCGCAAGGCGTTCGCGCCGCTGAAGGCGGTCTGGGGACGGGAGCCGGACCTGGCGGTGGCGGAAACCGCCGACCAGGAAGCGCTTGATTGCGCCACCTGGAGCGTCGCGGTCCTTGGCACCTCCTCCCAGGCCATCGACCAGCGCCTGGACCAGATCGAGAAAGCCATTGCCGAGCGCATCGACGCGCCGGTGCTCGAGGTCCAGCGGGAACTGCTCTGACGGCCGCCCGGGTGCCCGCGGCAACGATCCGACCCGGGTCAATCCGGCTTATGGCACCACTGCCGGGGAGCCCGTATACTACGCCCCCCTGAGAGGACCAGAAATGACCCTCTGAATAACTCTGAATCGCCTCTGCGCCCTGGCCCATAGGTGATCCGAAGGTATTTAGAGGCAGCTAACAGAAGCCTCTGAACAGCACTTGCTTCGCCAGCGGACGGTGTGAGGTGTTGTTCAGAGTGTCTCTGCAACCGGCAGTCGGCCTCCCCGTTTGGGAACCCAGAAAAGTGTGCCAGACTGCTGTAACAGACCAGCGGTAAGCCTTGGCTTACCGCCGTTCTCCGTTGGCCAGCCGGGATCGGCCGACGGATACCACGGAGACCGTGTGGCGCCTATGACCGGTAAGAAAAAATCCGCTCACGCCTCGATCGAGGCCATGTATCGTGTGTTCACCGTACCGGAAGCACCCGACTCCACCCTGAGCCGGATCGACCAGAACATATCCAACAACCTGGCGGGTTTCCTGCAGGAGCACATCGTCGCCGTTGAACGGGACCTGAGCGATGTGGAGAAGAACTTCTCCGACTCCAGCATCCCCGAGAAACCGGTGTTTGTGTCCGAGCAGACCCAGTTCCTGCTCGACAAGCTGGTGGCCAACTCGGTGCATACCGCCTCCCCCAGCTTCATCGGTCATATGACCTCGGCACTGCCCTACTTCATGCTGCCGCTGTCAAAGATCATGATCGCACTGAACCAGAACCTGGTGAAAACGGAGACCTCCAAGGCCTTCACACCCATGGAGCGGCAGGTGCTGGGAATGATTCACCGCCTGGTCTACAAGCAGGACGGCGCTTTCTACCGCAAATGGATGCACGATCCACGGCATTCACTGGGGGCCATGTGCTCCGGCGGTACCGTGGCCAACCTGACGGCGCTGTGGGTGGCCCGCAACCGCGCCTTCCCCGCCGAGGGCAGCTTCCGCGGCCTGCACCAGGAGGGTCTGTTCCGGGCGCTGCGCTACTACGGCCACGAAGGCGCTGCGGTGCTGGTGTCCAGTCGCGGCCACTACTCCCTGCGCAAGGCTGCCGACGTGCTCGGGCTGGGCCGGGACTTCCTGGTGCCGGTGCCGACCGACGATGACAACCGCATCCAGACCGATGCGCTGCGGGAAAAGTGCCTGGAACTGCAGAAACAGAAGATCAAGGTGATGGCCATCTGCGGCGTTGCCGGCACCACCGAAACCGGCAATGTCGACCCGCTGGAAGCGATGGCCGACATTGCCCGGGAATTTGGCGCCCACTTCCACGTTGACGCCGCCTGGGGCGGGCCGACCCTGTTCTCCCGCCAGCACGCCCATCTGCTCAAGGGCATTGAGCAGGCCGACTCGGTCACCTTTGACGCCCATAAGCAGCTGTATACGCCGATGGGGGCCGGCCTGGTGGTGTTCCGTGACCCCAGCCTGTCGAGCGCGGTGGAGCACCATGCCCAGTACATCATCCGCAAGGGTTCCCGTGACCTCGGCAGCACCACCCTGGAAGGTTCCCGCCCGGGCATGGCGATGCTGATCCACTCCGGGCTCAAGATTCTCGCCCGGGAGGGCTATGAGATCCTGATCAATGAGGGCATCGCCAAGGCCCGTCGCTTTGCCGACCTGATCGATGCCCGCGACGACTTTGAACTGATTTCCCGACCGGAGCTGAACATTCTCACCTACCGCTACTGTCCCGCCAAGGTTCAGCAAGCACTGGCGCTGGCAGACCCGCTCCAGCAGGAGCGCCTCAATACCGGACTCAACCGGGTGACCAAGTTCATCCAGAAAACCCAGCGTGAGCGGGGCAAGGCGTTTGTCTCCCGAACCCGACTGGAACCGGTGGCCTATCAGCGTTTCCCCTGCATTGTCTTCCGCGTGGTGCTGGCCAACCCGCTGACCACTGACGAAATCCTGCGGGACATTCTCAGCGAACAGGCGGAACTGGCCCGGGAAGCGGGCATTGCCGATGAGATGGCGATTCTGGAGGAGATCACCCGGACCGTGCTGGCCGGGCAGGAAGGCGGGGAAGACCTGCGCTCACAGGCCTGAGACGGGTGCAGGACGGCCGATGCCGTCCCGTCACCGAATGGCGGGGGCCGGACCTCAGTAGAGGGCGGCCTCGTCGTCCAGCACCTCGTGGAGGATGTCCAGGAACATGCGATCCGCCTCACTCCACTGCTCCGGGATACGGACCGTGGTGTTGGCGCTGATTTCCCGCGCGATCAGTTCGTTGGCGTTCTGCTCATTGCGGTACTTGCGGGCGATCTCCACGGATTTGACCGCCACGGTGGGATCGCTCAGCACCTTCTTGATAAAGGTGCGCAGTTCGTCAATGGTCTTGGCCTGACGACTCTCGGATGCTGAACTCATCTGTTTACTCCCTCGATAAATGACCCGGGCTGCGATCATGCCGCAACCGCGCGATACTGTCACGGCCCACGATACCGCCCCCGCAGCACCGCCCATTATAGCAGGGGCGAATGCCATCGGCGGCAACGGACGCCAGGCGGTCAGACCATCAGCCCCCGCACCGTGAAGAACAGCACCGCCGCCATGCTGGCCGACGCCGGCACGGTAATCACCCAGGCCGCCACGATCTTGGTGAGGTGAGAACGCTTCACCAGCTCTTCCCGGTAGATCTTCTTCAGCCGCTTACGCTCTGACTTCGACAGCGGGACGTCTTTTTTGTTCTGCTTGGCTTCCTTCAGCAGCTGCTCCATCTCTTCCACCGACGCCTCCCGGAAGTTGTCCAGGAACGGCTGCAGGCGCGCCCGCTGCTCGGGCCCATGACGCTCAATGATGGAGTGCAGCTGGGAGGCGTAGTTGGATTTCAGGTATTCCCGCAGGAAACCCACCCCGAACACCCCGCCAATGGCGATGTGGGTGGAGCTGACCGGAAGCCCAAGCTGAGAGGCGATGATCACCGTCAGCGCCGCCGCCAGCGCGATACAGAAGGCACGAGTCTTATCCAGCTCGGTGATTTCGCTGCCCACGGTCTTGATCAGCCGTGGCCCGAACAGCATCAACCCGAAGGACAGGCCCAGGGCACCGACGATCATCACCCACAGCGGGATGCTGGCGGAAGTCACCACACCACCGTTGGACAGCGCACCATTGATGGCCGCCAGCGGACCGATGGCGTTGGCGACGTCGTTGGCGCCGTGGGCAAAACTCAACAGGGCGGCGGCGAAAATCAGCGGCCAGGTGAACAGGGTGTTGACCCCGGTTGAGCTGTTGGCCATGGTCGCCGCCTTACGGGCCACCAGGGTACGCATGATGGCGAAGGTCACAGCAGCCACCGCCAGACCCACCAGGGACGCATCCAGAAAGTCCACCTTGATGACCTTCTTCACGCCCTTGATCATCAGGTAAGTGCCGAAGGCCCAGGCCATGATGGCCACCATCCAGGGCACGAAGCTGCGGGCCGCCGGAATCACATCGCGGCGGTAGAGCACCGCCTTCTTGATCAGGAACAGGAACAGCGCCGCCAGCAGCCCACCCAGGGCCGGTGAAATCACCCAGCTGGCCACAATCTTGCCCATCACCGCCCAATTGGCGATGCCCCAGCCACCGGCGGCGATCCCCGCTCCCAGGACCCCACCTACGATGGAGTGGGTGGTGGACACCGGCGCACCCATCCAGGTGGCCAGGTTCAGCCACAGGGCGCCGGCCAGCAGCGCCGCGGTCATCAGCCAGACAAAACTGTTGGGATCGGCCAGGCGCTCCGGCGAAATGATGCCGCCCTTGATGGTGGAGACCACATCGCCACCGGCAATCAGTGCACCGCTGGCTTCGAACACCGCCGCCAACACCACCGCAGCCCCCAGTGACAGGGCCCCGGAGCCAACCGCCGGGCCGACGTTGTTGGCCACGTCGTTGGCACCGATGTTGATGGCCATGTAGCCACCGATCACCGCCGCGGCCATCAGCAGCATGCTGTTGGGCAGGCCGCTGCTCAACTGCCCCACGACCAGCCAGACGCCGAGCAGGAAGAAGAGACTGATGCCGATCCGATAGCGCTCTGTGGTGGGACTGGTAAGGATGGAGTCGAGAAAACCGTTAGCCTGGGCCATGGAGAAAACCACACTCATGCAGATAGGAACCAGGGGCGCACTATAGTGATTTTGTCATTAAATTGAAATCTTCGAAAACCGAGACTCCGGGCCCAGCGTTTCGGCGTTTTGCCGCCTTATTGACATAAAGCAAGCTAATCAGTGGCACTCGATCACTGTTTTGTCCACAGTGATTGCCGCATAATCCCACCATGGTCGCCGAAAAGAACGATAACCGCCGAGCGAGACACCATGAAACACCTTGCCGATGACCGCCGCCAATCGGCCAAGCAGGACGAAGAGGGCCGGGCTGCCCGGCTGCTGGCCTGGCTATCCGCCATGGCGCTGCTGTTCCTGCTGGGCATTGGTGCCAAGTCGTGGTTCTCCGGCCATGGCAACCACGCCGTGGTGCTCTGGTGTTTTGCGGTGCTGGTGGCCCTCAACATCCTGGCGTTCCTGAAGACCCGCGACCCGAGCCAGCACAAGGTGGGTCTGCTGATCGTGGTGTCGGCACTGTTCGTCTACCTGTTCGCCTCCGGCGGCGAGAACAACACCGGGCCGCTGTGGTTCTACGTCTTCCCGCCGCTGCTGTTCTACCTCACCGGCCTGCGGGTGGGCACCCTGATGCTGCTGGTGTGTCTGCTGTTCGCCACCCTGGTGTTCCAGTTCCCCCAGCTGCCGTTTGTCACCGCCGAGTACAGCGCCGACTTCAAGGTCCGGTTCTTCGCCACCATCTGCTTCGAGGCAATGTTCTGCTTCCTGCTGGAGTACAGCCGGCGCAAGGCCCGCAACGAACTGCTGGCCCAGGCCATGAGTCATGAACAGGCGGCCCGTACCGATGAGCTGACCGGCCTGGCCAATCGCCGCGAAATGCAGCAACGGCTGCAGCTCGAGTACAACCGCTACCAGCGCTCCGGCCACCACTTTTCGGTCGCCCTGATCGACCTGGACTGGTTCAAACGCATCAACGACGACTACGGCCACGACGCCGGCGACGCGGTCCTGCGCCAGTTTGCCGAGCTGCTGGCACAGATGGTGCGCCAGACTGACCTGGCGGCCCGCTGGGGCGGCGAGGAATTCCTGCTACTGCTGCCGGACACCTCGTTGCTGCAGGCGCTGACCCTGTCCGAGCGGCTGCGCCAGAAAGTAGCAGACAACCATTTCCAGTTCCGGGGTGAGACCCTGCCGGTATCCATCAGCGCCGGCGTCAGCTCCATCACCCAATCCGACTCCATCAACCATCTGCTCAAGCAGGTGGATGTCCAGCTCTACAACGCCAAGGCCGCCGGCCGCAACCGCATTGCGCCCCGGGTCAAGAGCCGCCTGACACCGGCCATCCCCGACGCTTGAGGCGCTGCTGGCGGCTCGCTACCATAGCCGGCCATCCCATTAGCAAGAGGTTCACGCCATGGCCGCAATCCGGATACTGGTAGGCAGCGTCTACGGTGGCGCCCTGATGACCGCCCGTGCCATCAAGAAGACCCTGGAGCCGGAAGGACATCAGGTCACCGTGCTGGAAACCCCCACCCTGGATGACATTGCCGGCAGTGACGACCCGATCCTGGTCTGCACGTCCACCACCGGCCAGGGCGAACTGCCCCCCAACCTGCTGCCGTTCTACCTGGCCCTGCGGGAGCAGTTGCCACAGATGCCGGGACGCCCGTTTGGGGTGATGGTGCTGGGCGACAGCTCCTACGGCGATACCTTCTGCGGCGCTGGCGAACTGATGGAAGAAGCACTCTACGAAACCAGCGCCCGCAAGGTCGGTGACACCCTGCGCATCGACGCGCTGGAGACCCTGGAGCCGGAAGAGCCCGCCCTGCACTGGGTACGGGAATGGCTGCAGAGTTTGTGACAGATTCTCGTTTTTTTGTCTCAAAAGCCGCAGCCCGCGCTTGAGGCGCACACGCCCAACCGCCATACTGGTTCTACTGTTGCCAACCAACAGCAGAGCCGGACCGCCACCGGTGGCGGCTCCACCGGAGCAGAAGCCAACACCCCTGCCCGGTAACCAGAACAATCACAATAAGACAGAACTACCGTGCGCCAATCCCTGATCATCACCAGCTGGCTGCTGTTGCTGCTGGCTGTGGCCGCTGGTGTCCAGGCGGAAACCAGCAGCCATCGCTGGCACCAGCCTGACATCCGCTTTTTGCAAGTGCCCGCCAAGACCGCTTTCAGTCTGGAGCAGGCACTGGCCAGCCGTCATTGGCAGGCGCTGGCCGAAGCCAGTCCCAACTTCGGCTACGTCACCAACGAATACTGGTTCCGCATGACCCCGCCAACGTCACCGGATCACCAGATTCTTGATATCAGTTACCCCCACCTTGACGACGTTACCCTTTACCTGGTCCGCAACGGACAGGTCATCCAGACCACCCACTTCGGCGATCGCCAGCCGTTTGCAGCCCGCCCCATCGACCATCCGACGTTCCTGATTCCATACACCGTGTCCGGCAGCGGCAAGGACGAACTGCTGTTGCGGGTGCAGACTCAGGGCGCGCTGCAGGTGCCGATCCGGCTCTGGCCCCAGAACGAGGTGTTCGAAGTTATCGGTCAGGAAGACCGGCTTCACAATCTCTATTACGGCGTGCTGCTGACGGTGATCTGCTTCAACCTGTTCATTTTCCTGGCGCTACGTGAGGTGACGTACCTGCTCTACACCCTGTCGGCCGCCAGCTACCTGTTTCTGCTGTCGACCCTGCGGGGAGTGCCGTTCCAGTTGTTGTGGCCGGACCACCCACTACTCCATAATCTGACGGTGTTGCTGTCGGTACCGGCGGCGATGCTGTTCACCCTGATGTTTGTCCGGGCCTTCCTCAAACTGCCACAGAATGCACCACGGCTGGACCTGGTGGTCCGCTCCCTGGTGATCTTCAATGTCATCAGCTTCGCTGGCGCTTTTGCGCTGGATTACAACACCTCGATCCGGCTGTCGGTGGCGCTGGCGATCCCCAGCTGCCTGATGCTGACCGTGATCGGCCCGATCCAGTGGCTGCGGGGCAACCCCCAGGCTGGTTTCTACACCATCGCCTGGGGCCTGCTGACGGTGGGCAGCGCCATCACCGCCGCCAACAAGTACGGCTGGATCGCCAACAGCTTCATCACCACCTATGGCATGCAACTGGGCTCAGCGCTGGAGGCCATTCTGCTGACCGTCGCCCTGGCGGTGCGGGTACATCAGGAGCGTCAGGGCAAGATCGCGGCACGGGAAGCCGAGCTGAACGCGATGGCGGCGCGGCGCAAGGCCGAACTGCGGATGATGGAGCAGGCCCTGCACAATCCGCTGACCGGACTGCCGAACCGCACCAGCTTCGAGCTGGTGATCAACGAACGCATTGGTCGTCAGCCCAAACAGCGACAGGCCGTCGGCATTATCTACCTCACCAACCTGCAGGCGATTACCAAGACCCTCGGGCACCGTAACACCGACCGCCTGCTGGAGCTGGCCGCCCGCCGTTTCAACAGCATCGTCGCCGATCTGCCCGGGGTGCAACCAATCGAGGAGACGCCCCACCGGACCTTTTATCTGGCGTCACTGGAGTCCGCCGCCTTTGGCTTTCTCATCGATGCCGACCTAATCGCCCTGCACCCGCGACGCATCGTCCAGGGCCTGGAGCAGTTCCGCGAACCCATCGACTACCTGGGCATGCAGTTGCCGCTCGACCCCCAAACCGGTGTGGCGATCTACCCCGACCACGCCCAGGACACCAACTCGCTGATTCGCCGGGCCTACATCGCCCAGGAATCGGACGAGGCCCGGGATCGCGGCTTGGCGTACTACCAGCCCAGCCGGGACTCCTACAGCGCCGACCGCCTGACTCTGGTGTCCGAGTTCCGCCTAGCCCTGCAAAACCAGGAACTGGAGCTGCACCTGCAGCCCAAGCTGGGCCTGAGCAGCAACCAGATCGTTGGCGCCGAGGCGCTGATTCGCTGGCCCGGACGCAGCACACCGATTCCCGCCGACCAGCTGGTGGCGATGGCCGAGCAGACCGGCCTGATCAAGCCCCTGACCCGCTGGGTTCTTGAGGAGGCGCTGCGGGTCCGCCAACAACTGTTGGAGCGGGGGCATGCAATCGGCGTTTCCGTCAACATTTCCCCCAACAACCTGCGGGAGCCGGAGTTCCCGCTGCACGTCCAGCGGCTGCTGACCAGCCACCCGGATCACCGCGGACACATCACCCTGGAAGTCACCGAAACCTCGATGATGCTGGACCCCGGCAATTCGCTGAGAACCCTGAAGTCACTGGACGCCACTGGCATCCCACTGTCGATCGACGACTTCGGCTCCGGCTATTCGTCGCTCTCCTACATCAAGCAACTGCCGGCTCGCGAGATCAAGATCGACCGTTCCCTGGTGGGCGATTTGCCCAAACAGAACGAAGACCGGGTGATTGTGCAGACCACCATCCAGATGTGCCACAGCCTCGGCTACCGGGTGGTGGCCGAAGGCGTGGAAGACGCGGAAACCCAGCAGTTGCTGATGGCCATGGGCTGCGACATGATCCAGGGCTACCACCTGGCTCGGCCCATGCCCCTGGCGGACCTGCTGACCTGGCTGGACGAGCGCGCCGACGCCACCGCCCGCAAGCTGGGCTAGAGTCCCGTCTGCGGGCTAGCGCTGGCGGATCAGCGCTTCCTGAGTGGTGGAGGCCACCAGCACACCGTCGCGACTGAAGAAATTGCCCCGATTAAAGCCCCGGCCACCAGAGGCACTGGGGCTGTCCTTGTCGTACAGCAGCCAATCGTCCATGCGGAAATCGCGGTGGAACCAGATGGCATGATCCAGACTTGCCACCTGCATGTTCCGGCTCATGAAGGTAACGCCATGGGGATGCAGCGAGGTGCCAAGGAAGGTGAAATCGGAGGCATAGGCCAACAGGCAACGATGCAGCACCGGATCATCCGGCAGCTCGCCCTGGGCACGGAACCAGCTCTGTTTGTAGGGCGGTTTGGCCTCCGGTTTGAGCGGGTTGACCGGATCGATGGGGCGGATTTCAATGGGCCGCTCACGATCCAGCTTGTCACGCATCTTTTCCGGGATGTGGGGCATCAGCCGGGCAACGTAGTCAGACTCCGAGGCGAGGTCGTCATACCCCGCCACCGCCGGCATCTCAAACTGGTGCTCATAGCCGCTTTCTTCGCCCTGAAACGACATCGCACCGGTGAGAATCTCCTTGCCGTCCTGCCGGGCAATCACCCGACGCACCGAGAAGCTGCCGCCGTCGCGGACCCGCTGGACTTCATAATCGATCGGCAGGCTGTGGTTACCAGGGCGTAGGAAATAGGCATGCAGGGAATGGGGCAAACGACCTTCCACCGTGCGGCAGGCCGCCATCAGCGACTGGCCCAGCACCTGGCCACCAAAGACGTTGGGAAAGCCCAGGTCCTCACTGTCCCCCTGAAAATGATCATCGCCCGTGGGCGACAGGTCCAGCAACTCTACCAGCTTTCTGGTGACTTCCAGCATGCCTGCTCCTGTTCGATTTATTGGTTTGGACAGAACGTTCTATCCCAGACCCGGGGCAGGATGCAATGACCAAAAAGGGCAGCGTGGTTGACCACAACTGCCCTTGTCTCGGCGTTAAACTCCAACACCGTTCGCTTACCTGGAAGAACCAGGCGCCCCGGATCAACCGTGGATTGGCGGCACTTCTTTGGCCAGAGCCTGCTTCTCCATAGCGTAGTCGCCGGTCACCGCAAAGCCCAGCAGGGTGCCTTCGGCATCGCGGAACAGTGCTCGCACGTTGCGGCCATTCTGCTCCACCTGCCAGTCGCCCTCGGCATTGACCGGTGGCGGACAGACCGCCGTGGGGCAACAGGGGGTTTTCACCATCACCGGCATGGTGCCGTAGGCCACCTCGGTGCGGGTGCCCAGCAGGGATTTCGCCAGCGCCCGGGAGCAGGCCATCAGTGGCAGCACGTACAGCAGTACATGGCCATCCACCTCGGCGCAATCGCCCAGGGCATAAACATCCTCAGCGGAGGTTTCCAACGCCCGGTTGACCACAATACCCCGGGCGGTCTCCAGCCCTGCCGCAGCCGCCAGCTCTGTGCGCGGTCGCAGGCCGACGGCGGAGATCACCAGATCCGTTTCCAGGGTCTCGCCATTGGCCAGGCTGAGGCGGACGCCGTCGCCGGCCCGGTCCAGCTGTTCCACCACGGTCTCCAGGTGGAAACCCACGCCTTCGTCAGTCAGTGCCGCCACCACCGCATCCGCCGCCGGCTTCGGCAGCAGGCCCGGCATCACGGTGTCGGAAGGTGCAATCACGTCCACCTCGTAGCCGCCATTGCGCAGGTCATTGGCGAACTCACAGCCGATCAGGCCGGCGCCCATAATGGCCACCCGGCGCTTGCCAGCCAGTGCCTGGCGGAAAGCGCGGTAGTCCATCAGATCATTGATGGAATAGACGTGTTCGTGGGCATCCCCGGCGATGTCGAGGCGGATCACGTCTGCCCCCCAGGCCAGTACCAGCTTGCTGTACTCGAGACGCTCGTCGCCGATCAGCAACTGATGGGCCGCGCTGTCGATGCCGGTGACCGTGGTGTGGGTGCGCAGTTCAATGTTGAGCTGTTCCACCATGGCCGCTGCTGTCGCCTGAGCCAGTTCATCCGCTTCTTTGCCCTTGGTGAAACCGGTGGACAGCATGGGCTTGGAATAGCTGAATCCGTCATCGGCGGTGATCATCAGGATCGGCATTTCGCGGTCCTGCTTGCGGATCTCCTTGGCCAGGGAGAAACCGGACAGGCCGGTACCCACAATGACGATGGGGGCTTGCTCACTCATTCACTGCGCTCCTGTGTTACTGGTCGACCGGCTCAGCCGATCTCAATCATTTCAAAGTCTTCTTTACCGACACCACAATCCGGGCATACCCAGTCATCGGGAATGTCTTCCCACTTGGTGCCCGGCTCAATGCCGTCTTCCGGCCAGCCCTCGGCCTCGTCGTAGATCCAGCCGCAGACGACGCATTGCCACTTCTTCATACCACTTCCTCCAGACTCATCATCAGGGACGCCTAATATTGTCGGACAATCATACACGATTAGAAGGATCTTCCAAGCGCTGGCGACGCCGAACCTATTGGCCGACCATCATACCCAGCGAACACGCGTACACCAATGCCGCATCGAACCTCACGGATCGACGCTGCTGCCAATAGCGGTATATACCCACTCGCCACCAATTCGGCTACAGGCGGCATGATCACGGCGCCGGCGGCGAATGGCAGCGGTTTGACGACAGGATGACGGGAGACCAGCGCCGGCCTCCCTTCCGGGAGCCGGCTTCGGTATAATGCGGCGTTTTACGACAGGATCAGACCACTATGACCGATACCGTCGCCGAAATGAACCAGGTCCTCGCGGAAGCCGACTGCCTGGTCACCGAGCAGGAGGTTCACGCCGCAATCGATCGCATGGCCAGCGCCATTACCGATCACCTCAAGGATCGCAACCCACTGCTGTTCTGCGTAATGAACGGAGGCCTGATCCTCACCGGACAGCTGCTGCCCAAGCTGCGTTTCCCGGTTCAGGCGGAGTACCTGCACGCCACCCGCTACCGCCAGGAAACCACCGGCGGCCTGCTGGAATGGAAACTGCGTCCGGACGCCAACATGCAGGGCCGCTCGGTTCTGATCGTCGACGATATCCTTGATGAGGGCACCACCCTCGATGCCATTGCCGACTACTGCCGAGCCCAGGGCGCCGAGGAAGTGCTGACCGCGGTGCTGGTGGACAAACAGCACGACCGCAAAGCCCGCCCGGATCTGAAAGCGGACTACACCGGCCTGGAAGTGGAAGACCGCTTCCTGTTCGGCTTCGGCATGGACTACAAGGGTTACTGGCGCAACGCGCCAGGCATCTATGCCGTTAAGGGACTTTGAGGTCGCCAGCCCCAGCCGCTGCGACCACCCGGCGGGACTGAGCCCGACCAACCCGGTCCGGCCACAGACGTTTGCCCTGCCCCGGACCCACTGGCATCCCTCCTGGCAGGCTGCTGCCCTGCACCAGCGCCAGCCCCTGCAGGCGCTGGCGTTCTGGCTGCAGCTCGAAGGCTCGCTGACTCGCGCCCTGACACTGCGCTGCCGCCAGCGCTTTCACGTTGACGTCGTACGCGAGACCTTCACCCGGCCAAGCCTGGAGGAATCCCGCCGTCTCGGCCTGCCTGAGCGACAGCTGGCCTGGGTGCGGGAAGTGCGCCTGTGCGGCGACGGCCAGCCCTGGGTACTGGCCCGCACGGTGATGCCGGCGGCGACACTGCGGGGCAGTGGACGCCGGCTCCGCCACCTGGGGCGACGCCCCCTGGGCAGCTACCTGTTCGCCACCCGGCAATGGCAACGCAGTGGGTTCGAGACTGGCCTGTGCCATTCCGATGGCCGCAATCAGCCCCGGGTCGCCCGCCGTTCCTGCTTCCACGGCCCCCAGGGCGCCATCCTGGTGAGTGAGTACTTTCTGCCAGGGCTGCCCCGCTCAGCCGAATAACCAGCCATCACAGTGCTCAACCGCGAGCTCATCGACTGAGCCTTAAAACAGCTCCACCTGCTCAGCCTTGAGGTACTCCAACGCCGACACCGTGTTGCCCGGGGACAACAGGATGCCCAGCCGCAACCCGGCCTCGGTGCGGGTGCCGTAGCAGACTTCACCGCGAAACACCTGGCGTTTCTGGTTGCACACCACCTCGATGCGGCACCGGCTGTCCAGCGCCACATGTTCCTGCACCAGAACCCCCAGACCGTTCTTGCTGACATCCATCAACAGGCCCGATACGCCACGGCTGCCACCGTCTCGCAGACGACGCAACAGTACCCTCGCGGGCAGCGGTTCACGAAGCTGGTGACGGATTTCACGACGACGCTTAATACTCTGGCTTTTCAAGCAGGTAACCCCCGAAACAGTATCTATACAATGTGAAACGACCTTTTGTGCAAGAATCTTGAGCCCGGGGCCGTCGAGAGCGCCGTTTCATGCGCAACCGCCTCGACAGGACTACCCTGTGAAAGACAGAGCCAACACCGCAACCAAGGTCCATGCCCGTGACATCGAGACACCCCGCCGACAGGCGCTTCCTGTCTGCTGACGCCGCGGCCGACTGCCCGGCCTACGACCTGACCGGCTACCAGCAGCGCCGGCAGGCACTGACCCGCCAGCTCGACGGCCTGACCAGCAGTCTCAACAATGAACTCGCCGCGGCGCTGCGTCAGCTGCTCAACCTTGGCAGCCTGGATGTCAGCGTGGGCCCCTGGCGTGCCGACGCACCCGCCCAGCCCCACAACCACTGGCTGGCGGCCATCCGCAACGGCGAGGCAGAGTATCCCGTTCTGCTGGCCATGGACAACCGCTGCCTGTACAGCCTGTCGGAACTGTTCTTTGGCGGTGACCCCGCCCAGCTCAGTGACAGCCAACTGAAAGACCGGCCCCTGGCGGACACCGAACGACGTCTGGTCAATCGGATATTCAACGCCCTGCTGGCACTGGTGTGCCCGGCGCTGTCACTGGATCTGGACGACTGGCAAAGCCAGTGGCTGGACTACCCGCCACAGACCAGCAGCCAACAGGCGCTGTGGAGCGAGATCCGCCTTGGCAATGGCGACGCCTGGCAGGTCTCCCTGGCCTGCGGCTGGCCACTGGCGCTCGATGGCCACCACCCCAAAGGCACCGGCGAAGCGCCGGCCGGCCAGGAAGAGCGCCTGCGCCACAACCTGCAGGCGGTCACGGTACGTCTGAAGGCCAATCTGGCCAGCCTCACCCTCAACCTTGAAGACCTGGCGCAACTGCGCGAAGGCGACATCCTGCCGATGGAGCTGGACAGTCTGGTAACCGCCAGCGCCGGCGGCGCCCCCTGCCTGCGCGGCGAAGTCTGTGAACACGGCGACCGTCTGGCGCTGAGAATTCGTGATTTTATCGGAGACGCGGAATGAACCCTCAAGACGACAAGCCCCAGGGCCAGGATCAGCTCGACTCCCTGGAGGGGCTGGGCAACCAGAGCCTGGAAGAGCTGTTTTCCGACCCGGCGGATGGCGATCAGGCCAGCTCCGGCAACGCCGCCCCCAAGCGGGACATGGCAATGTTCGGCAAGATTCCGGTCAAACTGACGCTGGAAGTGGACAGTGTCGAGATCATGCTTGGCAACCTGCTGGATCTGAACCCGGGCGAAGTGCTGCCGCTGGACAAGAAAGTGGGAGAGCCGCTGGATGTGCGGGTTAACGGCGAACTGCTGGCCCGCGCCGAAGTGGTGGTGGTTGATGGCCGCTATGGTCTGCGCCTGGTGGACGTGCCCCGCAACCCCAATCTCCCCCCCGACCAGGACTGACGCCCGATGCGAATGCTCCTGCTGCTGGCACTGCTGGTGCCGGGGCTGGCCTGGGGCCAGGACCTGCCGCTGTTTTCGGTCACCGACGGCGACTCCACCCAGGACTACAGCATCAAGATCCAGATCCTGCTGCTGCTGACGGCGCTGTCGTTCCTGCCGGCGATGCTGCTGATGCTTACCAGCTTTACCCGCATCATCGTGGTGCTGGCGGTGCTGCGCCAGGCCCTCGGCCTGCAGCAGAGCCCTCCCAACCGGGTGCTGGTGGGTATTGCCCTGGTGCTGACCCTGCTGATCATGCGCCCGGTGTGGACCGACATCTACGCCAACGCCTTCGTGCCCTACGAACAGGATGAGATCACCCTCAAAGAGGCGTTCGTCCGCGCCGAACAGCCGTTGCGCGGCTTCATGTTCAAGCAGACCCACGAGGCGGACCTGGAGCAGATGTTGCGGATCGCCAACGAGCCGCTGACCCTGGCCCAGGACGATGTGCCCTTCTCGGCGCTGCTGCCGGCATTCGTGCTGTCGGAGCTGAAGACCGCGTTCCAGATTGGCTTCATGCTGTTCATCCCGTTCCTGGTCATCGACCTGGTGGTGGCCAGCGTGCTGATGGCGATGGGGATGATGATGCTGTCTCCGCTGATCATCTCGCTGCCCTTCAAGCTGATGATCTTTGTGCTGGCCGACGGCTGGTCGATGACCGTCGGCACCCTCACCGCCAGCTTCGGGTAGCGCCATGACCGCCGAACTCGCCGTCTCACTGATCTACGAAGCGGTCCTCACCATCACCCTGATCGTCGCCGTGCTGATCGGTCCGGGCATGGTGGTGGGGCTGGTGGTGAGCGTGTTCCAGGCCGCCACCCAGATCAACGAGCAGACCCTCAGCTTCCTGCCACGGCTGCTCGCCACCCTGGGGATGATCGTGTTCGCCGGCCACTGGATACTGGAGCGGGTGCTGCGGTTGTTCGAGATGATCTTCACCACCATTCCGGGAGCCATCGGATGAGCCTGGTGGAACTCACCGGCGCCGACATCACCTCCCTGCTGGGCCGCCTGTGGTGGCCCTTTCTTCGCATCGGTGCGCTGCTGTGGACCATGCCGATGTTCGGCGACCGGCTGACCGCGGTGCGGGTCCGGGTCTTGCTGTCGCTGGCGCTGGCGGCACTGATGGCCCCCATGCTGCCACCGATGCCCAGCGTCGACCCGTTCTCCCTCACAGCCCTGGTGATGGCCGGCGAACAGATCCTGCTGGGCTTCTTCCTCGGCTTCATGCTGCAGATGCTGTTTGCCCTGATGTCGCTGCTGGGGCAGATCCTGTCGATGCAGATGGGCCTGGCCATGGGCATCATGAACGACCCCACCAACGGTCAGGCGGTGCCGTTAATGGGACAGCTGCTGATCATCCTGGGCGCGTTTCTGTTCTTTGTGTTCGATGGCCACCTGGTGGCCATCGACATTCTGGTGGAAAGCTTCTTCACCTGGCCGCCCGGCCAGTCGATCTACGCCCTCGATCTCAACCGGGTGCTTGCCCTGTTTGGCTGGATGTTCGGCGGCGCCCTGCTGCTGGCGATGCCGGCGGTGGTGGCGATGCTGATCGTCAACCTCACCTTCGGGGTGATGAACCGCTCGGCGCCGTCGATGAACGTCATCGCCCTGGGCTTCCCGCTGAGCATGCTGATGGGGCTGCTGAGCCTGATGCTGACGGTGGCCGGCGTGCCCGGCCGCTATGGCGAGTTCACCACCCATGTGCTGGATGAAATGCGCCTGCTGGTAACCACGGTCAGCCCATGAGCGAGAACGACAGCAGCCAGGACAAGTCCGAAGAACCCACGGAACAGCGACTTCGCAAGGCCCGCGAAGAGGGCCAGATTGCCCGCTCACGGGAGCTGCAAAGCGCCGCCCTGGTAGGCATCGGCGGGGTACTGCTGCTGATGTCCAGCTTCCTCACCCAGTTTGCCCGGGATCTGATGGTGCAGCACTTTGAGCTCGACCGCGCCGCCGCCACCGACCCGGCGATGATGCTGCAGCACCTGGGCAGCGCCCTGGAGCTGGGGCTGGGCGCCATGCTGCCGTTCCTGATCACGCTGTGGCTGATCGGCGCCGTCTCCGGCATGGTGCCGGGCGGCTGGCTGACGTCCGGCAAGGCCATCCAGCCCCAGCTCAAGCGACTCAACCCGCTGTCGGGACTGAAGCGGATGTTTTCCAGCCAGAGCCTGGTGGAACTGGCCAAGTCTTCCCTCAAGGTGGTGCTGCTGTTTGGGGTTATGGTGTGGCTGCTGTGGACCCACGCCGACGACCTGGTGGCCATCAACCGCCTGCCGCTGGGAGCCGCCATTGGCGAAGGCGTTCGGTTGCTGGGGCTGGCGCTGATGGCCATGGGGCTGGTGCTGCTGTTCATCGCCCTGCTGGACGTGCCCTACCAGCGCTGGTCGATGGTGAAGAAGCTGAAAATGACCAAACAGGAGGTCAAGGACGAGCACAAGAACACCGAAGGCCGGCCCGAGGTCAAACAGCGGATTCGCGAAATCCAGATGCAGATGTCCCGCCAGCGCATCGACCAGCGAGTGCCGGAAGCGGACGTCGTGATCACCAACCCGACCCACTACGCCGTGGCCATCCGCTACGCCCCGGATACCGCCGATGCCCCCTACGTGATAGCCAAGGGGGTGGACGACCTGGCGCTGCGCATCCGCGACGTTGCTACAAAAAATAATAAAACCATACTGGAACTGCCGGAGCTAACCCGGGCAGTCTACCACTCCACGAGAATCGACCAGGAGATTCCGGCCGGACTGTTCAACGCCGTGGCCCATGTGCTGATGTACGTCATGCAGCTCAATGCCTGGAAAGCCCGGCGCGGACACAAACCCGCGCCGCTGCCCCGCTTCCAGATTCCGGACTCCCTCAGGAAATAGGTGACCCAAGGTGAAATTCAACCTGACCCGTTCCTACGCCGCCATCCCGGTGATCCTGATGGCCGTGTTGGCCATGCTGATCCTGCCGTTGCCGCCGTGGCTGATCGACACCCTGTTCACCTTCAACATCGTGCTGGCGGTGATGGTGCTGCTGGTGGCGGTCTCCGCCAAGCGACCGCTGGAGTTTTCAGTCTTCCCCACCGTGCTGCTGGTCGCCACCCTGATGCGGCTGACCCTCAACGTCGCCTCAACCCGCATCGTGCTGCTGGATGGCCACACCGGCCCCGGCGCCGCCGGCCAGGTGATCCAGTCGTTCGGGGAGGTGGTGATCGGCGGCAACTACGTGGTCGGCCTGGTGGTGTTTGTGATCCTGATGATCATCAACTTTGTGGTGGTCACCAAGGGCGGCGAGCGCATCTCCGAGGTGTCCGCCCGCTTTACCCTTGACGCCCTGCCCGGCAAGCAGATGGCGATCGACGCCGACCTCAACGCCGGCACCATTGACCAGAACCAGGCCCGCCAGCGCCGCCAGGACGTTGCCCGGGAAGCCGACTTCTACGGTTCCATGGACGGCGCCTCCAAGTTTGTTCGCGGCGATGCCATCGCCGGTCTGCTGATCCTGCTGATCAACCTGCTGGGCGGTCTCGCCATCGGCGTGCTGCAGCAGGGCCTGTCCGGCGAAGAGGCGTTCCAGATCTACGCCCTGCTCACCATCGGTGACGGCCTGGTGGCGCAGATTCCGTCGCTGCTGCTGGCCACCGCCGCGGCCATCATCGTCACCCGCGTCAACGACGAATCGGAGATGGCCGACCAGGTCCAGCAGCAGCTGCTGGCCTCGCCCCGGGTGGTCAGTACCGCTGCTCTGGTGATGGGTATCCTCGGGCTGATTCCCGGCATGCCGACGGTGGCGTTCCTGGCGTTTGCCGGGGTGCTGGCGTTCGCGGCCTGGAACCTGCACCAGGGCAGCCCGGAGGAAGCCGACCAGGAGGCCGAACAGGAGCTCACCGAACAACTGCAGAAAGACCCGCCCCTGAGCTGGCAGGACCTGCCCTACGTCGACAAGATGCGCATCGAGCTGGGTTACCGGCTGGTACCGCTGGCCGACCGGGAGCAGAAGGCGGAACTGCCCAACCGCATTCGCGGCATCCGCAAGACCCTGTCGGAGCAGCTCGGGGTTTTGCTGCCGGAGGTCCGCATTCGCGACAACCTGCGACTGAAACCGGCGGAATACTGCATCAAGCTCGATGGCGTTCGCATTGCCAGCGGCGAGGTGGACCCGGACAAACTGCTGGCCATCGAAGGCGCCGAGACCTATGGCCAGCTCGACGGCGAACTGGTCAAAGAGCCCGCCTACGACATGAGCGCGGTGGCCATTGCCCCCGAGCACAAGTCGCGGGCACTGAACCTGGGCTATTCGGTGGTGGATGCCGCCACCGTGATCAGCACCCATCTGGGCAAGGTGATGCGCCAGCACCTGGATGAAATCTTCAGCCACGACGACGTCCTGGCTCTGGGGGAACGCCTCAAGGGGGTGTCGGAAAAACTCGCCGAGGCCCTCAACAGCCAGCTCAGCCCGATGCAACAGCTGCGGGTGTTCCGCCACCTGCTGTCCGACCAGGTCAGCCTGTCGGACATCCAGACCATTGCCACCACCCTGGTGGACAGCGCCGACGTCACCAAGGACCCGGTGTTGCTGGCCGCCGACGTACGCTGTGCGTTGAAGCGCAGCCTGGTACGCCAGACCATCGGTGAACGCGATCAGCTCAATGTGGTCACCCTGGCGGACGAGCTGGAACAGACCCTGATGAAGGCGCTGCAGCAGGCCCAGCAGTCCGGCCAGGCGTCACTGGACAGCTTCCCGGTGGAGCCCCAGATGCTGGGACGGCTGCAACAGGCGATGCCACAGGTTCGCGATGAAATGAAACGTCAGGGCCTGCCCCAGGTGCTGCTGGTCGTGCCGCAGCTGCGGCCGCTACTGGCGCGCTATGCCCGCACCTTCGCCCGCGGGCTGGCGGTGCTGTCCTACAACGAAGTGCCGGAGCAGATGCACATCGATGTGGTCGGCACACTGGGCTAGTTGCGGTTAGAGGTCATAGCTGAAATTGATGTCAGATCAAGCGGGGAGTTACACATTTTAGCAATTCGCCACAAAGGGCGACTCTCCGCTACAAAACAGCGGTTGCCGGTACAACGTCAATTACTGTTAACTAGATCACACTATCGAGAAGGCCGGCGTCGGACGAATCAGACACCGGTTTCAATAACTTTTTTCAATAACTTAGCTACAGACAAAGGCAAACTGTCGCGAAAGCGCAGGACGCAAAGCCTCCGGTCTACCGATTCGACAGAATCCATGATAGCGGGGTTGCCGGGCTAAGATATCTCTTCCCCGCGGCGTCGATCCCGATGCCGTCCAGGTCGATATCTTTTCCCACAGTCACCACACAGCAGACATGTTTGTCATCGCCGTGGTGCCTGCTGTTGTCTTCGCAATACGCCTTGGTCTGCACCAACCAGTGCCCCAAGTAAGGTCGGAAACGATGACGTCGCAAGGTATGCGCAAATTATTATCCCGGGCCAGCTCCACCATCCTGGCACTGTCGGTCGCCGGCATGGCCGCCGCCAATCCGGGGGTAGTCCAGCAACTGGCCATGGATCAGGTCCACTGGTCTTTTACTGGCGACCGCTTCCACTGCGAACTTGAGCTGGATCTGAAAAAAAATGGCGAATTGTTGCTGAGCCACCCGGCTGGCACCCCCATGCAGGTGCACTACCGCCCGGCCCAGGCCCTGCCGGCCGAGGTGTCACTGGCCAGCCGCACCGCACCCTGGCAGGGTGATCGTCAGAGCCAGGCCACCGCATTGGCGGCCCGCGACGATCACTTCCGGCTCGACCAGCACACCAGCCGCTCAGTGCTGACCGCCCTCGACAGCGGCCTCTGGACCAGCCTGTACCTGGATACCCTGGAGCTGCGCATTCCCACCGTGAACTGGGCACCGGTTGCCGACCGCTTCCGCCAGTGCGAGCAGCAACTGTCACCGCTGTCGGTGCACCAGGCCCGCGACCAGGTGGTGTTCTACCAGGCCGGTCAACGGGCCCTGACTCCCGAGCAGATCGCCGACCTGGAGGACCTGGCCCGCTATGTCCAGCTTGATCCCCAGGTTCGCAAGCTGCTGGTCGATGGCCACACCGACAACACCGGCTCCCGCCTGGGCAACCTGCAGATTGCCCGCGAACGTGCCGCCGACGTGGCTGCGGTGCTCAAGGCCGCCGGCATTCCCAACACCATGATTGAACAGCGGGCCCACGGCGACCGCTACCCGTCCGCCAACAACGACACCGCTGAAGGCCGGGACCTGAACCGCCGCGTCACCATCCGTATCGTCAGGCAGGAAACTGAGGAAACCTCATGAAGACGCCCTTGCTCATGATTCAAGCCAGCCCGCTGGCCACCAGTCTTCACCAACAGCTGATCGCCGCCGACTACGACGTTCGCCTGGTCAACGGCACCGCGCCGGAGCTGGACCCGGGTACACCGCCGCCAAGCCTGATCCTGCTGGACGCCGCCGTCAGCCCGGACATCGTGCCGGTGCTGCGCGACCTCGGCCTGCGCTACCCCGGCTGCCCGGTCATCACCCTGGTGGATGCGGGACAGAGCGCGCTGGCCGGCGAGGCCATGCACCATGGCGCCATGGATTACCTGCTCAAGCCCTTTACCGGTGAGCAACTGGTGGCCACGGTCAACCATGCCCTGAGCCTGAACCAGCCCATCCCCGACATGGTGGTGGCGTCACCGGCCAGCCAGCAGGTCCTGCTGCTGGCCAAGAAGGCTGCCCAAACCAACGCCTCAATCCTGATCGGTGGCGAGTCCGGCACCGGCAAGGAATGCCTGGCGCGGTATATCCACGATCAGTCGCCGCGAGCCAAGGGTCCCTACGTGGCGGTCAACTGCGCGGCCATTCCTGAAACCATGCTTGAGTCCACCCTGTTTGGCCATGCCCGGGGCGCCTTTACCGGTGCTCAGCAGAGCCAGACCGGCAAGTTCGAGCTGGCCAACGGCGGTACCCTGGTGCTGGATGAGATCTCCGAGATGCCGCTGGCCCTGCAGGCAAAACTGCTGCGGGTGTTGCAGGAACGGGAACTGGAGAAGCTGGGCTCAAACCAGAAGGTGAAACTCGATGTCCGGGTCATTGCCGCCAGCAACCGTGACCTGCGCGCCGAGGCCGCCGCCGGCCGCTTCCGCGAAGACCTGTTCTACCGCCTCGACGTGCTGCCACTGAGCTGGCCGGCCCTGCGCCAGCGTCAGGAAGACATCCTGCCACTGGCCCGTCACTTCCTCGCCAAGCACGCCCCGGAATCCGGCTTCGAACTGCATCCGGAGGCTGCCCGGGCGCTGCTGGCCCACGACTGGCCCGGCAACGTGCGGGAACTGGAAAATACCATCCAGCGCGCGCTGATCCTGGCCCGTGGCCTGGTAATCCAGAGCATCGACCTGATGCTGCCAGACACCGTGCCAGTGCCCGCCCCGGCACCGGCGGCGTCCAGCCTGCAGCACTCCCGGCGCTCTGCCGAATTCCAGCACGTACTGGATACCCTGCGCCGCTTTAACGGCCATCGCAAGGACACCGCCGAGGCCCTCGGCGTCACCACCCGGGCACTGCGTTACAAACTCGCGGCAATGCGCGAGCAAGGCATCGACATCAATCAGGCTGCCGTCACCGGCTAACAGGAGAACACCATGGCTATTCAGGCAATCAATACCCAGTCGGTACTGCTCGACACCATGACCCAGTTACGGGGTGATGCGGCCGTGGCACCGGCCCAGCGCAGTGCCGAACAGGACGTCAACTTCACCCAGGTGATGCAGGCCGCCCTCAACACCATCGACGCCCAGCAGCATCACGCCGGACAGTTGCAGACCGCGGTGGAAACCGGCCAGAGCGACGACCTGGTGGGCGCCATGGTCGCCAGCCAGAAGGCCGGCCTGAGCTTCTCGGCACTGGTCCAGGTTCGAAACCGCCTGGTGTCCGGTTTCGATGAAATCATGCGGATGCCGGTGTAAGGGCCTGAGTCATGTCTGAGCTGATCAACGCACTGCCCAGCACCGTCACCAATGGCCAGGGAGGCGGCGCCAGCGCCAGCCGTTCCCGGGCCCAGTCCCTGCTGCAGGGCTGGCGCCGCCTCTCCGGTGATTCCCGTTCGATCATCGTGGTCGCCCTGCTGGCGGCCCTGGTGGCCGCCGCCATCGTTATCATCCTGTGGACCAACAGCGGCCAGTATGTCCCGCTATACGGCAACCAGGAGCGTTACGACAGCGCCTCCATCCTGGAGGTACTGGAAGCCGAAACCATCGACTTTGAACTCGACAGCCGCAGCGGCAACATCCTGGTGCCCAAGGACCAGATTGCCAGCGCGCGGATGAAGTTGGCTGCTCGCGGCGTAACCGCCCAGATGCCGGCCGGTATCGAAGGCCTTAACGAACTGTCCGGCATCAGCACCAGCCAATTCATGGAGTCCACCCGCTACACCCACGCAGTGGAAGGGGAACTGGCCCGCACCATCATGACCCTGGAGCAGGTCCGCAATGCCCGGGTGCACCTGGCCATCCCTGAGCGCACGCTGTTTGTTGGCCGCGAGGAACAGACCCCCACCGCCTCGGTGGTGCTGGACCTCAGTGGCCACCTCGATGAAACCCAGGTGGAAGCCATCGTGAATCTGGTGGCTGCCGGCATTCCCGGCATGAAGCCGGGCTCGGTGTCGGTGGTCAACCAGGCCGGCGAGCTGTTGTCCGCCGGTATTGGCGAGGACAGCCCAGGCCGGGTCAGCACCCGCCAGATGGACTACATCTCCAAGCTGGAAGACAAGGTCGCCAACCGTGCCAGCGACATGCTGGAGCCGATGCTGGGCGCCGGCAACTTCCGCATCCGGGTCGCCGCCGACGTCGACTTCTCAGAGGTTGAGGAAACCCGCGAAGTCCTGGACGGCGAGCCGGTGCTGCTGTCGGAAAACTCGGTGCTGGACAACGCCGCCGGCCAGCTCGCGCTGGGCATTCCCGGCGCCCTCACCAACCAGCCACCGGTCCCACAACCGGATCAGGCCGATGAGGAAGGCCAGGATGCGGCCGCGGTCAATCGCCGGGAAGAGGTCAACCGCCGCTTCGAAACCGGACGTGCGGTCACCCACACCCGCCTGGATGAGGCTCGGGTCCGTCAGCTGTCGGTATCGGTACTGGTCAATGATGGCAATGCCCCCGATGGCGGCTGGACCCAGGCCCAGCTCGACAAGATGAGCGCACTGGTACACACCGCCGCCGGACTCGATACCGAGCGCGGCGACGTCATAACCCTGCAGAGCGCGCCGTTCGTCGCCAAGCCGGCAGCCGCGCCCGTACCCCAGGCCACGCCCTGGTATCAGGACCTGACCCCATGGGAGACCCACATCCGTTACGCCCTCGGCAGCCTGATGCTGCTGCTGTTGATCCTGTTCGGCATTCGCCCGCTGGTGAAGCACCTGACCAACAGCGCCGCCGGCCAGCCCCAGAACCGTTTCGCCAGCAAGCGCAGTCAGGACACCGATGACAGTGACGACGACGAACGCACAGTCACCCGTACCGACACCAATGCAACAGCAAGCGCCAGTGCCGAGGCCTCCGCCAGCAAACAGGAAGCCGCCGAGACCAGCGCTGATGCCGCCTCCACCCTGAGCCTGCCACCACCGGGCTCGGAACTGGAGGTACAACTGGAACACCTGCGGTTGCTGGCCGATAAAGAAACCAACCGCGTTGCCGACGTCATCAAATCATGGGTAGAGGATCATGGACACACAAGTCGTTGAAACCAACTCCCTCGACAAGGCCGCCATCCTGCTGCTGTCGATGGGTGAAGATGCTGCCGCCAAGGTTCTCAGTCGGTTGGGCCGGGATGAGGTCACCACCCTGTCCAATCGCATGGCCAAGCTCGCCGGCGTCTCCACCGACGCCGCCCGTGACGTGATCCAGGGCTTCTTTGACCATTTCCGCGACCAGAGTGGCATCAGCGCGGCCTCCCGCGACTACCTGGAGCGCACCCTGGACATGGCCGTGGGCAAGCGCCTGGCCAAGGGCATGATCGACGACATCTACGGCGACGCCCTGAAAGACGAGCTGCAGAAGCTGCAATGGGTGCCGGCGGAAACCCTGGCCCGCTTCTTCGCCACCGAGCATCCCCAAATGCAGGCGGTATTGCTGGCCTTCCTGCCACCGGAGACCGCCTCCGGGGTACTGGCAGAGCTGCCGGACAACTGCCACGACGATCTGCTCTATCGGGTCGCCAACATGCACGAAGTCAGTGACCAGGTGCTGTCAGAGCTGCGCGACGCCCTCGGCCGCTGTCTGCAGTTCGTCTCCGAGCGCAGCACTGCGCGGGTAGACGGAGTCAAGCAGGCCGCCGACATCCTCAATCGCTTCCGCGGTGATCGCGCCAGCCTGATGGACATGCTCAAGCTCCACAACGAAGAGCTGGCGCGTTCGGTGTCCGAGAACATGTACGACTTCATGACCCTGGGGCGCCAGTCCACCGACGTGCTCCAGGTGCTGGTGCAGGAGATTCCCGAGGACATCCTCTCGCTCTCCCTCAAGGGCGCTGCGCCGGAGGTCCGGGATGCACTGATGGGCGCCCTGCCCCGACGGATGGCGCAGTCCATCCTCGACCGCACCCAGGCTCTGGGCCTGGTGCCGGTCAGTCAGGTGGAAGACGCCCGGCGGGAAGTCATGCGCCTGGTGCGGGAACTGCACGAACAGGAAGTGATCAACTACCAGATCTTCGAGGAAACGGTCGTAGACTGACGCTATGGACAAACTCAGGGGCAACTACCGCAGGCATCGCTTCCGCTCCCTGGCCGCACTGGAGGCCAGCGATCGCGGCGAGCAGGACCCATTCCAGCAGGGTTATGACGAAGGCTTCCGCCAGGGCCAGGAACGCGGCCTGGAGCAGGGCCTGGCCGATGGCCGCAGTCAGGGCGAGGCCCAGGGCTACGAGGCCGGCTACCAGCAGGGCCTGGGCAAGGGCGAGGATGCCGGACGCCACACCTTCAACGCCGCGCTGGCACCGTTGCAGAGTATCCAGGGTAAGCTGGAGGAGCTGCGTCAGCAGGAGCTACGGGAACACACCGAACAGCTGTGCCAACTGGTGGAACAGGTGGCCCGGCGGGTGGTGCACGCCGAACTCAGCCTCAACCCCGACCAAATGCTGAAACTGGTGGAAGAGGCGCTGACCCGCATGGACACCCGCAAGGGCGACGTCACCGTGTACCTGTCGCCGGACGACTACCAGCGCCTGGCCCGTACTGGCACCAACCACATTGGTGATTACCCGGTCCAGCCCGACGACGCCCTGGCCATTGGCGACTGCCGCCTGGAGAGCGACCAGCAGCAACAGACCATTCGCAGCGAAGAGCGGCTGCAGGGCTGTGTGGACAAGGTGCGCGAGGAACTGACCCAGGAGTCGCCACAATGATCCGCACCGGAACCCGCGCATGAACACCTTGCCCGAACAGCTGGCGCGCGCCGCCGAGCGCTTGCGGGAAGTGCCACGGGAGACCGTCACCGGCCGCCTGGTGCGGGTGACCGGACTTACCCTGGAAGTCGTCGGCTGTCGACTGGTGATTGGCCAACGCTGCCTGGTGGACACCCACCAGGGCGACCCGGTGCTGGCGGAAGTGGTCGGCTTTGACCGCGACACCGCCTTCCTGATGCCCTACCGCGCGGTCGGTGGCCTGTACGCCGGGGCCCGGGTCCAGCGCCTGGACGACGATCTGCAACTGCCGGTGGGCAACAACCTGCTTGGCCGCACCTTTGACGGCCTGATGCAGCCCCTCGACGACGGTCCCGCCGTCAGTGGCGACCGCCTGCCGCTGCACGCGGCGCCCCCCAATCCGCTGAAACGGCGGCCGGTGCGGGAACCACTGGATGTCGGGGTCCGCGCCATCAACGCCCTGCTCACACCGGGCAAAGGCCAGCGTCTGGGGCTGTTTGCCGGCGCCGGTCTGGGCAAGAGTGTGCTGCTTGGCATGATTACCCGGTTTACCCAGGCCAGCGTGATTGTGGTGGGCCTGATCGGTGAACGCGGACGGGAAGTCCGGGAGTTTCTTGAAGACGCCCTGGGGCCGGAAGGCCTGGCCCGTTCGGTGGTGATCGCCGCGCCGGCGGACCAGTCTCCGCTGATGCGACTGCGGGCCGCCGAGACCTGCCACCGGCTGGCGGAATACTATCGCGACCAGGGCCAGGACGTGCTGCTGTTGATGGATTCCTTTACCCGCTATGCCCAGGCCCAGCGGGAACTGGCACTGGCCATCGGCGAACCGCCGGCAACCCGGGGCTACCCGCCATCGGTGTTCGCCGCCCTGACCCGGCTGGCGGAACGTGCCGGCAACGGCGAAGGTGAAGGTTCACTGACCGCCATCTACACGGTGCTGGCGGAAGGTGATGACCAGCAGGACCCGATTGCCGACGCCGCCCGCGCCATCCTCGACGGTCACGTCATCCTCAGTCGCGAGCTGGCGGAAGCCGGCCACTACCCGGCAATTGATATCAATGCCTCCATCAGCCGGGTCATGCCCCAGGTCACCGACCGCGACCACCAGCAGACCGCTGCACGCTTCCGCCGGCTGCTGTCCCGTTACCAGAGTGTGCGGGAACTGATTCCCCTTGGCGGCTATCACGCCGGCCAGGACCCGGAGCTGGATGAAGCCGTACAGACGCATCCCCGGCTGGCGAGCTTCCTGCAGCAGGCGATCGACGAACCGGCAGGCTATGACCAGAGCCTGCAACAACTGCAAGGGCTGTTTGGCTGATGTTCCACCGCTTCCTCGACCAGCAGCAGAAAACCCTGGAACGCCTGGGCAACGACAAGCAACAGCAGCAGTTGCGCCACCAGCAGGAACAGCAGCGCTACGACAGCCTGAAGTTCTATGTCGACAGCATGGCCAGCGGCGCCAGCGGCAATGCGCTGGTGCACCAGAACCGACTGACCATGCGCCATCAGCTCAACCAGCTACTGGATCAGCAGGCCGACGAATTGCTGTTGGCGGGCAAGGAACTGGAAGCACGGCAGCGGGCATTGCTGGCGCAGTTCGGTAAGGTCAAGGGACTGGAGTTGCTGGTACGACGGCGCCAGCAGCAGGATCAGCAGCGCCAGCGGCGCCAGGAGCAGGGACAGGTGGACGACTGGCTCAACGGAGCTGGTCGTAAGGGTTAGTGGTGGTGCCCAGAAGATCATCCAGCGCCGTGCGGTGACTGGCCAGCAGCTCGCCGTTGCGCTCATTCAGGGCCTGGCAGCGCACCAGTGACGCCTCCAGTTCCCGCCAAAGCGATCGCAATTCCGCGGCCAGGGCCGGTGGCAGTTTGGTCAACAGCCGCTCAAAACCGCCGGCATCGGCGTTCAGTCCCAGGCCCACCAGGATTTCCCCCCGACGGCCGGCACTGACTTCCAGCGCCGCCAACGCGTCACCGATCTGCTCTCCCAGCGGCTGCAGCGCCTCGGCGTCAGTGCGCGCCAGCAGCCGTTGCTGCTCCACCAGCAGTGGCTGCAACCCCTGGCAACGCGCCAGGTCGGCACGGATTCCCCGGGTCAGCTCCGCCAGGGCAGCCTTGGCGCTCATGAGCCGTGTAGGTCCAGCACCGCTTCCGCCAGTACCGCCGGGTCCAGATCGAGCTGACCTTCGGCGATGGCCTGACGCAGGGCATTAACCCGGGTCATGTCGACATCGGAGGCGTCCGCCAGGGACTTTTCCAGACCGCGGCTCTGCAGTTCTGGCGTCGCACTGGCGGCCGTGCTGCTGGTCGCCCCCTGGTCATGGCGGGCGGCGTTGGCACGCTGGTTGGCGCTGGTAACCGGTGTCGTGGCGTGATTGATTTTCATAGCATTCAAACCCAATCAGTGTCTCTGTCAGAGTATAGCGACCGGCTGCCGGCGAAACTGTAACCGAACTTGGAAAAAATGCGTTGGCAGGTATCCGCACCGGTCCAGGGCCCATCAGAATCGGGTTTCGACGATGCCCCGCTCCACCACCCAGGCGGTGATGACCTTGCCGGACGAATGGTTCCGCACCCGGATACCCTCCCCCTTGCTGCCGCTCTGGAGCGCTTCGCCGGTCATCGAGGCAACCACGCCGTCGGCCTCGACCCGGATCAGCACCTGGTCGCCTCGCTCCACCAGCAGCGGTGCTTCCGCCAGGTCCAGGGTGATGACCTGGCCACCACGGATCGCGCGCCGGGTCCGCAGCCCCCGCAACATGCGGATGTCGGTCACAAAATCGCCGTAGATGTCGGCCAGGTCCCGCACCGCCAGCCGCATGGTGTCCCGGTTCAGGCTCTCACCCCGGCGCACCGTCCGCCGGGCCGTCACCACCGGAACCTTGAGCGATACTTCCGCCCGCGCCCGCAGTTCCCATTCCGGCTCACTGCAGCCGATGCGATAGGGCACCCGCCCCCAGATTCGCCCGGAGGCCTGGGCCGGCGCCACCACCAGCTCGCCCTGGCAGCCGGGATGCTGGTCCGCGGCTCCCGGCACCCAGGCTTCCACCTGGTAATCGAAATTGACCCAACCACGCTGACGGGCGTAACGCTGGACCTGGCGCTCGGCGTCCGCGGTGACCCGCGCCACCAGGTCCGCCCGATTCTGGTTCTGGGCCTGAACACCACCAGCGGCCAGCAGCCAGACCAACAGCAGTGCCCCGCCCGTCAGGGGAACCTGCCACTTCCGGGGCGGAAACCACGATTTCCGCCCTGCCTTCCCCACTTCCGCCCTCAATCAGTAACCCCTTGATTTATAGAATCTAAAAGTTGGCACATACCTTGTTAGTACGGTAGCAGGAAATCTCACTGCATGGCACTGGAGACCAACCATGGCACTTATTGTGGACAAGGCACTGGGCGTCCATCAATACGCCCTGTCGATGCGGATGGAACGCTCCCGCATCCTCGCCAGCAACCTGGCCAACGTTGATACCCCGGGCTACCTGTCCCGTGATTTCGACTTCAAGGCCTCCCTGCAGCGGGTCGCCCGGGAGCTGGACGGCCACCACAGCGGCCTGCCCGCACCCAGCCTCGATGCCAGCCGGGATCTCAAGTACCGGGTGCCGATGCAACCGTCCGAAGACGGCAACACCGCCGAGCTCGGCGTGGAACAGGCCCAGTTCGCCGCCAACGCGATGGACTTCCAGACCAGCCTGACGTTCCTGAACATGAAAATTTCCGGCCTGCGCAAGGCCATCGACGGATAACGGATCGAGGAGCCAAACCATGGCATTCCACAACATCTACGACATTGCCGGCAGCGCCATGCGCGCCCAGTCGGTTCGACTGAACACCGTCGCCTCCAACCTGGCCAACGCCAACAGCGCCGCGGGCAGTGAGGAAGATGCCTTCCGCGCCATCAAGCCGGTGTTCGCCAGCCTCTATCAGAGTCTGGAGACCCGCAGCCCGGTCACCAGCCAACGTCTGGCCGCCGCCAGTGTCGGCATCGCCGGTGTCACCGAATCCGACCGCGCCATCGAGCGTCGTCACGAGCCCGGCAGCCCCATTGCCGACGGCGATGGCTACGTCTACTACAGCAACGTCAATGTGGTGGAAGAGATGGCAGACATGATGTCGGCGTCGCGCAATTTCCAGACCTCGGTGGACATGGTCAGCCGGGTCAACAGCATGCAGCAGGGCCTGCTGCGCCTTGGCCAGTCCTGAGGGGATAGGGAACCGACATGACCGTTTCAGCCATGCAGAACCGCGAAACCGGCGGCGCGACGAACACCGGCACGACCGCCAACGCCATTGCCGGCAATGACAACAGCGCCGCGGGACTGAAGAACGAGTTCCTCACCCTGATGGTGGCGCAGATCAAGAATCAGGACCCGCTTAACCCGCTGGACGGCGCCGAGTACGTCGCCCAACTGGCCCAGTTCTCCACCGTTGAAGGCATCGAGAACATGGGCAAACTGCAGAACCAGAACAACGTGCTGATGGACACCCTGCAGGTGTTGCAGAGCACCAACCTGGCCGGCAAGCAGGTCAGCATTCCGGTGGATCGCATCAACCTGGATGCGGAAGAGGAACTCACCGGCACCGTGGCCCTGCCCGCCGCCGCCAGTGAGGTGGAAGTCCGTGCCCTCGACGCCGCTGGCAACGTAGTGGAGTCGGTCAATCTGGGCGCCCGCGACGCCGGCGAAACCGCCTTTACTCTGCCGGAGCTGGATGCCGGCCAATACACCCTGGAGGTGATCGCCCGCAACGGCGATGACCTCACCACCTACCCGCCCAAGCTGCAGCGTACCGTTGAGAAAGTCAGCGTGCCGTCCGATGGCAGCGACATCCGCCTGCAGGTTGCCGGCGTGGGCAGTGTTTCCCTGTTCAGTATCAGCGAATTCCTTGGAGGACGTTCATGAGCTACAACATCGGTCTTAGCGGTTTGCGCACCACCAACCAGTCTCTGGATGTGATCTCCCAGAACATTGCCAACGTGTCCACGGCGGGCTTCAAGGCCAGCCGCCCGGAACTGGCCGCACTCTACTCCGGCGGTCAGCCTGGTGGTGTGGAGATGAATAACGTGTCGCAGAACTTCGGCAAGGACGGCAACAAGAACTTCTCCGGCCGTGAGCTGGACATGGCCATCTCCGGCCAGGGCTTTTTCATCGTCAAGGATCAGAACGGCCAGGACCGCTACACCCGCGCCGGCATGTTCAGCAAGGACGCCAACAACTTCGTCACCACCGCCAACGGTATGAAACTCCAGGGTTACGGCGTCAACGCCAACGGCGATCTGGTTCCGGGTGTGCTGACCGACCTCAAGGTACAGGCCGCCACGGTACCGGCCCAGGCCTCCACCAGCCTGGATTTCGTGGCCAACTTCAAAGCCGATGCGCCTGTGCCGGCCGTCGCACCGCTGGATCCGAACGACACCAACACCTACAACTTTTCCTACTCCAGTGAGGTGTACGACTCCCTTGGCAATGAGCACACCCTGACCAAGTACATGGTGAAAACCGGCGCCAATACCTGGGATGTGCACATGTATATGAACGGCGCCGCCATGGGCGCGCCGACGGCCGTGAACTTCAACTCGGATGGCAGTCTCAATACCCCGGCCGGCCCGGTCGCCCTCACCTATGACCCGAGTGCCACTACTGGCGCGGATGTCATGAACTTTGACCTCAACCTCACTGGCACCACCCAGTACGCCGGTGACTTCGCGGTTACCGCCAACGCCACCGACGGTTTCGCCTCCGGTGACCTGACCGGGCTGCGGGTGGATGAAGATGGCTCCGTCTCGGCGGTGTACACCAACGGCCGCGACCGGCTGCTGGGTCAGGTGATACTGGCCAACTTTGCCAATCCGGGCGGCCTGTCCCAGGCCGACAGCACCACCTGGACCAAATCCTTCGCCTCCGGTGACGCCGTTACCGGCACCGCTGGCACCGGCGCCCTTGGCACCCTGACTCCCGGCGCCTACGAAGGCTCCAACGTCGACCTGACCGGCGAACTGGTGAACCTGATGACCGCCCAGCGCAACTACCAGGCCAACGCCAAGAGCGTCAGCACCGCCGACCAGCTCACCCAGGTGCTGTTCAGCAACATGTAATAGGGCCCGACCATGGAACGTTACCTCTACACCTCAATGAGCGGCGCGCTGCACACCCTCACGGCGCAGCGCATCCACGCCAACAACCTGGCCAACAGCAGCACCACCGGGTTTCGCCGTGATTTCGAACGCGCCGAGACATACCAGGTGAAGGGGGCGGGCCTGGAGACCAAGTACCTGAGCCAGAGCCAGAGTGCGGTCACCGACTTCACCCCCGGGCGACTGGAAACCACCGGCCGCGACCTCGACGTGGGCATCCGCGGCGCCGGCTTCCTGGCGGTGATCGACGAGGCCGGCAACGAGGCCTACACCCGGGTTGGCAACCTCAGTCTCGATGCCGAGGGCCAGCTGCGCATCCGCGGCCGGGAAGTAGTCGGCGCCGGCGGTGGTCAGCTCGCCATTCCCGAATACCAGGCCATCAGCATCGGTGACAACGGCACCATCTCAGTGACGCCCCCCGGCGGTGGCCAGCTGGAAGCCGGTCAGCTGAAACTGGTCAACCCGCCGCTGGACCAGCTCCGCAAGGGTGAAGACGGCCTGTTCCGTCTCGCCGACGGTGAAGCCGCCGCAGCCGACCCGGAGGTTCTGGTGGTGTCGGGCCATCTGGAACAGTCCAACGTCAATCCGGTGGACGAGATGGTCACCACCATGGCGCTGAGCCGAACCTTTGAGATCCAGATGCGAATGATGAAAGCGGCCGACGAGAACTCCAACGCCGGTAACCGACTGGTTCGAGGCGGCTAAGCGGTCACCGACCGCTTGGCCAACGCCAGTTTTCCGAACCGATAACGATTTCCCAAGATTGAGACAGGAGACAAGTCATGCAGGCAGCACTTTGGGTCGCCAAGACCGGCCTCGCCGCCCAGGACGTCAAGATGGCCACCATTTCCAACAACCTGGCCAACGTCAACACCGTCGGGTTCAAGCGTGACCGGACGTCCTTTGAGGACCTGTTCTACCAGATCGAACGCCAGCCCGGCGCCCAGCAGGATTTCCAGAACCAGCTGCCCACCGGCGTGCAGGTCGGCACCGGTGTGCGCCTGGCGGGCACCGAGAAAGTCCACACCCCGGGCAACTTCGAGAACACTGGCCAGGACCTGGATGTGGCCATCGTCGGTAAGGGCTTTTTCCAGATTGAACAGCCCAATGGTGAGCTGGCCTACACCCGTAACGGTCAGTTCCAGCGCAACGCCGAAGGCCTGATGGTCAACACCAGTGGCCTGCCACTGGTACCACAGATCCAGATCCCCGAGGATGCGGTCGGCGTCAGCATTGGCACCGACGGCATTGTGATGGCCAAGCTGGCCGGCGACCCGGTGCCCCAGCAGATCGGCCAGATCGCCACCGTCAATTTCGCCAACCCCGCTGGCCTGGAAGCCCAGGGTGGCAACCTGTTCCTGGAAACCGCCTCCTCCGGCCAGCCGCTGGAAGGCATCCCGGGAGAGAATGCCCTGGGTCCGCTGAAGCAGAAGAGCCTGGAAAGCTCCAACGTCTCGGTGGTGGAAGAAATGGTCAGCATGATCGCCACCCAGCGTGCCTACGAGATGAACGCCAAGGTGGTGTCCGCCACTGACGAAATGCTGCGCTTTGCCAGCCAGTCAATGTAAGGAGTTTGCCGTGCGTAGCCTGACCCTCCTGCTCACCCTGGCCAGCCTGCTGCTGGCCGGTTGCCAGAGCGCCCACTACGACGTGGCGGTGCCCCAGCCCGGTGAGGAGGCCTGGGCGCCGACCGTGGTGGATGCCAGTGAAGCCCGACGTGGGCCGGGCAGTCTGTACGCTTCGGCGCAACTGTTTACTCTGTTTCAGGACCGGCGAGCCTATCGCATCGGCGACATCCTCACGGTCACCCTGGACGAGGCCACCGAGTCCTCCAAACGCTCCGGCGCCTCCATGGGCAAGAGCTCCGGGTTGTCGATGGGTGCCCCCACCTTCGGCACCAAGACCATTGAGGAGCTGACCGCGGAACTCAACGCCCAGCGTGAGTTCTCCGGCGAGGCCAGCGCCAATCAGCGCAACTCCCTCAGTGGCTACATCACCGTCACGGTGGCGGATGTCATGGCCAACGGCGTGCTGTCGATCAAGGGCGAGAAATGGCTGCGTCTCAACCAGGGCGATGAGTTCATCCGTCTCAAGGGGCTGGTGCGGGTCGATGACATCGACGACGGCAACCGCATTTCCTCCCAGCGCATTGCCAACGCCCAGATCACCTACGCCGGTCGCGGCTCGCTGGCAGAAGCCAATCAGCCCGGTTGGCTGACCCGCTTCTTCCAGAGCCCCCTGTTCCCGTTTTGAGGTTTGCAATGAGAACCCTGCTTAGCTGCCTGCTGTTACTGCTCACCCTCTCCGCCGAGGCCCGGTCACTGATGGACCTGGTGGACGTCAAAGGCCTGCGCCAGAACCAGCTGATCGGCTATGGCCTGGTGGTCGGCCTGACCGGCACCGGCGACCGTAACCAGGTGCGTTTCACCAGCCAGTCGATGACCAACATGCTCAAGCAGTTTGGTGTTCAACTGCCGGAGAACGTCGATCCCAAGCTGCGCAACGTCGCCGCGGTCTCGGTGCACGCCACCCTGTCCAGCGTTGCCAGCAGCGGCCAGACCCTGGACGTGACGGTGTCCTCCATCGGCGATGCCAGCAGCCTGCAGGGCGGTACCCTGCTGCTGACGCCCCTGCACGGGGTCGACGGCGAGATTTACGCGGTCGCCCAGGGCAACTTGGTGGTGGGCGGGCTCGGCGCCCGTGGCCGCGACGGCTCCTCGGTGCAGGTCAACATCCCCACCGTTGGCATCATTCCCGAGGGCGCCATCATTGAGCAGGAAGTGCCGGTGCAGGAACAGCTGCCGCAACAGGTCACCCTGACCCTGAAAGCGCCTCATTACCGCACCGCCCGTAACGTTGAGCTGGCCATCAACCGGGTCTTTGGTCCGGGCGTGGCCGCCGCCCAGGATTCCGGCCGTATCCACGTCAATGCACCGGTGCAGCCGGACCAGCGGGTGGTGTTCATGTCGATGCTGGAAGACATCAATGTGGAGGAAGGCCGCAACCGCCCGCGGGTGGTGTTCAACAGCCGCACCGGCACCCTGGTCATGGGCCAGGGGGTGAAGGTACACAAGTCGGCGGTCAGCCACGGCAACCTCACCGTAACCATTTCCGAGGACACCAACGTGTCCCAGCCCCGGGCCTTTGGTAACGGCCGCACCGTTGCCACCCCGGACTCCCGCATCAACGTCGAGCAGGAGCGGCCCCACATGTTCGTGTGGCCCGAAGGCACCGACCTGGACACCATTGTGCGGGCGGTCAACAGTCTGGGCGCGGCGCCCAGTGACATCATGTCGATCCTCCAGGCGCTGGACGAAGCCGGTGCCCTGGAAGGTGACCTGGTCGTGATCTGAGTAAGGAATCAAGATGAGCCGTATCGATACCACGACGCCAACGTTTTACCAGGACACCTCCAAGCTCAAGCAGCTCAAGGGCCGCGAAGGCCTGGAAGCGGCCGCCAGCGAGTTTGAGGCGATGTTCCTGCAGATGGTGCTGAAGAACATGCGCAGCGCCACCGAGGCCATTGCCGACGACAACAGTCCCTTCAGCAGTCAACAGCAGCAGTTCTACCAGCAGATGGCCGACGGCCAGCTGGCCAGCGACATGGCCAAACGCGGCAGCATGGGCCTGGCCGATGCCCTGGTACAGCAGCTCGGCGGTCACACTGGCACCGAATCGCCGGAGCCATTAAAGAATTCCGGGCCGGTGGTCGCTTCTCCCTCTGTGAACTCGGCGGCTTTTCAACAGCCCCTTAACCGGCCGCACGACAAGGAGACCTAACCACCATGAGCCTGCTGCTGAACGGTCTGTCCGGCCTGTCCGCGTCCCAGAAAGTGCTGGAGGTCGCCAGCCAGAACATTGCCAACCTGAACACCCCGGGTTACACCCGGCAGGACGCCGTGCTGATGTCACGGGGCGGTGGCAATGACCGGCTCAGCGCTGGCAACGGCGTGGAAGTCACCGCCATCCGCCGGATCGCCGATGACTACCGGGTAGCAACCCTGTGGCGGGCCAGCAGCCAGTTCGGTTACGACGACCGCATGCAGACCCTGGTGCAGCAGGTGGAAGGCATCGTCGGCAGCGACGAACTCTCCGTCAACAAGGGGCTCGACACCCTGTTTGCCGCCTTCAACGCCGCCACCGAAGCCCCCCAGTCCATCGCCACCCGACAGCAGATCCTCGCCAGTGCCAGCGCGCTGGCGGACCGCTTCAACCAACTGGCTCACAACCTCGACATCCAGCAGCGGCAGATCGACGAACAGGCAGTGGCGATGACCGCCACCATCAACAGCCAGACCGCCAGCATCGCCCGCCTCAACGAGCGCATTGCCGATGTCCAGGCCCGCGGTGGCAACACCGCCCAGCTTCAGGACCAGCGTGACCTGGCGATCAAGGAATTGGCCGGTCACATGGAGCTGCGAACCCAGGCGTTTCCGGATGGCCGGGTCAACGTCACGCTGTCCAGTGGCCAGCCCCTGGTGCTGGGCAACAAGTCCGCCACGCTGGATTTCAGCGGCGGCACCCTCAGCCTGGAGCTGGAAGGCCAGAACTTCCCGGTGGACCAGCCGGGCGGTGAAATGGGGGCCCTGCTGACCTACCGCGACGTGACCCTGGCGGACATCCGGGGCCGCCTCGACACCCAGGCCCAGGATCTCGCCGACCAGATCAACAACCAGCTGGCGGCCGGCTTCGACCTCAACGGCAACCCGGGTGCCGCGCTGTTCCAGTACGACCCGGCGTCGCCCTCCGGCACCCTTGAACTCAACCCGGCGATCACTCCCGAGGAACTGGCGTTCATTGGCGATGACGGCAGCGGCAACCCGGTCGGCGGCAGCGGTGACAACAGCAACCTGCTCGACGTCGTGGCCCTGAAAACCGGCTTCTACGACAACTTCAGCGGACTGGTCGGCGACATCGCCATCGGCAGCGCCCAGGCTCAGGCCCAGGCGGATGCCAGCCAGTCACTGCTGCACGACGCCCAGAACCAGCGCGACTCGGTCAGTGGCGTCAACCAGGATGAAGAGGCGATCCGGCTGATGACCTTTACCCAGGCCTACCAGGCCAACGCCAAGGTCATCAGCACCGCCGATCAGGTCTTCAACACCTTACTGGGGATGTTCTAATGCGAGTCAGTAGCGGCCAGTTAAACCAGATAGTTCTGCAGGGCCTGCGCCAGCAGGACAAATCCTACGCCGATGTGATGACCCAGATGAGCTCGGGACTGCGGATCAACCGCATCTCCGACGATCCCCTGGGCACCGTCAGCCTGATTGGCCTGGAGCGGGAACAGACCAGTTACCAGCAGTACCGTGACAACGCCACCCGGGTCATGAGCCGGATGGAGCAGAGTGAGACCTACCTCAACACCAGCTTCAATGCCCTGCTGCGGGTTCAGGATCTGGCACTGGCCGCCAGTAACGATTCCGCCACCAATGACGACCGCCAGGCGATGGCATCGGAGCTGCGAACCCTCAAAGACACCCTGGTGAACTTTGCCAACGCCCGCGATGAAGAGGGCAATTACCTGTTCAGCGGCAGTCAGCTCGACACCGCACCGGTCTCCGACACCGGCGCCGGCCTGGCCTACCAGGGCGACAACCTGCGACGGGAAGTGCCCGTTGCCCAGGGCGTGACCCTGGCCGCCAACGAGACCATCGAATCGGTCTATTTCAATGGCGGCAACTTCTTCACCGACCTGGAAAACTTCATCACCGATCTGGAAACCGGCAGTGCCACCCTGGATACCACAGGTCCGGCGATGCTGGATGCCATTGACCGCACCGTCAACGGCATCGGTCAGAAGCTGACGGAGGTGGGGTCGCGCATCAAGAGCGCGAAGAGTCTGGATATGGCCCAGGAGGACCTCGCCCTTACCAACGAAAAGATCCGTGGTAAGATCCAGGATCTGGATTACCTTGATGCCATGGGCCGGGTCAGCCAGATCGAGCTGGCGATGAACACCACCCAGAAGACGTACAGCAAACTCAGTCAGTTGAGCCTGTTCAATCACCTCTAGGCGTTGCCATGAAACCCGAGCTGCCTGTCAATCGCGCTTCCGCGCCCCACCGCCCCAATTCCGGGGTACAGGGACCGTCTGGCCCGAGCAGCAGCGAGAAAGCGCCAAGCACCCAGGCAGACCGGCGGGAGCACAGCGCCATGGCGGTGCGGGTCGAGCGGCACGGCCGCTGGGACCTGCTGGGCCGGGCCCAGAGCCAGCTATCCCATCTGCAGGGCGCGGAAAAGGCGGTGGTCGACAGCTACCGCGAGCTGCTGCAACTGATGCGCCAACTGGAACGCAGCCAGACTCGCGGCGACCAGCTCTCCTCACGGGTCGCCGACCTTCGCAAGCAGCTTAACCAGACTCCACACCTGGACGGCAATCTCAGACTCCAGCACCGGGAAGGACCACAACAGGTCAGCTACCTGCTGGACCGAGTCGACCTGCTCAGCCCCCGCCCCCAGGGCGAGCGTCTCAACATCCAGCTGCCCAATGGTCAGCCCCTCACCCTGCAACTGGCCGCCAACAGCAGCCCGGATGATCAGCTCCGGCAACTGCAACAGGCTTTCGAGCCGCATGGACTGAAAGCCGACCGCAACGACCAGGGGCAACTGCGGCTGCGCGGGGCCGAGGCTTTGTTATCCTCACCCTGGGTGTTCCGGGGCCAGGGCATCCGGGTACCGGCGGGCAATCCGGTGCCGATCCAGCTGGGCGCGGAACCAGACCAGCTGTCGCAGCTCCAGGCCGGTCTCGACAAGGGCAACGTCCAAGCGGAAAAACAACGCCTGCGAGACCTGCTCAGCACCCTGGAGCAGCAGCGCCGCACCCTGGAGAATCAGCGCCAGCAATTGCTGCGGCAGATTTCCCAGCTACGCACGTCCGACACCGGCCAGACCGAACAGCATCTGGAACTCAGCGGCGCGGTCCGCCAGACCCTGCAGAACGGCGATTTCACGCTTCAGCTCAATACCCTGATGGCGCAGGCCAACGTCTCCCGTTTTTCGGTCGTTGCTCTGCTCGGTCGCTGAAGCCGTCCGGATTCGGCAATCCCGACCAACACATCTCCGTTTTCTTCACACCACTTTCTTCAGAACAATCTCGCCGCGCCCATCCTGCCAAGATCGACCAGCAACAAAACCAAGCCCAAGCCACTGTTTTTAAATCACATTCACACCAACAACATTCGGTAACAAAACCCTCGCATTTTATTGCAGGAAGAATTTCAGTTTCCCCAGCCACTGGCCGCTCTTCTTCCCATGAGACAACGCAACACCGCCAACGCGGTACGACCCAAGACACAGGAGAACCATCATGGGACTGTCCATCCACACCAACTTCGCTTCCCTGGTTACCCAGAACACCCTGAACAAGAACAACGGCATGCTCTCCACCGCGATGGAGCGTCTGGGCACCGGCCTGCGCATCAACAGCGCCGCTGACGACGCCGCCGGCCTGCAGATTGCCAACCGTCTGAACGCTCAGACCCGCGGCATGGAAGTCGCCCAGCGCAACTCCCAGGACGCCATCAGCATGCTGCAGACCGCTGACGGCGCGCTTGATGAAATCTCCAGCATCGCCTTCCGCATGAAAGACCTGGCCACCCAGTCTGCCAACGGCACCAACAACGCTGACGACCGTGCCGCCCTGGATGCGGAATACCAGGAGCTGACCGCGGAAGTGACCCGGATCATGCAGGAAACCAGCTACGGCGGTGAGACCCTGCTGGAAGGCGGTACCCTGGCAGCAGCGGTAACCTTCCAGATCGGTGCCGGCTCCGGTGAAGACCTGGCCCTGGACGCCTCCAGCGGTGTTACTGCTGTTACAACTGCCTACGGCGCCCTGACTGACATCACCACCCAGGCCAACGCAGACACCAACATCGATGCGGCCGACACCCTGATCGACGCCGTTGGCTCTGTTCGCGCCAAGCTGGGTGCCAACGTCAACCGTCTCGAGCACACCATCAACAACCTGGCCTCCATCAGCCAGAACACCGAGGCTGCCAAAGGGCGGATCATGGACGCGGACTTCGCCACCGAAAGTTCCAACATGACCAAACAGCAGATGCTGATGCAGTCCGGCATCTCGGTTCTGGGCAACGCCAACCAGATGAGTGGCCTGGTCACTTCCCTGCTGCGCTAAGTCCCGGCGTTCCCCGCTTGAGCCCCACCCGGGGCTCTTGCTTTTCCCAGCGGGGAATCTCTGATTGTGGCCTGACTCCCACCGTCGCAGGACACAACCAAAGGTTCCCGGGCCAACCAAGGAGACCCGACCATGATCAACGGCAGTACTGACGTTCAGTCCCTCGCCCTGCAGTTCATGCAGGCCGACCGGGCGTCCCAGGACCAGTTCTTCGCCCAGCGCCAGAACGCCTACCAGACCCAGCTCAAGGCCTACCAGGCGCTGACCGGCAAGATCAATGAGCTGCACTCAACCATCGATGCCCTGGCGGATAAAAACAGTCTGGAAGCCTACAGCGTGACCCAGTCCGCCGAAGGCTATGCCGACATTACCGCCAGCGGTAACGCCGCCTCCGGCCAGTACCAGATCAACATCGATCAGCTTGCCACCGCCCACCAGGTCGCTCTGGACTTTGCCTCCGAGACCGATCCGGTGGCCACCAGCGGCCAGCTGACCCTTGGCCTTGGCGGCGACACCTTCAACATCGACATGGCCAGCCTGGGTGCCGGTGCCGACCTCACCGACCTGCGGGATGCCATTAACGCCCACGCCGACAACCCGGGGGTGCAGGCATCCATCGTGCGCACCGGCGGTGCGGTCAAACTGATGCTTACCAGCGAGGAAACCGGCGCCGCCAACGTGGTGTCGATGACCACCAGTGGCGATCCCGCCATGGCGGACATCCAGACCGCCATCGACAACCACACCGAGCTGAGCCAGGCCCAGGATGCCCGCATCTATCTGGGGGCCAACCAGTCGCTGGAGCTGACCTCAGCCTCCAACAGCTTCGACAACGCCATTGATGGCCTCACCATCGACCTGAAAAAGACCCACGCCGCGGCCGGGGACGTGCTGACCTTTACCGTCGGCCAGGACGGTGAAGCCACCCGCGAGCAGTTACAAACCCTGGTGGATGGTTACAACGCCATTGTCGATACTGTGAACCAGAAGGGCGTGACCGGCGACAGCACCGCACGCATGCTGGTGCAGCAGCTGCGACGGGAACTCAGCGGGTCCGGCATCAGTGGTCTGGGCCTGGAGTTCAACATGTCCGGCAAGCTGACCCTGGAAAGCGGCCGTCTCGACGACGCCCTGGCCGCCAACCCCGATGCCCTGACCGAAACCTTCGGCGGCGACACCGGTCTGCTGGCCAAGCTGGATGCCCGTCTCGATACCTTCACCAAGGGTGACGATTCGCTGCTGAAGAGTTCCAGCAATGCGGTCCAGTCCAGTCTCGACCAACTGCAGGACCGGATGGACCGGTTCGACCTGCGGATGGAGCAAACCTACAACCGTTACGTCAACCAGTTCAGCCAGATGCAGAGCCTGGTCATGCAGATGCAGCAGACCGCCGGCCTGTTCTAAGCCATTTATTCACAGGTGAGATCATGATCGACAATACCGGCTACGACGCCTATCAACACGCCCAGGTGGAAGCCCGTGCGGCTTCGGCCGATCCCCACCAGCTGGTGCTGATGCTGGTGGACGGTCTGCTGGACGAGCTGGCCCGCATCGAAGGGCATCTGGCAGCAGGCAACCTGGAACGCAAGGCCGAATCCGTTACCCGCTGCATGGACATCCTTGGCGGCCTGGATACCGCCCTGGACCTGGAAAATGGCGGCCCCATCGCGGAGGAACTGCACCGGCTGTACGACTTCTGCGGCCGCCAACTGTTTGATGTCAGCGTCAAGAACGACCCGGCCGGCCTCAAGGTGGTACACCAGGTGATGTCCGACCTGCGGGAGGGCTGGCAGGCCATGGCGGCCTGATTGCCGCCACTTCCGGTCGCTTCCGCCGGGGCGGAAAACCCACTTCCTCCCCGGCTTAAATCTTCCAGCAACCCCTTGATTCTTATAGCCAACCAAGTTGGCATACCCCCTGCTTAGCAAAGTCAGATCGCAGCACCGGGCGCAGGCCCAAGGTATCGCTGGCGCCACTGCCGGCACCACTGGATGTGACAGGACACCCGCAATGAGCACACGGCTTACGGATTCCATACAGCAACTGGCGACCCAGCTTCGCGCCGCCACCGATGATCAGGACTGGGCCCGCCTGGAAGGGCTGGACCGCCAGGTCAACGAGCTGCTGCAACGGACCCGGCCGATGCCGTCAACGCTGAACGGTGCGCTCGCCGAACTGCAGCAGGCACACCGTTACGCCATGACCCGGGCCACGCGCCACGCCGAAGCCCTGGGTGAGCGCCTGCAACGGATGCAGGATCACAGCGAGGGCCTGCGGGCGTACGAACAGATGGAGGGGCAACCATGATCAGCTTCGGCTCAGCGCCACCGTCTAGCTCGGGCTCAACGCACTCATCCGCTCCGGCCACCGGTTTCCGCCAGTCCCAGGGCAGCGCGACGGATGCCCCGACTGGCCCCTTCCAGGCGTTGATGGGTGCCACGCCGGCGACCAGCGGATCACCAGGCAAGGAGACAACACTGGACGGTTTCCGCACCGCCGATGCCTCTTCCGACGGCTCTTCCGACGCCTGGGCGGATCTGCCGACATCAGCCGACGCCAGCCGCGGCGGTGCGGCAGCAGGCGAGCCAGCCAGCGAGGATGCCGATGCCCTCCTCGCCGACGCGCCCGGGGCAGACCAGGACACCGGCGCAGACGCCGCGGAGGCAATCCATCCGGCCGCGGGTAACGAGCGGGCCTTCCGACAAACGCCAGTGCCCCCGGCCTCGACGGCCCCGGGCACCGAACCGAACGCGGCCGCCCAAACCGCGGCCCGGGCGCTCGCCGTCCCGGGCAGTGACGCCACCGCCGGTCCGGTTCGGCCCCAGGCTCCGACCGTTACCACAAGTGCCACACCAACGGCAGAGCGGGCCACCACCGACACCGGTCGTCCGCTCACCGCGGCGCCCAACAGTCTGGAAACCCGGGCACCACTGCCCAACGGCGGTAGCGGCTCCGGCAACGGGTTTGAGGCGCTGCTGGCCAGTGCCCGCCGGGAAGCCAGCGGTTCCGGCACCCAGACCGGCGCGGTGACCAACCCGGCCGCCGATGCCCGTCCCGACGGTCTGGCCGCCAGCCAGCGCCTGACACCGGCGGCGGAGTGGGCCCCGGTCAAGGTGGATACCCAACATACCCAGTGGAGCCGCGACCTCGCGGCCGCACTGGGTGACCGGCTGCAGATGCAGGTCAGCCAGCAGGTCAAGGAAGCCAGCGTGCGTCTTGATCCGCCGGAGCTGGGGCGGATTGAGCTGACCGTACGGATGGACGGCGATCGCCTCAACATCCAGCTCCACGCCAGCAATGGCCAGGTCCGTGACCTGCTGTCCCAGCATGCGGAACGCCTGCGCATGGACCTGATGGCCCAGAACGGCCAGACCGTCGATGTCCAGGTGGGCCAGCACAGTGGTGGCGAACGTCACGGCCACAACCAGCCACAGCCGGCCGAACGGATCATCGCCAACACCACCGCGACACCCGATGACCGCGACCATTCACCGACACCGTCAGACCGCTGGCTCAGTACCAGCGCTTGAGGAGAACCAGTACCGTGAACAGACATCAACAGGCCGGGGCCATGAACAAGATGCTGATGATCGTCATCAGCCTGATCCTGCTGCTGTTGCTGACCGTGGTCGGTGGCGGCGCCTGGGCGGTCTCCAGCGGCCGGCTGGACCTGTCCAGCCTGTTCCAGGAACCACCACCGCCACCGGTGCAGATGAGCGAGACACCGCTGTTCAAGGATCTGGACAAGTTTGTGGTCAGTCTGGCCAATGAGCGGACCCAGCATTACATGATGCTGGAGCTGTCCCTGGTCAGCCACGACCCACGCATGCCGGAGCAGGCCGAGGCGCTGAACTCGGTGATCCGCAACGCCCTGCTCAAACAGTTCGCCGGCATGACCCGCAGCGAGGTGCGGGAACAGATGGCGGCCATGGACCAGCTCCAGGCCCAGTTGCAAACCAGCCTGGTGGCGGCCGCCGAAGGCTACGGCCAGCCCCTGGCCATTGAAGAGGTTCTGGTCACCAACGTGGTGATCCAGTAGGAGAACGCGCCATGCAGACCGCCTACGCCACCAGTTCCCAGGGAGAGGATTTCGCCGCCCGCGAGAGCCAACTGCTGCACCGCTTCGCCTACCTGGTCAAGCGGGCCTGCAGCCACCTGCGCAGCCAGGTCAGTGCCAGTTTCAATCAGGAAGACTTCGAACAGGTCGGCCTGATGGGCCTGCTGGAGGCCATCCGCCGCTACGGTGAGCCGGATGAGGCGTTTGAGAGCTTCGCCTTCAAACGCATCCGCGGCGCCATTCTCGACGAATTGCGGCGGCAGGACTGGCGACCACGGCGGGTCCGCCAGGCCAGCCATGACCTGAACCACCATCATCGCACCCTGTTCAACCAGCTGGGTCGCGAGCCCACGGACGAAGAGCTGGCCGAGGCCGCCGGCGTCACCAGCGCGCAGGTCCGGGAGATCCGTTACGACAGTCAGGCGGAAGAAATGCAGTGCCTGGACGACTGGCTGGCCAAAGGCGGCGACATTGGCAGCCACAGCCTCGCCCGCACCGAACTGCAGCACACCATTGCCTCCGCTATGGCCCAGATGCCGGAGCGGGAGCGGCTGCTCATTGCCCTGTACTACCAGCACGAACTCAACATGAAAGAGATCGCGCTGACTCTGGGGCTGACCGAATCCCGGGTTTGCCAGCTGCACAAAGAGTGCCTGGCCCATCTCAACCGCCTGCTGGGGGAATAACACGCTATGCAGATCATCATTGGCCTTGTCATCGTACTTGCCGGCGTGTTCGGCGGCTTCATTATGGCCAGCGGCAAGCTGGCGGCGTTCTGGCAACCGGCGGAGCTGGTGGTGATCCTGGGGGCCGGCCTGGGGTCGATGATTGTCGGCAACTCCAAGGTGGTGCTGAAGGATTGCCTGCGCCAGCTCAAGGGCCTGTTTGGAGGCAAGGAAGACGAGGCGGAGAAAACCCGTCAGTTCCTGATGCTGATGCACCACCTGCTGGACGCCATTCGCCAGAATGGTCTGCTGGTGCTGGACGAACACGTCGAGGAACCGTTTGAAAGCCCCTGGTTCCAGCAGTACCCGCTGGTGCTGGCCGATCCGATTCTGGTCAACTTTATTGCCGACAACCTGCGTATGCTGTCCATGGGAAAGGCCAACGCCCATGAGGTGGAAGCCCTGCTGGAGCAGGAAATCATGGCGATCGAGGATGACCTGCTAAAGCCCTCCAAGGCGCTGCATCGCACCGGTGAAGCCATGCCCGGGTTCGGTATCCTGGCGGCAGTTGGCGGCATCATCATTACCATGCAGTACCTCGACGGCCCGCTGGCCACCATCGGCCTGCACGTAGCCGCGGCGCTGGTGGGTACCTTCATCGGTATCTTCTTCTGTTACGGCGTGCTGGAACCGGCCGCCTCGGCACTGCATGAAAAGGTTCACCGCCACGTCTCACTGCTGGAGGCGGTCAAGGCCATCCTCACCGCGCAACTGGAGGGCAAGGCCCCCTTGCTGGCGGTGGATGCCGGTCGGCGGGTACTGGAGCTGGACATCAAACCGTCCTTTGCCACCCTGGAAAACTGGATCGACGACGCTGACGGCGATGAAGCCGGCTTCGAAGAGCCAGCGCGCGAGGCCGCCTGATGCGCACCCAGCAAACGGTTGTCATTAAACGGGGCGGCCGCCGTCGCAACGACGACTCCGGCGGTGGCGGCGCCTGGAAGGTGGCCTTTGCCGACTTCACCATGGCAATGATGGCGCTGTTCCTGATCCTGTGGATTCTGTCCGCGTCGACGCAACAGGAACGGGAAGTGGTCTCCAGCACCCTGCGCAACTACTCGATCTTCGATGGCCAGCCCAACCCCTTCGAACTGGGCAACAGCCCCCACCCGTTCGACCTGGAGGGCTATCCCTCACTGATCCAGGGGGTCGCCAGCGAAATCCTGACCAGCGGCAACCACGGTGTGGGCACCTCGCTGCACAATCAGCAGCGGCAAGATGGCCTCAAGATGTCCGGCACCGGCGATGGCACCAGCCTCGACAGCATCTTCGAATCCCCCTTCCCGGACCTGGCCACGCTGCAGGTGATGGCCGATGTGATGGAGGAGATGGGGCGCCAGTTGGGTGCCATGGACAACCTCGCCATCGATCTGGTCCCCCAGGGGCTGCGGATTCGGCTTCAGGACAACGACAACCGCCAGATGTTCGAGCGTGGCGGGGCCGCCATGCACCCCTTCTTTGAGGACATGCTGCTGGCTCTGGCCCCGGTGTTCGGACGCATCAACAACGGCCTGGTGATCTCCGGTCATACCGACACCGTGCCCTATCAGGGCCGCCAGTATGGCAACTGGGAACTCTCCGGGGATCGTGCGCTGTCCGCCCGGCGGGTCCTGATGGCCGGCGGCGCGCCGTCAGACCGTTTCCTCCAGGTGGTGGCGATGTCTGATCGCACCCTGGCCAATCCGGATGATCCCACCGACAGCGCCAACCGCCGCATCGAAATCCTGGTCCTGACCGAACAGGCGCAGGCGGAACTGATGGGACTGTTCGACGCCAACCAGGCCAACAGCGAGCTCAACCAGGCCCGGGAGCAGGCCCGCCAGAACCAGCCGGTCACCCGGTGAATCCCCCTTCCCAAGCCCCCAAAACGCGAGCTCCGGGCCTTCAGTGGTGATCCGACGTTAATCAGAGGCTTGCTAAAGTTTCTCCCCCATGCGGTCGCTTATTGATCAGTAATGGGGGAATCCCAGCCTTCCGGGGCCATCACCACAACGCCTGCGCCTGACCATCTATACTGTTGGCCAGACGCATCGGCGCCCCGGACCGGCACACCGATGCCCCTCCCGCAACCGCAGAGGCCGGACGCCATCCGGCGGGTGAGCGCGCATGGCACGAGTCATACAGGCCCGACGGGTCGCCCTGAGCCAGAAGATCATTGTCTACCTGGTCATCCTCAATCTGATCCTGGTGATCGCCTATTTTTCCCTGGCGGGCGGGCTGCGGCTGCCGGCGGCAGTTGTGATCCCGGCGCTGCTGGTGTTCTACAACATGCTGCTGAGCTGGCTGGTGATCCGCCGGTCCCGCCGCCTGGGCGACCGCCCGATGCTCTACACCATGGTGTTCAGTGTGCTGCTGCTGAGCGTTGGGCTGCTGACAAAGCTGTTCGGTTAACGGCGCGCCAGAGGCCCTTTCGCGCCTTCCGGCCGCCGCGGTTCTACGCCAGCCACCAGACGCGCTATAATCCGCCGACATTCGACAGCTCAACAGGAACCGGCTGATATGGCTTCCGAACTGGTCTCACCGGCGATGCAGACCCGCGCCAGGGACTATGCCCACCTGCTTCGACTCGACCGTCCCATCGGCAGCGTACTGCTGCTCTGGCCCACCTACTGGGCCCTGTGGCTGGCGGCGGACGGCATTCCCGCCCTCGGCAACCTGGTGGTGTTCACCCTCGGGGTGTTCCTGATGCGCGCAGCCGGCTGTGCCATCAACGACTTTGCCGACCGCAAGGTCGACGGCCACGTTAAACGCACCAAGGATCGCCCGTTGGCCTCCGGCCGAGTCAAACCCGTCGAAGCGGTAGGGCTGTTTGCCGGCCTGTCGCTGGTGGCGTTTCTGCTGGTGGTACTGTTCACCAACGCGCTAACGCTCTACCTGTCCTTCGGCGGCCTGCTGCTGGCGTTCATCTACCCGTTCATGAAACGCTACACCCACCTGCCCCAGCTGTTCCTGGGGGCGGCGTTCTCCTGGGCCATTCCCATGGCCTGGGCTGCGGAGTCCGGTGACATAAGCCGCCTGGCCTGGCTGCTGTTCACCGCCAATGTGCTGTGGACGGTCGCCTATGACACCCTCTACGCCATGGTGGACCGGGACGACGACCTCAAGATCGGGGTGAAATCCACCGCCATTCTGTTTGGTGACGCCGACCGGGCCATTATTGGCGGCCTGCAGGCGATGGTGGTACTGGTACTGGCGGTGGTGGGGGGCCAGGCCAAGCTGGGACTGGCGTTCTACCTGGGGCTGGTGGCCATGGCGTGCCTGTTTCTCTATCAACAGCACCTGGCCCGCAACCGGGAGCGTGACGGCTGCTTCAAAGCCTTCCTCAACAACAACTGGGCCGGGATGGTGGTGTTCCTGGGGCTGTTCATCGATCGCCTGTGACGAACCGGTTGCAACGGCAACTGTCATATACCTGTAACAGTAGGCGGTTGTAATGAGGCAGCAACAAAGAAGCTATCACGGGAGATTGTGACCCGCTCCCACACCGCTTCCGAACCCCGTCTGATACAGGTTATTGCTCATGTCTGGAAAAACTGTCCTGATCGTTGACGATGAGGCGCCGATCCGCGAAATGATCGCCGTTGCCCTCGAGATGGCAGACTACAACTACCTGGAGGCAGAGGATGCCCGCCAAGCGCATGCCCTGATCATCGACAAACAGCCGGATCTGGTCCTCCTGGACTGGATGCTGCCCGGCACCAGCGGCGTCGAGCTGGCCCGCCGGCTGAAGAAAGAAGAAGCCACGGCGGAAATCCCCATCATCATGCTGACCGCCAAGGTTGAGGAGGACAACAAGATTCAGGGCCTGGAAGTCGGCGCCGACGACTACATCACCAAGCCCTTCTCCCCGCGGGAGCTGGTCGCCCGCCTGAAGGCAGTGCTGCGACGCGCCACCCCACCGGGTGTGGAAAGCCCGATTGAAGTGGACGGCCTGACTCTGGACCCGGTCGGCCACCGGGTCACCACCGCAGAGGGCGCCCTCAATATGGGCCCCACCGAGTACCGACTACTGCAGTTCTTCATGACACACCAGGAGCGCGTGTACACCCGCTCCCAACTGTTGGACCAGGTCTGGGGCGGCAATGTCTACGTTGAGGAACGTACGGTGGACGTCCATATCCGCCGGTTGCGCAAGGCCCTCGGGGAAAAGTACGATCACCTGATCCAGACTGTACGGGGTACCGGCTACCGTTTCTCCACCCGGGCCGCGTAGGTCATTTCCTCGCCGCCATACGATGGACAGCCCATGCAACACAACTGGTCACGCTATCTGCGACTGATCGTCGGCTTTCTTATTGCGACCACTGGCATCGGCCTGTTCTTCGGACAGCCGGTGCTGGGCCTGCTGACCGGCCTGATCATCTACCTGATCTGGACCCTGGTGCAGGCCCGCAAGCTCTACCACTGGCTGGCCAATCCCACCACCGCCGACGGCGCACCAGAAAGCCTGGGCATGTGGGGAGACATCTTCGACGGCCTCCACAAGATGCAACAGCATCACCTGCTCACCAGGGATCGGCTGGTGGCGCAGATCAACCGTATTCAGGAATCCACCAACGCCATGCGGGACGGCGTGATCATGACCGACTCCCGCGGTATTCTGGAGTGGTGGAACGGCTCAGCAGAGCACCTGCTGGGATTCCAGCGCCAGTCGGACCGGGGCCAGCATATCCACAACCTGATCCGTACACCGGCGTTCAAATCCTACTTCGACGCCCGCGACTACCGCGAACCGCTGGACATGCGATCGCCCTCCAAGCCCCATATTCACCTGCAGGTACAGATCAGTCTGTTCGGTGACGACGACCGCCTGATCGTGGCCAAGGATGTCACCCGGCTGTTCCAGCTGGAACAAATGCGGCGGGACTTCGTCGGCAACGTGTCCCACGAGATGCGCACTCCACTGACTGTCATCAGCGGCTATCTGGAAACCCTGGTGGACAACGCCGACGACCTGCCGCCGAAGTGGCGCCGGGCCATCAACACCATGGATCAGCAGGCTTCCCGCATGGAGGCGCTGATCACCGATCTGATCCTGCTGTCGAAGATTGAAACCGGCGAGAACACCATCTCCGACAGCACCACCGACGTTCAGGCGCTGATCAGTCAGGTGTGCCATGACGCCCAGGCCCTGAGCGGAGAGCAGCAGCACGAGATCACCGTGGAGGTGGGCGAGCGGCGGTTGTTACGGGGCGACGAGAGCCAGATTCGCAGCGCCTTCTCGAACCTGATTTTCAATGCCGTGAAGTACACCCCGGCTGGCGGGCGGATTGACGTGCGCTGGTACACCGATCGTCAGGGCGCTCACCTGGCGGTGAAGGACACCGGTATCGGCATCGACCCGATCCACATTCCGCGCCTGACCGAACGCTTCTACCGCGCCGACCCGAGCCGCCACAAGGAAACCGGTGGCACCGGCCTGGGCCTGGCCATCGTCAAGCACGTGCTGCTCAACCACGATGGCAATCTGGAGATCCAGAGCCGGATCGGCGAGGGCAGCACCTTTATCTGCCACTTCCCCCGTGAACGGCTGGTAGAAGTGCCGCCAGAACGGGCCAACACGGACCTGGCGAACCACTAACCGCCGGCACGGAAGCGGGCAATGAAACGGGACAGGTCCTCCAGCTTCTGGGGGTCCTCGTCCACAAACCGCACCACCACACTGACGAAGTCGGTGTCCTGTCGCTTGTCCACTGCCTGTAACTGATGGACATAACCGTTGAGCCGGGCCATCTGGCCTTCCGCTACTTCAATGTCCACCACGGCCTGGTCGAGAATGCCGGGAAAGTCCTGATCGCGTTTGGCAATGACCCGCACTTCGTTGAGGGTAATATCCTTGACCACCGACCGCAGCGTACTCTCGGCGAAGCGCACCGAGGCCACGCTCAGCGGCGCCTTGGTCGGACGCGCCTTGCTCGCCGGTGGCTGGCTGGACGCAGCACCCCGCAGCAACGGATTGTCCGCCGGGACGGCGGGGGATTTGGGCGACTCGGCGGGCTCCCGCTTCTGGGTCAGCAACGAGGCCGACTCCTTGAACGCGTCCGCCGGGCTGGCCATCGATTTGCCACTGCGCGACATGGCTTCCTTCAGGCGCTTGCCCATCACCTTGATGATCTTCTTACTCAGGCCCTCCGGACTGAACGGCTTGCCCAGGTATTCAGACACCCCCTGCTTGACCGCTTCAATGACATGGTCCTTGTCGCCACGACTGGTGATCATGATGAATGGCACTTTCTGGTACTGCGGCTGCTCCCGCATCCACTGCAACAGCTCCAGACCGGTCATCTCCGGCATTTCCCAGTCGCACAGTATCAGGTCGAAGGTCGTCCTCGACATCAGTGACTGGGCACGTTTGCCATTGGCTGCCTCGGTCAGCTCCATCACCGGAAATCGCTGGCGAACCGTCCGTTTCACCAGATCGCGCACGAAGCTGGCATCATCCACCACCAACGCCTTCAACACTGCCATAGAGAGAACCTTTATCGAGAGAACTTTTGTCGAGAGAACTTTTGTCGAGAGAACTTTCGTCGAGCAAACCTGTCGTTCGTTATCGGTATGGGTAACGGTCTGAACACAGTAGCCGTCCGTACACGGTAACTGTCTGTGCGCGGCAACAGTCCGCACACGGTAACTATAGAACAAACCATTCAAGCGCAGGCGATCCGGTTACTACATCGCTACAAACTCATGCAGAGGCTTACCACCCGGCGCAGCGAGTCCGGGCGCCTTAAGGAATTGTCACCCTGAGCGCTCAAGCGACACGTTCAACAATCGCCGAAACGCGATAACATGGACATTGGATGACAGTAACAACACAGGTCGGCAACTCGCCGGCGACTCCCCCACAGCGTTTTGAGGTCAGACGTGGTTACCCAGAATTTCCGGTTCCAAGGCAGGTTCCCCAGCTTTCATCGACTGCGCCAGTTTGGACTGCTGGCCCTGTTTGCCAGTTCCAGCGCCCTGGCCACTCCCGCCAGCGATACATCAAACGAGGCCTTCGATGCCTGCGTCGCCGGGCTGAAAGACAAGGCCATTGCAGCGGGCGTGTCACGGCCGGTGGCCGACGACGTGCTGGCAAGCGTGGAGCACCTGGATCGGGTGATCGAGCTGGACCGGCGCCAGCCGGAGTTCACCACCACCTTCGCGGATTACCTGAACCGACGGGTCAATCCCCGACGCATTGAACAGGGCCGTCTGCTGCTGGAAGAGCATCAGGAACTGTTGCAACGGGTAACCCGGGAAACCGGTGTTCCACCAGCCTACCTGCTGGCGTTCTGGGGACTGGAGACCAACTTCGGCAGCTATTTCGGTCGCATGTCGGTACCCAGCGCCCTGGCAACCCTGGCGTGCGATCCGCGCCGCAGCAGCTTCTTCACCACCCAGTTGATTGCCGCCTTGCAGATCATTGATGAAGGCGCCATTGCCGCCGAACAGATGGAAGGTTCCTGGGCCGGGGCGATGGGGCACGTTCAGTTCATGCCCACGGTGTTCCTAAAGCACGCCGTCGACGCCGACGGCGATGGCCGCCGCGATCTCTGGAACAGCCTGCCCGATGCCATGATGTCCGCCGGTCAGTTCCTGCAGTCCATGGGCTGGGACCCGGACTACCGCTGGGGACGGGAAGTACAGTTGCCAGAGGGCTTTGACTACAGCCTGGCCGGTCATGGCCAGCGGTCCCTGGCGCAGTGGCGTGAGCTGGGAATCACCGACGCCTTCGGCCAGCCCCTGGACGACCTCGAGCTGCAGGCAAAACTGATCGTGCCGGCCGGCCATCGCGGTCCGGCGTTCCTGGTCTACAAGAACTTCCGGGTGATCATGGGCTGGAACCGCTCGGAATACTACGCCATCTCCGTCGGGCACCTGGCAGACCGTATTGCCGGCGCCGGCGGCCTGCACAATCCGCCCCCGACCGATACCCCGGCGCTGTCCCGCGACATCATCAAGACCCTGCAGCAGAGCCTGAACCGGCAGGGCTTCAGCGCCGGCTCAGCCGACGGCATCCTGGGACCGGCGACGCGCCGGGCCATTCGCCAGTTTCAGGCCCGTAACGGCCTGACTGCGGACGGCTACCCGGACCAACGCCTGTTCCAGGCCCTGGAGCTGGACGGATGGACTCAATAACCCAGGCGGCGCTGGGCGCCGCTCTCGGCGGAGCCATTGCCGGCCGGGTGCTGGGCCGTAAGGCCCTGCTGGGCGGTGCCCTGCTCGGCACCCTGCCAGACCTGGATGTATTGATCGACTACGGCAGCGCGGTGGCGGACTTCACCCTGCACCGGGGCTTCAGCCATTCGCTGCTGGTGCTGCTGCCGTTCAGCGCCTTGCTGGCCTGGGCGTTACAGCGGTGGCGACCGGTGATGAGCTATCGCCACTGGTGGCTGTTCTGCGGCGCCACCCTGATGACACACCCGATGCTGGATGCCTTTACCACCTACGGCACCCAGCTTTGGTGGCCACTGGGCGACCCGGTGGCCCTAAACAGCGTGTTCATTATTGATCCGCTCTACACCTTGCCACTGCTCGCCGCCATTGCCCTGTTCCTGTGGCGGCCGGCCCAGCCCCGGGCACTGGTGACCGGCCTGATACTGTCCACCGGCTATCTGGGCTGGTCATTGATGGCCCAGCAACTGATCAACGAGCGGGTCACCCCGACACTGGCAGAGCTGGGTGCCGCGGACGCTCCCCGGCTGGTACAGCCCATGCCCCTGACCACACTGTTGTGGCGGGTCACGGTGATGGACGGCGATCGCCGCCTGGAGATGGTGACCGGCCTGCTCGATGGCGATGCGCCACTGCATGTGGAGACCTTTCCCACCCGGCCAGAGCTGGCGGCCGCCGCGCAGCGGTTACCGGAAGGTCAACGCCTGGCCTGGTTCACCCGGAGCTTTCTCGACTACACCATCATTGAAGGTCAGTTGGCCGCAACCGACGTCCGGCTCGGCGTGCCCGGCGCCCACCCGTTCACCTTCGTGCTGGCCAAACGTCAGGACGGCCAATGGCAGCCCGCCCGCTCCAGCCGCCACGAAACCCCAACCCCGGACCGCCGGCTGCTGGGCACCCTGTGGCAGCGTCTGACTGGCGAGCAGCCGGTGCTGTGCCTGGCCACCCTGCAGGCACAACCGGACGCCGAAAGCTGTAGCTGATCATGCGACTGGATGGATTTATCGCCAAGGCCACCGGACTGTCCCGCAAGGACGCCAAGCGTGCCATCGGCCAGGGCCGGGTGCAGGTGGCCGGCTCCCCCTGTCGCCAGGCCGCCCACGCCGTCGCTGCCGACGACACGGTTACCCTGGATGACCGTGAGCTGAACGCCCCCACGGCGCGTTACCTGATGCTGCACAAACCGGCCGGAGTGGTCAGCGCCACGGTCGGTGAGGACCGCCACCCCAGCGTGCTGAGCCTGCTGCCCGCGCAGTGGCAACGAGACCTGCACCCCGTCGGCCGCCTCGATCAGGACACCACCGGCCTGTTGCTGCTGACCACCGATGGCCAGTGGTCCCACCGCATCACCGCCCCTCGCCACCGCTGCCCGAAAACCTACCGGGTCACCCTGGCCGAGCCACTGACCGCCAGCGCGCTGGCCCAGTTGCGAGAAGGTCTGCGGCTTCGCAACGACCCCACTCCCACAGCACCCGCCGAGGCGGAAGCGGTGGACACCCACTGTCTGGACCTGACTCTGCGGGAGGGTCGCTATCATCAGGTAAAACGGATGCTTGCGGCGGTGGGGAATCGGGTGGTGGCCCTGCACCGGACCCGCATCGGCGATCTGGTGCTGGACCCTGAGCTGGCGCCGGGTGAGTTTCGGGCGCTGACAGACAGCGAGATTGACGGCTTTCTGAAAGGTGGAGAGAACGAACCGGCCTGAAGCGGTTCCCGGTCGGTCAGCGGCTCAGGAGGACGTGGACTCAAACCGTTGCTGAGCCAGGTTCTTGCGGACCTGGCCGGCGGCAAAAACCTCGCCGTTCATCGCCAGGTACACACCGGCGGGCAGCAGTTTCAACGCGGCCCAGGCAAACCCCAGGTTGAACACCGCATCGCTGTGGCGCATACGCGCCGGCTGCATGGCCCCGGTCAGCACGATGGTCTTACCATCGATACCGGCAAGGGCGTCCGCGGTCTGGGGCATGGTGTCGGTGCCGTGGGTGATCAACACCCGCTCGGCCTTACAGGCCTGCACCGCATCGCGAATGATGGCCCGGTCCTGGTCGTCCATTTCCAGGCTGTCCTTGCGCATCAGCCCGGTCAACTCATAACCGTCACTGATGTTGGCTTCCTGCAGCAGGGTCGGCAGCAGGCTGTCGACCACCTCAAACTCGCTGTTGGCATCGAAGTAGTGCTTGTCGATGGTGCCGCCAGTGGTGAAGATCTGAATCATACGGGTACGTCCTTAATCCACCCTCGGTTAGTGCACCTTACGGTCCTGGGCCGCAGCGGCGTAATGGGCATTGCGGCGTTGTTCATAGTCCCGGGCGGCTCCGGCCACCTGACCGGTTTCCCCGGTGGCGAGCCAGCGCCGGATACGGCCGGCATCCCCCAGCGGTGACCGGGTACCAAAGGAATCCAGCAACACGGTGATCACTTCACGTCCCTGCATCTCCGACACCATCACCAGGCACCGGCCGGCTTCGTCCAGGTAGCCGGTTTTGCTCAACCCCACCGACCAGTTACCCCGGTTGACCAACACGTTGGTATTGCCGAACAGCAGACGATAACGGGGCTGACGGAAACGGCCTTCAAAGGTCACAGTCGTGGAGTACTGCCGCAGGCGCTCATCGGCCGCGGCGGCCCTCGCCAGGCGGACCAGATCGCCGGCGGAGGCACGGTTGTCGGTAGACAGGCCAGTGGGATCAACGAAGCGGGTGTGGCTCATGCCCAGCGCCCGGGCCTTGTCGTTCATCGCCGCCACAAAGGCATCGAAGCCTCCCGGGTGATGACGTGCCAGGGTATAGGCCGCAAAGTTTTCCGACGACATCAGCGCAATGCGCAGCATGTCGCCCCGACGCAGGGTGGAGCCGACGCGGATGCGGGTGTAGGCATTGGCGCTGGCGGCCTGGTGCCGTGGGTAGAATTCCAGCCACTCGTCCAGCGGTTCGCCGGAATCCAGAACCACCAGGGCGGTCATCAGCTTGGTGATGGAGGCGATGGGCACCGAACGCTCAGCGTGCTTGTTCACCAGCAGCTCGCCGTCATCCAGGTAGGCTACCGCGGCGCTGACGGAAGCCAGCTTCGGCGTAGTTGACGTCTCTCCGGTTGCTCCGGCCTGGGCACCCCCAGCGAGACTCAACAGCAACAGCGCCTGGGTGATGGCAAGAAGACGGCAAAATGAACGACGGAACATGTAGAACGGGGCTCTCTGGTCAGGCGATTGGGCACAGGGCCGGTGCAATCCGCAAGCCGAAACTGCGGACACGATCCGCCTACTATACCAGCGAACGCCGCCGGGCCCTATTGGCCGGCGGCGGCCTGAACGTCCTTCAACATCCCTTTCACCACCCTGCCATCACTCCTTCATCAACCCGTCATCGCCGCTCAGGGTGGGGTCAGCACGTAGTCCCGCAGGTCCAGCTCTTTCATCTGGCGGGCGTACTGCGAGGCAAACCCGGGATACATGGTGGCGTTGAAGCCATCTTCGGTGAGGTACCAGCTCTTGCAGCCGGAATTCCAGTTGGTGCGGGCCAGCCGTTTCTGGATACCGTCGTTGTAGGCCTGCTGGGCACTGTCCCGCACCGCCAGGGACTTGAGGTTGCGGTTAAGGATAGTTTTCACCCCCCGCACGATGTAGTCGATCTGCGATTCCATGTACACCAGCACCGAGTTGTGGCCGGGGCCGGAGTTGGGACCGAAGGTCAAAAACAGGTTGGGGTAACCCGCCACGTTGACGCTCTTGTAGGCCTGGGCGCCCCGCTGCCAATCCTCTGACAGCAACCGGCCGCCACTGCCCCGCACCGGGAAAGGGGTGCCGGAATGACTGACATCGAATCCGGTGGCAAAGACGATGCAGTCGAACTGGTGCTCAATGCCCTCCACAGTGCGGATGCCGTTCTCACAAAGCCGGGCAATGGGCCAGGTGATCAGCTTGCAGTTGGGCTGCTGCAGCGCCGGGTAGTAGTCGTTGGACACCAGGATACGCTTGCAGCCAATCCGGTAATCCGGCGTCAACTGGCGCCGCAGCCAGCGGTCGCGAACCTGGTGACGCAGGTGCCAACGCCCCAGACGCTCCGCCAGCCGGGTGACCGGTGAGTCCCAGATCACCGCCAGCGCCATGGATTCATGTGCGAGGTACAGCCCCTTCCGTAACGCCGATTGGCTGGCCGGCAGCCGGCGGAACAACTGTTTCTGCCACTGCGGTGTTTCGAAGTCCGGTCTGGGCATCACCCAGGCCGGCGTGCGCTGGAACACCGTCAGCTTTTGCGCGTCCTTGACCAGCTCGGGAATGATCTGGATGGCGCTGGCTCCGGTTCCGATCACCCCCACTTTCTTGCCGCGGAAATCGTAGTCGTGATCCCAGGCGGCGCTGTGGATCTTATGGCCCTGATAGCGATCAATGCCGGCGATGTCCGGGTAGCTGGGGTTGGACAGCGGGCCATGGGCCATCACCGCCGCGCGAGCGCTGAACTGTTCGCCGGACTCGGTGCTGGCCCGCCACAGGCCATGCTGATCATCGTAGGCCAGGTCGGTGACGTTCTGGTTGAAGCGGATATACTGCGCCAGGTCGAAACGCTCCACCATCGCCTTGATGTACTCGAAAATCTCGGTACTGCCGGAGAAGCTGCGGCTCCAGTCCGGGTTCTGGTCGAACGAGTATGAATACAGGTTGGACGGAATGTCGCAGGCCGCACCGGGGTACTGATTGTCACGCCAGGTACCGCCAACATCGGCAGCCCGCTCCAGGATCACGATATCGCGGATACCGGCCTGCTGCAGGCGGATGGCGGTGCCCAGGCCGGCGAAGCCGGCACCGACGATCAACACCGTGGCGGAGGGATGACGCTTGCGGCGTCCGGGCGTTTTGGGGCGGGAAGGATTGCTCATATCAAACTCTCACAGAACCGGAAACGGAACGATGGCCATCCCGGGGCGCCCGAAACGCCCCGGGGTCATCGGTGATACCACAGCTCAGGCGGTGGGTCGGTAGGTCAGCTCCCGCACCCAGCTGGGGACCGCCGGCAGCGCGCGGCGGGGGATGTAGCTGGTGACCTTGACGATGGCATCCACCGGCGTGTGGTAGAGACGGTTGTCACGGTTGACCACCCAGCGACTGTGGAGCTTGATGATCTGGAACCAGGGATTACGGCGACCATCTTCCGTGCGACCACCGATCTTCTCGAACTTGCCCATGCACTCGTACAGCTTCTCCTCTGACAGCCCCATCGCCACCACGTTGTCCCGCATCTTGTTGAGCAGGGGGAAGTAGGATGCAATACCCAGGATCAGCCGGGGGTCCATCAGCCGTGCCGCCATGGTCACCATTCTGGTGTAGGTGGCGCCATGGCCCTGCATTTCCATGACCGTGAAGCCCACCCCGAGATGGCGGGACTCATCGTCATTGATCTTTTCGAAGGCCTGGTGACACACCGGATCATCCACGGTATCCAGCAGGAACTTGCACAGGGCGCCATCAAGGGCAATTTCCAGCATCGGCACCACGGTCCCCAGCACGTACACCGGCATCTCATCGCTGTAGCGATCCAGCCACTCGATGACCAGACGCAGGTTGATATTGGGCTCGGGCAGCTCATCGCCGTCGAGCATGCCCCAGCGTTTCATCAGTGCCATCTCGGCATTGGCGTGGCGCTGCTCCTCGGCGTGGAAGTAGCTGTACAGCTCTCTCAGGGTGTCGGTGGGTGCTTTCTTCGCCATGGCGGCGAAAGCCCGGGCGCCGACGTGCTCGATCCACATCAAATCGGCCATGAATTCCTTCAGCCTTGGCCACTGTTCGTCGGTGATCCGGTCCGCCCCCGGGGCGTCCCAGTCGATGTCGGCGAGGGACCATTGGGTCGCCTTCACCTTGGCAAGCATTTTGTCGAGATCAATCTTGGCCATGGGTACTCCGTACAGCCGATCTGTGGGCAGGCGGGCGTTGCATCCCCGATTACTTTCGTCCACAGTAAAGCGAATGCTTGTTCGGATTCAATTCGGAAAATCATGGCCAGAAAACCCCGTCAACAACGCGCCAAAGCCACCGTCAACGCCATCATTGAAGCCAGCTTCATCGCCATGGCAGAGCACGGCCCCGCCGCCACCACAACTCGCCAGATTGCTGATATTGCAGGGGTTGGTGTGGGGTCGCTGTACGAGTACTTCGACAACAAGGAGCAGATCTTCCAGGTGATGGGGGAACGCTTCGTGGCCGACACCATTGCCCTGATCCACCCCCTCATTCCGACCCTTGTTCGGAAACCGATGAAGGATGCGGTGCGGGAACTGCTGCAGCATTTCCGGGATTTCCTGCAGGAAGACGACGAGCGTTACCTCAAATGCGCCCGTCACGCCATGACGCTGGGCTTCGAAGAACACATGGAGCCGCTGCAGAAAGCGCTGTCAGAACTGGTGACCCAATACCTGATGCACCACCCGGAAACCCTGAAGATCCGCAACATTCCCACCATGAGCTACATCATGATCAACGGCGGTATCTTTGCGGTGGTGCGGCATCTGTCGGACCCGGCACCGCCCATCAGCTTTGACGAACTGGTGGAGGGCCTGGCTACCATGGTGGGTCACTACACGGAGCAGGAAATGGCGCTGGCGGAGGCCTCCGCCAGCGACGGGCAACAGGGCGGGTAGATGCGAGAGTGATCGTCAGCCGGAGATGAACACCGGACCGAAGCCGAGGTTCCACAACAGCACCGAGCCCACCCGGGTGGTTACCAGAATCACCAGGGCAACCGTCAGCAGGGCGCCACCGTACATCACCGCCCGTTCCTTCGGAATCTGCATGACAATCGGCAGGCCATCGTACATCAACCAGGCGCCGTAGCAGGCCGCCACCAGGAACACCACGGCGTTGAACCAGGGCACCGGGTACAGCAGAGCAAAACCGGCGAGAAACAGGGGGGTGCAGGAGTAAGCCGCCAGGGCGATGCCGTTGGAGGCATTGTGCTCTTCTCGTGCGCCATAGGTCCGCGCCATCCAGTTAATGGCGTAGCCCAGCGCAAAGACCCCCACCAGCATGGCCAGATAGGTCAGGACGCTGAGCTGCAGCGCGCTGATCTCGGTGAGCTTGATCAGACGGTCATTGCCGATGGTCCAGCCAAACATGGCGGTAGAAACATAGGCGCATACCGGACCAATCGCCGCCAGCAGCACCACATAGGCGACATAGACCCGGGTCGGGGTTTCGTGTTCTTTTCGGATGGATGCCCACTCATCATCAGGGTGGGTAAACAGACCAAACGCGTGACCTAGAAGCATAGCCGTTTCCCTCTATTGTTGTGTTGCGCATTTTTTATACGCCTCACTTTGAAACTAGATCAGAAACGGCCAAAGCTCCAGTTTACCGACGCGCCATCACGACAGCCGGGGGTCGGTGGCCTCAACCCCTGGTTGATCCCGGTTTCGATCGCGGAACGCCAGCAGTACGTCCACGCCTTCGCCCTGAAGGAAATCGCGGAATTCCAGCCAGTCCACCAGGCAGTACAAACACATCGCCGGGTAATGCCAGTGGTCAAACTCACCGTCCTGAACCCGCTCCGCCAGGGCGCTGAGGGTCTTGGCCACTCGCTCCCACTGCAGGTTGTAGAACATCGCGTCCTGGTCGACATCCAGCCCCGAGCGTTTGGACAACAGCAGGGTCACGAAGGAATCGTTGGCGGCGTCGATCAGCGTCAGCAGGTTTTCCTGGTCCCAGGTCAGCGGGTCCAGGCCCTGGCGGGCGCTCAGGTAGCGGGCGATGACGCGGGAATCGAACAGGGTCTGATGACCGTCGATCAGCATCGGTATCTTCAGCGCCGGATTGTGCTTACGCAGTTCGTCCCGATCGCCGCCATAGATGTCCAGGTTGGCGAACTCATGGGGTTCGTCGGTCAGCAGCAGGCGGATTCGTCGCACGTAGGGCGAGGTGGTTGAGCCAATCAGTTTCATGACAGGTCCTTAGGGGTTGTTGGCCAGTTGGGATACCAGAGTGTCGGGATCGACCGCTTCGTAGCCGTGGGCTTCCGCCACTTCCCGGTAACCGACCTGGCCACGGCAGACATTCAGCCCCCGGCGCAGGTGAGCGTCGTTAAGCAGCGCCTGTGCCGTGCCCTGGTCCGCCAGGGCGACGATATACGGCAGCGTGACGTTGTTCAATGCCAGGGTGGATGTACGCGCCACAGCCCCGGGCATGTTGGCCACACAGTAGTGCACCACCCCTTCTTCCACAAAGGTGGGATTGTCGTGGGTGGTGGCCCGGGAGGTCTCGACACAGCCGCCCTGATCAATCGCCACATCCACCAGCACACTGCCATCTGGCATCCCCCGGAGCATATCCCGGGTGACCAGCTTGGGCGCCGAGGCGCCGGGAATCAGCACCGCGCCAATCACCAGATCCGCTTCGGTTACCGCCTGTTCCAGGGCGTCGGCGGTGGAGAACAGCGTGCGGATGCGATTGCCATACTGACGATCCAGGCTCCGCAACACCTCCATGTTGCGATCCAGCACTGTCACATCCGCGCCCAGCCCTACCGCCATGGCCAGTGCATTTTGGCCGACCACGCCGCCGCCAATCACCGTCACCCGTGCCGGACTGACGCCGGGAACGCCTCCCAGTAACACACCGCGGCCGCCGAGGGATTTCTCCAGGCAGTGGGCGCCGGCCTGCACCGACATTCGCCCGGCAACCTCTGACATTGGCGCCAGCAGCGGCAGGTGGCCGTGATCGTCGGTCACCGTCTCATAGGCGATACAGGTGGCGCCGGAGGCGATCAGGTCGTCGGTCTGGGCACGATCCGGAGCCAGATGCAGGTAGGTAAACAGGGTATGATCGGGGGTCAGCATAGCCCGTTCGCCGGCCTGGGGTTCCTTCACCTTGACGATCAGTTGCCCCTGCCCGAACACCTCCGCCGCCGTACCGGCAATGCTGGCGCCCACGCGGGCGTAGTCGTCGTCGCTGAAGCCGATGCCGGCTCCGGCCTGGGTTTCCACCACCACCCGGTGGCCATGGCCGACCAGTTCCCGAACCGCCGACGGTGTCATGCCGACACGATACTCGTGATTCTTGATTTCCTTGGGTACGCCGATAATCATGATGCCGGTACGCCACCTGGTCAGCCGCCAAAGCGGGCTCCCCGGTGCGCACTGTCCTCCGTTGCTGGTTACTCCACTGGACCGGCCACCGGCTCACCGGCGCCGGCCTGCCAATGGCTACCCGAGCGGACCGGGCCGACTCACCCCCGTCCACAGCTTGCCACGCTTCAGAGACGCCACTGATCCACCCGGACGTCACCCTGAGGTGATCCCCGGTGCATCAGAGACTGTCGAGATACTCGGGTACCCTGTCCCACAGTTCAGCAGACTGCTGAATTTCAGACAACTGATTCCACAACAGTTCACAGAACTCCGGATAACGCTGATAAAAGTCGTCGGAAAACACCAGATAGGAGTACCCGCGACCGAGGGGCGCCGGTATCGGCTCGATCCGTTCACGAAAGCACGGGTTGACCGCCAGCAGATGTTCCGCATACAGCCGGTCCGCTGCTACCGCCTGCACCCGACCGCGCAGCAGCATCTCAAAGCGTCCCTCCAGGCTCGGGTTCTCATACACCCGGACGCCGTGGCGGCGCAGCCGCTGACCGACCGAGGACGCAGTCGGTACCACCGCCGACCGGGGCCAGGGGCGATCCTCATCGTCGGTCTTCAGTCGATAGAGCCCCCAGCGCCAGCTCAGTACCGCACGGGCACTGTCCAGTCGCTCGGTGCCACCGGGCAGGTGCCCCTGGCTGCGGACATCATCCAGCGCGGTGGAACTGATCACGCCGTCCACCCGCCCCTGCTGCAGACTCATCAGCGCCCGCTTTCGGGGCTGACGGCGATAGTGAATGGTGACTCCCGCGCGCTCTGCCAGCAGTTCCAGAGCATCCACCAGCAGGCCGGGACGAGGCTGATGCAGGGCAGGACCATTGCTCAGCAGCAGCGGGAAAAAGGCTTCGGCGGGCAACGCCACCGTCATTTCCGCCGGCCGGCCGCGGGTGGAGGCCATCGCCTGCCACAAAACATCGTCACGCTCACCGGTCAGCGGGTTCCGTGCACCCAGCACAATTTCCCGCTGATAATCCTGCAACTCGGCCACCAGAGTCTCCCCCAGCAGGCGCCGACTGCCGCCATCCAGTACCAGAGCAATACCGCCCTGGGCCAGCCCCAGGTTCTTCTGGTGGGTCAACCAAAGCCGATAGCGCTCGTTGATCAGGGAGACATATACAGCCTGGTCCAGCCGTTTCGTTGCGGAGGTGAGGACACTGTCGGGAAACAGCGGATTCTGGTCGCTGTCCACGCCGATGGCCAACACTCCCAGGCGGTCCGCCTCGGCCAACGCCCCCAGGCTGCTGTCACCGGCCACCGGGAACACCACATCGGCCCCGTTGGCCACTATGGCCGCCACCAACCGACGGGCTGCTGCGTGATCGCTCCACGGTCGCGGAGTCACCTCCGCCAGGTAGCGGACGGTTACCTGCACATCGTCCCGAACAGTTCGTGCACCGGCCTCGAAACCTCGGCGAAACTCCTCCAGCGCTTCGTTGGCAACGCCACCCAGGAAGCCCAGATGCCCGCTGTCGCTGCGACGAGCCGCAGCCACACCGGCCAGGAAAGCCACTTCCGCCTCGCGAAAGGCCACCGAGCGGACGTTGGGGCGGTCCAGGGTGTAATCCAGCGTGATAAATACGGTATCAGGAAAATCGGCTGCGACCCGGCGCACCGACTCCGCAGTGCTGCTGCTCGGCACCAGGATCGGGGTATAGCCGGCCTCAGCAAGCTGCCGCAGCCGCTGCCGATGAGCCACCGGCTCCACTTCGGTAAAGGGCGTCACCGCCACACCGTAGCGATCTTCAAACCGCCGGATGCCCCGCACCATCTGGGCATTGAAGCCCTGATCGTCGAGCACCTCGCCGTTAAACAGAATCGCCGGCCGGAACGGCGGCGTGCCAGCCGCTGCCAACGAACACACCGTGACCCCGGTGAAGACCCAGACCACCAGCCAGATCAGACGGCGGACACCCCGTAACTGCGTCCACTTCATCACCAACGAACCACCGCTGTTACCAACATCTGTCACAGAGTCCCTTCACAACAACTATAGTTTGAGAGCCTGCGGCCACTTGGCGCCGCCTCTTCCCTTCCCATCTAGACAGGAGTCCCGGACATGCAATTGTACCCTCTTCCAGCCCTGGCAGCCGCCTCGCTACTGTGGCTCGGTCAACCCGCCCTGGCGGCGCTTCATACCGAGACGGTCGATTACCGGATCGACGATGAAACCTTCTCAGGGTACCTGGCGTTCGATGACAGTTCCGACCAGCCCCGCCCCGGCGTACTGGTGGTCCACGAGTGGTGGGGGCATAACGAGTTTGCCCGCCAGCAGGCCGAGCGACTGGCAGCAGAGGGCTACACCGCGTTCGCCCTCGACATGTATGGTGATGGCAAGCTGGCCGAACATCCCGAAGACGCCATGGCGTTTGCCAAAGCCGACCCGGAGCGACTGCGGCAGCGTTTTCTGGCGGCAATGGCGGTGCTGAAAAATCACCACACGGTAGCTTCGGACCAGATTGCCGCCCAGGGCTACTGTTTTGGTGGGTCGGTGGTGCTGGATATGGCTCGACAGGGGGTGGAGCTGACCGGCGTGGTCAGTATCCACGGCGCGCTGACCAGCGCTGTGCCGGCGCAACCCGGCAAGGTGCAGGCGCGGGTCCAGGTGTACACCGGTGGTGCGGACCAGTTGGTGCCGGCCAGCCAGGTGGCCGGTCTGGTGGAGGAGATGCAGACGGCGGGCGTAGATCTGACCATCACCAGCTTCCCCGGCGTCCAGCATTCCTTCAGCAACCCTGCCGCCGATCAGGTCGGTGAACGTTTTGACCTGCCGCTGGGGTACGATGAAGGCGCCGCCCAGCGGACCTGGGACGGTACCCTGGCGTTCTACCGGCAACTGTTCGAACACTAGTGGCCCATCGGGTTACGTTGCTGATCGACCGAATCACGGCCCGGGACGCAAAAACGAAAAAAGGCAGCCGAAGCTGCCTTTTTCTGCCGTATCTCTGCGATTACAGAGCTACAACGTTCTCCGCCTGAGGACCTTTCTGGCCCTGAGTTACGGTGAACTCGACCTGCTGGCCTTCGGCCAGGGTCTTGAAGCCGGAGCCCTGAATGGCGCTGTAGTGAACGAAAACGTCCGGGCCATCTTCGCGGGTGATGAAGCCGAAACCTTTGGTTTCGTTGAAGAACTTAACGGTGCCGGTGGTTGTAGACATATCTTAACACTTCCTGAAATCAATCATATTTCTGTCGTCACATGTGGTGACGCCTGGTAACGGAAAAACTGGACTCGCGGATCAAAAACAGGACGATGCACAACTCACTTCGGCCGAATACGTCTTATTCATGACATGCTTTTCAAATCTTTCCTACCCGTTGCACTCTACTCCTTGTTTTTATTCTTGCCAAGCTGATTTTTTCACAACAATACCGACGCTTATCCCAGCCTGAAAGTGGCCCATTACGCCCGCAGCAGACCGGCACTGTAGACCCCCAGAGCCACCATCAGCAGGGACCCCAGAAGGTGCGCCAGACTGCCGGCCACCGCCATCAGCCACTTGCCATCCTGAATGGCGGCGAACATTTCCAGAGAAAACGTGGAGAAGGTGGTCAGGGCACCGCACAGGCCGGTGATGGCGAACAATCGCCACTCCGGCGCCAGGGCATTGTCGTGGCTGAAGTAGCTGATCAGCACACCGATCAGCCACCCACCCGCCAGGTTGGCCACCAGAGTACCGACGGGAATGGCGTGGTAGCTGCTGTTCAGCCACAACCCCAGCAGCCATCTAAGGTTGGCGCCAATCACGGCCCCCAGGCTGACAGCCAGGCAAGACAACCACATGGCAAATTCTCCTGCTGATAGAACAAAGAACCCGCCGCCGGGACCTCGGGCAGGCCGTCACGCCGGCTCGGCGTGACGCTGCCTTACAGCCCCAACGGCGGGTCCTGTCAGGTCGATCGGCAAGGGCTGCCAAGTCAGGCGGCGTTGTGCTCGATCACCGATTCCTTGCGCTGGGCAAATGCGTCGAAGGGGAAGTCATCCACCGACAGCAGATCCAGCACATTGGCTTCGTACGCGCGCATGAACTCGGCTTCCTCGGTGCTGATCAGCTCAGCCTTCAGCGCCGCTTCCACACGCTCCTCCGGATGCAGCGCATCCATCGGCAGCTCACCCTTGGCGTAGGCCTTGGTGACTTTGCGGTACAGCCCTTCAGCCTTGCTGTAATCCTTCAGCAGGTCGTTGTAGCGGGCAACCGGGTTGTCCACCGCGTCGTTACCGGCCGTGGTCCAAACCCCGGCCAACAGCTTGCCGCGAACCGGGGTATCGGTGGAGATAGCCCGCGCCAACGCCCGCGCCCGGTCATCGTGGGGACGATCCCAGCGCCGGCCCAGCGGCAGGGTAACCGCCCGCAAGGCCACTGCAACGGCCCGGTTCGGCAGATTCTGAAGAAACTCTTCCAGGGCGGTCTCGGTGCGGTTGAGCAGCAGCTCCAGGCTATACTGCATCACTTCCTTCTCACCTTCCACCGGCTGGGTTTCGTACCAGTGCTTGAGCACCATCGATGCCAGGTACAGGTTCGACAGCATGTCCCCCAGACGGGCGGAAATCAGCTCACGCATTTTCAGCTCTGACCCCAGGGTGGTCATGGCCGCATCGGAACACAGGCCAAAGGCCGCGCTGAAGCGAGCCACACCCTGGGCGTAGCGACGGGAGGCGTTATCGAACGGCACCTCGGCACGGCCCAGCCCCAGCGCCTGGGTGAAGGCGCGAGCGGCGTTGCCCATGATCAGACCGGCGTGGCTGAAGAAGGCATCGTCGAAAGCGTTGATGTCGTCGTTATCCTTCGCCGCCAGCTCCTTGAGCACGTAGGGATGGCAGCGTATCGCGCCCTGGCCGAAGATCATCAGGCTGCGGGTCATGATGTTGGCGCCTTCCACGGTGATCGACACCGCCGCACCGGAATAGCCGATGCCCAGGTAGTTACGCGGCCCCAGGGTCACGGTTTTACCACCGTGAACGTCCATGGCGTCGGTCAGCACGCTGCGCTGGAACTCGGTCAGGTGGTATTTGAGGATGGCCGAGGGTACGGCGGGTTTCTCGCCATTATCCACCATGTTGGCGGTCTGGTTGACCGCCGCCTTGGCGATGTAGGTATGGGCGGCGATACGCGCCAGCGGTTCCTGCACCCCTTCCATATCCGCCACCGGGGTATTGAACTGGCGACGGACCCTGGTGAAGCCACCGGCGGTACCCACAGCGTACGCCGAAGCCCCGGCCGCACCGGACGGCAGGGTGATGCAGCGGCCCACCGACAGGCATTCCACCAGCATGCGCCAGCCCTGACCGGCCATCTCCTGGCCACCGATGATGAAGTCGAGCGGGATGAACACGTCCTTGCCCTTGATCGGGCCGTTGAGGAACGGGCTGCCGATCGGGCAGTGGCGACGGCCGATATCCATGCCCTCGGTCCCCCGCGGAATCAGCGCGCAGGTGATGCCGTAATCTTTGGTCTCACCCAGCAGGCCGTCCGGATCGAACATCCGGAACGCCAGCCCCACCACGGTGGCAACCGGTGCCAGGGTGATCCAGCGCTTCTCGAAGTTGAGCCGCAGCCCGAGAACTTCCTTGCCCTCATAGGTGCCTTTGCACACCACCCCGGTGTCGGGAATGGAGGTGGCATCGGAGCCCGCGCGAGGGCCGGTCAAACCGAAGCAGGGAATTTCCCGGCCGTCTGCCAACCTTGGCAGATAGTGGTTCTTCTGCTCGTCCGTGCCGTATTTGAGCAGCAGTTCGCCCGGACCAAGTGAGTTAGGCACGCCAACGGTAACCATCAGGGACTCATTGGAAGCCAGCTTCTGCAGCACCGCAGACTGGGCCTTGGCGGAGAATTCCAGACCACCGTAGGCCTTGGGGATGATCATTCCGAAGAATTTCTCTTTCTTGAGGAATTCCCACACTTCCGGGGGCAGGTCTGCACGCTCCACCGCGACATCCCAGGCGTTGCATTGGGAGATTGCCTCCACGCACTGGTTATCGACAAAGGCCTGTTCCTCTTCGGTCAGGCCGGTGTTGCGATTGATCAACAGGTTGTGCCAGTCCGGGCGACCACTGAACAGTTCGCCATCCCAGCCAACCGTACCCGCTTCCAGGGCCGTACGTTCGGTGTCAGAGACTTTCGGCGCCACTTTTTTGAACATGGCGAAAACACGGGGGGTCAGCCAGCTCTGGCGGAACCCGGGCAGACCGGCCGCGGCCACCAGGCCCGCAGCCACAAACAGTATCAGCGCCAGGGTGCCGGAGGCGAACAGCAGCGATACCACCGCCACCGAGACCAGCACCGTCAGTGCCGGTTTGGCTCCGGCTTCCTTGCGCATCACCACCAGCAGGCCGGCGATGGCTATCAGCAACAGGATAAACGTCATCATAGCTACTCATCATCCTTACGGAGTCCGGGAGCGCTCCCGCCGGGATCGTCTCCGCGACTCCAGGGTTGAAATGGGTTGATCCGTCTACTCTCTCAGCAGCATTGTACGCACCGGGCCGCAACACAGACTTGAGGTGCGGCACGTTGCCGTCGGCCCGCCAACACCAGCGGCGTCCGGGAACCGACTCAGGGACGCCGGCCAGGCCCGCGTCCCCGCCCGCCATGGCGGACCAGCCCTGTGATGGTTGCTCGCCAGCGCCGTGGCGTCAACTCACGAGGTCACAATCACCCGAATTCCCTCCAGGCTGAGCGTGGCCCGGGCCAGGGCGTCCTCACTCGCCGCCAGCTGGTCGCGGAAGAACGCCACTTCCTCGTCACGAATCGCCGGATTGGCGCGCTGCAACGCCTCCAGACGGCGGATTTCCGGTTCAAAGAACGCCCGCACCCGCTTCTGTGACTGTTCCCGCAGGCTCTCAAGATGGCCATCGGCCAGGGTTTCAGCGTGATCCACCATGGTTTCCACTTCCGCCCGCACCTTGGGCACCACCGCCTGGGCGGTGCGTCGGCGGATGTTGGAGCACAGACCGTTGAGACGATCGTGGGGCAGGATCTCGGACAGGTCACGGCCATTCACGTCCACCAACAGCCGCAGCGGAGACAGCGGCAGGTAACGGGACAGCTGCAGCGCCGCCGGGGCTGGACAATGCACCTTGAACAGTGCCTCCAGCATCAGCGTTCCCGGTGCCACCCCCTTGACCGACATGCTTGCCAGCGCCGCCTTGCCCAGATCGGTAGTAGTCACCGACTCCAGAACGCCCGCCACCAGCGGGTGCTCCCAGCTCATGAACGCCATGTCCTCTCGTTCCAGCGCCTGCTGGCGGTTCCAGGTTACGGTCAGACCATCTTCCGGCAGATCCGGCACATGGCCGGTGTTGCGCTGCTCGCTGGGCTTGAGAATGTCGGCATGTTCGGAGTGGTCTTCCACATCCACGCCGAGGATATCGAAGGCCTCCATCATGAAGTCCCGCACCCGCTCCGGCGCTTCCTCTTCCTCAATTCGGGCAATCAGTGCCTCTGCCTGGGGGCGACGGCAGGAGTTGAGTTCAATCAGCGCGTCACGGCCGCTGTGCAACAGCGCGCGGAGACGCTGGGCCTCGTCATGGGAGGCCGCCACCAGCGCGTCCAGATCCCCTTCCCCATCGATCACCGCCTGCCATTGCGTCGCAACCGTTTCCTTCACCGCAACGCCAACGGCACAGCTCTCGGCGAAGGCATTGAGCCCTTCATGGAACCAGCGGAACTGGCGTTCCTGCACCGTTCCCTGCAGATAGGGAATGTGAATGCGGATGGTCTCCGCCTGCCCGATGCGATCCAGGCGCCCGATGCGCTGTTCCAGCAGGTCCGGGTTCTCCGGCAGGTCGAACAGCACCAGGTGATGGGCAAACTGGAAATTGCGACCCTCACTGCCGATCTCGGAACAGATCAGCGCCTGGGCGCCCTGTTCGGTCTCGCCGAAGTAGGCGGCGGCACGGTCACGCTCCACCAGCGATAGGTGCTCGTGGAAGGCTGCACTGCGGATGCCGGCACGCAGCTGCAAATAAACCTCCAGCGCCATTGCGGTTTCGGCATGGGCGCAGATCACCACCACCTTCTCTTTCTTGAGCGCGGTCAGGGTCTGTTCCAGCCAGGCCACACGGGGATCGGCAGCCAGCCACTCCTCATCGTCCCGGCCGGTTTCCGGGGTCAGGCCATGGCGACCGTCGCGGCGTTCGTCATACAGCTCAGGACACGCCAACGGCACCGGCTCGGGCTGACGTTGCGGGAAGCCCTGAATCGCCGCCCGGGTATTACGGAACAGCACCCGCCCGGTACCGTGTCGATCCAGCAGGGCATCAACAATGGCCTGCACCGGCTGTTCGGTTGTCAGCAGGGTGTCGAGCTCATCCCCCAACCACGCCCGCAGGGTGGTCTGCTGGTCGGCGTCGGGCAGGCCCGGGTTGTCCAGCAGCCCCCGCACCACCTGATTGATGCGTTCGTAATCCTGCTCCTGGCGCTGGAAGGCCTCCAGGTCATGGAAGCGAGCCGGGTCCAGCAGCCGCAAACGGGCGAAGTGGCTGGCCACCCCCACCTGCTCCGGTGTCGCGGTCAGCAACAGCAGCCCGCGAACCTGGTCCGCCAGGCGTTCAATGAGTTGGTACTCGGGGCTGGCGGATTCCGGGCTCCAGGCCAGATGGTGGGCTTCGTCCACCACCAGCAGATCCCAGTCGGCGTCAGCGACATCCTGCTGGGCGGAGCGATTGCGGGTAAGGAAGTCCAGACTGCACAACACCAGCTGCTCGGCCTCAAACGGGTTGTCCCGTTCCAGCTCAATGTCATCGCTGTCGTAGTCGCTGACGTAATGGTCCTGATCAATGATGGTGAAGCGCAGGTTGAAGCGCCGCAGCATTTCCACCAACCACTGGTGCACCAGCGAATCCGGCACCACAATCAGCACCCGGCGGGCGCGCTCGGTGTGCAGCTGATAATGGACGATCAGCCCCGCCTCGATGGTCTTGCCCAGGCCAACCTCGTCCGCCAGCAGCACCCGCGGTGCAAACCGGCTGGCGACCTCGTGGGCTATGTGGATCTGGTGGGGCAGATGTTGGGTACGGGCACCAATCAGGCCCTGGGCGGGCGAGCCCCGCAGCCGGTCCAGGTGCTGCATGGAGGCCACCCGCAGCCGGAACGCGCCGTTGCGGTCAAACTGACCGGCAAACAGCCGCTGGTGCGGGGCCGAAAAATTCACCACGCTGGTGAGTTTGACTTCGGAGATCTGCTGCAGCGTCTCACCGCCGTCATCGGCGTGGTAAAGCAGAACACCACCAAGGTCTTCCACCGCCCTTACTGTGAACGCCTCGCCGTCGAAGGTTTCAATCTGCTCGCCAATCTGAAACACCACCCGCGACAGCGGGGCGTTGTCGATGGCGTAGGTGCGCTCTTCGTCCGCCGCTGGAAACCCGAGCGTAACCCGTCGGCCGGAAACCTCGGTAACGATACCAAGGCCAAGTCCGGAATCACTGTGGCTGACCCAGCGCTGCCCGACGACAAAATCTGATGTATCCAAAAAACCTCCGATTGCTTTCTTGCCAGTACTTTCTTGCTCGCACTTTCTTGCCAGTACTCTTTGACTGGCCTGATCAGGCTTGCGTTTGCTTTTCCAGAGACAACTGGGGTTCTCGCACCCAGTAGGCGGTCGCACCACACACCGCGGCCGGCACGACAAACAGGTTCAGAATCGGCACCATCGCCCCCAGCGACACCGGCAGGCCAAACCCGAGGGCGGACAGCCGCTGCTGTGCCAGCCGCTGACGCAGCAGCGGGAAGCTCATGCGATGGTTGTCGGCGGGATAATCCACGTACTGCAGTGCCATCATCCAGCTGTTGAACAGGAACCACAGCACCGCCACCACCAGGTTGACCACCGGAATCAGACCAAGGATGAGCAACCCGAGGGCCCGGGGCAGGTAATAGAGAATCTTCTGCACTTCGCGCCAGAGCGCGCGTGGGATGTCTTTGATGATCTGGGCCCAGCCGCCGTCCACCCCGACCTCCTGGCCGGTCAGGTGCTTCTCGGTCAGTTCCGCCAGATAGCCATAGAAGGGGGAGCCAATCAGGTTGGCCACAATCACAAAACCATAGGCCAGCATCAGCAGGATCACGCCGCCGTAAAGCAGCCACAGCAACCAGTCGAGGCTTTGCAGCCAGCTCCAGTCGGGCAGCCAGCCCATGGCGGTTGCGATGAATACAGAAAAGATATCAGCCAGAAAAACGAACAGGGTGGCAAAGAGCAGGATGTTGAGCACCAACGGGATCACGACAAACAGTCGCAGCCCCGGTTGGCGAATCAGACGAAACCCTTCTGCCAGATACCCCAGCCCGTGAAAGAAGTTGCCTTTGAGCATGGTATGAGGTTCTCCGCCGGTGATAACCGCGATGACAGTAACGGGGCGCAAAGCATATCATGTTGTGCCAGCGCCCACAGCCCGAGGAGTCCCATGTCCGCACTGAAACAGCGCCTTGGCGCCCTGCTGGCACAACCGTCGATCTGGCGCCTGGCGTTGGTGGTGTCACTGCTGGCTATTCTGGTCCTGGCCACCATCCGCTCCGGCCCGGCGCTGCCGGTCGCCCACGGTGACAAAATCAATCACGTCCTGGCGTTCGTTGAACTGACCCTGCTGGCACACCTTGGCTGGCCAGCGGCGCGAGCCTGGTATGCTGCGCTCTGGCTGCTGGGCTACGGCCTGTTGATCGAGCTGGCCCAGGCACAACTGCACTATCGCAGCTTCGGTCTGGATGACCTGGTTGCTGACCTGATCGGCATTATTTTGGGGCTGACCGGCTGGGTCGGACTGGACTGGCTGAAACGCACTCTGAACACCTCGTCCGCCCATTGCGACAATGGCTCATAGCGGTGTAAGCCTTTTCCTACATGCGAGTAAGTCTTTTCGGCAATCACCCGTGCGCAAGAGCACAGCAGGCTGTCAGCCGAACAGCAAGCAATTGTTATTTAGTGCAAAATTTTTTGATCGGAAAAATCGCTCAGCATTCGAACAGCGGCTGTCACACAAACATCAAAAGGGTATTGCTATAGTGAAGCTGTCACGGACGACAGGGAAAAGGAAGACGCTTGGAGGCACCCCCGCACCGGACGCGGAGAGAAGCAGGGATACAGGGAAGACAGGCTTAAGGGATAATGATTGGATCGCTGGCTAGGAAGCTGGCGCCACGGAGCTGGCGATTGGACAGAGCGGCAACAGGATGTTGCCAGGACGCAAGGACGCGGCAACTGTTCCGACGAGGACAACCCCAAGGGGTTGTCCTTTTTTTTGGCCTGACGCCAGGGTTTTTAGCGGACCTGTCGAATAGTCTGCGACCCAGCCCCCGACTTATTCCTTGCCGTTCACCACCAGCTTGCCATCCGAACCGACCGCTTCTTCCGAGTGCCAGGACACCTGGATATCCAGCCGGTCGCGACTGCCCTCGCGGCGCGCGGTCACCTTCAGGTTCAGCAGCCCCTCCGGATGCAGGGTGATTTCCCCTTCCTCATCACGAAACTCCAGGTTCCCCTTGGCGATGCCCTTGGTAATGGCCTTCAGCAGGCTTTGTACGCTCTTGCGATCCTGCAGGGACTGGTGACGGAAGCGGGTCTTGTCGTTGGTCATGGCGCGGCGTGGTTCCTTGGTGACCGGACGTGGGCGATCGAATCGGCGCTGAACACCTTAGCATAGGGGTAGTCACGGCTGATACCGATGAGCTGGCCCTGGGGCCGGATGATGGTGACGCCGGCACCAATGCCACTGAGCCCTTCCTTGCGACGGGAATTGCGGTCCAGAGTCACATCCCCCTCCACGTGCAGCAGCCCCTGACGCAGGGTCAGCTGCTGTCCCTGCAGGCGGTTGCGGTGACCATGCACCACCGCCCGGATACCCTGCTGCCAGGCCCGCCGCACGCCCGCCTCGCTGAGCGGCCGGTCCACCTTGCGATACTTGGTACGCAGGGCATTGGCCAGGGCGCCGTAGTAGAACTCGAATGGCTGGTGATGGCTCTGATGGCGGTAGAGCCGATTCAGGCAGGCACTGCCCTTGCGGGCCAGCACCGAGGCCAGGGTATCGTCCAGTCCGGCGTGGAGAAACAGAAACGCCCCTTCCTGATGCACCAGCTCCATGTCCCGGAAGAACCAGTGGAACTCCCCCTCTGGCTCACAAAACAGCTGCAGACAATGGTGGGCAGTGGCATACACCGCCCGAATGTCCAGCCCCGCCAGCGCACAGGCATCTTCAAAGGTGTCCCGCTTCTCCCGCAAGCGCTTGACCTCCTTATCGATGGCCAGTGGCGGCATCAGCCCCGCCGCAGCCCTAGGGAACTCCCGGAACCAGCGCTCAGCGGGCAGCAGGCGACGGCGGCACTCATCGGCGTCCGGCACCCAGGCGGGCAACGACGCCCCAGACAGGTAACTGTCGAACACCTCCCGCAACAGCGGCACCGCCTTGGCGCCCATCCGCACAAACAGGTGATCCGTAAGCGGCGAGGCCGGCAGCGCCAGCGCCCGCAACCCCATCAACAGTCGCATGTCGTGATTGCCTGCCAGCAGCTTGACCGACGCTCCCAGCGCCATCAACCGCCGCACCCGGCGCAGCAACGCCAGGTTGCTGGGCCCCTTGTCCAGACAGTCACCGCCAATGACGAACAGCCCCTCACGCCCCTCACGGGTCAGTTGCAGATCATTGTGAACCCACTGCACACCACCGGATATCAGTAATGAGGCATCAAACGCCGCCGCATCGGCATGGGCATCGGAAATAAAGAAAATCGGCCGACTCGGCCACTGCCACTGCGCCGGCGCCAGGCCTCGTACAGGACCATCGATGGCCCAGGCCTCCCCCCGCGACGGCAGACCTTGGGACGTGGCGATATGGGACGAGTAGCGGGGCAGCTGCGCACGGGTATGGGGACAAATCATGGGGTGACCTGCAGACAATGGCTGTGTGCCCGTTGTATGTCACCTGGATTGCAGTTTGATGAATGCGGCGCTCAAACGCGTCTTTCAGGTTCCTGCGTCCCGTTAAGCTAATCCAGAACGCCAGCCCCTCGTTTACGCACCTTCCAGTGCCCGGCAACATGGCGCCAGCGGCCCTGGCCATTTGGGGTTGGCCAGTATTCCAGCAGCACCGGATGGGCATGGTACATGCTGAGTCGGGCGATCTGGGGAAAGCTCAGCACGGCAAGTTGATGGGCTGCGTGGCGGAAGGCGGCGCCGTGACCGACGAACAGTTTGACGGTATCGGCACTGGCCCGCGCGGCCAGTTCGGCCATGCGCAGTCGCAGGTGTTCAGCCACCCGCTCGCCGGCCTGCATCAGCGACTCGGCACCGGGTAAGGGCAGGCGAAAATGGCTGTTGGACTTCCAGTCCGCGGGCAGTGGCGGACAGCGTGGATCGTCGGCTACCGCCTGTTCGATCTGTGCCAGGGTCAGATTGGCGGCACTGCCGAGGCCGCGCTCGGCCAGTGCGGCAAAGCTTGCCACCGCCGGTGGCCCGAGCTGGGCGTTGGCGATAATGCTGGCGGTCTGCCACGCCCGCAGCTGCTCGGAACTGTCGATCTCTGGCGCCAGTTGCCAGCGCTCCCGCTGCCGCTGATCGGCGACCGCCAAAGCCGCGCTCTCGGCCTGGGCCCGGCCCTGCGGGTTCAGGGCAAAGGGCTGGTGGGCGCTGGGAGTATCCGGCAGCTGGGCGTAATCACCGTGGCGAATCAGGGCAGCAAACAGGCGGGGCATGTCAGTTCAGCAGCCGCGTCAGCTTGGTAATGAAACGCCCCAGCTCGGGCTGCCGCACCTGCTGGCTGGCCCGGACCGGCGATAACCACTGGCGTCCCCGCTGACGCTCCTGCCACTCGGGCTCGGGCAACTGCTCCGTCACCTCCAGGGCGTAGACGGTGACCTCGCACCAACTGCCCCACTTGGCCTGGCGATACTGCCCCAAAGCCGGCAACTGGACCTGACCGCGAATGCCCGCTTCCTGCTCCGCTTCGCGACAGGCGGAAGCAATGTCACTGAGCCCCGGCTCCACAATGCCCTTGGGCACACTCAAATGGCGCCCGCTGCTGGAACCGATCAGCAGGATCTCCAGCTGACCGTCCAGATAACGGTAGGGAATCACCGCCGATTGACGGTAGTAGTAGGCCGGTCGCTGTCGCCATTCGTCCACAGCCTGGCCATGGGGAAAGGGAAACTCACTGGACAGCGCCCTGGCGCGCACGATGCGCTGCAGTTCCGCGGTGCCCGGCGCCAGCTCGGACCAGGCGCCCTGAAACCGCAACTGGGCCAGGGTGGCGGTGGGCATCAGCTTACCGTCCTCCGGTGTCGCCGGTGGCTGCGCCGGCAGCACCCGTACCAGCTGCTCCAGACCGGGGTTGTGACCCACCAGCAGCAGCCGTTCGGTGCTGTCCGGCGTCTTCGCCAATACCGCCAGCAGATCCTCGACGCTGGCCATGTACAGCTGGCGATCGGTTTCCACCTCTGCCACCGTGTGCCCCATGGCCTTGACGCACTTCTCCGCCGTGGCCAGCGCGCGCTCGGCAGGTGACGCCAGAATCTGGTCCGGCTCCAGCGCCTGCTCCTGCAGCCAGGCCCCTATGCGCTGAGCCCCCAGCTTGCCGCGTTTTTTCAGCGGCCGGTCGTAGTCAGCCACCGGCTCACGCCAGTCGGACTTGCCGTGGCGCAGCAGCAACAGCTCGCGGGCTCCGGCCGCCTGAGTCATAGTGGCAGTACCTCCCGGTCACACAGATCCGCCAGCGCAGCGAAATTAACCCGGCCGGTCGCTTCATACACGGTCACGTCGGCCAGGGCGTGAAGGTAATCCTCCTCCACAGGTTGCGTGGTGTCCTGATGGAAGCGTCCGTCCTGATGCTGATAGAACGGGCCCGGCGACTTCATCACCGCCCCCAGCAGATCACGGCGTTCGTTCAGGTCCACAGCCTGAACCGATAACGGCGCCTCGCCCTGCCGCTGCCAGTTGAGGATCACCAACGCCTGCAGCGGCGCCTGCTGGACAATTCGCTGCTGGCCGTAGAGGTCGTCGATCATCACATCGTACTTTTCTTCCAGGTCCCACAGCTGGTCTCCCGGCAGGGCCGCCAGCGCCGCCCGCCGGTCGGCGTCGATCAGCGGGTGCAGCCGCGGGTTGTAGACGATGGTGCCGGGATTGACCCGCGGCAGCTTGGCAATGCCCGCCGCCGCCACTTCACCGGCGCGGGCGCGCACGAACAGCCGGTCGTTGGACAGGTAATGGGTGCCAGGACGCTCCATCAATTTTAGCATCAGGGTGGACTTGCCGCCGCCGGAGAAACCCGCCAGCGCCAGTGAACGGCCACCACGCTCAATGCCTGCGGCGTGGCAGATCAACCAGCCCCGCTGCTGCAGCCAGTTCATGTGCTGCGCATTGATGAAATTGATCACCTGGTTGTCGTTGGCCAGACACGGCCCTGCCGCCAGCCGCGCACCCTGGCACTGCAGGAACACCATGCCGGTACGTACCTTCTGTACCAGACGGCCACCGGGCACATCCAGGTAGGCGTCCTTGCGCCCCCGCTTGCTCGCCTCCCGGCGCCAATCCACGAACGGCAACGCCAGCTCTGGCGCCGCTCGTTCGATGGCCACCACCTCGATATCGGCGTGGTCGCCGGCGGTGACAACGTGATGAAAGTAGCGTTCGAGACGGTCCAGCAGCGCGTCACTGTTGCTGGCCACCCGCAGACGACAGTCACCGAGGGCCAGCAGCAAGGTACGGGGAAGCAGTACCGCCTCCCCCTGCAATTGCTCCCGATAGCTCTGCAGTACATCCACTGTCATAACAGCGCCTCCAGCACGTAATCGGCGTAGGCACTGGCGGCGTCGATCCCGGCGCCCTCCAGTGCGCCCCGGAAACCACCAAACGCCGACACCTCAAAGACGATGGGGCCCTGATCGGTCTCAGCCACATCCACCGTGGTAAAGTCGAGCTGGAACGGTCGCTGGGCCTGTCGGGCCAGTTCGATCAGCTCAGCGGACGGCTGATAGCTGGCGTAACGTCCGCCACTGTGAATGGTGGTGTTCCAGCTCTCGCCCTGGGCCTGACGGGCATAGGTGCCCAGATACTCGCCACCGAGAAACACCAGGCCCAGGTCCTGGCCACCGAGGGCCAGTCGGCGCTGCAGGTACATCATCGGGTTGTCGGCCTTGAAGGCTGCCACCTGGGCCGCCAGCTGCGCTTCGGGCTGGTCGGCATCGATCAGGGTCATGCCCCGGGCCTTGGTGGAAAACAGCGGTTTGAACACCGCCTGGCCAAAGCGCCGTACCGCCGCCACCGCTTCGCCGACATCTTCGGTGATGACCGTCTCGGGCATCGGAATGTCCGCCTGACGCAGCGCCAACGTACAACTGAGCCGATTGACCAGCCGCAGGATGCTCCGGGCCGGGCTGAAGACCCGCACGCCACAGTGTTCCGCCTGACACAGCAGCTCAATACGGTCCAGCATGTCCGGGCCATAAACCGGGCTGACCTTCTTCACCACCAGCGCGTCGAGGGCGGTGAGGTCATGGCCGCGCCAGGTAAGAGTCGGGCCGGACAGGTCCAGCACCACCTCAGCCAGGTCGATCACCAGACGGTGTCCGGTGCGTTGTTCCAGGGCGTCGGCCAGCACTTCGGTGGACCATTTGCCGGGAATCCCGACGACGCCGATCTTCGGCTTATTCAACAAATATCTCCTTCAGGGGCAAGCGGAACTTGTCAACGCGCTGGGGATCGCTGGCAAGCACCAGCTCCAGCAGATAGCGGGCCCGCAGAAACATGCTGCGGGCCAGCGACTTGTCGAGTACGAAGCGGGTCGACGAGGCAAACGAGCGGGCCAGCCCCAGGGCCAGGCGAAAATCGAAGCTGTCGTCCTGCTGCTGTTTGGCAAACCGCCGTGCGGCCCGGTACTGGGTCTGGGCGACGGCCATGATGCGCCGGCGGATCACCGGATCGAGAATCTGCAGCCGGTAATTGGAGACCATGAACACCGAGACATCCTGGACATAGTCCATGTACTGGGATCGGTGCAGATCAATGAAGTTGATGCGCCGCTCCATCGGGTCGTAGATGATGTTGTCGACGTTGAAATCGCCGTGGATGTACACCGAAAACGGCGGTGGCACCTGCCGCTCCCGAGCTTCAGCGGCTTTGACCAGCGCATCGAAGGGCGGGATGGTCACCCCGCACAGTTCGGTTTGCTCGGCCCGGAATTCCGGGTGGAGCTTGTAGACATTGTCCTGGCGCTTGGCCAGTTGCTGCATGAACAGTGCCGGCACCGGTTCCGAGGTCCGGGTTTCGGTCCACACCGACCGCAGGGTGCGTGACAGCTGGGTCTGGGCCTGGGCCAACAACTCGTCATCCCGCCCCAGCACCAGTTGCTCAAAGGTCAGCCCCGGCAGATGCTCAATCAGCAGGGCGGCGGACTCACCCCGTTTCTTGTAGTTGAGGATGCGCGGCGCCAAGCCCGGGTAGATCTCGTGCCAGCTGTTGACGCCCTTGCGCTCTTCTTTCACCTTCTGCTTGAGGCCGTCCTTGTAGATTGCCAGGTAGCCGTCGTCGTTGCTGGCAGAGACCCCGGCAATGGTACTGCCGGAGCGGGTTTCGGCGATGGTTTCCACCTGCAGGCCGTCGCCATCCAGCTCCAGGTCACCAATCAGCGCCTGCAGTGAGTGGTAGCGTTCGAAGCTCACCTGCTGGCCCAGATTGGCGGAGATGATGGCCTCGCTGATCCGCAACAGCGCCCGCCCCATGTGGCGGAAGTTTTCCGCCAGCAGCAGCGCCCGTACCCGCACCTCGGTGTCATCCCGCTGCCGCAGCGCCGCAACGTGGCAGTCGTAGAGCTGACGGTAACGCTGCTCCAGCTGTCGATCCAGTTGCCCCAGGGCGGTGGCCTGGCTGGTGTCGTTGTCCTGCACCGCCGGCTCAATCATCGACAGCCCGGTGCGGACCGTCTCCAGCAACCCCACCAGCACCTCAGTCTGCAGTCCGTCCAGGGAATCCAGGGGTTCGAGCTGGTGCAGGCACTCACGACACAGCTCGGTCAGGCGGTCGAGATCGGTGGCGATGGTTTCCGCCGCTCGCAGGGTCAGGTAGCTGGCGGTGCGCCGCTTCTTGCGACCGGCCAGTTTGCCCACCGACACACTGTGGATGCGCAGCTTCAGGTTGTAGGCATAGCCGGCCCGATCGAGGATTCGGCGGGCCATGGCGGCCGTAGGACGGCCAGACAGGTAGGTCTGCAGATTGGCTAGCTGGGAATCGACCTCGACGATCAAAAAGCGCAGGTTTTCCTGGACCGCTTCAGGTAACCGGATCGTCATGGAAAGCCCCCAGGTAGGTCGGCATGGAATCGGGGGACGGCGAATCCGGGCGAAGAATCTCCGCCACTGCATCGGCGAGATAGGGTTCCGACAGACGATGGCTGGCCAGCTCATCCCGATGCAGCCACACCACTTCCTGCTGGTGCTTGTCCGGATGGTGGCCATTATGGGGTGAGTAGTGCTCCGGCACCTCGCACAGAAACACCATTTCGATCAGGTGGCGCTGGGTGGAGCGGCACCGGAAATAGTCGGCGACCCAGATCAGGTCACGCAGTGCCACCTCGGTGCCGATTTCCTCCCGGCACTCCCGGGCGATGGTCTGCTCCAGGGTCTCCCCGGTCTCCTGGCCGCCACCAGGCAGAGCAAAGTACTCGCCACGCTCCTCGCTGAACTTCCGCAACAGCAGCACGCGCTCCTGCCGCACAATCAACGCCCGCGCAGTATTTCGTATTTCAGGTTGCAATTCAGTCATATAGCGGTCCAGTTGCGGGATAAGGGCCAGCCCCCTTATACCATGTATTAGCGGGCTCATTCTTTACAGTAAAATGACAGCAAGGCCGATGCCACCCCCAACTGGCAACATCACTTTTGCTATCCTGTGAGTCTGCCCCTTGTCTTACAGGACCCACGACTCATGCCCAAGAGCCCACGTTCCGCCCTGGCCCTGAGCCTGACCCTGCTTACTCTCGGCTGCAGCGAGCCAGCACCACCAGAGCAGAGTCCACCAGAACAGAGCTCGCCAGTGCCGGAAAAATCGGCAACCCCGCCAGCGACGGTCGCCAGCCCGGTTTCCGGTACACTCCGGCAGCACCCTTTCCAGCCCGATCAGGCCATCCTCAGGGACGGCACCCTGGAAATCCGTCAGGGCACCGACTTCTTCCCGGACCTTGCGGTGGAAATTGTCACCTTTGAGTCCGAAAGCCTCGCCGGCAGAACCCTCACTGCCGACACCACCCCTGCGCCCCACCTCCGGCTCGGTTACAAGGCCCCGGATGCCAACCTGCCCGACACCGAAATGGTTCTCTCCGGCTACCAGCTGCAACTCAGCTTTGGTGAGGCACAGCCTCTCGGTCTGCCCTACACCCTCAGTCTCAGCGTTCCCGAGCACGGCACCAAGCTATCTGGTCAGGGCCTGGCCACCTTCCTCGACATTGCCCTGAAAGACGGCAATATCGACCGCCACTGGGACAGTTTCGACACCCTTGACTACCTGGCCCAGCAGCACCTGGCGCAAAGTGCGCCGGCAATGGCACTGGGCGAGCGCTTTGGCGTCACCCTGCAGAGCTTTGGCGACGACCATCCCAAACGCGGAGTCATCGGCTTTGAGGTCACCGACGACAAGGGCGAGGCCTCTACCCTCAAAGTCCTGCTCCGCAAGGACGCCGACGGCTGGCAGGTCAGCCAGCAACTGGACACCAGCCAGCTGCCCCAGGCTCACCAGGCACTGCCAGCGTCCGATCTCAGCGACCGAACCCGTGACGGCCTGCTGGCAGAACAGGCGGCGGCCCGCCACCTGGAAACCGAGCTGAACCGCGAAGGACAGATGCCCCAGGTCCGCGCCAGTAGGGTTTCCTGCCGGCTGACCAAGGATCGGGACCGGGCCAGTTGCCATACCACCCTGGGCATGCGAACAGGCGATGACACCCAATGCGAGATCCGCAGCCATCTGCTAAGCAAAACCGGCGGTGAGTGGCAGGTGCGCGAGGCCATCGCCAATGACCAGCAGGTCAATTACCAGAGCGGCGAACTGGAGCCTTACCGTCCATTCACCCCCAGCTGCGAATAGCGCTCAGGAAGCGGCTCCGGACGATGCCGAATCGCAGCGGTAGATCCGCACCCGGTTGAACTCCTCGAACTCGTGGAGATCCGGCCAGGTGCGGGCTTCCGCCACCGTCTTCAGCTGGTAGCGGTCATCACCCAGATCCCGCACCCGGGAGTCGGCCAACAACACCGTGGGCGCGGCGTCATGGAACGTGGCCAGCAGCGGCCGGTTGTCCGGGTCGTAGAGCACGTCGGCGGCGGTGATCACATCGATGCCTGCCGGACGGCGGAAGAAATCCTCACACCGGGCCACCGTTACGCCATTGGCGAGCGCGTTGGCCTCGGCGGCATCCAGCGCGGCGGGATCAAGGTCACAGGCAATGACATCGCGAGCCCCGGCCCGAGCCGCCGCAATGGCGACAATGCCGGAGCCACAGCCAAAATCCAGCACCCGCTTGCCGGCCACCGCCTCCGGGTGACGCAGAATCCAGGCCGCCAGCACCTGGCCACTGGCCCAGCAGAACGACCAGTAGGCCGGCGCGTCCACCACCGCCTGGGCCTCGTCGTGACTGAGCGGCCCTTCCAGAACCTGGGGATCAAACAGCCACAGGTTGAGGTCCGGACAGCCCGCCGGCCGGGTCTGTGCCACCCGGCCATGGGGCAGGGTCTGCTGGAGATGCTGGTCGAGCCGTCGTGCAGCGGCCGGAGAAGCAGAGGCTGGAGAATCGGAGGACATCGGGCTTCCTGGTCAGGTCATCAGAATCGATAGCGCGCTATTGTAAGCCGCACACCCGGCAACGCCACCCCGGGAACCTCTGAAACCGACGACGGGTTCGTTATACTGGCCCCTGCGTCCCTTACCACTCAGCCAGCGCCGAGACCGGCGCCGGCCCAGGACCGGCAAGCCCACACCCTGTCAGGAAGCCCGAACATCATGAGCGCCCGCGCCAACACCAACGATTACCTCAACCTGTTCCTTGCGGATACGCCACTGATGGATGTCCGGGCCCCGGTGGAGTTCACCAAGGGCAGCTTCCCCGGCGCCGTCAACGCGCCACTGATGAACGACGACGAACGCCACCGTGTCGGCATCCGCTATAAGGAAAAGGGCCAGGCCAGTGCCATCGAGCTGGGCCACCAACTGGTGTCCGGCGACCTCAAGGCGGAGCGCATCGCCGCCTGGAAACGGTTTGCGATCCAGCACCCGGACGGTTACCTGTTCTGTTTTCGTGGCGGCCTGCGCTCCCAGCTGACCCAGCAATGGCTGAAGGACGCCGGTATCGATTACCCGCTGGTGGTTGGCGGCTACAAGGCCCTGCGTCGTTTTCTCATCGACAGCCTCGAGCAGCTGGCCGCCAACGCTCCGCTGCGCATCCTCAGCGGCCGTACCGGCACCGGCAAGACCCGGGTATTGCAGGACCTGCCCAACCCGCTGGATCTGGAAGGCCTGGCCAATCACCGGGGCTCCAGCTTTGGCCGCCAGGTCACTCCCCAGCCCAGCCAGATTGACTTCGAGAACGCGGTGGCGATCGCCCTGCTGAAAGCCTGTCACCTGCGCCAGGGGCCGATCTACCTGGAAGACGAAAGCCGGCTGATTGGCCGTTGCGCGCTACCGGACACGCTGCGCGAGCGCATGGCCCAGGCGGACCTGATGATCCTCGAACGGCCCATGGCCGAACGTGTTGCCATCATTCGGGAGGACTACGTTGAAACCATGCTCGCCAGCTACCGCGAACGGGATGGCGAGGAAGCCGGCTGGTTCAACTTCAGTGATTACCTGCTCAGCGCACTGGACCGCATTCGCCGCCGCCTTGGCGGCGAGCGCCACCGCCGCTTGCGGCAAAGCATGGAAGACGCCCTCACCCGGCAACTGGCCGGAGCCGGCCTGGACGGCCACGACGCCTGGATTCAGGACCTGCTGGAGAACTACTACGACCCGATGTACGACTACCAGCTCAGCCAGAAGGAAGGCCGCATTGCGGTACGGGGAACGCCGGACGAGCTGGTGGCGTGGAGTCGGCAGTAATCGATCTGCAATCCCTACCGTACTGTCATGCTCGGGTACGCCAGTGCAGGCATACTCTGCTATAAACATCCGCAAGCCTCCTGGTTATGAGCATCACTGCCGACCAGGCGCGGTCATAACACGAATGAAACAAAGGAGTTTCCAATGGAAGACCTGTTTGGAGCGAACGGCGCTGCCTCTGGGCTGATCGACCAGGCAACGACAATGATTGTCGCCTATGCCCCCAAGGTAGTTCTGGCCCTGGTGACGCTGATCGTCGGCCTGTGGCTGATCAAGCGACTGATGAACATGCTGGAAAACCGGCTGACCGCCAAGGACCCCACCCTCAGCAAGTTTCTCTGTGGACTGATCGGCATCACCCTGAAGATCCTGCTGCTGATCTCGGTCGCCTCAATGGTGGGCATTGCCACCACCTCGTTCGTTGCCATCATGGGTGCCGCCGGCCTGGCCGTGGGCCTGGCGCTGCAAGGCAGCCTGGCAAACTTTGCCGGCGGCGTGCTGATTCTGATCTTCAAGCCCTTCAAGGTAGGCGACGTGATCGAAGCCCAGGGCTACCTGGGCACCGTGGTGGAAATCCAGATTCTCTACACCGTGCTCAACACCTTCGACAACCGCCGCATCATCATCCCCAACGGCAACCTGTCCAACGCCAGCCTGATCAATTACAGCGCCTACAACACCCGCCGCTGCGATATGAGCTTCGGCATCGGCTACGGTGACGACATCGAGAAAGCCAAGGGCATCATCCGTCGGCTGATCGAGAACGACGACCGCGCCATGACCGATCCGGCACCCATGGTGGTGGTCGGCGGCCTGGGCGAGAGCTCGGTGGATTTCACCGTGCGGGTATGGCTGAAAGCCGAGAACTACTGGCCGTTCTATTTCGACATGCAGGAAAACGTCAAGAAGACCTTCGACGCCGAGGGAATCTCCATCCCTTTCCCACAGCGCGACGTGCATTTGTATAAGGCCGACTGAGGCCCCTCACCCCGGCCGGAACAGTCTGTTCCGGCCACCCTCCTGACTCGCACTACCCTGGTGCAGCTGTTCGCAAAACGTCACATAAATGCCCTCGCATTCCGGAACGGCTCAGCTAAGCTGTCGGGTAAGGAGTCTGGAGCACCGGATTCCAGCCACGCCGGTTGGCGCGCTGATCGGCTAGCTGTCATTGCTGGTAGGAGGTTGTAACGATGCCGGTACAGCAGTTAAAAGAATTTCTAGACCAGGCAGGCGTGGAGTACATGTGCCTGCCCCATCCCCCCGCGTACACCGCCCAACAGCTGGCCCATCACGTCAAGATCGCCGGCGACCGGGTGGTCAAGACCGTGATCATCGAGCTGGACGGCAAGATGGCGATGCTGGTCATGCCCGCCACCTGGCGGGTGAAATGGCAACGACTCAGCAACATTCTCGATACCGACTTTGTCGACCTGGCCGATGAGCAGGCCTTTCAGGACCGCTTCCCGGACTGCGAGGTCGGCGCCATGCCACCGTTCGGCAACCTGTTCGACATGTCGGTGTACTGTGCCGAGGCCCTTACCGAACAACCGGAACTGGCGTTTGCGGCCGGCACCCACACCGAATCCATTCACATGAAAACCGCCGACTTCCTGGCACTGGTGCACCCGGTGGTGATCAACCAGGGCTTCACCAAGCCCGGGGCCCCCAAGCCAGCCTGGCTGAAGAAGGGCCAGAAACCCCGCAAGATGGCACTGGACGAGATTATGACCTCGGACGTGCTGGGCTATTGAGCGAGGTGTTGCAGTGGCCGCGCTTGTGCGACCGCTGCCAGCGCGTAAACTAGGGTTTTCCGGCCGGGGCGCGGTTGCACCGGCCGCTGGACACACTCCAGACAGGACACCCTATGACAAGCGCGTACGACATTGTGGTGGTGGGCGCCGGGATGGTGGGCGCCGCCCTTGCCACCGGCCTTGGCCAGAGCGGTCTTTCCGTGGCCCTGGTGGACCGGGACACGCCCTCCCCCTTTGATTCCTCACAGGCACCGGACCTGCGGGTCTCCGCCCTCAGCGCCGGCAGCGAACGTTACCTGCGGCAGCTGGGCACCTGGCCGCTGATGGCCGCCATGCGGCTGACGCCCTATCGTCGCCTGGCGGTGTGGGACCAGTCCCCGCACCCACTGTCGACACTGCTGCCGCGGCCGCTGGCACGCACCACCTTCGATGCCCAGGATCTCAGCACCAGTCACCTGGGCCACATTGTCGAGAACCGCATCACCCAGAGCGCCCTGTGGCAGTGCGCCGAACAGCAGGACAGCGTGACCCTGCTGACCGGTCAGGCCGTCACCGGCCTCAGTTCCGGGCCTGACGGCGCCCGGGTGGAACTGGCCGACGGCCGCCAACTGGCCGGCCAACTGGTGGTGGGAGCCGACGGCGCCCAGTCGCCGATCCGGAGTCTGGCCGGCATCGGCACCGAGCGTGACCAGTATGGCCAGCAGGCCATGGTGCTGTCGGTGCGCTACCGCGGTGGGGTTGAAGACATCACCTGGCAGGGGTTCTACCCCACCGGTCCCCGGGCCTTCCTGCCTTTGCACAGCGCCGGCGACCAGTACCCTGGCGAGAGCTGGGCCTCGCTGGTGTGGTACGACCACCCGGACACCCTGGCCCGGCTCAAGCAGTTGACGCCGGAAGAACTGCTGCAAGAAGTTCAGCAGGCGTTCCCTGACAACCTGCCTCCCCTGACCCACCTCGACGGCCGGGCCAGCTTTCCCATTGCCCGCCAGCACGCCAAACACTACGTCCGGGACCGGGTGGTACTGGTAGGCGATGCCGCCCACACCATCAACCCGCTGGCGGGTCAGGGTGTCAACCTGGGGTTCCAGGACGCCCAGTGCCTGCAGGCGCTGCTGCGGGAATGCCGTCGCAGCGGCACCGATCTGGCCAATGCCGCCACCCTCGCCCAGTACGAACACCAGCGCCGCCCGGCCAACCGCCGCATGATGCTGGCAATGGACCTGTTCTACCATCTGTTCAGCAACCGCCTGCCGCCACTGCACCTGGCCCGTAACCTCGGCCTCGGCCTGGCCCAGGCCATGCCCTTTGCCCGCAACCGGGTGGCACGCTATGCCATGGGCATTGAGGAACAGTGGCCACCGGCCCTGCAACTGCTGATCAACCGCTTGCCCGGGCTCAGTTCCCACTGAGCCTAAGCACCCAACCCATCACCGCTATCCGCAAGGAGCCGCCCCGATGTCAGAAACCATTTTCGACAAGATCATCAACCGGGAGATTCCCGCCGACATCGTCTATGAGGACGATCTCAGCCTGGCGTTCCGGGACATCAACCCCCAGGCTCCGGTACACCTGCTGATCATCCCCCGGCGGCGCATCGCCACCATCAACGATATCCAGGAAGCGGATCGAGAACTGCTCGGGCACCTCTATCTGGTGGCCGCCAAGCTCGCCGCCGAGATGGGCTTTGCCGAGGACGGCTATCGGGTAGTGATGAACTGCGGAGAGAGCGCCGGCCAGACCGTATTCCACCTGCACCTTCACCTGTTGGCCGGCAAGCCCCTCGGCTGGCCGCCGTACACCGACACCATGAAGCAGGCCTAAGAACGGTTTATTACAGAGTAGCGTGGAAGTACGTTCTCGCCATTGGAAGGCACTACGACCAGCCCTAACCCGGCTCACGCGCCGGTTTGAAGTCGCGGAGCGGCGGAAAATCGGTCGCTGTGCAGACGATTGTTAAGTCCTTTGACGTACGGTATCCTGAGCATGGTCAACATCCTGTACAGGAGCAGCCTTATGGATGCCATTAGTTATACAGCCGCCAGAACCAATCTGGCGAAAACCATGGAGCAGGTCTGTGAAGACCATTCCCCAGTGATCATCACCCGGAGCAAATCGCAGTCCGTGGTGATGATGTCCCTGGAGGACTACGAGGCGCTGCAAGAAACGGCATACCTCCTGCGCGCGCCAAAAAACGCCCGCCGTTTGCTGGAGTCCGTTGCCGAGCTGGAGCAAGGCGGTGGTCGAGAAAAGGATCTTCTTGAATGAAACTCGTCTTCTCTGAGAACGCCTGGGAAGACTATCTGTACTGGCAAAAAACCGACAAAAAGATTCTTAACCGAATCAACAAGCTGATCAAGGAGACCAAGCGAGAGCCGTTCGAAGGTGTTGGCAAACCAGAGCCCCTCAAACACAGCCTCGCCGGATACTGGTCTCGTCGGATCAACGAAGAACACCGAATAGTTTACAAAGTCACGGATGACGCTTTACTAATCGCCCAGCTCCGGCATCACTACTGATTTAACGCCGGCGTAATGGGCCGGTTTGGAGCCACGAAGCGGCGGAGAATCGGTCACTGTGCAACCGATTGTTATGTTTTCGATGAAATGCGGAGTGCCAGATGATACTGGTGGATACCAGCATCTGGATCGACTACTTCAAGGGGGCCGAAAACCCGCACACTGATCAGCTTGATACCTCCATCGCCCGAGGGTCTGCCGCTATCGGCGACCTCATATTTCTGGAGATCCTTCAAGGAATCCGCGACGACAAACAATACCGTCAGACCAAACAAAGCCTGCTCGCTCTGGATCAGTACGAAATGTTTGGTAAAGAGATGGCTGGAAAGTACGCCGACACCTATCGGGCGCTCCGCAAAAAAGGAATCACGATCCGAAAAACCGCCGCCACCATCATCGCGACGTTCTGCATAGAGAACAACCTCCCGCTGCTCTTTCTGGATCGGGATTTCGTTCCATTTGTTGACCACTTAGGACTCGAACCGGCGCTGCGAGAAACATAACGCCCTGGCTTTGCGGCGTGCCCGGAGCGCCAGCGTAGGCGCGTCCGACAACAGCCATTGGTCAAATGTTTGCATGCGCATTACCATGCGCATAGACTCAAGTTGTGGATGGAAAAGCTACCTGGAGATCCCCATGGCCGAACTCTATGATTTAGCCGCGCCCAAAAAAGCCGCGAACCTCTCAATCAATAGCGATCTGCTGCGTAAGACCCGAGAATTGAACATTAACTTGTCCGCCACCCTGGAGCGAGCTCTGAAAGAAGAACTTGCGAAACGCGAAGCAGCACAATGGATTGAGGAAAATCGTACTGCCATAAAAAGTTACAACGATTTTGTCGAACAACATGGGTGCTTTGGCGACGAATTCAGGGAGTTTTAATGGCACAGTTCGATGTGTACCCCAACCCAAGCAAAACCAGCAAAGCGCACTACCCTTACCTTGTCGATATTCAGAACAGCCTCCTGAGCGATCTGGCAACTCGAATCGTTATTCCTTTGGGCAAACGTTCTGCCTTTGGAGGCAAAGCCATGCAAGGACTCACACCGGAAATCAGCTTTGCCGATCAGGAGCTGCTGCTGTTAACCCCGCAAATCTCCTCCATACCAGAAAAGCATCTCAAAAACCCTGTTGGTTCCCTCTCCCATTTTAGGGAGCAGATTGTTGGGGCCCTGGATCTTGCTGTCACTGGCATTTAACGCCCTGGGTAAGCTGCCGGTACGGCAGCGCAGCGTAGTACCGATGGACTTCCCCCACTTGTTATGCATTTTTTTGCAACTTACCGAAATAGGTTAATGGCAATGCAATAGCTAGCACTAAAGACCATGTATAGATAAAGATTGCCACTAAAGCATGTGCAGCAATCAATTACACATCAATGGTTTTATGCTTGCCAAAAAATAGAATAAGGCTAGTTACTACACAAATGATGATTGAGACCAAAGTAAATAAAAATAGCTAGCTACCTGGCTCGCTGGGAGTTAATGCACATTTGGCAATTGAAGCGCAACATAAATTGCTCCGCTGCAGCTGATTGTTATGTGCTGCAGTGTACTCATCGCTGTTAGGTTTATCCTTGTTTATCCGCATATTCTTGGAGCAACTCGGGGAATTCGTCCTGCGGAGGAAACTTACAAAAACTATGTGCTGCGCCAGTGGTAGCCCAATCTAGTTTTTCATCCGTGTAAGTTTCAATAAACGGTTTGTAGGTTCGAGAATCCTCAAGCATAGTTGAGCGAACATTTACAAAATCATCCATGCCTTCGGGACGAGTGAAAAGCCAGCTCATACAATGCTTACAGAAATAGTGGCGAGTGCTTCCATGTAGTCCACCAATAACAGGCTCGCCAGATACAATTGAAAATGCCGCGTTCGGAAATAACGAACTCAAACTAAACGCGCTTGACGTCATTTTCTGACATCCAGTGCAATGACAAGCCATTGTGATCATCGGCTTAGCGCTAACCTCAAATCCTACCTGCCCACAACGACAATGGCCTTTAACCTTACTTGATGTACTGTTCACCAAAATTTACCTCCAAATTGAGAATCTTTGGCGCTTTCACCGTTCTGCAGCCAAAATATTAGAAAAGTGACTATATGACACATAATCGGGATAGGGAGGCACCTCACGATGCCCCTCCTCCCACATCACCGGGCATACGGATCACGTACCACGGCGATT